>CAVXLO010000020.1:0-135771 GCA_963762555.1 uncultured Verrucomicrobiae bacterium
GGCGTCGCCCGCGGTGAACGACCACCCCTTCTTCCCCGCAGTCGTGTAGGCGGAGACCACTCCGAGGCCGTTGGCGGTATAGACCTTCCCACCGCTCACCAGCGGTTCGGCCAGTATCTCGGCGCCCGTCTCCACAGCCCAGAGTTGCTTGCCGGTCCTGGCCTCGAAGGCGCGCAGATTGCCGTCGTTCGCTCCGACATAGACCACGCCGTCAGTCACCACCGGAGTAACCTTGCCGGACGCCGCCAGGTAGGCGCGCCAGGCGGTCGGGTGGTTCGTGGGCTCGAAGAAGAACTCCGTGCTGCGCGTATATGCTCGTCGCCCTTGACGAAATCCACCCGCAAGTAATGCGCGCCGGGTAACAGGGTGCCGAGTCCGCGAGGCCGGAGGCGGTCCAGTTCGGTGACTGGCCGGCGAGCTTTAATTCGCCATCCAGGTCGCCGTCAATCGTCTAGATGGCCCGATCCAGGGCCACCGGACCCGAGAAGCTCGCCGAGATGCTCAGGGTCTCCCCGTCCGACTCACGGAAAGCCGGAGAGTGAATCTCAACGTCCGGATAGGATAACTTCGCAGGGAGCGGCTTCTCAAGGAGTTTCAAGTCCGGAGCCGGCTCGTCCTCCTTCCAGTAGGCCCGCGCACACGGCGTCTTTGACCGAGATGACAGCAAACCCCGCATTCGGCCCAAAGGTCGAACCACCGGTGGTCTCGTCGAGGCCCTCGACCGCGCGGTGGACATGCCCGTGGGAGTGCCCGGCCATCATCAGCACCGTGTTGTAGCGATGGCGGATCCAGCAGGCGGTCATAGTCGTAGCGGCTGGCGAATTCACTCCCCGGTAACGGATGATGGAAGTACACGAATACCGGTGTCCGCGCGCCCGACTTCGCGAGGTCTTGCCTCAGCCAAATCAGCTCTTCCTCGCCCACCGATGGCCGGGGGTCCTGGAGGGTAGGAGTCATCAGGCTGACGAAATGGCAGCCGGACTTGTCGAACGAGTAACAGGGCCCCAGGCCCAGATAGCGCAGGGACTTCAGGTTCGCATGCCACGTATTGTCGTGGTTTCCCAGCCCGTCGTACATCGGGATCGTGCAATCCTTCCAGTCGGACAGGAATTCCTCCCACCATCCGCTGCCGCCGCCAAATTCATTCATGTCCCCGGTCACAATCACAAAGCTCGGCTTAGGAACTTTGACCCCGAATGGCGCGAGGTCAATCTCGCCCAGGCCCGGAATGCGGGCGATGGTAGCCTTGCTCTGGGCCATCGGCGCATGAACATCGCTGGCCTGGATAAAGGTGAAGTCCGGCACCGCGGCGCCGTTCTCGGCGGCGGCGCAGGGCGCCAGCATCGCCAGCAGTAGCGCTGACAGGGAAGCAAACTCAGTTTTTCGGCGCAGGGCGCGCCCCGGCATTCGGCATTCGAACCAGTGCATAACCTGATCCTGAAGACCGCTTTCGAGCACGTCAAGGCAAGGCTCGATGGCCTTGTAGAGGGAGGGGAGCCTCTCACCTTTTGTGAGGGCCAACGGGAAACCCTATGCAGCCCCCTGCCAACCGTGAGCCCCGTTCCCCCTCACCCCGGCCCTCTCCCTTAGGGAGAGGGAAAACGGCCGGCAGCGTGTCGGCGAATCCGAGCCGTCCGGTATGCTCGAGCGTTGGCGCAGGTGGCTCCCTCTCCCTGAGGGAGAGGGCCGGGGTGAGGGGGAACGGATCTGACGCCGAAACAGGCGCCGTCGCGAAGCAGCCTCCAATGTACAGAAAGTGAGATGCGCCCTAAAGGGGGTACGTATCCGAAATCCGTTTGCGGCCGTGGCCAGGAAGGCAGATGATGGACGTATGCAATGGGCCTTGCCTCGCAGTCTGTTCTGGAAGCAAGTTTTCCGGGGCTGGGCTCCGGGGAGGGTTTGCCGCTGTGGATAAACGAAGGAACCAGGTCCCGGGGCGCGCCCGCGTCGTCGAGTTGCGCGCTTCGGCTTTCCTGAAGTGGAGCCGATGGCTCCCGCTGGTCATCGTCGTGGGGATGGCGGTGCTGGCATGGCTGGACATCAGGGAGGAGGCGCGGGCGGTCTCGGCCCTGAAGCAGCGCATTCGGGAGGAGAACCTCTTGCGGATGCAGAGCAGCGAGGAGCACGTGAACGATTATCTGGAGGAGGTTTATTCCATGTTGCTCTTCATCAGCGAGGATGACGACGTGATCGCGATGCGGACGCAGGCGCGGGGCTTTATCCAGAAGGTTTATGACCACGGCTGGGAATACCATCAGTTGGCCGAGTTGTATGTGGTGGAACGCGATTTCAACGGGGAGCGGCGGCCGTTCATGACATTCGAGCACGAGTCGGGGAGTTTGCCGTCGCCCCAAGTCCACTCCGCCGCGCGAGAGCAGGAAGAATATCGGACCCAAATGGAGCAGATCCAGCGATTCGCCGCCGACCCGGGCTTGCGGGCACTCTTTAGTCATGAAATTGCGCTCTGCGTCCCGGATGCGCAGGGCCGCCAGGCTCGGGGTTTTGTTTATTCGGTGCCCATTCGCTCTGGAAATCGGCTGGTGGGCATCGTCGCGGGCATGATCCGGACCCGCATGATCCTGGCGTGCCTGCGTAACGGCCTTGAGCGGCAGGCTGCTTTTCTCGTCAACGACGAGGGGGATGTGATTCAGGACGCCAACGCCGACCCCTCGGCGGCCCAGTGGTTCCGGGAACGGTTTGCCTCTGCGGGCGTGGCTGATTTTCTAAACCGCACGCCGCAGGGGTTGAATGTGGGTCACTGGATTGCGCTTTGGACGCCGGCCAGGGTCCTTTCGGGCGAGAACTGGTGGCTGGTGCTTCTATACGACAAGAATGAACACCTGGGGCGCTCGATGTTTGCCGGCACGTTTATGCACGGGGCATTGCCAGCGAGCCTGTTGGTCGCGGGCATCACATTGGCGTTGCTGGTACAGAGCCTGAACCAACGCCTGTTAGCGGAAGCGCGGCATTTAAGCCAGCGGAGACTCCTGGAGCGACAGATCCAGGAGGTCAGCGAACGGGAACAGCGACGCATCGGGGAGAATCTGCACGAGGACCTTTGCCAGCGGTTGACGGGCCTGGAGGCGATGAGCAAGGTCTTGGAAAAGCGGTTGGGGACAAAGAGACTGCCCGAGGCCCAAGTCGCCTCCGAGATCAGCCAGGAACTCAAAGACTCTGTCACCCGCGCGCGGGAAATGGCAGAGGAACTACAGCCGGTGTCTCTGCTCCAAGCCGGCCTTCTGGCCGCGCTCGAAGAACTGGCTGAGCGCGTGCGGAAGCGCGGCTCTCTCGACTGTCGGGTCGAGGAGGACAGTTGGCCGGAACAACTCGAGCCCTCGCTCGCCACCCACCTTTATCGCATCGCCCAGGAGGCCCTCAACAACGTCATCGCCCACGCTCAGGCAACCCAGGTCATTATCCGCCTGTCGGCTGACGACCACCTGCTGACCCTCACAATTACCGACGATGGCGTTGGTCTTTCCGAGGGCGCAGCCCAAGGCCCAGGCATGGGCCTGCGCATTATGCGCTATCGCGCGGACCTCATTGGCGCGGATCTTCAGATCGGGCGCGGGCCAGGCAAGGGAACCGCCGTGACTTGTAGTTGCCCGAGGCCCGACACGGCAAAAGGTGCGGGCGAACCGAGTGATGAGAGGAGTGTTTGACTTGAACTCACTCGACGCCTTCTCCAGTTCGGCACCACCGCTCGGACGCCTTGCGGGACGTCAGCCCGGGCCGGGCCGCCTTCGCTCCCGTTGGACCGGACGGGAATAAAGCGCCACCAGGCGGGCGATCATGACCGCCAGATAGAGCGCGCCCACGGTCGCCTCCATCACCACCAGCATCCTGGCCGGACGCGAGACCGGCACTATGTCATTGCAGCCCAGGCAAGTCAGAGAGGCGAAACTGAGGTAAAGCGTGTCAAAGCGACCCATCGGTTCGGCCCCTGCCACCCCGGAAAGTAGTTTGAACGCGCCAGGCGTCAGCCGCGCCACCAGCAAATAAGCTGAGGCCCACAGCAGTCCGAGCAAGAGGTAGCCGGAAAGCCCGGCACACAGCACCTCGCTGTTGACGCGGGGCGCGCGCAGGATGAACCGCAACAGTTGGGCAAACACGAACCCGATGAACACTACGCCCGCGCCCGTGATCAGCCATTGAGGCACCACGCCCGGTTGATAGCGGTCCAACCATTCGGCCGCTACCGCCGGAAGGACCAGGGCGACCGTCAGCGCCAGTGATCGCCGGCCACCGCCGACCGCGAGCACGGCGGAAACCAGCACCAGGGTCATCAAACCACCGGCGATGGCATCCGCACCGGAACCCTCGGGAAGACAGGAGGTGGCGACCAGCAGCACGATCAGGGCCGCAAGGAATTGGGTGACCGAGAAACGGAACAGGCCAGACGTTTCCTGGCTCGGTGCCATCGCTGTGCCTACTGCGCGCGCGGCACCGGCGGAAGTGCTTCGGAACGCCCATCTGTCGTTTCCCGGAGGACGGAGTCGGGCTCGTCGGTTGTGGTCATAGGGGAATGGTCATCGGGCGACAGGATGGCGTCAAGACCTGCGCCTGCCATGCGCGCTTCGAGAATCCCGCCGGGGCGGGGGGGCACCTCAAAAGCCTTCCCCTTTTCGGGCGGTAGGTTACCATGCGGCTATGCCGTCATTTGATAGCGTCAGCCAGGCCAATTCGATGGGAACACCGGCGTGCGGGCGAGAGATTTCCCGGAGGTGCTGCGGTTCGCCCACTTCAGGGATCAGCAACCTCCCACAGCGATACTCATGAGTGATCCCAAATGGATTTCCACGCAGGGCGGACAGGCCTTTGGGCACAATCCCTTTGGTGCGTTGTCCAGCGAAGGGCTGCCAGCGGCACCCGAAAGCTCGCCAGCCAATGCCGGCCAGCGGCCCGAAGCCAAACCTGCGCGGAAGAACCGCGGCCGGGTGGACATCATCCGGCAGACCGCCGGGCGCGGCGGCAAGACGGTGACGGTCGTAAAGGGCTTCGTCGGCATCGGCTTGCCGGAAAAGGAGCAACTGGCCAAGGCTATGCAAAAGGCCTGCGGCACGGGCGGCACAGTGAAGAACGGGCAGATCGAGATTCAGGGCGACAAGCGGCAGGAGGTCGCGCGAATCCTCACCGAAGCGAACTTTCGCCCGGTATTCGCGGGCGGGTAGGGGCTCATCCGATTAGACGCCTGATTGGACCGGCAAGCCGGCAGCGTTCACCGGTTCACCCGGTTCGGCGCCTCAGTTCAGCTTGATGCTGGTGCGCTCGCGGAGCCAGAGATAGTCAGTCGTGGGTGAGGGCACAAAACCGCCGCTGCCCACACCGCCGCGGACCGGCGGACGCACCGTATCCGGCAGCCAGCGGTGGCGTTCAACATGGCCGTCGGCCCAGGACAGGTTGGCTGCGCCGTTGTGCCACGAGGCGGGCAGGTTCCCCCACTTGATCTCATCCCAGCGATTCATGAAATACCCGTCATTGACCGTGTCCGGGTGTTCTTCCACGAAGACGTAGAAGTTGGCCGGGCTGGGGAAGTCCGTGGGCTTGAGGAACTGGAGCCAGGTGGGATTGAAGCGGTTGGGGGTGTGGAGCGGGTTGCCGACCAGCGAGTTCATCGAGATGTTCCGCAGCCGCGGGCCGTTGTCCGCCACCGTGCGGTCGGACGGGCACTTATAGACTCCCAGGCTGTTGTTCACGTACGACGCCAGCTTTCCGCTGAGCACATAGGCGGGGTTGGTGTTCTCGTCGCTGGTCGTCCAGTTCTCGATGTTGTTGACCCAGCTCTGCCGATAAGTCCGCGTGTCCGCCGTGCTGGAGTTATTGACCAGCAATTGGTCGTTGTCATCGGTGTAAAGCATCCAGGCGAGGGACAACTGTCGGAGGTTATTGCCACACGCGGTGGCCTGGGCCTTCATTTTGGCTCCGGACAGCGCGGGCAGCAGCAGGCTGGCGAGAATGGCGATGATTGCGATCACCACCAACAGCTCGATCAGGGTAAAGCCGCGCTCACGGGCGCCGGGCCGATTGCTCATGCGCGGAGACTCTCGCATAGCCGCGGCGGCCAGGCGAGCGCCGATTGCGGGGGCTCCTGCAAAAGGAGGGGAGGGGACTAGACCTGAATGGCGCGTAGTTAGCACCTAACATCAGGATCTGGCTCGCCTCAGCTCTTGGGCGAAGAAAGGTCTCTCGTTTTGGGCGCTGCCGCGTTATGTTGGTTCTTTCGACCATCATTTATCGGCGTGACGACGAAATTATTTTCTGAACTGGGGCTTTCGAGCGAATTGCTGAAGGCCATCGACAAGCTCGGCTTCGAGCAGGCGGCGCCGATTCAGGCCGAGGCGATCCCGGTCCTGCTGCAGGGCAAGGACGTGGTCGGGCCAGTCGCAGACCGGCTCCGGCAAGACCGTCGCCTTCGCGGCGCCGGCGATCGAGAAGGTGGTCGTGGAGGAGCGGACCACGCAGGTGCTGATCCTTTGCCCGACGCGGGAACTGGCCGTGCAGGTATCGGAGGAGGTCCACAAGCTGGCGCTCTTCAAACGCGGCCTGCACGCGTTGCCGATCTACGGCGGCCAATCCTACGACCGCCAGCTCTTCGGGCTGCGGCAGGGCGCGCAAATCGTCATCGGCACGCCGGGCCGGGTCATGGACCACATGCGCCGCGGCACGCTCCGGCTCGACGCGGTGAAGATGGTCGTGCTCGACGAGGTGGATGTCATGCTCAACATGGGTTTCCGCGACGACATCGAGCTGATTCTCCAGGGCACGCCCAAGGAGCGGCAGACGGTCTTCTTCTCCGCGACGATCCCGCGCCCGATCCAGCAGTTGATCGAGAAATACTCGCGCGACCCGCAGAGCATTCGCATCGAGCAAAAGGCGATGACCGTGCCGACCGTCGAGCAGGTCTATTACGAGGTGGACCGCCGCTTCAAGGTGGAATTGCTCACGCGCCTCATTGACATCCACGACCTCAAGCTCGGCATCATCTTCTGCAACACCCGGCGCATGGTGGACGACCTGGTGGAGCATCTTGAACGCGCAGGGCTACTCGGCGGACCGGCTCCACGGCGAAATGACCCAGGCGATGCGCGACCGGGTGATGAACCGGTTCCGCAAGTCCGGCCTCGAATTCCTCGTCGCCACCGACGTGGCGGCGCGCGGCATTGACGTGGAGAACATCGAGGTGGTGTTCAACTACGACCTGCCTTACGACGGCGAGGATTACGTGCATCGCATCGGCCGCACGGGCCGGCAGGGGCGCAGCGGGCGGGCGATCTCATTCGCCTCGGGGCGCGAGGTGTTTCAGATCCGCGACATCGAGCGCTATGTGAACACGCGGATTCACCGCGCCACAGCCGCCCACGGTCGATGAAGTGGAAGAGGCGCGCGCCAACGTGGTGCTCGACAAGGTGCGCGCCACGCTCAAGAGCGGCGAATTCAAGCGGCAGGACCAACTCATCGAGCGTTTGCTCGAAGAGGGCTTCAGCTCGACCGACATCGCGTCCGCGCTGCTTCATCATTTGCAGGGCGGAGAGAGCGCGCCCGCGGCCAAAGGCGCGCGCGAGGAAGCGGGGCGCCGCGCGAGCCATTGGGAGCGGAGAGGTCCCGGACGCGCGGCCCGGCGCCGGATCGGGGCCGGGAGCAAGGCCGGGCGGGACGCCTGCGCGACGAGAGAACCTGCGCATACCGCCCCGGAAGGCCGGCTCCGGCCCCTATGAGGAGCGGCCGCCACGCCACCGCGAGGAGCCTCCCCACCGGCGGGAGCGTCCTCCCGAGCCCCGGCTGCACGCGCCGCCGGCGCGCGCCGGTGAAGGAAAGCCCCAGCCCAGCCAAACCGCCGCCTCAGGAAGCGCCGCCCCCAGCACCGGAAGCTCCCCGGCCCGCCGAACCGGCCCCGGCCCGCCCGCCGAAAGCCAGCCGCCGGACGCCGGAGGGCCAGACCCGCCTTTACGTCAATGTCGGCGCGGAGATGGGCGTTTCGGAGGCCGACATCGTCGGCACGATCCTCGGCGAGACGGGGCTGCCCCGGAAAGTCGTCGGCGCGGTGGACATCCGGGAGCGGCATCTGTTTGTGGATGTGGCGTCCGAACACGCCAACAGCATCATCTCGAAGCTGAACCGCGCCCAGATCAAAGGCCGCAAAGCCAAGGTGAAGGTGGCGTGATGAAGCAGCCAGGCGCCGGCCAAACCGGTGGAACGGCTGTTCCCGTTCGTCTTGCGGTCGCGCAACCTGCTGGTCGGACGCGAGACGCTGCGGCGCAGCAAGAGCAGGTTGCACTTCGTGTTGATCACGCTCGACATCTCGGAGCAGAGCCGCGCCGAGGTGCTGTCGGATTTCGCGCACTACCCGGTCGTTCAGCTCTACACCTCGGCGGAACTGGAGCAGTATTTCGGCGTGAAAGGGGCGAAGGTGGTCGGCTTTCAGAAGTCGGGCCTGGCGCAATCCATTTACGCCGAGCTCAAGCAGCATCGGCTCAACAAGCCTCAGAACTCCTGACTCGCTGCAGGGTTTTGGAGCGGCGTGGGATTTGCCTTTTAGTGGGGTGAACGCAGCCTGGGCCGGGTAACAGCGGCATTTGTCCCCGTCGCGGCCGCCAGGATTCGGGTGTCCAGGCTGGTCAGGCGCAGGATCTCTTCGGCGGCGGTGCAAAAGCCCAGCGGCACGCTCGGTGAGGGGGGAGCGTTGGTGTTGCCGATCTCGGGCTCGCCGGCCTCGGCGATGCTGGCGACCTGGCCGACAATGTTGCAGTCTTCGTCCACAATGGGCGCGCCGCTCGAACCCGGAGCGAACTCGGTGGTGACGTTGAGGAATAGGATCGGGCGGGTGAGCAGGCCGTTGGTCTGGCCGTTCTCGTCCAGGACCTCGTTGCGCTGGAGGTTCACCCGCGCCACGATCCCTTGCGTGAAGAGGAAGAAGTAGCCGCCGGGATGGCTTAGGCAATAGACCCGGGCGCTCCGTGCGCACGCCCGGTCGCAGCGGCAAGGGCTTCAGGTTCGGGGCGTCAATCTTCAGGAAGCAGGTGTCGGAGTCAGTATCCGCGGCGAGCACGGACTCCACCGGGAAGACGCGGCCCGCATCGTCGGCGGCGATGAGGTAGCTTTCTTTGACGCCATCGTCTTCGGCCAGGACCACGTGGCAGCAGGTGCAGATCACACCCTCCTCCGCCACGACGAATCCGGCGCTGCTGTTGAAGTGCCACTCCCCGCATTCCGGGCACTTGTAGTAGCTGCCGACCGCCAGCGTGCTCTGCCGCAGGCGGTCGAACACCTCCGGCGCGGTCAGCTTGTGGTGGAGCACCGGGGCCAGTTTCAACGGGAACCCGCCATTCCGGATCTCTCCCCGCAAGAAATCCTGCGACTTGAGCTTGCCCTCGCTCAGAAGCTTCGCACTGGCCTCGGTGACTTTGGCGACATAGGCGTCGTCATCAATAACCAAGCGTGGCGATCCCGCGTGGAGGCTCGCGGTCACCATCACCATGCCGAGGATCAGACTGGCAAAGAATCGCATATTTCTGCTTTCTCCCGCGTGAGTGAGCGCAGAGGCTGCCTGCTTGTCAAGTCTGACCGCAGCGGGGCCTGCAGAAGCGCAGAAGCCAGGGAGCATCCTGCTGCGCGGAAGACTTTGTGCCGCCGGGAACGGGTCTCGGTTTCTGGCGCCCGGGTGCATCTACTGCGGCCCCGCCATCGGAGCGCAGCCTTCAGGTCTTGTCATTACCCACCTCTCCTCCACCGCCAAAACCGCCAGGGAATTCTCGATCCGAAATCCCTCTCCAACTGGTTCTCTTGGATTCCAGCTCCGCTCTTGAGCGCCTTATGATACTGTTCGATACACCACCGCAACGCGTAGCGCGCCACGATCCGCGTCACCTGGCGGCGGTGTTGAAACGCCGCCGGAGTCAAAGTGCCGGGGGTTGACTTGACGCCTTCCGGTTGCGGGCATATAACCTCGTCCTGGTGATGACAATGAACCCGGCAAGACCCTCTACGTTTCCCGATTCCAAGGGCGGTATGCCGGTATTGAACACATCATCACACACCCACCCAAACACGTACCGAAGCCTATGAAGAAACTACTCATTCCGGCGCTGATTGCCCTTTCGGCCACGACGCTCCTTACCGGATGCCTGAACCTCCAGCTCGGCGGCGGCACGACCAGCAAGGCCCAGGCACCCACTGTCGGGCAGCAACTGATGGACTTGCAAAAGGCCAGGGATGCCGGCGCTATCAACGAGGCCGAGTACCACGCCGAGAGGGAGAAGTTGCTCCATCGTAATTGATGAAGCAATCCGGGGGAGCCCGGCGGGCATTACTTTGGCCCAAACATACTGTTATGTGTTATGAGTATGCCACTCACCCGTGAACAGTTCCGGGAGAATCTCAAGCGTGGCACAGAGGCAGTCCGGAAGAACATCGCGCAGTTTTGTTGGAACGAGTTGCCGGGCCAAGACTGTTATTTTGTGCTTCTGAACAGCTCGTTTGACGGCAATCCGCTGGCACCGGGTGAGCAGATATTCGCAGACCACGACACGCCACAGACTGATGCGCGTGTGGCTCGAACGGCCGAAGAGGTCGTTGAGAAGTTGTGGCGCGATGGGAAGGTTCCCGAGTGGATTGACATCACTCCCTACGAAGTGGACGGGAATGTTCTGTATTCGGAGTTGCGATGTTGCGGGCGCTTCACGGAACGAGGAGGTCCACCTCTATCACAAGCGGGAGGGTTATCCACCCTTTCACAAGTCCGGACCCGTATTTCCAGTCGGGTATCGAGATCTGGAGCAGGATGGGAAGTTTGATCTACATTGCTACCGTGATAGAAAGCCGAACACATAACCCGCTCCCTCCAGCCAACAGCCGCCGCCCGTTCTGTTTTCGGCAGTCGGGGCAGATTCGCTGCTCCCCGGCCTCGTCGAAGCCTGGCTCCCCGGCGGCTGTGGCTGAGGGAGATCGTTCAGCGTGATGAAGATATTACCAGCATCTGGCACTGAGTGGTTTGCCATGTTGTTGATCCCATTCAAGGTGTTCGTGCCCGCTGGTTACCTGATGGTCGCCATCCAACGGGAGGCGCTGGGCTATCGCATGGATACGGGCGCTATCACATCGCTTGTGCTGGCTGGTTATTTCGTCACCTTGTTCGTCCTGGCGTGCGGTGCGATGATTCAGCACAGCATCGGCCCTCGGAGGGCGTATCTTTCCACGTCCGCTTTCACAGCGGGCGTCTTTGTCTTTGGGTTCTTGCTGTTGCCTTATTTGGCTCACACATGACAAGCATCTGGTCCAACTATCGTCTATAGAGTATGAACAAAAGCAAAGTGAAATGGGTCTTTCTCACGCTGCTCGCAATCCTCGGACTGCTTTTGGTAGCAAAACCCCTGCCTCGACAGAGAGACGCGGCCCCAGCGCATCCAGGCGGTCAATAGCGTTTCGAGCGTCTCCATCACTATACCGATCACGAATGCACAGCCCGCAGCCACCTCGAACCAATGAGCGTCCTCACGCTTAACAAGAGTGCGGTGGACGGCGGGATTCCCGTCCTGTCTGATGCCGGACGCGCCTGGCCCGCCGCAAGTGTTGAGCATCGTTATGTCTGGCCCCCGGCACCATACAATCGTGGACTTGGGAATGGAAGCGGTGATGAAGCAGGAGCCCGTGCCGCAGTTCGCAAACGTGACGCTGCAACAGGCCGCACTCGACGGCGCCCAGACAATCGAGTTGTCCCTCATAGACGCCTCATCCGAGACCGGCCTGCGGGTTTCATATACTGTTCGGGGGCAAGCCCAGGAGTTCCCGCGAGCGCCGGGTTCGCTGTTCGGCCCTGCCGTTGTCGTGCTGTGCAATTATGCTTTCATCCCCTACTCTCGTTCTGGACACGTCAGGGGCCAGTTTGCTACATCGCGTCCAGCGGCGACCTGGCTCCTCGAATCGGATGATCTCAAAACAAGAATCATGGTCTCAAAGACATGACCCCAGCACGCAGCGGACCGGAGCCAGCCGTTTAGGTCACTTTGTACTCGCGGCTCAGTGGCGGCTGGCTCCGGTCGCTGATGCTGCTCTGTTAATCCCTGGCGCTCGTCCAGGGATACGCTGGGTTCAAGGATGAGGGGGCGAGGCTGTCCCCGCCCCCGTTTATGAGTTGGCCCGGGTCTGCCGCCGATGGGGCAGGTTCGGTTTTGTGCTTTAGCGCCCGGCCAGGCCGGTGGCGCTGGCGGGGAGGCCGCCGATTACCATCAAGGGCTGGAGCGAGCCGTTTGGCTTCGAACGAAAGGCGCTGATTGTCCCGTTGCCGTTGTTCAGACTGTAAAGGAAACGGCCATCGCGGCTTTGCGCCATGTCGGCCGGGTGACTGCCGTCTCCGGTCACGCCGGTTCGGCCGTCAGCATCGAGCAATTCCAGGCTCCCGCCATGGCCAATCCGATAGCCGGAGATGGAACCGCTGCCGGCATTGGCGGTATAGATAAAGCGCCCGTCGCGAGAGGTGATAAGCCAGCAGGCGGCGGTTTGTTGCGTCGGCACGGCCCCGCTGATGACTGCCAGGTCCCCAGCCTCGGAGACCGCATAAGACGATGCCGAGCTGGCATTGGCCGCGCCCCCGGCTGCCTCGGAGACGAACACCCGCCCTTGCCGGCCCACGTCGAAACCGAATGGCGTGGCTCCCACCGATTGGAAACTCTTCGGGCCGTCGGCGAATCCGTCATCTCCGACAGTAAAGACGTCTATGAGGCTTGTGACCCGCTCGGCCACAACCAGCGCGTCGCCGTTTCGAGTGAAGGAGACCTGCGCCGGTCCCGTGTTGTCCGCACTGAGGGCGCGAGTCGAATCGGGCAACGCGATGAGTTTGCCGCAGGCGAAGATGAAAGCCGTGATATTGTCCTTGTCACCCACAAGGCCGCCCGCATTGAGCACATAGAGCAGGTTATGACGCAGTGCCAGGCTCAGCGGCATTTGGCCGCCGGATGCCACCTTGTCTGTCCGCGTCAGCCCGTGCCGGGTGACAGCGAAGAGGGAAATATCACTGCTGCCCGCATTGCACACGAAGACCCAGCGACCGTCGTGGGTTAGCAGGACCGGGCCCTGGCTCGGCAGGCCTTGGGCGGTGCCGGTGCCGGCGCCTCCGGTCGCGAAGCTGCCGGCAGTGGTGAGTCTGCCGTTTGCATGGCGCTCGAAGGCCAGCACATGGTTGGCGCCAGCCGCGTTGTCCATAGTGTAAAGGACGCCGGCCTCGTCGGCTCTGGCGATGGTTGTGAGGCTCGCGACAGCAAGCCCCATCCCAATGATGCAAGTTGTAAGTGTCAATCGTTTCATAACTCGTTTGAAGTGTTTTATTGTTTGCTCTGTCCCGTCCCGGGGACACCACTTGCGCGCAGGCGCAAGTGATTTCCAGGAAGCAGTCCAGCGTGGCCGCCCGACTCAGTCACAACTGGGGCCAGGCAGCCACACCGCGAAGTCGGGCGAGAGCGGAAAACCTTACAGGGAAATCTTTGGCGAAAGGGGCGGGGATCAGCGCGGATTCAACCAATCGTAGCGGCCAACGTCAGTTGGCGGCTACGATTACGTGGATTCCTGAATCGGCCCCTGGGGAGGCTCTTTCAGGGTCGCTTGCATCCGCGCGACCATCTGCTGCCTGGCCTCGATGGAGAGCTGCGGCGCTGGTGTCTCGATCGCTTGGGCGGCAAGTCCTCGGCTTGCCCGGCGCAGGAATTGCAGTTGGGCGGCATAACGGCGGCACCAAACGCAATACAGCAAATGAAACCGGATGGCCAGGCGGCGATACCAGGGAGGCTTCGCCTCCATGGATTGTGACAGGAGGCGAGTGACTTGACGGCAATTCAACATAGGTGGCCCCTTCCGCTCTCAGCCGGCACGGCGATGACTCCAGGCATAGGTCTCATTCGTGTTTTCGTTTGTTCCCGAACCAATGCACTTCCAGGCATCGCCGCAAGCCCATGCGCGCGCGATGCAGCATCACCCAGAGGTTGTTCGGGGACACGCCCAAATCCTTACACACTTCCTCCGGGAGCGCGCCCTCAATTTCCCGCAGCAGGAAGGCCTGCGCCACCTTGTTCGGCAACTTGGACAGGCAGCTTTTGAGCACTCCCTGAAACTCCTTGTTGACCAGGGTTTCGTCGGGGGTTTCCCAGGCCTTCGGGGCCATTCTCCCCACCCAACCGTCTTTGCCGAGCCCACGGTCACCAAAGGCGCCCTGTTCCTCCGGGAAAGGAGCTTCCGGGTCGGGGAGGGCGAGTTCGCGGCTTTGCAACCGGTAATGGTCGGCGAGTTTATTGCGCAGGATGCCGAAGAGCCAGGCTCGTTCGGTGGACCGTCCGGCAAAGCCCTGGCTGGCCCTGATGGCGGCCAGGAAGGTCTCTTGCACCAGGTCCTGCGCGATGGCCCGGTCCCGCACGCGTGTGGTGGCGAAACCGAACAGCGCATCGCCATATTCGGCGACCCAGCGTTCAGGGTCCACCGCCGGACCGGGACTGGAGGCCGGGCTTTGACTGATGGATTCCGCGGGCACCGGGCTTTGTAACTGGTCGCCCTGGATCATGGGGCCAGGGTTATGTGCGGACGGTTCATGACGGTTTCCAACCATACACCCGGACACCGAGGGAGCAAGGAGCGGAGGTCATCCGGGCCAAGGACTTCTTTGACGGCGCCAACTGGGGCAGCCCTGTCGCCAGTGGCGCCGGCACTTCGCCGGCGACCACATCAGACGATGCTTCCGGTCGCTCTATCCAAAGGGTGCGTCTTCTTCCGCCTCATTTTGGCTCCACCATGAACATTGAGTCTTTTCACATTAACGCGGTGCTGAAGTAGCGCTCGGCACGGTCGGAGAGAACGGTGGCGATGTTGCCGGGCAGCCGCTGGGCGAGTTGGCGCGCGGCCCACACGTTCGCGCCCGAGGAAATGCCCACCAGCAGGCCATGATCCCGCCCGAGGGCCCGGGTCGTCTCGATGGCATCTTCGTCGGTCACCTCGATCACCTCATCCACCAGCTTCACATCAAGAACGGCGGGAACGAAACCGTCGCCAATGCCCTGGATTTGATGCAGGCCGGGTTCGTGGCCCAGCAGGGCGGACACGTTCCGGGGTTCAACGGCCACGATGCGGACGCCCGGTTTGTGCTCCCGCAGAAACCGGCCGACGCCCTGCAAGGTGCCGCCGCTGCCGACGCCGGCCACGAACGCGGCGACGTCGCCGTTCATCTGCCGCCAGAGCTCGTGCGCGGTTTCCTCGTAATGCACGCGCGGATTGTCAGGATTCTCGAACTGCTGGGGCACGAACACCCGCGCGTCCTCGGCCTGCATCTGCCGCACGCGCTCGACCGCCCCGCCAATACCCGCGGCGGCAGGGGTGAGCACCAGGTCGGCACCGAGGGTGCGGATCAGCTTTTTGCGCTCCTCGCTCATGTTCTCGGGCATGACGATGCGGACGGGATACCCCTTTAGCCGCCCGACCAGTGCGATGCCGATGCCCGTGTTGCCGGACGTGGGTTCCACGATGATCGAATCGGGCCGCAGCCGCTTATCACGCTCGGCGCCCTCGATCATGGCCAGCGCCACGCGGTCCTTGATACTGCCCCCCGGGTTGAGAAACTCCGCTTTGGCGAAGATGGGCTCGCCCTTGAGGCGGATCAGGGGCGTGCGACCGATCAAATCGAGAATGTTATCTGTGAGCATTTACGCGCCGCGGATTCTTTGCGTTGGACGCGCTTCGAGCAAGCGGAATGAGAAAGGCTGAACCTCTATTTCGGGGCGCCATAACCCCGTGACATCGGCGCGCGGAACTCAGATACCCGATAGGTACCCGCCGGCCCCGGCCACGAGAGCGTTAAACACGCTGTTGGTGTCCGCACAGACCATTAGCGCAATTCGCGGATTAAAAGGGTGCCTCCAGCTCAGCGATACCCCTCCCACTCCGGCTCATTCGCAAAGATCCAGCGGTAGTAATCCTTCTCGGCGAGACTGCCGGCAGCTTCTTCGTCCACGATTACGGTGGCGTGGCCATGCAGTTGGAGGGCGGTGGCCGAAACCATGCTGGTGATGGGGCCTTCGACAGCCTGGGCGATGACCTTGGCCTTGCTCTCACCGGTGGCCAACAGAAGGCAGCGCCGGCATTCGAGGATGGTGCCGACCCCCATCGTAATGGCGCGGCGCGGCATATTCTCCTCGCTGCCAAAGCCCGCCGCGTTCTGCTTGAGGGTGGTCGGAGTGAGCGCCTTCACGCGGGTGCGGGAGCGGAGAGCGGAAAGCGGTTCGTTGAAGCCGATGTGCCCGGCCTTGCCGATGCCGAGCAGTTGCAGGTCAATGCCGCCGAACCGCTTGATGGTGGCTTCATAGAGGCGGCATTCCTCTTCCAGGTCATTGGCGAGGCCGTTGGGCAGGTACGTGTTCCGCGGATCTATGTTCACGTGGCGGAACAGGTGTTGGTTCATGTAGTAGCGATACGAGTTCGGGTCGGACGGGAACAGGCCGACATACTCATCAAGGTTGAACGTGCGGCAGAGCGAGAAGTCGAGCTTCTCGGCCTGGTGCAGTCGGACGAGGTGGCGATAGACGCATTCCATCGTCTTGCCGGTCGCCAGCCCAAGAACGAGCTGCGGGTTGGCGCGCAACTCGCGCGCGACGATCCGCGCCACCAGCGCCGCGGCGGCCTCCTGATTCGGTTGTATGATCACTTCCATCGGCCTGATCCTGGCATAGCGGGGCCGGAAAAGACACGAAGAAAAGCGACACCAACGGGAGCATCCCCGAACAGGTGATCGCGGCACTGAACGCCATCCACGAAGAGCTTCGCAAGCCGGATGGGCAAAAGTGAGCGGACCGCAGGAACGGTGCGCTGGCGCGGCAGATAACCTTCTGCTTCCTTTCCCGTGCGTCAGGCCAATGAGGGTTAAGAGAACCGGCCGCCGCTTCCCAGCCTTACGCCTGCTCCGCGGACGCGAGAGCGGGCGCCAAGGAGACGTCGAGAGCGCGCATCTGGGCGTCGAAGCAGGCGGGGCAAAGCCCGTGGGAGAGTTTCAGATTCATGTGGGTGTGCAGGTAGCTTTCGAGGCTATGCCAGTATTGCTGGTCGTCCCGGATCTTCTTGCACTGCGCACAGATCGGGATGAGGCCGCGGAGCGTCAGCAATTCGCTGACGTCTTCGAGTATGAGCAGCGCGCGCGCGGGCTCGCTGTCCGGCAACGGGGTCGTGGTGACTAACAGGTCAATGACCACTGTCCTGCCCTGCGCGCGCAATTCCGCCTTGTGCATTTGGCGATGGGTATCCCCGCCCGTGAGCGCCTGCTTCACACTATTGCGAATGACGCAGTCCTGGCAGTGCTCGCTCCCGCCGCATCCGTTTGCCTCGGCATGGAGACAGTGGAGCGCGTCACCCCCACGGCGGTGAAGGGCCAGCAGGGGTTGGGGACCGAGCAGTTGCGCGGCAGCCCGGTTGCAGTCCTGAATGCGGACATCGGCGTCCACAATGAAGGCGGGAAGCGGCATGGCGTCAAAGATCGCGCGCAGGTAGCGCTCCTTCTCCGCATTGGGCTGTCCAAGAGGCATAATGCCCGGTCCCCTAGCAACTTGCGTGCCCCCCAGGGAGGGGATGCGGAGTGCAGAGTGCGCAACGAGCAGCCAGCACTTCGGGCGGGGGCCGCCCGACTTGCTGCCAGGATGGGATCAGTTCGTTCGCGCAGGGCTCGTCACTCGGGGCTGACCAGGACACGGCAGAACCTTGCAGTCGCCCCGTCAGTTGCAACTGTGTCCTCGTAACGCACGCACTCCCAAACGCCATCAACCGAAAGTGGTGCCATTGGCGTTGATTTGTTCCCACAACAGGTCGTTGGGCGAGGTGTCGTCGCGGAAGAAATACATCTTCTGGTTGACCGTGCTCCAAATGAATTCGGTCGAGTAAGAGAAATTACGCGATGTCCCCTGCTCGGTGCGATTCCAGCCACTGCGCAGGCAGGCTGGTCAGGGACAGGGCGACGGCGCAAAGAACAGCGGCAAGGTGATGATCTCCGTGTAGTTTCATCGGTGGTTTCATAAGTTGCATTCCAAGTTCCTTCGGGGCTTGCTTTCCTCTTCCCCCGAACAGCGCGATTGGAACATTTCTTGACCGGAAAGGCAAGCCAAAAAATACCCCCGCCTGTCAACACCCGGTCTCGCAGCGTTCTTTCGGTGCTGGATTTAGCTTGGCCGGGAACCCCAGGCAGCCTCCACCTCATCCCAGCCGAACCGTGGTTCGGCCGGCAAGGTCCAGGGTAAGCGCGTCGAACTCGAAGCCGTGCAGGTTACGGCGGGTGCTGGCCGCGGGTTGCCCGTTCAATGTTATGGGCCGCGATGCCGAACCGGGGCGCAGCAGCAATAAGGTCGCCTGACTCAGCGGGCGAGGCGCGTGAAGTGTCGCCGCGCTCGCCGTGTCGAAGGTCGCGGTCACTCCTCGGCGCAGCATTTCCCACTCGTAAATCTGCTCGTTTTTCCACCACTCCAGGCGCTTCGTGCGGCCGTAATCGAGCAGTTTGGTGAGGGCGTCGGCCACGCCGGGTTTGAGGATGTGCGCGGGATGAAACAGGAAGTGCGCCACGCCGTGATGCCGCACGGCGGAATCGAGCAGTTGCGGGCCGTATTCGGGCGGGCAGGTCACCACCAGGTCCTGGGTCATCAGGTTGACCTCCAGCACGTTGAAGCAGCGCGGGGAGGCGGCTTCGTCATCGAGCGGGAAGTAGGGTTGCGAGCCGCCGAGCGGGAAGCCGATCGTGCCTTTCTTGCTGGGGCCGCGGGTTTCGTCAGAGTGCATGCCCGCTTCCTCCAACCAGCGCCAGAACTGAAGACGGCCCTCCCAGCGGGTATAGTGGTTCTTGTTCGAGTAGATTTGTTCGAGGCCGGCGGTTTCGCGCACCCAGCGGTGTTGGAAGAGGAAGTTCTCCTTCGACCAGAACGTATGCGGTGTAGCGGTCATGGCATCGTAATGCAGCCCAATCTCGAAGCCGTCCTGCTTGAGCTGGCGGTAGAAGTCGCTCGGGTAGCCGCCGGGATAGAGCAGCACCCAGGTGGATTGGACCTGGCAGCGCCGCATGACTTCAAGCAGGACGGGCGCCTTCGCCGGGTCGTTCCCATCGGTATCGTGCGAAATGAGACCCACGCCGTCGAGCGAGCGCGGCCAGTAATAGAGCACCGGCAGCATAAGCCGCTGTTCCCGGGCAAGATGGAAGATGCTGCGCAGGATGAGTTCGCGCAGTTCATCGCTGACGGGTTCGAGGAATATCTGGCCGTTGTCGGGCGCGGCGGGTGATCGGTCGCGCTGCCAGTCGAGCACCAAGCCATCTTCGGCTTTGAGCGCACCATCGTTGACTGCAGCCGAGCCGTCGGGCGCCGGGTGGGCATCCTGCAAGACGCTCACGCCCTGCTGGATATGGACAATCGAGAAGATCAGGTCCGGCCCCAGCAGCAGCGCCTGGCCCTGGCCGAAGCGGTTTTCCAGGATGGCGCTGCCCTGAGCGTAGCGGTTGCTGGTGTCAACGTCAGCCAGCACGGTCGCCCCGCCCGGCGCGAGCGCATAACCGCCAAACACATGCAAGGAACTGCGCAACCCGCGAGTGACGGGATGATCGGGAGCCTTGATCTTCAGCCAGCCGTCCTCAAACGAGCGCTCGGACTTGACGCCGAATACTCCATCCAGCCCCGACGTGCCGCCGAGGCCAAGCAGGGCGCCGCCGCGGTTGACCCAGGTGGTGAGGGCGTGACGCTGCTTCGTCGTCAAGGGCAGGTGCCCGGCCAATACCACGACGCATGGAGGCCGGTGAAACAGCTCCTCGAGGTCGTCAGGCGACAGGGGCTCGAAGAACAGCCCGGCGCGGCGCAGGATTTCGGTGATGTAACCCCAGGCCGGCGCCCGCGGGTTCACATCCTTGGAGACCGGCTGCGTGACCACGATGACGGGAGCCGCTTTGGTGTTTCTACGTGGATGCGCGAGGAGACCCGCGGCACCGGGAGCGGGCTCAGCCGAGGACGTCAAGCCGTGCAGGGCGAGGCCGCAACTCGCGGCTGCGGCATGGCGGAGAAAGGCACGTCGGGGCAGGCGGAAGTCGTTTGTCATGGGGTCAGGATAAGCTGGGGAACATCCAACATCCAACATCCAATGGCCCCGCTTCGTCCCTTCGTTGGCGTCCCTTCATTGGATGTTGGATGTTGCCTGTTGGCTGTTTTCCTCCCTTAACAGATGGTCAGTGTCACCAGCGCCGCCAGGTAGGCGCCGTAAGCCGCCAGCAAGAGTGCCCCTTCGCGCCGCGTAATCCGCCGGTCCGTCAGCAGCACCCAGAGTGCGAGCAGCATGACGGCAAGCATCGCTGGAAAGTTGAAGATCTGGGTCAGCCGATCCATGTGCACGGTCTGAATCATGGCGGCGGCGCCGATAACCAGCGTCAGGTTGGCGATGTTCGCGCCAAGCACGTTGCCGACCGCAAGGTCCGAGACGGCTCGACGGGAGGACGTCACCGCGGTGATCAACTCCGGCAGCGACGTGCCCACCGCCACTACCGTCAGCCCGATAACGATGCTGGGGATTCCCAACCGGCCCGCCACTCCCACAGCCCCATCCACCAGCAACTTGCTTCCCAGGACCACCAGGCCGGCTCCCAGGAGAAACTGAACCGTTGTCCCCAGGCCCGTCTGAAACCACGCCCAGCCTTTCGCCACCTGCTCTTTTTCGATCACCGCCGCCTCCGCCAGGTCGGCGGGCTTTCGGTCGCGCCAATGGTGGATGAAATCGCAGGCGAAATAGGCCCGCTCCGCCGGCCAGCAGGAGGGCTGCCTGCCAGCGCGAGACGGAGAGATTGAAGGACATCACAAACAGCGCCAGGCCGGCGGCGAACATGCCGATCAGGGGCACCTTCAGCGAGCGCGGATGCACGTCCACCTGCTTAAGACTGGCGGTGACACCGAGAATGAGGCCGAGGTTGCAGATCACCGAGCCCACCGCGTTGCCGACAGCCAGCCCCGAGGCGCCCTTCAGCCCGGCCATGATGGAGACGACCAGTTCCGGGGTCGTAGTGGTCAGGCTCACCAGCGTGGACCCGATGACGACGTGCGGCAGCCGCAACATCCGGGCGATGCGCACGGCCGCCGCCACAAACAGGCCCCCGCCCTTGATGATAAGCGCAAGGCCGATGGCTAATAGACCCAATTCGATGGCCACGCTGAATTCCTGCGGCAAGCAACGCCGGAGCGCAAGCCTGCAGTCAGCCCGCGGCAAAACGCCGGGGAGGTGCGCGGAATGCTTTTCTCCGCAGCCTCATCTCGGACTCCAGGAATGAGGATGAGCCATGAGGCGGAGCCCGTGAACGGCACCCAGACACGGAAGCAGCCCGCTACCGTTTCCACGCGTGCTCTACGGCGTGACGGAACGCGGGGAGCTTAGCGTGATGACGTTTGGATCGTGGGCGCGGCGGCGGATGGGTTTGTCCTGGACCGCCAGGTCGCCGTCGTGGACCCACGGCTCGCCGCGCACGCTCAGGTGCTCGATCATTTTCTGGCGCCACTGCTTCACGAGCGCCGCCTGCGGCGGGCTTGTCCGCCAGGTTGTCCAGTTCGTGGGGGTCGCGGGAGAGGTCGAAGAGCTGCTGCTGGCCGGTGTGCTCGAAGTAGATGTATTTGTAGCGGTTGTCCATCAGGGCCACCCAGCCATCCTTGGCGGCGTAACAGGAGGCGTGCTCCAGGTCCAGCAGCTTGCGGCCCGGCTTGCCGCGCAGGATGTCCAGCAGGCTCATACCCTCGACGGAGGCCGGGCGCGGCAGGCCGGCGGCGTCGAGGAAGGTGGGGAAGACATCGCGCAGTTCGGCCAGCTCCTGCCGCACCTGCCCGCGGCTTGGCCTTGCAGGCCCAGGCTGGCTGGCCAGCGGACAATCATGGGGACATTCACCGAGCCTTCGTAGGGGAAGGTTTTGCGGTAGAGCAGGTGGTCGCCCATCATGTCGCCATGGTCGGCAGTGAAGAGGATGAGGGTGTTCTCCAGTTCTCCGCGAGCCTTGAGCGCCGCGAGAACGCGACCGATCTGCTCGTCAACGAATGAGATGGCCGCGGCATAAGAGCGGCGGGTGAGGCGAAGCTCGTCCGGTGGCACCGTGCCGCGGCTGGCGTCGCCGTTCTTGGCGAAGGAGGTGTGAATGCCGCCGTATTCCTTTTCCGCCCAGTCGCCGATGGCCGCTGAAGGAATGTCCACTCCCTCGTAGCGATCGTACCAGCGCTTGGGCGGGTTGAGCGGCGCGTGCGGGGGAAGGAAAGATACCTTGAGGAACCACGGCTGGTCGCCTTTGTAGTTCTTGAGGTAATTCGACGGCCTGGTCGGCGGTCCAGTGCGTCAGGTGGAGCTTCTCGTCGAAGGGATAGCAAACGCCGCCGCGCTGGTCGTTGCCGCTGCGGAAGGGCTCGAAGGGGTTGTGGCCGGGGGCTTGTTTATCGAACCACGCGCGGTAGTCGCCGATCTCGGGCAGATCCCGGATGCTGGGCTGGCCGATGATGACGGTCTCGTATCCGTGGCCGTTGCGCACCGGGGTGAAATGGTTCTTGCCGATGGAGCAAGTGGTCCAGCCGGCTTCGGTGAAGACGCGCGGCATTTCGCAAGCGTAGCGCTCGGGAATCGGGACGTAGCCGAGGCAGCCGTGGCCCCAGGGGCTCATGCCGGTCAGCAGCGCGGCCCGCGCCGGGAGGCAGGAGGGAGTGGAGGTGTAGCCGCGGCGGAAGAGCACGCCTTCGTGGGCCAGGCGGTCGAGGTTGGGGGTGATCATCCACTTCGCGCCGGCGGCGCCCAGCCAGTCGCCGCGTTGCTGGTCGTCCATCAGGAAAAGGATATTGAGCCGTTTGGCTCCGGCAGGCGCGGCCGCGGGGGAGGGGTGGGGGCAACACAGCAGGAGGCCGAGAAAGAGCAGTGTGTTTTTCATTGCATAGATTGGTGTAGGCGGCTCGGGCGGCCAGCGCGAGCTTTTTCGGGGAAGGCGACGGAGGGCTAAGTCCGAAGCCCGAAACCCGAAGTCCGAAAGAAGGCCGAAGGCCGAAATCCGAAAGGCGAACCCGCGCCTGGGCCTGCGACCCAGCCGGCAGCGGCTCAATCAGCGCCAGCAGAGGGGCGAGAGCAGGCCTTTCGGACTTCGGATTTCGGACTTCGGCCTTCTTTCGGACTTCGGGTTTCGGGCTTCGGATTTGGGAGCCTGGCGCTTGGGGGTCACTGTCGAGAAGCGCCCGATGCCTCCCGCCGTTCCCCATTCAACTTGATCTGCCTGGCTTCTGCTGGTCAGACTGCGGGCTCGAAGCAGAATCTCGCAGTGAACACGAATTATCGAATCCCCATGCTGTTGTCCGTGGTGTCGGGTCTGGCGCTGGGCCTTTGCGGCTGCCACACCGCACCCGAGAGCCACCAGACCGTCGCCATTCGCCCCATTGACTGCCGCCTGACCATTGCCGCCGACCAGTTCAAGCGGGACGAAGAGAGGTGCTGGGAGACGGATGAGTTGAAGCCAAAGTTCGCTTTCGACGAGCTGATCTACTCGTGGCACCTGCGCGTTGCGCCGGGACAGGGGTTCCGCCTCTACTTGCGGGTTCGACCGGCAAAGGGCGGGTTTTCGCCTTGGCTTTACGCGGATTACTGGGGGAAGGTCCGGAACATTCACCGACGCACTGAGCCCGCCTTTGCCTGGGGCAAGGTGGCCATGGATCAACTGCTGCTTCAGCGGAAGGCCAGGACTTTTCAATTCAGGATAGTGGATGAGGGGGATGTGCCCCTGGCGGAGCCGCCGTCCTTCTCGGTCGTGACCACGGACAACTCGCCCACGCCCGAGCTGGCGCGGCGTTACGCGCCCAGACCCGCGGCCTCCGACACGCCGTCCGTGATCCTCGACTTGCCCTTGCGCCGCCAGGCCGACTCGAAGGGCACGCCCATACCGGATCGCTGCCAGTCGGCGGCCCTGGCCACGGCTATGCAGTACTTCGGGAAGACCGTGGGGCTGGAAGACATTGTGCCGCTGACCTTTGATGTCGAGTATGACTATCCCGGCATCTGGCCGCGGACTATCGGGGCGGGCATTCAGTTCGGGTTCGACGCCTACATTGACCGGTTCCGCGACTGGGATTACGTCAAGCGAACTGTGGCGCAAAACAAGGTCATCCTCTGCTCGATCCGGATGCCGCCAGGAGACTACCAAGCGCCGCCGTATCCGCAGATCGGCGGGCATATCGTGGCGTTGAACGGCGTTACCGATGACGGCCGGGTGGTGGTGACCGATTCGGCGCTATGGAAGGACAACCGCGGCTACTGCTGTCAGTGGTACAAACAGGACTTCGAGAAAATCTGGATGAAGACCAAGGGCGGGGTCGGTATGGTGATCTGCCCTCCACCCGATGCCCCGATGAAGCTCGTCAAGGACCTGCCGGCGTTTCCGGCGGAGCGCCGCAAGCCAACGGCTGCCGCCACAGCGAGCCAAGCCGGCAGGTAAGCGGTGACTTCCCCCTGATCCTCGCCTAATTCTCTTCTCCTCCAAGAAAAGTAAAGCGGGGTGCGTTTTATTTGCATGTTTTGTTGACAAAAGCCTATAGATTTTCTATAGGTCATTTCCGTGTCTGCCCGCTTGCCGCTGCTCCACAAGACGCCGTTCGTCTTGGACCCGCGGCCTTTGTTCGAGGCCACCAGTGCCCACGCCGGCCTCCTGAGCATCTCTCGCGCTTACCGCTCCCTGGGCGTGCCCGCCCTGGTCGCCGCCAATTTGTCTCTGCGTAAACGCCAGCGGGGCTTCTCCGAGGCGCAGTTGATCGAGGCGATCTCCCTGCTGCAGACCGTCGGGGGGGAATGCCCCGAGGACATGCATCTGCTGGCGGGGGACCCCTGCCTGGAACGGGGCCTGGGCTACCGCCCGCCCAAAGCCACCGCCGTGCGGGAGTTTCTGGAACGTTTCCACGACCAGAAACTGGAGAAGCTGCGGCCCAAACGAGAAGACCAGAAGAGTTTCATTTTTCCCTCTAGCCCGCCCGTGGCCGCTTTGCAGCAGGTGCAGAGTGGGTTGGTGCGCCGGATTGCCAAGCTCTACGACCAAGCGGGCCAACCGCAACGGATGGCCACTGTGGATCAGGATGCGACGATTATCGAGAGCCACAAGGAAGCCGCCTATTGGCATTATGAGGAGGGGCACGGCTACCAACCGATGGTGGCGGTGTGGGCCGAGGCCGATCTGGTGTTGGCCGATGAGTTTCGGGACGGCAACGTGCCGGCCAAGCAGGACCCCTTAACTTGCGCCAAACTGGCCTTTGCCGCGTTGCCCGAGACGGTCACCCGGCGGCATTTCCGGGGCGATTCGGCCTGTCACGAGAATGACTTGCTGGAGTGGTTGAAGCATCCGGACCGGCAAAAGGAACCGGGCGGTCGCATAGGTTTTGCCGTCAGCGCCGTGATGAGTGAGCCGTTGGGTGAAGCGATCAGGAAGGTTGGGGAAACCCAATGGAAGACTTTCGGCAAAGCCGAAGAGGACGGCACGCTGCGGCAGTGGGCGGAAGTGGACTTTGTGCCCAGTGACAAGACCGAGCATAAGGAGAGCAAACCGCTGAGGTATGTGGGGTTGCGCTTGCTCAAGGCGCAGGGGGTGTTGTTCAAGGACGGCACCGACCGGCACTTTCATGCGGTGATTACTAACGAGCAGACCGAGGGGGGGCGCTTATTGGAGTGGCATCGGGAGAAGGCCGGGACGGTGGAACATACGCACGACGAGGTGAAGAATGAGTTGGGAGGCAGTCACGTGCCCAGCCAGCGATTTGGAGTCAACTCGGCGTGGTTCAAGATCGCGCTGCTGACCTATAATGTAATCAGTGCGATCAAGGGGCTGTGTTTGGAGGGGGAGGAGCGAACGGCGCGGATGAAGCGGTTTCGGCTCTTGCTCGTTCATGTGGCCGGGCGCATGAACCGGAACAACTGCGTGATGGGATTGAGGGTGTGTAACAACCTGGAGGCGCTCAAGCGGATGCAGGCGGTGTGGCGGGTGTTTGAACTGCCAACGCAGGCGACTTCGGCTAAGGCTCTTGGGAGGCGAGGTGGTTAGAGGGCCGCCAGCCAAGGGTCTTGCTCGCCCGCACTATAGAATGCGGGATGGAAGAAGTGTCTCTAAATAAATGAGTTACGCTGGTTTTTTACGGTTAGGGCGCGGATTTTGAGCAGTCGTGCGGAAAGCGAAAGCCGTGCGGGCGCAGCGCTTCGCATTCTTTTCGTCGCTATTCGCTAAGGCGAGGATTTGGACTTCCCTCTCCCGCTTGACAAGGGGCGGCGCACAGCCGTTAATGGCGGCAGAAAGGCTCGATGCGACGCCATGGCCACTGACAAATATAGCCCGCCAAAGTATTTCCAGATCCGCCGGAAGCATCGTCAGCTCCATCCAACGGGGCGACCTGCTCGCCCGGGACGCCCGTGGCCTCGGAAAACGAGATCATCAAGCGCTACGAGTCAGCAACACCACCGCGCGCAAGGTGCTCCACGAGCTGGAGAAGGAAGGCTGGGTCACGCGCGTCAAGGGCAAGGGCACGTTCGTGCGCGACTTCCCGGTGTTGCGCGCGATCAACCGCATCTTCGGGTTCACGCGGAACATGCTCGAGGCCGGGCGGAAGCCGGCGACCCGGCTGCTCGGGTTTCACCTGCGCGATGGAGACCATTCGCAGACCATCAATGGCCGGCGTGTTCACGCTGAAGGGGCCGTTCTGTGAGATCGAGCGCCTCCGGCTGGCCGACGGCATCCCGATGATGAAGGAGACCCGTTACCTCTCGCTGACGCTCTGCCCGGACATCCACAAGCGGAACCTGGAGCAGTCGCTCTACGAGGTCTTCGCAAAGCATTACGGCATCCACCTGACCGAGATCAACCAGATGCTTAGCGCGATCGTGCTCGAGGGCGACTGGCTCCGGTCTTCCAGGTGGAGCACCCCATCCCGGCTTTCCGGGTGGAAGGCGCCTCGTTCTGCGGCAAGGACATGATTGTCGAGATGGAGAACGCCGTGTATCGCGGCGACATGTACCGCTTCGCCGCCAAGGCCGTGCGGTAACGAGCCGGAAAGTCCAACCCGGCCCTTTCCTTACCTATTCCGCGCCCCTGACGGCGTTGTCATCAGGTCGCAGGGGGGATACGGGAGCGATACAGGGGGAATACAGGGGGATTACAGGGGGATTACAACGGGATAGCCACCTGCCGGCCTGCTGCCTGGGGCCACCCCTGCGCAACTGAAGCAGGGCTGAAGTGCAGCAACCTTGGGAATTGACCAGGACCAACTCATGAAGGGGGCGGAGACAGCCTCGTTCCCGCGAAGTCGCTGAAACCCGCACTATCACGGGGACGAGGCCGTCCCCGCCCCCACTTCATGAATTAGTCCTGGGAGTGGACGACAGAGAGGCAGCAATTCTCATTATGGCGCCCAGCTCGCGTTCCTGGAGCGCCGGCATCCCTGCCGGCAATTCTCCCGCGGTGCCAAGCTGCCGGCAGGGATGCCGGCGCTCCCAGGAAATCATCCCTGCTCTCGCCATAGTGAGAATTGCTGCCAGAGAGGTTTGCGGGCTTGACAGCCCAAGGCAAGGCTGATACTTAGTGCGTTAACGCTCAACGAATTGGCGGGCCTGGGGTGAACCGGGCGGATGCCGACACGAAGCTGCGGGCACTTAATGAAGAAACGACTAAGAAATATTCGCCACGTCGCGCTGGATATGGACGGCACGATCTACAGCGGCGGGACGCTGTTTGAATCCACGCTGCCGTTCCTGGCGTTGCTGGACCAGCTGGACATTGGCCACACTTTCCTGACGAATAACTCGTCGAAGAGCTCCAAGGATTACCTCGCGCGGCTGGGCAAGATCGGCATCGCGGCGACGCCCGAGCAGCTTTATACGTCCACCCAGGCGACGATCGAGTACCTGCGGCAGCAGATGCCGGCAGGTGCGGCGGCTGTTCGTCCTCGGCACGGCCAGCATGAGCCGGGAGCTGGAGGGCGCCGGGATTTGAGCTGACGGCGGACAGCGCCAAGGACGAGCCGGATGGCGTGGTGGTGGGGTTCGACACGGAGCTGACCTACGCCAGGCTGTGCCGCGCGGCGTATTGGATCAGCCAGGGCAAACCTTTCGTCGCCACGCACCCGGACCGGATCTGCCCGACCGACCAGCCGACGGTGCTGGTGGATTGCGGGGCTGTCTGCGCCGCGCTTGAACAGGCGACGGGGCGCAAGCCGGACATGGTGTTGGGCAAGCCCGACCCTGCATGTTGCGGGGCATTCTGAGCCGGCACGCGCTGGCGCCGGCAGCAGCTCGCGATGGTAGGCGACCGTTTATACACGGACATGGCAATGGCCCACCAGGCCGGCGCCCTGGGGGTGCTGGTGTTGACGGGTGAGACGACCGCGGAGACGGCGGCGAAACATACGCCGGCGCCTGATTTGGTGGTGTCCGGGCTGGCCGAATTCGGTGAGCGGTTGGAGGCGGTGCAGGAAGAGAAAGGTTTGCAATGAGAAGCAATGTTTTGAAAGAAGGGCCGCTGGACGTGCTGGTCATTGGCGGCGGCATAGTCGGATCGGGCATCGCCCGGGACGCGGCAATGCGCGGGCTGCGGGTCGGGCTGGTCGAGCAACAGGATTTTGCCTCCGGCACGAGCAGCCGTTCGAGCCGGCTGCTGCACGGCGGGCTGCGCTACCTGGCGCAAGGCCGGATCGGCCTGGTGCATGAGGCGAGCGTCGAGAAGAAGGTGATTCACCACATCGCGCCGCACCTGGCGAGACCCGTTGCCGTTCATCTTCCCGACTTATCGCGGCAACCGGGAGTGGGTGCTGTGGCAGTTGAAGATCGGCGTGAAGATTTACGACCTGCTCTGCGGCGGGCGCAACCTGGGCAAGTCCACCTGGCTGAGCCGGGGCGATGTGCTGCAGCGCGTTCCGGGCTTGAGCGACTCCGGCCTTAACGGGGCGGTGCGCTATTACGACGGGTTTACCAACGACGCGCGCCTGACCATTGACACGCTGCGCTCGGCGGCCAAGAGCGGGGCGACGGTGATGAATTACTGCCGCTTCAAGGACGCGACGCGGTCGGGGCTTTGGACATGCGACCTCGAGGACATCCTGGAGCAAAAGTCCTTCCAGGTGAGCGCCCGGGCGATGGTGAATGCCACCGGGCCGTGGGCGGACGGGTTGCCGCACAGCCGCGTGAAATTGCGCGTGACAAAAGGGCATACATCTGGTGGTGGACGCAGCCCGGTTGCGGGTGCCTGAGACCGTGGTGATGACTGAGGGCAAACGCATCCTCTTCGCGATCCCGTGGGGCGAGCGGACCATCGTCGGCACCACCGACACGGACTACCACGGGTCGCTCGACGACATTCGAGCTGACGCGACGGACATCGGCTATGTGCTGCAGGTGACGAACCAGTTCTTCCCCAAGGCCAGGTTGGCCCCGGCAGACGTGATCAGCGCGTGGGCGGGAGTGCGGCCTTTGGTCGCCGACCCGAGCGGGAAGCCATCGGACATCTCGCGCGCGCACGAAATCCACAATCCCGAGCCGGGCTGGTGGGATGTGGCGGGGGGCAAGCTGACCACCTACCGTTTGATGGGCGAGCAGACGGTGGATCGGGTGGTTAAATGGTTACAAGGGTTGCCGGAGTTGCAAAAGTCGCATGGGCAGTGGGGGCGGTGCCGCACGGCGCAGGAGGCGCTGTTGCCCGCATCCGAGACTGACGGGGTGAGCGGAATTCTGCCGCCGCCGTTCAACCGCAAGACGGTGGAGCATTTTATTGCCCGGGAATGGGCGGTGCACCTGGACGATGTGATGGTGCGGCGGACAAGCTGGCATTACTACTTCTCCGAGGCGCCTGACATGGCGGAGCGCGTGGCGGATTGGATGGGCGAACTGCTGGGCTGGTCGCTGGAAACGCGGAACGCGGAGCTGGCAAGGTATGCTCGATTAACCGGCCGGCGATTCGAGGCTTCGACGCCCAAGCCGGGCAAGCCGGTCTCTGTCTAAAGATCAGCCGTATTACTGTGGGGCGCAAATCCGATGACTTGCGGCTGCGTCGCGGCATGCATCCCGTTCCCCCTCACCCCTGCCCTCTCCCCTGGGGAGAGGGAGCCACCAAGCCCGTCTCTGGTGCATACCTCGCGTTCCCGATTCGCCGACGCCTTGGCGAGGGTTCTCCCTCTCCCCAAGGGAGAGGGCAGGGGTGAGGGGGAACGGACTGACCGCCGGATCAGGCAGCTAACAAGGCCGAAAAGAATCCGTGTAAGGTGCAGGAGCTTGCTCCCGCTTTCGGGTGCGCCGGCACTACGCCACCACCTCGACCGGGCACTTCGGCAGGCCGTCAATAAACGCCTGGCCGTATTGCTTGGTGAGAATACGGTTGTCCAGCGCAACGATGATGCCCTGATCGGTCCTTGGTGCGGATGAGCCGGCCGACACCCTGGCGAAACTTCAGGATGGCTTCAGGCAGGGAGAATTCACCGAACGAATTGCCGCCGCGGGCTTCAATGGCCTCGATGCGCGCCTCGATGAGCGGATGGTCGGGCACGGCGAACGGGAGGCGGGTGATGATCACGTTGGAGAGGGCTTCGCCGGGCACGTCCACGCCCTGCCAGAAGCTGTCGGTGCCAAAGAGCACTGAGTCCACGTCATCCTTGAACTTCTCGAGCATGAGCGAGCGCGGGGTGCCGGTGCCCTGAACGAAGCAGGCGATGCCCAGCTTGTCGAAGAACGGCTGCATCAGCTCGCCGACTTCCTGCATCAGCTTGAAATTCGTGAACAGGACGAAGGCCTTGCCGTGGGTCAGCTTGACGAAGTGCTCGATCCAATGGATCAGGGCATCGCGGTAGCCGTCGGTGCGCGGGTCGGGCATTTTGCCGACCACGTAGAGCTTCATCTGCCGCTCGTAATCGAAGGGGGTGCCGACTTGCAGCAGGGTCGCCGCCTCGGCTCCGACACGACGGGCGAAGTAGTTGAGGCCGGAATTGTCCCGGGCGGAGGCCTTTCCCGTGGTGCGGGGTGCGGGGCGTGGGGCGGATTCGGAAGTGGACGCGGCACCACGCGCCACGCCCGACACAGAGAGCGTTGCACTGGTCATGATGACCGACGTGTCGCTGCCGAAGAGGCGGCGGCGCAGGTACTCCGCGACGTCAATCGGCGCGGCATTGAGGGCCAGAGTCCTCTGCGCCCGGCCCGTCCGCTCGACCCAATAGACGTGGTCCTCGGCGCTTTGGCTGAGGAACACGGCCACTTCCTCGCGCAACTCCGCCAGCCGCCGATTGCATTCCATCAGCTCCTGCCCGATCTCTTTGTCTTCGCTGGCCTTGATGGCGTCGCTGACGGCTTCGCGCAGGCGCTGGATGGGCAATGTAACGTTGTCTGGAACCAGCTCAGGGCGGCGAATGCGCAGCTCGCTCCATTCACGGCGGCGCGCCACCGTGGATTCACCGCCGCCGAAGCTGCGCTTCGGTGCGGCCTTTTGCAGCTCCTCACACGCGCCTTCGACGGTGGCAAAGAAGCCGTCGGCCTCCTTGAGCAACTCGGCGACGAGCTTCACCGCGGCGCCCCGGCGCAACGTGGCGAGCAGGCCCTTCTCCGTGCGGGGATTCCAGAGGCGATGCAGGGCGTAGCGGACCTGGCCGCTGGAAACGCTCAGCCCGATGTGTCGCGAAGCGACGTGTTCCATCTGGTGCGCCTCGTCGAAGATAACGAAATCGTTGCGGAACAGGATGCCGCCCTCCACCTCCTCCTCCAAGCCGCCCAGCAGCGTGAAGAACAGGGTGTGGTTCAACACCAGCACGTCCGAACTCAGGATGCGATTGCGCGCGCGCTGGAAGAAACAGACACCGTGCTGCTTGGCGAACTCGGAGGGGTGGCCGCAAAGCTTGGGCGAGCATAACCCGCGCTCGGAACAGACCTGGGCCCAGACCTTCGGGTCCGGCTCCACGTCGAAGTCCGACAGGCTGCCGTCGGTGGTGTTCTTGGACCACTCATAGATGCGCTGCAACTCCTCGCCCTCGGAGGAGGTGAAGAGGTTGCCGGACTGCTGCATGGCCTTTTGCAGGCGGCGGGTGCAGAGGTAATTGGCCCGGCCTTTGAGCATGGTAAAGCTGAACTTCACCGGCAGGATGTGCTCGAGCATGGGCAGGTCCTTCTCCGTGAGCTGCTCCTGCAAGTTGATGGTGTGCGTGGAGACCACCGCCTTCTTCTTGTTGGCGACGGCATACAGGATCGCCGGCACCAGGTAGGCCAGGCTCTTGCCGACGCCGGTGCCGGCCTCGACGGCAAGGTGCTCGCCGCTTTCCAAAGCCCGCGCGACGGCGACCGCCATTTCCTGCTGCTGAGGGCGAAACTCGAAGTTCGGCGAGCGGGACAGGATGCCCTTGGCGGAGAAGATCTCGGCGACCTGGTGGACCAGGTCGTGGCCCGAGGCGGCGGGTTGGGATTCGACGGCGCTAATCATTTAGGATGGGGGGCGGATCGGCAGGCAGCCCTACCTTGGCCGGCGCACGATTACCTCCTGCGGCGCCTGGTTCTTGACGATCATGTTTGCGGGCAGAATGCCGCGCCAGTTGGTGTTGGGGTAAATGACCGAGCCGCGGCCAATGATGGTGCCGGGATTCAGCACGGCGTTGCAGCCGATGTCGGTATGGTCACCGAGCAATGCGCCGAATTTGCGCAGGCCTGTGTCAAAAGGGACGCCTTCGATATCCACGGTAACGTTACCGGGGACGAGTTTGACGTTGGAAATCTTCACACCGGCGCCCAGGTGAGACTGAAAGCCCAGGATTGAGTCGCCGATATAGTTGAAATGGGGTGCGCCGGCTCTGTTAAACAGCAGAGAGTTCTTAACCTCGGAAGCGTTGCCGAGGACACAGTTGTCGCCGATGATGACTTGCTCGCGGATGTAGGCGTTGTGGCGGATGTGGCAGTTGCGGCCAATGATGGCCGGGCCTTTGATCATCACCCCGTCTTCGACCACCGTGCCTTCGCCGATAAACACCCGCTCGCCAACGAACGCGACCCCTTCGCAGCGGTTGTGCAGCCCGGGGCGCAGGTTGGCTTCAAGGTAAGCCTCGATCTTCTTCAGCGCATCCCAGGCGTATTCGCACCCATCAAAGATCGCCCCATGCTCGGTTTGGGTGAGGTCGAACAAGTCCGCCGGCTTGAACATGCGTGCAAGTTAGGCAAAACCGGGCTGCCGGGAAACCACTTTTTATCCGCCAACGTTCCTGCCGGCGTGGGCGGTGCTGGCAGCATCCGGCGGCGTGAGCTACTCTATGCCGTCCGAAAACGCGAACCGGCATCATGCAGACGGTCTATTTTGATTACAACGCCACCACGCCCCTGGACCCGCAGGTGCGGGAGGCGATGCTGCCGTTCCTGGGCGAGGCTCTGGGGCAATCCTTCGAGCCTGCATCACGTCGGGCGTAATGCTCGGGCTTGCCTGGACGAAGCGCGCGACCGGGCTGCGAAGGTGCTGGGCGGCCAAATCGAGCGAGGTGGTCTTCACCTCGGGGCGGGACCGAAAGCGCCAACCTGGCAATCCTCGGCACGGCGCGGCTTCTCAAATCCAAAGGCCGCCACATTATCACTTCCGCCATCGAACATCATGCCGTGCTCCGCTGCTGCGAGTATCTGAGCCAAAACGAGGGCTTCGAGGTGACCTGCCTGCCGGTGAACCAGGAAGGGCTGGTTTCGCCCGATTCTCTGGCAAAAGCCATCCGTCCTGACACAATCCTGGTCTCGGTCATGGCGGCCAATAATGAAATTGGAACGATTCAGCCGGTGGCCGAACTAGGCGCAATTTGCCAGGAGCGCGGCGCGATCTTCCATACGGATGCCGTCCAATGGTTCGGCAAAGAACCTTTCGACAGCATCCACCAGTTCAATGCCGATCTGGTCTCCATTTGCGCCCATAAAATGCATGGGCCAAAAGGGGCGGGGGCGCTGTACGTGAAGTCGCCGCTCCTGCCGCCTCCAGTGCTGCTAGGCGGGAACCAGGAGAATGAGCGCCGGCCTGGCACCGAGAACCTTGCGGGTATTGTCGGCTTGGTTGAAGCCCTGGAACGCTTTGTGCCCACTCCCGTCTTCGACCGGCAACGCCTGCGCCCGCTGACTGACCGGCTCATTCGCCTCATTGATGGCCTGCCGGGGGTTCAGTTCATTGGCTCGCGCAACGAACGCCTCTGCAATACAGTCGCTTTCGTGGCAGAGGGGTCAGATAGCCTGCCTTTGCTCGCAGGGCTGGATCTGGAAGGCATTTGCGCCTCCAGCGGGTCAGCGTGCTCCGCAGGGTCGCTGGAGCCCTCACACGTCGTTCAGGCGCTCGGGATGGATAAACGGCTGCACAGCTCCCTGATTCGATTCTCGCTTGGCCGGGAATCCAGCCCGGAAGAAGTCGAACATGTAGAGGCAGTCCTGCCCGAAGTAGTTCGCCGTGCCAGCAAGCAGACCGCAAGCGTGCCGGCATGACAACTGGAGGCAGCCAGGCCGTACAGCCTGCGCATACTCCTCCCAACAACCTGTGAAACAGCCACCCAGTTCTCTGTGAATGGTTTGTTGGTAATGTGAATAACTAGGACTTCCCGCGCTTTTTCGCTGGCTTTATGGTTCGAAATGAAGTTTCGTTCTTGCGTAAGTCGTTGACGTGACCTTGACAGCGAGGGTTGTTTGCCTTATTCACAGCCCTTAATACGGATAGTGTTTCAGAGATAAATACAGATATATTAAGCACGCGATGAATCTGACCATCTCGAAGGAGCAAATCATCAATGGGCTGCAGGCTGTGCAGAATGTGGTGAGCACACGAACTACGCTCCCCATCCTGTCGAACGTGCTGCTGCGGGCTGAGGGCGAGCGGCTGGAACTCACCGCCACCGATCTCGATGTGACGGTCGTCATGCAGTGTGGAGGCGAAAGTGAAGCAGGCTGGCGCTTCTACTGTGCCGGTGAAGAAGCTGTTCGGCATCGTGCGCGAACTGGCCAGCATGGATATTGAGTTGGAGGTGGACGAGAAGAACGCCTGCAGCGTGCGTTCCGGGGCTTCCTTCTACAAGATCAATGGGCTGAGCGCGGATGAATTCCCGCCTCTGCCGCAGTTTAAGGAAGAGAAGAAGGTCGTTCTGCCGCAGGAAACCTTGAAAAGCATGATGCGGAAGACCTCATTTGCCATCTCGACCGACGAATCGCGCTATGTCCTGAATGGCATCTTCCTGAGCCTCAAGGACCACAAGATGACTATGGTGGCAACCGATGGACGCCGCCTGGCACTGGTGGATGAAGACTTGGACGTGGCTGAAAAAAGCCAAGGCGAGTTCATTATTCCGGCCAAGACTGTCAATGAGCTCAACCGCCTCCTCCAGGACAAGGGTGAGGCTGAAATCCATTATGCCGAGAACCAGGCCTCCTTCACGCTTAAGGATGAAAAAGGCTCCTCGATCCTGATCGTGACCAAGCTGATTGAGGGCAACTACCCGAATTACCGCCAGGTGATCCCCGGCGAAACCAAAGAGCGGGTCGCTTTGGTCAGGGAGGAGTTCCTCCACGCGTTGCGCCGCGCTGAGATAATGACCAGCGAGAAATCCAACTCGGTCAAGCTGAGCTTCGGCAAGAACAAGCTGGAAATCACCGCCAATTCTCCCGAAGTCGGCGAGGCCAAGGAAACGCTGGCCATCAACTACAAAGGGGTGGACATGGCCATTGCCTTCAATCCGAAGTACGTGATTGATCCTCTGAACGCCCTCACCAACGACGAGGTGTTCATTGAATTGATTGATGAGCTCAGCCCGGGCGTGATCAAGATCAACGGGCCGTTCCTCTACGTGGTGATGCCGATGCGGCTGAGTTGATGGGCCGCCTGACGAGGGCAGCCGAAATAAATCAGGCCAGGCAATAGAAAAGGCGCAGTGAAAACTGCGCCTTCCAGGTTATTGTGGAGATTGACTTACTTTACTTCCGCCTGCGAATAAAGGACCAAGCCAGCAGACCGAAGCCTCCCAAGAGGGAAAGGCTCGTCGGTTCCGGGATCGCAGAGGCGTTGAATTGAATGTTGTCCAGCCGATTGTTGCCGCTGGTCGAGGTGGCGCCGGATAGAGTGTAGGTGAGGTACACTGTGGAAGCGTCGTTCAAGTCAGACACGGTGGAGAAGTCAACCAGCGGCGCGAGAGCAAAGGTCGTGCTCCGGCTGGCGGTGTTGACATCAGCCAGTGTTGTGTAAGAAATATTATCCGTGCTCCAAGCCCACGTGCCGGTATCAAAGCCTGTTGATGTTCCGCGAGTGGCAAAGGACACCATGAGATCCTGGTAGCCTGACATGGTGAAAGTGAAGAGCGCCGACTTGCCGTTGGCGGTGGAGCTGGCCAGCGCGAGTGCCATGCCGGCAGCCGCGTCGCCACCAGGAAAAGCGTTGATCGTTGTACCGGAGAAGGCAGTCCTCTCTGGTGCCGTTCCTTGTGGATCTCCAAGCCCAAACGCCGAGATATCCAACACTCCGCTCCCGACTGTGGCGTTAATCGTTGCTGGCGTCTCCGTGGTCGCCGTGGTCGCCGGCAAACCGGCGAAATCCCAAGCGTCAATCAGGTCGGCCCAAGCGGGTGAAGCAGCCAGTCCAAGCGCAAACAGCGAGATAAGAATTATCTTTTTCATAGCGGCAATAAGGCAGTTTTTAGTTAAAGGTCGCATTAATAGAGTCTGCCGCCACGACTAATGCAAGCGGAAAGTCACTATTTTATTATCCACTTATCCACAGGGTTCGATTACCCCTCCCTGGGGGTCAGTCCGACTGGGCGCCGCCGAGAGAGGGGCCGGCCTCCAGGCTGTGTGAGCCAGGCGGCCTGTGGGCTTCGATCATGCCGAGGAACTTCTCCACCCCCGCAATGAAGCGCTCCGGGTCGGCCAGCGGGTTGTTGTGGTCGCCCTTGAGTTCCCAGAACAGCTTGGGTTCGTTGGCCACGGCGAAATTGTCCTTGGCATGGTGGAACCGGACCAGGCCATCGGCTGGGCTGTGCATGACCAGCACAGAGACGTGGAGACGCGGCAGTTTGCTGCGGGTGTCGTAGCGGATGGTGCTGAGCCAGCGCACCGGCAGCCACGGGAACAATTCGGCGCCGACCTCCGGGATGCTCGTGAACGTGCTCTGCAACACCAACCCGCCCACGGTTTCCCTGGTCGCCAGCTCCGCCGCCACGCCGCCACCCAGCGATTCGCCGAAGGCGATGATGTTCGTTCCGGCAAAACCCTTCTGGCGGAGCCACAGGTAAGCTGCCTGGGCGTCACGATAAGTGCCTTCCTCGCTCGGTCGCCCTTCGCTGCGCCCGTAGCCGCGGTAATCGAAGACCAGGACGTTCACCCCGGTCGCCAGCAGCGCGGCGCAGGTGTCGAGCCGGTGGCTGATATTGCCGGCGTTGCCGTGGCAAACCAGCACCGCCAGGTGTGGGCGATGCGAATTCGTGCTCGCCGGAAAGAACCAGCCGTTGAGCTGGACGCCGTCGCTGGCCTTGAAGAAAACATCCTCGAACGGGCGGCTCAACTCGGCGCCCGTGGCCTCCATCACCCGGCTTGGGTGAAAGACCTGGCTATGCTCAAACCAGCGCAACATAAGAACAATCAGGAGACATACGGCCAGCAGGCCGAGCAAGGTCTTTGCGAGTTTAGGCGCCGGCTTCATGGCTGGCGGAAGGTTGCCACACCCCGGCCCCGGTGGCCAGCAGAGAGGCTCGATTACTCGTTTCGCAGCGCCGCGAGCAGGTCGCCGCGCAGCGCGTAACCGGTTGCGAGCCAGGTCCAGAGCAGGCCATTGAGCAGGACGGCCGCAAGGGTCAGGGCGAGCGAGCCGTAGGGCAGTTTCATGCCGGGCGACAGGATCGCCGGCAGCACGGCCACCGCGGCGGCGACGATGCCGATGCCGAGCCCCACACCCAGCAGCGCGCCGTGCTCAGTCAACACCAGGCGCCGCAGTCGCCGCCGCCGAAAGCCAACCGCCAGCAGCAGCGCCAGCTCCCCCCGCCTTTCCAGCACGTTGCGCAGGACCACCACGCCCAGCCCCGCGCTGCCGAGCAGCAACCCCAGCCCGCCCAGAATCTGGAACGTGCCCAGGTAAGTGTTCTGCACCTCATTGAACGCGTCCAACCTCCGCACGGCTGGCGTCAGTTCCAGCCCCGCGTCCTCCAAGGCGCGCGACAGTGTGGCCGAGACCTGTGCGCGCGACCGCGCCGGGGTATCTATCAGGAACATCCGGTAGCCGCTCTCGCCCGGGAATCGCCGCGTGAACGCATCCTCGTCAATGAGCAGGCTGCCTTGCAGGATCGAGTTCGCGACCGCGCCCACCAGCCGCACCTTGAACGGCCGACCCCGCTCATCCGTGTATTCGATAGTGTCTCCAAGCTGCTTGCCCATCGCCCACTCAATCGCATTGGCATCACCGATAGCGGGGATCTCGTCCGTCTCCCCCGCTGCCCCCACCGCTCCATGTCGCTCCACTTCGGACTTCGGACTTCGGACTTCGGACTTGAGCAGTCCCCACCCGGTGCTTCGGTCAAGGCCCTTGGCCACGCTCGCAAACGTGAACCGGCCCGCCAGCAACTCGGGCTTCACGCCGAGCAGCCGTGGCTTCTGCGCCCGGTTCAGGTTCAGGCAGGTGGCCACGTCACCGTCCCGCACGCGGAACGGCACCACGTTTACCCCCGCCAATTGCGCGGCGTCCAGGCCATAGAACTCGCGCCCCGCTTTGGTGTTCAAGTCCTGCAATACAGGCATCGTGGATTCCCCGATCAGCGCAAACCCGCCCGTGCCCGAGTCACGCCTGGTGGCGTCGCGGTTCGCATCGAGCCGGAACACGCCAATAGCCACGATCACAAACGATCCGCAAGCCAGCAGCGCAATAGTCGCCAGGCTGCGCTTCCGCCGCCGCGCACATCCGCGCAATCCCAGGCTGCCAAGCGACAGGTGCGCCGCCCCGGCGCTGCTCTGTGCATGCACTTGGTTATGGCAGTAACTCCCTCTCTGGGGGATGTCCTGTTCCCCCTCACCCCGGCCCTCTCCCTCAGGGAGAGGGAGCCGAAGATCCCGGCGGTCGAGACATGCCAGAGGCAGGGATTCGCCCGCCGGCCGGCGTCGGCCTCCCTCTCCCTGAGGGAGAGGGCCGGGGTGAGGGGGAACAGACGCCGCTAATCCAGACGCCGCGCCCGAAGGAGCCGCTGTTCCTGGTATAGCCCAGCCGCTATCCTCCCTCTCCAACCGCCTCAGCCACGCTGCCGCCCCGGCCAACCCGGCCACCAGCAAAAGGCTCCCCGCTGCAAAGAAAGCCCCCGGGTCCGCATGACGTCCGCTCACCAGCGCCCAGCCGACAATCGCCACCGCCGCCACCCCCGCCCCGAGCGCCACCCACATTCCCCTACTACGGCCTTTTGCCTTCGGACTTCGGACTTCCCCCGCAAGCAACTCCCTCGCCGGCTGCCGCGCCTGCTTGCGCAACGTCAGCCAAATAGTCAGCGCCGCAACAACGGTGCTCGCGAACGCGCCGATGACCAGGCTGGCGGCCGTCACATGGAATTGAAGCTCCGCTCCCCCGATCGCGCGCCGCCACACGGTGGTGAGCGCCCACACCATCGCTTTGGCGTACCCCACGCCGCCCACCACGCCAAAAACCCCACCCACCAGCGCCAGCGCCGTGCCCTCGACCAGCAACAACCGCCTCACCTGCTTTGGCGCAAACCGAGCGCCAGCAATATGCCGACCTCCGAAGCCCGTTGTTCCAATCCAAGCTGAAAGAGCATCGCCATCAACACCAGCGCGGCCACGACGAGGAACAGGCTGAACCCGATAAACAGTTGCCCAAAGTCCTGCCCCTGCGCCGCCGCCTTGAGCGCCTGCTCGCGGACAGGCTCGAAATGCAGCCCCACATCCTCCGGCCGCAAGTTCGCCAGCAGGTTGCGATACACCGCCTCGCGGCAAGTGCTGGCAAGGGTGTTCGTCGGCACCTCATACCTGATTGCCGTCAGCGCCCCGAACCGATTCCCCCACATCGCCTGCCCCGCCGCCAGCGTCACGAAGGCCTTCGGCGTGCCGCGATACGCTTTCCAGTATGCCTCGTCCTTGGCCCGAATCGGATAGACGAGCGGAAAGCCCGCGTCCCAGTCATGCGTGCTCTCGGCCTTCGCCAGTCCCGGGAACTCAGGCATTAGCGTGCGGTCCGCATAAATCCCCTTGAGCGGCACAATCTGGCGCACGCGAAACGTGTTTGTGCGCTCGACTAACCGGCTGCCGGAGTCCACCACATAGTAGCTGAGCGCTACGGAATCGCCCGGCTTGACCTGCAAGTCATCCGCCAGCCACTGGTTGACGATAATCTCATCGTCCCGCATGTCCCGCGGCAGATATGGCCCGTCCGCCGCCGTCACCATCGAATACGGCGTGGCGTGGTCCCCGGCGCGAATCAGGTTTGCCAAGTAAGTGAGCACGCGCACGCCATTGGTGACGAATTGGGCGAAGGCCACGTCGCTCCACGTGTCCCCGTAAGTCTTCTCGTGGTGGGTAAGCAGAACGGTCCTGGGTGTGAGTGCCGCGCCTACCACAGCGGGTTGGAGGAAAAGCTGCGAACTAGACACCTCGATGCAGGGCCGGGTGTATTCACCGCCAGTCGCCCTCTCGGGCTGCTCGATAGCGAGCACGGTTAAGCCGGCGTCTTCTGGCAGCCATGCACGGGATAATCTCCTATCGAGCCAGGGGAGCACGAGTCTATCCGGGATTTGCCTCGCGCGGTGGGGATCAACCAACCGGGCTGCCCTTGCGGCCAGGCTGGATTGGTCAAGATAGTAATTAGGATTTGCCACTCCTGGCGGGCCGATACGGAACCGGGCCGCATGTCCCCGTAACCAGGACGCTATACTGCTACGAAGGGTGTTAAACGGACCGGCTATCGGCCACTGACTATACTGGCGGGTGAGTAGCAGGTTAGCGCGCCCGCGGGCGCCAACTTCGTTGGCCAGGAAATCCAGGGGCAAGAATAAGTTGGCGGGCGGCGCCGGCTGCGCTGTCAGACTGAAGTCACCCAGGGCGTAAGATGGCAGTATCCCGCCGACTTTGAGCCGAATGGCTACAGAGGCCTCATCTCGGGGAGCGACTGCTGCGTCCAGCGCCAGAGCACTCGGCTTCCGCACTCGTAAAACGATTTGATCCCCATCCCGGACGCCGAGTTGTCGGGCCAGGGTCTGGTTCACGAGCGCCGTTCCATCGGGGACGGACTTGCTGGATGGACCCGTTGGAAGCGGGGAAAAGGGAAGCCAGACGCCGGCAGTCTGAAGCCTGTCCCATTCGGTGCCTGGGGCCCACGCGCCGCGAGGCACCTTTCCCAAATCAGCTAGCGACGACCCTGTTTTGGCTTCGACGCCGAGCACATTTACATGATTGGCCCGCGCCCTGCCGTCTTGGCGGACAGCCACGCCCGGAAGCATTAGCGCCCAGGTTTGCGGCCAGATAGTGGACGAATTGATGTAAGCCGAGGGTCCAGAGCCACCCGGGATTTCGTCAGTTGGTGCACCAGCCCACAGGCGGTTCCCCAACGTCGCGTCGAAGAGGCTATCAGGGGTGCTGAGGGCAAAATTGATCCTCCCCAGCCGCCGCAACGCCATGTCAGTAAGGCTCACCCGCACCGAATCCCCCACCACGAGCGCGCCGACCAAGGCTGCGCTACCAATCGCCGCGCCCAGCACCACCCCCAGATGTGCCCGGGCGTGGAAGCGCAGGTTGCGGCGGATCAGCCTCCAGAAGGTCATAACCGTGCCGGAGCGCAGCCTTCAGGCTGCAGAAGCGGCCAATTGTTCGGTTCCGCTTCGCAACCCTGGACGTGACCCACTGAGAAACCTCCGTGCGCCCTGTTCCCCCTCACCCCTGCCCTCTCCCTTAGGGAGAGGGAGCAGCATCGCCCGAGCATCGGCGAATCTGGAGCGCCTGGTATGCCCGAGAGACGGGCGGCGTGGCTCCCTCTCCCTAAGGGAGAGGGCCGGGGTGAGGGGGAACAAGACTTCCGGACGGAACAGCGCTTCCGAATACGAAGAGGAGCCCCGGGAGATTGAGATAATCGCAACTCCCTACTCAAGATGGCCACCATCATACTTTGCCTCTTTCACACAGCGGGCTCGCCCGTCACCAACCGCCCTTCCTTCAGTTCGAGCACCCGCCCCATCAGCCGCGCCAGTTCCAGCGCGTGCGTCACCACCACCAGCGTCACCCCTTCCTCGCGATTCAACTCCAGCAGCAACTGTCCCAGCTCCCGCGCCGAAGCCTGGTCGAGCGAGCCGGTCGGCTCGTCGGCGAGCAGGAGCTTCGGTTGGTTGATCAGCGCGCGGACTACGGCCACCCGCTGGCGTTCACCGCCGGATAACTCGCCGGGCCGATGGGAAGTGCGCTCCCCCAGGCCCACCCGCTTCAGGAGGCGCTCCGCCCGTTTGCCCGCGCCGTCGCGCGCGGCGGCCTTGGCGTCCGCGAGCGTCGGCACCAGGACATTCTCCAGCACCGTACATTGGGGCAGCAGGTAGTGCGATTGGAAGACGAAGCCGATCTGACGGTTCCGCACCTCGGCCAGGCGCTGCTCGTCCAGGCCGCCGAGGTCCTGCCCGTTCAACGCCACCGACCCGCTGGTGGGCCGGTCCAGCGTGCCCATAATGTGCAGCAGGGTGCTCTTGCCGGAGCCGGAAGGGCCGACGATGGCGAGCGATTCCCCCGGCGCGACTTCGAGCGAGACGTCGGCAAGGACCGTCAGACCGGCGGGTTTGCCGGGCGCGTCAAAGCGTTTGGTCACGCCGGCCAGGTTCAAAAGCGGCACTGGCGGTAGCATGTCCTAATCTGGGGCCAAACCGATACGAATGCCTAGGAAAAACCGCAGGAACGGTAGAGCCCAGCGCCATCCCGTTGTAATCCCCCTGTAATCCCCCTGTATTCCCCCTGTATTCCCCCTGTATCGTATTCGCACTGGGGTTGGATGCATCTTAGTGTGCTGTCTCAGAAATACCAATGCAGTTCGCACGGGCTGGAAAGCGGCAGAGGACAGCCGCACTCCAAGACGCTTCGCGAGCTGGAGCGCTGGGGACGGCGCGTCAGCGTCTTGGAGTGCGGCTGTCCTCTGCCGCTTTGGCATAGGTATGCGTAATTCTGAGACAGCACATTAGCGCGAAGCGTTTGGAGTTCGGGCTATTCCCCCGCTTTTGGGTCGTGCTCGAAAGCGGGGGAAGACCAACTCCTTACACACATCTTGCCCAGGCTATAAGTCCGGGATCGCGTACAGTCCGTTCCCCCTCACCCCAGCCCTCTCCCTCGGGGAGAGGGAGCCACGTCAGCCGGCTCTTGAAGTGCCGCAGCTTGCCAGGTTCGCTGGCTGCCGGACGAAGGTTCTCCCTCTCCCCGAGGGAGAGGGCCGGGGTAAGGGGGAACCGACCTGCCGTGAATCCAAACCGGAGATCAGAACCCAAGAAATTCGTATAGGGTGCAGAGGAAATACCCCGCTTCGCGCTATAGGAATCCGCCTCTCCTTATACGGCACGGGCCTTGCGCCCGGACGCACCAAGGGCGCGGGCCAAGGCCGCGACGCGCTTGGGATCCACTGGATTCGAGACCTTCCCGGCCACTTTCAGGGAGGTGCCGACGATGAAGCCGTCGGCGGCGGGCAGGTAATCGCGCACGTTGGCGACCGTTACCCCGCTCCCCAGGAGTATCTTCGTGGACGGAGCGGTGCGCCGGACGCGTTCGAGGTCAGCGAGGTCGGTGGCCAGGCCTGTGCCGGCGCCGGAGACGATCAGCGCATCCACCAGGCCGCGTTCGACGGTGTCGCGGGTGGCGTCTTCGATGGTCCAATTGCCGAGCGGCACGGCGTGCTTGACGTGGACGTCGGCGAAGATCCGCGCCGACGGACAAACGCGCTGGCGGTAGCGCAGCGTCTCGTAAGCGTTGCCTTCGATCAGGCCCTGGTCGGTTAGCATCGCGCCGGTGTGGACGTTCACACGAATGAAGTCGCCGCCGCACACGGCGCACAACGCCAGCGCGGCGCGCGCGTCGTTGCGCAGCACATTGAAACCAATCGGCAGTTTGACGGCCTCGCGGACCGCGCGCCCGGCGGCGGCCATCGCGGCGATGGTTTCCGGAGCGACGCATCCCTTGGTGAAGGGCACGTCGCCGAAGTTCTCGATGAACAGCGCGTGCGCCCCGCCCCGCTCGTAAGCGCGAGCATCCTTCACCGCGAACTCGATCAAGGACTCTATGTTGCCCCGCCAGCGCGGCGAGCCGGGCAGCGGCTTGAGGTGGACGACGCCGATCAGGGACTTCCGGTGCAAATCGAGCAGCGTCGTTCATTGGTCGCTCTCCTTCTTCTCGCGCAACTTGGCCAGCGCGGCCAGGGCGGCTTCGCTCTCGGCGGCCTTCTTGCTTTTGCCCCGTCCGCGCGCCAGTTCCGCGCCGGCATGATGGACCGTGCACTCGAAGATGCGGTCATGGTCGGGCCCGGTCACCGAACTACCAGGTGATAGCGCGGGGCTTCGGGCGAGACGGATTGAAGCAGCTCCTGCAACTCGCCCTTGGGATTCTCCAGAATGGGGATCGTTCCAAGGCCGCCGAAGGCCGGCTGGAAATGGCTGGAGGATGAATTCCCGCGCCGCCTCGAACCCGCCATCGAGGAAGATCGCCCCCAACAGCGCCTCGTAAGTGTCCGCGAGCGCGGAGAGCCGCTCGCGGCCGCCGTGCGTTTCCTCGCCCCGGCTCAAGATCAGGTGTTGCCCGATGCCGATTTGGCGGGCGCGCTCGGCCAGGGTGCGGCGATTGACCAGCTTGGCGCGGGCCTTGGTCAGCGGGCCTTCGCCGAAGCCGGGGAATTTCTCATAGAGTTCGCGCGTGAGCACGAGCTGCAACACGGCGTCGCCCAGGAATTCCAGGCGCTGGTTGGTCTGGATTGGGGCGCCTTGCTCGTGCGCGACTGAAGGATGCGTCAAGGCGAGCTGCAACAGCGCTCGGCTCCTGGAAGACGTATCCCAGCCGTTCTTGCAGTGCTTCGTATCCAGTGACTTCAGGCATTGGAGACGTCGTTAGCAGAAGCGTTGGCAGCTTCCGGCCCGGGGCCGGGGGGTTCGGAAGGTAGCGCAGGCGTCCCCGCCTGCGAATTCCGGGGTGATTCCGCCCCGGGAACGCCGGGACTTTCAACGGGCGGGACGCCCGGTTCACTCGCAGGCGGGGACGCCTGCGCTACTGGTTCAGCGGCGGGGCCCTCGAGTGGGGGCGCCGGCGGGTTCAAGCCGTGTTCCAGCAAGGCGGCGACGTCGTGCTGGACCTGTTCAAGCTGGTTGAGTTGAAGCTCGGGGTCAATGATGGTGAACACGTCCCCCGTCGAGGGCTGTTCATAGATGAAGACCCGGTGCCCGTCGCGGACCATTTGCTCCTTCACTTTGAGCAGGCGCTTGCGTTCGAGCATGACGGCGAGGATATAACCCGCCGGAATAAAATGAGGGTCGTTCAGCTCGATCAGCTTGCGCAGGAGCGACTCGGCGGTTTCGCGCTTGATCGTCTCCACCGGCGGCGTGGGCGCGATGTACACACCCTGCCAATAGGAGACGAACCCTTTGCGTTCGCGCGCGCCTTCGCTGTATTGCTTTTGCCAGCAGGCGTCGCAGATGTCCGAGCGCCGGAAATCGGCCTTCTCGTCAAACAGCAGCGTGTGATACGGCTCTTTGTCAGCGAACGCCTTGCCGCACGCGCTGCACGCGTGGGCGCGAGATTGAATGTTCCATTCAGTCATGTTTCCACTACCACTGTCGCATACGATAGAAGCGTTGCGCACCTGCAGCCGTCGAATCGGTAAGAATGCTCAAGGCGCCGTTGCCGGCGTTGGTGCAAACCGCCGTCCAGTTGGTCGCGTCCAGCGATGGCTTGTATTCCAGGGCATAGTGCTTGCGGCTCAAGGTCTGGATCAGCGTGCTGAAGCGGTCGCCACTCCGGTCGCCGGCCATTAACCGCGCCACCGGCATCGTTCCTTCCAGCAGCACCACGCTATGGTAGCCGCCGGCGGCTATGGCGACTGCCGGCTGATAGGCGGCGGGGATGTTGCACTGGCCGCTCCAGTTCGCGCCCCAGGCGGCCACGGAACCGTCCGCTTGAAGGGCCAGGCTGTGTGAGCCGCCCCCGGCGACCGCCGCCACCCCGGTCAGACCCGAAGGCACTTCGCACTGCCCGTCGAAGTCGGCGCCCCAGGCTACGACGGTGCCATCGCGTTTCACCGCGAGGCTGTGGTAGTCGCCCGCCGCGATGGCCACGACGTCAGTCAATCCCTGAGGCACGACGGATTGGCCGGTGATGTTTCCTCGCGGGTCGGTGTTTTCGCCCCAGGCCGCCACAGTGCCGTCAGCCTTGAGCGCCAGGGTATGATTGCCGCCCGCCGCGATGGCCGTCACGTTGGACAATCCGGCAGGCACGTGCGACTGGCCGAAGGAATCATCACCCCACGCCGCCACCGTGCCGTCGCCCCGCAGCGCGACGCTATGCCAGCTCCCGGCGGCTATCGCGATCACGTTGGTCAATCCCGCGGGCACAGTAGTCTGCCCGTAATCGCCCGCCCCCCACGAGACCACCGTGCGGTCGGCCCGAATCGCCAGCCCATGATACCGGCCCGCGGCAATCGCCAGCAGGCCTTCCAACCCGGGCGGCACCTCGCATTGGCCGCGCGAGTTGTCTCCCCAGGCGAGCGCCGTTCCATCCGCTCGCAACGCCACGGTGTTCCAGGTGCCCGCGGAAACCGCGATAACGCCCTTCGCCGACACCGGGATGACGCCCTGATCAAAGCTGTTGTCGCCCACAGCCCCCGGCATGAAAGTCAGCAGCGCGTCCGCGCTGAGGGCGGCGCCGTTGGTGTTGGTCACCAACACAGAATAGGCCCCGCCATCGGTAGCGAGCGGAGCGGCCAGGGTGAGAGTGTTCGCCGTTTCGCCGGCCAGGTCCGCCCCGTTGAACCGCCACTGGTAGGCGAGCGGCGGCGCGCCACCGGCCGTCACGGTGAACTGCGCGCTCTGCCCCGCAGTGATCGCCACCGATTGCGGCTGGCTCAGGATCACGGGAGCCGTAAGGACATCAAGCATCGCGTTGGTGCTGGTAGCGGCGCCGAAAACATTGGAGACCACCACCGAGTAAGGGCCCATATCCGGTATCTGCGCATTGGTCCGGGTGTAGGTGGTGTCGGTGGCGCCGGGAATCTCGGCCCCATAAAACCGCCATTGATACGAAAGCGGCGGCGTGCCGGTGGCGGCCACAGTGAACACCGCGTTGCTGCCTGGACTGACCGTCTGGTCCAGGGGTTGCATCGTGATGGTGGGCGCAAAGGCCGGCACCAGCGAAAAGTCCTGCTCGTACATGTTGCCGGTGACCTCCCCGACGGCGACGTTGACCGTCGCCTCCGCGTCAAAGTATCCGAGGTTGGTGACCGTGACCGTGTAGCTGCCGGGCGGCAGGTCAATGAACGCGTAGAATCCCGTCCCATCGGCCGTCATGGTGCGGTTGACGGGGCCTGTGACGCTTACCGTCGCGCCATCCGCCCAGGCGCCGGTGTCGCTGTTGGTGATCGTGCCCATGATATGACCGGTGGTGGGAGCCGTCTTCCAAGGCATGTTCGGGATGTCAGCCCAGGTCGGCGTGACTCGTTCCGTGAACATCGGGCTGAAGCCCGCCCAGGTGCCGTTGACGTAGGGCACGCGGTAGGAATAACCGCTGAACCCCTGGGCGTGGCCGCCGGAGGGCGAGGCGTTGCGCGTCATGAAGATCTCGCTGATGGCGTTGTCCAGCGAATTGAGATAGATGCCCGGCCCGATGATCATTTGGCGCTTGCCCGTGCCGGTCCTTCTCGAAGTTCATCCAGCGCGTGTAGTCGGCGGGCAGGCTGGCCCAGTTGTAGTAGGTCATCGGCACCGCCATGTCCACAATGCCCTCCTGCAGCCAGGCGTCCCAGTCGGAATAAACGTCGTAGTATGGCCTAGTGCCCTGGAAGCCCGCCCGGGTCGAGGACGTCGGCGAAGGGTTCCACGTCACGAACGAGCCGGATTGCTTCACCCACGGCTTGCTCTGCTGAATCCGCGCATAAACCTGCCGCACCACGGCAGTGACCTGGTCGCGCCGCCACTGTTGGAACAGCGCATTAGACGCCGAGGGCTTGCCGGTCCGGCCATAGCGGGCGTTGAAGCGGGCGAGGCTGGTCGGGTTGTAGCCCTGGTTGTTGGCCGTGAAACGGATGTAATCGAAGTGGATCCCGTCTATGTCGAAGTGGTTGACCAGGTCCAGGGCGACATTGACGGTGTATTCAAGCGCAAGCGGATGGCCTGGGTCGAAGGCCTTGTCGCTGACCTCGGCGCCTGTGTTGTCCCGGCTGGGCCAGTAATTGTCCAGCGTCGTCAGGTTGCCGGTCGGCGGGTCGTCATGCTGGGAATAAACCGCCCCGCCGCTGGTACGGAACGTCACCATCCAGCAGTGGACCTCGATACGCTTCTTGCCGCCGGTCGTGTCGTGGGCCGCGTCAATGACGGCCTGCAAGGCGTTGAAGTTCGTCGGGGACAGGCCGGACATGTAAGGCTCTCCCATGCTGGAGGGATAGCAGGCGTCACAGTTCCGCCGCACCTGGACAAACACCGCGTTGCAGTTGGCATCGCGCATCTGGCCTTTGTTGGTCGTGCCGGGCACGCCCAGCAGCGTGTCCACCTGGCTTTGGTTCAGCAGGCCATTGCCCCACGCGTCCACCCAGAACGCCCGCCATTCGGCCGCGTTGGCCAGGCCGGCGCAAGCCCCCAGGAGCACCGTTGCGAGCATTACCGCCCACGCGGTGCTGGTCCTCGTAAGAACAGGTTCAAGCGTCGCCGCACGGCGCTGCGGGCTGGTGGTGGGTTTGCTCATGACAATTTCCAGGAATGGGAGTAATGAACCCCAAGGCTGGCAGCGCAGCCATTGACGGCAGAGGAAGGGTGCAAGGTCCGGCACATAAAGCGTGATTCGATGATAAGCATCCGCAAGTGTGCGTCAATCTATCAATCGAACCTCCGAATGGAGGGCGCTTCCTGTTAATACCACCATTTCGGGCTTCGGCCCTCTTTCGGCCTTCGGGTTTCGGATTTCGGATTTCGGAGCCTGGCGCTTGGGGGTAATGTCGAGAAGCGCCCCCGGATCGAGACTGCCGGTTTTGCGGGTTTGACCTCCGAGCGGGGGGGGCCTAGACCTCCGGCCTTCTTTATGAAAATCTTAGTGTGTGACCCTGTGTCGCCCAAGGGAATTGCCCTCTTGCAGCAGCGCCCCGAGTTCGAGGTGGTGGTGTTGCCCAAGCGGCTGTCCGAGGCCGAACTGTTGCCGGTCGTCAAGGACGTCGTCGCGATGGTGGTGCGCTCCGAGACGAAAGTGACGAGCAAGGTCATTGAGGCGGCGCCGCAGTTGCGGGTGGTGGGCCGGGCGGGCGTGGGCGTGGATAACGTGGATGTCGAGGCGGCCACGCAGCGCGGCGTGGTGGTGATGAACACGCCCGGCGGCAACACCGTTTCCACCGCCGAGCTGTCGTTTGCCATGATCCTGAACCTGGCGCGCAAGGTGCCCCAGGCGCACAGCCTCGATGATCGCCGGCAAGTGGGACCGCAAGCAATTCCAAGGGGCCGAAGTCGCGGGCAAGACCCTGGGGGTGCTGGGCATGGGCCGCATCGGGAGCGAAGTCGCCAAAAGGGCGCTGGCCTTCGGCATGCGCGTGCTGGGGTATGACCCGTTCCTGAGCGGAGGCCCGCGCCAAGGCGCTGGGCATTGAGCTGGTCGCCGACCTGGACGACGTGTACCGGGACGCCGACTTCATCACCGTGCACATGCCGGTGACCGACCAGACCCGCGGCATGCTCAACGCGGCGGCCTTCGCCAAAATGAAGCCGAAGGTCTGCCTGGTCAACTGCGCCCGCGGGGAGATCATCGTCGAGAACGACCTGCTGGCCGCGCTGGACTCGGGCAAGGTCGGCGCGGTCGCGCTCGACGTGTATGCGACCGAGCCGCTGCCGGCGGACCATCCCTTCCGCAAGCATCCCGCTGTTACCCTGACGCCGCACCTGGGCGCCAGCACCACGCGAGGCCCAGGAGAAGTGCGGCATCGAGGTCGCGGAGGTCATCACCGGCTACCTGGTCACCGGCGAAGTTCGCAACGCCGTCAACCTGCCCTACCTGGACGCGAAGACCTACGAGCAGGTCAAGCCCTACCTGACCCTCGGCGAGAAGCTCGGCCGGTTGCTGGCCCAGCTTGCGCCAGCCCACGTGGACCGGCTGCACATCACCTTCGGTGGCAAGGCGCAGGAGTTGCCGAACATTGACCCGGTCACCCGCGCCGTCCTGCTCGGGTTCCTCTCGCGCGCCTCGGTCAAGGACCTCAACAACGTCAACGTGCGGAGCATCGCCTCGACGCTGGGGTTGACGGTGGAGGAGAAGCGCTCGAACGAGCCGGTCACCTTCAATGAATGGCTGCACGTGCAGGCCTTCCGCAACGGGGAGAAGGTCATCTCCGCCGGCGGCACCTTCTTCGGATCGCCGGACAATCCGCGCATTGTGCGCATGTTCAGCCAGCCGACCGAGATTGTGCCCTTCGGCGTGGTGCTGCTGCTCAGCAACAAGGATCGGCCGGGCATGGTGGGCTACCTGGGCACCCTGCTGGCCCGGCACAAGGTTAATATTGCCAGCATGAGCCTGAGCCGCGATACTGCGGGCGGCCAGGCCTTAACGGTTTTGAATTTGGATAGCGTGCCGCCGCCTGAAGTGTTGGACGAGATTCAAAAAGACCCGGACATCAGCAATGTCAAGGTGGTCGAATTATAGAATAGTTAGCGACAGCAAAGTGTTTATGAAGAAATTGATAGTGTCTCTCGTCCTGCTGCTCATCGCCACGGCGCTCGCCGGCGTGGGGCGCCGCGCCAGACCGGCCCGCCGCCACCAATGCCGCCGCCCCAAGCTACGGCGCAACTCATGCCCACCGAACTGTTCGGCGACGCGGTGATCGCCAAAGGCAAGGGCGTAAAGGTCACCCGCGACCAACTGGATAACGAGATCATCCGCCTCAAAGCCCAGGCCGCCGGCGCGGGGCCAGAACCATCCCGCCGGAGCAGATGCGGCAATGATGGAACGGCAATGTGCTGGACCAGCTTATCCAGGTGCAGCTTCTGCAGGCCAAAGCCACCGCCGCCGACAGGGCCGAGGGCAAAAAGGTGGCCGAGAAGCGCTTCGAGGACGCCAAGACCCGGCTGGGCTCGGAGGAGGCGCTGGACCGGCAGTTGAAGCTCATGGGCGCGACGCGCAGGAAGTGCTGGACAAGTGGACGAAGAGCGCGACCGCCGAGACCGTGCTCAAGCGCGAACTCAAGGTCAACATCACCGACGCCGACGCCAGGAAGTATTACGATGACAACCCGGCGCGGTTCGAGCAGCCGGAGATGGTGCGCGCCAGCCCATATCCTGCTGATGACCACCGACCCCAAAACCAACACCGAACTGACGGAGGACCAGAAGAGCGGCCAAGCACAAGGAAATGGAAGGTCTCCTGAAGCGCGCCCGCGCCGGCGAGGATTTCGCCAAGCTGGCCAAGGAGTATTCCGAAGACCCGGGCTCGAAGGATAAAGGCGGCGAATACACGTTCCGCGCGCGGCCAGATGGTGCCCGAGTTCGAGGCCGCCGCCTTCTCGCTGAAGACCAACCAGGTCAGCGACATCATCACCACCCGTTTGGCTATCACATCATCAAGCTGCTCGAGAAGATTCCCGCCAAGAAGGTCGAGTTCGCCAAGGCGGAAGCCGACATCAAGGAGGGTCTGACACAGCAGGCGTTGCAGAAGCAATTCCCCGACTACATCGCCAAGCTCAAGAAGGAGGCCGGGGTGGAAATCCTGGATGAGAAACTGAAGCCGCGGTGGAACTTCCCAGCCCGGATGCGCCGCCGGCTGGCCACCCGCCTGTGTCACCGGCGGGGAAGTAATTTGCCGCCTCGTACGGCCAAAATACGACGCTCGGGCGGGTCTTGGCGGCCATGCCCATGTCCATCAGCAGGCCTCACCGTGCCGGGGGCTCGTGGCCGTCGAGAATGTCCAACACTTCGTGCTCTACTTCGCGTGCGGCGACACATCAGCCCATGCCTGTCCTAACGCTCGCGAGCAAGGAATTTTAGATAGAGCCAAAGCTCGGCAGCACTGGCTCGGGCTGGGTCATTGAATTGTTCCAGCAGGATGTTCCGGAGTGTCAGATCGTGGCGGTGAACCCTTTTGGGCCAGAAAAGCAACTCGCTTCTTGCCCCTCCCCGGCGGCGGCGCCGTAAATTGCTTCCATGTCGCACGCGGAATTTGTTCATCTTCATTTGCACACCGAGTATTCCTTGCTCGATGGGGCCTGCCGGCTGGACCGGCTGATGGACAAGGCGCATGAGCTGAAGTTCCCCGCGCTGGCGATCACCGATCACGGCGTGCTTTACGGGGCGATCGATTTCTACCAGGCGGCGCGCGAGAAGGGCATCAAGCCGATCATCGGCTGCGAGGTCTATGTCGCGCCCGGGCAGCCGGTTGGAGAAGAAGACCAGCACCGGCGGGCGGGACGTCTATCATCACCTGGTGCTGCTGGCCAAGGACGAAACCGGCTACAAGAACCTGATCAAGCTCGCCACGGCGGCCCACCTGGAGGGCTATTACTACAAGCCGCGCATCGACAAGGAACTGCTGGCGGCGCACAAGGAGGGGCTGATCGCGCTCTCCGGCTGCCTGGCCAGCGAAATCCCGGAGTGCGATTCAGAAGGACCAGTTGCCCAAGGCGCGCGAGGCGATTGACTGGTTCAAGCAGACGCTCGGGCGCGGAGAACTTCTACCTCGAACTGCAAAACCACGGCATCCCCGAGCAGGCCAAGGTGAACCGCCACCTGATTCCGTGGGCGAAGGAGTTCGGCCTCAAGCTGGTCGCGACGAACGACGTGCATTACGTCGAGAAGAGCCACTCGCACGCGCACGACTGCCTGATCTGCATCGGCACGCAGACGCAGCTTGACCGACACCAAGCGGATGAAGTACGCCGACGCAGCAGTTCTATCTGCGCTCGGCGGAGGAGATGAAGGCGCGCTTTGCCGAGGTGCCCGAGGCGGTGCAGAACACGCTGGAAGTGGCCGAGAAGTGCAACCTGGAAATCGAGTTCGGCAAGCTGCATTACCCGGTGTTCGCATCCGCCCGGAGCACTTCACGCGCGAAGGCTATTTGCGCCATTTGCTGGCGGAGGGCTTGCGCAAGCGCTACGGCATCCACGCGCGGGCCGAGGGGGAGGAGTTCATCGTCGAACGCGTCGAGGATCCGCGGCGGCTGCCGACGTATCAGAGCCCGAGTCGAAGGCCGAGCAGCCGCCAGAGTCGAGCCGGATCACGCGTCACGCATCACGCATCACGCGACCGGCGACCTTTCCGACCCGGCGGTCGCCGCCGCCGTCAAGGCCGTGATCGACCGGCTGCAGCACGAGCTCAAGGTCATCGAGAAGACCGGGTTTCGTCAGCTACTTCCTGATCGTCGGGGATTTCGTCCGTTACGGCCGCGAGCAAGGGCATTGCCTGCGTGGCGCGCGGTTCGGCGGCCGGTTCGATCGTCACTTACCTGCTGGAAATCTCCAACGTGGACCCGATCCGCTACGGGCTGCTGTTCGAGCGCTTCCTCAATCCCGAACGCGTCAACCCGCCCGATATCGACATCGACTTCGCCGACGACCGCCGCGCCGACGTCATCGAGTATGTCCGGCAGAAGTATGGCCGCGAGGCGGTGGCGCAGATCATCACCTTCGGCACGATGGGCGCCAAGTCGGTCGTGCGCGACGTCGGCCGCGTGATGGGCCTGAGCTACGGCGAATGCGACCGGCTGGCGAAGATGATTCCCGTTCGACCTGAAGATGACGCTCGAGAAGGCGCTCAAGCAATCGCCGGAACTCAAAGCAGGCCTACGAGAACGAGGAGGTCACCCGCGAACTGATCGACACGGCGTTCGTCCTCGAAGACCTCACGCGCAACGCCTCGCGTGCACGCCGCGGGCGTGGTCATCGGCGACCAGCCGCTGGTCAACCTGCTGCCGCTCAAGCAGGACGAAGACGGCGCCATCGTCACGCAATACGCGATGGGGCCGGTGGGCGACCTGGGCCTGCTGAAGATGGATTTCCTGGGCCTCAAGACGCTGACGGTCATCCGCAACACCTGCGAGATGGTGAAGCAGACGCGCGGCATCGAGGTGCCGATCGACAGCCTGCCGCTGGACGACGCGCAAGACCTACGACCTGCTGAACAAGGCGAACACGCTGGGCGTGTTCCAACTGGAATCCGGCGGGATGCGCGACTTGTGCCGCAAGTTCCAGATCAGTTCCGTCGAGCACATCACGGCGCTGGTCGCGCTGTACCGGCCCGGGCCGATGGACCTGATTCCCGAATTCATCAAGCGCCGCCACGGGGAAGTGCAGATCGAATACGAGCATCCGCTGCTGGAGCCGATCTGCCGCGAGACCTACGGCATCATGATTTACCAGGAGCAGGTGATGCAGGCCGCGCAGGTGCTGGCGGGCTACACGCTCGGCGGCGCGGATTTGCTGCGGCGGGCCATGGGCAAGAAGAAGCTCGAGGAAATGGCCAAGCAGCGCGCAGAGCTTCGTCAAGGGCTGCGCGAAGGTGAACCACATCCCCGCCGCCAAGGCGAACCAGGTATTCGACTTGCTGGAGAAGTTCGCCGGCTACGGCTTCAACAAGTCGCACGCCGCCGCCTACGCCATCGTCGCCTACCAGACCGCCTACCTGAAGGCGAATTACCCGGTCGAGTTCTTCTGCGCCATGATGACCAACGACATGGCGGACACCGACGAAGCTCAGCCAGTACATCGACGAGGCGCGCGAGCATGGGCATCGAGGTGCTGCCGCCGGATGTGAACGAGAGCCAGGTGCATTTCGCCCCGGCACAGCGGACCGCCGGCATCCCTGCCGGCACGTGCCCGTCAGATCCTGAAACCCGCCGGCAGGCGATGCCGGCGCTCCCGCGCTGGCCATCCGCTTCGGCCTGGCGGCCATCAAAGGCGTGGGCGAAGTCGCGGTGGAAGCCATCCTCAAGGCCCGCGACGAAGGCGGGACGATTCAACTCCCTGGCCGAACCTGTGCGAGCGCGTGGATGGCCGCACGGTGAACCGCAAGGTCCTGGAGGCGCTGATCAAGTGCGGCGCCTGCGATTGCCTGGGCCAGACGCGCGCCACGCTGTTTGCGCAGATTGACCGGACGCTGGCGCGCGCGGCGAGCATCATCGCCGACCGGCAGCGCGGGCAGAGCTCGCTGTTCGGCGCGCTGGAGGACCGCACCGTCGCAAATGCCCGAGTCCGAAACCAGCCTGCCGGAATGGCCGCGAGCACGAGTTGCTGGCGCACGAGAAGGAATTGCTCGGCTTCTACGTCACGGGCCATCCGCTGACGCCTTACGCGCCGATCCTGGAGAAGTATGCGCTGGCCAACACCACGACGCTGGCGCAGTTGCCGCACCCGCAGCCTCGACGCGCATCGGCGGGCTGATCGCCGCCGTGCAGAACGGCGTCTCCAAAAAGAGCGGCAAGCCGTATTTGCTGGTGACCCTGGAGGACCTGGAAGGCTCGGTGCAGGTGCTCTGCATGAACGAGAACTACGACAAGTATCGCGAGTTGCTGATGCCGGGCAAAGCCATCCTGGTCATCGGCGAAGTCAACGCCGGCGACGACAAGCCGAAGATTTTCCCCAGGAGATCATGCCGCTGGAGGACGCGCCGACGCGTTACACCAAGCAGGTCCACCTGCGCCTGCACACGGCGCATCTGAAGCCCGAACACCTTGATCGGTGCAGGAACTGGTCGCGGCGCATCCAGGCAAGTGCCCCTTGTTTCTCTGCTTCGTGCGGCCCGCCGGCGAGATCATTTTCGTGGAGGCGCACGACAAGTTCTTCGTCGCGCCCTCGCGCGAGCTGCAGCAGGCGGCGGACGACCGGTTCGGCGAGGAAACCTACTACGCGAAGGCGGACACGAGCCTGCCCGAGCGAGCCCCGCGCCGCTGGGAACGGCGGGCGGAGGGGAATGGGGGAGAAGGATAAAGGCCGAAGTCCGAAGTCCGAAAGAAGTCCGAAGCTCAAAGGCCGAAGGGTTGGCAGCAAAAAACCCGCCTTGGCCACGAAGGGCAAGGCGGGTTGGAGGAAAGCGGTCCGTTTGGTTATTTCGTGGCTTCGGCGAGCGGGCCGGAAAGGGGGATGGCGGGCGGTTGCAGCCCCGCTTTGGCCGCCAGGTAATAAATGATCGCGCCGGCAAACATGGCCCAGACGGGCGCCAGCGGAAGCGGCAGGCCGATGTTCGGCATGATGCCGACCACGAAGCCGAAGCCCCAGGCCATCCAGCCGGCGGGGTTGAAGCCCCGGCGCGGGCCGGCCCACTTGCTGCCGTTCATCAGGTAGTCAACGAGCATCGCCCCGCAGACAGGCCCAAAGGAGGCGCCGATGATCGCAAACACCGCGATCAGCCCGGCCACCAGCTGGTGATGGCCAGGATGACACTGACGGCTGTGCCGATGCCGACCGAGATAAAGGGGTTCACCTTGGGCAGGGTGGTCTTGAAACTGTTCGCCGCGATGAAGGCTGAGAAGCACGCCGGCGGGAAGGCCGCCAGGGCCAACAGGAACATGCGCCCACTTGCCCGCCGCCGCGCCCAGCACGATCGGGATCAGGTCGAAGGCGCTGTTGGGGACCTTGCCCTCGGCACTGAGCTTGGCGACGATTTCTTTGTTGCCGTAGGCGCCCGCGACGATCAGGGTGGCAAACCCGGCGGTGAAGATAATGGCCACGACGACACCGAGGAAACCGCCCATATTAACATCATTGTCATCCCGGCTGTTGGTGCCGAAATCCACGCCCGCCGCGCCGGCGGTGGCGAAGAAGCCCACCACGTAAGTAATGATGAAGGCGACCAAAGCGAACGCGCCGAACGCGGCGGGGGCGTATTGGCGACCGTGGCTTGCTGCCATTGGGTGAACTCTTCAGGCTTGAAATTGCCGAGGGTCCCCACAGTGGCGAAAAACATGATCAGCAGCACTGCCAACGGGATCAACGGCAGATAGGTGGCGACGCGGGCGACGTATTGAATGCCCTTGAGCCCCATGAATGCTGCGAGCGCACCCCACGCGATCATGATGATCTCGGCCTTGATCGGCAGCACGGCGCTCAACGCCAGGGAGGAGAAGTAAACATTCACCCCCACCCAGCCAAATTGCAGGACGCCCATCAGGAAGCCGGGCATCAGGAAGCCGCCTTTGGCGCCGAAGGTCGAGGTGCCCACGATGTAAAGCGGCAGGCCGGTTTTCATTCCCGACATCCCTAGCACCAGGTAAAAGAAATGGCAGACCAACGCCGCGAGGGCGAGGCTAAGCAGCGCCGGCCCAGACGCCGTGTGAGAGAATGCCCCCGGCGCGCGCGCCTTGGCGCGTCCTGCCAGAACACGAACCACAGGAAGATGCCCGCGTAGGTGGGGGCGGTGTTCTTGTACCAGGGCGCTCGGTTGCTCTTGGGATTGGGCACGGCGCTGGCGATGTAGCCCGGGAGTTGGCCACCCGGTTGTGATTGTTGATTATTCATAGCTTAGTTACGGTTCTGGTTACGCTGCCTGACTCCAAACGGACGGCAAGCATTGGGGGAATACTCCTGTTCGCGGGCAAGCAGTCAACCATAAAGTAACAGCGCCCGAGGGGGCAGCCGGTACTACCCGGCGCTCCGCTGCGGGCAATTGACTTGGGTCCGGGCTCTGTTAGCGTGGGTGAGTCGGCATGGCGAAAAAGGCTATCCAGGTTCCAAAGGATCCGCGAGAACGCGCAGGCGCTGCTGGACGAGCGGGCTGCCCGGTCGGCGGACGGGTTGTCGAGGTGGCAGCGGTTCGCGCATTTTTGGGTCCTGGTGGGCAAGAGCTTTGCCCGCAACCGCTGCCCGGTGCGCGCCTCGGCGCTGGCCTACGCCACGGCGCTGGCGCTCATCCCGATGCTGGCGGTGGTCATGAGCATCACCAGCGCCCTCCTCAAGAAGGAAGGCGAAGAGCAGATTGATCAGTTCATCATGAAGCTGGTGGCGAGCGTGACCACCGATGGCCCCGGTCAACACGAACAGCCCGGCAACGGCGTCGGGCGGGGCAGCGGTAACGACCAACACGTCCCCCCTGGCCGCCGCCAGATCGCAGCCGAAGGCATCACCAACAGCCCAGCCGCGACGCCCGGCGCCAGGCTGAGACCGCCAGAACCGGGTGCCGGCCTTCGTCCCGCGCCAAGGAGGCGGCTGAAGACCCGGAAGGCGATTGCCGAATACATCCATGATTTCATCCAGAACACCCGGAGCGGTGCCTTGGGCGTGACCGGCAGTGTCTTGCTGATCTTGGTGGCGATCTCGATGTTGAGCCGGATCGAGGACACCTTCAACGACATCTGGGGCGTCGCGCGCGGGCGGAGCTGGTTCATGCGCATTGTGCTTTATTGGGGCGTCATCAGCCTGGTGCCGATCCTGTTGGTCGTGGCGCTGGGGCTGGCCAGCGGGCCCCACTTGGAAGGAACGCGCAAGCTGCTGACCGCTATGCCCTTTGTCGGCAACCTGGTTTTCCGGTTTCTGCCGGTGGTGGTGCTATGCCTGACCTTTGCGGCGTTCTACGCGTTGATGCCCAATACGAAGGTGCACTGGCGGGCGGCGCTGGCCGGCGGTTTGGCTGCGGGCGTGCTCTTCCACCTGAACAACGTCGTGAGCGTCCTCTACGTGTCGCGCGTGGTGTCGAATAGCAAGATCTACGGCAGCCTCGGGCTGGTGCCGGTGTTTATGATCGGGCTGTATCTCTCCTGGCTGATCCTGCTGTTCGGCGCGCAGGTGGCCTACGCCTACCAGAACCGGGCCTCCTATTCCGAGGAAAAGCAGGTCGAGACCATCAACCAGCGCGGGCGCGAGTTCGTCGCGTTGCGGCTGATGACCTGCGTCGGCCAGCGGTTTGCTGCGCGGCGAGCCGCCGCTGAGCGCGGTGGAAATCGCCGAGATGTTGGCCGTGCCGACGCGGCTGGTGCAGCAAGTCATGCAAACGCTGGTCGCCGCCCGGTTGGTGACGGAGACCGCGGGCACCGGACCTGGCTACCTGCCCGCGCGTCCGCTGGAGAACATCACCTGCCACGATATGTTGCTGGCGTTGCGCGCCAGCCAGGGCCAGGAACTCGCCACCCGTGAGGACCCGGCGCGCAATCGAAGTGTACGGCGAATACCATCGCATCGAGGAAGCCGAGCGGCAAGCCGCTTCCTCGGTCACCATCCTCGCGCTGGCCAACCGCGCCCGAACCCACGCCGCCGAGCTGCCGGCAGGCAATGAGCCGGGAAGGGAATGATGGAATGGTGGAATGGTGGAATGGTGGAATGATGGAATGATGGATTCGGATTGATGGATTCGGTGGGGTATGGGTTAATGGGGGGCCTTTATGGAATACACCAAACCATACAATTTGAATTTGGGCTGTATGTGGCAGGCAGTCTGGCAGCCTACGCTGTTGGCCCTCGTCGGCTCGGTTGAACCGAGGCGAGGCGATTACTCACGCCGCGGCGCGCTAACCATTCCCAAGCATCCACCCATCCATTAATCCATCATTCCAACATTCCATTATTCCAACATTCCATCATTCCCTTTCCCTATGATCATCGGCGTCCCCAAAGAAATCAAAGACCAGGAATACCGGGTGGCCCTGTTGCCCTCGGCAGCTTATCAACTGATCAAACGCGGCCACCAGGTGGTGGTCGAGCGCAACGCCGGGGCCGGCGCGGGCTACCCGGACGACGGATTACGCAGCAGGCCGGCGCCACCCTGGTGAGCGACCACGCGGCGGCGTTCGAAAAGGCGGACCTGGTCGTTAAGGTCAAGGAGCCGCTGCCTTCGGAATACCCGCTGCTAAGGCCCGGCCAAATCCTTTTCACCTACCTCCATCTGGCCGCCAGCCGCTCGCTGACCGAAGCGTTAATCGAGACCCGGGTGACCGGCCTGGCCTATGAAACCATCGAAGTCAACCGGCGGCTGCCGTTGCTGGAGCCGATGAGCGAGATCGCCGGGCGCATGTCCATCCTGGTGGGCGGTTATTTTCTGGCTAAACACAATGGCGGCAGCGGCGTGCTGCTCGGCGGCGTGCCGGGGGTATTGCCAGGCAAGGTCGTCGTCCTGGGGGGCGGTTCCTCGGGCATCAATGCCGCGCGCATGGCCCAGGGCATGGGCGCGGATGTGACCATTTTGGAGGTGGACCTGGAACGAATGCGCTTTCTGGACATCACCCTGCACACGGCTCACACGCTCTATTCGAACGAGGCGCACTTGATGGAGTTGCTGCCGGCGGTGGACCTGCTCGTCGGCGCGGTGCTGGTGCCGGGAGCCAAAGCGCCCAGGCTGATTCGCCGCGATATGCTCCGGCGGATGCGCCCGGGCAGCGTGCTGGTGGACATCGCCATTGACCAGGGCGGCTGCGCCGAGACCTCGCGTCCGACGACCCACGACCAGCCGGTCTTCGTGGAGGAAGGCGTGACCCACTATTGCGTCGCCAACATGCCGGGCGCTTACGCCCGGACGGCGACCCAGGCATTGACGAACGTGACTTATCGTTACCTGGAGCTGGTGGCCGATCACGGCCTGGCCGAAGCGTGCCAGAAGCAGCCGGCTCTGCTGAGCGGTCTCAACGTGATGGACGGCAAGATTACGCACAAAGCTGTGGCGGAGGCGCACAACCTGGCTTATTGTCCCCCAGCCTTTTGAGGCTGACAGGTTCCAAGTGCTCGAATGATTGCGCCGAGACCCGATAATGAGGCCCAGCGGTTGGCCGCTCTCCAGGATTATCACATCCTGGATACGGCCGCCGAACAGGCCTACGACGACATCACCACGCTGGCGGGCTACCTGTGTAATGTGCCCATCGCCATGATCTCGCTGGTGGATGAGTCCAGGCAGTGGTTCAAGTCCAAGATAGGCTTGAGCCAGCAAGAGACGCCGCGGGACGTCGCGTTTTGCGCCCACGCCATCCTCCAGACCGATCCCTTGATCGTGCGGGATGCGCTGAAAGACGCGCGATTTGCGGAAAGCGCCCTGGTCCAGCGGTCGCCCCATATCCGGTTCTATGCCGGATTTCCGTTGACCAGTCCGGAGGGTTTCGCTTTGGGCACGCTCTGCGCCATTGACCGCAAACCCCGCCAGCTCACCGGCGATCAGAAGATAGCGATGAAGGCCCTCTCGCGGCAGGTCATGGCGCTGCTGGAGCTGCGCCGGGTGTCAGCACGCATGGCCGAGGCGCTGACACATGTCAAAACGCTCCACGGGCTGCTACCAATCTGCGCCTGGTGCAAGCGTGTCCGGGACGACCAGGGCTACTGGAAACAAGTCGAAACCTACATCCACGAGCACACCGACGCCGATTTCAGCCACGGCATCTGCCCGGACTGCTTCGAGAAGCAAACATCCAGGAAGCCAACCACGAAGTAGGGGCGGATTGGAATGATGGAATAATGGAATGATGGGCCTTTCCAACATTCCAACATTCCATCATTCCATTCCCCCACCCTTGCCGTTGGCCAGGGAGCTGACGGACTTCCCGCGGTTGGGCAACACTTGGATCGCCCGGTCATCGTAGTACCGGATCAGGTCGTAATCCTTCTGGTTGGTGACCTCCAGGTGTCCGAGGCCGTGCCTTTCGGCCCAGGCTTGAATGATCGGGATGCTCTCGGGCTCGCAAGCCCTGGCGGAGAAGATCTTCACCTTCACCCCAGCCGCCAGGAGGCTTTTCACCATCTCGATCATGTGGGGAATCGGCTCGCCCAGCGGATACGGCGGCAGGAAATGTCCCTCGGCATCGTCCCGGGCCAACGTGCCATCCAGGTCCACGCCGATCCAATGGTGTTGAGCGACGAAGACCGGTTCGGCGCCGGGGTCCAGTGTGACCCAGGCGCCCGGCTGGCCGTTCTCATCGCTTGCCTTCTCAATTTGCAGGGGGCCCATGGGCTTACTCTAAATTCCGGGCCTTAAAGGTCCAAGGGAAAAGAGCGCCGCTGCCGCTGGGTTCATCTTGCTGGCCCCACCGTCCGGAGCGGGCAGCCACAGGCCGGAAACCCGAAGCCCGAAATCCGAAGGCCGAAAGAAGGCCGAAGTCCGAAACCCGAAAGTGAAACCTGCTCCATCCCCGCGCCTGGGCCTGTGCCCCAGCCGACAGCGGCTCAATCAGCGCTAGCAGGGAGGCTTTTCGGACTTCGGGTTTCGGACTTCGGCCTTCTTTCGGCCTTCGGATTTCGGGTCTCGGATTTCGGGTTCACCCGGCGGCCCGAGGCTCGGGTGGTACGGGCCAGACGCACCTGCTGGCGGCTCACGGCTCGTGTTCGCTCCGGTCTTTCGGTGAACGGAGCTGCTCGGGCGGTGCCTCCGGCGGGGCGTTAGTGTGCTTCTTGCGGAAGGCCGAGCGGAACAGCCAGTGATGTTTGAGACCCTGGACAAAGGAATCGGCATCCACAATCGCCCGGGAGATTTGGCTGAGGATGTTGGTGTTGATCTGGACCTGGCTGTTGAGGTTGCTGGTGAGATTGGCGAGGTTGTCCAGGGAGCGGCCCAGGTTTTCCGCGAGGGCGGTCAGGTTGGTATCGGCACTGGCCAGTGTGGTGTTGGCGCTGGAAAAGGCGGTATTGGCGCTGCCGAGCGCGTCGTCGAGCCGGCGGTTGATATTGGTCGGTAGCAACCACTCTCCCAGCGCCCCGGGTTGGTTGATCTCCGCGGTTAGCACCGCGAGATTGCTGACGGCCGGCCGTGCGCTCACCGCCACTACGTTCAGATTGGAAGCCAGGCTCGCGCTGTTGGACAACACCGTGATGAGCCGGTTGGTCAGGCTGAGAATATTCGGCAGGGCGTGTTCGACCTGGGTCACCAGTTTCTCCAACCGCTCCGTTACGGCGGCTGATTCCTCAGACTCCAGCCCATACGGAGTGCTCTCTTTGGTGAAGACGTCGTAGCGCCCTTCCGGGTCGTTCCAGATGCCGGTCATGTAACTCCGCTTCTCGGCGGCGTTCATGATGATCAGCTTGGCGTAACCAGCGGCGGCTATCGCGGTGAGATTGGTCACGGGGGTTTTGGCTTTGGCCAGCGGGTTGGTGCCCGTTGCGCCCCAGACCTCCTGCGCCAGCAGCCAATTGGTCAAATCCGGCATGGCGCGCGCCTCCGCGATGGTCACCTCCCGCAGGGGGTGAAAGATATAAGTCGGGTAGCCGCCGGTGCCTTTGGTCACCTCCAACACGCGCTTGCCCAGCAGATCAGCCGGGGTGATTTTCGCCTTTGAGCCTTGCGACCAAAGATAACCGTAGTAGGGATCTTTGATCTCGAACTGGACGTAGATGTTGCGGTAGAACTCCTCAGGGCGGCATCGGCTCCATCCGGGTGATCTGGCCCACCGTCAACCCCATCAGCATGACCGGGTCGCCGACTTTCAACCCGGTCGCGCGCTCGCTGTAAGTGTAATATGGGGCCTTGGTGAGGAACCAGCCTTTGCTTTCGGCGGTGTGATAGACGTAATAGACAAAACCAAACGCCAGTAACGCCATCGCCAGCGGCCACAAACCAGCCCACCGCCCGCTCCATGCGGCTTAGGCGCGTGCGCAATTGCGGAGTTAAATCTTGCAGGGCCATACGCGGTTAGGGGAGGGGGAATGGTGGAAGGCTGGAATGATGGAACACTGGAATAATGGAATAATGGAATAGTGGAATGATGGAATGATGGAAGGCTGGAATGGTGGAAGGTTGGCCTGCGGCATCGCTCCACCCCTCCACCATGGCATTACTGCGCTATTCCAATATTCCATCATTCCAAGGTTCCATTATTCCATCATTCCATCATTCCAACCTTCCATCCTTCCATTATTCCAACGTTCCAGTCTTCCATTTATTCGGTTTGTGCCCGATCCGTCAACAACTCGTGCACCAGTTCCTCGCTCGCGGTCTCCAGTTGCCCCCAGGCCCCGAGCACCACGAAGCCGTGGTTCTGCAGGATCGCAAACTGCCGGGCGTGAGTCTTCCAGGGACGGAAATCCGCGGTCGTGACGACCAGCGTCACGGGGCGGCCATCCATCAGGCTGTGCCCCGCGGCCAATTGATCCAGGAAACTCAGCCACCAATGCGCGTGCCGCGGGTCCAGGCCCGCCAACGGGTTGTCCACCAACAGGACTTCCGGCTTGAGCGCCAGCGCGCGCGCCAATCCGGCACGCTGCTGCCAACCGCGGCCCAGGTTGCCCGGGGTGCTCTCGGCCCATGGCGCAAGGCCCGTCTGCTCCAGTAGTTCGCGCACCGCCGCCGCCCCCTCGCTTCGGTTCAGGTTCTTGTGATAGCACAAGGGCAGCGCGACGTTCTCCGCGACGGTAAGGTGATTGAACAATTGGCCGCCGTCGAACACCAGGCCCAGGCGCAGCCGCTGCTGCAGGCGCGCTTCCTCGAAGATGGGCATGGGCTCTCCGAAGAGGCGGTATTGGCCGCGCAACGGCGCCATCAGGCCGCCCGTCAGCATGAGGAAATCACTCTTGCCGGAGCCGTGGAGACCGGCCACGACCCAGTAATCGCCGACGTTGACAGTCCAGTCGATCCCCTCGGCCACCAGGAGGTCCTGGTGGCGCATCGCGCTGTAGGCGACGCCGGTCATCTCGATGGCCGGCACGCCGGCCTGGGCTGGCGATTGGTCTGTCACGTTGCGAGGTAAATGATGATGAACAGGGCGTCAATCAGCACACAGGCGATGATGCTCTGGGCGACGGCGGCGACGGTGGCGTGGGACACCTGCTCCAGGCGCAACGGCTGGGCCAGGCCATGATAGCAGGTCACCAGCGCAATGATCGAGCCGAACGCCAGGGTCTTGATCGCCAGCAAGGCGAAATCCAGCCCGCTCAGGGCGCTGGCCAGTTGGCGAAAATACTCGCCGGGCCGCAGCGGCACGTTCTGGATGAAGGCCCACAGATACCCGCTGAGCAGGGCGCCCAGGATCAGATACACCGTCAGCGCAAAGACCCCCAGCGCCATCCCCACCACTCGCGGCACCACCAGGTAATGCACCGGGTCAATGCCCAGCGCTTCCAGCGCCTCGACCTCGCCCATCGCCCGCGCCGTGCCCAGTTCGATCACGTTGGCCGTGCCAATCCGAGCCAGCACCAGCAGCGCCGCCACCAGCGGGCCCAACTCGCGCACCACCACGACCACCATGACCGTCCCCAGGAAGTTGATCGCCCCGACCCGGGTCAGCCAGGAGACGGTCTGGCCGATGACCACCAGCCCCAGCGCCGCCGCCACGAACAGAAACATCGGCAGCAGCCGCAATCCCGCGCGCGCCACCTCCTGGCGGATCAGGGGCCGGATGACCCGCCGCGAAGCACCGAAGCGCGTAACGATCACTCCGAGCGTAATCAGCGTGAAGGCGCCCAGCCCTTGCAGGGTGAGCAGGAAGAGGAACAATCCCCGGCCCACGTAACCCGTCAGGGACCGCGGCAGCGGCAGATGCCGCAGGAGATGCACCCGGGGCAGGCTGAAGGCTCTGGCTGTTCCCTTTTCCACGCCGGGAGCGTAAGTTTAGAGCGACGCCCGGTCAAAGCGGATTTTAGCTCTGGCTATCCCCGGTGCGCATCTCAATTCTCGTACATCCCCAATTCAGCGGCCACGCTGCGAGCGGGCGAAGCGGCCGGGCATTTTCAGCGACGGGCGGCGAGGCTCCCTCTCCTCGGGGAGGGTTGGGGTGAGGGGGAATAGGGCTCCCCGCCGCCGGAGCGTTGATGACAGGGCTGCCAATAGAGGAGTTTGGCGGCAGGCACCCCCCCCACAACAAGTGAGCTGCGCCCGAATTGCTGGGAGGCTGCCTCGCGCTCTTGCTTTGGCCGGGCACCGAGGAGTAGGGTGACTGGAAAGAAGCATACGAGAAACCCGAATCCACTCTGATGATCGCCCGCGTCACCCTGGAAATCGCGCTCCGCAAGGAGTTCGATTACTTCATCCCGCCGGAGCTTGGCGGACGAGGTGGATGTCGGCAGCCGCGTCCAGGTCCCGTTCGGCTCGCGCAAGGTGCTCGGGTGCGTGACCGGCCTGGCCGAGGAGTCGGCGCACGCCACGCTCAAGCCCATCCTCAAGGTCATCGGCGCGCAGACGCTGGTGACCCCCAAGATCCTCAAGCTCGCCCGCTGGATCGGCGAATACTACTGCTGCGCGCCGGAGACGGCGCTGAAGAGCGTCCTGCCCGAAGCCGTCCGCCACGAGCAGGCCAGCTGGCGCGAACGGCTGTATGTCCGCGCCTTGCCGCCTTCGGGTGAATTGCCGAAGCTGCCCAAGCGGCAAAAGGAAGTCTGGCGCATCCTCGAGGAACGCCGGGAATTGCCGCTGACTCGAATTGCTCGCTCTGGCGAAGACCACCGCCGGCGACCGTCCGCCGCCTGGAAGACAAGGGCCTGGCTCGCGATTGCCGCCGAAATCTCCGAGCGCGACCCGTATGCCCGCGAGCATATTCTCCCCACCCAACCGCTGCCCTGAACCCGGCGCAGGCCAAAGCCCTCGCGGCGATCAAAGCGGCGATGGAGGGAAGTCCGAAGTCCGAAGTCCGAAGTCCGAACTCGGAGCCCCAAAGCCCCACGCCCAAATCCCAGACCTCGGGAGGCTCACCCGTTCAAGGTTCGATGTTCGAGGTTCAAGGTTCAAAGTTCCCCGACCAGCCCCGGCCCATCGCCCGCCGCCCCCGCCCCCTCTCCCTCGTCCCTCCCTCCCCCCTCGACCTTCCTCCTCCACGGCGTCACCGGCAGCGGCAAGACGGAGGTTTATCTGCAAGCCATCGCCCACGCCCTGGAACAGGGCAAGGGCGCGATTGTGCTGGTGCCGGAAATCTCGCTCACGCCGCAGACCGTCGAGCGCTTCAAGGCGCGGTTCAGCTCCGGCCCGCTGCAAACGCTGGTGGCGGTGTTGCACAGCCATTTGTCCGCCGGCGAGCGGCACGACGAGTGGCATAAGATACGCCAGGGCCGCGCGCGGATCGCCATCGGCGCGCGCTCCGCCATCTTCGCCCCCGTCGAACCGCTCGGCCTCGTCGTCGTGGACGAGGAGCACGAGCACACCTACAAGCAGGAGGAGGCGCCCCGCTACCACGCGCGCGACGTCGCCATCGTGCGCGGCCAAATGGAAGGGGCGGTGGTCGTGCTCGGCTCGGCGACCCCTTCGCTGGAGAGCTATTACAACTGCGGCAAGGGCAAATACACGCTGCTCCAATTGCCCGAGCGGGCGGACGACAAGAAGATGCCTGTCGTGCGCATCGTGGATATGCGCCAGACCGTGCGCCCGGGCAAAGGGGTTCCCATCTTCTCGCCGCAGCTCAAGGAGGCCATTGCCCAGCGGCTGGAGCAGAAGGAGCAGGTCATCCTGTTCCTGAACCGGCGGGGCTATTCCACTTCCCTGCAATGCCCTCTGTGCGGCTACGTCGCCGAATGTCCCAATTGCAGCGTCTCGCTCACCTACCATCGCCAGGAAGCACAAACTCTGCTGCCACATCTGCGCGCACGTCGAGCCCGTGCCCTCCGTCTGCCCGAACGCCAAATGCCGCAACCCCGCGATTCGGTACGCCGGCATCGGCACTCAGAAGGTCGAGTCCACGCTCGCCAAACTCTTCCCGCACGGCGCGCATCGTGCGCATGGACTCCGACGCCCTGAAGCGCAAGGAGGATTACCGCCGCATCCTGGGCGACTTCCGCGCCGGCAAGATTGACATCCTCGTCGGCACGCAGATGATCGCCAAGGGCCTGCACTTCCCCAACGTCACGCTGGTCGGCATCATCTACGCCGACCTCGCGCTGCATCAGCCGGATTTCCGCGCCGGCGAGCGCACCTTCCAACTGCTGACGCAGGTGTCCGGGCGCGCGGGCCGCGGCGACATCGAAGGCGAGGTGTTCGTGCAGGCCTTCACTCCCTTTCACCCGGCGATCCAGTTCGCCCGCCGGCATGACTTCGAGGGCTTTTACCAGCAGGAGATCGAATTCCGCGAGCAACTGAAATACCCGCCCGTCGGCCGCATCGCCCTGCTGACGCTCAAGGGCCGCAACGAGGAGAAGGTGAAGTTCTCCGCCGACTACCTGAAGCAGGAGTTGGAAAAGGCTGTGGGCGACATCAAGGACCTGGTGATAGCCGGCCCGGCGCCCGCGCCGTTGCTGCGCGCCGAAACCTACTACCGCTACCAGATCATGCTGCGCGCCCAACGCATGGCGGCGCTCAGCCAGCGCCTGGCGCTGCTGACCCGCGCGCTGGTCCTGCCCGAGGACGTTTCGCTGGCGGTGGATATTGATCCGGTGGATTTGATGTAGCGCCGGGCCGGCACCGGATTGTGCGAAGCGTTTGGCGTGCGTGCAGCTTGCTGACGCGTTGGGCGGCCGCTCGCTGTCCTAAAGCGCGAGCAAGCTTCCGCACCTTATACGGACCTGAATGAGATTGTCATATTCTCTCAGTCGTGGCCCAACCGCAGGGTCGGCTCGTGGCGGATGCCCAGCAAGTCCTCGTCGGAGGCAGCCTTCGCTTCGTCAGGGAACAGCACGACGATGGAAGTAAACCGATCGCCCCGCCATTGCCCTTCCCGCATCAGCCACTTCCGCACAAACTCGGCCACGGAGTGGCGGCACGCCTCGCGGACGAGTTGGAGGTGGGCGGCGTCCCCGGCCCTGACGTCCAGCGTGGGAGTCATGCTCTTCTCCAGCGCATCCAGTTGGTCGTTCTTGTCGAAGCGCGCCCAGCCGCTCTCGGCGCGACGCTCCATCTCGGCGGTGTCAATCGCGGGCGGCAGGCTGGGGCGCAATTTCGGCGCCAGCACGATGCAGGTCTGGTCGCGGGTAGCCAGCCGCCAGGGGTCGGAGAGGCGAAGATGGTAGCGGAAAGTCACCGGCACGCGAATCTCGGCGACGGTGGTGCCCAGGTACACCCAACCCCAGCCCGTCCACTTCTCATCCGTGCGCTTGAAGGTCTCGGTGCAACGGTAGGTGGCGAGCTCGAGGACGTCGCCCTGGCTGGAGGTGATCTGGGGAATGCTCTCGATAAAGGTGTGGGTGATGTTGCCCGTCATGAAGTTGCGGGCAATCTCGGGCGCCGCGCTGATCGCCTTGTTCGACCGTGTGCTTGAGCCCCCGCACGGTCTTGAGATAGGCGAACAGCGCGAAGGCGGCGATGATCACCAGGGCGGCGGCAATCATAGCCGTGGCCCAGGGAAAAGTTTTGCGCGTCTGGTTGCTTTCCATACTTCGCGTGGCGGCGTCCGAGCTAATTAGACGGCATGAGTTCCAGGTGTCAACCTCCGTATTGACAGGCGCGGGAGATGTGGGTAACCTTGCAACGCGGGAAGCAAGCTGGAGTTAAGAAGAGTCTGCAATAGACAATACCGGCCCGCCCTCCAAAACCGGGCAGGCCAAGCGGCACTAAGCCTATGGACACTGAACTACTGCAATATACGAGCGGGGAGGAGATCCAGCTCGGTGACCGAGTCCAGTTCAACGGCACCTTTGCCACCGTGGTGGTCGTGAGCGACGGGGACGCCTACCAGGTCGCGCCTGGTTACGAAGACTACGCCGGAGTCGAGCGCGGCGTGACGGTCTGCGACGACGATGGCAAGATCACCACCATCGGCGACACCGACGAGCGGCTGATCTTTGTTGATCGCGGCAGTTGATGCGGCCTGCCGTTGGGCAGGGCGCGCATCACCGAGGACGCTTGGGCTGGAGTGTCCCCTTTCTCGCTGCTTCTTACACGCATCCGGTAACGGTTGCAACTCGAGCGCGAGCGTTGGCGGGCTCTGGATAGGCGAGGACAAGCACCGGGCAGCTCTTCTCGGCCATGCCGAGTTCCGCAAATCAGACTTCGCCGGGTTGCGGTTCAGTAAGCACCAAAGGCCTCCGTCCACGCCGCCGCCTGTTCGTCGGCCGAGAGCAGGGGTCTCGGCCCCATGCTGACTTCGAAGGGCAGGCCCTTGCGGAGTTCAATCTGGGCCAGGAGCATGTTGACCGCCTCGGCAGGGCTGAGGCCCAGCCTGTGAAGGTTTCTAACGTTCATCTCCATGCCGCTCCTGACGGAGCTTGGATCAATCTTGGCGATCCGCAAACCAATCGTGCGCAAGTCGTCCCACACCGGCGACTTGACGATCAGGTTCATCCCTGGCGTACGTCGCGTCTTAAAGCCGCCCAATCCGCCGCGGTCGGTTGACGTCCCTGGGGCTTGGAGTCTTTCGCGCAGTAACCGGTTGGTATCGCCGTCCAACTCGAAGTCAGGCGCATCGCCCTCACAGGGAAGCAATACTGCTCGCCGGCCATTCTGCTCAATCACGGTCGCCTCACCGGCGATTGCCTTGGCGATCAACTCCTCCGCGTGCGCTTTTAACGTGGCCACATCTACAGGTACTCATCGCCAGAAGCTAACCGATCCTCTTTCCCACGCAAAGGCTATTCCCGCTTATGCCGGCGCCCCCGGCGCCCCGATATCAGCCACACCGCTCACCAAAACTGACTTTGACGGAATCTGGCAGCGTGCGCGGAAACGCAATGCCCCCTCCGGCGCATGAGTGTCCGCAAGGCGGACGAATTGATGGGCGGCGATATCGTGATGCGCCGGACGATGCGCGGCCAGCGTGACTTGCCTCGAAGATTGCTCGATGCTACCGGCCCACACTAGAAACTGCTCCGCATTCCGCACACCACTGTCAGGTTTCAGCGTTTCAGCGTTTCAGCTTTTCCTGTCAGTGGTCAGCGCGCTCACTGGGGCGAAGTGGATCCCTGGGGAAAATGACGTTCTGTTGGACCGACCCCTGCGCCTGAGGGCGACAAGCAGCCCAAAACCTCCTGCCGAGAACAGGAACGCGGAGCCGGGCTCAGGCACACCCACAGTTATGCCGTTCACAGAAAACTCCAGAACCGCGGGAGGTCCGGCGCACTCACCGTATAGAAGGGTAAAGTCATAGAGTCCCTCCGACGGCGCGGTCACATCGAACGTGGTGAACACCGGAGAGGTTGGCCCCGGTTGATCGAGAACCAACCCGATCCCGGCGATATTCAACGTAACCCCATCGTCATGAGGGACCAGGAACCTGTTTACGCCTGCGTTCAGGTACGTCTGGCCTGTGAAGCGAATAAAGGTGTTATCTAACGAACCCGCCGGATCGAAGGCTTCTGAAGAATTGAAGAACAGCGGGTTATTCAGGAACAGGTTCGGAGTGTAACCGGTAACCTGGCTATCGTAGCTGATCCCCGCACTGTAAAACTCCGCATCGGGAGCGCCTGAAGGAATAATGCTGGCATTCGTGGCGGTTGGGACGTTCTGCCAGAGTTCAGCCAGAACGCCGGCCGCGCGACCGGTCCAAACCGGCATCACGATGAGGCCAACAACGACCAGGGCGGTGAATTGAGCCAATTTCTTCAATTTGCGCGGTTATGATGAGCCAGAGCTCGGGACTTCAATGTAGAATATGGCCTTTGGTGTGTTGGCTTGCACTTGCCGCGGCGTGGGTGCGGGAGAAGTGGCTCTCGCTCGCATTCATCTTGCACACATCTTCTCAGCCAAGGGTGAGCTTGGCAAGCGCGAATTCCTGCCGCTGAGGGTGCGCGCCACGGCCAGTGACAAACTCCTGCGTAACCCCTTGTAGGAGACGACGTGAGGAGTCTCTCACTAAAGCCGGTCTGGTCCTTGCGTAAGCTGTTGATCAGAGACTCCTTACGTCGTCTCCTACAACGTTTTGGGCCAGACTTTGTCACTGGCCGTGGGGTGCGCGCTCCAGGGTCAAGGTTTTGGCGGCGAGGGCAGGCCGAAGAGCCGAAATTGGGAAAGCAGAGATCAGAAAGCCGAAATCGCAAGGCGGAGGGCGCGGCGGTTGGCGGCTATTTCGCCCCGGAGGCGCTTCACTGGCTCTCAGCGCCAGGGAGTAATACGCGGCGACGAACCCCTGCGCGGTCTCACCCACCCGCCGAAGGGCGTCAAACGCCGTGCCCTACTTGAGCGACTTGTCAGGATGCGGTGGCGGCACAGTGACTGGCTTTTGCCGAATTTGCTCCTGCAAGTAGTCTATCGCTTTCGTGAGCTGCGAATCCTCCCCCTCGAAGGTGGCGTGCGGCCGATTATCCACCACTATGTCGGGATCAAACCGTGGATTTGCGCCAAGAGGGGCTGGCGCTTGGGCGGCGTTGGCACGTTCGGGGTTGTTGCCTGCGTGCAAATTTGGAGAACCCCACATATAGCGCTTTCCGGAGCGCTTTTGGCCCTACGCGCCTCAGATTGCAGGTTGGCCGTCTCGGTGGGTTCCGGGAGGACGTTGCGATTGGCACCCAGGAAGAACCTGCCGGATTCCGGCGTAAGGGGCGGGCGGGAGGATATTCTCTTAATTGGCACAACCAAAGGGGCGAGATCCTGGCTCCATCAAATAGAGACCCCGCCATGTTTTTCAAAGGATTTACTCGCCCGCTCTGTCCTACCAGGTAAAACAAGCCTGTGACGGACGATGATCAAGGCTCTGCCAAACGAAATTAAGTCCAAAGCAACGCGCAGCAACCGTCCTTACCATCCATGACGGCCTGAGCCACGCGGGAACTGACCGCAGCCAGTTTGGATCGCAGGGCGCCCGGATATTGACAGCCTGGTAATGAAACTCAATCGCTACAAACTCGCCTTGTGCTCAGTCTTGCTGGCGTCCAGCGTGTTCATGTCGCCCACACTGTGGTCGCAGACCAAAGGGTCTCCCGTCCGTCTGGCGATTATCACGGGGTCCACCACCTCTGCGCCTGTCGCAGACCTGCTGACGGTAGAGCTTTCCGGCAAGACCAACCTCCAAATGTTGGAGCGCGCAGAAATTGAGAAGGCCTATCGCGAACAAGAACTGTCCGCGTCGAACCGGGATTTTCTCAAACTGGGTCAGGTTTTGGGTGCGGATGGACTGCTGCTCCTGACGCCGGCTGGTGAAGGCACAAACCAATTCATGCAGGTTCGTCTGGTCGCAGTGAAGCCAGGCGTGGTGATTGGAGCAGTCCGCTCAGTGTGGCCGGTTTCAGATCAAATCGGATGGGCGCGCTGGCTGGCCAACCATTTCGGTCCTTTGTTTTCCAAGCTGGGGGTGCGGGCGAAAGATGCGCTGCCGATCTCGGTGCTGAACCTTCGTGCGGCGGTGAAATCGGCCGAAGAAGAGGCGGTGGAGCGCCAGTTGACAGTGCTGGCCATCGAACGACTGACGCACGAGCGCCCCCTTTTTGTTCTCGAACGCCGGCGGATGGAATTGTTGAGCGCGGAAAAGGAATTGCAGGGGATGAACGAAACGGCGTTCTGGAACGGCAGCTACCTGTTGGAGGGAGTGATTGACCGGGATGGATACTCCAAGGAAAACGTGACGGTGCACGCGCGACTAGTGCCGCCGAAGGGCGGTGCGCCCGTGCCCATCGAGATCAGTGGCAGCCGCACGAATCTCGCGGCCCTGATCAACCAGCTCGTCAGCAAAGTCATGGCCGGTTTGAACATCCGGCAACCCAGCGCGCCTTGGAGTCCAGTGGACGAAGCCGAGCAGTATTTCACCGAGGGGATATGGGCCTATCGCTGGAAAATGCTGCCCGAGGCGCAAGCGGCGTCCGAATCTGCCTGGGCGCTGGGTAAGAGGACAAAGGAAGTCGCCGCGCTGCGCGTCCGCGCATATTGCGACGAGATAGGGTCCTCGCCTGTCTCTGGGAATATCGAGATTCCAATGGTTCCGCGGCCCGCGAGCTTGAAGGCGGCCATTCGGGGATTGAGTTTATTCTGTCAAGGCTGGCCCTTAGGCGTTACCGGGACGAATACCCTTGATGACGAGTGGTTTGGTCTTGGGCTGTATAAGGCGTTGCGTCCGGCCGCCGCCGTTCTGGACGGATATTACCATGCGGCTGAACTACGGTCTGGCAACGAGGAACAATTGGCGGAGCTACGGAGTCTGGTTCGCCGGGTTGTGGCGGTGCTCGACCAGAGCGTGCCGCCAGGCTGGCTGCCTAATGGTCGAATCAATCGTCCCCAGCGGATGGACCAGGAAATGCGCCGCCGTTGGGCCGAGGGCGGTCAGTATTGGCAAAACGGAAAGACGCTTTGGCATTACCAATGGGAGCAGGGCGGGCTTTGGTTCGAGAAACCGGCGGAGGCCTTGCCAATGTTCCATCGCGTCCTGGAAGCGGGGTATCGCCCATCCTCGTTGCCCCGAGTGATCGGTTGGTCTTGGCCGGATCGAAAGCGTGTTCCCGGCGTGGTGAGGCAGTTTGTGGAACAGGCGTGCACGTCCACCAATCCAGCGGTTCGCCTGGAGGGCCTTTACTTGGCGGTGGTGCGGGCGCCTTTCGACGCCGAGCGCCAGGATCGCCGGTGCACCGAGGAATTGCTCGCGGCTCTGTGGGGGGAACGTGAGCGGATTTGGAGCAATCCTGACGACGCCAGTCTCTTTGAACGAACGGAGGCCGCGTTGGCACACAAGTATTACGTCTGGAGCAGCCCGGTAGGCGTCGAACCATTTGCCAGCTTCAAGCAGCGGTTCCGTATTGAGTATTTGCAGAACGCGGCTGCTTACAACGACCAGGTGTTCCGCGTGCTCTTTCCGTACTTCTCCACGTACTGCTCGCTGCCCGAGGCGCGAGTACTCCTGCCTCATCTCGAAGCGTTCAATCAGCGGCTCAACCTTTCGAAAGCTGGCGAGCCTCGCAGTACCGATTCAGAAGCTGGCGCGGGACGCAGGCGTCGAGATGACCGCAAATCTTGCCTCAGATACCAACACCAATCGGCCGGTGTGGCCGGCTGAGAAACCGCTGGTGGTGAAGTTTGTCCGCTGGAGGCTCAGCAACCTTCGGTCTGAGGAAGGACTAAAACCTTCTCTTGTGGAGACGCTGGTGCATGACGGGAAACTGTGGGGATTGATTGAGTATGAGCGGCCAAACAGTTCCTTTGTTGATCCCCGGAGGCGGACTTTTGTAACGGTTGATCTGCTGACCGGCAACTGCGAGGAGGTGCCCTTTCCAAACGAGGTTGGATGGGCCGACACCCGCTTCGCTGTGTGCGCGGGCTCCCTGTTCGCAGTCGTTGGGGAGCAACTCCATCGGTATCGGTTCGGAAGCCGGACCTGGGAACAGATTCCTGCCCCAATCACTGCGAGGGTCAGGCTGCTCGCGCTGAATGATCGTCTTTATGTGGCAATGCCGGACAGCCTCCTGGAAGTCAGCCCCGATTCGGGCCAGGTTCAAATCCTGGCCAGTTCTCGACGGCGTCCCGCCGTTCATAAGATGGATTCCCTCTGGAGGCCGGATGCCTTCCTGTGCCCGGCGCCGGATCATCAGCTTGGCGTTTATCTCGACAAGGAACTTTACACCCTTTCCCCATCGAGCGTCTCATGGGAGCGGATTGCCTCACTCCGGACTGTCCGGGGGAAGCCGCTGGTTTCCTGGGGATGGGCGCGACCCTTTGTCTCCGAGGCGGGCTTCCTGCTGCTGGGCGCAGCCGACCGCGACCGGCTGTTCGCACTTTGGAACGGGGAAAAGGAGCTGGAGCCATTGCTGGAGGCGGCGCCCGATGTTCGTGGACTTTCGGGATCACCTATGCCCACCCGATGGGATTGGCCGCGTGGGCTTTCATTAATGGACTCGTGTTCGCTGGCTCTTGGCCGGTCGCTTTGGATTCTGTGCCCGCGCAAAGTCGGCTTCGGACGCAGCGAAGAACGCGTACAATTCAACGACGGACGAGGGGCGACACTCCTTGATTTTCAACCGGAGTTCCGCCAGGCGCTGTGCGTTCCGATCCAGTTTGAGCAGGACGGCAAGGCAACGGATCCGCTGGCTGGTTTCCACCGAGGTCTGCTCGTTCCCGGGGAAAAGGGGTCCTTTTGGATTGCCACAGCCGGAGGCTTTGTCTTCACAGTCCCTCCATTGCCCGGGCACTGGTTTATTTCCAATGAATCTCTGGAACCTCGATTGCAAGCGCTCCGGAAGAAACTTCAGGAAGGCGCCCCACCCAATACCCCGCCAACCTCCGCCGCCGGGAATCCGCGCGCCGGTCGAGCTACACTAGGGCGAAGCGCCAAACCTGCGGAGGAGGCCTTGAAACCATGAATCGTCGTGCCTCGTTTCCTGCCGCCCGACGGCTGTGCGTGCTACAACTCGTTTGCTGGCTGGTGTTCGTGCCTGCGGGCCTCCTGGCTGGCTGGAATCCCTCCGCCCTGGCGGCGACGAACAGCGCTAAAGCATGGCCAACTCTAGCTGAAGTGAGGAAGAAGTTTGATGGGCTGAGTATAGAGGCGGTTCACCAGGCGGCGGAGAAGGGCGATCTGACGGCCCAGCACTACTTAGGCTTCTGCTACGCCTCCGGCGAAAGGGTCGGAAAAGATGCCGCAGCAGCATTAACCTGGTATCAGCGGGCGGGAGACGCCGGGTACCTGCCAGCGCTCAACAATCTCGGGGTCCTTTACTATCAAGGCAAGGAGGTGCCTCGCGACCTCGCCAAGGCCATCGGGTACTATCGTCGCGCCGCCGCCGGCAGCTTGGCACAGGCCCAAGCCAACCTGGGTTTCGTCTATCGTGACGGTGAGGGAGTCGCAGCCAACGCCACCGAAGCGTTGAAGTGGTTTCGCCTGGCGGCCGATCAGGGGCACACAACGGCGATGGTGAACGTGGGACGCGCCTACCGTTTCGGGCGGGGCGTAGCCGAGGACGCCCAAGCGGCTATCCGCTGGTTTCGGGCTGCCGACGAGCGTGGTGATCCGCTCGGGACGGTGAATTTGGGTTGGATGTATGGTTACGTGGACGAGTCTCCTCGGGACCAGGCGCAGGCGGCGGGTCTTTTCCAGAAGGCAGCCGACCTCGGTCAACTCGACGCGATGTATGAATTGTATCTCGCTTACAAGGATGGTCGGGGCGTCGCCCGCGACGAGCACAAGGCCACTGTCTGGCTGACGCAAGCAGCCAAAGCTGGCAATCCGATGGCGCAGCATGCGTTTGGCCGCAGCTTCGCCCACCCTCCCTTCGACGCCGTTCAGGGCCAACGAGAGCCAAAAAACATGCCCGAAGCCGTGCATTGGTATCAACTCTCGGCCGAGCAAGGTTATAGCCGCGCCCAATACGACCTCGGGCTGTGTTATGCCGAGGGTGACGGCGTGGAACAAGACGAGGAAAAAGGGCTGGAGTTGCTCCGTGCCGCTGCCGACCAGGGCTACAACTTGGCGAAATACGAACTCGCCGGGCTTTACGCCAGGGGGATTGGCGCGCCACGAAACCAAATGGACCAACCGCTGGAACTCTTGGAATCTGTGGCCAGAAGCAGCTCAAAAAGCCTCACGGGTGTCACCAAGTGGGCCTACGACGGGATCCTCTTCCGTTACCAATACGGTATAGGCACCGAGCCCGATCTGGTTATGGCGGCCGAATGGTATTGCCAGGCTGCTGGTGAAGGTGTCTGGGAATACTCGCTTGAAGATAAGCTGGAGCCGAACGCGACACCCGCCAAAATAGAGTCGGGCGGCTCGTTTGTGGGTTCCGCAGAACGTAGCTACATCAGCATTCGCATGCCCGACATGGGCGGGTCGAGCGACCAGTTTCGCCAGTTTCTTCCCGTTTACTTGAGGGCCTCCAAATTGAGTCCCGCGGCGCTCGCGGAGATCGGCAATCGGTATCTTACTGGGCGAGGGGTAGCTAAGAACCCAATGAAAGCCTGGCTCTGGCTCACACTTGCCGGGCAACACGGCACCGCGGGGATCCGCCCGGCAATCACCGAGATCGAAGCACGCCTCACACACGCCGAGCTTGAGGAAGCAAGGCGCGCTCTGCCCAAGCTGGTTCAGACGTTGGATAAGGTTGCACAGATCCTTGGCGAAAGCTCGGGCGCGCCGCACCCCGGGCCTTCGCGCAACTGACTGGAAACTCATAAATACATTCATTGACGATCTCCGCGCCGGCCTCCTGTTGCTCTGTGCAGCCCGGCCCGCCGCTCCGCTCTCCCCTGGGCAACTCAATCCAACAGCAAGCTTCAGGGCTTATCTAAGTACTTGTTTTCTTAAATACAATAACGTATTTTAACTGGCCATACCGACTGGATAGTGGTATCTTGTCGCAGCACGGAAATGTGCGGATAATATGCCACTAAATAGCCCATTCTCTATCGTTCTCACCCAAGATGAGGAGCGAGAACTCCGACATAGATCAGCCAAATATACGTTGCCTTACTTTCAGGTGTTCCGCGCCAGAATCGTCCTTCTGGCCGCCCAAAACCTGCCCAACGACCTCATTGCGGCTCGGCTGGACACACGGCGTGAAGTCGTCAGTCAATGGCGCAAACGCTTCTTCTACGAGCGCTTACGCGGACTGGAAGAACTGCCCCGCCCGGGTCGCCCCCGGGCTTTTCCCCCCAGAACTGGTCGTGCAGGTTAAGGCCTTGGCCTGCGAGTTGCCCAGCCAGTTCGGCTTGCCACTCTCCCGCTGGAGCCTCGCCGAGTTGAACGAGCAGGTCTGTCAATCCGGGTTGGTGGCCAAAATCAGCGATAGCACTCTTTGGCGCTGGCTGCATGAAGATGCCATCCGACCTTGGTTTCACCGTTGTTGGATTTTTCCCCGTGACCCGCAGTTCGCTGCCAAAGCCGCACGCTTGCTGGACCTCTACCAGCGCGTCTGGCAGGGCCAACCCTTGCAAGCAGACGAGTTCGTCATTTCGGCCGATGAAAAGACCAGCATCCAAGCCCGTGCTCGCATCCATCCTACCCAGGCACCCCAACCCGGCCAACCGATGAAGGTCGAACACGAGTACGAGCGGCGCGGAGCGCTTACTTACCTGGCCGCCTTGGATGTTCATCGGGCCAAGCTTTTCGGCCACTGCGAACCGCAAAGCGGCATTGTGGCTTTTGATCGCTTGGTCAACCGGGTGATGAATCAGCCTCCCTATGCCCAAGCCCGCCGCGTGTTCTGGATTGTGGACAATGGTTCCTCTCATCGCGGAACGGCCAGTGTCCAACGGCTCCAACAACGTTACCCCCGTCTGCATTTGGTCCATGGACCCGTTCACGGCAGTTGGCTCAATCAGGTCGAAGTTTACTTTTCCATCATCCAGCGAAAAGTGCTCACGCCAAACGATTTCAAATCCCTGGATGAAGTCGCCCACGCCCTTTGGCAATTCGAACGCCATTTCGAAACGATCGGACGGCCCTTCGAGTGGAAGTTTACGCGCGAGGACCTCAATCAACTCCTAACCAAGTTAGCTACCCCAAAACCCACGGAATTAGGGATGGCGGCTTAACAAAAAATACGTGCGCGGACTTATGAATTAGGGTATAGAGCTTAACCCCGGCTTCTGCTTTCCGGTGACCCTTTTACTGGCATCGGCACTGGCCCCGTCGTTTGACGGGACGCCTCGGGCCTGCGAGAGTAGGTCCGTGGCCGGTGGGTAATTGGCCGAAGAACTAGGTCGGCGCGGGCGCTGGTTTCCGCAACAAGCTGCGCAGGAGATAAAGACATGCATATGTTCGAACCCCCACCAGCCCGGAGCAGTTCTTCCGGTTGATCCACCAATGATTGCAGCGATAGAGGCGTCTGCACCGCAACTCGCAGTCAAACGGCCGAGCCTGCCGCCAAGAAGGAGCAATACTGATGACCTATGAGATCACTTCTGAACGTTTCGCCGAAGAGGCGCATTTTCATGTGGGGGCTTCCGCTCGCATTGTCGGGCGGGCTTCTCTGCGGCGGTGCGGAATCACCGCTCCATGCCGCCACCTATGTTTATATCGGAGGCAACTTCAGCGATCCGAACAGTTGGGGCGAAGCCTCTTCCGGCAATCCTGGCCTTCCGGGCCCCGGCGACACGGCGGAAATTGGTGTCTCGACTCCGGTCATGCCGACCGGCCTGACGATTGGCGTACTCTCCGCAGCAGCCGAAATCAATGTGACTTTCAGCGGGGGCTCGCTGACGATCGGGGAACTCCAAAGCATGAATGTCACCCTGCAAAACTCGGACCTGACAGTCCAGAATGTGAGCGGCTTGGCAGGCACGCTTGGGACCCTGCCTCCGGGTCGCGTTACCGTGGACAGCGGCTCGCACTTGACCGCGCTCGCCGAAACCTCCGGCTACGTCAATGTGAACGGAGGCGCCTTTGATGCCAGGGCGACCTATGGCGGGGTTCTCACACCGATCACCAGCGGCGGACAGGTGACCATAAACGGAGACGCCTTGTTGACCGAGGGAGGCCTCGTTAGCGGGGTGGATGGAGCCGGAGGCAGTCTAACGATAAGCGGGACCCTGTACTTCACGAACGGCGACTTCGTGATCCAAAACGGCGGCACAGCTTCGAGCGGCCCGGCGGTGTTCGGTCCCGAGGGCGGCGCATTTCCGCCTGGCGATGACGCGGCGGTGATCGGACCAGGCTCCACGTGGGCCGTGGCGGGACTGCTGCAACTCGGCGTCGCCACGAACGGTCAGTCCGGGCTGATCGTGCAGAACGGCGCAGCGGTTACTACCCAGAGCCTCGACCTTGGCGTCGGCTCTCAAAGCGGCGCGTTGGTGAATCTGGGCTTGAGCGCTTACGGCCCGGCCCAATCCGGCGGCTCCCTGACGGTGAACGGTCCGGTGCGCATCGGAATAACGGGGTACGGCGCGGAATCGGTGGACCTCGACAGCCACTTTGGAATGAGCAGTGGCTCGTCGCTGGAACTTGGGGTCGAGGTGGGCAGCACCGGCAGCCTGGCCATTGATGGGGCGGAAGCGACGGCCGACCTGGTCTCCACGCCCATTCAGATCGGAGTCGCGGGCGACGGCACTCTCGGGGTGTCTGGAACCAACCAGTTCACCAGCGGCGAGGTGCAGGTCGCGGTCGAGGAAACCGCTGGACGAAACGGCAACGGCGCCAGCCTCATGAGCGTGAACGATCCCGGATCCACCTGGACAATCAATGGCCCACTGACCGTTGCGGTGGCCGGCAATGGCGAGGCGGATGTCAATACCGGGGCACGCCTGATCTCTGCCGATGAAGCCGTTATTGGGAAGGAGAACGGCAGCACCGGGTTGGCGGATGTGGACGGTCTGTCACGGGTTGGAAACTCCACGCTCCTCACCGAGTGGCAAGCGGACGGAGGACTCACCGTGGGCGAATCCGGCCAAGGCACTCTGCGTTTGGACTCCGGAGGCCAGGCGGTCGTCGCGACCGGCCTGTCGGTGGGCTCCGAAACCGGTTCGACCGGCATGGTGCTGGTCGTCGGGACCTACCTGCCCGGAGTCCAGACGTTGCTGGATGCGCACAATGCTTCGGTTACGGTTGGTGAAATGGGGAAGGGCACCCTCACGGCCAGCGTTGGCGGGCGAATCGTCACCGGCGACGCCGAAATCGGCGGCGAACCAGGCGGGCAGGGGACCGTGACTCTCCAATACGCCGGTTCGTCAATGAACGTCGCCGGCAATCTGACCGTCGGCGGCAAGGGCACTGGTACCCTGCTGGTGCAAGACCAGACTACGCTTACGGTCAGCGGTCCTGATTTGGTGGTCGCCGAGGAATCGGGCAGCCACGGTCAGGCAACCTTCAACGGAACGAACGCGGCCATCAATTTCGGCGGCCAGCTCACGATCGGCGGCGCGGGTTCAGGCGCGGCACTCGTGCAGGCGGGCGCCGTGTTGCAACCAGAGTCAGCCAGTGTAGCCGAAGAATCGGGATCGAGCGGCACGCTCACGGTGGATGGCGGCGACGCGCGGTTGGCCACGCTCAAGGACTTGACGATTGGTGGCTACGGCGGCGGCAAACTCGTGATCACCGGCCCCGCAACGGTGCAAGTTGGCGGCGGTGCCTCGGTGGCCGAGCAACTGGGGAGCCGAAGCACGGCTACACTGGATGCGGGTGGCGTTTGGGTGGTGCAGGGCGATTTTACGGTTGGCGGCAAAGGCATTGCCGGCGTGAGCGTCAAGAACGGCTCGCAACTGGTTGCGCTCGGCGCGGCGACACTGGCCGAAACGGCGGGCTCGGGGGGAACCCTGACGCTCGACGGCAAAACTACCAACGGCATGCCTTCGACCATGAGTTATGCGGATGAGTTGAGCATTGGCGACCAGGGCAACGGCCAGTTGGTGATCACGAACGGGGCCATCGCGCTGCCAGCCACCAATGGATTGGGCGTCATCTCCGTGGCCCCGCAACCGACGGCGGTGGGCAGTCTTCTGGTCGGAGGCCCGGATTCCATCCTGCAAGCGAATAAATTGAGCGTGGGAGCCGGCGAAGGCCAATCGGGCGGCCAGGCGAATGTAACGCTTGGCAGCGGCGGGAAGGGTTGGATATCGAGCGAGATGGAAACCGGCGACAGCGGCGTGGTGGATGTCCGTGATGGAAGCTTGACTGTCGGCGCGGCGAATCCCCTCGCGCCCATCGGCACACTGCAAATCAACCCCGGCGGAAAGCTTGCCGGCTGCGGACAGGTCAAGGGCAGCGTGGCCAACAATGGCGGCGAGGTCGCGCCCGGCTGCTCGCCGGGCACTCTGACGATCCAGGGAGCTTACACTCAAGCGTCAGGGGGCGCTTTGACCGTGCGCATCACTGGCGGCGTTGGCGGCGGCCCGTCCAATGACGTGCTCAATGTCACGGGCAACGTGACCCTTGCGGGCCGGCTTACCCTTGCTTTCCTCGACGGTTTCGCGCCTAAAGAAGGCGAGATCATTCAGCTTCCTGCAAGCCGGCGGTAGCCTCAGCGGCAGTTTCGATGAAGTCGTCGTGACTGGCTTGGCGCCTGGCTTCCAGTATCAGCTCAGCCAGACGGCGAGCGGCACCCTTAGCCTGACCGCCCTGAACGACGGCGTGGCGAATTCAGCGCCGCTGCTCTCGGTGACTTCCGCACCCGGGGAACTGCGCATTTCCTGGCCGGACACGGCGACAGGTTATGGGTTGGAGACCAACGCGGATTTGGGCAACTCCGCCGGCTGGCAGCCCTTCTACGGAACGGTCACTGACACCAATGGTGAGCAGAACGTGCGGATCAACACCACGTCTGGGCGCTCGTTCTTCCGGCTGCGACATCCCTGAAGTGCCGTGTGACGAGTGACAGGTGGCGAGTGATGGGTGAGGGGCAATGTGCAACGGGGAGGGAAACGGGTGTAGCCGGGGTACAAGTCCCGGAATTCGGGATACATCCATACATGCATTGACGATCTCCGCGCCGGCCTCCTCTCGCTCTGAGTAGCCCGGCCCGCCGCTTCCCGACTGCGATTTGCTCCGGGAATCACCTTGGGCGGCCGCCTGGCATTATCCTGCAATCTAAGCTGGACGTTTGTTCAGTACTGCGGTATGAATTGACTCATGCAGTCGTTTGCAGAATTGCGTCGTTGCGAGGCAAGCTTCTTGGGCGGGATGAAGAGGCGCCGGCAGCTATTGTTATGAGAGTCCTTGATATTCCAAGATCAGGGAAGCGCGGGAACATGGTCTGGCAACGCAACCGCTATGGCCAATACAGTTACCCGCGCTTTATCCCGTTTAATCCCCGCACCCCGGCCCAGATCGCGGTCCGGGGGACGTTCGGGGCGGTCTCCAAACGGTGGCGGCAGCTTACTGAGGATCAGCGCCTTGTTTGGTGCGCCGTCGCCAAGACCAAGAAGTCCAAGGTCCGTCTTTGCCAATGCGGCCCACTCAGCGGCTTCCTCTTCTTTGTGAAGGTCAACGTTGCCCTTGCCAATCGTGGCATCGCTCAAGTTGACCTTCCGCCGGGACATGAGTCGTGCACTCAACCGGCCGTTCCCAAAGTCTTCGACGCCATCCGATTCGATCAGCGGCCCGTCGGCCCCGTGCTGTACCTGCGCGCTAACCAGTTCCTTGCTGATTGGCGGTACCGACCCCAGGAGTGCCTGGCCAGCCAGCCTCCCTGACTGCCGCCCGCCACATAATCTGAGCGTCTTCGCTCCCGCGAGGGGTGGTTGGGCTTTGCCCATTTGCCTCTGATTTCCCGGTTCCGCCCTCTTTTTTCATCCTTCATCTTTCTTCCTTCATCCTTTTCCCCGCAATCCCCACCATCGGACGGCTTTCTTGGCCAAAGCCCCGCGCAGGCTACCCGCTCGCGCACTGGTTGGGAACCGGTAGGCAACCGATCCGGTATCTTAGAAGGCCAGCAGTTTCCCATCCGACGAAAAGGCCGCATGGGATTCCGTGCCCGGGTGGGAGGTCAGTCGCTGGGCCATGCCGCCTTGGACCGGCACGCGCCAGAGATCGCCTTCGGCGGTGAAGACGATCGTGTCCCCGTACAGGGTGGGGAACCGGTAATAGCCTTGAGGTGCCTGGTCTTCGGCTGCACCACCGAGAATGGTTAGATCTTTCCCTTGCAAGGGTGTCAACGACCGAAGGTTGCACACAAGGATGTGTTTGGTGCGCGCCCGCGTGAATTTAGCCCCGCGCAGGTAGGTATGGAATGGAACCTGCTGTCGTTTTCTGACTGAATTATCGCGATGGACACTCGAATTAACCCGGGCAACGGCAAGCACATCCTGGTTGTAGATGATGACATCGAACTGGCGCTCACATACCAGGCGCTGCTGCAGGTCCACGACTACCGAGCCAGCACGGCTGCCAACGGTCTGGAAGCCTTAAAGCTGGTCAGGAATAGCGACGTGGACGCGATTCTTTGCGACTTGAACATGCCGGAATTGGCTGGTGACCTCTTTTACAGCGAAGTGGGCCGTGCACGGCCCCAACTACTGAAGCATTTCATCTTCCTTACGGCCTACGCCGATAATCCCCTCTACCAGACATTCCTGAATAGTGTTAAAGCTCCCGTGCTTGCCAAGCCGGTTTCCTTCGATCGCTTGCTAGAGAAGCTCAAAGCAGTTTTAGTAGATTAGGACATGACGTTGGCATAGACATCCCGCAAGGCAGGCGGCCGGGCAATGCGCGAGAAGGGGCGCGGTTTTGCGGGGGACTGGGCACGAGCAGGCCAGTGCCAGGCAGAAGTCCGGCTCCAAATTACGTTTACCGGGGTCGGCAGAGCGCTGCGTCGTTGTGCCAGCGATCGGTCACCGCCCACAAATTGACCGGGCAAGTGCACTCGCCCCAGGGCAGGTAGCGAACGTGCCCGTCGGCCATGATGGTATTCGATCCACCCGCCTTGGGCGCCTGCCGCGGATTGCTATGCCGATTCTCGGCCAAGTCAGTCAAATAGCTGCCGGTCGGCGATTGGAAAATGTTCACCTCATAAGCTGCGGAGGCTGAGGCCTTTTCGCCGAAAAGGATCGTTTCGGTTGGCCGCGCGAAGGCGGATTGCTTCATGCGCAGGTATGAAGGAGTCGTGTTCCAAACTGGCGGCGTGCTGCCCTCCGCTGACGGGCCGGCATAATAATCGGCAAAGGCATTTATCAGGTAACTACGCGGCGCCAAATCGGAGGTGGTCAACCGCGGCGGGACCGGCGCGGCGGCGGTGGCGGTATCCGAAGGACAGATCAGGAGCCGCAAGGCGGTGTAATTGCGGCGAAGCTGCTCGGGCCAGTGGCCGGAAGGCTGTTGCGGCAGGGGCAGCACGTCCTGGTTGTCGTTGGCGTAAATTGTCAAAGAAAGACCGAGCTGCCGCAGGTTTTGGGCACAGGCCGTGCGGTACCCTTTCTCCTTCGCGTGCGAGAGGGCCGGCAGCAGCAACGCGGCCAGGACTGCAATGATTGCGATGACCACCAGCAATTCGATCAGGGTAAAACCGGCGGTCGGAAAGCTTGACGAGGGCACAAGCCGCAGGGGGCTATTCGCCTCGTTGCTAAAGCTTTCCCTGGTTTGCATATCCCTTCACTACTGGCTGCGCAGACGAAAAAAGCGCTGCCCGGAGCCGGTCGGCAGTTCAAAGAATTGGTTTACGCCATCCGACTGCAGCGGCGCGATAACGGGCGTCCACGTGTCGGTCGCCAGATCGTCGGTGCTTTCGGCTATGGGCGTGATGTGGGTGAGCGGCCAGGAAACGCGGGTTTGTCCTCCGGAAAGGGTGAGCTTGAGGGTCGGTTTCGCATAGAGCAGCGGCAGCACCGCCTGCTCGAAAGTCGAGTAGCTTCGCGAGCCGACGAATTTCTGGCAGATGTGGTTTTGGCGGTCAATGACGAAGGTGGCGGGTATCGCCGGGATTCCGCCGTAGCTACTTTCGATCGCCCACCACGAGGGGCGGTCCGTCAGCACGGGATAACTCAGGCTGTGGCTATACACAAAGGAACTCACCAGCGAAACCGGCGGGTTAACCCCATCCGGGCTGCTATCCACTGATACCCCGACGATCATCAAGCCGTCCGCAGCATACCTTTCGTACAACGCCTCCAAATCCGGTATTTCGGACACACAGGGTCCGCACCAGGTCGCCCAGAAATTGAGCACGACCACCTTTCCGGCGAAGTCGGTAGATTTCACCGTGTTGCCATAGATGTCGGGAATTGGCCCCCAGGCCGGCGCGAGCGGCAGCGCAGTCGAGAAACTCAGGGAAAGCTTTATGCTGCCGGAGTCCGCATTGGAAGCCTCCCAATAGGAATAGCCGTCCACCGCTATCCGGTAGATGGCCCCGGCATCGGCCCGGAAAGTCAGGCTCACTCCGGTTCCTGATTCGGCGGCAACTGATGTCAGGCTCGAGACTGAGTTCCCCGCGTAAACCGCCAGCAGCGCGTCGAGGGTCGCTCCGCTCTGACTGCTCAAGCTGCCCGCGGTCGAGAGGGTCGCGTAACCGGTGGCTGGCGCTTGCCAAAACCACCAGACCGACTTCCCGCCGGAGTTCCACGCGTGATCGGGTTCGCCGGGCTCTTTGGACGCGCTGTCATTGCTGCCCGTCACGGTCGCATTGGTTCCGGTGATCTGGATCGCATCCGCGAAATCGTCATTTACCGCCAGCCCCGACACACTCAGGGTCAATACGATGCTCCCCGAATCCGCATACTCCGGAAGGTCGCCATAGCTGTAACCGTCCACCGCTATCCAGTAGAGGGTTCCGGCGCTGGCTCGGAACCCAACCCGGCTTGTGTAATAGGTCATGGGGTCTTCATCGTTTGAAGCGACTTCGGTCAAGGTCGAAACCGAGCTGCCGACATAGACCGCCAGGAGCGTGTCGAGCGGCCAATCATAGGAACTGCTGGTGCTCCCACGAGTGGAAATGGTGACGTAACCACTTACGGGCGCCTGCCAGCTCCACCAGACCGACTTGCCGCCAGTATCGCCGGCATGGTCTGGTTCCCCTGGCTCCTTGGTCGCATAGTCGTTGGAGCCGACCACCGTGGTGTTGGTGGAATCAATCGGAATGGCATTGAGGAAATTATCGTTGGCTGGCGGGCTTTGGGCGAGCAGCCGCGGGGCCGGCAGACCCGCCACAAATAGGCCGGCCGCGAGGCTAAACCGGAGAATAGAACGCCCCCACTCCCTCATGAAATACCGGTGCCCTGCCAATCCGTCGGAAACGCCTGTGCACATGGCTTTCGAGAATAACGGACGGGCTGTAAGTGTCAAGCTAGTTCGCCGTTGGCCTGCCGGCTGCGCTTAACGCCTCCAAAAGCCCCGGCAAGCCCACGAGCCGGCCCCTTGCCGAAGTGGCCTCTCAGCCCGTCAGGGCCTGTTCGCGCTCCAGCAGGGTCGGGTGGGAGTAATAGAAGCCGCTGTACAGCGGGTGGGGGGTGAGGTTGCTGAGGTTCTTCTCGTTGAGCTTGCGCAGGGCGCCGATCAGGGAGCGCGGCTCGTGCATGACCTCGGCGGCGAAGGCGTCGGCCTGGTATTCGTAGCGGCGCGACCACCAGTGCGCCACGGGCGAGAACCAGAAGGTGATCACGCCCGACAATAGACCAAATAGCAGCAGCGCGGGTACGATGCTGCCCGGGGCAAAGCCAAAGCTCCGGTAGAACCAGTCCTGCTGCGCGAGCTGTGAGATGAGCCAGAAGCCGGCCAGGGAGCTCAGGGTCGAGACGAGCAAGGTCTTGGGCAGGTGCTTCTTCTTGTAGTGGCCGATTTCGTGGGCGAGGACGGCTTCCAGTTCCAACTCGGCGAGTTGCTGAATCAGCGTGTCGAACAGCACGATCTTGCGGAAGCGGCCGAAACCGGTGAAGAAGGCGTTCGAGTGCCGGGAACGCTTGCTGCCGTCCATCACCTGGATGCTGCGGGCGCGGAAACGGGTGCGCTCGGCCAGGTTCAACAGCCGATCGCGCAGGGTGCCTTCAGGCAGCGGGGTGAACTTGTTGAACAGCGGCAGGATTAGCACCGGCGCCAGCACCATCATGAGCAGTTGGAACGCGAGCAGCGCGCCCCAGGCCCAGAGCCACCACCATTGCCCCGTCCATTCGACGAGCTTCAAGACCAGCACCAGCAGCGGGTAGCCCAGCACGATGCCCAGCAATAGCCCTTTGAGCCGGTCCAGCCACCAGAGCTTCTGCGTGGTGGTGTTGAAGCCGAAGTGTTCTTCCAGGCGGAACTGATCATACCACTCCAGCGGCAGGCCGGGCAGCGAGAGCGCAATGGTGGTGACTACGAGAAACGCGGACATGGCCCAGGCCGAATTGCCCAACCCCTGGCTGAACGCGTGGAAGCCCCACGGCAGCACCGTGCTGAACAGCACGGCCACCAACACCACGGCGCTCCAAGTCGTCTCAACCTGGTCGAAGCGGCTCTTGGCCAGCGTGTATTGCACGGACTTGGCGTAGGTGGCCTCGTCCACGACGCCTTTGAAGGCTTCGGGCACCGCATCGGCATGCGCCAGGACGTGGCGCCGGTTCAACCGCTCCAGCCAAAGCTGGGCCGTCCACCGGGCCAGGATAAGCAGCAGGACGATCACACCAACTACGCTGGCAAAACTCATTAAGGTAACTTAGCCGCCTCCGGCGCCAGGCCCAATGTTTTATATACGGGGGGGGACGCTCGACAGTACCACCAAGCGCCAGGCTCCCAAATCCGAAGCCCGAAGGCCGAAAAGCCTCTCTGCTGGCGCTGATTGAGCCGCTGCCGGCTGGGTCGCAGGCCCAGGCGCGGGGATGGAGCAGGTTCGGGTTTCGGACTTTGTCTATGACTTTCCAGTTGTCGTTAATGCTCCGAGAACTGCCACCGGTCTGCCGGCTCCATGACCGAGCGAGGGCCGGAGCCATTCAGCCAGGCCAGCGCCTCGGCGTTCCCACGCAGGTAGGCATCCCAGAAGGCGGTGGAAAGAGCCAGGATGACGCGGTGGTGATTCGGGTTGCGCGGCTCGTGGTCGCCCGGCAACGGGCGGTCGGTGAAGACCGAGTGTTCCGCGTTGTGGAGGACCACCTCGTATTTGGGCGCGCCCTGGAGTGCCGGATAAACGGCCAGACGCGATTTCATGTCGGCGTGGCCATCGGGAGCAATGTCCTTCGTGCCGGTCATGAGCATCCACGGGATTCTCACCGCGCCGAACGCCTTGGCCGGGCTGCCGACGCGGGGCGCGCTCGGGCTGAAGACCACCGCCGCTTTGATCCGCGGGTCTGTGAACTGTTGGCCTCCCACCGGCAAGGTCTCGCCGCTCACGGCCTCAGTCGTCACCGCGCCGAAGGAATGGCCGGACATGCCAACCTTCTTCAAATCCAGCCGTCCGGCGAGCGGGTTGGTCTTGTCCGCATTCCAGCGCTCGAGCTGATTCAGCACGGCGGGGACATCCTGCACGCGCAGCAGGAAGTTCTTCAGTGAAGCGGCCTGATTCAACGCGCGCAGCCGGTCCTGAATCGGCACGTCCTTCCAGACCGTCTCGTCGCTGCCTGGGTGTTGCAGGAAAACCGCCACATAGCCGCGCGCGGCCCAATGCTCGCCGAGAAACGCGCTGCCCTTGCGCGAGCCGCCCAGGCCGTGGCTGAACAGAACCACCGGCTCCGGCGCGGGGTTAGTGGGCAGATACACGCGCAAGGGTATGTCGCGGTTGCGCGGGCCGTCGTGCGCCGTCAGGTCAAGGTGCGCGGGCCGCGCTGCCGGGTCCACCGCCAGCGGATCGTAGCTGCCGGCGCGTGCCGTGCCGGCGCTGGCCACGATCAACGGCAGCACCACCGCGGCGACTCGCCGAGCTATGGATGAGAACAGACGCATAGTCATATAGACGCGTTACACAGCATTGCTCTCGCTCGGGTTCCTCGCTGACGCCGAACGCGTCCTGCGAGCATACTGGACCAAAGGCCGTGATTCAAGCCGAACCGGCACAGATGACATGGTGGATCGCTTGTTTATGCGAGCAAGCACGCATTTTGCATTGGCACCGGGCGCGGGCGGTGCTTCACTCGGGTAATTCGACGGACCGCCCGGGGCAGGCGAACCGCACCGGGGAATGCGGCCATGAACTACATCAACACACGTCATTAACCGAAGGAGAATCGATATGTGCACGAACGTTTCCCGCCGGTGCTTCCTGAAATCAACCGCCGCGGGCGTGTTGTCCGCAGGCGCGCTGGCCGGGTGGCCGAGCGATTGTCGGCGGCCACCGCGCCGCTGGCACTGGGACCGAGGTCGAAGGTCCGCATCGGCAAGGTCTATCTGGGCCGCGAGCATCCGGGCTGGCCGATGGCCACGGTGGATGTCAACGCCGACATGAAAAGCTTCGAGGCGAGCCTTGCCGGCATGAGCGCGGGCCTGGCGGACGTGGAGTTCATCGAAGGCGGGCTGATCGCCAACGACCAGCAGTTGGCGGCGGCGAAGGAGAAATTCAAGGGCGCGGACGGCATCCTGGTGATTCACCTGACAATGGGCATCGGCAGCCAGTTGCAGAGCCTGATGGACCTGGGCATCCCGGTGGTGTTGTTTCCCTCCCTTACAGCGGGCATGAGTGGCACACGATCGCCGGCTGGCAGCGGCAGGGGAAGCTGATTGACGTGTTCCCCAGCAGCCGGCACGAGGACGTGCTGGTCGCCATCCGGCCTTTCCGTGCGATTCATCGGCTCAAGGAAGCGCGGGTGCTGAACGTGAGCACCGGGCCGGCTGACCCGGCGTATTGCCAGGCGCTCAAGGAAAAGTTCGGCACCGAGATCATCTCGCTCAAGCTGCCCGACCTGCAAGCGGCTTATGCCGCCGCCGACCGCAGCGGAGCCATGGCCGACATGCGGCGCTGGGTCAAGGAAGCGAAGAAGATCGTGGAGCCGACTGAGGCCGACATTCTCAAGGGCTCGTTGATGTATATCGCGATGCGCGACTTGCTGGCGCAGCACGGGGCCGTCGCAATCACGATGAACTGCCTGGGCATGGGCCTGATGGATCATGGCATGGGCTACCCGTGCCTCGGGTTTGTTCGTTTCAACAACATGGGCCTGGGCGGCGTCTGCGAGGCGGATTTGAAGTCCACCATGACGCACCTGATCTTCACCTCTCTCGTGGGCAAACCTGGGTTTGTGAGCGATCCCGTCCTTGACCTGTCGAATGGCACCATCACTCACGCGCATTGCGTCGCCGCCACGCAAATGGAAGGACCAGCCACACGCCCTTCACCCTATGCCATCCGCAGCCATCTCGAGGATGGCCGGGGCGCTTCGCTGATGGTCAAGCTGCCGGTGGGGCGGAAAGTGACTATGGCGCGCCTGCTCGGCACCGACAAGATGCTCTTCTCGACCGGCGACGCCGTGGACAGCCCGTTCGTCGAGCGCGGCTGCCGCACCAAGCTGACGGTGAAGGTGGAGAACATAGACGCGTTCCTGGAGAACTGGTCCTCCGGCCTGCACCGCGTGATCTTCTATGGCGACCACACCCGGGACGTTCATCGCTACTGCCGCTTCGCCCAACTCCGCCTGATACACGAAGGCACCGCCGAGCCGCAGAAGGTGGACGGCCTGGATTGGGACCCGCACGTGCACGCGTAGGCCGGGCTGGTCACATAGAGCGCTCTGGAAAGGGGGATAGCTGGTTCCCCCTCACCCCAGCCCTCTCCCTCGGGGAGAGGGAGCCACGAAGCCCGTCTCGCGAGCACACCTGGCGCTCGTGATTCGCCGATATCCTGGCGAGTGTTCTCCCTCTCCCCAAGGGAGAGGGCTGGGGTGAGGGGGAAAGCGACGCCTGCCGGTCCTGAGCGCTCTCGACAGGAGATTCCTCTCACCGCTACAGCAGCATGCCGATAGGTCGAGCCCGCTCAGCAGTTAGTTTTCAGCTCCAACTCGTAGAGCTGCGAGAGCGCCTTGAGGTGGTGGGCGAAGTCGCCGCAATAGAGGACCGGGTGCGGGCCGTTGTAGATGGTGCAGATGTCTTTCACGTCCGGGATCTTCACCAGGACCCGGGTCGCGCAGCCGCCTGTGGGTGGGCAAGTGGGGGAAGAGATGACCTGTCCGCGCCAGGCGTCCAACTGCTTTTGGCCGCTGTGATACTTGCAGAGCGTCACCGTCTCGCCCGGAGGCCATTGCACGTCCAGCGCGAGCGTCTTGGGCAATTGATGGAAGAACGGGCGCAAGCGGTAAGGCGTTTCTTTCTCCCTTGGGCCGTGCAGGCGTGTCGCGCAGGTGCAGTGCGCGCCGAAGTAGAGGTTCTCCTCGGTGTCGAACTCGGGGTTGTGCTGGAAGCCGCCGCGGCCGAAGCAGTTGGCGCCCAGCATCAGCGTGAGGGTGGCGTTGAGGTCGTTCTCGCAGCCGCAGGGGACGAGGTGGCCGTTATTCAGGGAGAAGCTCAGGCACGGCTTGCGGTGCTTGAGCATGAGGCACTCGATCGTGATGGCATCCGCCTGGTGCCGCTCCATGATCGCCTTGACAGCCGCGTGGGAGCGGACGGCATCCTCGAAGGCGGTCCGGCTCAGGTCGGTGACGTGGAGCGCGTGCGAGCGCATGGTAGTAGCCACCTGGTCCATGTCCGAAGATAGCGCGGTGAGGTCGAACAAAGAGTTGAACTCCTCCGCCGGCACACCGTCAATGGCCAGGCCGAAGAAAGGCTCGGTCGTGTGAGTCTCCTGCTTGAATTGACTGGCCACGCGGAGCAGGCGGCTTTGGCGCATCCGTGTCATAGCGTGGACAGCCCGCAGGCCGCGTTCGAGCGCATCCCAGTTCTCGATCGAGTGGATGTATTGCACGCGCGGCGCCGTGCGGAAATACTCGGGCGGGGCCTGGTGGTTGGCGCCGACCGGTTGGTAGAGGATGATCGGCCCCTTCCAGGCCTCCAGGATCGGGCCGCAGCTTGGGGCTGAACGTGTTCCAGAAGTTGAAGAGCAGCAGCGCATCCGGCTTGTTGGTTTGGAGGCTGGCGATGAAGGCGCGGATGGCCGCATCCGTGTAAAGGGCCTTTGGCTCAAGGGCCAGTGTCACGTCCAGGCCGCTGGTGATGCGGCGCAACTCGCTGAGGAACTTAGCCTGCTGTTGTTCCGGCTCAAATTGGTTGCCCGGCCACGTAAACCATTCGTGCTTGCTCCAACTGTCTTCATTCTTGCCCGCCAGCACGATGTCCGCCGGCGGGTAGAAAAACGCACCCCGAATCAGCGCCGGCTTCTTCCTGCGCGGCGACGGGTTAAGGCTCGAGGCCGCGCCAAAGCTGTCGAGCGGCAAGAGCGCGGCGCCCGCCAGCAGGGCGGTGGATGTGAGGAAGGTTCGGCGGTCACAGGGGAGGGTGAATGGGGCACTGTCCGGATTCATGTGCCGAGCTTAGTCCGCCGGACGAGCGGGTCAATCCGAGAAACGGACCGCGCCAGGGCCTCAGCAGAACCACGGCGATGAGGCCACCTAGAACGCCCCCGGCATGGGAGACGGCTACAGGCGCACCCATGAGGCCGAAGTGAAGAAAGGTGAAGAACATGCGGCCAGTGACGGCTTCCAGCGCGACTTTACCGACAACCAGGACGAACCCCACCACCCCTATGCGGTGCTCGGCTGAGCCGGGCGGTTGACTGGCTATCAGTTCCAGACTGGAAATCGCCATCAAGCCGTGGGCGATGCCGGACAGGCCGCACAGGCCGTTGGTGTAGATAGCTGGGTCTGCGGTCCAGGAGAAAAGCAGGCTGCCCGCACCGGCTGCGAGGACGTATAGCAAGCGCCTCACGACCGAGGCTTCCACCAGACTGTAGTAGAGCGTCAGAAAGGCCGTGCCATCGAGCAACAGATGATACCAGGTGACGTGGACAAACGGATGCGTGAACAGCCGCCACCATTCGCCGTGCTCGACAGCCTGGGGCAGGAACAGCATCGAGTGAAAGCAGGAGCCCACCAGAACGGGCGCGTTGAGAATGGCCAGCAATACGACGAAAAACCCCAGCTCCGGGCGCCGCGACAGCGCGCGCCAAGGTGAACGCGCCGGAGCGCAGCCTTCAGGCTGCAGAAGCGCAGGACTTTCAGCCGAGCTGCCTACCTGTCCCGGCGTCGGGAAGCTGCCTGGCTTTCTGCGACCTGAAGGTCGCGCTCCTGCCTCTCCGTCCTCAAGCGCGCCAACACCAGGCGCTACGGAACATCCGGCCGAAATCGCGTTCATGGTGAAATCAATCTTGATAGGAATAGTGGGGCGGGACGGGCTTCAGCCCGTCCCGCCTGCCTTGGCGTTTGCTTACGAGGCTTTGCGTTTGCGGCGGGCAAGCCAGAAGGCGGCCAGCACCCCGAGCGGCCCCACGGGGCTCGACCCGCCGCCCGGGAGATGGATATCCCAACTCTGGCTCCGCGCCGGTTGCGGCTGCGCCTGGGCTCTCGGCAATGGCTGGTTTACAGCCTGCGCTGCGGAAGCCATCCGCACGGGGGCTTTCGCGGCTGCCGGCGCGGCCGCCTGCGGCCCGAGGTCGGCCAGCGCCTTGTTGCGGATGGCATCCAGTTGCTCGCGCCGTTTCGCCTGCACCTGGCGGTCGCGGCCCGTGCTGGCCAGGTTCTTGCGGGTGATCTTCCAGCGCTGGTATTCCGCGTCATTCTCCAGCACGAGGAACGAGGTGTATTCCGTTACGATGGAAAAGTCCTCGCCCAGCCGCACGACCTCCGGGGTCACGGCCGAGCGGTCACCCTTGCGGTCGGCGGCCTTGAGCAGCGAACTGATCCGGTGTGAGGTCCACAGGCGGTTGACCTCGGGATTGGCTGTGTCGCTCTTCGGAAACTCCAATTGGGCGGTCTGCTTGACCTCGACGCCCTTGACGCTGCCGCGCAACGTGACCTGTGCCGTGCCGCCGCCGCGATAGCGGCCATAGAGCCTGACCGGCGCACCGAAGTAGAGATTGGGCACGGTGGTGGGCTCCACGTCCGAGACGTCCACCCCGGCGAACTTGATTTCGAGGCCGGTGACGAATGGGCGCATCAGCTTCTGCCGGAACGCGCGGGCCTGCCGGGCGAAGTTGTCACTGGAAGACATGAAGGCGGATAGCCCGCCGGAGTCTTCCGCCAGTTGTTCCAGCAGCGGGCGGTTCACATCATTGCCGACACCGATGCAAAAGACACGCGTGTTGCCCGGGCGCGACTGGATTTGCTGCAAGAGCACCTGCCGCTCCTGCTGCTCGGTCAGGCCATCACTGAGGATGACAACATTCAGTGGGCGATCGGCCGAGGCGTACTTGTAGGCCGTCGCCATCGCGGGCTGCAGCACGGTGCCGCCGCGGGCCTCCTGCCGGGAGAGGTATTCCAACGCGCGCTGCTTATTCGCCGCGGTCGCCGGCTGCAACTGGTTGAAGGCAAGATACGGCTGGAGGTTGAACGTCATGACCTCAAACCGGTCGGTCTCGCTTAGTTCATTGAGGAACGCCGCGACTGAGTCCTTGGACACGAGCAGCTTGCCATCGGACGCCATGCTGCCGGATACGTCCACCACGAAGACATAATCCATGCTGTCCTGTTGCTTCGCGACGTCCTGACCGGCGGTGAGCGTCAGGCAGAAGTAGCCGTCCTCACCCGCAAGCCGGGAGGTGATTAAGTCCATGCCGGTCTGGGGTCGGGCGACGTGGCAGGCCAGGACCACATCCTGTGCGAGGCTGCCGCCGGTGGTTTCCAGGTTCGCCTGCCAATACGAGTCGGAGTGTTTGGCGACGGCAAAGGCGTTGCCGTGGCTCGGGCTGTCCAACTCAACGATCGGCACGGCGGATTTCACGTCGAATTGGATGGCGAACTTGCCGGTCGTGCGCGCGTCCACGCCCTTCCGCGTGACGGTGGCCAGCGGATAGACGTAGGTGGCCGTGTCGTGGTCGTAATCGAGTTCCTGGTAATAGGTGATCTGCACCTTCTGGTCAGCCTCGGGCCCGATGGGGAAGATGCGCATCTCGAACGTCCGATAATCCACTTGTTCGAGCAGGCCCGGATCGCGCCGGACCTGCTTGTAGCTGTTGTAGATTTCTCGGGCGCGCTGCTTCTCCAGCACCTCGCCCACCATCTCCTTGCCATTGATCCACATGCTGAAGTTGGCGACCGAAGCGCCCTTGGGGACGGGGAAGGTGTAAAGCGCCTCTACCTGCCGCCTCTCTGTGTTGTGGAAGACCTGGGTGACTTTGGTCACGGCAATGCCGTTGTTAATGGTCACCTGCACGTCGTGCTCTTTGATCTCAAGCACGCCGCCCAAACCGCCGTCCGCAATCAACAGCCCAGCGGCCCTGGCGGGCGGCGAGTGGGAGACCACGATCAGCGCGAGCGCAGCCAGCAGGCTGCCCAAACTGCTGCCAAACCGGTGTATTCTCGTTTTCATATACATTGTTTCCTGTTGTCCGTTTACGGCTGCCGCATGAGCGCGCCCCCGCGCCCCCACAAACCCACAGCCAACCGCCAGGGCTATACACATTTCCCGTGCCGGACGGGGCGGTTCTGACGCAAGTAGCTTTGGCACAATCAGATACGTTAGATCAGGTCGCACGGATGGACAGGCATTAGCAGATACTCATAGACAATAAATGCACCTATGGCATACATAGAATGTATGCCAACACGGGCTCAGATAGAGGCGGCAGACCGAGCGTTCTTCCAGGTGGTCGCGCAGACGGCCTTCTGCAACCCGTTCAGCGAGCAGCGGCCTGAACTGGACGCAAGCATTTTGGGCCACCCAGTCGAGCCGTTTTCGGAGGCGCACCTGGACGAGATGACGCAGGTGATTTCCGCGCGCGTGCAGAAACTGAACTCACGGGGCCTGGCGGATGTTCGGAAGTATTCGGGCGCGGACCGCGACCTGATGCAGACGGTCTTTCTCTTCGAGCTATTCCACGCGTTCTGCCGGCCCATTGACCAACTGATCCTGGAGCAGGTCAGGCTCGGCGATCGTCCGGCGCCGGTGAGCTTCGCTGGTGAACTGTTAGCCCGGATGTGGCAGCGCGGCATCGGCGCAGTGGAAGCGGTGAGGTTCTTTGCCATCTTCTACCAACTGCGCCGGGCCTACCATTTCATCGTGCGCGGCTTGATCGGGCAAAGCCCGTGCATGAGGGAGTTCCGGCGGCACCTGTGGCAGAATGTCTTCACTCAGGAAGTCCGGCTCTACGAGCGCTACCTCTGGAATCGCATGGAGGACTTTTCCACGTTGTTGCTCGGCGAGACGGGCACGGGGAAAGGCACGGCGGCGGCGGCGATCGGCCGGTCGGGCTATATCCCCTTTGATGAACAGAAGGGCCGCTTCGCCGAAAGCTTCATGCGCGGATTCATCTCGCTGAACCTCTCGCAGTTCCCGGAGACGCTGATCGAGTCCGAGCTTTTTGGCCACCGCAAGGGCGCGTTCACCGGCGCCGTCGAGGCGCACCAGGGCGTGCTTTCCCGGTGCAGTCCCTACGGCGCGATCTTCCTCGACGAGATCGGCGACGTATCGGCGCCGGTGCAAATCAAGCTGCTGCAGGTTTTGCAAGAGCGGACCTTTTGCCCCGTAGGCAGTCATGAGGCAGTGCGCTTTCGCGGGCGGGTGATTGCGGCGACCAATCGGTCCTTGCGAATCTTGCGCTCCAGCAACCTGTTCCGCGACAACTTCTTCTACCGCCTCTGTTCGGATGTAATCGAGGTCCCGCCGCTGCGGCAACGCCTGCACGAGGAGCCCAAGGAGCTGCGCCATCTGCTCGCGCACGTTCTCGCCGGCATGGTTGGGGAACCGGCGAAGGAGTTGGTTCCGCGAATCGAAGCCGCCATCCAGAAGGCAGTCGGCGCCGACTATCCGTGGCCCGGGAATGTGCGTGAGCTGGAGCAAGCGGCCCGCAGGATTCTGCTGACCGGCGACTATGCCGGCAGCGCCCATCCGACAGCCGAAGGCCCACGGGAGCAGCTATTTGCCAGCATCGAAGCGGGAGCGCTGGACGCCGAGGCCCTGCTGGCGGGCTACTGTCGGCTGCTTTACCAAAAGGAGGGCACCTACGAGGCTGTCGCCCGCCGCACGCACCTCGACCCGCGGACGGTGAAAAGCTACTTGCTGAAAGAAAGCCGTAGCTCAGCAGCCGGCGGAACCCCCGCCCACGTTTAGCCTCCTTAAACCCTGCCTAGCCGCTGCAGCAGCTTGCCGTGGATGCCGCCGAAGCCGCCGTTGCTGAAGACGACCACCACCTCGCCGCCCTGCACGCCCTTGCTCGACGTGGTCCACGATGGCTTCCACGTCAGGCAGGTAGGCGGCGGCTTTGCCCAGCGCCTTCAGGTCCTCCATCAGCTGCGCCGGGTCCAGGCGTTCTTCGGGTGCCAGCAACTCCAGGCGGGCCACTTGTGAGACGACCACGGCGTCGGCATCGGCAAAGGCGCTCGGCCAGCTCGGCCTGGAAGACATTGCGGCGGGTCGTGTTGGTGCGCGGCTCGAAGATGGCCCAGACCTTTTGTGTGGGATACTTGATCCGCAGCGCGCGCAAGGTCTCGCGAATCGCCGTGGGATGATGGCCGAAGTCGTCCACCACCGTCACGCCGCCCGCGATGCCGCGGACTTCCATGCGGCGCTTGATGCCTTTGAAGGTGTCGAAGGCGGCCTGGATCTGCTGGTTCTTGAGGCCGCAATGCTTGGCGCAGGCGACCACCGCCAGCGCGTTGCGCACGTTGAGCTCGCCCACGAAGTTGGTGTGGAACTTGAAGCTGGGAATCTCGAACTCGGTCGCGGTCGGCCCGTAGCGGATGTTGAAGGCCTGGACGGCGTTGCCTTCGCCCAGGCCGAAGCGCTTCACCGGGCAATGCGTCACGTTGAGCAGCGGCGCGAGGTTGGCGTCATCGCCATTGCCCAGCAGCAGGCCGTTGCGCGGGATCAGCCGGATGAAATACTTGAAGGCGGTCTTGATGGGCTCCAGGCTGTCGAAGATGTCGGCGTGGTCGAACTCCAGGTTGTTGATGATGGCCACCTCCGGCAGGTAATGGACGAACTTGCTGCGCTTGTCGAAGAACGCGGTGTCATATTCGTCGCCCTCGATGATGAACCACTCGCTGTCGGTGAAGCGGGCGCCCTGGCCGAGATTGTTCGGGATGCCGCCGATGAGGTAGCTGGGGTTCAGGCCGTTGTGTTCGAAGACCCACGTCAGCAGCGAAGTCGTGGTGGTCTTGCCGTGCGTGCCGGTGACCACCAGCGAGCGCTTGCCGCGAATGAAGAAGTCCTTCAGCAATTCCGGCAGCGAGCAATACGTCAGCTTGTGGTCCAGCACGTACTCGGCCTCCGGGTTGCCGCGCGAGATGGCGTTGCCGATGACCACCAGGTCGGGTTTGTGCGCCAGGTTCTGCTCCGCGTAGCCCGAGATGACCTCGATCTTCCGCTCCGCCAGGAACGTGGACATGGGCGGATAAACGTTCTGGTCCGAGCCGGTGACCTGAACCCCTTTTTCCTGCATCGCGGCGGCGGCCGAAGCCATAGCCGTGCCGCAGATCCCAACGAAATGGACAGAGCGAATGCGCGAAAACATCTTCTCCATGATAGAACCCCCTGCGCGCGAGAAAAGCGAAAAGCCCGTCACTCTGCTCACGTGTGAGCATCTCAACTTTTGTGAGGGCCAACGGAAAGCCCTCTATAACGCTCTGCCGACCGTGCGCCCCGTTCCCCCTCACCCCGACCCTCTCCCTCAGGGAGAGGGAGAACGGCCGGCAGCGTGTCGGCGAATCTGGGACGTCCGGTGTCTTCAAGGGTTGGCCTGTGAGGCTCCCTCTCCCTGAGGGAGAGGGCCGGGGTGAGGGGGAACGGGGCGCACGACGTGGCAGGTGCCGTCGCCAGGCAGCCTGCGGTGTACAGAAAATGAGATGCTCCCTGCTCACGTTTCACGCTTCACGCTTCACGTTTCACGCTTCACCTTTCCCCTTGTCAGTCCTGCCGCAGCGGCCCTAAAGTGGCCTGGTAGCGAAACCGTACCTTAGACAACATGATCGAACTGATTCAGTTCCCGTGGAGCCCGTATTGTATCGTCCAACGCCGCATTCTGGAATTCGCCGGCGTCTCGTTTAAGATCACCAATATCCCCAGCAGCGACCGCTCGCTGGTGTGGCGACTGACCCGGGAACGCTATTACGGCGTGCCGATCGTCCGGCATCGCAAAGCCGTCATATTCGAGGTCAACGACGATTCGCAGGTCATCGCCAAGTATCTGGACGCCCAATTCAAGCTCGGGCTTTTCCCGTGGGACCTGGAGGGCGAGCAATCCATCATCTGGCGATACATCGAGAACGAGATCGAGGGCGTCGGGTTCAGGCTGAACGACATTTACTGGAAGAAAGTGGTGCCACCCTCGGACCAACTCGGCTTTCTCCGGCACAAAGAGCGCAAGTTCGGGCGGGGCTGCCTCGACCAGTGGCGCGCGCAGCAAGATGATCTGCTGGCCCAGCTCGAACAACGGCTCGTGCCGTTCGAGGAAATGCTCCTGCATCGGCCGTTTCTGCTCGACCAGAGGCCGCGGTTCGTGGACTTCGACCTCTACGGCATGTTGGGCAATTTCCTTTATTCCGGCAAATACCGCCTGCCCGCCGCCCACACCCGTCTCCAGCAATGGTATCGCCGGATGACACGCGTACAATTCCAACCCACAATTACGACAAAACACCCTCGCTCCTAGCTCTCCAAGAGGATTGGCCATGAACCTGAAAACACTGTTCCCCTGGCTTTGCATTCTGGTGCTGATCATTGGCCTCGGCTGGGTCTATTCCGCCGGCCAGAAGAAGGATGCCGAGCTGGCGACCTTGCGACAGGACAGCCAGCAATTGGAAACGCTCCGCACCGAGCTGGAAGAAGCAAAGAAGGCCCGCACGGAAGCGGACAGCGAGGAGCTGGCCCGCTTGCGCCGGGATCACGAAGAACTGTTGCGTCTGCGCAACGAGGTCGGCCAACTCCGGAATCAGAACCAGCAAGTGGCCTCCCAGCTCCAGACCGCGCAAGCGCAAGCGCAGGGCGCCCAAGAGCAGGTCCAGGCCCTGCGCGCCAACCCACCGCAGGCCGTCGCCCCGAACCAAGCCAGCGCCGCGGCCGCAGCAGCCTTCCGAGCGCGTTACGGTCTGTCGGCAACCAACTCCGAACAGGTCCAGGCCACTCTCTGCATCAACAACCTGCGCATGATTGATGCCGCCAAGCAGCAGTGGGCCCTGCAAAACGGCAAGCCCCGCGGTGCCCTCCTCACTGCCGCAGACCTCGCCCCCTATCTCCGAAGCAACACCGTCCCGACCTGTCCGTCGGGCGGCGTCTATACCCTCAACCCGGTCGGCATTGCCCCGCTCTGCAGCATCCCCGGCCACGCCCTGCCCAAGTGAGCTTTCCGGGGAGGGCGAGCGTCCCCGCGAGCCCAAACAGCCCGGTCAACCAGGGCTCGCGGGGACGCTCGCCCTCCCCCAAAGCCGCTCAGCAAATGTGCTGCTGCTTGAGTTCGCGGATGCTGTCGCGCAGCCGGGCGGCCCGCTCGAACTCCTGCCTTTCAATGGCCCGGCGCAGTTGATGTTCCAATTGCTCCAGTTTCGACAGCGGCCGGTTCTTCTCGATCTGCGAGGCCAACTCCCGCATCGCCAGGATTGACCGCTCGCGCTCGAACTGGAACGTCTCGTCCTCCAGCTCCTCCAGCGCCTCGATCCTGGTGACGGCTTCCTGGGCCAGGCTCAGCGCCTCGTCGCAAGCGCCCTTCTCCATCGCCTGCATCACCGCGGCGCTGGAGCTGACGCGCAGGATGTAAGGCCGCCATTTCTCCAGAAACTGCTGGTCCTCCTCGCGCTGGGCGTAACGGTGAACCAGATCAAACGCCCGCAAGTTGCGCGTCGTGTCGCGAATGGTGCGCGCCCAGTCCTTGAGCTGAAACAGCCGCACGTAGCGGAAATAGTAAAGCGTGCCCTCCCGAAAGAGATCCTCGCATTCGCCGGGCGTCAACTCGAAGTCAGCTTCGCGCCCCGAGAACTTCGCCCGGTTCAGGCGGTGCAGGTGATACTCCAGCGCCGACTCCATCCCGTGCGGCCGCGCGCCATCGGGCCGGCCGTCCATCTCGTATTGCTCGATGCCCAACGGGGTGCGCACCTGGAGCACCTCGCGCCCGTCGTCGCCGCGCACCAGGCGCGCGTCGTGCTCGGGGTCGTATGGCCAACCCTGCAGCAGCTTGCGCAAGTCAGGCGAACCATTCATATCGCTGCCTATATTATGGCCCCTTTTGAGCTGCGTTCAACGTTAGTTTCGGGTTTCTGATTCTAGATTTCGGATTTCAATTGCCGCCCCCCGAGCGCAGCCACTCCAGCCCCACCCGCCGCAGACGCAACCGCTGCGGCCCGCCAGGCCGGAAATCCGCGTAGCCCAGCAGCACCGCGTCGCCCACGAAATGAATCGCCGTGTAGCAATACATACCGCGGGGATCATCTTCGAGGACCTTGCGCACCGGCCACGTCGCGCCGCCATCCGAGGAAACCGCGGCTACCAGCGGGGTCCGTTTGCCGGGGGGAAAAGGGAACGTGCCGGAGTGGTCGTTGAACACGGCGAGCAAATCGGCGGAGCCAGGCAGACGCTTGATGCTGGCGGGCGAGAGGGGAGACTTGAGGCTGGTGGCTGTGGGCGGCGGCCACGACAGTCCGGCATTGGTGGAGACGCAGCCCCATTGCGCGCCGGCATCGGTCCGCGCCCAACTGAACACGTCACCGTCGGCCAACTCGACCACCCCGGGCTCCTGCAACCCGCTGCGGCTCGGCACCGGCAGCGCCCACCAATCATTCGCCTCCCGCCAGCTCCGCCCTTCGTCATCCGACAGGTACCAGAGCGCAATCGCCCGCGAATCGAACGAGCGGCCATCGCGCGGATCGGACCGGCGTGCCCGGTGGAACGCTACGGGCGCAATCAACCGCCCGGTGCTTAACTGGATCACCCGGTCGTTGTTCAGCACGAAATAGCCGGGGGCATCCACCATCAGTTTCGGCGCGGACCAGGTCTGGCCTTCGTCCGTTGAGAGCCGCATCCAGGGCCGGCAGTCGTGCCAACTGTTCTTGATCAGGTAGAATAGCGCGATGCCGCCGCTCTTGAGCCGCAGCAGCGAGACGCTCATGACGTTCTGGTGCCCGGCATTCTCGATCACCACGCGCGGCTCGCCGCTCCAGGTCTGTCCGGCGTCGTCCGAGCAAACCGACACGATCCGCGCCGGGCTTTCGTCCGCCCCGCCGCCATAGAACTGGGTGTAAAGGAAGAGGATGCGGCCCGCCTTGAGCGTCACAAACGCCCCCTCAGAGTTGCGCGGATGCTCCTTTGAAGCTGTGATGTCCAGCACGACCCGATTCTCGGGCGGAGGCGCCGCGTAGCCGGCAAGCGGCGCCAGCAGAGCAAGGACGAGCGCCACAGCTCCAGACTTGTGCAAACGGAATAGACTCAGCCTGGTCATTCGCCCCTCTCGCTCAAAGTCCTGCCACACGCATGAGGTGAGGAGACCAAAGCCCCAGCGCTGGGGCAAGCGGCAACAGTGTCCCTCCGGCGTCGGCAAATGCCACCTGACGGCGGCACGATACCGTGCCTATGGGGCGTCACGGCTCGCGAGGACGCTCGCCCTCCGGAGGCGTGTCGCCCGAAAGCCGGGTAGCAGTGGACTGGTTTGCCGAAATACCCCTGGAGTGCGATGCGGCCACGACCAAGGCAGAACTGGATCATCGCTAGAGTAATTGGCTTGGTACCTCGTTAGTACCCTGGTTAGTACCTGGTTAGTACCTGGTTAGGTACCTTGTTAGTACATCGTTAATACATTGTTAATTCATCGTTTATTGCCGAAATATGGGCGCTTTATGCGCTAGTGATTTCCGCTTAAGGTGCCACCCCGTCCGGGAGGTTCGGCTGTGAATCGAGTTGATTCGCCCTTCCTGGGGGCTAATGTGGGGGCAGGTATGCCATCCACACCGGTGAGTGAACTGATTCCCGTCCTCCAAGTCGCCATTGGCCCGGTCATCCTGATCTCCGGGGTGGGCCTGCTGTTGCTGACGCTGACCAACCGCTACGGGCGGACCATAGACCGTTCGCGCGAACTGGGGCGGGAGTTGCGGGAATGTCCCGGGGCCGACCGGGAACGGCTGGAGGGGCAAGTGGAGATTCTTTACCGGCGGGCACGGCTCATCCGGCTATCCATCCTGCTGGCCGGGGTCAGCGTGTTGCTGGCGTCGGTGCTGATCATCGTGCTGTTTCTGACGGCGCTGTGGCAATTGGAGGTGGGCCTGCTGATCAGCCTGTTGTTCATCGCCTGCATGGCGGCGCTGTGCGGGTCGCTGGTGGCCTTTATCCGGGACATGAACCTCTCGCTCGGGGCGTTGAAGCTGGAGTTGGAATACCAGCGGCCGGCGAAGCGAGCGCAGGCCGTGGGAACCGACGAAGCGCCGAAAGGAACGCCTCTCTCCCGGTAAGCGCCGCTTGCTTATGGTTGCGCCGGGTTCTCTCTCAGGCTTTCTGAACCTCGGCTGCAGCGGCCGGCTGCGGCATTAACCTCCGAACCAGCCAGGCGGTAAAGAGCGTGATCGTCGCGCCGATGAGCGTGTACCACGGCCAGAAGATCTCGGTGCCGACGACCTTCATCCAGAGACCGCGGGTCAATTCGAGCCTGGGCATGAACTCGATGACGGTCATGATCGTCATGGACACCATCATGCCGGTGACGACTGGGATGGCTCGGCCCTTCTTCCAGAACACCGCCAGTGCCAGGCCGCCGACGAGCGCGCCGCTGGTCAGACCCCCGCAGCGCGAAGGCGGCGTTCAAGACAAACGCGACCTGCCGGCTCAAGGAAGCGATGAAGATCAGCGCGATGGCCCACACGATGGTGGAGACTTTGCTGAAGCGCAGGAAGAAGCCTTCGCTGCGTCCGGGCAGGACGTGTTTCACGAAGTCCATCGTCGAGACCGAGGCCAGGGACGTGAGCGCCGAACTGACCGAGCACATCGCGGCGGAGAGGATCGCGACGATCAGGAACCCCTTCAGCAGGTGCGGCACTTCGGTCATCATGAATATGGGGAAGATGAAGTCGTTGGCGGTGATGCCGGAGCCCGGGCTGGTCTCCGGCAGCGGGATCTGGAAGGGATGGCCCTGGTAATAGACCCACAGCATCGCGCCCACCAGCAGGAAGATCAGCAAGAGGGGAAAGATCACCACCGCGCTCAGGATCAGCGCTTTGCGGCCGTCGGCGACCGACTTGCAGGTCAGCACCCGTTGCACGATCAACTGCTCGGCGCCGTGCGAGGACAGGACCAGCACCGTGCCGCCGATGACGCCCATCCAGATGTTGAAAGGCGCGCCGAGGAGGAACTGCGTCCAGGAGACTCCCGGTGGCGGGGTGACGTTGAGCCAGTGCAGCTTGCCGGCGGCGGCGGCCTTCGAGAACACCGCGCTCATGCCGCCGTCCACCAGCGTGGGGATGTAGAAGATGGCGAAGATGCCTCCGAGCAGGAACAGCCCGAATTGGACGGCGTCGGTCCAGATCACCGCCTTGACGCCGCCGACGTAGGTGTAGAGCAACGAGAGAATGCACGAACAGCAGAATGGCGCCGAGGATGGGGTCGCCGGTGCCGAACCCGAGCAGCTTGTCCCCCAGCATGAGCTTCACCGGGATGCTGGCGACATAGACGCGCACGCCCGCCGCCAGGGTCTCGCTGATGAGGAAGAACCCGCCGGCGGTCTGGCGCGCCGAAGGGCCGAAGGTGTTCGCGAACAGTTGGTAGGGCGAATAGATCTCGCCCTTGAAATAGTGCGGCACGAGCACGATGGCCAGGAGGATGCGGGCGATGACGTAGCCGATGATCATCTGGAGGAAGGCGATGTTGCCGCCGTAACGCCATCGCCGGCACGCCGATGATGGTCAGCGCGCTGGTCTCGGCGGCGACGATGGACATGCCAATACCCCACCAGGGCACGTTCCTGCTGCCGAGGAAGTAATCGCGCGTGTTGTGCTGGTCTTTCCCGAACCAGAGGCCCAGCGCGATAATGCCGAGCACATAGAGCAGGATGATGACCCAATCGCCCGTGACTGAAGTAGGTGTTCATCAAATCAATTTGCCTGGCGTGGCCGACAGAGCGTCAACTCTTGGCGACCCGCGCGCGGCCTGTGTGCAAGTTGGGGCTGGCGCGCTTGAGGCGCCCGCCTGGTTCCAGGGGCTTAGACCGGCTCACGCAGAGATGGCGTAGATAGCCGGGCGATAGAGGGGCTTGGGAACCGGCTTATGCTTGGCCCGGCAGGTTGCCAGCCATGCCTTCTTGGCAATCTGAACCTCGCGCAGTGCCTCATCCGGGGTGCGGCCAAAGGCCGAGCAGGACTTTAGATCAGGGATGTCGGCGATGTAGCCGCCATCCTCTTCGCTGTAAAACACGTTGATATGGTAGTCGCGCATATGCTCAATCGTTCAGGTCCAGATGGAATTCCTCGATGTCGCGGAGGAATTGCCGGATTTGGTAAGGCTTGGCCTGGCCGCGGTCATTCTGGAAATTCAGAGGGCGCGTCGCCCCACGGTGCTCGAAAATGTGATGGCTGCCGCTGATTCGATCCAACCGGTAGCCAAATGCCTTAGCCACCTTGCACAAGTCCTCAAACCGAACGTTCCTGGAACCTGCCAGGAGTTTCTCATAGATTTTGCGTGCTGTCATCGCCCAAAACGGCCAAAGGTCTCGACCGAATCCCTGGTCAGGCTGCTGATTCTGACCGGCTCATGGACGACAATTACCGTGACTCGCCCGCTGAGTCAACCTCAGGGCCACAGGCAAGCGTTATAGAGGCTCTCCCACCACGCTGTGATCCGCCAGCAAGGTCTCAACCGCCTCCGGCAGATCGGCGCACAGGCTGTCGAACAGGTCGCGGCATTGATGCTCGGAGAGCCGCAACATGCGCGCGGAAGAATGGATGAAGCCGCGCGTAGTCTGGTGGGCGTAGCCGAGCAAGCCCTGGCGCGAGGGCAATGAATAGACGGCCATCGTCAAGCCATACACCAGCGTGTGCCAGCCGCTCGCTTCGCCCTGCTCGACGGCGCCGAGGTAGCGCTGCACGACACGCTGGTCGCGCAGCGGGCGCAGCTTGCGCAGTTGGCTTTGGCCGACGCGGCGGCTGGCGGCGGCGAAGGCCTGCAGGAGCGGTTGCGCGGCGAGGTCCTGGTCCAGCGCGATCAACTCGCGCACCTCGTGGCGCGACGCGTGCCCGTAAGCGCGCTGGATAGCGGGCAGTTCGAAGGGAAGGAGGATTCGGGTCTGGTAATCGCGCAGGAACTGGCCGAGCGAGGCCAGGCTATGGACAGGCGCCCGGCGCAGCGTGGCGGAGACCGAGCCCAGCGTGACGAGGCCGTCCGTCGAGCCGAGTTGCTCGGCCAGCGGATGCCAATCGCCCAGCCATTCGGCCGCGTCGTTCAGCGCCAATTGTGTTTGCGTGACCATGTATCAGGTCGGCAAGTCCGGTCCAATGGATCGCGATGCTCGCCATATCACTTTTACGGTGAACTCACCGCAGGACGAATGCCAGTAGTAAAAGTCGCAGACAGAAGATTAAAACCTTGCAAGCGGCCTAAGACGTGACTAGACTCCGCACGTCCCACTTTGCTCGCTAAATCTCGCCAGGATTAGTGCCCGGCGACGAGCTGGCGGCGTCCGGCCCATCACGAAGCTTGTCCAGCGCCGCCACAATCCGGTGCCAATGCGTGCCGTGCCAGAAGAGCTTATCGCAGCGGGCGCAAACGAAAAACTCCTCCAGCCAGCGATAGGTCCGGGGCGGAATGCGCTCCCGCAGGGCCTCTTTGGAAACGCGGCGCAGTGCGCCGCCGCAGCTCATGCAGCGCGGCGCCTGCGGCGCCAGACCAAACTCGCGGAACACCAGCGCCAGTTGCTCCGGGATGCTCAGCGTCGGCGGCAGCCAGAACGCGGGGATGATCCGGTCACGCAGGACGCGGCGCTCCATCAGCATCGCGTCCGTCGTCAGGACGGTGGCGGCGAGCTTGCGCGCCTGGCGCAGCAATTCGTCGTCCGCGATGTCCGGCTGCCAGGCAGCCTCGTACCCCGCGCCCCGCAGCCACCGCGCCAGCCCGCCCAGGCCCGCATCGCACAGGAACAGGACAGGCGCTGGCTGGGAAGCGGACTGTTGGAAGGCTCGGCGGGAGGCGAGCTGTTCATAGACCTCCGCCAGCGCGTCGGCCAGGGAAAGGCCGTCGCTCGCGCTCAAGCGCCGGGCCTTGGCGACCAGCCAGAGCACGCCCTGCTCCAACCGTCGCGCCCGGGCGCGCCGCAGCAGCGCCCGGAACCGGTCCTCGTAACCTCGCCGAATGCGGCTCACCCGCTTAGTTTAGCCGCACAAGAGTGAAGCGAACGCAAAAACTTGCGCCCGCAGCCGGGCTGCCGGCACGGACCGCGCCGCCTGAAGCGCCTGGAGTGCCTGCTCATTCAGGACCTCAGATCCCGGAAGCCCGGGTGGTCATTTCGCGGCGGGTCATTGAGCATTGATTTGACGAGGGTGATCTCAGCGACAGCATGCAAGTCGCCCGCCCCGAGGCCGGCGAAGAGCTGGCAGCCCCGGAGCGTGTTAATGATCGCGGCATGCTTAAATGCTGCGAGCGAAGCGGCCCTATCGGTATGGCGGGATTTGAACCGCTTTCAGCCCAAACGTAAACTCCCCAATCATTCAGGGTAGCCTCGGGGTAGCCTCGGGGTAGCCTCGGGGTAGCCTCGGGGTAGCCTCGGGGTAGCCTCAGGGTGGCCTCAGGGTGGCCTCAGGGTGCCTACCGGTTGGCCACCAGATGGCCTGAGGGGAGCCTCGGGGTGGCTCAGGGTGGCCTCGACCCGGACTTCTGCCTTCTGCCTTCTTCCTTCTGCATTCGCCCCTTCGTTCTGCGTCGAAGCCGCCACGTGGCCGTTTACCGCCAGGCCGCTCAGGAACAGTTCCACTCACACCATGCAGCGGATGGGAGCCAGCCGTTCAGCTCATTTCCCAATTGGCAGCCTTTGGCGGCTGGCTCCCACCGCTGATGGTGGACGTTGGTTGTGACCTGAAGTTGCATTCGATACTGCTCGGCTGGAATCATCTTGACCAGGCCCCGCGTGTGTCCGCAGGTATTCCACGGGAGCACGCACCAACGGGCTGTGGCCCAAAGGCATCACTGACAACCAGCCGGGCTTAGAGCCTGCTTCAGATCGCCAATCAAATCCTCCGTGTCCTCGATTCCAACCGAGTAGCGGATTAAGCCCTCCGGGATGCCCATTGCCTTGCGCTCTTCCGCCGTGCACTCAACGTGGCTGGTGGTCCTGGGTGGTCCGGCAATGGTCTCGACGGCGCCCAGGTTGGCGGCCAGGTGGGCATACCGCAGGCGCGGCAGCACGGCACGCACGGCGTCGAAGCCACCCTTGAGCATAAAACTCAGCACGCCGCCGAAGCCGCGCATCTGGCGCCGGGCAACCTCATGCTGCGGGTGAGAAGGGAGGCCAGGATAGAAGACCTGGCTGACCTGGGGCTGCGCTTCCAGGAAACGGGCGATCTGCAAGGCGCTCTCGTTCTGCTGCCGGATGCGCAGGTGCAGGGTTTTCATGCCCCGCAGCAACAGGTAAGCCGCCATCGGGTCCAGGGACGCGCCGGTGATTTCCCGGTGGTGATGGATTTGCCCCACCAGCTTTGCAGGGCCGCAGGCAACGCCGCCGAGCGCATCGGCATGGCCGCCGAGGAACTTGGTCGCGCTGTGCAGCACCAGGTCCACGCCCAGGGTCAGCGGCGTCTGATTGATCGGCGTGGCGAAGGTGTTATCGGCCACAACCGTCGCGCCGACCTTGTGCGCCGCCTCGGCCAGGCGGGCGATGTCCACTACTTTGAGGGTCGGATTGGTCGGGGTTTCCAGGTAAAGCACGCGGCAGCCTTTGGCAATCGCGGCCTCAATGGCTTCGTGGTCGGTCGTGTCACACAGCTCGACCTGGATCTGGAAGCGGGGCAGGAAATCGAGGAACAGCCGGTTAGTCCCGCCATAGCTGTCCTTCACCGAGACCAACCGGTCGCCCGGCGACAGCAGGCTGAAGAGGCTGTTGCTGATGGCGGCCATGCCGGAGGCAAAGCTCGTCGCGGCCTCGGCGCCCTCCAGCACCCGCACCTTATTCTCGAAGGCCAGCACAGTCGGGTTGGTGTTGCGGCTGTAAATGTGGCCCGGCGTCTGCCCTAGCGCGGCGGCCTGCCACTGGTCCACATCCGGGTAGCCGAACGCCACGCTATGGACGACCGGCACTTGCGTCGCCCCCCACCATGAGTTCTTCTCTTCCCCCGCCCATACGGACAGGGTGCCCGCGCCTGGTTGGCCTTCGTTTGACATAGACTGATAGATAGCATGAGTGCCCGATTTGCACCACCAGCGAACGGGCCGCCGCAGGGGAAATCCCAACCTGGCCAAGCCAGAGCCAACGAGGAGCGCAACCACGGCTCCGGGTATTAGCCATCACACGAATTCTGGTGGCATTGGTCGTGAAGGTCCGCGCGCTCCGCCGGAGCCCATTTCCGGCTCGCCTTCTGTCGCGGTATTGGGCACTTTCACGAAGTTCCGCGGCCAGATTCCAGGCCGAGGGCATGTCATGTTGAACCAACTAACGATTTCCGAGCTGACGGCCAGGCTGGCCGGACGCCAGGTCTCGGCGCGGGAGGCCACACAAGCGTGCCTGGACAGGATTCAGCGGGTGGATGGCCAAATCCGCGCGTTCATCAGTTATGACACGGCGGACGCGCTGGCCCAGGCGGACGCCGCCGACCAGGCGCTGGCCGCGGGCCAGACGCACGCCCAACGGCCGTTGCTTGGCGTGCCGGTCGGCGTCAAGGACGTCATCGCGGTGAAGGGTCAGCCGCTTAACTGCGGTTCCCGCATCCTCAAGGACTTCGTCTCGCCTTACGACGCGACAGTGATCGAGAAGCTGAAGGCCGCCGGGGCGGTGGTGTTTGGGCGGCTGAACATGGACGAGTTTGCGATGGGCAGCTCGACGGAGAACTCGGCCTTCCAGGTGACGCACAATCCATGGGACACGTCGCGCATTCCGGGCGGTTCCTCGGGCGGTTCCGCGGCCGCGGTGGTCGCGGATGAATGTGTGGCGGCGCTAGGCTCGGATACCGGCGGCTCGATTCGCCAGCCGGCCTCGTTGTGCGGTTGCGTGGGGCTGAAACCATCGTATGGACGCGTCTCCCGTTATGGGCTGGTGGCCTACGCGTCCTCGCTGGACCAGATCGGCTGCTTCACCAAAGACGTGCGCGACACTGCGACGGTGCTGGGTGTCATTGGCGGTCACGACCCGCGCGACTCCTCCAGCGTGCCGCAGCCGGTGCCCCATTACGCGGCCACGCTGACCGGCGACATCAAGGGGTTGAAGCTTGGGCTCCCCAAAGAATACATGATTGGCGGCCTGGACCCGCAAATAAAGCAGGCGGTGGAAGCCGCGGTGCAGCAATTCTCGAAGCTGGGCGCAGAGGTGGTGGAAGTGTCCCTGCCGCACACCGATTACGCAGTGGCGACCTACTACATCATCGCCACCGCCGAGGCCAGCGCCAACCTGGCGCGCTTTGACGGCATCCGCTACGGCCTGCGGGTCAATGGGGCAGACCCGATCGAGCTTTACGGCAAGACCCGCGGCCAGGGGTTCGGCGAGGAAGTGAAGCGGCGGATCATCCTGGGCACCTACGTGCTGAGCAGCGGATACTATGACGCCTATTACCTGCGGGCGCAGAAGGTCCGCACCCTGATCCGCAACGATTTCCTGAAGGCCTTCGAGCAAGTGGATGCCATCGTCACTCCGACCTCGCCGACCGCCGCCTTCAAGATTGGCGAGAAGGCCGAAGACCCCTTGCAGATGTACCTGATGGACATCTTCACCATCTCGTGCAACCTGGCCGGCCTGTGCGGTTTGGTGGTGCCCTGCGGTTTCACCGGCCCGCCTGCGTGGCCAGAGCCTGTCCCTGGCCCGCTGGAGCCTCCACTTCGGCCCGGCGAAGGCCCGCCGCCACGCCTCCCCATCGGCTTGCAGCTTCTCGGGAAGCCTTTCGGCGAGGAAGCGATCCTGCGCCTGGCCCATGCTTACGAGCAGGCCACGCAGTGGCACAAAGAAAAGCCGCCGATCAAATAACCCGGTTACCAGGGCCGGCGGACGCGGAAGTATTCGTTACCTGTGGCAGGCACTGGGAGGCTGATAACGCCCGATCCCGCCGCAGGCAGATTAGTCACCGCATGCCACTGCGCCAAGGGACCGAGGCTGGTGCTGCTTTCGAGCAGCGTATCGGCGATGGTGTCGGGCCAGGATAGAGCCAACTGGCCCCCGGCGTGCGCCAGGGTCAGTTGTACCGGGCCGCCGATGACGATGGCGCCGCTGTTGCTGGTGGAGGCGGTGGAGACTGTCGAAACCACTCTCCAATTATAGGTGCCGGGCGAGGCATACGCATGAGCGGCGTACTGGTTGGTGCTGTGCGCGGAGCCGTCGCCGAAGTCCCAGTCGAAGGTCACGGGTGCGGCGTTGTTGGTGACTGTGGGCACCACGGTGAAGGCAACCGGCAAGGCGGCGGGATAAGTCGGCGGCACATAGGCCGAGGCGCCAATGGAGAACGGTCCCTGGGCTACGGTGATTGTGCCGGTGGCGAGGGTTGAGTTCCGGGAGCCATTATAGGCGGCGAACGTGAAACGGTCCGTGCCGACAAAGCCCGGGTTTGGGAAATAGATGGCCAAATGGGTGTTGGTGCTCACACCAACCGTGCCGTTGGTAGCCTGCGTGATGATCCGCGGATAGGCTCCGGTTCCGTTGATTGGGAGCAGCATGGCCACCGATTTGTCGTTGGTGGTATTCGTGACAACGCCGGTCACCGTGGGTAGTGCGGGAGGCGAGCCATCACCGCTCGGTCCATTGTGGCAGTTGTAGCAGCTCACGATGGCGCCCTGGAAGAGGGTCTGACCGCTAATTGTCCGGGTGGCCAGCATCCGCGAAAGCACCGTGCCGCGGGAATCCGAGCCGTGACAGCCGGAGCATCCGGTTTTGGAGGCGTGCTCGTGCGCGCTCACCCAGGCCTGTCCCACGGGGTGCATGCCATGCGGGCCGCCGGTGGTGGTGCTGGGCGAAGTCGTGTGGCAGGCGGTGCACTCGGACATCGTGCCGGCGTGGCCCTGGAGGGCGACGTTGCGAAGATTATCATTAGGGTGCGAGGTGGGAAACACCGCGTGCGTCGAGCCGTGGCAAGCGGAGCATTGCAGGCCGCCATGGCCGACCGAGAAGCGGTACATTGAGAGGCCGAGCGCGGGGTTGGAGGTGGGAGGGGTATTGGGCGTGGTGGCAAAGGTCTGATTTACATTCGTGCGCAGGTTACCCCCGGCATCGAGAGCGGACGTGTAACGGATCTGGCCGGCGTTGCTGGTGGCGGTGCCGGTGTGGCAGGCCTGGCAATTGGGTTCCTGCAGCCAGCCGACCCGGTTAGGGTTGCCTACCGCCACCATGTTGCCATGGCAGCTCTGGCATTGCATCTCCATCGAGCCGTCGGCGGCGATCGCGCTGCCCATCGCACCGCGCAGGCAGCGGGTCGTGGAACCCGGATGGCAACGGTAGCAGGCCGCCCGATTGGCGGAATCATTGAGCGTGATATTCAAGTCGGGATCCAGGACTCCCGCGTGGCGGGAGTGAATGGCGGCGGTGAGCGACAGGACGCCGGGGAAGCTCTTGGTTTGCAGGGCTTCGGAGGAATGGCACAGGGCGCAGAGGACGGGCTTGCCGTCTGCCGTGACGCGGCGGTAAAGGCCCGCCGGGTTATAGTGGTTGGTGGCCAGTGCCGCCGCGTAAAGGGTTGGATAGAGCGCAAACTGGCGCTCGTCGTGCAGGCGGAGGATGTTGAGCCGGTAGTCACGCTCGGGCAGGGCGTCCCAAACCCAGCCCGCCGTCGGCTGTGCCGCGGCTTGGGTGCCGGAGGCGTGGCAGGTGCGGCAATCCATTTCATCGGATACCGGCAGGACCACGTCATTGGTAGCGATCGGCTGGTTCGCGCTATTCCAGGCGATCATGCGCATCAGTGGATAAGAGTTCTTATGAAGGGCATCGTCAAAGGGCGAAAGGGGAATGCCCTCGGCGTGCCACCAATTGACCGGAGTAAAAACCCCCTCCGCAGGCTGGTCCAGGCTTTCAAAGATACTGTTCTGCGGCGTGTTGGCCGGACCCGGCATGCCCCGGCCCTTGAGACCCATGTCCGGCGCGAGCGGCCCGTAAAGGTCGAGCGTGTAGTCGTAAAAGTTGCCTTTGCCAATCGCGGTGGTGTTGATCGAGCCGCTCGGATCGGCGACGGCCTGGTAGGTGACGCTGTAGCCGGCGCCGTCGGTGACCAACTGGCCGCCGACAATGAGCTGCGCCTCGAGCGTGTTGTAGGGCGGCAGTATGGAAAAGACAGAGTAATCGCTGTCCATACAGTGCATGCCAAGGTTGTTCCAGCCCAGGATGGTGGACGTGGCGGCAGTGCCGGTGAGGGCGAACCCACAAAGCAGGCTGCTGAGCGTGAGGGAAGAGATGGTTTTCATAGCATGATTCTGCTTGCTTCAGGCATTAGTGTGGTCTATGTACGCATTATTGTATGCTTATGCAGTAGTATGTCAACGCTTAAGCCCCCAGGAATGTCCTTGGCCCAGCTTGAGGCGGTGGCGCGCCTTTTTGGTGTGTTGTCGGAGCCCAGCCGGTTGATCCTTCTCCAGGCCCTGCACGAGGGGCCGCTGACGGTCGGCGAGTTGGTGGAGACCTGCGGTATGAAGCAGGCCAATGTCTCCAAGCACCTGGGCGTGCTGCACAATCATCATTTGGTCAAACGCCAGCGCGAGGGGATTTCCGTCCGCTACGAGATAGCGGACCCGATGATCTTCTCGTTGTGCAACCTGGTGTGCGGGAAGATGAAACGGGACATAAAGTGCGCGGTGGCGTTGTTTCACCCCGAGATTTGATTATCAAACCTCAAACACCGGACCATGCAGCGCTGGCGCGAAGGCCGTCCAGGGGCGGCTCGTTTGCCCCATTTCGCGCGTGACGAACTCGGCCCTGTTCTGCCAGCGTAGGCATAGATGAAAAAGTCCCGCCAGTATCGCTGGCAGAAGAAGCAGATCGCCTTGGGGCGCTGCGCTCGTTGCGGCGGCAAGCGCAAGCACTACGCTGTGTTGTGTGACTTCTGCCAGATTGAGGATCGGTTCCGGCAGCAGGAGCGGGCGGGCTCGCGGCCCTGGCAGAAGGGCAAGCGCGGCCGCCCGCCCAAACTCCGGCAACCGGCGCGACGGCCTGTGAGGAAATGAAGCCGACGGGCTCGGAGGCCCCGCTTTCCGCGCACCCCGATTCGCAGCGTTGGGTTCTGCGGGGGCCCTTATGGAAACCCAGGGCTGCATCAAGCTCGCCCGGAGCGCGAGCCGTCCCGGCTCGCAGCAGCCACCGGCACTCCCGGATTCCCTGGTTTTATGGGCATTGCTCGCGTTCCTGCGCGCTGCGAGCCGGGACGGCTCGCGGTCCGCATGGGAGCTTGATGCAGCCCTGATGGAAACCAGAGACGCTGTTTTCCGGGATTGCCAAGACCGCCAGGGAACCGTATAGAAATAGGGGTCATGTCCGCAGTCGCCGACCAACTCCGCCAAGCCCGCGAGGCCAAGAACCTCTCGGTCCAGCAGGTCGTTGAGATCATGAAGATCCGCGCCGACCATCTCCGTGCCCTGGAGGAGGGGAACTACGACGTGTTTTCGGCGCCTGTTTATATTCGCGGCTTTGTACGGGGCTATTCGACGTTGCTCAAGCTGGACGTGCCGCGAGTCATGGCGACGCTGGACGCCGAGTTGGCGCAGACCAACAAGTTCTCCGAGCCGCCCCCGCTATCCGAGCATCCGCGCGGGGTGATTGATTTCGTCATGCTGCAGCTTTCGCGGGTGGACTGGCGAAAGGGATTGGCAGTCCTGGGCGCCGTGATCGTCCTCGTGGGCGCCGTCTGGACCTGGGCTGCCTGGCGCCACCACAATCCGTTGAGTGGACTAAAGCCCGCGGTGTATCAATCCACGCAGGGCGGCTCAGGCGATACTTTGCCGCTGCCGACACCGGCTCCCCCGGCCCGGCGCTAGAACGGTCACAAGGTTAGCGGTTACACGGGTTACACGAGGGGTCCGCGCCGGTCCTCCGTAACGATGCAACCCATGCAACCCATGCAACTCATGCCACTCATGTAACTGACGCACCTTCTGCAACCCATGTAACCCCTCAACCAACGTGCGCGCCCAGCCTTCACACCCGCCCGACTACAGCAGCGTCTTTCCGGCATAGACCAGCAACACAACCACATTGACATAAACCGCCGCCAGCACGTCGTCTATGGTCACCCCCCAGCCGCCGGGTAACGATTGGCTCTGGAACACGGGCCAGGGCTTGGCGACGTCGAAGAAGCGGAAGGCAACGAATACCCCGAGGGTCGTCGGCCACGCTTGAGCGGAGAAAAACCAGGCGAAGGCAGGCAGCGCCCCGGTCTTCCATACTTCGATGACCACCCACCCCATAAAGCAGAGGGGCATGGCCGCAATTTCGTCCAGCACGACCGAGCCCGGGTCCCTCTTCCCGAGAGCTTTCTCCGCCTCGCCACATAACCAAACGGAAAGGGCAATGGCGGCGAGTGTCCCCGCGGCGAATAGCCACAGGTTTCCCGCCGCAAGCAGCACCCCGAACCAGAGCAGTCCCACCAGCGACCCGAACGTGCCCGGCGCCACCCGAATGCGTCCGATGCCAAACCCTTGAGCGATCCAGAGCTTCACAAATCCTGGAGGTAGAGGGCGCGATTGTGCCAGAGGTAGAGACAGCCCGAGATGAAGGTGAGCGCCACCGCGACCCATTTGGCGAGTTCGGCGAACCATGCTATCCAAGGATCCTGGCCCGGCCACTGGAAGCCAAAGATCGCCTGACCCGCTGGACCCCACTCGTTGTAGCTGGCCAGGACAAGGATGGCGATGATGGCGACGATTTGCGAAATGGTCTTGTGTTTGCCGTAACCCTCCGCCGCCAGCACGACATTCTTGGCCGCCGCGAGCAGACGCAGGCCAGTGATGGCCAATTCCCGGGCCACGATGATGACCACCATCCACGCCGGCATCCAGTTCAGCCCGACAAAGGCGATGAAGGCCGAGCAAACCATGATCTTGTCCGCCAGCGGGTCCATGAGAATGCCAAAATTGGTAATAAGCTGCCGCCGCCGCGCAATTTGGCCATCCAGAAAGTCGCTGGCGCCGGCGGCGACAAATAGCACCAGCGCAACGGTTTGGTGGTAAGCGACTTGCGAGAACATCGCCACCAGGAACGCGATGGTGAGAACGAATCGAGAGATCGTCAGTTTGTTCGGCAGGTTCATTCCCTTGCGCGCAGGCTGCAGACTGAAGGTTTCATGGTCATTCCGGTTGCCCGTCTTTGTAGTCGCTTCCTCGCCATTTGCCAACCCGCAACTGCCGCCAGCTTTTTATCAGCTTTTCCTGTTGCGGTTCGCAGGCCGTGGAGGATATTGTGGTTGTCAACGCTAATTAAGGGAAAGGAAGACGATGACGACGCAACAAGCGAATGAAAGACTGAAGAGCGACCTCAAGACAGTCATGCACGATGCCGAGGAACTGATCAAGGCCACAGCCGGACAGACCGGGGACAAGGTCAGCGAAGTCCGGAGCCGGCTGACCGCGGCACTCGAGTCGGCCAAAGCCAACTATCAGCGTCTGGGCGAAAAGGCTTCCGCGGCGACCAAGGCCACGGATGAGACGATTCGCGAACATCCTTATGAATCCATCGGCATCGCCCTTGGGGTGGGGCTGCTGCTGGGGGTGCTGGTGGCGCGCAAGTAAGCGTTCATGGAAGAGCCGGCGGAAACTAGCGGAGGGATCCTCTCGTCAGTGGGACGGCTGCTGCAGGCGGCGGTGGCTCTTGCGCACAACCGGCTGGAGCTAGTGCTGGTTGAGCTGCAGGAAGAACGGTGGAGGTTCTTCGAGATCGTGGCGCTGGCGGGCATCGCCTCCATCCTGGCGGTGATGACCCTGTTGGTGGCTACGATCACGATTGTGGCCGTTTGCATCAGGGCAAACCGGCTGGACGTGATCATCGGGCTGATGTTGATTTACCTGGTGGCCACCATTATCGGCTTCTGGCGCTTGCGCAGCCGGTTGAAAAAGTGGGCGCCGTTCTCAGCTACCCTGGCCGAACTCAAGAAGGACAAAGCGTGCTTGGACGAAAAGAGCTAGAGGAATTGGACCGCGAAAAAGCCGCGCTGCTGACGGAAAGCGGCTTGAATCGCCTCGTGGTCGAGACCGAACTCCAAAACCTGCGCTCCACCTTCGGATGGGTGAGCGGGGCAACCCGCACCTCGCGCGAATTCGCGCCTTGGTTGCTCCTGCTGGCGCCGCTCGCGGGCTTCCTGCTGGCGCGCGGTTCCCGCCGCCCGGATTCCTGGGTCAAACGGGTGGCGGCCGGTCTGAAGTGGCTTGGGCCACTATACAAGCTTTGGAAGAGTTTCTCCTCGGCTCGTCGGCGGGCCGAGGCAGATGAGTCGGCCCTCTGAGGTCGAGGTCCAGCTAAGCCCGGATCGGAAAGGGATCAGCGGCTGGTTACGCGGCCTTGTCCGTCGGCCGGTCCGCGTGAGATGCCTCGGTTCTCCCCAGGGCGTGGTCCATTTCGGAGGGAAGGCGAACGACTTCATTTGCGGTGATTTCCTCCATTCCGTCGGCCAGGCTGGAGCAAGAGGCGCAAATATTCGGATTGCGCGACAATGCGTTCCCTCCTTCAGGCATCGGTTCGCCACAGCATATGCAGATACGGGAGTTCATGTGCGACCGAGGACCCGACTCACAGCACCTGAATCTAAAGGGGGACCGGGAAAAAAGCTGTTGCGGAGTCCGACACAGTCCACACCCCCCCGATGATATCGCCACCACAAACCTCTAATGGCGACCCCAAGCAATGCAACCACCCAATCCTGCCGCCTCAACTTCAAATTGCTCCTTTTGCTTCTAACCTGAGTACTAACTATGTAACACATTCTAGCCGGCGAGGCAAGGCTTTTTTGCCCCTTTTTGCGCGTCAGGGCGCAACTCATGTTATCGGCCCTGGCCCTGGGAGCGCCGGCATCCCTGCCGGCACCTTGCAACATCGCCCGATTTGAGGTAAACCCCAAAGTGTCCCGCGAGAGCACGCCGGCAGGGATGCCGGCGCTCCCAGGGGCCGATAACGTGAGTTGCGTCCTGCGCGTCAAGTGCGCAGCATGGATTCTTCAGGCGGGCACGGCTTGGGCATATCGGAGCTCGGACATTCCGGGGCGAGCGTGGCTTCCAGACCGAGCCGTTCGCCAGCGGCGGGATTATGTGCGAGGGTTTCCCTGAAGTGATGAAGCGAATATCTGCGTATCAACGCCCACAGCCTAAGCGCCCGCCGTTATCGGGTTTCCCGGTTCGGCATGCTTTCGGGCTTCGAGCTTCGGGCTTCGGACTTCCGCTTGCCTTGTCCGTGGGCCTGCTGCTCGCGGGGGTACTGGGCGGGACGGCCCAAACCAGGATTATGAATGGCTCCACTAATCAACTTGAGACTGCCACGCTAGGCGGAGGCTGCTTCTGGTGCACCGAGGCGCTCTATCAGATGCTCCCAGGGGTTAAATCGGTCACCTGCGGCTTTGCCGGAGGCACAACGCCGAACCCGACCTACAAGGAGGTGTGCACCGGCAAGACCGGCCACGCCGAGGTGGTTCAGATACAGTTTGACCCGAAGGTGCTGTCCTACGCCAAGCTGCTCCAGACCTTTTGGGACGTGCATGACCCGACCAGCCTCAACCGCCAGGGCGCCGACGTCGGAACGCAATACCGCTCGATCATTCTATATAACAGTGAGGCCCAGAAGGAGACGGCGGAGCGCTCAAAAGCGGAAGCCCAGAAGCATTTCGGCCGGCCCATTGTGACTCAAATCGTGCCTCTCAAAGCGTTCTATAAAGCCGAGGACTACCACCAGGATTACTACCGCGACAATCCGAACCAGCCTTACTGCCGCCTCGTCATTCAGCCCAAGGTGGAGAAGTTTGAGAAGGAATTGAAGGCGATGAAGCACTGAAGCGGGGGACTGTAGCAGCCGACGTAAGGAGGCTCAAATCGCCTGGGAAATCAGTCGTTCTGCCTTTCATCAGAGCCTCCCTACGTCGGCTGCTACCAAGCACGCGGTTCTTAGACACACTGCTGGTCTAATGTTCCCGGCGGGGCTAGCTCTGCGCCCGGAGGATTCTCCCTGCTCGCCCGAAAGAACCGAGGTTGAAGGTGTTGCGGTAGCCTATCTGTTTGAGGATACGCTTGCCGAGGCCGCTGCGCGCCCCGCTCAGGCAGTGCAGCAAGAGCGGCTTTTCCTTGTCCGGGACGCGCCGGGCGATGCCCTCGCGCAGTGTGTCGAGGGGAATGTTCACCGCTCCAGGCAGATGGCGTTCCTTGAACTCCCCTTGGCTGCGCACATCAATGACGATTGCGCCCTTCTTCAGGCATTCGCGCGCGGTTGCCGGGCTTGCCAGGGTGAGCCGTTTGAACAGCAGGAAGGCCACAATTGCCCCTGCGACGATGAGCCACGTTACGGGATCCATGCCGATTGGTCTTGTTCAGTGAGGTCCGGTGCTCAAACCGTTTGGGGGTGTGTCTCTTTCCACCGTTGCCGGAGGTCGGCGTGCAGCCGCTGGCGGAAATCGGCGGGCAACTCGTAGGGCTTGCCGGCCTTATAGAGCGTAATGGTCTTGCGGATGTTGTCCACCACCACCTGGCAGGGGTTGCACCCGGCCATGTGCTTCTCGAACTCCTCGCAGATGGCCGGGTCCACCGTGCCATCCACGTATTCGTTCAGCATCGCTAGCAGTTCCGCGCACTTCATATTACGCCGTTCAAGGTACACTGAGCCGCAAAGGGGCGAAAGGTTACAACAACGGAGGAAAACCACAGATGGACACAGATGAACACAGATGTTGGCAGGGGACACCCACTAACCTGGCGAGCACGCTTGGCTGACCCACGCCGGGGCTATTTATCTATGTCCATCTGTGTTCATCTGTGGTAACACTCCGCCGGCATTATGGACTACGAAGCGGTTATCGGCCTGGAAACCCACGTCCAGCTCAAAACGAAGTCAAAGATGTGGTGCGGGTGCGCCAATCAGTTCGGCGCGCCGCCCAATACCCATGTCTGCCCCGTCTGCCTGGGCCTCCCGGGCGTGCTGCCGGTCGCCAACGAGGAAGCTCTCCGCCTCACCGCCCTTACCGGTTTCCTGCTCAATTGCACGGTGAGCCGCTACGCCAAGTTCGACCGTAAGAACTACTTCTATCCGGACATGCCCAAGAACTACCAAATCACGCAATACGACAAGCCCTCGACCGTCGGCGGCTACGTGGATTTCGAGTTCAACGGCGGCACGGCGCGGGTGCGCATCACCCGGGCGCATCTCGAGGAGGATGTCGGCAAGAACTTCCACTTCGAGCGCAACAGCGGCGTGGACTTCAACCGCGCCGGGGTGCCCTTGATGGAGATCGTCTCCGAGCCGGACCTCACCAGCGCGGACATGGCGTACGAGTATCTGAACGCGCTCAAGGAAATCCTCATCTATGGCGGCGTCAGCGACTGCGACATGGAAAAGGGCATGGTGCGATGCGACGTGAACGTGAGCGTGCGCCCCAAGGGTCAGCAGGAACTCGGCGCCAAGATCGAGATCAAGAACATGAACAGCTTCAGCGGCGTGCGCCGGGCGCTGGAGTATGAAATCCCGCGCCAGATCGAAGTGCTCAAAAGCGGCGGCAAACTGATCCAATCCACCCGCCGGTGGGACGATGTCGCGGGCATGACCGAGGAGATGCGCACCAAGGAACACGCACACGACTACCGGTACTTCCCCGAGCCTGACCTGATGCCCTTCCAGCCGACGGAGGCCTGGGTGTCCGAGGTGCAAAGCCGCGTGGTGGAGCTGCCGCTCGCGCGCAAGCAGCGGTTTATGCGCGACTACCAGTTGCCGGCATCGGATGCGCAAACGTTCGTGTGGAATGTGCCGCTAGGAAATTACTTTGAGGAAGAAGTAAGAGGGATACCCGCCCAAGTTGAAGGTGAGCGGAGAGCAAAGAAGATCAAGATGCTCGCCAACTTTGTTATCAATAACCTACAGGCAGAGATCGCCAAGCAGGGCAAAATGCCTTCATCAATGCTCCCCTCCGAGGGGACAATCGACGAGATCAGGCCTTATCCAACACATGGTTTCATTGTGGACTTGGCTAATCTGGTCGAGAACAACATTGCTAATAGCGCAACTGCGCAGGTCGTTATATCCGAAATGGTGAGAACGGGCAAATCGCCCACGGTCATTATTCGAGAAAAAGGCCTCGCGCAGGTGAGCGATGCGGGCGCCATCGAGAAGCTCTGCGACGAGGCGATCGCCGCCAACCCCGGTCCGGCGGCGGATTACAAGGCCGGCAAAGCCGCCGCTTTGAATTTCCTCAAAGGCCAGGTGATGAAGCTGAGCAAGGGCAAGGCAAACCCTGCCTTGGCGGGTGAGATTCTGGAGCGGAAGCTCAAGGGCTAGTGTGGTGTCTCAGAACTGCCATTGCCTTTCGGGCAGATTCAAAAGCGGCAGAGGGCAGCCGCACTCCAAGACGCTTCGCGTTTTCAGGCGCATAGGTTCGCGCGCTAGCGTCTTGGAGTGCGGCTGCCCTCTGCCGCTTTCCCGTGCAAGTGTAAGCGCGATTCTGACACACTACACTAGCGAGGCGCCCCTCAGACGTTTGGAAGGCAAAAACATGGAGGCAAAAAGATGCAACGGGTTGCATGTCTTTGCCGGATTTGCTCCTTGGCGCAGGCGGTGAGGGCGTTCTCGGCGTCTTCAAGCGCCTGTCGCTGGCTTCACGTCTTGAGGGCCTCCCCCGCTTGATCGGCGGCGCGCAGGAGATGAAGAATCACCTCAACTGTGGCGTCGTCGCCGATGGCGGTGTTGAGCATGGCGTGGAACAGGTGCCGGTCGGGCCATTCGTGGCCGAAGTAGTGTTTGACGAACTTCCGCCGCTCATCGTCTATGCTGTCCACCAGTTCGGCGGCCTCGTCCGCATTGCCCGCGCGCTCCAGAACGCGGCGGAAGCGGAGTTCGCGCGAGGCGTAGAGAAACACGCAGAAGGTGTCCGCGCGACCACGGAGAAAATAGGGCGCGCCACGGCCCACGATGACGCACGGCCCAGCCGCCACGGCCTGCTCGACAACCTGCTTGACCAAGGCTACCAGCCGGTCGGTATCCAGAATAGCCATATCGGGCGAGGGCAGATTTCGCTCGAAGCTTCCCCGCCAGATAATCGTGACCAACCGCTGCAACCAGGGGTCCACGCGCTCCTCGCGGCGGCGGCAGGCTTCAGGGGGCACGTTGGCCAGCCGGGCGATCTCCTGGGTCAGCTTTTGGTCGAGCAAGGGCCAGCCGAGTTGCTGGGCGGCTTTTTGGGCGATCGTGCTGCCGCCGGCGCCAAATTCGCGGTCAATGACAAGGATTTGCTTCATAGCTTCGCACCTTAACCTTCAGCCCCGGCTGTCGCATGGACAAGTCTGGGTTTCCGAGAAAGCGGCAGGGGAAAGCCACACTCCAAGACGTTTCGTGCTTTCGGGCGCATTGGTGGGCGCGCCAGCGTCTTGGAGTGCGGCAGTCCTCTGCCGCTTTGCTCCGCAGGTGATTATGCCATTCCGAGATACCACCCTGGCGGACTGCGGGTCTGTCCGCGGGATCGGGCGCTGCGGACTTAGAGCGCTTCCGCGACCAGATCTCCCACTTGCGAGGTGCTGTAGCCCATCTTGCCGGCGGCGAGGCTCTTGACCTTCTCGCGCGTGACCTTGATGACGGCGTCCTCGATGGCCTTGGCGGCCTTGGTCTCGCCCAGGAAATCGAGCATCATCTGGCCCGCGCAAATCGCCGCCAGCGGGTTGATGACGCCCTTGTTGGTGTATTTCGGGGCGCTGCCGCCAATCGGCTCGAACATGCTGGTGCCTTGCGGGTTGATGTTGCCGCCGGCGGCGATGCCCATGCCGCCCTGGACCATCGCCCCCAGGTCGGTGATGATGTCGCCAAACAGGTTGTCGGTGACGATGACATCGAACCACTCCGGGTTCTTCACGAACCACATGGTGGTGGCGTCCACGTGCGCGTAGTCGCGCTTGATGTCGGGGTAATCCTTCTGGCCGATCTCGTGGAAGGCGCGTTCCCATAGGTCGAACGCGTAGGTCAGCACGTTGGTCTTGCCGCAGAGCGTCAGCTTCTTTTCCTTGTTCCGTTTGCGGGCGAGCTCGAAGGCATAGCGCAGGCAGCGTTCGACGCCGCGCCGCGTGTTGACGCTTTCCTGCACAGCGACCTCGTTGGGCGTCCCTTTGAAGACGAAACCGCCCACGCCGGTGTAAAGCCCTTCGTTGTTCTCGCGCACGACAACGAAGTCAATGTGCTCGGGCTTCTTGTCTTTGAGCGGGCAGAAGCGCTCGTCGTAGAGCTTGACCGGGCGCAGGTTGATATACTGCTCCAGCTCGAAGCGCGTGCGGAGCAGGATGCCCTTTTCGAGGATGCCCGGCTTCACGTCGGGATGCCCGATGGCGCCAAGCAGAATGGCAGGGAACTTCCGCAGTTCGGCCAGCACGCTGTCCGGCAGCGCCTCGCCCGTGCGCAAATACCGGTCGCCGCCCAGGTCGTAATCGGTGTAGTTGAGCTTGAGTTCGAACTTCTTCGCCGCAACGTCGAGGACTTTGACGGCCTCGCGGACCACTTCCGGGCCCGTGCCGTCGCCGCCGATAACTGCAATATTGTAACTCTTCATGTATCAGGATGTTTCTCTGCCCTGCGCCTTTCGCAGGAAGCGCGGATGCTAGTCATTCCCGGCTCAGTAGCAAGGATTTCTGTGCGCGCTTCCGCAAGCCAGGGCTGCATCAAGCTCCCATGCGGACCGCGAGCCGTCCCGGCTCGCAGCGCGCGGGAACGCGAGCAATGCCCATAAAACCAGGGAATCCGGGAGCGCCGGTGGTTGCTGCGAGCCGGGACGGCTCGCGCTCCGGGCGAGCTTGATGCAGCCCTGACCGCAAGCGCGGCGCCGCTTTTTGGGCTGGCCAGCGGTCGGGTTGGTTGGCATCTTCCCGGGCCGACTGCGTGCGGTAGAGCCTGAGAGGCCGCGTCATGGTCTGTCACACGCGCCGCGGGTGCACGGCGAGAAAAGAAACAAGTATGCTAACAGAAAAGAAACGACTGGTTGAAAAGGACCCGAAGCTCAGGAAGGATGATTTGATCGTAATCACGGGTGGCGGGGGGTTCATTGGCGGGGCGTTGGCCCGCTACTTCCGCAACAAGGGCTTTACCCGCATTCGCGCGGCGGACAAGAAGCCGCTGCCGGAATGGTATCAGCGCGTGCCGGGCGTGGAATGCCTGCACGCTCGACCTGAGCGAGCCGGACAATTGCAAACGCCTGTGCGAAGGGCGCGGTCGAGGTCTATAACCTGGCGGCGGACATGGGCGGCATGGGGTTCATCGAGCGGTTCCGCGTCGAATGCCTGCGCAGCGTGCTGATCAACACGCACATGATCGAGGCGGCTTACCGGGCGGGCGCGCGCCGATACTTCTACTCGTCGTCAGCTTGCGCCTACAACATCACCTTGCAGCAGGACCCGAACGTGCGCGCGCTCAAGGAGTCGGACGCCTACCCGGCGATGGCCGAGCGCGGCTACGGCTGGGAAAAGCTGATCTCGGAGATGTTCTGCCAGGAATACTGGGCCGAACGCGGCCTGAAGACCGCCATCGCCCGGTTCCACAATGTCTATGGTCCGTGGGGCACTTGGGATGGCGGGCGCGAAAAGGCGCCGGCCGCCATCTGCCGCAAAGTCATCACGGCCATGGACACCGGCAAGCACACGATCATGATTTGGGGCGACGGCACCCCAACCCGCAGCTTCATGTATATCGATGACTGCGTGAAGGGCATTGACATGATCATGCACTGCGACGACCTGATCGCCACGCCCATCAACCTCGGCACGAGCGAACTGGTCACCGTCAATGAGCTGGTATCCAAGGTGGAGAAGATCGCCGGGGTCAAGCTCAAGCGCGAATACGACCTGACCGCGCCGCGGGGCGTGGCGGGGCGCAACAGCGACAACACTTTCATCAAGAAGATGCTCAACTGGGAGCCCGAACACCCCGCTGGATACCGGCCTGCGCGCCACCTACAAGTGGATCAAGTCGCAGTATATGGCCCGCAAGGCGGGCAAGCGCGTGGTGGATTAAGCGGACGGCATCGTGCGTGCGTCCCGGCCAATGCTCCCGGGCGCACCCCGGCTGCGAGCGCCATAGGAGCGCAGCCTTCAGGCTGCAGAACTCACGAACTCCCTTCGGCTGCGAACAAATCGGACACTCCACCACGTCGAGCGTTTCTGCAGCCTGAAGGCTGCGCTCCTATGCCTCGTTGGCGGGTGGTTGCGTCTGCCCGGGTAGGTGATTGTACTCGTCGCGCCAGCGGGCGCTGCTCCAGAGCCACTGCTTGATATCACATACTAGCATCCCCTTGCTCGGGTTGTGCTCGGTATAATGGATAGCCCGTGCCAACTGGTCCGGGTCGCGAACGTAGGTGTCAAAGCTCTCTTGCTGCCAAAACCTTCCTCGGCGCCCGATTAATTGGTTGGCTTCGCGCGCACTGCGTCCTTTCCATTCATTGAGCAATCTCGCCAGGGGCGTCTGCCACACATCCACAACCACATGTACGTGGTTGGGCATGATTACCCAGGCTTGGAGCCGGTAGGCCTTCCCGTCCTCCGCCCGCATGATCTCTTCGACTCGTTGCGCTACCGCAGGCTGGCGCAACCAGCATTCGCCGTGACCGCGGTCCAGCCAGGCTTCGAGCTTGCGGCGACGAATTGAATGATCTGGCTCCTTCAGGATCGGTTCCCATTCCCGGCGGCGCCAGACCGGGAAAGCATCATCCAGCATGAAGGTCAGGAACTGCGTGACGTTTGGGGCATCGAAGTGAGGCAGATAACCCCGCTCATACCATCCGCGGAAACCCCGCCGCAAGTCCTCGGTGGTTGGCTGGTAGTGCCACTCGCGCTTGGCTTGGATCAGCTTTTGCACGCCGGGGTTGTAGGGCGGGCCTGCAGGAGTGCGTGTCGGATTGGGCTGCTGCTCGGCCATGACCTCATGTAGGCGCTTCGGTCGTTGAAAGCAAGACCGATGCTACGCGTGCGGAGCGCAGCCTTCAGGCTGCAGAATACTCGAACTCCCCTCAGCCGGCCCTACGAGGTAGCTCCGGCCAGTACGAACGTTTCTGCAGCCTGAAGGCTGCGCTCCGGCTGCGGGGCGGCAGGTCAGGGCTTCAGGACCGTCGCCCCGGCAGCAGGGCGGGAGACGAACAGCGTAGGCTTAATCCGCGTGCGGCGCTCGTATTCGGAGGCGATGCGGTCGGAAATGGCGGCGACCGAGTCGGTCCGGACCAAGGCCACGGCGCAGCCGCCGAAGCCGCCGCCGGTCATCCGGCAGCCAGCGACACCGCCTTTGGGGCCAATCCCTTCCGCGATCTCGACTACCGCGTCCAGTTCCGGGCAGCTAACTTCGTAATCGTCGCGCAGCGAGGCGTGGCTGGCATACATGAGCTGGCCGACCGTCGGCCAATTGGAGGCGCGCACGCCCTCGGCGGCATGGACCGTTCGCTCGATTCTCGCCGATGACGTGCCGGGCGCGGCGGAATACCACGTCATCCATCTTGCCGCGGGCGCGTTCGAGCCCGTCGCGCGGTGGCATCGCGCAGGGAGGTCACGCCGAGGATCTTGGCCGCCTGCTCGCATTGGGCGCGGCGCTTGGCGTATTCACCGCCGGTCAGCTCGTGCTTGACATTGGTGTTGACGATGAGCAGCGCCATCGAGGCATCGGTCATCGGCACCAATTCCGGGCGGCGGCGAGCGGCAATCCAGCAGCAGCAAATGGTTCTCCTTGCGCCATGACGGAGATGAACTGGTCCATGATGCCGCAAGGCATGCCGGCGTAGTCGTGCTCGGCTTTCTGGCAGAGCAGCGCCTTCTCGACCGGGTCGAGCTTCTGGCCTGTGATGGCTTCCAGCAGGGTCGCGGTGGCGACTTCCAGCGCCGCGCTGCTGGACAACCCGCCGCCCAGCGGGACGGTCGAGTGGATCAGTGCGTCAAAGCCGCCCGGATTCACGCCGCGAGCCAGGAACCCTGCGATCACCCCAACCGGGTAATTCGACCACGCCCCCTTCGGCGCGGGCTTCACCGGCTGGCTCAAATCAACGCTGACCGCACCATCGCCCGCGCGTAGAGCGGAGCTGAATCCGCTTCGCCCCATCGCGTAGCGGGCGCGGCGGCGACGACCGTGTAACGGTCAATGGCCATCGGCAGGACGAAGCCGTCGTTGTAATCGGTATGCTCGCCGATGACGTTGACGCGCCCGGGCGCGGCGGCCAGCCAGTGGGGCGGGCGCCCATAGTTCTTGCGTGAATTGCTGTGCGGTGTTGCGGGCAAGTTCCTGTGCAGGTTCATACGGAGGCTCAGGCTTGGTGGCTGAAATTGATAGACCGTTGTCTGGCGGTAGGTCTGGCCGGGGCGCAGGATGATCGAAGGGAACTTCGGCTGGTTGACGGCATCGGGGAAATGCTGCGTCTCCAGGCAAGCCCGGCGTGCTGCCGATAGACGACCCCGCGTTTGCCGGTGAGCGAGCCGTCGAGGAAGTTGCCGGTGTAAAGCTGAACCCCGGGCTCGGTGGTATGGACTTCCATCACGCGGCCGCTCTCGGGCTCGTGAACGCGCGCCGCCAGCGCCAGACCCTTGCCGCCGCAGTTCAGCACGAAGTTGTTGTCGTAGCCGATCGGGACGTGGCTGCAAGTTGCGGCGAAGCGCGAGCCGATGGGCTGCGGCCTGGTGAAAGTCCATCGGCGTGCCCTTGACCGGCTTGATCTCGCCGGTGGGGATGAGCGTGCTGTCCGACGGCGTGTAATGGTCGGCCGCGAGCATCAACTCGTGGCCGAGCACGTCTGCCTGCGCCCGCGAGGTTGAAATAGGAGTGGTTGGTCAGGTTGACCGGCGTCGGCTTGTCCGTCGTGGCGGTGTAGTCGAGGCGCAACTCGTTGGCATCGGTGAGGGTCATCATGACCGCGCACTGCGAGCGTGCCGGGATAGCCTTCCTCGCCGTCCGGGCTGGTGTAGGTGAACTTAACCGCCGCGCCGGCCTGCGGTTCGGCCTGCCAGAGCTTCTTGTCAAAGCCCTTGAGCCCGCCATGCAGATGGTTCGGGCCGTTGTTGACCGCCAGGGTGTAGGTCTTGCCGTCCAGGGTGAAGCGGCCTTTGGCGATGCGGTTGGCCACCCGGCCCACCGTGGCACCGAAATAGGGATGCTTCTTGAGGTATTGCTCCAGGTTGTCGAAGCCCAGCACGACGTCCGCCGAGATGCCCTGTGCCGGTCGGGCACGTGCAATTCGGTGATGATGCCGCCGTAATTGGTGATTTTGGCGATCAGGCCGTTGGCGTTCGTCCAGGGTGTAGAGGTCCACCGCCGTGCCGTCAGGCAGTTTGCCGAAGCGGACTTTCTGGACCTGTGCTGTCCATCGGCGGTTACTTCTTCTCCGACTCCGGCTCACTCGGGGGGCAGACGGCTCGCGCGCCAGGCCATGCAGGAGCATGGAGGCCCCGAAGACCAGCAGCACCAGGCCCCAGCCAGGTTGATGTTGATGTCCAGCGAACGCTGGTAGACCTCGGGGTCGGAGATGGTCGCAACCGCCGTAGATGACGAGCAACGCGCCGACGAGGGAGAACATGAGGCCGATTGGCCAGCGAATATCGAGACCCATAAGTGTGTTCCTTTCTTTACCAGAAGATGATGTTGAGAATCACGCAGCAGATCGAGCAGGACCACGCCCGAGCACCGCGGGCGCAGATACCAGGCCTTCTCCTCGTCCTTCATCTTGGGCGTCAGCGAATAGACCAGGCCCTTGAGTTCCTCGTCGGTCTTGGTGCGCCGCGTCGCCAGCGAGATGACCAGCGTCAGGACGAAGCAGGCCGTGAAGGCGAAGCTGGCCAGCCAGAAGTTCTGGGCCATGTCGCTCGGGAAGATCAGCAGTCGGGAGCGTCGAGCCGCCCATCGATCCACAGATAACCGCCTTTGATGCCCAGCGCGATTGCCGGTGGCGGTGGTCAGCGCGTGGAAGAGGGCCGAAGTGCCGTGCCGCCGAGCAGGCCGAGGAAGGCGCCGGTGCCGGTCGTGCGCGCCCAGAACATGCCCAGCAGGAAGGTGGCAAACAGCGGCGCATTCACGAACCCGAAGACCAATTGAATGATGTCCATCGCGTTGGACCAGTGCGCTGACGAGATAGGCGCAGACGATACTCAGCAGGATGCCCACGACCGTCACCGACCTTGCCCATCCACATGTAGTGCGCGTCGCTCTTGTTCGGGCGCATGTAGGCCTGGTAGAGGTCGTAGGTCCAGACGGTGTTGAAGGCGGTGACGTTGCCGGCCATGCCCGACATGAAGGACGCCAGCAAGCCCGTCAGCGCCAGGCCCAGCAGACCCGTCGGGCAATACTTCTTCACCAGCGAGAGGATGACGCCGTCGTAGTCATTTTCCGCCACGGCGTTCTGCAGACCGGTCCTTCAATCTGATCTTGTCGAGAGCGTCGGCGCCGGCCTTCACGAGCGCGTCGACCTTGTCCGGGATCATCTTCACCCCGGCGGCATCGGACTGACCGCCTTGCGCGGCGGCGGCGCCAGTCGAGGTGCTTGGCGGCGGCCTCCTTGACGGCCGGAATGGCCTTGGCGTACATCGCCGTGGTCGAGCGGCTTGGGCGGCAGGCGGTAGCCGTCCTTGGCGGTCATAGCGCAGGGCGGCGGCGATCATGCCGGGCAGGATGACCAGCGCCGGGAAGAGCATCTTGGGCACGGCGGCGATCAGCGGCGTGCGGCGGGCGGCGCTCATGTTCCGGGCCGCCATGGCGCGCTGCACGACCAGGAAGTTGGTGCACCAGTAGCCGAAGGACAGCACGAAGCCCGAGCCCGAAGACCATCGCGAACCAGTCCACGCCCATCGGATTGGCGCTCGGCCCGGCCAGCAACGGTTTCCAGGCGCTGCTCCAGGCGTCCGGAGCGAAGACCTTGCTGGTGTCAGCGGTCAGGCCCAGCGTCGCGGGGTGCTGGGCCACCTGCGGCGAGCTTGTCCGTTGAGCACGTGCCAGCCGCCGACATCTTTCAGGCCCAGATAAACGACCGGCGCGAACCCGAGCACGATCATGAAGAACTGCAGCACCTCGGTGTAGATGGCCGAGGTCAGCCCGCCCTTGAGCACATACACCAGCACGACCGCCGAGCAGATCCACAGGCTGATGTCGTAATTCCAGCCCAGCAACTGGTTGAGCAGCTTCGCCAGCGCGTTCATCGAGATGCCCGACGCGAAGAGCGTCATGACCGCGAAGGAGATCGAGTTCAGGCAGCGCGTCCGCTCGTCGAACCGCATCTTCAGGTATTCCGGCACCGAGCGGGCCTTCGAGCCGTAGTAGAACGGCATCATGAACACGGCCAGGAACACCATCGCCGGGATGGCGCCCACCCAATAGAAATGGCAGGTGGCGATGCCGTATTTGGCGCCGCTGGCGGCCATGCCGACCAGTTCCAGCGCGCCGAGGTTCGCCGAGATGAACGCCAGCCCCGTGACCCAGGCCGGAATCGACCGTCCGGAGGTCAGGAAGTCCGACGAACTCTTCATGTAGCGCTTCAGGGCAAACCCAATGCCGATGACGAAGATGACGTAGATGGCCAGAATGGCGTAATCGATGAAGCCGAGCTGAACGTTTTGCATAGGTTCAATAGCTGAACGACGCAGGATTAGCAGATTCGCTGCACCCCTGTCAACGTCGCTTCTTGACTGGTTCCAGCTCTTTGGAAGGCCGCCCAACACAACCCCGGCAGGCGCGCCCTGGACAGACAGGCCGCCTATAGCCCGTGACTGCGCAACGATGTGTAACGGACGTTTAACGGGTATGGAACGGATGTGGAACGGGATTGGAACCGAATTCAAACGGACCGGTTGGCCGGCTCGCCCAGTGCGGTGTGGTGATGGTTCGCGCCTCGGCCGGGAGCGATGGCTCCAACACCTCATACGCTGGCCGGGCACGCCCGCGCCCCGCGTGCCTATTCACGGCTGGCCGCACCACGCCACCGTGAAATACGCGGGCGAAGCGGCTATTGCCAAACGGCGCGCCTCAGCTTAATGGAGAACGGCATATTTGATGAATCCGCATCGCAAACGGGCGCGGCGGCTCCGGAAATGGCTGCTGGCGCCCGCTCTCTTGCTGGCACTGCTGGCCATGTCCGGCTGCCAGACCCTCACCTATTACGGCCAGGCGATCAAAGGCCAGTACCACGTCGTTTCGCAGGAGCAGAAGATCACGAAGCTGCTGGCCAACCCGCAAACGCCGGCCCCGCTCAAGGCCCGACTGGAACTGATCGAGGACCTGCGCGCTTTTGCCGCCAAAGACCTGCAGCTCCCCGTTGACGCGCAATACCAGAAGTACGCGGACATCCACCGGCCCTTCGTAGTGTGGAACGTCGAGGCCGCGCCGGAGTTCTCGCTGGAAGCCAAGACGTGGTGGTATCCCTTTGTGGGCCGACTGGATTACCACGGCTACTTCGCCAAGCAGGCTGCGGAGAAATACGCCGCCTCCCTCCGCAAGAAGGGCTATGACGTCTATGTCGGCGGGGTGACGGCTTACTCGACGCTGGGCTGGTTCAAAGACCCGGTGCTCAACACCTTCCTCTTCGACCCTGAGCCGGACCTGGCCGAGACCATCTTCCACGAACTGGGCCACCAGCGCGTCTTCGCCAAGGGCGACACCGACTTCAACGAGGCTTTCGCCACGACGGTTGGCGAGGAGGGCGCCCGTCGCTGGCTGCGGGCGAAGGGCGACCCGGCGGCGCTGAAGGCTTACCTGGCCGAGCTGCGGCGCACCGCCCAATTCGCGCGCCTGATTGCCAACACCCGCGAGCAACTGGAAACCCTCTACGGCGACGAGCGCACCGAATCAGGCAAGATCAAGGCGACCAAGCAAAAGCAGGCGGTTCCGCGCGAAGAATTGCGACAGCAGAAGCAGGCGGTGTTCGACCGTCTCCGCCAGAGTTACGAGGAACTGAAAGCACAATGGGGCGGCAACACGGACTATGACGCCTGGTTCGCCGGCCCGCTCAACAACGCCCAACTCAATTCGGTCGCCACTTACTACGATCTAGTGCCCGGCTTCAAACAGTTGCTGGCCCTCAACGGCGGCGACCTGGGCAAGTTTTACGAGGCCGCCGACAAGCTGGCGCACGAGCCCAAAGCCGAGCGCCACGAGTGGTTACGCTCGCGGGGGGAGGAGTTCTAATGGGTTCATCGGGGCACGGCGCCGGTTCACGAGGGCCGGGCGTCGTGCCTGCTTGGCTGACTATGAAAACATCCAACATCCATGGTTTGAGCAAAATATGAGCTGCCGTGCCGCAGCACCTTTCTCTGCCTGCCGCAGGCCGCCCTGTATGCAAGTTCTTCTTCACGAGCAACTTCTACCGCCTCTGCTGGCTCTGCCGTGATTGCCGTGCTCCCCTTGGCCGCAAGCCAATGCCCCCCGCCGCAGCTTCGTCCCCTCTCGGGAGCCACACCGTCACCACACGCGGACCACACCGTAGCACCTCTGATAGCTTATCAGAGGTGCTACGGTGTGGTCCGCGTGTGGTGACGGTGTGGCAACGGCCAGCGCGGGGAGTTCTGCTGGCAGCGGAAGACACGTGTGGCAGGATTCTTCGCTGTTTTAATGGAAAGTCGCTGGTTCAGCCGCAGTGGCTCCTCTCATTAACACCCCGCTTCAGCGGGGTGGATTGGCGCCAAGCGGGACCCTTAACCGCTTTAGCGGTTTCCCCCTCCGCCACAACAGGGCGGAACTGCCGGCAAACCGCTAAAGCGGTTGAGATGCCCGGCCAGCCCGCCCCCACCCCGTTGAACCGGGATACGTGTACAGCGGAGTGCGCCCGTCCCCGGGCGCAGCAAGATGGAACTGAAGCACGGCACAGGTGCTTCAGGCGTGCTGGAGCATAGGCTCATTGCTGCGCCCGGGGACGGGCGCACTCCGCTAACCATGTACGAAGCGGGATGTTAATGAGAACCTCGGCCATTTCACCGAAAACAGCCAAGCACTAAATGCTCATCAGCCAATAGGTGTGGGTTTTCCGGCACTCCAAAACTCCAGCACTCCGCCTCACCCTTTTTCCACCGGGTCCGGAGGTATGCGCCTGGCCGCCGGCGGCTCAACCGCAACACGGACAGCGCGTGGTCACCCCTGTGCCAAGAATAAGCATTCGCAATACTGAGAAAGGCGCCGGATGCCCCCTTTCCGCCCCGGCCCAACCCTGGAGGTACCCTGGACCTACGATGGACATACCCTGGTGTCATAAAACCCCCGCCGAATCGCCCGATAACAGCCCCCGAACCGCCACAATCGCCAGCTTCCACAGCCCCGGAGCATCAGGCGCTTTAATGGAAGCTGGAACGGTGGCGGCAAGCAGACGCGGGACACGCCGACGGTTGGGCCTTGAGCCGGTGCCGTCCAAAGCCGTTGGGAGGAGGCTCAGACACTCTGATCTCGTGGAAACAAGGTGAGCCCAGTTCCCCCTCACCCCGGCCCTCTCCCTTGGGGAGAGGGTGCCCCGCCGACCGTCGCGGGATATGCCCGGACGCTCCGACTTCTCGCAGCACGGCCGATGGTCCTCCCTCTCCCCAAGGGAGAGGGCCGGGGTGAGGGGGAAGTCACCGCCCGACTCGAAAACCGGCTCAGGCAGATTCCACGTCGCTCCAAGATCCTACGGCGAGTCACGAGTTCTGAAGCTCGGACTCCACGCGCAGGCCGAGCCGCACTGGTTCAGAAACCTCGTTCCGACCCCGGCGCGTGCCGACTCCGGCATGGCCGAAGGTATGGCTGCCCCCCTGCTAGAGACAGTCCAGCGGGCTCTTCATCCCGCTGCCCCCTTGGCGCAGCACGTGGGTGTAAATCATCGTCGTCGAGACATCATTATGCCCCAGCAACTCCTGGATCGTCCGGATATCGGTGCCCAAGTTGAGGGTTGAAGGTTGAGGGTTGAGGGTCTAAACCCATCGCCACTATGTTTAACTTCGAGAAACTGGACACTTGGAACGAGGGTATTGCCTTTGCGGACATCGTTTATCACCTGACGCGGGGATTCCCTGCCGAAGAACGGTTTGGTCTCACCAACCAGATGCGTCGAGCGGCGGTCTCCATCTCTTCAAACTTGGCCGAAGGCTGCTCGCGGTCCTCCAAGGCGGACTATGCGCGCTTTGTGGAAATTGCCACGGGAAGCGTCTTTGAGGTCGTCTCTCAGGCGACTATCGGCCGCAATCAGGGATTTCTGAATCCGACCGAATACGCGGAGCTGTACTCCGCCGCCGAGAAGCAAAGCCGCATGCTCAGTGGATTGAAGAAATCCCTCGAACCGCGCTAACCCTCAACCTTCAACCCTCAACCCTCAACTCCCCTCAACGCCTGGTTCTGCGTCGAGGCCGCCACATGCCCGTTCACCGCCAGAG
>CAVXLO010000021.1:0-321519 GCA_963762555.1 uncultured Verrucomicrobiae bacterium
AACGAGATCGCGGATTTCCATATCTCACGGCCCCGAACGCTTTGCTTTGCAGCTCCGTGTTCTGCACGACTCGATGAAGTCTGCGAATTCGGCTTGTCGCGCGGGCCGTATCGCCATCATGGTCTCCTCTACGCTGACAGCCCCCTGAGATTGCAACCCAAAAACCCGCTCGCGACAACCTGTAGAATTGCACAGCTTGCCAATCGCCGGTCATTCGGGGCAGGCCGATCTCTGGTCGCGACGAGACGCGCGACCACCTGGGTTATGTTTCGTGCGCCGAGTTTTTCCTTCCTTTTCCAAATGGAAAGAGCCATCCATGGGAGACGCCAATTATCTTTCCGATCTCCCAAGTCGACTTGCCTTGGGCGGCCCAGTTAAGGCACTCAATTTGGCGTCGCGACAAGCCGGTGCTCTCGAACGGCTGTATCGCGCGGGTTCTTCTGGTCGCGTGTGCATGGAAATTGAGGGCCAGAAGACGGAGAAGCTGCGCATTCCGACGAATACTCCGACAGAATGCCGCACGACGGTCACCGGTTGCGAAGGTGATCACGGCGGTGGAACCGTCGCGATCGTGAATTGGGATCGTGAAGCCGTATTTGATCCCGAATTGAGCGGCCTCATCAAAGAGCTGCTGTTCCGGCCTGAGCCCGTCGAGGGGCGAGAAGTCCGGTCCCCATGTGAACGCGCCCGAATGATTGAGGGCGTGACGGATCACTGGATCGATGCGCTCGTAGTGGCATGCGGCATACCGATTGATCCACGCTGCCGGATAATTCGAGATGACGTCTGGGCGAGGCGTCGACAACAGCGGCATCGCCAGGTAGGCGAAATTGTGCAAATCGAGCGCATTTGTGACGGACAGCATTGCCGCGACGAGCGCGGCCTCGCCGTCCGCCTGAAAGAGCATGTCGACGAAACCTTGGAAAAGGTCGTGCATGGTGGCTCAATCTATTCGTCGCTGAGGGCGCTACCACCCAACGTCCCGACAATCCGCCGACCACCGCCCTGTGCGAGCAGCAAAACCATCACTACGTTCAAACATATCAGCAAAAGGATTCTGCCATTCAGCCAGCCCAAACGGCGGGCTGCTAATACGGTGAGCATCGGCACCATGTAACCGAAATACTGCAGAACGTCGAGGAATGCGTTCCAACCGCCCAATTGCCCGCGAGCCCACGGAGCCGCCCAACGCATTTCCCCCATGTAATGGAGAATTGCGATCAAATCAAATCTAGCCGGTATCGCAAAGCGAAGAAACCCCAACGTAAAAGCGGCCAGAGCAAAATAGAAGTAACCAGCGCCCGACCACTCAGCCACGCTAATTTCACGTATGACGCGCGGAATTCGCCACGCCTGCTGCAAGCTCGCGGCCCACATAGCGATTACAAACACTCCCGTTATACCGAAAACCCCGCGCACTTCTGCGCGGCCAATTGGCTCCATTTCGTAGGCACCCGGCACCAAGTCGAGATATATCCAGAACACAACTGCTAGAGCGAGAATGTTCTCCGCCCGTAGTGCGGTACGCAAGTCGCGTAGCGCCGCCAACGCCGGCGCAATGAGAAGACCTGCAATCATAGCCAGGCCAGGGATTACAAGCGCCCCTCGGGGCACCGGGTTGGCCGGCACGAATGCCATAGAAACGAGCGTTCCGCACAGCGTCGCACAGATCCCTACTCCAGGAAAACTCGGTGGTTTAGTGTTCGCCCATTCCGTACGGGCGCCACGGCGCTGGGGTAGGGTCCGCTTTGGCTGCAACCGCCTAGCAGAAGAAGAAGCTGGGCTCCCAACAGTGGTCAATCGATTCCTCATAATTCAAGCAACCTTTGCCCAAGAGCGAATAGCGAATTCTCCGGGCCCAGCCTGGCGTTGCGTGACCAGGCCTGCAGCCTTTGCGGCGCGGCGAGAATTTGCCGCAATGCGACAGCAATGGATTCTGGAGTGATTGTACACAAACGAATCCCATTAAGGCCGTCGGTCACCACATCGCCACACTTCTGAGAGGCGACCACAGGCAGCCCCTGTGCCAAGGCTTCAAGCTGGACCAAGCCAAAACCATCGCCGTGACTTGGAAAAAGCAACAGGTCTGCCGCCTTGTAGAATTCGCGGGTCCGGGAACGCGGGACCGGGCCGACACAACGGATGTTTGACAGATGGTGTACTCCAACGGCACCGTGACCGATAGGGGTCCAACCAAGGTGAATTCTACCGGGGCGTCTATAAGCAAGCGCGCCGCATCGAAGACATCGGCAACGCCCTTAAGCAAGGTCATCTGGCCAACCATCAAGATGCGTAAAGGCCGCTTGTGGTCAAACCGATCCGGAACTGGCAATTTTACCTCGTTTTCAAGCATCGCAGATTCGAATGCCAGCGGTATCACCTCCAATTTCTCTCGGCGCACTCCCTCGGCACATAGCGCGTCGCGCACCCACGACGAGTTAACAACGATACGGTCCGCCAGGCGACACTCCTCTCGCCAAGTCCCCCAATAACGCTCGGACGGATAGGCCTCTGCGCCTTGCCAAGCTGGTCGCCGCTCAGTTTGCTCGCGGATAATCCGTCCCATCGCCCACCCACCGTCAATTTGCCCGAGCACCGTTCGCCAGCCCTGTTGTTTTGCCCACCGAAGGATATCGAGGGCGGCATAGCTGTATGCGAAGACAGTGGGGCTGGCGCCGGGAACAGCAAGGTTCGAATTGCGAGCCAAGCGACACAAAGAGCGGGCTGCGTGGCGCTGAAACCAACGATTGCGAGAGGTAATCAAATCCCAATCGCGACAACCACCCAGCCACGCGGCGGACTCGAAAAACAACAGTCTCGTAGTCGCAGAACAGACATGCTCAGTTTTTAGATCACGATGAAACCTTTCGCGCAGGGAACGGCGGAACAGACGGAATACATTGCCGGGCGGAACCCACACATCAGTGATCAAGGTGCCGAACTTCTGATGCAGCCTTAATGCCCGAGCCGCAGCGTAGTGTTGGCGAGCACCTAATTGGCAGCAAATCCATGAGGGGGCATTCATGCTACAGAGTGCCGGCTACCGGTTCAGCAACCAATAGCAAAGCTGTGGACGCGCGCATACCCAGTTGCGAATCCAAGTCCGCACGCCGGACGGCAGGCGTTGGTAGCCACGCGCTGGCCGCGCATAGACCGCCGGCTCCTCTGGCGGGAGTCCAGCCTCGCGACGCGCGGGTTGTAGCGCAGTCTGATCCATCACATCGCGCAAAAATGCGGCAAGGTTTGCGCTCATGACTTCCGCATTGAACCGGGTGCGGGCACGGGCAATGGCGTCAGCGGAAAGTTCAGCAAGGCGTTGCCGGTCGTAGTGGAGGCTGCGGATATGCTCCGCCCAGGCGCGGATGTCGCCGAGCGGAACGAGCAGGCCGCTCTGGCCCTGCTGAATGATCTCGGCACTGCCAGAGGGAAAATTATAGGCAATCGGCACGCAGCCCATACTCATGGCCTCGACGGTCACCATGCCAAAAGATTCCTTGCGGCTGGTCATCATGAACAGGTCCGATTCCGCCGCAATATCATAACAGCGGTTGTGAGACACTCGGCCCGTCCAAACAACCATTTGCCCCAACCGCTTGCGCTCGAATTGCCGACGCAGCGCCTCGTTTTCTCCGCCGACAAGGTTCAGTGTGGCCGGAACACCCAGGCGCTTAAGACGTTGGAGGAGTGGTACGAAGTCAAACACCCCTTTGAGCGCCTCGACTCGTCCTATGAAGAGGAGACGCAACGGCCCATCGTAGGACGGGCGCGATTTCAGCGGGGGGAAGTCCGCGCCATTGTGGACGGTGCGGAGCAGGCCTCGGAACCCAACCGCATCCAGGCTCCGGCGCAAAGGCGCCTCGATGTGCTGGCCCACACAAGTCACCCCATCCACCCAAGCCGCATGACGCACGGCGACGTCGCGATAACGACGACCGGAATCGTGAATCTGGATGACATGGCGAGTAGCGGGCGGCAGGAATGCGAAAGCCGGCTCAATGCGGCACACATCGCTCGTGATGAGCAGATCCTGCGGATGGGCCGCCAGCCAGCCCATAAAGAGCCGGGCGCAATTCCCATCCAGTCCGAGGCAAACGGTGCGCAAGCCACTGACCGGATCCACCGTCTCTGCCGGGGTATCATGCAAGCTTAGCAGTGTGACGCGCCAGCCTTTAAGTCGGGCCATGCCATTGGCAGCATACCGGCAGACCGGTCCAATCCCACCCGCGGTGAGCGAAGCGATTACCGACGTGACGCGAAAATCCCTGGCCTGCGGTAGGCTCATTCCAAGTACGCCTGAGCAAGGCCTCCACTCCCGGCAGATTCACTTGTTGCCGGCGCCTTATGGTCGGGATTGCTCCATATGCGCGAAAACAAGGGTTTAAGGATCATGGCTCCACGACTCGATAGATGATCACTGTCGCGATAGAGCGAAAAGCCCGATTTGCCGACCATGCAAAATCCACTTTGGTTAACCAGAACAGACTTAGGATCAAGGATCGCAGCCCCGTGCAGAAGAGCTCCTCCAAGCAAGCGATCTTCCACAGAAGAGGCCTGCGCGTATTCTGCTTGGGGCATTCCAAGTTTATCCATAGGCTCCCCATTTATTGCAGCACGGGCCAACGCGCGGGGTATGTCGAAGTGGTAGGTCGGCACTTCCTTCATAATCCAGACTCGGGCGCCAACGCTCTGTAGCGCCAGAACGGTCTCAGAGAGTTTCGCGGCCAACTCAGGCTGGCTGAGTCTTTTATCTCCCACTCTTGCCAAAGCCTCGTAAGTGCACCAGCGAGCCACCAGGAGGACGTCTGGAATCTTCATCTGTTTGACATAGCTCAAAACAGATTGTCCCCATGCATCGCAATTCTTGATGCTCACTTCAGACGTGCATTCGACTCCCAGGATTGGCGCGGTGGCAAAGTGGGTGGCCACAGCAACACGCGAATGCGCTTCCTGTGCCAAGCGTTCGATTGCAGGAATGACGGCCATCGCATGGCTGTCACCCCAGACCATGCAGTGGATGGGTGAGGAGGAATCGCCACCAACAAACGTAAACTCTCCCCGCTCCGCCTGGCTCAAGCTGGTTTGGATTGTGAATGGAAAGTCCTGCTTTCCGCTCGCATACTTTTCCGCTGCCACTGGAAACCTGCTAGGGGCGCCTCGCAGTATTTCAACCATCACACCAAGACAGAGATAACAACCGACTGAGGCTGCACCGAAAGCGAGGAGTGGACCGCGCGTGGAAAGCACCTTCCGCGTACGGAACGGCGTTTCGATCAGCCACCAGGACAAGACGGCCAAGCCCGCGCTGGCCACCACTAGCAGGATACGCACATACCAGCGAAGTGGATTCAAAGTCCAATACTCCGAATACACGAGAAGCGGCCAATGCCAAAGATAGAAGGAATAAGAGATTTTACCAACGAAGACCAGTGGCGGAGAGGACAATCCTCGTTCGAGCCAGGTTCTGCGCGACGAGAACGCATTTGCCCAAATCACCGCAGCCGCGCCGAGAGTCGGCAATAGGGCGGCCCAACCTGGGAATGGGGTTTTATTGTTGAACAGGACACAAGCCGCCCCAATCGCCATTAATCCTGCCCAACCGACGACTTCAAAAAAGGGCGAAGAAATGGCCTGGGGCCGTGGCGCCACTGCGAGCAGGCACCCGATGGCAAGCTCCCAGGCCCGCGTTGGGAGCAAGTAAAAGGCCGCTGTGGGCGCACGGTAAGTCAAAACCAGGCTCAAGGTCAAAGACGCAAGCAATATGAAAGCAAATGCCTTGATGAATGCTCGGCGTCTTGCCGCAAGCCCAAGAAGCATCAGGAACGGGACAATGAGATAATACTGTTCCTCAACCGCCAGGGACCAGGTGTGCAAGAGTGGCTTAGACGTTGATCCAGCCTCAAAATAACCGCTGGTCCACCAAAAATAGAAATTGCCGCCGAATACCGATTGCGCAGCGACCGAACCGGCCAAGATTACGGAAGTCGGCAGGCAACAGAATGAACCAGCCCGCAATCGCTGTGCAGATAACGGTGGCCGCGAGTGCCGGAAAAATCCGCCTCACCCGCCGCTCCCAGAAGGAAGCAATGCTGAAGCACCCTCGTTCCATGTCCTTGAGGATGATCGAGGTAATCAAGTAGCCAGAAATGACGAAAAAGACATCCACCCCGATATAGCCACCAGGCATTCCGAGCCGGGCATGGAACAAGACAACCGCCAAAACCGCGATCCCCCGCAGACCATCAATGTCAGGTCTATAACTCAGCTTTGCCATACTGTGACGCGGGAAGCAGGGCCGGAGTACTGGAGGGATGAGGGCGTGCCTCGCAACTTCCGCGAGCGAGCACTACAGCCGCCGTGCCGTGGATCAGGCTGCACCATGTTATGGGTCGGGGAGGAGAGCGACGTTGGCCAGCGACATTGCCTCAAGGTCGCGCAGCGCAAGCTTCGCTCCCGGCCTCCCGTCGTCTTTCAGGGCATAAGGCGAATAGCGGGCGGCCTCGAATTCCTGGTACAGAGCGGCGGTGGAAAGGCCAACGGCACAAAGGTTCACCGGACAGATCTCGATGAGGACCGCGGCGATTCTCCGTCTGCTGAAAAGCTGGCTCGCGCCTTGCAATACGTAAGGCTCCATGCCTTCGACATCCACCTTGAGAAAATCCACGGTTTCGACGCCTTGGGCGGCGCAATACGTGTCAAGGCTTACTGCGGCAACGGTTTGGGTATTGACGGCGCCGCCGGGTGGCTTCTCGGTCGGCTTGGCCATCCGGTTGGTGGCGGGAGAGTGCTCCTGAACTTGAAACGTGACCAAGCCCAGCTCTTTCCCGACCGCAAGGCAATTGAGGTGCGCGTGCCCCAGCAGCGCGTTGAATTGAAGGTTCTTTTTGAGCCGGCAGAACGTCTCCGGAATCGGCTCAAATCCATGCACGGCGCAGCCAAGGGAGGCGAACAAGCAGGTGAAGGCACCCACATTCGCCCCGATGTCAAACGCCGTCCCAGTCTTTCCCGCGAGGCAGCGCTCAATGAAGAGACGTTCAGGCGCCGACACAATATCTTGAAAGCCCCAATACTCGGAAAAGGAAAGCCATTCGCCGATACTCGCCCCGCCGGGCAGACGAATTCGTGGCGCCTCGGATTTTAAAAGCTTCGCGCCAATCCAGCGTGCATAGGCGCGGAGCATGGCAGGGTTCGCTGCCACCGATCGAGCTTTCGATGTGAAGTTCATTAGTTCCTGGAGACAGGGGCATTCAAGAGCAACTTGAAGTTGGCCGCATACCGGGTCGGGGAGCAATTCTGAGCAACCCAGACGCGGCCCTTTTCGCCCATCGCCACCGCTGCTTCCTGGTCGGTAAGCAAGTCGGTCAGTCGGCTTGAGAACACCGCCGCATCACCCACCGGCGCGAGAACACCAGCACCGGAAGCTTGAGTGATCTCCCGACAGCCGCTGACGTCAGAAGCAACCGTTGGAACCCCCTGCGCCCACGCTTCCATGAGCGCCATGCCGAAGGATTCGGATTCGCTGGGCAGCACACAAACACAGCAAGCGGCGACGGCTGCCGGCAAGCGCTCCGCCGGACGATAGCCGGCGAATACTACGCAATCCGCTAAATCCAAGTCAGTGGCGAGACGCTGTAGGTCGCCCCGGTAGGCGAGTCCGCCAGGCGAACCGTCGTGGTCGCCGAGGATTAGCAGGCGGACGTCGCTGACCGTCTTCCGAACCTCCGCTAGCGCGCGGATCGCGGTTTCTATGCGCTTCCCCCGGTGCAGGCGGCCCACAAAGCCAATAACCTTGTCGCCGTCCAATTTGAACTCTGCCCGGCAGGCGGCGATCTCCGCGGCGGAAGCCTCCCGACCCGCAAAAGATTCGTAGAACCGATGAACCCGGGAGCAAAACCCGGGAGGCGCCCAGGCGAGCACCTGTTGTTTCACCAGGTCGGAAGGGCAGATGACGCCCCGAACCTTCAGCCAGCACCAGCGGTCCAACCAGCGAGTGGGCGGTGTGAACTCAAAACGGCAAAAGCGGATGATACGGATTCCGGCTGAAACGGCGGCAGCAGTCACAAGGGGGGTGTTGCCATCCAAATTGATCACAACCACATCGGGGTGGCAGGCCTTGAGCATACGGCGGAACCGAAGGAAGAAACCCAAGTGCCAAAACGGGTTCTGCCGCACCGAGTATTTGCCGAATTCAAGGGGATGGACGGGGATTCCAAGTTCCTGCAGCTCACGCTCCAGGGCGCCGCCGCCGGGACAAACCACTTCCGCCTCAAACTGACGCGCCCGCAACAGAGTCAGCATGCTACGCTCTGACCCGTACGCCGCCGCGGCGGGGCTGATGAAGAGAACGAGAGGCGTTGATCGTTTCTGCGGCCCAGGCCGAGGTGCGTCTGTTGTGGGTACGGACATTTAGCTCAGCAATATTAGCGCTAGGCAGCAACGCTGCGAGCTTTACAGCGGCCAGCGCATGGCTTGGAAAGCTCGCGCCAAGGTTTGGCGCTGACGTAATGCGTGAAGGTCGTCTGCGGTCTCCAAATGGCTGAGGCGGAGCTTGGGAGGCGGACCGACTATTCTCCCGCGCACCCATCGCACGAGATCCTTCGTGCCAATCAGCCAAGCGAGCGGCGTGCGAGCCTTCCAGTCGTAGCAGGTCCGCAGGACGGCTTGGCCACGCCCTATCCCCTCATAGAGCCGTAAAAGGTAGGACTTTTCCATCCTGCTCGCCAGCAAACAGTGCTCTACCATCAGTGTTGGGTCATACCACGTCTCCCACCCAAGCTTGCGAGCCGCAATCGAAATCGCCAAATCCCCGCCGCCAATCAAGTCAGACCCTTTTCGGTCAGTGACAGCGGTCGCCAAGGTGCCACCGTCAAATACGCGCTGAAGCACTTCGCGGCGAACGCAGAGTCCAGCGCCCACGACGCCACCCCCGGGAGCCTCGATACGTGCAGCCGAGCCTTCACGATCACAAATGGCCAGCGCGAATCCGGCCACGGCTTCAGCCAGGGCGGTGGGTGGAGTTTCCCAGCGCGCTTTCACCCTGGAGCCAACGACGCCAGCCTTGGGACGTGCGACGAAAGCCCGGATAGCGCTTCCCACGAAAGTGGGGGAGGGTATGTTGTCGTCGTCAAGAAAACATAGAATGCCCCCGTTTGCCGCGAGGGCCGCCCTGCGGCGGGCATGGGATAAACCGGGCACTGGTTCCCGCACCACTTGCCACGAACACTTGGCATGCTTCCTGAGCAACTCCTTCGCCATCTCGCTCGTATTATCGGTGCTCGCATTGTCAACCACCAAGATCTCCCAATTCTCCCGCGGTTCCATTTGTGCGGCCAGCGCATTGATTACCATGCCGAGACGCACCGCGCCGTTGTAGGTGCAAATAGCCACCGTAGCCAGTAACCGCGTTCCATTCATTTCATGCGTCTGAGCCAATGCAGTGGAGCCGTCTGGGGCTTAACGCGTATGCCGCTGCGGAATTGAATCTCTGAAGCGAATGAAGATGTTTTCGCCCTTTACTTCTTGGGAGAATTGGTATTTGGTCACCGCGGAGTAAAAGGCCTGTGCGCAGCCTTCCCGATATCGGTCGTGGAGCTCAATGACAAGAATATCCACTTCTCTTAGCCAACCTTCCGGCTCGACGCTAAAAAGCTCCTTCTCTGCCCCTTCAATATCAATTTTCAACAGGTCAATATGACTTTCTCCGATTCTCTCCAGTATCTCCGGGATGGTCACGGACTGGACCTTGGGCTTGTCCAGTGCGGCCCTGTCCGCCTCGACTACGGAGAACATCCATTTTTCTGCGTTAGCATCGCCTAGGACAAGATCCCGCTTCACTGGCCAAAGGGCGGCATTCACAAGCGTGACATTTCCGAGACCGCCACAGTTTCGCTTGAGAAGCAAGAAATTTGAGGTCTCTGGTTCAATGGCAACGATTCGGGCATTCGGAAATTGATGAGCGAAGTACAGCGTAGCCATTCCGATATTTGCTCCAGCATCGAGAATAACCTTTGGAGAGGCCCTGAACGGGAGTGAATACTCTTCCGCGAGAAACACTTTTAGAACGCATGCTGCGTCACTTGTGCCTATTCGAATCGTAGTCTTGCGCGCCAGCGACCGCACCCATACGTCAATCTCGCGAGGATGATTAGCGGAAAACACGATTGCCAGGGCGTCCCGCAGGACTACCACACGCGACCACTGGCGGATCCGTTGCACCCGTACCAGATACGTTTGAGAAAGCTCTTCAAATCAGCCCGGCGATCAAGTGTGCGCTATTGCTTTGTTTATGCCTCAAACGCCGCATAGAACATGGCCCCCCGGCAATCCACGAAGACGCTGCACGATCCGATGGTCGCCGCCGAGCCTGGATACGAAGCCTCGGATCGAGAACACTAGAGCGCTTAGAGTGAGGAGAGCGCCAACAGCCTCCCTCCAACCAGGAACCAGCAACTGGGCGCAAACGAAAGCGGCCAGAATCCAAACACAACTGACGCCAATCAATCTAAGAGCACGCGATGACCAGCGAAAAAGGACCAGCGGGCCAGCAAGCGCACGGAGGCCAAAGAGATAGAAAACAGACAGCACGGGGTTGATAATCGCCGCCGCAAGAAGCCCCAGCCGTGGCACCATGACGGCGATACACGCGATATGAACAACGTGAAATGCGGTAAGTATGCTCGCATATCTGCATCCAGCGCCCCTGGCTAGAAGGATATAGCTCATTGGAAAGGTGATCATTCTAATAAATACTGTAAGCACAAACCAGGGCAGAAGCTGCGCGCTGAGGAGGAACCTCGACGAGTAGAAGATTTGCATTACCCATGGTGCGAAGGCGAGCGTTGCCAAAAGTCCGGGTAGGGCAAGCAAGACACCGATCTCGGTTTGTTCGTTCACCAGCCGGCTGGCCTCCGGTGGATTGTGCGCCATAGCTGTGAGGCGTGGGTAGAAGTCCATCCCCATGGCCGTGATGATGAAGCCTCCAAAGACTCCGGACATGCCCCAGGCGGCCTCATAAACCCCATTCCCTCCTGTCCCAAACGTGCGGACAATTATCGAACGGATGCCGAGCCCGACCGCAGCTCCCACCAGCCCACTCCACATGAACGCTGCCCCCAGCCCGACCAGGTTCTTAGCGTTCTTCCATGACTCGGCCCAAGCCAACTCAACCCGAGCGATTTGGATGCGGCGGGCAAACCACCAGGAGAAACCGGCATTCACCGCTGCCGTTAATATAAGCACAGGAACAATCCCCCGCTGGCCGAGCCAGGCGTAGAGGCCAGAAGCAAGCAGGGTTCCAGCAAGAACGGAGACTACATTTAACCGGGCAAGATCGCCGATGCGCCGAGTTCCCTGCAACAAGGCGGTTTGTCCGCCAGAAACAGAGCTAAGTAAGAGGGTCACCCCTAGAACAGCTATACTCCAAGCCCGCTCGTCCGAGCCGAAGGCCCACTGGCTGAGCGGGTAGGCCAATACGCAGGTGAGCATCCACCCCAGGGTACCAGTGACCCAGCAGGCTCGCCGCAGGGTCCTGACCGTGCGGGCCAGGTGTTTGGGATCATCACTGCCGCTTGCCTGGGCAACTTCCCTGACCCCGCTTTCGTTGATACCTAGTCGAGAGACTGCGCCAACCAGCTCTGTGGCCGCAACGTAAAGCCCCACGAGTCCAATACCCGAAGGACCGAGCAGCAAAGCCACGACCTTGGTTTTCACCATGCCAATCAGGTAGTTTATCCCCTGCGCTCCGCCGATGATCGAGGAGGATTTGAGAATCCGTCCGTACGAATCTCTGTGGGGATTAGGGCCAGGGGCTGCTCCCGCTCCTGTTTCCACAACGGGGCCTTCAGCGACCAGGCTGGCGCCTGCCAGGTCGGCCTGTTGGGCGGGGGCTGCTTGTTCGGGGACGAGCGACATGGCACAGAATTCAGGCAACAGAAGAAATAACTGCCAGACTATAGGGGCATTCTAGGAGCTGACACGCTGAAAAGCTGACATGCGAGGGACCAAGGGACCCAAAGAAAGGCTAAATGCTAACCAGTCTCCACTGCGTTTCGCCTCGGCAAGAGGCTAAAGGCTGAAGTTACTGGCAAATACTGAAACCTGCTCGGGCAAAAGCTGAGAAGCTGATCCCCCTTCGCTCGGAGCTTCCTCCTTCGCTAAAGCTTCCGCCGTCGCTTCGCTTTGGCGCGATGAAATCGGCGCGACAAGTCGGCGCGAGAAGAATACTGAAAGCGGCAGTTCATCCGCGAATTAGGCGAAAAAGGGACTAAAGGATTAAAGTCACACGGACTGCTAGAGACCCAACACTGTGAGGTCCGGAGCGACATGGTTAAAATGGCGCACGTTTAGGGTGTGGATTTCATCACAGTGGCTTTCCCGAGCGGCCTGGGCATGAATGGCGTCAAAAAAAGGAACCGCCGCGAATATCGGCTGCGGGCGCCGTCTTTATCAGGGCGATGTATTGCTGAGCTGTCAGGGATATATAAAGGATGGAGGCATCCAGGAAACGCCTCATTTCCGAATCCTCCGCTCGCGCATGCTGGAAATCGCCTCACCGCTGTCCCAGTCAGGCGGGAGCGGGCCAGTGTAAACCGTACGGCCACGGCGGCGGGCGACGGAGCCAACCGAGGTCTCGCGCGGCGATATCTGTGCGGCACCGGCCACGACCTCGACGTTTACACTCGTGCGGCCGCAGATCCCAATGGCCTCACGGACGGATTTGGGAAGCACCATCCTCCCAACTTCACTGGCATCCCACAGGCGGCAAAACCGCAGCGTGATCCTTCGTTTTCCCGAGGGAATTGAACAGGCCATGGCGGAAGCGCTTTAAGGATTTCAGGTCATTTTGGGTGGCGGTTTGAGTTGTGTTGGCTGGGGTGAGGCCGGCTGTCCCATAGCCTCAGACGAATCCCGGGAAAAACGCCTGTTCTGGTCGCGCCAGATAACGGAAGCTGCCTCCGGCTGTCCCATAGCGCGCCAGGAGGTTGAGTAAGTCCCACTTGCGCCATAGGCACGTGCGCACGATGGCAAATAGCCGACTGAAGCTATGCGCCCAGTTCGAGAGAAAGGCCAAGTATCGGAGTAACAGATAGACCAGCAAAGCCGTCCAAATCTGCCACCGCACCGCATTGGCACTGGTGCCCAGGAAGTCGGCCAACTGCAAGGTCTGCTTGATCTGCTTAAAGAAGACCTCAATGCCCCAACGACACCGATACAACTCGGCCACGCTGCTCGCGCTCCAGGTCAGGTGGTTGGTTAAGAAGGTCATCAGGCGCTCTTTGCCGTCCACCTCGACCCACGCCACGATTCGCCGCATGAGCTCCGGGTAGGCCTTTTGCGATCCCGCGTTCTTCAACCCGACCAGTTCATCGGAAACGATCTTGCCGCCCTCCACCACCGGGTAGGTCTCCACCACCTCAAACTGGAGGTTCTCTTTGGCCCGCGTCACCCAAAACACCCCACGGTCCTCCAGACTCCAGAGATGGTCAAAATCCACGTAAGCCTTGTCAAATATGACGATTTCACCTTCTTTAATCCCGGCGCACAGTTCCCGGGCGCGCTTGGCGTCGGCCTCCCGCGCGGTGTTGATGATCGCAAAGCGCGGCAAAAAACTCTGGAGGTCCAAGCGCAAATGACACTTGGCGGCGGCTTTGCGACGCCGGTGCTTGGCCCAATCCATACACGAGGCAATCAACTGAATGGTTGTCGAGTCCACCAAGTGAATCGTCCGCTTGAATTTGCGTGCGAACCGCTTAGCGGCTTTCCCGCTGACGAACTTGGGCGAGATATTCCCCAAGTGTTCATACACCGCCCAGAACAGCTTCTCGGCCATGATCGGATCCCGCACCTTGTTGGCGTGCGAGAGATTGTTGCGGGTGGGTGGCGTTGCCCCTCGGATCGCCGACAAGGGCCCGGAGTTGAGTTGCAGCGCGTCACAGACATCGTTCAACCCGATACTGTGGGTTACCTGCGCATAACACAGGGTGACAATGTGGCTCCACTCATCATAGGTGCGGGCCTGCTCATCGACTCCGGTCTCTCGAGCCAACTTAGGCACCAAATGGTTGGGAATGTAGTTGCAAAGCTGGCGGACAATCGTGAATTTTGACGCGGTTGGAAGTTTTGTGTTTTTCATTACCTGCCTTGTGGCAGGCTTTCATGAAATTTCCAACCGTTTCTTCAACTTTCTATGGGACGCCAGTGTCCCAACTTCATCCACCAGCACAGTTGTCTTCATCCTCTGCAATTTACCAATTGGCAATCGTTTGGCAAATAGGACCTTTGGGAATTACCAAGTCAAACGCTGACACGCTGAAAAGCTGACAGGCTGAAAAGGGACTACAGGACCACTGACTACGGGACCACTTCAAAAGCTGAAAGCACAGGACAGAGATCGGAGGACAGAGGTCGGAAATCAGGACGGCGTCCGTTGCACCAACGGGTTCTCAGCAATACCGGCAGCCCACGGCTTCGCTAGCAACGCCCCATCCAAGGTGGCCAGTCTCAGCCCGTGGCGCTTCGCCAGGGTCACGAGGTGCGCATCGGTTGTGTCCTTGTAGCTCGACAGAGCCGGCAGCAAAGCCGCATCCACGTCATCGGATAGGAAACGGTGACCGCGGAGAGCGCGCAGGGTCGCGAGGGATTTCCGTGCGTCGTCAAATGTGGCCTGATAGGCGGTGGTCATGCTGATCCGCATGAAGCCGGATTCTGTCAGCGGACAAGTGGCCCACTCGTTGGCTTGCAAAAGCCATCCGAGCAGGGCGGAGTTCTCGGCGTGGCTTTTCCAGGCGCAGCCAAGCAGTACGTTCACGTCGAGCAACCACCCGCTCACGGGAAATCCTCAAGCATTTGCTTGACGGTTTCGGTGGTCATGGGCGGCGCACCTGGCGGAGCTTCCAACAGCAAGGTGCCGTTTGGCCCCTCCACAAGCCTCGCCCCGGGCGTGAGCTTCCCCGCTGGGCGGAGACGCGCGGTGAGGAAGCGGACCAATTCCGCTTTCTGTTCCGGCGGCAGAGCCTCCGAGGCGGCTTCAATCTCGAGCAGTGTGCTCATGCGGAAAGTTTATCACCTGTGATTCGCTGACTCAAGACATACTGAAATCACCAGGGCAAACGCTGACAAACTGAAACGCTGAAAGGCTGAAATCCGAGTCGGCAATCGCAAGTGGCAGATGGCAAATCGAAAACCTTTATCCGCGAATTACGCGAAGGGACGCGAAGGGGTCGAAGCCAAATGCTGAAACGCTGAAACTCAAACAGGCAAAAGCTGACATGCTGAAAAGCTGACATGCTGAAACTCGAAGGGGCAAAAGCGTGCGCTCAAAGGCTAAAGGCTGAAGTCACTGGCAAATGCTGAAACCTGCTCGGGCAAAAGCTGAAAAGCTGATCCCCCTTCGCTCGGAGCTTCCGCCTTCGCCTAGCTCCGGCGCGGCAAGTCGGCGCGAAAAGAATGCTGACATCAAATCCAAAGCAGAAAGCGCACATCTGAAACCACGGAGTACGGACTAGCGGGACGCCCGCAATTCACTTTTCACGCAACCATTCCTCACGGGAAACCCCGGCCTGCTTGAGCAAGCGGCTGAGAAATCCCGGCCCAATATCCCCTTCGTGTTCGTTAGGAATAATAAGAGTTAAATCCCCGCGCTTCATTTGGGGGTGCTTGCCACCGGAGAAAGGCCCTTCGAAGCCAAGCTCATGCGGTCGCTGGATGAACTTGCGGCGCGAAACAGGAGCCAGTTTAGGCATGAGCGAGGGCGCCGATTTGATTGAGATTTACCTGTGCCAACTCGGGTATCCGAAGTCCGAGGCGAAGGCGAAGAGCGACCCAATCGCTCAGGGCTTCGCGGAGTTCGCGCTGACACCCGGCAAGAGTCTGGTGTTTCGCCCACACCCCCTGCAGGCCAGGAATCTCGCCCCAGTAGGCGCCGTCTTCTTCAAGGATCTCGTATTGGGCCATTTCCATGGCGATATCGAGGTAATGTGCGAGCATAAGTTCCTAGGATATTTACAGCCATTTCAACACCGTTTCAAGCCCGAGCGGCGGTTCCAAACGCTCTTACCGCAAAAGGCTGAAAAGCACCACAGAGCAAATGCTGAAAAGCTGACAGGCTGACAGGCTGAAACTCGAAGGGGCAAAAGCTGACAAACTGAAACGCTGACAGGCTGAAAAGGGACTACAGGACCACTGACTACGGGACCACTTCAAAAGCTGAAAGCACAGGACAGAGATCGGAGGACAGGGGTCGGAAATCAGGACGGCGTCCGTTGCACCAGCGGGTTCTCAGCAATACCGGCAGCCCACGGCTTCGCTAGCAACGCCCCATCCAAGGTGGCCAGTCTCAGCCTGTGGCGCTTCGCCAGGGTCACGAGGTGCGCATCGGTTGTGTCCTTGGAACCAGTCTCGGGCGAGGCAGTGCCGTCCACATCGTCCACGAGGAATTGATGTCCGGGACGCCCGTGCAGCTTCCTCAAAGTCTCCTGCGTTTCGTCCCAGTTCGCCCGATAGGCGCCACTCAGACTGATCCGGACGAACCCCAGTTCAACAATTGCAGTGGTGTAAAACTTGTCCACTGAACCAATCCAGGCTTTAGCGGCAGGATGATCAGGGTGCGTCGTCCAGCGCGACGCCAGGACCAGATTGACATCCAGCAGCCAACTCATGGCCAGTCTTCCAGCATCTGCCTTATGTTTGCCGTCGTCATGGGCGGCGCGCCGGGCGGTGCTTCCAGCAACACGTCATCGTCCTCACGCACGAGGCGTGCTTTTCGGGGCTGGGGACCCGACGGACGGAGACGCGCGGTGAGGAAGCGGACCAATTCCGCTTTCTGTTCCGGCGGCAGAGCCTCCGAGGCGGCTTCAATCTCGAGCAGTGTGCTCATGGGGAAAGTTTATCACCGGTGATTCGCTGACTCAAGACATACTGAAATCTGCGCGGACAAAAGCATGACAAACTAAATGCTGAAAAGCTGAAACTCGAAGCGGCAAAAGCATGACAAACCAAATGCTGAAAAGCTGAAAGCGGCAGTTTATCCGCGAATTACGCTAATGGACGCGAAGGCGTGCAGTCAAAGGCTAAAGGCTGAAGTCACGGGCAAATACTGAATTGCTGACATGCTGAAAGCGGCGGACGGAGGACAGAGGTCAGTGGCCAGAGTGAGTAATTTGCGGTGTTCCGCGGGCGGCGTGCCAGAAACGAAGCACATAGATGACCGTCGGATCATGAGTCAAAAGGAAGCCCATGTATCTACCAGCTTGCGCACGTCTTCCGCCGGAACTCCCTCCCCTCGCCTGGCCTGCTCGCGGGCGGTCCGTATGCCGGCGAGAAGCTCGATCTGCCTCGCAATTTCCTCCAAAGGCGTGTCCTCCGGAAGCCTGCCGACGAGGTCAATGACAATCTCTCGGTTGCTCATGCTGTAATTGTCTCAGAAAATGGCGGTGATGGCAAGGCCTGCGGGACCATTCAAGATGCTGAAGAGTTGAAAGCTGAAGTCACCAGGGCAAACGCTGAAAGGCTGAAAAGGGACTACAGGACCACTGACTACGGGACCACTTCAAAAGCTGAAAAGTACAGGACAGAGATCGGAGGACAGAGGCCAGGTCAGCGGACAGTCGCATCACTGAAATCGGCGGCCTGCAGGAGCCTGGCACGGGTTTCATCAAAGCTGCGCGGGTGCCGGAAACCCGCCTGAACGTCGAATCTCGAACGTTGCTTGCATCCTGAACGACAAAACCGGGTTGCGGCCACCCCGAGGCCACCCCGGGGCCACCCTGAGGCCATCTGGTGGCCAACCGGTAGGCACCCGGAAGCCACCCTGAGGCTACCCCGAGTATACCCTGAGGCTACCCCGAGGCTCCACTCAGGCTCCCCAGAGGCTACCGAAAGAGGGGCTGAAGACGGAGGGTAACCGCGAATTGCGCGAATGGGCGCGAAAGGGACGGGGCCAGGGGGCTCGTGCGGGTGGCGGCGAGTTTGATGGCTTTGCCGGATTGCTTTTCCACCGCTTGAATCAGGCCGTGCAGGCAGGCGAAGGATTGCCTGGACCGGGCTCGCAGGCGGTCGGCGTCCTGCGGGGACAAGTCGCCCAAACGGCGGGCCAAGCGCACGAAGTATTGGGTTTCGGAGAGGGAGCCTCTGGCGATATAGAGGAAATTAGTCCCTTAATCCCTTCCAAAGCTCCGCCCGGTCAGTTCGCAGGGCGGGTGGCCACTGGCGAACTTACGCTGATCCTGGCTTTTGGCCGGGATGCCATTCTTCTGTCTGTTCTGCCCTCTCCCCGGGCTATGACTGGCGCGGGGAGGAGGGCGGCTGGAGCCGAGGCGGGTTCTGAATCCGTCAGGGCTCGATGATCTTCGTCAGGAGCGGCAAAAGCCGCTCGGTCCGGGTCGCCCACGTGCGCAGGGTGTTGATCCTGCCGGAAACGTGGGCGCGGTCGGTGGCCGGCAGATGTTTGACCATGCCGGAAATGGCGTCAAGGCGCTCGCGGCTGCTGTCAAACTGCGGAAATACCTGTTTCTGCAAGAAGCGGGTGACCAACAGGCGGAGCTGGGCGACGGCTTCGTAATGGATGCTGCGGTCGCCGGGGATATAGACGATCTTGATGGCGCCGAGGTCGCGCAGGAATTTGAGGCCCATGCTGGCCGAGCCGCGGCTGATGCCAAGGCGGGTGATGACGTCTTCGAGAGTCAGGGGGCGCGGGGAGATGAAGATGAGGCCGTAAATCTCGGCGTAGGAGCGGGGCTGGCCGAGGGCGCGCGCGAGCTGCACGAACATGCCGATGACCTCGGCCTCGAGCTTCGAGACGGCTTGGCTGGCCGGCGCGAGTTCGGTTTCGGCTTCTGAGACAGCGTTTTTCTGAGCTTTTAACGCCAACATGGGGGTGCTTATACCAGGACGTTGGGAACGGTTCAAGCAATTTTGAATGAAATTGTTACACTGCGAGCTGCCATTTACGAGTTACGCGTGTGTAGCAGGACGCGGGCCGTTCCGGGGGCGCTGGACCCGGATTTGGCAGGGGGTGAAAGGGGGGACGGGGCGGGCCTGGTTCCCTAAGCGCTAACTTAACTGACGGAGTGCGCCCGTCCTCGCTGCTCCTTACACGGATCTGGATCTCTGGTATAGGTCCTGTGGATTGCCAAGCCCGTTCCCCCTCACCCTGCCCTCTCCCCAAGGAGAGGGAGCACCGGTCTGCAGCGGTCGGAATGTGCGAGCGCTTCAGATTGGGCGACCGTCTGGCGAGGGCGCTCCCTCTCCTTGGGGAGAGGGTAGGGTGAAGGGGAATGGGTCTCTCTGATCCAGATAGTATTCGAGACAATGAGAATCCGTGTAAGGAGCAGCGTCCTCGGGCGCAGCAACCCTGGATGGTGGAGAATCTCCGGAGGTAACGGTTCGGGTCTGGGGAGCGCGCCCGCCTCGGGTGCTGTGAATGGCGCCCTCGCCAGCCACGCCTGGACGCCCCCCAAGCCATCCGGCGAGGGCGCCGGATGGCAGCGCCCGAGGCGGGCGCGCTCCCCAGACCTGAACGGTTACCTCTGGAATATCCTGACTTCTCATGCGTTCATACGATGCTGCGCCCGAGGCGGGCGCGCTCCGCTGAACACATACCCGCCATGCGGACGACCGGTTTTTGGCACGATTCCCCCCCTCAATTTTGGCACGATAACCCCGCGACAATAATTCTTGGCTCTGGCATTCTGGTTCGGTAAGTATAGCTGTAACCGCCCGGCGTTCAGGGTTGGACTCGCAAGCCATGAGCCAAGGGCATACCAAACATCTAAAATGAAGAATCTGAAAAACTCCATACTAGCGTGCGCCCTGTTGAGCGTCATGTTGGCTGCTGTGGCTCAGGGTGCGACCACCCTTCGATACATGGGCAGCGGCGATTATAATGATCTTTACTCCGTTACGGGGGTCAATGGTTGGAGTCCGGACGGCAGCGGCCCCGGGGGGCTGCCCGGCACCAACGATTTGCTCCGCTTCAACTATGGCAACAACATCGTCACGTTGACCAACGTGGCTCCAGATGTCTTTAGGATTCAATTAGGGGTGGATGAGTCCGGGCAACTGGTGATCGAGAGCGGTGGAAAGCTTAATGTGGTGGGCAATAACGGGAACGATATTGGCAATAACCCGAGCTCCGCCGTCGTCGGACAAGTCACGGTAAAAACCAATGGAGAACTGGATTCGACATGGTACTTGGAGGTTGGCCACCAGGCAGCAGGAATCCTCACAATTGACGGCGGGACGGTGAACCTCAGCCACCACCTGTGGGTTGGCAGCTATTCCACTGGGGTCGGCACCATTATTCTGACCAATGGCGGTGTTTTCAACATGCTCGGCGTCAACGGCAACGGAATGCTTGGTCTGGGCACTATTAATGCCAACACCCCATCCGGCGGCCAGGGTTTCATCTACGTCAGTGACGGCAGTGCCCTCAACCTGTACAATATTGATAGCCAGGGGAGATCCATTCAGCCTGGCTCGTTCCTGGATATTTCCGGCAGCGGGGTGGTCACATTTCCTGGCGACAAGACCTCGGTGATGACTAACTACTATACGAGCACCGGAAAAATCACCGCCTACGGCGGCACGGGCACGGTGACCGTTGACTACAACATCAGCAATCCGGGCAAGACCACGCTTAAGGCGGTCGGTGGTTATGTGCCGCCGACCGAGGTCGCTTGGGATCCAGCGGCCAATCCGTCCGGCACGGGCTTGTGGAGCGAGGGCGCCAACTGGACCGGCGGGTTGAAGCCAGCCGGCGTGACGAAGGTGGATTTCAATGTGGAGGGGGCGACTCCCTGCACGGTGAACGATGCGGAGACGGCCAGTTATCTGGACATGGGCGACAACGGTCCCGGGGGCACGCTGATCATTACTAACGGCGGGATCCTGACTTGCGGCAGCGGCAATGCGAGCGTCATCGGCAACAACAGCAGCGCCCTGCTGGTGGTTGAAAACGGCGGGACGGCCGCTTTTGGAGATGGCCTATCGGTTGGCTTAAATTCGGGTGCGGACGGCACGTTGCTGATGAATGGCGGAATGGTGTCGGTGGGCGGCATGTTCAACATGGGCTATATGGGCGGAAAAGCCACCGTGCAGATCAAGGGCGGCACTTTGAATCTTTCTCAGTGGGATGATTACGCTTCGATTATGGGCGAATCGGTATTGGATGTTACGGGGACGGGCAAGGTTGTGATCAATGGTAATCACCAGGACGTCGGCAACCTTTTATGTCAGCACCGGCCAGATCACGAACAGCAGCGGGGAAACGTTGCTGGTGGACTATAACATTATCAATGTGGGCAAGACCACGATCTATCCTTCGAGTCTTAATCTGCCGCCGGCGCAAGCGGTTTGGAACCCTGCGCTCAATTTCCCGGATACGGATGGTCTGTGGGATGTGAGCAGCAACTGGAGCGTGAACATGGTCCCGGGCAACGGGACCGTGGTGACGTTCAATGTCCTCGATGCGATTCCTTGCACGATCACCGATGCGGCGATCGCCGGGAAAATACCATGGGCGACAGCGGCGGTCCCGGGGGCACGCTGATCATCACCAACGGCGGCAGCCTGACTACGGGCAGCACTGATTGGTCCGGCGTCGGCTACAGCAGCAACGCGCTCCTGATCGTTGAAAGCGGCTGCTCGGCCAGTTTTGGAAATCATCTCTGGGTTGGCTTTAACCCGGGAGCGGAGGGCACGCTCATCGTGAATGGCGGAACGGTGTCAGTGGGCGCCATGTTCGGATTGGGTTGGAACGGCGGAAAAGGCACGGCCCAGATTAATAGCGGAACTCTGAATCTGAGCCAGGTCCACCCAACCGATTCCATCAAGGGCGAATCGGTGCTGAACATTTCCGGAACGAGCACGATAGCAATCGTCGGCAATCAAGTCGCTCCGGTCGCCTATTATATCGGCCAGGGCAAGCTTACCGCCGCTGGCCCCCTGGCCTATGGATATGACTCGGACGTCAACAAAACCTTTGTCCAAATCGCTCCGCCCCAGCAATCGGTCTCAAGCTGTTGCCGCCAGCGGTGGCAACGCAACCGTCAGCTACGGAACCACGGCGGGGCACATATATCACATTGAGAGCACCCCCAGTTTGTCCCCCGCCTCCTGGACGGCTGTGACGGGCAGCACGACTAACGCCACGGGAACGTCGGTGACATTCACGTTCCCGGCGGGTTCCGGTCAGGCGTTCTATCGGGCGGTTTCACCCTGACCGCTGGGGGAGAACGGGGTGTCATGCCAATTACCAATGAAAACGGTGGATTGGCCAGTCAGCACCTTGCCCGGATTTCAACAACCCTCTCCCCATCCAATGGGGAGAGGGGCTTTCAGCTCTTAACCTAAGAACCTTTGGCACACTCGCCCCCTTATTCTGGCACAATAATCCCGCGACAGAACCGCCCGCTTGAGCGATGCTACTCCGGTATGAAGCCGTATCAGAGTCCGAAAGGGGCCTTCACCCTGATCGAGCTTTTGGTGGTCATTGCCATCATCGCCATCCTGGCGGCGCTGCTCCTCCCGGTTTGGCCAAAGCCAAGGAGAAAGGCAACGCATTGCCTGCCTGAGCAATTTGAAACAGGTCGGCCTGGGGCTGACGCTCTACACTGACACCTACCAGGAAAGAATGCCCTCGGCCATCACCTACGGCTCAACGCCCGGCGACCCGAGCACCGCTCCCAACACGGTCCAGTACACCGACAGCTACGGCGGAATCGCCAAGGCGCTGAGCGTCGGGAATCTACAAGGTCTTCTGGTGCCCCAGCGCGCAGACGGACAAGATGACCCATTCGCCGCCCCTGGATGCGGATCACACCTCCTATCGCTACCGGTTCGTGATTTGGGACAACACGGTCCGGTTTCCCGGGCTGAAGACCTCCGAATTCTGCAAGCCCGTCGGGCAGATCGTTTATCATGAGAATGTGGATAACCACTACAAGCACCTGAAGAGTTCCTACACCAGCACGCAGCCAACCCTCAACGCCATCTACGCGGATTTCCACGCCGCCCTGTGGAAGGTGCTCTTTCGCCAGAACAAGGCCGGCAACTATTATGATCCGAACTGGTTTACCTACGGGCCGAATTTCCGCTTGAATACGGACAGCCCCAACATCGGCGGCAACGTGCACACCGGTTGGGACAATTGAATGAGATTACGATGAGGACGACCTCGACCCGAAGGGATTTCCTTAAAGCGCTGCTTGCCGGCACAGCCAGCGTGGGCCTGCTGCCTCCGTTGGCGCGGGCGGACGACAAGCAGGCGTTTTCGTTCCCCCTGTTGGGAGACATCCATTTCGACAAGCTGGCCTGCCACGACCTGGAGGCGCTTAAACGGGAAAAGCCCGATGATTTGCGCCAGGTCCGGGAATACAGCACTCTGACCAGCGACATTGTTCCCAGGCTCTTCACCACGGTGCGTGGGGCCATTGCCTCCCGCAAGCGCCTCGTCCCACGACGGCGGTGCCGTTCACCGTGCAGGTCGGGGACCTGGTGGAGGGCCTCTGTGGCAGCGCTGAGCAGACTCGCCAACTGGACGCCGCCGCGCTCGATTTCATCCGCGAAGCCAGTCTGGGTGCGCCGTTTCTCTTCACCAAGGGCAACCACGACATCACCGGTCCAGAGGCCGCTGACGCGTTCAAGAGCGTATTCCTCCCTTTCCTGGGGGAGCAGGCTGCGGCTTTCGGTGGCGATCGCAAGATGAGCGCAGCGCGTTACCGCGTCGAATACGGTAACGCGCTGTTTTGCTTCTACGACGCCTACGACCGGGAAAGCCTCGACTGGCTCGAAGCGGAACTGGCCCGGCGCACCGCGCGTCACTGCTTTGTCGTCATCCATCCGCCCGTAGTGCCTTACGGGGCCCGCGCGACCTGGAACATATACTCCAGCCAACGGGACAAAGCCCGCCGAGAGCACCTGCTGGAGCTGCTGGGCAAGAATAATGTCTTTGTCCTCAGCGGTCACATCCACAAATACAACCTGCTGGTCCGGGCTACACCGCGTGGAGGCAGATTCCTCCAGCTTGCCGTCAGCAGCGTCATCACCGATCCGGCGCCCCAGCCGCAACATCTGCTTTCGGGCGTGCAGGATTACAACGGTGACCAGGTAAACGTTGAGCCGAAGTTTTCTCCGGCGACAGAGCCGCAGCGCCGGGCCGTCTATGAGGCCGAAGCGCCCTTTGTAAAGCAGTTCCAATACGCTGACTTGCCTGGCTACGCCGTAGTGGAGGTCAATGGTCCGAAAGTCACCGCTAAAATCTACGCGGGCGTGGGACGTGACGTGTGGCGCACGTTGGCCTTATCCCAGCTTTTGGAGAGCTAGGCGGTGATTGTGGCGAGAATACCCTGAGCTATGAAACTATATCACCTGATTCTCCTTGCCACCCTCCTGTTGCCGCTGGCTCAGACCGCCGATGGCCAAACCAGGCTCAAGCTTTCCACCATCATCCCTGGAACGGAGAACGTGCAGTTGATCTATAACGGCGGCTTCCAGTCCCAAGGCGCCGTCACGACTACCAACACGCACCCCTATCCCGCGGGTTGGTCTCGGCAAGCCGACATGTTCGCCGACCCGGGAAGTAACATGACCGCCGCCGATGACGGCGTCGTTGCGCTCGCCTTGGTCAGTGGGGGCGCCTCGGTCTGCAAGTATCAGTGCACGGTCACACTGGAGCCCGCGACGGATTACATCCTGAGCGCCTACCTGTGGAATCTGGGCGACGCGGCCAACCATGTCACCACGGTTATAGACATGAATGACGCTCCCGGCGAGGCGCAGGTCACCCTGAGCTACTCGGACGCCGATGCCGACCAGGGCTACTTCGTTTATCGCGGTTTCAACACGACCGACACCGGCACGACCATCACCCTGCGGGCCTTCTACGACAATCTGGTCGGAGCCGGCGCCGCCTCCAGGTATTACCCCATAGGGGCCCAGTGGGACAACCTGGCCATCACGAAGGCGTCGGACTTCGTTGTCCCGGCGGCGACGGGTTCGGACACGAATGTCCGCCCGTTGGTTAGCCTTACCAGCCCGCCAGACGGCACGAATATCCTCTCGCCCGATGCGCCGGTGACTCTCCAACTCGTCGCCTCGGCTTCGGACCCTGACGGCTCTATTGCCAGGGTCGAGTTCTATGCCGACGCGACCAAGCTGGGCGAGGCGACCGCGAGTCCCTACACATTGAGTTGGACGATTCCCGCTTCAGGCTCGTACCAATTGACGGCAGTAGCCACGGATAATCAGGGCGCGACAACAGTCTCCGCGCCAGTGACCGTCTCGGCGACGGTCCAAGGCCCCCCGACCACCCCCGCCCTGCGGGTCTTCCCGTCCGGCGACAATATCGCGCTCTACTGGCCGACCTCCTACACCGCGTTCTCACTTGAGTACACCGCCAGCCTGTTCACGCCCAACTGGCAGCCCGTGACCAACGTCACCTTCGGTGGTCAGCAATCAATTCACCGTCACATTGCCGAACACCGGCGCGCAGCGTTATTTCCAGCTAGGGACGACGGTTGACCCGAGCACGCTGACCGGCAAGCTGTTGATGGGCTACCAGGGCTGGTTTGCCTGCCCGGGGGACGGCTCGCCCGGGAACAAGTGGGTGCATTGGTTCTCCAGCCAGACCCCAACCGCGGCCAATCTCAACGTGGACTTCTGGCCGGACGTGTCGGAACTGGACCCCGACGAGCTTTTCGCCACCGGCCTGAACATGGCCGACGGCAGTCCCGCAAAAGTCTATTCCCCCTGGAATCTCAAGACCGTGAAGCGCCATTTCAAATGGATGCAGGACAATCATCTCGACGGCGTCTTTTTCCAGCGTTTCCTCAGCGACCTTCCTGGCGGGAATCTCTCGGCCCTCCGCAATCAGGTCGCCGCCAATGTGCGGGTAGGTGCTGAAACCTACGGACGGGTGTTCGCCATCATGTACGACATCTCCGGTTATTCCACGAACACCCTCGTGAGCAAGCTGTCCAGCGACTGGCTCTACCTCGTCAACACGCAGCACGTCACCAACAGTCCCGCCTACCTCCACCACCGGGGCAAGCCCGTCGTAGCTATCTGGGGTTTTGGGTTCTCGGGCCGTCCCGACACGCCGTCAGCAGGCCCAGCAGGCCATTGACTGGTTCAAGGCAGCCGGCTGCACCGTCATGGGCGGGTTGCCGACCCATTGGCGGACCTTGAGCGGGGACGCTCAAACCGATCCAGCCTGGGCCGGCGTGTTCCGCTCCTTCGACGTCATCAGCCCCTGGTCGGTCGGGCGTTACAGCGATAACAGCGGGGCGGACAATTTTCGCGCCAACCAGATCCTGCCCGACCTGGCAGACTGCAACGCGCATGGCATTGATTACATGCCAGTGGTCTTCCCCGGCTTCTCGTGGTATAACCTGCAAGATGGCGCGTATCCGCTCAATCAAACCCCTCGCCGGGGCGGCACCTTCTACTGGCGCCAGGTCTATAACGCGATCTCGGCCGGGTGCACGATGCTCTACGGCGCGATGTTCGACGAAGTGAACGAAGGGACAGCGATGTTCAAGATGGTTCCCGACGCCGCCAACCTTCCCGTGGGCGCTTCCCTGGTTCCCTTGAACAGCGACGGCTACACTAATCTCCCCAGCGATTGGTACCTGCGCCTGGCCGATCAAGCCTCCCGTATGCTTCGCCACGAGATTCCCCTGCTCCCACAAATCCCGATTACTCCCTGATAACAGTTGTCACCCCAGTCACCCTTTATAGGTGGACAAAATTTGTCCATTAAACCATTTCCTCCGTGTTTCCAGTGGGTTAGGTCTTTTTGCGCCTTTCAGCTTATGCCTTTCTCTCATCACTTGGACCAGCGATTCATCGTGGTCACCCTTGCGCCCAGAATAAGCATTCGCAATGCTGAGAAAGGGACCGGATACCCCCTTTCCGCCCCGGCCCACCTGTGGATGTACCCTGGACCCAGATGGACATACCCTGGTACCATAGAACCCCCGCCGAATCGCCCGATCACAGCCCCCGGGCCGCTACGATCGCGAGCTTCCACAGCCCCGGAGCATCAGGCGCTTTAATGGAAGCTGGAACAGTGGCGGCGAGCAGGTGCGGCATACGCCAACGGTTGAGCATCGAGCGGGTGCCGTCCAAAGCCGTTGAGAGGAGGCCCCGCTCCGCCCGGAGGCTGAGCCGCACTTGTTCAGAAACCTCGTTCCGACCCAAGGCACGACCCCGGTAGCAGACCGTAGAGAAACCCCGCTTGTGTCCATTCCTCAGAATGGTTTGTCACGTCACGTCTAAAGGCCGGGCATTTCTACGGTCTCGTACCGCCCCTTGTTTTACGTCTTTCTCTCCCTTCTGCTGGGGGATGAGGAGCTACCCCGGGGGTGGGTATGTTGAAAGAACCCACCTGCTGGCGACCCAGAGGCAAATGATCACGGCGACCAGCAGCGAGAGATTGAGCAGTGCCACCTTTTTGAGCAAGGAGCGGTGGTCATGATAGATGGCTCGGCGTTGCAGAGTGAGCGGGTCGTTTTCATGGGCCTGGCGCCTGCTGCTGACAGCCAGGCCCGCGCAGTTGGTAATGCGGAAACTCTTACGCCGCTGTCGCCCGTGGCGATGAGAAAAGAGATGCAACCTGTCCATGTTCATAAGGTCAATTGAGCCATTCCAATCTCTGATTGCAAGCCTGATTCTAGCCCCTGGCCAGGCCGAAGTGCATCTGGACACTACCACCATACGCTGCCAGACATTGCCCTCTCCCCGCTTGCGGGGAGAGGGGCTCGATCGCTCGAAAACCAGCGGATTGTGCCCAATTCAAGATACGCCCGCCAGGCCGGAGCACAGCGGCGGTCGGGGCGAGATTGGCTACCTCCCTCTACCCGGGACCTCTTCCTCTTCCGGGGCAAGCGCGTTGGCAGTGTGGCGCGTGTTGGACTCGATCCGATGCAGTTTCCGGTTCAGGTTCACGAAGGGGATTTGATCAGTGCTCAGCCGTGCGAGATCATGTCCACGCTGTGCGCCACGGACACGCCTCAACGGGCCAATCTACGTTCTGGTCCCTAACACTCATGGGTTGCCGGGCCTTTGCGGTGGGCGGGGGGCCCGGGCTCGCCCGATCTTCGCCTCGCCCAGCGCTTGAAGTGCTCTACGCCACACTTAAAATAAGCCGCCCGACACGCGGGGCAGTTCCTGATGGTCATGTCGAGAATGGCGCCGTTTGCGAGCGCATCCTGGCCCGCGTAGCTCAGGACCTCAAGGGAGCCGGAGGCGCAGTGGCCGTTTGATGAACCAACGGCCTTTTCGCCGGGCTTGCCAAATCAGATGCCATCAGATAGTATCCCCCCATGAAGACGTTAACGGTGACCGAGGCGGCTCGCAACTTCAGCCGGGTCCTCGATGAAGTGGAACGTGGGCAGGAGGAGATTGTACTGGTCCGCAATCACCGGCAGATTGTGCGGTTGATCCCGGAGCCGCCCGCGCAGAACGCGCTGGAAGTGCTCGGTGACCTCTATCGCACCCTGGATGACGAGACGGCGGAGGCGCTCGCCAAAGCCAGGAGCCGCCGCGGCAAGCGCAGGAATTTTACCTTGGCGGCATTGCGCAATCCGTGGGCTTCCTGATTGATACCAACCTCTGGATCGCGGTGGAGCGAGGCAAGATCAGCGCTGCCGACATCCAGTCCATTACCAGGCAGGATCCGATCTTCGTCTCTCCAGTGAACCTGGCCGAAATCCGGTTCGGGATTGAACTCATGGGCGATGCGATCCAGCGGCACCGCGCGCTGTCAATGCTGCGCCGGATGCGGCGCAAACCGCTGCTGCGCATCACCGGCGAAACGGGCGAGGTGTTCGGCCAGTTGGCCGCCAGGTTGTCTCAGCGCGGACGCGGGGCGGACTTTCGCGTTCAGGATCTGTGGCTGGCTGCGCAGGCCGTCCAACGAGAGTTCACCCTGCTGACCGCCAATGCCAAGGATTTCCAGGATATTCCAGGCCTGGACTGGATAGCCGCCAGCCTCGCGGCGTCATAGCGGGGCCCGAACAAAGGTTTGCCACCGTAGCGGGCCCAGCTTTTTTCACTACCAACACGTCCCACCTTGGTAGCCAAGTCCGCCCCGGGTGCCAGAATTGTCAACCGGTGAAAATAAGCTGACAAAACCGGGTCGGCTGTGGCGATGTCCAGCAGGACGCTCGTGTCGAACAGGGTCATTCCCCGCCGCGAGTCAGCGCCAGAATGTCCTGCGTGTTCGTGCCGGGGATAGCACTGCCGCGCGCCTGGCGCAGCCAGGTTTCCACCGGCGGCGGTGCCGCGTGTCGCTGCCGGAATGCCTCGAACCACCGCGCCAGTTGCGTCACTTGCGGCTCGGGCAGCCTTTCAATTGCAGCCTCAATCTCGGCAATGTTGCTCATCACACAAAAACTAACACACCCCCGGTGCCAAAGGCAACTCTCCAGCCTGCCATCGTGCGAACAGCCGCCGGTGCGGAAAAAACCGCTCTGCAACCACCTTGCCCAGCTTACGCACCAGGGCCGTGAGCGGCATGCGCGGCAGCAGGGCATCCCAAACCTCGAGCTCGTTGAGCCACTGAGTCGGAATCACCTCACGCGGCAGATCGCCGTCGTTGATCAGGGCAATAATCTCGGCCTTCCTCGAAGCCTTCTTCGCCTTCTCCAACGCTTCGACAACTTCCGGCAGCTTGCCGGCTGGAGCGTACGTGGCCACATGGTCTTCAAAGTCCCTGATTACCCCGCACGGCAGCAGTGCCCAACGAAGCTAGTGAAAACAAGTTGTTCTGACCCCGACATGGTGTCAGAACCCGAAACCATGCGTGCTCCAATTTGTCCCAGCCTCGGGCGTCGGCGCCTGGGGTCCGAGTTCTGCAAGGAACTGGCTTGCGACGGCTGTTGCACGCACTCCACCCCCGCGAAGAACACGCGCACCAATTCTGTACGCCACGTCCCGCGCCAAGGTTCGCGCTGATGATATGATTAGAATCTCGGTGCACCGAGTAATTGCGACGTAAAATAGTCGGCGTTGCTCAGCTAGTATTGCTAGTTGTTCATCGTTCGGCGCGTCGAAATCCTGAAATGGAATCAACCCTTGGATGCAGCCTGCGACGATGACAGCTCTGCTCGTTAGCCCTTTGGACTTGTGCAGGCTCATGACACGAACAAAATCCCCCTCCTCAGGCATTTCCGGCTGTGTAATGCCACTTTTCACAGCGTCGAGCAGCTTTTGCACGGTGTCGCAATTGTCCCCTGATAGCAGGGCCATTTCCCGAAGCACCCTGAGTTCTTCCACGCCGTCGGGCATCAGGCTATTGATGAGAGTTGGTGTGTCCTGGCCCTGTAGGCTATTGAGAATCGTTTGAAGTTCCCCGAATCTTGTGACCAGCGGCCCAACACCAGCCATGGCGAGCGTACCGTCCATCAGTGCAGTCATTGCTGCCCACGGGGACAGACCAGTCGCCTCACAGCGCTGGCGCACACGCCGGTATGCTGCACGGTTGGCGCTGGGGGTATCGCAGCCAAGCCACCAGCGGAGCGCGACGCGATCCTCATTGTCCGCCAGTAGCGTTAGGATCGCAAACGCCCGTTGCGCCTCATCACTCTCCAGTGCTTCTTCATGGTAAAAGCTGTGAACGGGGACGCCGGCCAGCGTTATGCAGTCGCGAATGCCGTAACCGAGAAGGCGTCGCGGTGTAAGAACGAGAATCTCGCCGGGCGAGTATCCGCGCACCCCCACCAGGTGGTTAACGTAGTCGCAGAGTCCCTGGGCTTCCTCCTCTACCGTCTGCCATTGGACGATGTGAACCCGGCCAATCGGATTGCCGGGCATTGGGGCCAACCTGGCATTTGGCGACGGGGGATGGTTAATACGGATCAAATGATCCGCGATTGCCACCACACGGGTTGGGCAGCGCCTGCATTCGTCAAGAGTTTCATCGTGCGTGTGGTCGTGCGTCGCGTTGAAAGTCTCAATCCCCTCTGGGTTCGCATGCCGGAATCTATAAATTGACTGGTCCACATCCCCTACGATGGAGGTTGTTCCGTTATCGCCAAGGAGATCAACTAAGTCTTGCTCGGCCCGGTTGAGGTCTTGGTATTCATCTACAATCACGTGGTCAAAGGCCGCCCGCGCCTCACAGGCGGGATTGTTCCGCAGAAATCGCAATGCTTCAGGAACCAATTCTCCGATCAGTATTGCCCGATGAAATACGAGCCAATTAAGCAGAGCTTGTTGGAATGTTTGATCCGTTGGATCGTACGGCCAGCCCGGTTCCTCAGACTGCAAACGTGCCCAAGCCGCCTCGAATGCCCGAATCCTTCTGGTGCAATCTCGTTTGCATCCGAAGTCGCCTTCTAATATCAAATCTTCGAGCAGCATCCTTCCCTCGAACTGTAGGACCCCAGACTTGGCGAACGTGACGACCGGGCGGGGCACGCGCCCCAAAAAGGCGAATACCTCTTGCTGCCCAAGAAGTCCGAAGCAAAAGGCATGGAGAGTCCCGGTTCGTATTTCGTCACACCCGGGCACGCCCAGGTCCGCCAAATCCTCAACCAGACTTCCGGCAGCATTACGGGTGAACGTCACCGCGAGGATTCGGTGTGGGTCCACGTGTTCTTCTAAAAGCCGAGCCACCCGCCGCTTCAGGGCGAATGACTTGCCGGTTCCAGGACCGGCCATGACGCGCAGAGGCGACTCTGTTGTTGCGGCTATCTGTAGCGCCGTACCTGTGAGGCCGTCGTCCCAAGGCATAAAGTGATCCTTCTTTAGCGCCCCTCTGAGGCCCCGTGCTCGGGGCCGCCGTTTTCCCTTAGCTGCTTCTCCCGACTACTTTGCCAGGGCCAAGCGAATAGGCTAGGCCGGACGGGCCGCACGACGAGCGGGATCGCAATCGTCGCTAGCTTCGGGGGCAGCAAGCGCCCGACAACAACAACCGCGAGTGCACGAGATATCGGCACAAGCGCTGCGCCCGCCAAAGGCACAACCAAATACCACCAGTGAAACTCAATCGCCGCCATAAGATCCCGAGCTACGTGCCCTCCCCACTGCGCGGGTCTTTTGCGGCTGGACTTTCGTCCAGCTCCAGCCGCCTCTTCCTGAGCCGCCCCTTCGCCTCAATACTCGGAGGTTCGGACCAGTCGAAGTGCCGCGCTGCCGGAACTCGCGGTTCTCTGTCCGCGTCACTCGGCTTATCCCCCTCGACTTGCTTGCGCTTAGCTGACCGGGAGAGGATTTCATCCAGAAGGCCGCCAAGCCCAACATCTAGCCCCTCTTGAGTCCCTTGGACCCGTATGAGCCCCTTCTCATTCAGGCGAGTGAGAGCCTGTTTGAACTCAGACTCATCTAGCCCGGCGAGGAACGCCAGGTACGACAAGCTTGGCAGTCTCGTAACGTTGGGGCGCTTGAAATCAACGATCGCAAGCACAACCGCCAACTCCTCGATGGCCTGCGATCCCGCGAAGAACTGACTCATCGTGCGGAGAAGCCTCTTCGGGAAGGGAACAAAACCTTCGGCCAGCACCGGCTCAGACCACTTCTCGAGCACGGTTCGCGGCAGGCGCGAAGCGTCCACATATTGTCTCGAAAACTCTTGCACGGTGTACTAATTAGGCTAATTGTTTCCCGCTGTCAACCCCGTATCCAAAAAAAGGTAGATATTTCTTTAACCCACCCCCCTTCCCTTCTGGGGGTAAGAACGGAGGTTCTCCGAAGTTGGCCATGGCGCGTTCCAAAGTGGCGTGGCGCCCGGATCCAAGCGGAATGGCGGTGGTGGCCAACGCCCCTTTGCACTCTTGGGAAGAACGGAAGACCACGGCCTTGGCGGTTGGCCCGCGCTGCTTCGATGTGGCGATCACGTGCGCGACTTGACCGGTGGGGAGGGTGTGCCGGCAGCCGGGGCTTGCCTGGCGGGCCTCCAGCAGCAACAATAGGCGCCTGTGGCAAAGTTCGAACCTCCCGAAAATGAGGAAGAGCGGCGGGCCTGGATCAAGCGCCAGAAAGCCAAAGGTGTGCGGGCATTCAAAGGCCGCTCCGGATGGGTTGTCAGCACGGTCGGGGCGCCGGCCAATCCCCAAACCGCCCAGCAGCAGGACCACCGCCGCAACGTCCAGGCGGTCACCCGCCGCTGGCACACACTCAACGACCAACAGTCCGCCGCCTGGGGCGCCGCCACGGCAAACAAGTACATGCTAACCAGGACCGGCCGCCGGGTGCGGCTCAGCCCGTACCACCTGTTTGTCAGCTTGAACGTCGGACGGGCTGATCTGGGTTTATCCCCATACGACGTGCCGGCTCCGGAGCCCGTCTGGAGCACCAGCCCCGTGGTCGAGCTGTCGGCTACCTTCACGGGAGGCAGGTTCAGCCTCAAGGCCCGGCTCACCAGCCCGCCGGCGCAGCACATCGTGGTATGTGCCGCCGCGCCGGTCAGAAGCGGTGTGCGCTATGTGAAGGCCATCCCGTTCCTTTGCCTGCTGCCGCCCCCAATAGATGGCTGGAGCGACTTCACCGACCTGTATGTTGCGCGGTATGGCGTCCCGAAGCCCGACTGGGCCATCTGGATTCGCACCTGCCAGCACATTGACGGCTGGCAAGATGCCCCAACAACCCTCCGCGCCCGCATCTCCGTCCAAGCCGCCTAAACACTCTTTCCACCCGCAAGGCCAGGGGCGGATTTGACCGCTTCGACGGTCTCCTGGGGTCGAAAGCCCCACCTCCGGAGGCCAAAATCCGGCCAGAACCCCTTACGGCAGGCTAAGAACGATGCAAGAGACTGCCCAGCCATGGTTTATGAAAGCTTACCACGCCATCACCTCACCGTCTCCTCGCCGTAGAACCTCTAACTTGAAGTTAGAGGTTCTACGGCGAGGAGACGGCGAGGTAACGGTGAGGCTGGCGTGTAGCCGCTGATCTGATTGACCCTTATCCAAGTGCTATTCGGGTCAGAACAAACGTTCTCCACAAATCCGCATGGAACGGGGGCATTGCTTGGTTCGCTCCTTCTGCTGCCCAGTGCATTCCCGGCATCGAGAGCCGCCCCGGTGTGTGCGGCGGCGAACCTCCGACATGCACCACTAAGGCTGGGCAGGTGTGACCACCCGGTAGAAGCGAAGCGGGGCGGATGCGGCGGCGGGATCGCTCAACGTGACGGTGCGCGTAGTGGGATCGGCTGGCACGTCGCTGAGCTTCTGCCACACGCCTGACCTCAGGTTGTCGCAGTATTGCAGGGAATAGACAATCCCTCCCACGGCGGTGAATGAACAGTGCGGGCCATTCGCTCCAGGCTCCCCTTTTTGGAGGCTGAGTCTTAGGCAGCTCTGCGGGTCGCGCGGGTCGGTGCCGGTGAGATACTCCTGGATGTTTGACATACCATCGCCGTCCGCATCGTCCTGCGCGCGCGATAGGTCTTCAGCCTGGCCCGTGGAATGACCAAAGCGTTGCATCATCCAAGAATCAGGGATTCCGTCGCCGTCACTGTCCACGCCCGCGACTATCACCGTCGCGGGTTGACTGGAGGCCACACCCGCCGGATTGCTGACCACGGCTTCATACACACCCGCCTGAGTCGGATCAACCCCGTTTAGCGTGAGCGAGGAGTTCGTCGCACCAAACAGCGGGGAGCCGTTAAAGAACCACTGAAACTCTAATGGAACCGATCCCGCCGCCGCGACGCTCAGCGTCACGGTAGCCCCGAGGTTAGCCGAGAGCCCAAAGGGCTGCACGGTGATAACCGGTGGAGCGAGTACGGAAAGCGAGGCCGAGCGACTGAAGATAGAGCCGGCAGAGTTGCTGATCCAAGCCTGGTATGCTCCTGAATCCTGCGGCTGCGCATTGGGGAACGTGAGGCACGAGTTGGTCGCGTCCGGCAAATCCAAGCCGTTCCGCTGCCAGCGGTACTCCATGGGCTGCGCACCCTCCGCGCCAACGCTGAGCGTGACGCTGGCTCCGCTCGCTACCATGGAATCCTGCGGTTGGACGGTGATGACCGGCGGAGCGGGGCGGCCTGCCGCCTCGTTGGTGCGACCGGCGGTCGGGGGCTCGGCCTTCCAATTCAGCGGGTCGTTGCCGAAGTCCGAACAGACGCGCCGCTGCAGTGAAGCCCCTCCGCCCGCGGCCGCTTCCGGCCACGGCGCCGTCACGCCGTAGTTGATCCGGTCCACCAGAATCCAGGGCACGAAGCCCGCTGCCGGCGCAGGCGACGGTCCGTCCGGCTTATAAAGCTCAACGCTCTCGCCTTCGTCGCTCAGCCGGCCCTTAAACGGTCCCCAAATCGGCGTATCGGTATCCACTCCGAACCGCGCCCGGAAGGCCGCCAGCGCCGCCGGATCGGCCACCGGATCAAAGCCCACTACCAGCGCATAGCTCTGGGCAGCCATCAACGCGCCGGTCGGAAATACGAAGGTCACGCCTCCGCTCAACCGCCACGTATTGGCAGGGAAATTGGGATCAAACAATCCAACGCTGTTCGTCGTAAGGTTGTACAGTTCGACATACTCTTCGTCCGGGTTCTCCACCAGGTTGGTCCCTGTCACCGTAACTGGATGATACATCAATTCGTTGATTATCACGGGACCCACCTTCGGATAGGCGTTGGCTAAACCGGTGCCCGTGCGAAATTGGTCTAGCGTCGCTGGATTGTCCTCGCCAAAGGTCCGCTGGCTCAGCGCTACAAACTCCACCCCGGTGCTGTTGGTGTAGCGCCCGAACGACACCCCGTTCTCCGCCGCCCCGAACTCCACCCCCGCACGATACCCACTCAACGTTCCATCCGCGTCCGCCGCCGACAAATACACGGAGTCGCCCATCGCCCCGTCCAGGGCAAAGCTGGGATAGACCCCTGGATTGGGATCAAACTGATACTGGTAAAACACCTTGAAGCCATTGCCGGGGATCACGGTGCCTTCGGGGATGCGGAATTTCTTCAACTCGCTCTGGCTGTCACTCAAATACCAACCCCCAATATCCACCGCTCCACCACTCAGGTTCAGTAACTCGATCGCGTCTTCCAGGGGCGGATCGGTGTGGGTCAGCACTTCGTTGATCACCACATTGGTCAACGGCAGATAATTGCCGGCCCCAGGCGTCGCCGTTGTGGCGAATGCCACAATGTTGCTGCCCCCGTCGGGCAGGCGCCCTTCCGACACTCCCGACTGCTGGACCCCAAAATCCACCCCGTCGAGCAGGCTCAAGTCTCGACTGTAAAGCCGCACCGACTCGCCCGAGCTGTCCAACTGGAAGTTCACATGGTTCGCGCCCGTTGCTCGGGTGCCCATCGGCATCCCACACCACCCAGCCGTGGCCCGCGATGAACGACAACGGCGCTATCGCAGTCTTCGTCACACCCGCCAGCGATGGATCATCCGTCAGGTACAGTCCGCCAAGATCCACTGGCTGCGCGTCCAGGTTGTAGAGCTCCAGCCAATCGTCCCCGCTCGACGGGGCGGCCATCCACTCATTGAAACGCACATTGGCCGCCGCTCCCAGGGGTGCGGCCGCAGTATTGGCCGCCCCGGGTGTTGGGCTGTCCAGCAATGCCCAGCTCCCTCCTGTCCGCCCAATGGCTTGATTGCGAATCTGGAACCCATACTCCACGTAGTCCACCACCTGCCCCGCGGTGTTGAACAGATAGGCGCCCCCGCTGTTGCCGTCCAGCGACTGGCCCGTGTTCAGGTTCGCCTCGCCGCTGGTTGAGGCCGCCTGTGATCCTTCACACCAGACGATCAGGTAACCGCCTGCCCCAATCACGGTTCCGGACGGGAAGCTCCATTGGCCGGGCTCCGCCTGGTTCACACTCAAGCTCATCCCGCCCAAGTCCAGCGCAGTGCTTGCCGGATTGTACAACTCAATCCAGTCCGAATACCCTCCCCACGGACTGACGACTGCGGATTCGTTCCGCGCCATCAATTCATTGAGCCGCACCCCACCCGACGTCACCACGAAATTGGTCGTGCCCGGACTGGCGCTGCCCGGAAAGCTCACAATGTTCCCGCTGCCATCGGGCAAACGGCCCTCCGAAATCCCATCCAACTGAGGCCCGTAGGTCACCCGGCTCAACTCCGCTCCGAACGCATCGTAAAGTATGATCGCGCCCCCTTCGGCCGGCAGCTTGAAGTCCAGATGAGTGGCCCCGGGCAATTCGTCCGCAACCAATTGCAGGTAGCCCCCCGGCGGCAGAAAAGACACTGCCGTAAGCTCGAACAGCGCGTTGCTGGTGCCCAGGTAAAGCCCCCGCAGCGGCATCGGCAAGCTCGACGGGTTGTAAAGTTCCAGCCAGTCCGACTGGCCCGGCGCCGAATTGGCCAGCCATTCATTAATCACCAGGCTGCTGGCCTGTCCCACCACCGCCAACCGGTTGGCCGCACCCGACGTGGGTACCGTCAACTGCCAGTAGCCTCCCACCCGCCCCACTGACAGGTCCGGCACCTGTTGCCCAAAAGAAAACCCGTCCGCCCGGTTGCCCTGCGCGTCAAACAGCATCAGTTGCTCCCCCTGACCGCTCAGACTGAATCCACTATGCAATCCTGGGGCACTGGTCTGGTCGTCGCAATACACCACCACAAATCCGCCGGCGGCAATCGTAACGCCTCCGGGGAACACATATTGTCCAGGATTGCCGTTCTTGCTCAGGCTCCACCCGGTCAGGCTGACAGCGCTGGCGCCATTGTTAGCCAATTCGATCCAACTGGGATAGGCCCCGCCGTTAGTCACCACTCCTGCATTGATCGCCAGCACCTCGTTGATCTGGACCGCGTTGGGGGCCGGTGGTACCGAGATGACCCCGGGCGTGCCGTTGAGACTCGCGCTCAAGCGCCAGTTGGCTGGATCATCCGGGTCCCCCGACGGATCATTGATCTCAATCGAGCGTCCGCCCGTCGGCACTGGCCACCCATTGGTCGTCGAGTAATTGACCGCAAACACCGCCCGTCCCTGGGCGTCCTCCACCGCAATCCTCTCTCCGCTTTTGGCCAGCTTGCCGCTGAAATAGGCCGCCACCGCTACCCCAGGGTAGCGGGCAGCAAACGCTGCCGGATTCTCCGCACTGGCCAGCACAACCACTGCTCCAGGGGCAACCGTAAACCCAACCGGAAAGCTGAACGAAATCCCGCTGACCGAACACCCCGACAAGTCCAGCGTTGTTGGCCCGAAGTTCTGCAACTCCAGAAACTGGTAGGCCTGGCCGCCGCTGGGCTGATACATGATCTCGGTTATCCGCAGCGGCAACAATGGTTGGGCCACCGTAAAGGTCCCTTCCGCCAACGGACTCCACGTCACACCGTTATACGCTCGTGCCCGCACTAACGTCGTTGCATTGAGCACCAGCGCGCTGCCGCTATAGACCTGCGCCGCGGCCGACACCGCGCCAGTCCCATACACGCGCGGATCGCCCGCATTGGTCGTGTAGTAAATCGCCCCCACTGGCGCTGACATGCTCAGGCTGTATCCCCGCGGCACGTTGCCTCCCGCCTGGCTGAATGTCGGCGCCGGCACCCCGCCGATTCCCGGATACAGAAGTTGCGTACGGTACTGGCTCAACACATTGAGGGCGCGTTGTGGAAAATAACTGTTCGTCATCCGGTTCAGTTCGCTCAAGAAGTCCAAACGGGTGAATGGGTTGCTCGCCCGGGCCGGCACACTGTCTCCCCACCGCGCGGACTCCAGTACCACCGCTGGATCCACTTCCCCGATCCGCTTCAGATACATCGCCCCAGCCCGGTTACGCTGCGGATTGGCCGGATCTACCGCCGGCGCATTCGTGTCCACATACAGCAGTCCCCCGGCGCCAAACAGTTTCTGCACGTGGTCGGCAAACCGCAACCGATACTCCGCGTTGTTCCGCAGGTAACTCTGGATCATCGTCGGCGTCCCCGCCTGGTTGTAACCCGTCACGTTATCCGTCACGCCCTTGAGCGTGATCTCGGCGTCCCAGCTCACAAATTCGAAGCCCGCCGCCGCCGTCCGCCGCCGAAACGCATACCAGTTGTGGTTGGCCCAGTCCGTGTTGCCCGCGAACTGGTTCAGAATCATGTAGTCTATGAAGCTGTCCACATCCAGGTACTGCTGCAATTGCTCATACTGCGCGTTGTTGGCGAGGCCGGGGCCGACCAATGCCATCATTGCGTTCCAGGCATTGGCATCCCCCTCGTTCACCTCGAAGCACCCCTGCGTGTTCCGCACCACATCGTAGTCGGAGTTGTCTCCTCCCTGGTAAGCCGCCGCGAAGTTATCGTCCGGCCGCTCATGCAGGTTGTACAGGCCCCAGTAAAGGCCGTTGAGGTAGAGCTGCACGAAGCGACCGTGCGAGGCCGCATGGTTCATCGCCAATTGCAGATCGCTGCAAAACTGGTCCCGCACAAACTGCGCCTGCGCCCCGCCCGCCTCGTAGCGGTCGTTCCAGCTCACGTTGAAACCCGCGGACAAGACCAGGGTGTTGAACTTCTGGAGGGGCGAGTCGGCAAACAGTGAGTAGTTCAGCTTCCCATCGTAAGCCTCTTTGAAAAACAACCGCAGCGAGTGTTTGCGGGTCCAATTGGGGTCCCGGCTGGTGCTGCCGTGAATGCGCAGGCCGGCGTTGATGCGGAATCCCGGACTGCCGTCCGGCAGAATCAGCTCGGCCGACGCCGCGCGCTCCCAAAGCGGATGATCGGCGAGGGGCGGATTGGGGTTGGCATAGATGCCCTTGCTCTGGCTGAACAGGTCGTCGGGATTGACCACCACCGAAAGGGTCGGCAGGTTGGTCAACGCCCGCGCCGCCAGCGTTGCATAAGCCGAGTTGGTGGTAATGCGCGGGTCCATTTCATAATCCGCCGGCACAACGGTCGCGGCCCCGCCGGAATTGGTCTGTGTGACCCAGGAGTCCGCGAAGCCGGCGGGATTGGCCGGTTGCATCAAGACATATTGCGGGAAGATATAGGATCGCGTGGCCACCCGCGAACAGAGCAGATCGCTGCGACACGCCACCGCGCGCACGTTCACCACTGCTTTGGCCGGACTTCCCGCGACGGTGATTGGTCCGGTGTAAAGGATACCACTCTTCGGCGTCGGTTCGCTCCCATCCAGGGTGTAGCGGATGGACGCGCCCGGCGTCGGTGTGCTCAGCGTCAAGGAGAACGCGTGGGCAAACAGGCCGCTGGCCACGCTGGCCTGCGGCTCCGCTGCCAGGCCGCTGAAGGAGGCCGGCCCGCTGTTGGCCGCCCCCGGCGTCGGATTGGTTAGATAACCAAAGGCATCGTTATACAGCCCATAGGCGAGGTCCGGACGCTGCTCCGGATAGCCCGGCAGGAATTGCGTGGCCACTTCCCGTGGAAAGTTCGCATTGAATAGTCCCAAATACTGTCCGGCGGTGCCCAGCTTGAAGTTGGCGTGCAGATTGGCCCCGTTAGTTGGACTCCGATCCTTGCCCGAGGCGAATACTACCAAGTACTGGCCGGGAGCCAGCGTTACACTCGGCAACAGCCATTCGTCCGGCTGTTCCGGGTCATCGGTCAGGGACCACCCTGCGAGGTTCACTGCCGTCACCCCGCGATTGTACAGCTCTATCCAGTCCTCTAAATCCCCATCCTCATCCCGAAGGCCGTTAGCGCCCACATTGGCTGCCAAAAACTCATTAATGATCACATTGCCGCTGAATTCGCCCGGGTGCAGTGAGTAGTTCCAGCCCCCGCCGCCAAAAGCGTTGGGGGAAGCCGCCAGATCGTGAATTCCTTGATTGGCCGCCCAATCCACCCGCACCGTCCCAGCTCCAGGCGCGTCAAACACAAACGTGTAGGGTCCCGTCCCCTCTCCACTCACCTGGTTGGCGGGCTGGCCGTTGATCAGCAGGTCGGCCGCAGCCACCCCGGCTACGGGCTCACTGAAGCTGACGGCGACTTGCGTCAGGTGGCTCAGGCTGGAGCCGGGCACCGGGTTGATGACCGTCACCCTTGGCGCAACTATGTCAATCAATGAGTATTCCCACAGCGTGTCGGCCCCGAGGTCATCCAGCCGAGTGCCGGAAAGATCGGTCATGTTGTGCCCTCCGTTCCAGCTCGCTTCCACTACCCCGGCATTGGGCGGGCTGAAGCTAAAAGTGTAAACCGCTCCTGATCCGGTCACGTTCGTGCCCGAACTTCCGTTGAGCAGCAAGTCCTCCGCCTGCACGCCGGTCACGGGCCGGTTGAAGGTAATTGTGACCTGGGTCAGGTTGCTGACAATGCTGCCGGGAGCCGGGCTGACACTGGCCACCGACTGGCCTTGGCCCAACGCCGACAGGGCCATCAGCGTCATCCCAACGCAACCCAACAAGAGCAACTTGATGGGGAACCAGCCCGTCGCACGGGAGGCTGGCCCTGCGGTGTCCCGCTTAAAAGGGCGTACAAGCCCGGCCCAGCCCGGCCTGCACTCCTTTGGCGGAGTGATGCCACTGAGCAACCTTCGCAGCTTTCTCATCGTCGTATAGCCGGCCAGCATTAGCCCGGTACTTTCTCTATCCGCCTGCCACTCTTAAGTCTTGCTGGGAGCGTTACTTTCCGCCGCGTCGGTGCCCCAATTTCAGCTTACTCGCCTATAGCCGGGAGCAGGTCCTGTGCCCCCCGTGGCAGAGGCCCGGACACCCTGTTTCGGTGCTCCGCCCAGCCAACCGCCGGCCCACCACCCGCGCTAAAGGGCACACTTTCCTACCCGGGCGGCCAGGCATGCGGTGAGATCTCCCATAGGCGAAAGCTGCAAGGATTGAAGCCCGGAACCGGTGGAAAACATCCGAAACCCAACATCCAACTTCGAGCATCCAATGGCCACCGTTGCGGCCGGCATTGGCTGGTGGATGTTGGTTACTGGGCTTGGAAGGGTTTTGGGGAGCATGGGGAGAGAGGCACGTCTGGTTCATTTGGTTGCTTCCGTGTACCGGATTGAGACATTTATCCAGGGGGCGAGGCAGATCTTGCGTGTGCGGGGCTGCGTAAAGCGACGAATGCCCTCGAACAGGCTTTGCTCACGCTGCGGGAGACTGGTAACGAACAGCATTGTTCCCATAGTCTGGTCAGGGAAGATGGCTACAAGCAGGCGGCTCGGCGACTGGGAGATTCCTGAACAGGACAGCAGATTTCCTTGGCCGGGGGAAACAACCGGCGAGTGACTTGCCTTGACGCTCTGCAACTGCGGTCAGCCCCCAGGTACGCGGTGGGCTGCGCAGATCGGCCCAGCTCCAACGAAAAGGTCAGCGATGGGAATCGAGCGCCCGCGGCATCAGATTTGTCTGCGAGCCGAAGGGCTGACGCTCGTTCGCTCCGCTTGGTTCGGGTTCGGGCACGGGAGGAATACGCCTCCACGTGCCGGGGGATGCCGCCGGATAAAACCCCTGATTGGTGCGGGACCGTTAACGTGCGATTGCAGACAGGGGCGCCCACCCCGCGCACGGTCAGGCTCCTATTCCATGACGAACAGCAAGCAGCAACTGTTCAGGTAGGAGCGCAGCCTTCAGGCTGCAGAAGCCAGGGTTTCCAAAGGAGCGTTGGAATGTGCCGACGCCGGAGCGTGGTCCAGGTTTCTGCAGCCTGAAGGCTGCGCTCCTACCTGAACGGTCGCCGCAAGCATTTGGGACCGGAGTATCGCCCCGGGGGGCTGTCAGGGGCACGGGTTGACCGCGGCGGCGCGGAAGAACCGCTTCAAGCCCGCGGCGGGTGCGCCGGTATTCGTCACGGTGTAATACCACACGCCATTGGTCGCGGTGTTCGTGCTGCCCGGCAGAACCGTCCAGTTCGTGGCATTGTCCGTCACGTTAGTCGCCTCGAGTACAGTAATACTGCGCATTGGTTGTCCCCATGAGGGAGAGCGTAAACGTGTCAGGTGTGCTCCGCGCAATGCTGAGAATATAATTGGCGCCGCTGCACGGCGGCTCGGGTGGCGCCAGCACCGTGACCGTTTGGCTGCACGACGCCTGGAAGCCGTTGGCATCTGTCGCCACCCAAGTCCTCGTGGCGGTGAAGGACTCACCGCTGAAGGTGTTGGTGGTGGTGCTCACAACGCTCACCGTCACATTGCTGCCGGTCGCCGTTGGCGTGTCAAAGTCCCAGGGCGTGCCAAGCTCCACATTCCGGTCGGAGCCGCAAGTGATGGTCGGCAGCGTGACGACCACCAGGTTGGCGGTGTTGCTGGCCCAACCGTACGGATTGGTCAAGACTGCGGAGTAGCTGCCCGCCTGGGCGGGAGTGACATTGCTCAGGACCAGAGTGAAATTGGTCGCCCCGGGCAGGCTGATGGTCTCGTTGTAATACCATTGGCAGGCCCGAGGTTCCGTGCCCTGGGCGGTCACCGTGAGCAGCACCGTAGCGCCGTTGGTGGCCATCTGGTCAGAGGGCCCGCTGACAATCGTCGCGGGCACTACGACCTTCAGCGAACCCCCGACAAACTCCACCGTGTAGTTCGGATCGGTAACCTGTAAAGTCCCCTGGCTCACTGTGATGGGGTACGTCCCTTCCGGACTGTTGGTGTCCGCCGTCGTGGTAACCAGCGGACTCCCGCTCAGGAGGTTCGTGTCCTGGCCGTTCAAGAATCCGCTGTAGGAGACCGTCAGGGGCGGATTGGCGTCCCCGTAGGCGCGCGTCTGGTCGTCCGCCTTTACCGTCAACACCGCCGGCGCGAGGCGCACGCTGACGGGCTCAAGCAGGACGTTCGATTCGCCGGCTCCGGCCATTGACTGGCCAAGGAATCCGGTATCGAGCTCGCGCGTCTGCCCATTCGTGTCACAACCGGCCATGCCCACCACCGCCGCAAGCTTGATCGTATCTCCCGACTGCAAGCCGCCCAACTCGCTGAGGGGAATAGCCACCTTGATAAAATTGGCGTTCCGCTCCGGGAACTGCAACTGGCGGGGAGGCTCGAGCACCTGGGGCGAGCTGTTGAACTGCTGGACCCGAACGCCAGGCACGTCGGAAAAGGTAGTATCCAACCGGAACACGCCTTGGCCCAGATCGAGTCCCGGAAGGCCCGGCCGGGCGAAGTGCCGGTCCTCTCCGTCGCCGTACTCATCGCCGAGCAAGCAGGCGAGAGAGGGGGTGAAATTCGTGAACGCGAGGTTCTCCAGGAAGTCCAGCCCATCCACGCCTTCGTCCGTGCCGGAGAGCCCATCGCCCAACCCCGCCAGATTGGTCACGCCGCCCTGCCGTGACGACTCGATGAACAGGGAGATGTTCTGGTTCGAGTAAATCATCGTCTGCTCCAATCCGATGTATAGATTGGTGGCGTCGTGGTTGACATAGACGCGGCCCAGGTTGGAGAAGTCGCCGGCGCGGGCCGGGATGGGTGTGCCGCTGAAATCAAAGGTCTCGCCATTGATGTTGCCGTGCCCGTCATTGGCCGGCGTGGACTCGACCAGCGGGGTGCGCCAGGCCGCCGTATAGACCTGCGGCGGCGGGGCGCTTCGCTGGATCGTCATGTAATCGAATACCGCGCCATTGGTCCCAATGGCCTGAAGCAGCAGTGAATCGCCGTGGACGGCGACTTTCACGAAAGCGGGAGTCAGGTAGAACTGGGAATTAGCCGGACCGCGCCCTTCAACAAAGTAGTAGTTGGGCTGGAAACCGCCACCGCCGCCGACTACAACGTGATAAACGCCTCCCATAGGGTTGCTGCGTTCATAGTCGTGTTCGTGGCCGGAGAAAACGAGCTGGACGCCGTAGCGCTGGGAGATGGGCAGCAGCCAGCTCTGCAGCTCAATGGCATCAGGGATGCCGTTGTTGTTGTTGTCGTCGTCGGTGTGATAGCCTGAGCTGGCAAACGGGAGGTGCATGAACAGGAACTTCCAGGGCTTGGTGCTTTTGGCCAGGTCGTTCGTCAGCCAGCAATACTGCGGAGAGCCGTTGGTCAGTTGATAGGGCTCCAAGCCCCGCACGGTCTGCATCGTAGGCAGGAACAGCACGGCAAAATGCGCATCACCTTGATCGAAGGAATAAAAATGTTCCGTGCCGGTGACTGAGTTGGTGGGGAGATTGAACGTCTCCAGAAAAGGCTGATCGAGGGAGGTCGGGTTGAGGTCATGATCGCCCATAGTGAAGTAGAATGGCACAGAACGCATCTGAGAGCCATACACGCTGAAGGTGCGGTAGTCTTCGCTTCCGAGGCGGAACGAGTTGTACATCAGGTCGCCGCAATGGACCACCAGGTCGGCTGGATTCTGTGCCATCACCTGGCTCAACTGGTATTTCTTCACGGACCCGTCTTCGGTATCGGCGGCGACCAGGAAGGTGACATCGCCGCTCGCCTTGAACGTATGAAAGGAAAACAGCGGCGACTCGACGGTAACCCCGCCAGCGGTGCTCCGGACGCGATAGAGATATTCGGTCCCGGGCTGCAAGCCGGTCAGCGTGATGACGTGGTTGGTGGTGAGCGTGGCATCGGCGACCTGGCCGGCCGGAGGCTGGGCGAATAGTTCATCGCCCTGAGCCTGGTGGGCGCCAAAATCCACCACGCTGTCGGCGGGGACCGGCGTACGCCAGATCACCTGGATGGAGTTCGTGGACGCATTGGCCACGAAGGGTCCGCGCTGGAAATTAGCCAACAACTCCGGCACCAGCCGCATCGAGCTGGCGTAGCCCGGCGGGTTGGTCACCGCGGTATGAACCTCGATGGCCAGAACGTTCTGGCCCACATTCAGCAGGCTGGCGAAGGCGCTCACGTCGAACTCTTCGGCCGTGCTGCTGAAGTGGTAATCCGCGTAGTCATCGTGGGCGACTGGATCATTGGCCAGGCCGCGGCGCGCGATTTCCTGCCCGTTCAGGTAAGCTACGAAGCCGTGCGTATAATCCAGGCGCAAGATGAGCCACTTGACGGCTTGCGGATCGGCGACCGTAAACTCGCGCCGCAGATAGAAGGTTCTCGCCACCGGCGCGGGAGCCAACTGGTTCCATAACGTCGCCTCCGCCGTGTCGGAGTAGGCTGTGGTGCTGAACCCGGATTGGCCCTCCTGCCAGCTTGAATCATCAAATGACGGTTGCCGCCATGCCGTAACCGGAGAGGATGGTTCGTTCGTTCCCCGGCAATAGCGCCACACCTCGCCCACACGAACCAATGAGATGTCATCTCCTCTCGCCCACGTCACGAGGAGCCCCAAAATACAGAACGCCAGCCGCACCTTCAGCATTGGATTGACTATAGCCCGCCGCGTTGCACGCTTCAACGCGTCTGGCCGACAAGGATTACCTACTTATTGCTCCGTACTCACACGGCACAGTTTTCCGTACCGTACCAACTCGTTTACAAATGCCGGACTCATTGCCCAGCGGTGCCTGCGATCAACGAAAGCCGGGAGCGAAGGCGCGGTGCGCAGGCCGCCTCGTCTCGCAGTTAATCTCCCCAAACGCAAACTGGTCGCAGCGACGGCTGCGACCAGTTCAACAAATGTGAATTCTGAGAACCGCGCTCAGGTCTTATTGCCGGCGCCGATAGGCCAGCAGCAACCCAGCGACCCCCAGCCCCAACAAGGTCAGTGAACCTGGTTCCGGAACCGCCGGAGCCACCGTCAAACCCCGAACCAGTATGTCGTCACCAGGATTGCCAATCTGCCCCACCAGAGTCACCTGCCCACTGGCCTTGTCAATGGTATAAAGGTTCGCCTGCGGGTCACTGCTCGCCGCGGGTGTATCCATATACATGATGTCGGTGACTGCCGAGATATCCAGCCCATTAAATCGGGAGGCATCAATCCCCAACGAGCCGATGGTCGAGAGCAGGCCGGTGGTTGGATCAAGCAACGCCAGGGTGTTCTGAAGAGTGTCCGCGGCATACCAATCGCCCGTGACGGGATCGTAAGCCAGTGCGTCCGCCCGAGGTGACACGCCAAAGTTCGGATCACCGGACGCGTAGGCTAGAGCGGGCGCCACAATCGCCGCGCCCGTCGTGCGGTCAACGAGCAGGCTTTGGCCGAGGTTGCTCACGATGCGGTAACCGCCCGGGCCGTTGTCGTCGCCGAACGTTGCTCCGTTCAGAATTGTGGAGAACGTGCTGCCCACCTGCGTGGCAACGCCCGTGTCCGGGTCAAGAGTGTACAAAGAGCTAAAGCTTCCCAAACCGTAGAGCGCGCCGCCGTAGTAATCCAAGCCGCGAATTTCCTCGGTATTCTGAACACCATTGATCGCGCGTTGGCTGATAATCGTGCCCGGCGCATCGCTGTAGAAGCTGAACAGGTTGTTGTACTGATCCACAGCGTAGAGCAGCTCATGCGCAGCATTTGCCGGCATGCAGAAGAGGGTAATTAATCCGGCCACACCCGCTCCACCTATGGCGCTTACGAGCGACCGCGTTTTCCTCGTTTTCATAGTTGTGTTGTCTTGCCCGTCAAAGTTTCACCGCACACCGCTCCTGACCTGACCCGAATCTTAAGCCACGACAGGATTCGCGCAAGTACCTTTTTTCACTTTTCTCTCACTTTTCTCGCCTGTGACTTCTCAGCCGAAGGCGCATTGGCTTTGGGGCCTGTTTTGCATTGCTGAACCCGCGCTGTGGAGAAACCTTGTTCTGAGCCGAATGACGCGTCCTTAAGGCGTAACACGTTCAGCCGCAGCAACTTGTCCATGACTGCCTTGGGGCAGCTTCGTCCGACCCAGCAGCCCCCTGCCCGGTCTGCAGCCTCTCCGGCCCCTCCGGCGCCCCTTCCCTGCCGTCGGCGAGAGCTTGGACGGCTTCTGCTGGCAGCAACCTACGCCAATCGGGACCCCTTTTCGCTGGCAAAACAGCCGTCCGCCGCTGGCGTCGGCGACGGGAGTGCCGCACCGGCCCGCTGCCGGTCTGGCTCAGGCCACCTCCAAGCCTCGTAGTGGCTAACCAGTAGGCAACTGGTAGGCAACCGGTCCGATGTGGATCGGATCCACATCGGACCGGTTGCCTACCAGTTGCCTACTGGTTAGCCAGCAATAAGCCTGAAGGGGGCCTGAGGGCGGCCCCTGGAGGTAGTTGGAAGCGAGTTTGGCTCAGGCTCGGGCGCACCCAGATTCCACACAAAACCCCAGTTTTCACGCGCGAGCATTCGGCGAAGCTGGCAAAAAGGGCAATGTTCGGTCGCCGCTCACAAGTGCGTGTTGGCGGGTGATTTACGCCTTAGCTAAGCGCCATTCGGTTCTGACCTGCTATGCCTGGACAAGCCGCGCAGCCTGTGGCATACCTGATTTGTAGAATTGGATAGCTCAACATTCAATCGTTCGCCGGCCTTTCACGTGATGGCCAAGCCGATTGGCTCGACCTGCAACCTGGATTGCGCCTATTGCTATTACCTCAGCAAAGAGAACCTGCCGAAGGGGCCGGGCGCCGCCCGGATGTCGGACGAGACGCTGGAGCTGTTTATCAAACAGTATATTGATGCGGCGCCCCCGCAAGAGGTGATCTTTTCCTGGCAAGGCGGTGAACCCACTTTGCTCGGCCTGGACTTCTTCCGCAAAGCAGTCGCCTTCGAACGGAAGCATGCCCGGCCGGGGCAGCGCATCGAGAATGACTTGCAGACTAACGGCACTCTGCTCAATGAGGAATGGTGCGAGTTTCTCAAGGCCAACCGCTTCCTCGTCGGCCTGAGCATAGACGGCCCGCGCGAGATTCACGACCATTACCGGGTGACCAAGGGGGGGCGGCCGACGTTCGACAAGGTCTTTGCCGCCGCGAAACTGCTCCGGCGCCAGGGCGTGCCGTTCAACACGCTGACCTGCGTGCATCGCTTCAATGGCCGGCGGCCTCTGGATGTGTATCGCTTTCTGCGGCAGGAACTGGACTCCAAGTACATCCAACTCATCCCCATCGTTGAGCACAAGAGCTTCCAGCACGTGGCGCCGCAGACCTGGAACCCCGCCGAATTGCCGATTGACGGCAGCCCGGAGGCGCGGCCCGGCCATCCGCAATCCGTGGTCACCGAATGGTCGGTGGACCCGGATGATTGGGGTTACTTTCTGTGCCGCGTGTTCGACCGGTGGCTCAACCAGGACATTGGCAAGGTGATGGTCAATCAGATTGAAACGCTGGTCGCGCAGCACCTGGGATTGCCGTCGCAACTGTGCGTTTACAGCGAGACCTGCGGCCGCGCGCTGGCGGTCGAACACGATGGCAGCGTCTATTCCTGCGACCATTATGTCTATCCGGAGTATCGCTTGGGGTATGTAAAGTCCACGCGCCTGGACCGGATGGTGTTCTCGCCCGAGCAGAGCCGGTTTGGCTCCGCCAAGAGCCAGAGCCTGCCGCAGTATTGCCGGCGTTGCCCCTACCTGACGGATTGCTGGGGAGAGTGCCCCAAGAACCGCTTTATCCGGACGCCCGAGGGAGAGCCGGGCTTGAATTATCTCTGCCGCGGGTTCAAGACCTTCTTCCAGCACGCGCTGCCGGACGTTGAGCGTATCGCCGCGCGGTTGCGCAAAGCACCGCTCCATCCACAAGGCCGCATGGTGGATGCATGAACCCGACCAAAGGACGTGAATTCAGCAAGCGGGCGATATAGATTAGCCAGCGCATCGTGCAAAAGCCTATGCCTTCTTCAGCCATTGGCCGCCGGTCGTTTTTGAAAACGGTCGGCGGGTTGTCAGTGTCCACCCTGCTCTCCCCGGCGGCGCAGTTGAGCGCCGCCGAGCCGTCCGCTTCACGCCGCAAGCCCAATTTCCTCGTGGTGGTCGCCGATGACCAGTGCTACCGGACCATCCGCGCGCTCAACAACCGCGAGGTGCTCACGCCGGCTTTTGATCGCCTGCTCGCCCGCGGCACCGCCTTCACGCACTGCTTCCATCAGGGTTCCTGGACGGGCGCCGTTTGCGTGGCCAGCCGGGCCATGTTGCACACGGGCCGTTACGTATGGACCTGCGGCGGCAACGACTGCGGCTATTATCCGCTCCTGGGAGAAGCCTTGCAGATGGGCGGTTACGACACCTATGTGGTCGGCAAATGGCACAACGGAGACCAGACCGCGCTGCGCAGCTTCACCACCGGCAAGACCATCGGCCCCGGCTTTTACGCCTCCACGCCGGTAAACGGGCTGGCCTATGACCGGCCCCGGCCCGGTGACCCGTGGACGCCGTGGGACCCGAAGTATCTCGGCCATTGGACGCCCAAAAACCTTTGGGACATCGAACATCCGGCACCAAGGAACCTGTTTCAAAACGGGCCGGTCGGCGAGAAGGCCGGCCAGCGCTACGAGGCGAAGCAACATTCCTGCGAACTTTACGCCGACAGCGCCGTGGAACTGCTCCGCCAGGCGGCGTCGCGCCCCGAGCAGCCCTTCTTTCTCTATGTCGCCTGGAATTCTCCGCACGACCCGCGCCAGGCGCCGAAGGAGTTCGTGGACCTGTATCCCGCGGACAAGATCGAAGTGCCGCCAAATTTCCTGCCGCACCATCCGTTTGACCAGGGCGACGCCGAGGTCCGCGACGAAAAGCTGGCGCCCTTTCCGCGCACGCGCGAGGCGGTGCAGGTCCATCGCCGGGAATACTACGCGCTGCTGACCTACATGGACCGCCAGCTCGGCCGCATCCTCGACGCGCTCGACCAGTCGGGACTGGCCGACACCACCTACGTCGTCGTGACGGGCGATCACGGGCTGGCCGTCGGCGAGCATGGACTGATGGGCAAGCAAAACCTCTACGACTGTTCGGTGCGGATGCCGTTCCTTGTCAACGGCCCCGGCATCGCCGCGGGAGGCCGGATTGACGCGCTGATGTATCAGCATTGCCTGTTCCCCACGCTCTGCGATTTGGCGGGCATCGCGACGCCGGCCACGGTTCAATTCCCCAGCCTGCTGCCCCTGCTGCGGGGCGAACGCGCGCGGCTCTTTGACTCCCTCTATTGCGGCTACCGCGGCTTCCAGCGCATGGTGCGGACCGAGCAATTCAAACTCATCCTCTACCCGGAGGTGAAGCAGGTGCAACTCTTCGACATTAAGAGCGACCCGTGGGAAATGAAGAATCTCGCCGGCGACTCCACTCGCACGGACACCGTCGCAGAGCTGTTCCAGGCGTTGAAGCAGTGGCAGCAGACCGTCAGCGACACGCTCGTGCTTGATCCCGCGCATTTCGGCATCCGCCTGAAGTAACCCCCGCGCGAACAGGTTGGCCGGAACCCTTCCGCGTAACCACCGAGGGACAGAGATGAAAGCCGCCGTTGCAGCCTCAGAACTCCTGATCCGGTGCGGCGTTCTGACAGCCCAGTGGAACAATACTGACCCCAAAACGGAGTGATGGAGTGGTGGAGTATTGGGTTTTCCATCACTCCTTCACTCCATCACTCCATCACTCCATCACTCCATCACTCCATCACTCCAATACTCCAGCACTCCGGCGCACCCAGTCAAGGGCGGGAAAGGACCACCCGGCTTCAATCGTAGCTCTTCGTCGGCCAAAACTTGACCGGCCATCCCGTGGTATCTTTGTACTGCTCTCGCGCTTGTTTCAGTTTCTTCACCAGGTTCTGCGCAATGTCCTCGTAAGCGGGATGCACCTTGTAGCCGCTCCAGGCGATGAGGCTTTCCATCTCATCGGGGTCTTTTTCCAGATCAAACAATTCCCACTCGTTCAGGGTGTAGTAACTGATCAGTTTATACCGGTCATTGCGGACTCCGTAATGAGGCGCCACCCAGTGGGGCGACCCGAACTCGTAATAATGGTAGTACATGAGTCGCGCCAGGCTTGCGGGGGCTTGCCCTCGATGTGCGGCAGCAGGCTCACGCCCTGCATGTCGGCGGGAACAGGCAAGCCGGCCAAATCCAGGATAGTCGGCGCGTTGTCGATGTTCACCGCCATGGCCTCGCTGGTGCTGCCGGGTTTGGCCACTCCCGGATAGCGAATCATCCAGGGCACCCGGATCGCGTGCTCATACATGAAGCGCTTGTCGAACCAGCCGTGATCGCCCATGAAGAAGCCGTGGTCGCTGGTGATCGCCACGATGGTGTTCTCCGCCAGACCGGATTTATCCAGGAAATCCAGCAACCGCCCGACGTTGTCATCCTGGGCCCGGAGTGTGCCCAGGAAATGCGGCCATGAACTTCTGATAGTTCCACTGCTTGCGCTGCCGGTCCGTGAGGTCTTCGGGCGGATGGAAGTCCGGCATGTAGGCAATGCGCATCCGGGCCTCCCGCGCCGCCGAGGCCCGCAGCTTGTAATCATCCCAAAACGTGCTCGGCTCGGGGACCCGGACGTCGTCATAGAGATGCTCATATTTGTGAGGCGGGTCGAAGGGGCGGTGGTCGTTGAAATACTGGACCATCATCAGGAAGGGCTGCTTGAATTGCTTGATCCCCTCGATGGCAAAATCGGTGAAATTATCGGTGATATAGCCGGGATATTCCTTAGGTTCGATGACCTTGCTGCCCAGGCTGGGATTCCGAAGATAGCCGGTCGGCCTGGTAATACGGGCCTCCGGCTCCGCCGTTTGAAGACAAAATAGTCGAACCCTGCAATCCCGGGATTGGCGGCCGCCGTCTGGTCCACCAGGTGCCACTTCCCCACCATCCCCGTCTGGTACCCGTTGCGTTGAGGATCTGGGCGAAGGTCTGCTGGGCGGGATCGAAACAGGACTGCGGCTGGTCCGGCGTGGTAAGCCCGGGATTCGTGATCATTCCATTCAGGTGGTCGTACTTGCCGGTCAGCAGCGTGGCCCGGCTGGGGCCGCACAGCGCGTTGGTCGTAAAGGCGTTGCGAAACCGCATGCCTTCCCGGGCCACGCGGTCAATGTGGGGAGTCTCGATCAGACGGCTCCCGTAACAGCTCAACACGCTCAGCGGAACGCCCTCCAAGGTGATCCAGACGATATTCGGCTTGTCCCCTTTGCGGCGCCGGATAATGTTGGGAACGCCCTTGGAGGCTGCCTTGGCCTCCAGGACTGCGGAAGGGAACAAGGTCGAGCCCAGAGCCAGGCCGCTGAGTCGCTTCAGAGCCGCTTTGCGAGAAATCTTATCAGCACTCATATTGTCTCCATTTGACTAAACCTTCGCATACTCAGTCCGAAAAGCATTTCCTTTTCTGCGCCGCGTCCATCGCAGTTGTGAACCAGGCTATGGGTGAACCGCTTTGCCGTGTGAAAAGTGAGGCGACACTCGCCCGGACGCTGCGGGAGACTGTGCCAGGATAAGCATTCGCAATGCTGCGAACCAGCGCCCGCACGCCGCTGCGGCCCTGGTTGAGTCATGGTGTTGCCCTGGTACTACCCTGGACATACGCTGCGTACCATAGAAAGGTCCGCCACGGCCACCGAAACCCCTCGTTCGTAACCGCGCCGAGGCCATTTCGCCAACGAAGACCATCAAGGGCGCTAATGATCACCGGCACTTCGAGCTTCACAGGGGGGAGCCGACGTCAGGCCGCGCGCAGCGCGAGGTCTATGCGCTAATCGGAGCTTGCACCACTACATGCGCGGGGGCGAAGCCGCCAGCGCGGGCCAGGGACAACTGGGGATATGACCAACGCCACTGTCAGCAATGCCTCAAGCTATGACCCTCTTGCGGGCTTCAGGGGAGCCTGAGGGGAGCCCTTCGCAATTCTGAGAAATCGTCCTCCCCCCAGGCTTATTGCGCGGCGGGTTGCGCCGCCCCGGGGTCTCCCCGCCGCCAGCCCGGCTCCCCTCCAGGCGCTGGCGCGACCTCATCCTCCGCGTCTGGCACCCGGACCCGCTTCGCTACCCCGTTTGCCAGAACCCGATGCGGGTCATCGCGGTCATTGACGACCTGCGGGTGGCGGAGCAGATCCTCCGGCACTTGGGCGCCTGGCACGACCCGCCACCCAGACCGCCGCCACAGGGCCTCCCGGGTCCACACACCTATGAACCGTGTGACGATGTGGACCCGACCTCGGATTACGAAAACGTCCTCACTGACTGAACAAACCGCCTCCTCAGCCCGGGCCGGACCTTCAGAGCCGTCCCCCACCCGGCCCGAAATAGGCAAAAATCGCCTGTTGACACGCCAGACCGCCCTTTGGTACCACCCCCACATGCTTGGTGAGCCCGAAAAGCAATTCTCCCTCACCCGCGCAGCGCTGAGTAGTACGCGCGGCGCGAAAAACCAAATGCCTATCAGTGATGCCCGGCATGGGGACAGGGTATTTGCCGTCTTTGCCGGCCCGCACCGGGGCGGAGGAATCCATCGTGAACTTATCTCCCCAGCCAGCCGAGTTAGAGGGGAGTGAGGAGTCCCGACAGAAGATGCTGGAGTTGATGCAAGGGAACCTGGGGGAGAACCGCGCGGGGGAACTGCACCGCGAGACGACCTGAGCAGAAGGCCAACCGCATCCTCGGGGAGGAATTGGCCCGCCGGGGCTGGCAGGAATCGGACCTGGCGGCCGGACACCGGAGTGACCCGGGCAAGCTGACGATCGCTGCCCGGAATATACATGAGGACAGAAGTAACGCCGCGTGGGGGCACGCGGCCTGCACGCCGCTGTAGGCCCCTTGCCCCCAGGCGGCGCAAGAACTTGTGACGCTCAGTATAGAAAGGAAACGACGCTGCCGGTGAAGTGGATTGCGGCGCGGGTGCAGATCGGCACAACCAAAGGCGCCGAGGCGGTTCTGCGTTGCCTGGGGCAGGGGCAAGGGCGAGGCATAATGAATCGTATGGACAACTGGGATTCCATTCTACGGTTTCCCTGAATATGCAAAATACTTCTTTTCTTTAGCCCTGCTTTCTGCGCATCATGGGGAATGGCAATGAGCCTTTTGCCATTACTGGAGCCGATTAAGAACGAATAACCGTTTCTATATCCATATGTGCACCACCAATCCCACCTATACACAACGGACCACTTGTAACCTGACTCTCGGCCTGATCAGCATGGCGGCCGCCGCTTTCCTGGCCTGTCCCTGTCAAGTCTTTGGCGCAGCGAAGACCTGGTCTGGCGCCGGGACGGACGACTACTGGAGCACGGGCGCCAATTGGGGCGGCACGGCGCCGGCAAACGGGGATACCCTTACGTTCTCCGGGACAACCCGCCAGAATAACACCAACGACATAGCGGACCTTTTAATCGGAGCGGTCACTTTCAGCACGGCGGGCTGGACGATCGCTTCTACCAACCCCATCACCAAGACCAACAATTTTACACTCAACACAACCGGCACGAACATCTGGGCCGCGGATACCATCCTGGTGGACAACAGCTCATCCACGGGTGTCCACCTGGTCACCAGCGACTTCAACCGGCAGCTCACGATTGCCGGCGTATTATCCGGGAGCGGCGGGTTCTGGAAGACAGCGGGCGCCAATGGCAAGGGCAATCTGTTCCTGCTCTGCCCCACGAACACCTTTACGGGCACAATTGCTCTGGGCACGGGGGTGAGCCTGGCCACCCAGTTTGCACCCAAGGGCAGCCCCAGCTCGTTCGGCGCGGGAACGGGGGCCATTACGATCGGCAGCACCGCCAGCGGCTATGGGACCTACTTCTCCTTTGTCGGCACCTCCAGCAACTTCACCGACCGGGCCGTTTACCTGCAGGAACGCGCCGGCACCACCCTCTTTTTCTACAACAACAGCCCCAACAATTCGAGCCTCTGGTTTGATGGCGTAATCACCTGCTATTCATACCTCCAGGCCGGGGGTATTTATCTGGGCGGAACCTCCACCGGTACGACTACCATCAACTCAGGGCTGGCACAACACGGCGGCACCAGCTACAGCGACACGTCCCTGAGTGTGAATGGCCCGGGCACGTATGTAGTCAACGGACCGATCTATCTCACTGGTTCACTCACCGTGAGCTCGGGTGGCCTCCTGGTGCTGGGTCCGAACGTGTTCAGCGTGTCCAATCCCCAGATCACCGTCCAGAGTGGCGGCGTCCTGAACGTGGACCAGATCGCAGGCGGCTTCCCGCTGGGTCCTGTGGCCAGCCAAACTCTGACGGCCGGCTACACCACCAGCAACACGTTCCCCAGCGACATCGTGGGCAGCCTCAGCCTGGGGTATTACGGGCAGATCAACGTCTCCGGCCCCGCCAATGCAGGCACGCTCAACATCAGCTCGAACCTGAGTTTGGCTCAGTCTTACAGCGGGGGGCGTATCCTGATGGACCTGAGCGACCAACCGGTGCTCGGCGACGGCACCAACGATCTCATCCTGGTGGGTGGCGACCTCGACCTCAGCAGCCAGGCGACTCTCTCCATTAATGCATATAAAGGGACGCTGGCAACCGGCGTTCCTTACACCGTGATTCAATACAACGGCGATTTCACCGGCGACCCGGCCAACCTGATCGTTCCGCCACCGGCTCGCTCGCTGACTGCCGCTGCTTCAGTTGACAGTGGCTCGAAGCGCGTGCAGGTGACGTTCAGCCTCAGCGGCAACGCTCCCGGCAACCTCACCTGGCAGGGCACTTATGGTCCCGATTGGGACTCCGCCACTACCCAGAGCTGGCTGAACCACGGCACCAACGATGTGTTCATGCAGGGCGATGCGGTGACCTTTAACGACGACAGTAATCCAACCTTCACCTCCGTGAACCTGGTCGGGCCGCTGTTCCCTTCCGGCATCACGGTGAACACCACCAATGACTTTTCCTTCTCGGGCAATGGCAGCCTGGGCGGTGGATCCACGATGACGCTTGCCAAGGAGGGCACCGGTTCTTTGACCATCTCCACTGCCAATTCTGAAGCCGGCAATACCGTCATCAGCGCCGGCACAATCGTCGCGGGCAACAACTCCGCGTTGGGCTCCAGCACGGTGACGCTCGGGGACTCGGGCACGGGCACCAATGATGTGGCTTTGCTCCTCGCCAATTCCGCCAGTATCCCGAATCCGATTGTGCTTTCCACCAACGGCACGGGCCGGGCGATACTCGGCCGCCTGAGTGGAGGCGGCACCGCATACAACGGCCCGATCCAACTGGGACGCAGCCTGATAGTCACCAACAGCGGCCTCGGAACCGCCAGCACCCTCCTGTGCGATCTCAATGGCAACATTTCCGGTCAGGGCGACCTCACCTTTATAGGCGGGGGATATTATCGGTTGCAGGCAGTCAATACGTTTTCCGGGAATCTCGACCTGCAGGACACCGGGATTGTAATGCAGGTCAACGGGGGGGCGGCCGTTCCTGACACCGCTAATGTCTATGTGGCGACGAATTCCACGCTGGTGGTTTTTGGAAATGAAACCATCAATGGGTTAAACGGCGCCGGGATCATTCGGTCCGTTCTTTACAGTTACACGGTTTCAGTCGGCGGCGCGGGCGGCTCAGGCCTTTTCTCGGGAACGATGACCAATGATAACAGCCAGGGAACTGCAGTTTCAGTCCTCAGCTTGAGGAAGGTCGGCGCGGGGACCCAGGTTCTCACGGGCGACAACAGCGGTTCGACCGGCAGCACGACCGTAGCGGGCGGAGTTTTAGCCATCAACAACGCCGTCGGCTCCGGCACGCCCTGGGGGCGATCTCGGTGCAGGCGGGCGGTATCCTGGCCGGCAATGGCACGATCAGCTCTTCCTCGAACAACATCACCGTGAGTGGCATGTTATCCGTGGGTAACGCCGGCGATACCGACGGAGCAGCACTGAAGATTGATAATGCCTCCTTCGCTACTACCCCCGGCAGCCTCATTTTTGACACCGGCACACTGGCGGTGGACCTGTTCAGCGGTGCGGGGGCGGGGGACAACACCGCGGTGGCCGGAGCCGCCGACCAACTCAACGCCACCTGTGCCGTTCAGTTGAACTCCACCTCGAGCCTGACGGTTTCCAATCCCAAAGGCATGACTGGCTGGAAAGTCGGCGACCAGTGGAAGATCATTAACTGGGGATCAGCCCCGGCCGGAGAATTCGGCGCGCTGAACCTGCCGAACCTTGGCCCGAGCCTCACGTGGGACACCTCCGCTCTTTACACGAGCGGTGTGATTGCGGTGATCACCCGGCCGCCGATTCCTCCCGTCGGTTACACGTTCCAGAACGGCACCCTCAGCCTCGATTGGACCGGCAACGGCGTGCTTCAGTCCGCGCCTCTGGTGACGGGCACCTACACGAATATTCCCGGAGCTGTCTCACCTTTCGTGATTACGAATTTCAGCGCGCCTTCGCAGTTCTATCGGCTCTATTTCCCTTGGTGAGGCGCGCCGGACTTATGCTCGTCTCCTGGCTTCGAGCCGCGAGCCTGGCTTCCGTGCTGTGCTACGGAGGCCAGGCTCAGGCCGCTGCCCGGCCAGAACTCTACCCGAAGGGCGACGGCGTTCTGTTTTACCTTCTACTCGACAGTCCGCGGTGATACGCCCTACACGCTGACCAACGGAGCGACCGCCATTGGCCCGTATTACGGCAACCAGGCCGGGCCGCTCAGCAATGCCGTCAGCCTGAACTGCAACTACCTTTACAAGATTGATCCGCCGTCCATGGCAGATTGGGGCCCCAACAACACGGACTTTGTCTGGCCCTCCGACCAAACCATTAGCAATGAGGTCTTGGCGATCCTGAACCCGGTGAAGACCAACGCGAATATCGCCATGTGGGACATTGAGCCGGAGGAACTGCGCTACTGGAGGGCGCCCGAGCTGCATTACTTGGCCCTGGTGAGTTCGATCCTGCATTCGAACGACCCGTTGCGCCGGCCCGTTTACATGTATGAACCAAACAATCGCCTCGCAACCGACCTGACCAATACCGTCGTGTACCAGGACCTCTGCGCCAAGGGTTGCTACGTGAACAGCGTTGACCCCAACTATGAGACGAATCGCATCTGGGCGCGGTGGTCCATGGAACAGGAACTGGCCGCCATCGCCATGGCGAAGACGTCCGCAGTGCCCTGGATCGTCCTCTGGATGGCCGCGGATCCTCCCCCGGGTGATTTTGGGCTGATCACGAACTGGTGCCGGCACGATGCCTATATGGGTCTGATCCTGGGCGGGAAGGGAATCCAGATTTGGTCCGGGTGGCGTGGCCGCACCGGTTTTTCGGACACCAACTTCCAGGCCTATCTGGACGGCTACCTCACCGTGGCCCGGGATCTGAACGGACCGCTGAACCTTGGGCCGGTCTTCCTCCGTGGCCAGCGGCGCACCAATGTCACCATGGCCATAACGGCCGGCCCGCCAACGCTGCAGACTATCTACCGGAGCACTACCAATGTGTATCCCTCTTTGGCCTGGCTGGCGACAACGCTGGGCAGCACGAACTACCTGTTCGCCGTCAACTCCGGCGCGCAGCCGGTAACGGCCACATTCGGCAATTTGCCTCGTACCGCCCGCCTTGACCTGTTTGCGGGCACTACTAACGCCACGCCGGGAGGCTCTTTCTCACTTGCCATGGCCGGCCTGGCGGTGAAAGCCTTTCGGTTCACACCCAACACCGCGCCGGTGTTTCGCAGCGGCTCGCTGGCCGCACCGGCGGCGACGGCCGGGACTGCCTACACGGGTTCAATTGGTGCTGAGGCCACCGATGCTGATGTGCCCTACGGAGATATCATCACCTTCACAAAAACCAGCGGGCCCGCCTGGCTGAACCTGGCAACCAATGGCGTTCTCTCCGGCATGCCGCCCACCACCGACGCGGGCTCAAACGTGTTTACGGTCCGCGCCAGCGACTCAGAAGGGCTTTACGACACGGCAACGCTGACGATTCAGGTCGAGTCGGCAACCCCGCCGCGCCTGGCCGTAGAAGCCGATCCCGGGCATTTTTTGTTCGAGCTCTCCTGGCCAACGAGTTACGTCAGCTACGTGCTGCAGGGCCAAACCAATTCCTCTGGCGAAGGACTTACCGCCAGTTGGTGGCCCGTTCCGGGAGTGGTCTCAAATTGCCTGCTCGTTCCTGTGGACCCGCAAAGCGGGTCGGCGTTCTTCCGATTGGTCAAGGTGCCATAGCCTGGAGCAACATCGTTCCGCCAGGCTGGCACCTCGCGCACCCTTGACGTATTGATACAGCTTGAGTCGTTCCGATAGGCGCCTGGCCGCGTTGGGCCAGCGGGGCCAACGGTGCGTACCTGGCGCCTTCCAGCGGCAGTCAGTTAAGACCGTGGCCCGCCCCCCAGTACCCGTTCGCAGCCTGGGCCAATGCGCTTTGGGACCCGGATGTGTGGAGACAGTCCGTTCTGACCACCATCCGTGCCAACAGCCTGGCTTCGGGACTTGTCAGCCACCCGCAAGTCAAAAACGATCGTTTAATGAAGGAGGCTTTTTCTGACCCCGCCACGGTTCAATAGGCCTGCTAGCAGGTTTGATCGAGGAGATGATAGACCTGAAGATCCAGCAGCATGCTGAATCGAGCATGGAGGCCACCCCTGGGAGCGCCTGGATTCTGATAGAGAAGCGTGAAGGGGTCGGTCCAACAGAATGTCATGTTTCCACGGGCTGCGGTTCGTCCCAGCGAGCGCGCCGGCTACGGATTTGCCTTTCGCCAGGTCTCCATGAACTGGGCCGGGCTAACGACCGCGCACGCTCGCCGGTGCTCGGCTGGATAGTCGGCCTGGTTGCCCGTAACGAGATAATCCACCTGCCCAGCCAGGGCGACCCCGCGCACCACCTTCATTTCCGATGGCGGGCACGGCGAGCGGCGGCGATTTCGGCTCTGCACGCCCGGCCGCGCTTGCGCCGCCGAAGCCTTGGAACTGGAGTTTACACCCTCATTCGGCTGCGGCGCGAAGAGAGAAAGCCGCGCTTGGTGAAGCCCATTGTCCGCAAGGGGCTGCTGGTGCTGCCGATAGAAGCTGCCGAACTGGATTCCGAGGCGCTGGACAGGGAAATCCGCGAAGAGCGGGAGCGGGAAAATGCGCGTTTATTGGGATAGCACCGCGTTGCTGAACGCAGTAAGCCGCCCAGAGCGTGTTGGCACGTTTGGACATGACGGCTCCATGCCAGAGCTGCCAGCTGGCGGGCGATGGATGCTCACCCGCGATGACGCATTATGGCCTTGGCGCTGAAAGGTTAAGGCGGAATGGCCTCAAAACATTCGTGTCCGGCCCCGGTAGGGTTTGCCGGACCACTCTACGGCCTTCCGGGGTTCTCGCGTGTGGGCCAGGAAGGGGATTCGGGGGACTTACCGGCAATCGGAAATCAGCAAGACCGACTTACACTACCTGCAGCGTCAGCCGTCCTGGTGCGAGCACAAGATATAGTGGTGTTTTGGGCGTTTGCGGCTTAAAGGGCTCCAGAATCCAACGGTTGGGCTCGGGGACGGGTTTGGGGACGGGGATGCGAATGGCGCCGGGAAGAGGTCGGAAGCGCTCGTTGTAAGTGTGGCAGTCGAGCACTCGAAGGGCCCGAGGCGAGAGGAGGAGCGGGAATGCAGGGCCGAGATCGCCCTGATGCGGCAAACCGCCCCGCCGCGCATGCCCATTGGGCCGTTAGAACGCCGGGTCTGACAGCCGATTCAAGGGGCGGGAAAGAGCTTGACCGGCTTTTCCTGAAACTCTAATCTGGGCGGCAGGTCTGAGGCGTTCGTAGTTCCAGAAGTGATTGTTGGCCACCTGCTGAGATGTCGGCGTGGTGTCCGGCGCCTTTCCGGGCTGGCGCACTCAACCACTCGGGAGAGCAAAGCTATGGCCAGTGGCAAAGTAAAGTGGTTCGACAACCGGCATGGGTTTGGCTTTATCAGTCAGGATAACGGCCCGGATGTCTTCGTGCATCACACGGCGATTACGGGGGTTGGCTACAGGACGTTGAAGGAGGGCGAAGAGGTGGTCTTCGACCTGGTCACCGGTGAAAGGGGGCCCAAGGCCCTGAACGTCCAGCGCCAGCTTCCGAGCGCGCCGTAAGCCGTTCGGCTCCATTCCGGTCAGTGTCCCGTCCCAGCCGGCGGACCTCGCAGTTGCGAGGCTGGAGCGATAGCATGTTGCTGGCCTGGGCCGGTAGCCTCCAGGATTGTGAAGCGAGAAACCGGGGGGAGTCGGCCGCGCCCGTTCAAGGGCCACAAGTGTCTGTCGCCGGCATTTCTTAATCGGGCTAATGCCGCGCTCAGGGGGGAACCCTCGTTCGCTACAAAAAGGGGCTCGTTTGCTGCAAAGCGGAATTCATTTCGCCCAACCTGGCCGAGCTTATTGGCGGATGCGTTAGGCTTCTGGCTCGCCCGATCCCGGGCAGCAAGCTGCGGATTCGCAGATATCCATCTGGCATCTTTCTTGCCTTTGGTTTCTCCGAGTTCATGGGTCAATTCGATGGGGGGCCGTCCGTCCGGGTCACAGCGGCAAGCAGCGCAGGGGCAGAGAGAACAGCGGTCATGCACTAAAACTATATCGAACATGCCGAGTCAAAGGTCATTTGTCTCAGAAACAGGCAACGCGAGGCTCCAGCCACCCGGCATGGACGCTCGCCTGTCCGCCTTTTCGGCCCTTGGCCACCGGCTGAGCGCCGCGCAAACAGCCAAAGAAGCGGCGCAAATCATCGTGGATGTCGCCGACCAATTGCTGGGCTGGGATGCGTGCTGGCTGGACCTCTACTCGCCGGCGGAGGACAGGTTGACACACGTACTCAACACGGACACGGTGGATGGCCGGCGGGTCGAGTTTACGCCTAAATACAACCACCAACCTCCCGCTCCGTTGGCCAGACGGGCTATGGTCGAAGGAGGTCAGTTGGTGCTGAAGGAGAACATGGACAGGACGGGGTTTGAAGGCCGGCCCTTCGGGAACACGGCCCGGCCATCGGCCTCTCTAATGTTCGTGCCCATCCGGAAAGGCATGGAAGCGATCGGGGTTCTGTCCATCCAAAGTTACACCCCCAAGGCCTATGGCCGACAGAGCCTGGAGACGCTCCAGGCCCTGGCGGACCACTGCGGCGGAGCACTGGCTCGCATCCGAGTGGCGGAAGCCCTGCAGCGCCGGGTCGAGATGGAGAGCCTGGTGTCGCGGGTTTCGACCCGCTTCGCCAACCTTTCCTCCGGCGAAACCGGCGCCGCCATCAAGCACACTCTCGCAGTCATCGCCACATTCACCTCAGCCGACCGGAGTTGTCTCTTCGAATCCGCTCCCGGCGGCCAAACAGCCTGCTGCAGCCATCAATGGCTGGCAGAAGGTATCGAATCCGGGCTCTGCCTTTCCGACAGCCCCCTGACGGAGCGCTCTTCGTGGTGGATGGCAGAGCTTGGGCGGTCTGAAGCCATTTGCATCCCAGCGCTGGCGGCACTGCCTCCCGAAGCCCGCGCCGAGAGGGAGTTCTTCGACAGCGTCAAGGTCCGGTCCGTTGTGGCAGTGCCGCTCCGCCACAGCGACACTTTCCTGGGGTTCCTGGCCCTTAGCTCGGTCCGCCGCGAGCAGTTCTGGATTCAGGAGCACATCTCGCTCCTTAAGAGCGTGGGCGAGATCTTCACCAACGCCTTGCAGCACAAGCACGCCGCCGAACGCATCCTTCGCCTCAATCGCCTCTATTCGGTCCTGAGCAGGATCAACGAACTGATCGTACGCACCCCGTCCCTGGAAACGCTCTGCGAGCAAGCCTGCCGAATCGCGGTTGAGGATGGGCTCTTTCGCGCGGCCTGGGTGGGCATGACCGAACCCGGCACCCCAATCATCAAAATCGTGGCGTACCGGGGCCTGGACAACGCTTTCCCGAGCGGTTTCCGACTGTCCGCCGCCGGCGATGTTCCCGAGGGTCTGGGTCCAACCGGCACCGCCATCCGCGAGCAACGCTACGACCTCTGCAACGACGCCGAGCGGGACCCGCGGATGGCCCAATGGCGCCAATTGATCACCGAACACGGTTACCGGTCCATTGCTGCCTTTCCCCTGAAAGTCAGAGGCCGTGTGATGGGAGCGCTGACCCTGTTCGACTCAGAACCATACGCCTTCGATGATGAAGAAATCCGCCTGCTTGAGCAGCTTTCCGCCGACCTCTCGTTTGCGATTGAGCACGGCGGGCAGGCCAAGCAATTGCGTCTGCAGGGTGCCGCTTTGGAATCGGCGGCGAATGGCGTCGCAATCAGCGACCGGGAGGGGGTGGTCTCGTGGGTCAACCCGGCCTTCACCCGACTGACGGGTACACTGCACAGGAGGTCGTCGGGAAGAACATCAGTCTCCTCAAGAGCGGAACGCATGATGTCGAATTCTACCAGCGACTCTGGAGCACAATCACGGCCGGCCAGGTCTGGCGCGGCGAGCTCACCAACAGGCGCAAGAACGGCAGCTTGTATGACGAGGAAGTGACCATCACACCCGTGCGCGGCGACGACGGGGAGATTAGCCACTTCGTGGAGATCAAACAGGAGATTACCGAACGCAAAGTTGCGGAGCTGCGCAGCGCGGCCTTCTCCAATCTGGGCCGGCGCCTCAGCGCCGCAAGCACGATCAAGGAAGCGGCCCAAATCGTTGTAGATGTGGCTGACCAATTGCTCGGCTGGGACGCCTGCACCTGCAACCTGTATTCCGCGGCGGAGGATTTGATATCGCACGTACTGAACATGGACATCATTGAAGGCCGGCGCGCGGACTGCGGCCAGCGGTATGGCCTTGTTCACCCGTCTGCTATGGCCAGGCGCGCCATCGAGGAAGGCGGCCAGTTGATACTTCGCGGTCTGCCGAACGAGCTACAGCACGAGAGCTTTCCCTTCGGCAACGAGACCCGACGGTCGGCCTCGCTCATGTTCGTGCCAATCCGCAATGGCGCCGAGGTAATTGGGGTGCTGTCCATTCAGAGCTACGCCCCTAATGCCTACGACCGGTTCAGCCTGGAAACCCTGCAAGCCCTGGCCGATCATTGCGGCGCCGCATTAGACCGCATCAGAACCGAAGAAGCGCTACGCGCCAGTCAAGCCCGGCTGCAACTGCAATTCGACCACATGCCTCTGGCCTGCATTACCTGGGACCGTGAGCACCGAGTCACGTCCTGGAATCCTGCCGCCGAGAGAATCTTCGGCTACACCGCCGCCGAGGTGTTCGGCAAACATCCGCACCAGTTCCTCGTGCCGACGGAGCTTCAGCCCGACGTGGACCGCATCGGCCAGAGCCTGCTCGAAGGCCGGGCCGATCTGCACACCGTCAACGAAAACCGGACCAGGGATGGCCGGACGCTCTTTTGTGACTGGACCAGCGTTCCCCTCACGGGCCCCGATGGCGCCGTCGTGGGCGTGCTGTCCATGGTTCAGGACGTCACCGAGCGCAGACGGGTGGAGGAGGAGTTGCGGTGGAAAACGGCCTTCCTTGAGGCGCAGATGAATTCCTCGCTCGAGGGCATACTACTGGTGGACAACCAAGGGAAGAAGTTTCTCCAGAACCAGCGCACGATAGAGTTGTGGAAGATCCCTCCGGAAATCGTCTCGGATGATGACGACGCGAGGCAGGTCCGGTTCGTCGCCCAGATGACCAGGAATCCGGGCCAGTTCGTCAAGCAGGTCAACGACCTTTACTCTCACCCGAACGAGGTCAGCCGGGAAGAAACCCAACTCACCGACGGAACCATGCTGGATTGTTACACCGCTCCTGTCATCGGCAAGGACGGAACGCACTACGGGAGAATCTGGACCTTCCGTGACATCACCGCGAACAGGAAACTCGAAGCCCAGCTTCGTCAGTCCCAGAAGATGGAAGCAATCGGCCAACTAGCCGGCGGGGTGGCCCATGACTTCAACAACCTCCTGGCGGTCATCCGCGGCAACACAGATCTCGTGCTGATGGATGCCGGTCAGTTCAGCTCCCAGGCGGCGGACTGCCTCAAACAGGTCGTTGCCGCAGCGGACCGCGCGGCCGGTCTGACCCGCCAGTTACTCGCGTTCGGTCGCAAACAGCTCCTGCAGCCGCAACCGCTCGACCTGACTGAGGTGGTCGGGAATCTGACCAACATGCTCAAGCGCATCATCGGCGAGGACATTGATCTGCAACTGCGCTACGCCGGGCGCCTGCCGCTTGTCCAGGCCGACGCCGGCATGATCGAGCAGGTGCTGGTAAACCTGGTCGTCAACGCCCGAGACGCCATGCCTGGTGGCGGCCACCTGGTTATCACCGCCGAGGCCGTCAGTCTGCAGGCTGCGGGCGGCGTCGAGCATCCGGAAGGGCGCCCCGGGGAGTTCGTTTGCCTGGCCGTCACAGACACCGGCCAGGGGATTGCCCCCGAACACCTCTCGCGAGTTTTCGAGCCCTTCTACACGACCAAGGATGTTGGCAAGGGCACCGGCCTGGGTCTGGCTACTGTGTATGGCATCGTCCAACAGCACCAGGGTTGGGTCGAGGTCTCCAGCCAACTTGGGAGCGGTTCTACCTTCAGAGTCTTCCTGCCAGCCAGCGAAGCGCCGGCGTGCGCCCCGCCGGGACCAGTGGTCCAAGCGAAGGCGCCCGGGGGCACCGAAACGATCCTGCTGGTGGAAGACGACGAGGCCGTGCGGCGTTTGACCCGGCGGCTCCTGGAGATCGCCGGCTACCGCGTGCGCGAAGCCAGCTCAGGCCGCGAAGCATTGGCGCTCAGCCCCGCTGATATTGCCGACGTGGACTTGCTGCTGACCGACGTGGTCATGCCGGGGGGTGTCAGCGGCCGCGAGTTGGCCGAACGACTGCGTATCGAACGGCCAGAGCTGAAGATCATTTTCATGAGCGGCTACAGCGGAGACGCCCTGGACAAGGACGCGGACTTCCTTCGGCGCACCAAGAGTTGCTTCGTGCCCAAGCCCTGCTCGCAGCTGGAGTTGCTACGCACCTTGCGGCAATGCCTGGACCAGTACCTAGTCAAATCAGATGCCGCGCTCGCTGACCACCGCGTTCTTTTCGCCCAGGACGATGACCTGGGGCTTCCAGGATTTGGCTTCCGAAAGCTCGACCTCGGTGAAACTCATAATGGTAAGCCGGTCGCCGGGGGTACCCAGCCGAGCAGTGCCACCGTTGAGGATGATCTGGCCGGTGCCGGCCTCGGCAGCGATGGCATACGTTTCAAACCGCTCGCCGTTGGCCATGTTGCCGCACAGGATTCTCTCGTACGGCAGCAGGCCGACCTTGTCCATGAGATCGCGGGCGATACCCAGGCTCCCCTCATAATTGACGTTGCCCGCAGTCACCTGCGCGCGATGGATTTTCGACTTCAAGATATGAACCAGCATAAATTTTCGCCCCGCCCGCCGTCCCAGGCCCGGTGCGCCGAAAATATAGGGTGGTGCATCCGGAATGTAAACCTCATTAGACGCGCCGCACCAACCCCGGGATGATTTTGTGCTTCCAAGCAAGGCTGCCGCAGATAAACTGCTGCCTGATGTCCCGAGAAACGATCCCAACCGATAGGGCTTCGGTAAGCAAAGCAGGGTTCGGAAAGCGGTTTCGTCCACCACAATCGCCAACGGGAGCGAAATTGCGAAGCTCCGACGAGCATGATACAACGATCCAGTTCCTCCGCCTGGTCAATGAGGGCACCGGCACGCGCGACCAGGTTCAGGCGGCGACTGCTTTCTTCCAACAACAGTCCGGCTGCTCGGCTGTTGGCGTCCGTCTCCAGGAAGGGAAGGTTTCCCCGGAGCCCTAGGAACCGGGCCGTCAGAGCCAATGAAGACCTCAAAGGACATGCCGCCTGCCGCAGTGAGGAAAGGCATTGAAACCGGGAAACAGCGCGCCTGGTATCCGCTGGCCCTGATCTTCGCCATCGTGGCGTTGGGAATCTTCGTGGGTGGCCTCCTCTCCTACTCGAACTACGAGCGGCGCTACCGCACTGGGATCGAGCAACAGCTTTCCGCCATTACGGAGCTGAAGGTGGCCCAAATCGTCCGCTGGCGGCATGAACGGCTGTTGGACGCGCGGTATCTCCGGTCCACTCCCTATGTCGCCCGACGCGCCCTGGATGTCCTGAGCCAATCCGCGACGCAACCCGGCGCGCGGTCAACCCGGCAAATGTTTGCGTCATGGCTGAACTCCATGTTCGCCAGCGGGTCGTATGAGCAGGTGCTCCTGTTGGATGAGCACTTGAACGTGGGCTTGGTTTACCCTGAGGGCACCTCCGGGGTGCTGAGCGAGGTGGCGCTCCGCGCGGCGCAACAGGCGTTACGTTCGCAGGAAGTCGTCCTGACCGACCTGCATCGGGAGACGGCAGACGGCCCCGTCTATCTGAGCATGATGGTGCCGCTTGTCGTCCGCCGGGAAGGCGCCAGGGAGAGCGTCCCGGCGGCGGGCAAGGGTTCGTCCCCAGCCGACCGGAGCGCGGGCCTATTGGTCCTGCAGATCAACGTCCGAAAGGATCTCTACCCCCTGATCCGACTCTGGCCGACGCTCAGCCAGACAGCGGAGAGCCTGCTGGTTCGCCGGGACGGCAACGACGCTCTCTTCCTGAACGAACTTAAGTTCCGGACTAACGCCGCCCTTAGACTCCGCATTCCCCTGGCCAGAACGGACGTGCCCGCGGTGAAAGCCGTGCTGGGGCAGGAAGGCATTGTTGAGGGCACAGACTATCGCGGTGAGCAGGTGTTGGCGGCCTTGCGTGCCGTTCCGGACACTCCGTGGCTGATGGTGGCCCGCATGGACCTCGCGGAAGTGTACGCGCCGCTGCACGCGCGGCTGTGGATGACCGTCCTGATCATGGTCGCCCTGCTCCTGGGCACGGGGGCCAGCGTGGGCATGGTCTGGCGCCAGCAGCGGGTCCAGTACTACCGGGAGCGGCTTGAGGCGGCGGCGGCACTGCAGTTGTCGCAGCAGAAACTGTCGCTGCATTTCGACCAGACCCCGCTGGCGGTGGTTGAGTTCGACCTCGAGGGGCGGGTGCGGGAGTGGAATCCCGCGGCGGTCACGGTGTTCGGGTATTCGCGCGAGGAAGCCATCGGCCAACATTGGAGTTTCATTGTGCCCGCCGCGATTCATGGACCAAGTGGACGGGGTCTGGGCGGCAATCGTGGGCCAGCGCGGCGGCCAGCGGTCCACCAACGAAAACATCACCAAGGACGGCCGGACGATCAGTTGCGAGTGGTTCAACACGCCGCTCATCGAGCGGGACGGCCGGACCGTCGGCGTGGCGTCGTTGATTCAGGACATCACCGAGCGCAGGCGGGCGGAGAAAGCACTGCGCGAGAGCGAGGAACGGTATCGCACGATCATGGACTCAGGCTGCCGACGCGGTCTTCATGCGCGACGAGACGGGCCGGATACTGGAGGCCAACCGGAAGGCCTGTCAAAGCCTCGGGTATTCCCGGGAGGAACTGCTGGCCAAGTCCGTTTGGGACATTGATCCCGAGGCGTGCCAGGCCGGAAAGCACGAGGCTTTGGGGCAAAATCCTTGCCGGCGAGCAATTCACATTCGAGAGCCGCCAGCGGCGCAAGGACGGCAGCGTCTTTCCCGTGGAAGTAACGCTGGGTTTGGTCCGCCTCCCTGCCGGCCCGGCAGTCCTCGGCCTGCGCCAGGGACATCACCGAGCGCAAGCAGGCGGAGGAAGAGATTCGCCAACTGAACCAGACCTTGGAGCGGCGCGTCGTGGAGCGCACGAGCCAACTCGAAGCGGCGAACAAGGAACTCGAGTCGTTCTCTTACTCCGTCTCGCACGATCTGCGGGCACCGTTGCGGGCGATTGACGGCTTCGCGCGCATCCTGAGTGAGGATTACACCGCGCGGCTGGACGACGAAGGCCGGCGACTGCTGGACATCATCTGCGGCGAAGCCAAGCGGATGGGGCAGTTGATTGACGACTTGCTGGCCTTTTCCCGAATGAGCCGCCAGCAGGTGGAGCCGGCGCAAATTGATATGACGGCCCTGGCCCAAGCGGTGTTTGACGAGCACGCGGCGCAAGCGGCGGGCCGCGAGCTTCATTTCAAGGTCCATCCACTTCCCCCGGCCCGCGGCGATCTCGCCCTGCTGCGCCAGGCGCTTGCGAACCTCTGCTCCAACGCCATCAAATACACGCGCCCCCGAGCCGTGGCCGAAATCGAGATGGGCGGCCGCACAGAAGACGGAGAGAATCTTTATTACGTGAAAGACAACGGCGTGGGCTTCGACATGCAGTATGCGGGCAAGCTGTTCGGCGTCTTTCAACGGTTGCACACCGAGGAGGAGTTTGAGGGCACGGGCGTGGGGCTGGCCCTGGTTCAGCGCGTAATCCACCGGCACGGCGGCCGCGTCTGGGCGGAAGCAGCGTTGAACGAAGGCTCCACCTTTTACTTCACACTGCCGATGAGAAAGGCCAAGCCATGAACAGGGCGAACTGAAATATTGCTGGTGGAAGACAATCCGCGCGACGCGGAACTAGCCTTGCGCGCCCTGAAAGGCCGTAACCTGGCGGACAAACTGGTCTGGGTGAGAGATGGCGCCGCCGCGCTTGAATTTGTCTTCGGGCCCGGCACGAACGCCGGAACCGGAACCGCCGCTCTGCCATCGCCCCAAGGTCATCCTGCTGGACTTGAAGCTGCCCAAAGTGGACGGTCTGGAAGTGCTGGCCCAGCTAAAGGCGAACGAGCAAAGCCGGACCATTCCGGTGGTGGTGCTCACCTCCTCCCGCGAGGAGCAGGACATAGTGCGAAGCTATAAAATGGGGGTGAACAGCTACATCGTAAAGCCGGTGAACTTCGACAACTTCTCGGAAGCCGTCGCCCAATTGGGCCTTTACTGGCTCCTGCTCAATCAACCGCCGGAAGCCCCTGCCAACGCCCCGGACCCAACTCCCAAGGCATGAACGGCAAACTTCAAATCCTGATCCTCGAAGACCGGCCGACCGACGCCGAGTTGGAGGTGCGCGAACTGCGCAACGCGGGTATTCAGTTCGACGGGAACTGCGTCGCAACCGAGGCCGCATTCCTGGCCGCGCTCGGTAACAACCCGCCCGACCTGATTCTGGCCGACTATTCGCTTCCCTCCTACGACGGCCTGACGGCGCTGGCCGCTGCCAAAGGGAATGCCCCGAAGACGCCGTTCATCTTCGTCTCCGGCTCCCTGGGTGAGGAGACGGCCATCGAGGCGCTGCATCACGGCGCGACGGATTACGTGCTCAAGCGCGGCTGTCCCGGCTGGTGCCGCGCGGTGCAGCGGGCGTTGCGGGAGCTGGAGCAACGCGGCGAGCGCCGGAAGGCGGAACAGGCCCTGCGCGCCAGCGAGCGGAACTACCGGGAGATTTTCAACGCCACCAACGACGCGGTCTTCGTGCATGACGCCACCACGGGCGCGATCCTGGATATCAATCAGACCACGGCGGACATGTTCGGTTATTCGCGGGAGGAGTTGCTGAACCTGCCAGGCGATGACTTCCGTGCCGACGGCGCCTTTTCTCACGAGGAAGCCGTCCGGCGCATCCGCCAGGCTTTTTCAGCAGGGCCGCAGGTCTTCGAATGGCAAAGCCGGCGCAAGAATGGCGAGCTGTTCTGGACCGAGGTGGCGTTGCGCGGCGCTACCATCGGCGGCCAGGAGCGGGTGCTGGCAGTCGTGCGGGACATTAACGACCGCAAGCGGTCCCAACGCGCGCTGGATGAAAGCCGCCGACTGCTGCGAGCCATCCTGGACAACATCCCCGACCCTGCGTGGTTCAAGAACATGCAAGGCTGTTACCTGGCCTGCAACATGTCTCTCGCCCATTTCCATGGCCTACGGGTAAAGGGTATTCTGGGAAAGACGGTCGTCGACATTGTCCCCGCGGCGGCAGAGCGCTTGAGCCGCGAGGATAGCGAAGTGGTGGCCGCCGGAAAACCAATCCGCTTTGAGCGGCCAGTTCCGGATGCTCTGGGGCAGCAGCGCTGGTTTGAAACCTTCAAGGCGCCTGTCTTCAACGAGCAGGGCGAAGTGATCGGGACCGTCGGCATCTCTCGCGAAACCACTGAGCGGAGACGGACCGATGAGGCGCTGCGTGTATCTGAAGAACGGTTCCGCTCGGTTTGGGAGCACTCCGATTGACGGCATGCGCTTACGGATCAGCGAGGGCCGCATCGTGGCCGTGAATGAGGCTTTTTGCCAGTTGGTCAAACTGCCCAGGGAAAGGCTGATCGGGCAGGTGTTCTCCGTGGCTTACGCCGGACCCGCGCCGGAGGAAGGCATCGAGGCTTACCGAAGCCGGTTCGACGCGGGGACGTATCCCGCCGCGGCTGACGGCGCGGAAACGGTTATGGAACTCCGAGGAGGTGGACGTGGAAATCTCCTCGTCGTTCGTCCAATCGGGTCAGGGCAAAACCCTGCTGAGCATTTTCCGCGACGTGACGGAGCGCAAAAGCGCCGAACAGCGCTTGGCGGCCTTCTCCATTCTGGGCCAGAAGCTTAGCGCCGCCACGACCGCGCGGGAAGCGGGCGAAATCATTGTGGCGGTGGCGGATCAGTTGCTCGGCTGGGACGCCTGCACGCTCGACTTTATTCGCCGGAGACGGACCGGCTCTATACGTGCTGAACCGGGACACGATCAACGGCCAGCGGGTGGACTGTCCCGCCGGATGGCCCGACGGGCCGCCTCCTGCCGCGCGCACGCCAGGCCATTGAGGCTGGCGGACAGTTGATTCTGAAGGAGGCCGCTCCGGCCATGTTGCCTGACGCCAGGCCCTTCGGCGACGCATCGCGCCCCTCGGCTTCCATCATGCTGGTTCCCGTCCGCGACGGCGCGAAGGTCATCGGCATTCTTTCCATTCACAGCTACACCCCGAAAGCCTATGACCAGCACGGTCTGGAAATCCTGCAGGCGCTGGCCGACCATTGCGCCGGGGCGTTGAAGCGGATCGGCGCACAGGAGGCGCTGCGTGAGAGCGAGGCGAACTACCGCTCGCTGGTTGAGCTCTCGCCCGATGCGATCCTCCTGCACAGTGGCGAGAGGCTGGTTTATGTCAACCCCGCCGCGCTGAAGCTGCTGCGCGCCGATGATCCGCAACAACTGCTGGGACGCTCGGTGTTCGACCTCGTGCCGCCGGAGAATCGCGAGACCATCCGCCAGCGCATCCAGCACGCACCGGAGCGCGGCATGGTGCCGCCGCTGGAACAGAAGATACTGCGGCTGGACGGTTCCGGCGTGGACGTGGAGGCGATCAGCCTTCCCTTGATCTACGAGGGCAAACCAGCGGTGCAGAGTATCATGCGGGACATCACGCTGCGCGATGCAACTGGAGCAGCAGTTACGCCAGGCGCAGAAGATGGAGGCCGTCGGCCAGCTTGCCGGGGGCGTCGCGCACGACTTCAACAACATGCTCGCGGTCATCCGCGGCAATGCGGAATTGCTGCTCATGGACCCGAACCAGCACACTGCCGACACCCGGGAATGCCTCAAGCAGATCACCGCCGCCTCGGAACGGGCGGCCAACCTGACCCGCCAGTTGCTGGCCTTCAGCCGCAAGCAGGTGATGCAATCCCGCGCCGCTGGTGCTCAACGACGTGATCGCGGACCTGACCAAGATGCTCAAGCGCATCATCGGCGAGCACATTGACCTGCAATGCCGTTATGCGCGCCCGCTTGCCTTTCGTGCAGGCCGACCCCGGCATGATCGAGCAGGTCCTGGTCAACCTGACGGTCAACGCCCGCGACGCCATGCCCCGCGGCGGCCAACTGCTGATCACCACCGAGGCGATCCAATTTGACGAGAGCGCCGGCCCTGCGCCATCCCGAGGCGCGGGCGCGGCGAGTTCGTCTGCTTGACGGTCAGCGACACCGGCACGGGCATCGCGGCGGAGGATTTGCCGCGCATCTTCGAGCCGTTCTTCACCACCAAGGAAGTCGGCAAAGGCACCGGCCTGGGCCTGGCCACCGTCTATGGCATCGTCAAGCAGCACCAGGGCTGGATCGAGGTCTCCAGCCAGCTTGGCGCGGGCAGCACGTTCAAGATCTTTCTGCCGGCCATCCCGGCGCCCGGTCGCCGCGAAGGAAACGCCGCGGGCGGAGACCGAGCCTGCCGCGCGGCACCGAGACGATCCTGCTGGTGGAGGACGATTACGCCGTGCGGATGATCACCCGGCGGGTGCTGGAAAGCTATGGCTACAAGGTGTTGAAGCGGCCTCGGCCCCGGAAGCGCTCGAGCTCTGGCGCGGTCACGCGAAGGAAATCGCTTTGCTGCTCAGCGACATCGTCATGCCGCAGGGCGTCACTGGCCGTGACCTGGCCGAGCAGTTGCGTGCCGACCGGCCAGTGCTTAAGGTCATCCTGATGAGCGGCTACAGCGCCGAAGTGGTCGGCAAAGGCACGGAGTTCTTCCGGCGCAGCAAGAGTCACTTCCTCCAAAAACCCTGCTCCTCCCGCACCCTCCTCGAAACGGTCCGCGCCTGCCTGGACGAGCAGAGTGACAGCTCGCATTAGCCGGAATGCACGAGCGTGGAACTGCGGGTCCCGGGGTGGACGGCTGGTACAGTTACAAAGTTAACCCGTTACCCAGGTTACATGAGCGACCCTCGCCCCCAGTGCGTGTAACGGTGTAACTCATGCAACTCATGTAACTCACGCAACTCCTGCTTCACTCCGTCGGCTTGCCCAGCAGGTCCAGCACTTCCGCCGTCATGGCCGTCACACCGGCCTTAATCGTCGGCTCGGGATCAGGCGCCCAGAGAGAAGAGTGCAGGGAAGGCAGGGCTCTGCCGGTCTGCGTGCTTTCTCTGAGGACTGCCGGGGTGACGCCGCCGATGTTCATCATGCAAATCGGCACCTTGGGCACTGTCCGGCCAAACTCGGAGAAGTCCTCCCCGCCCATCGAGGGAGGCTTCGCAATCAGGTTGGTGCTGCCGAACCAGCTTTTCAGAGCGCCGACCAACCGGGCGGTGAGTGCCGGGTCGTTGTACAGGGCGGGAGTGGATTCATCAGTGACTGTGACTTCGGGCATCCGGTCTTCGGGCAATCCGGCCGCCAGCGCCTCCCCACGCGCGATGCGCTTGATGGCCGCCAGGGTTTGTCGCCGCACTTCTTCCTGGTAGGAGCGCACCGTTAGTTGCATCCGCACCTCGTCGGGAATGATATTCCGCTTGGTCCCGCCGTGGATGGAGCCGACCGTCACCACCACCGGTTCGCCCGGTTTCACCTCGCGGCTGGCGATGGTCTGCAACCCGAGGATGATTTGCGCCGCCAGCACTATCGGGTCCTTCGTTTTGTGCGGCGCCGCGCCGTGGCCGCCGACGCCGCGCACAATAATATCCACGGCATCAATGTTCGCGCCGGAATAGCCGGACGTGTAGCCCACAGTCCCGGTCGCCAGCTCCGCGTCATCGTGGAAGGCCACGCAGAAATCCGGGCGCGGGAAGCGCTGGAATAATCCGTCCTCCAACATGCTGAGCGCGCCGCCGGACGCCTCCTCGCCCGGCTGGCCGATGAAGACCACCGTGCCGTGCCATTGGTCTTTGATCTGGCCCAGCACCCGCGCCGCGCCGACCAGCCAGGTCATGTGGATGTCGTGGCCGCAGGCATGCATCACCGGCACCTCCTTGCCCTGCGCGTCCCTGGCGGTGACCTTGCTGGCGTAAGGCAGGCCGGTCTGCTCTTTGACGGGCAGCGCGTCCATGTCGGCGCGGATCAGCACAGTCTGTCCGGCGCCGTTGCGCATGACACCAACCACCCCGCCCTTGCCGACGCCGGTGGTCACTTCGCATCCGGCCTGGCGCAGTTCGTCCGCCACGCGCGCCGCACTCTGCACTTCCTGAAAAGAGAGTTCCGGATGCGAGTGCAGATGCTGGTAGAGCGCCAGCAGGCTCGGGCACTCCTGCGCCACCCGCGATTCGACCTGCACCTGCGCCGGCGTGGTGCCCTGACCAGGGGCGCAAACCGTCGCCAGGCAAAGCGGAATCAGGAGCCAAAGGCTGGGAAACGCTAGCCTGCATAGTCCACGCCTTTCACGTCTAACTCGAAGATCTGGTACTGGGTGCGGGTCATTCCGAGACGCTCGTAGGATTGGCGGGCGCGGGCGTTCTCGGCGTGCACGTAGAGCCGCAGGCTGCAGACATCCTCCCGGGTCCGGGCCAGGGTGCGCACGTGGTTGAAAAGCGTGCGAAAGACCCCGGCGCGCCGAAACTCCGGCTTCACATAGACACTTTGAATCCACCAGATATTGCCGTTGCGCCAATCGCTCCACTCGTACGTGATCATTAACTGGCCGGCTACCGCGCCGTCCGATTCGGCCACGTAGTAGAGGCCCTTGGTGGGGTCTTTGAGCAACGCCTCGGTGCCGGCTCGAACACAGGCCGCATCCAGATGCAGCCCCTCGCTTTCCGCCGCCACCCGCAGGTTGAAGTCCGCAACCACTGGCGCGTCGGCCAGGACCGCTTCCCGAATCTTGAGTTCCATGCCCGATGTTAAGCAGCCGGGTGCGGGAATCAAATGGTTTTCCGGGGAGCCCGTGTGAACACTGCCACCGTGCAATGCCTGAGGCTCCCCTCTCCCCGCTTGCGGGGAGGGTTAGGGAGAGGGGTTCGTAACTGCTCTGGAGGGTCCGGCAGGTCTAATAGCCCTCGAAAGGTGGGCCTCCTCTCCCCAGCCCTCTCCTCCAGAGGAGGAGAGGGAGCTAACGTCCAGTCGCGGTGGCGGCAATGAGGTCCGCCCTTTCCCGGGAGGGGTCGGGAAACGGACAGTGACAAATCCACCTCCAGGCGTAACTTGAGGAGCGATGGACGAGCCCATCGAATTGCCCATTGACGGCGTGCTGGACTTGCACACCTTCAAGCCGCGCGAGATCAAGGACCTCGTACCCGACTACCTGGCAGCGTGCCGGGAGCGGGGCATCTTCCAGGTGCGGATTATCCATGGCAAAGGCATCGGCAACCTGAAGCGGACCGTCCACTCGATCCTCTCCCGCCACCCGGAGGTGGTCTCGTTCAGCCTGGACTATGCGCAGTACGGCGGTTGGGGCGCGACGATTGTTCATTTGCGCGAGCCTGCCGGGACCCAATGACGGCGGTATCAGGGGCCTGGCGACCAAACCCCTTTTCTGGCGCGCCGGCGTCCGGGCGTGGCACAGCTTGTTAGTGGCACCATTTCGGGCAGACAGAGGCCGGAAACCCGAAGTCCGAAATCCGAAGGCCGAAAGAAGGCCGAAGCCCGAAACCCGAAGGCAGCACCTGCGTTAGCGCTGATTGAACCGCTGCCGGCTGGGTCGAAGTTTCGGCCTTCGGGTTTCGGGCTTCGGCCTTCCTTCGGCGCCCCTCCGGGCCGCCTTTTGACTTTGGCATCGGGGGCGGGCATACTGCGCGAGATGGAACCGACCGATGCGCAGTTGATTGCGGCGGTGCTCAAGGGTGATGCCGCCAGCTTCGAGCCGTTGGTCGAGAAGTATTCCCCGCGGATTTTTGCCACCGCCCGGCGTTACGCCCGGCGGGAGAGTGAAGTCGAGGATACGGTTCAGGAGATTTGGCTCAAGGCGTTCGAGAAGTTGAGCAGCTTCCGCGGCGAGGCGCCCTTCGAACACTGGCTCATGCGCCTGGCGGTCCGCACGTGTTATGACGGCCTGCGGAGCCATCGTCGCAACCGAGAAACCACCTTTACCGAGCTGACGGAGCCGGAGGATAACTGGCTGGACCGGTTTGTCAGCGAGCCGGCAGCCGCCCAGGTGGACGCCGATGCCGCCCGGCAGTTAGTGGCGCGGGTGCTGGAGCAGCTTTCACCCCCCGCCCGGCTGGTCATCACCTTGCAGGAGATCGAAGGAACGCTCGGTGAAAGAGATTTCCCAGCTCACCGGCTGGTCGGTGGCGCTGGTGAAGGTGCGGGCCTTCCGGGCGCGGGCTGAAATGCGCAAGGTCCTGGGGAAAATCGCGAAAGAGAAGTATCTGTAACCGCCCGTTGCCGCGAGGCGTCTGAATCTTTGCAAGCAGTATGAATCTTGGCTCCTTGGAACAAAAACTAATCGCCGTCGCCCGAGCCAACCCGCCGAGCGAGAAGGTGCCCTATGCCTTCGAGAAGCGCATCATGGCACGGCTGGCCGGCCGGCCGGTCGCGGATCGCTGGGCGCTGTGGGCCCGCGGGCTATGGGCGGCAGCCGCGCCGTGCGTGGCGATCATGCTGGCGCTGGGCGCGTGGTCGTTCTTCGCCCCCAAGAGCCCCCCGCCCACGACCGATTTGTCGCAGCAACTGGAGAACACCCTCCTTGCCGCCGTGGATCAAGCTCCGCCAACCGATTCGGGCCAGTGAGCTACTGGAAAGTCATCCTCGCCACGATGGTGATCTTCGGCACGGGCGTGGTGACCGGGGGATTGCTGGTTCGGCACGTGACGCCCGGTCGGGAGCGCCGGCCAGCACACGGCAACGCCGGGGCGCATGCGGCGCAGCTCACCGCCGCCGGTCTCCTGCGGATGGAACTGTTGCGGCGCATGGAACAGGATCTGGACTTGACCCCCGAGCAGCACGAACCCGCCAGCAAAGTCCTCAAGGAAGGCCAGGAGCGAATGAAGAAGCTCATGACGGAGACCGTCGAGCCGCGCCGGCGGGAGATCTTCCGCAAAACGGTTGAGGATTTCCGCGCGCTGCTAACGCCCGAACAGCAGAAGCGATTCGACGAGCTGTTGAAGCAGCAGCAGAAGCGCGCCCGCGACCAGCGCAAGGCCGCGTCACCGCGGGGGCGCGTCCCGCAGAGTGCGCTGCCGGACGATTCCCGGGCAGCGACCAATTCCTAAACAGCCAACCTCCAACATTGAACATCCAATGACTGCCCTTTTGGGGCCATTGGAGGATGTTGGATGTTGGATGTTCTCCCACTTTCCCGCCAAGGCGCCATCTACGATCGCCACCCTCTCAGCCGCAACGCGTTGCCAATGACCACCAGATCAGAAACGCCCATCGCCGCGGCGCAGAGGATAGGGCTCAGGAAACCGAGGGCGGCTAGCGGCACGCCAATGGCGTTGTAGAAGAACGCCCAGAACAGGTTCTGGTGGATAGTGCGCAGGGTAGCCCGGGCCAGGCCAAGACTCTCGGGGACGGCTTCGATTTCCGAGTTGAGGAGGATAATGTCCGCCGCCTCCCGGGCCACGTCGCTGGCGCGACTCACGGCAACGCCCAGGTCGGCTTGTTCGAGGGCCGGGGCATCGTTGATGCCATCCCCCACGAACGCCACCCGCTGACCCTGCTGCTGAAGCTTCTTCACGAATTCCGCCTTCTGCTCGGGCCGAACCTGGGCGAACACATTCGCCGGGTTGATGCCAGCCTGTTTGGCGATGCCCGCCGCCGTCAGCGAGTTATCCCCGGTAACCATATAGGTCTTCAGGCCCTGTCGCTCAAGTTCCTGCACGACCGCGCGAGCGCCGGCTTTGACAGCATCCTTGACCGCGAACAAGCCCTGGAGCGAGTCCCCGACGGCCAGGCCCACGACGGTTGCGCCCTGGGAGGCCCATTCGGAAATGAAGGCCCGCCCGTTCGCCAAATCCACGCCCGATTCCTCCAGCCACGGCACCGAACCCAGGCGAGCCGTGGCTGCGGGTTGGTGATCGGTGTTAATCTTTGCCTGCACCCCGGCGCCGCGGACCTCCTGCCAGTCCGTCAGCGACGGCCCATCGTCTGACAGCCGCGCAATCGCCTGGCTGATCGGATGCGATGAATGCCCCGCTAAAGCCGCGCCCAACCCTGCCACGGTCCCCTGCCCTCGGCGGTCCGGCCCTTCGGACTTCGGACTTCGGACTTCGGACTTCCCTCCCCTCCCCTGCCCTTCCCAAACCTTGACCACCTCGGGCTTGCCGGTCGTCAGCGTTCCCGTCTTATCGAACAGCACCGCGGTGACGTGCCCCGCCTTCTCCAGCGCCACGCCGTCGCGGATCAAAATGCCTCGCTGCGCCGCCGCGTTGGAGCCGGCCATGATGGCGGCCGGCGTCGCCAGGCCCATCGCGCATGGGCAAGCGACAATCAGGACGCCCGCGGCGATGATAAGGGCGGTGGCCAGCGACCCCTCCGGCGGGTGCGTGTTCCAAAGGAAGGTGGCCAACACATCATGAACGTGCCTCGTCCAGTCAGGCGCGAGCCCCCAACAGAGGCCGGCCGCCAGCGCCACGGTCACCACCACCGGCACAAAGACGTTGCTGACGCGGTCGCCCACTCGCTGGATGCTGGCGCGGCTGGTTTGGGCGCGCTGCACCGCGGCAATAATATGCGCCAGGGCCGTTTCCTCCCCTGTGCCCGTCACGCGCATGACGAGCCGGCCGTCTATGTTCACCGTGCCGGCGAAAAGCTTGCTGCCTCCTTTCTTGTCCACCGGGACCGATTCGCCGGTCAGCATGGACTCGTTCACCGCCGAACCGCCCTCCACAACCTCTCCATCCGTCGGCACGCGGTCGCCGGGCCGCAAGCTGACCCGGTCGCCGGCTTGCAACTCCGCCACCGGGACCTCAGTCTCGGCGCCGCCGGAATCGAGGCGGCGCGCGACGGCGGGCGCCAGGTCGAGCAGGCCGCGCAAGGCGCTGGACGCGCGCACGCCGACCCGCGCCTCCAGCCAATGTCCCACACTGATGATGGTGATAATGGCGGCGGCCTCCATGAAATAGAGGTGCCCGCCGAAACCGCTCAGCAGCGCCCACGCGCTGTAGCCGAAAGCGGTCGTCGAGCCCAGGGCGACCAGCGTGTCCATGTTCGAGCGGCCCACTTTGATCTGCCCCCACGCGCCACGATAGAACCGCGCGCCGGCGAGCTACCTGCACGACGCCGGCCAGCACGAACGCCCCCCACCGGAACCACGGCGTGGCGCCCAGTCCAAACACCCATTCTCCCAACATGAGCGGCACCGTCCCGAGGACCCCCACCCACAAATTGATCTCCCAGCCGCCAACTTTATGTTCACCCTGCTCGGGCGCGGAGGTTTCTCGCACCGACGCCCCATAGCCGGCCTCCTCGACCGCCTGGATCACCGCGCGAATATCGTGCTGCGCGCCCGCCGCCCAACGCACGGTGGCCCGGTTCGCTTCGAGCCGCACCTCGGCGCTGCGCACACCGCGCACACCCTGGATTGCCTCCGTCACGTGCCGGGCGCAATTGGAGCAGGTCATGCCGCGGATGGCGAGTTCCGTCCCCGACGCCGGGGCGGTTCGTGTCGCGTGCTGCGTTTCCGACTCGATTGCCTGTTCAGTCCTCATAGCTCATGCCCGCATACAGTTTACGCGCGCCAGCGGCGGTGTCGAACGGTGAGCGATGGCAGGCAACGGTTGGGAAGGGAGCGAGTGACGGTAGGCCGTATGGCTTGGCGCCAGCCTGTTGCCCTTGTATTGGTCCGTTCCTGTTCGGTTCTTGCCCCGTTGTGCATCGGTTCCATTCCCGTTAAACGTCCGTTATACGTCCGTGTCCTGCGGCGATGACTCCCGGTCCCCGTACATTGGGTACCATGCTCCACCGTGGCCACGGCTTTTTTCAATAAAAGCCACTGGAGGCTGAAGGCGGATGTTGCGCCGCGCCGCAGAGGTTGTTAGCATCCCGCCAGACTGAAGATCAAAGAGCACCTTAATTATGACTGTCCGCATGAGCACCCCTAAACAAATCGAACAAGCCTATCGCCTCGCCCGGGAACGCTATGCCGCCCTGGGGGTGGACACCGACAAAGCCCTCAAGCAGCTTGCGCGGCATCCCGGTTTCCGTCCATTGCTGGCAAGGCGATGACGTCGGCGGGTTCGAGAACGCCGGCGAGGCGCTGGGCGGCGGGCTGGCCGTCACGGGCAATTACCCCGGCAAGGCCCGCACGCCCGACGAGCTGCGGGCGGACTTTGAGAAGGCGCTCTCGGTCCTGCCCGGGCCGCCACCGCTTCAACCTCCACGCCTGCTACGCCGAGATGGGCGGCCGCAAGGTGGACCGCGACGAGTTGAGCGCCGACCAGTTCAAGAACTGGATCGCCTGGGCGCGGTCCATCAGGATCGGGCTCGACTTCAACCCGACCTACTTCGCCCACCCGAAGGTGGTCGGCGGGGTCACGCTCACCTGCGCGGACAAGGGCATCCGCCAGTTCTGGATCGAGCACGGCATTCGTTGCCGGGAGATCGGCGCCGCCATCGGCAAGGCCCTCGGCAAGACCTGCCTCAACAACATCTGGATCCCCGACGGCATGAAGGATACGCCGGCGGACCGCCGCGGCCCGCGCGAGCGCCTGGCCGAGTCGCTGGACGCCATCCTCAAGAAGAAGATTGACCGCAAGTACAATGTCGATTCGGTGGAGCCCAAGCTGTTCGGCATTGGCGCGGAGAGCTACACGCCCGGGTCGCAGCGAGTTTTACCTGGGCTACGCGGTGAGCCGGCAAATCCTCCTCACGCTGGATGCCGGCCATTTCCACCCGACGGAAGGCATCGCGGACAAGATTTCGTCGGTGCTCTGCTACCTGCCGGAGATCGCGCTGCACGTGAGCCGCGGCGTGCGCTGGGACAGCGACCATGTGGTCACGCTTACCGACGAATTGCAGGCCATCGCGCAGGAGATCGTCTGGGGCGGCTACGCCGGGCGCGTGCGCATCGGGCTCGACTACTTCGACGCCAGCATCAACCGCGTCGCCGCGTGGGTCATCGGCGCGCGCAACATGCGCAAGGCGCTCCTGCTCGCCCTGGTCGCGCCGATCGCCAGGCTCAAGCAGCTCGAGGCCGAGGGCGACTACACCTCGCGCCTGGCATTGATGGAGGACGCCAAGCTGCTGCCCGCCGGCGCGGTTTGGGATTACTACTGTGCCCGCGAAGGACGTGCCCGTGGGCGAAGCCTGGCTCGCGGAAGTCAAGGACTACGAGCAGTACGGTGCTCGCGAAACGAATCTGAAGCGAAACCCTGACTAGATTCTATGAACCCTTTCCTCGGCGTATTCTTTCACTGGCTCGGCGGCCTGGCTTCCGGCAGCTTTTACGTTCCCTACAAGGGCGTCAAGAAATGGGCCTGGGAAGTGTATTGGCTCGTGGGCGGCTTCTTCTCGTGGATCATCTGCCCGGTGATTCTGGCGTCGCTGCTCACCAACGATTTGTTCGGCGTGATCGGCAAGCAGTCGCTGAGCACGCTTTGGTGGACATATTTCTTCGGCGCCATGTGGGGTTTCGGCGGCCTGACCTTCGGGCTGACCATGCGTTACCTGGGCATGTCGCTGGGCATGGGCGTGGCGCTCGGGTATTGCGCGGCGTTCGGCACCCTCATCCCGCCGATCTTCAAGAGCTTCATCCCGAGCATTCCCGTCGCGGAAACCATCGGGCAAATCGCCTCGACGACGCCGGGCAAGGTGACCTTGCTGGGCGTGCTGATCTGCCTGATCGGCATTGCCGTGGCCGCGATGGCCGGGCTGACGAAGGAGAGGGAAATGCCGGAGGCGGAAAAGAAGAAGGCCATCGCCGAATTCAACTTCACCAAGGGCATCCTCGTCGCGACCTTCTCGGGCATCATGAGCGCCTGCTTCGCCTTCGCGCTCGCGGCCGGGAACCCGATCGGCGAGGCCTCGCGCGCGGCCGGGACGACCGTCATCTGGAGCGGCCTGCCCAAGCTCGTGGTGGTCTTGCTGGGCGGGTTCACGACGAACTTCATCTGGTGCTCCTTCCTTAACCTCAAGAACCGCACTGGCTATCAGTATTTCAGCAGCACACTGCGCAACAGCCCGCCGGGACGCAGCCAGGAGACCATCATCGAAACCGCCCTGGACGCCCCCAGCGAAGAGGTGGTGGAGCACGCCCCGAAGGCCGCGGCGGTCGGGCAATCACGCGTGCCGATGCTCAGCAACTACCTCTTCAGCGCGCTGGCTGGCACGACCTGGTATTTCCAGTTCTTCTTCTACACGATGGGGGAGACGCAGATGGGGCGAGTTTGGCTTCGCCAGTTGGACGCTGCACATGGCCAGCATCATTATCTTCAGCACGATGTGGGGCTGGATCCTCCACGAATGGAAAGGCTCGAGCAAGAAGGCCCACAGCCTGATCGCCTCGGGCATCCTGATCCTGATCCTCTCGACGATCGTGATCGGCATCGGCACGTGGCTTAAGAGCAAACTGACCGCGCCATGAGCCACCGGCCTTTCATGACACGCTACACAACGCTACGTAACTATCACCGACTCCTCTGCCATGGCAACCCGCGTTTACCTGGCGATTGACCTCGGCGCCGAGAGTGGCCGCATCATGGCGGGCCTCTGGAACGGCAAGACCATCCGCCTGGAGGAAGTTCACCGCTTTCCCAATGGCCCGGTGTACCTGGGCGACTCGCTCCGCTGGGATGTCGTGCGCCTCTGGGCCGAGATTCAGAACGGCCTTGCCCTGGCGGCCAGGAAGTACGGCCAGGCCATCGTCTCCGTGGGCGCGGACACCTGGGGCGTGGACTACGTGCTGCTCAACCGCCATGACGAGATGCTGGGGCAGCCTTATGCCTACCGCGACGCCCGCACCAACGGGATGATGGAGAAGGCCTTCCGGAAGGTGCCGCGCGCGGAAATCTTTGCGCAGACCGGGCTGCAGTTCATGCAGTTCAACTCGCTCTTCCAATTGCTGGCGGCTAAGCGGCACGCGCCCGAGTTGCTCGATGCCACCGATTGCCTGCTCTTCATGCCCGACTTCATCCACTGGGCGCTGTGCGGCTCGCGCGTCGCCGAGTTCACCATCGCGTCCACCTCGCAGTGCCTGAATCCGCTTACGCGCAACTGGGCCAACGGGCTGCTCAAGAAGGTTCGGCCTGCCCACGCGGATGTTCCCGAAGGTCGTGCCGCCGGGCACCCGGCTCGGCGCGCTGCGCCCGGGGGTCGCGGATAGGACGGGCTTACACAAGGTGAACGTGGTAGCCCCGCCCGCCCATGATACGGCGTCCGCCGTCGCCGGCGTCCCCACCGCCAACACCGGCAAGGCCAACTGGGCTTACATCAGTTCCGGCACGTGGTCGCTGATGGGCGCCGAGGTCAACAAGGCCTCCCTCTCCGCCCGCACGCAGGAATTGAACCTGACGAATGAGGGCGGATTGGACGGCACCTACCGGCTGCTCAAGAACATCATGGGCCTGTGGCTCGTCCAGCAGTGCAAGCGCGCCTTCGATGCCCGCGGCAGGAAATACGAATACGCGCAGCTTGCGCAGATGGCGGCCAAGGCCCCGCTGCTCCGCAGCATCGTCAATCCCGACGACGCGCGCTTTCTTCAACCCGCCCGACATGCCGAAGGCCATCCAGGACTTCTGCCGCGAAACCGGGCAGCCCGTGCCAAAGACTGAAGGGGAGTTGGTCCGTTGCGCCTACGAGAGTCTCGCGCTTCGAGTTTCGCGAAGTGCTGGGCTGGCTGGAAGAACTGACTGGCAACGACATCGAGGTCATTCACATCGTCGGCGGCGGCTCCAAGAGCGCGCTGCTTAACCAGTTCACCGCCGACGCCTGCCAGCGACCCGTCATGGCGGGTCCCGTGGAAGCGACCGCCCTGGGCAACCTGCTCGTCCAGGTGCGCGCCAGCGGCGAACTCTCCTCGCTGGCCGAGATGCGCGAAGTCATCCGCAAGTCCAGCGAGGTCGCCACCTGCCGGCCCGGCAAACCCGACGCCTGGGAAGACGCCTTCGCCCGGTTTACTGAACTGCGGCGGGCGAAGTAGCCCTGGCCCGGACTGGTCAAACCTGTTGAACACCCGCAGCCGCGAGCCCGGGCTGGCGGGTCCCGCAAACCGCCTGGTAAAGCGCGTTCATCCGTTCTGCCTTGCGGCCCCAGTGGAAATGCGCCCTGGCGCGCTCCCGGGCTGCGGCCCCCATGCGCAAACGCAGCTCGGGATCGCGATACAACTGCCGCATCGCGCCGGCCATCCCTTCGAGCGCCTGGTCCAGGGACGCAACCGACGCCTTGAAACCGCACTCTTCAGTCACCTGCAACGCTGGACCGCCTGCGTCGAGACAGATGACGGGCCGGCCCGCCGCGAGCGCCTCCAGGCAAACATTGCCGAAGGCCTCGTGGGCGGCGGGATGCACCAGTACGTCGGCCTGCGCCAGCTTGTCATAGACATCTGCCAGGTTGGGAAGGCGTCCCCAAAAGGTCACCTGGTCAGCGATGCCCAACTCGGCGGCTAACTGCTTGAGGGCGTTCGCTTCCGGCCCGCTGCTTACCACCCAATACTCGCTGTCCGGGCAGTCCCGATGAAACCGCGCGAAGGCTTGCAACCCCCAGTGGAAACCCTTCCAATGCAAGAGCCGACCAATGCTGATCAGCCGAAACGGCCGCTCCCGGCGCAATGGGATTCGGCCAAAGCACTCCAACTCCTGCTCGCTCACACCGCACTGCGCCTCCACGACAACGCGGGCGGCTCCCAACCGCTGAAGCACGCGCGCGGATTCCTCCGTGGTCGCCGCCGCAAGGCTGGCGCGCTTGAGAGCGGCGCGGAGCACAGGGGCGCAGCCCGCCAGCGCGCGCACCAGGTCACGCCGGTGCTCAAACCGCCGCCCGCGGCGGCTGAAGGCGCCCGACAGCGCCCGCGGCGTGGATTCGCCTCCGCCCATCGGACCGACAATGGATTTGACCGGTAGGAAAGTGAGGAAGCTGGGCACCCAATACTTGCCGAAGGTCACGTGGTGAAGCAGGTCAAAGCCGACTTCCCGGTGGAGCCGCGCCCCCGCGCGCCACGCGGCCAGTTGCCAGAGAAAATAGTAAGCCTGTATCCCCCGAGCGCCCTTCTTCCAAAAGCACGCCCAGCGAGGCAGGTCGAAATAGACCCAGTGCGGGCTGACTCCGCCGGTTGCCCTCGCTTCCCGCTCGATAGCCGCCCGGTTGTTCGCGCGCGTCAGAACCCACACGTCATGCCAGCGTGACATCTCGTGCGCCCAGTTCCATCCCACACCCGGTTCCGAGCCCTGGTTGGGCTCGCAGGCGTAGGCAGACATCAGGACCCTGAGGCGGGGCGGCATCACGGTGCAAATTGTGCGTGAGTCGCCCGGTAAGTTCAAAGCTATTCAGGAGCGCGGGTGCTGTGGGCATCTCGACAGTGCCACCAGGCGCCAGACTCCCAAATCCAAAATCCGAAACCCGAAGGCCGAAAGAAGGCCGAAGTCCGAAACCCGAAAGGCCAATCTGCTCCATCCGCGCGCCTGGGCCGGCGCCCCAGCCGGCAGCGACCCGATCAGTGCCAGGCTTTTCGGCCTTCGGATTTCGGCCTTCGGGTTTCCGGCTCGTGGCTGCCCGAAATAGCGGTCACTAACAATAAGCGCCCCGGGTGCTACAGCCTTGCCTTGACACCGTTGGGGGGCAGGGACAAGCATGGCCCAAGTATATGGTTTCAGACAGCAATGCCTGCCCTTTTGACGCCGTCGGCGCCAAAGGTGGTAATACCCCCCGACCGGAAGCCGCAGACAGAATCACAGGGACAGGTCTAAGCAGTCGCAGGAATTCGCGTAGCTGAGTGAACGTCGTACATATATTTCCCTACTCGGCGAGGGTATCCGGCGGGCATTCGAATGCCATCCGGAGCTTTATCGCCTGCCAAAGAGCCGCGGGGACCAATGCCGTCGGGATTGCTCCGCAGGACCTGTCGAACGTCGGGCAGATGACTTGCGAGTTTCCGCTCGTCGAAGTTGACTCGCTCTGGGAACTGCGCTGGACAATCCTTGCCGAACGATTCGAGATTCCCGTCAGCGACAGCCTGGTTCACCTTCACAGCATGAATCGCCGCTTCGGCCCGTTGCTGGCCGATTTGCGTCGCGCCGGTGTGCCCTACGTTTTCACCTCGCACGGCCAGTTGGGCTTTCAGAGCCTGTGGCGCTGGCTCCTGAAATTCGTTTATTTGAACTGCGTGAACCGGGACCCGTTCCATGCCAATGGGCTGCACCTCCTAACACAGTCGGCGGGGCGCCGGGTGGATGTCCTTCTGCCGGGTTACCGAGGGCTCAGATTAATCCAGGGCAACCTGGTAACCGATTCGAATCTCTCGGGGTTAGCCAGTGCGGCAAGGAGTGCTTACGAGATACCGCCGGATGCATTCGTCCTGCTTTTCGTCGGGCGTCTCGATGTGCGGGTCAAGGGGCTCGACCTGCTGGTCGAGGCTTTCTCCCGCCTTCCGTCTCAGCGGTTTCGACTGGTGATCGCGGGTCCCGATTGGGAAGGGGGCAAGGCGAAACTCGAACGCCTGGCAACCAGATTCGGTTGCGGGGAACGAGTCCAATTTCCTGGCCCGGTTTATGGCACTAGGAAATGGGCCCTCCTCCGCATGGCCGATCTGTTTGTTTCGCCATCGCGATGGGAAGCCTTTGGTATTGGGCAGGTGGAGGCCATGACCGCCGGTCTGCCCGTGGTGACCTCGGCAAAAGGCAGCCTGGCGCCGGACTTCCAGGAAGCCGCTGCCGCAATGCTCACGCCGCCCGCCGTCGAACCGTTGACCAAAGCGATCGCTACCCTCGAAGCGGACCCGGAACGGCGGCGAACACTCGCCCTTGGAGGTCAAGCCTGGGCCCGGAACCATTGCGATCCAGGCCTCGCCGGCGCCCGGTTTCACCGGTTTTATCAATCCATTCTGGAAACAGGGCTGTTTATATGACTCCACCGAACACCAGGTAAACCGGCCCTGATGGTTCGTGTAAGTTCCCGCTTGTGAGTTCAGGCGCTTAAAGGTATGAATGCCCCCCATGAAAATGCTGGAAATCGAAGGCCGCCCGGGGAGCGCCTTGGATTGTAGTGCAATGAGTTGCAAGCGACCGGCCTTTGACAAAGGGCGGGCGGCATCCGAGAGACCCAGTGACGTTTATGGCCACCAATAACGTTATTAGCAGCACGCAATTCAACTATGGGGCGGACGATTTGCCGATTACGTCAAAGTACCTGGCACCGAAGATCTTCCAGATCTGCCAAAAGCTCGCCCCAAAGAAGGTCTTGGAGATGGGCTGTGGCAACGGAGCCATTTCTACCGCTTTGGCCCGACTGGGTGCGCATGTCGTGGCATGCGATCCCTCTGAAGACGGGGTCGAGGCGGCGCGGAAGCGCCTGCCTGCCGTGAAATTCCATGTACTTGGGGTTTACGATGACCCGACAATGCTGGTAGATCAGCCCTTTGACGTCGTTGTTTCCACTGAGGTTATTGAGCACTTGTTCTTGCCTCGCGCCCTCCCCCGTTTCGCCAAGGCTGTGCTAACCCCAGGCGGGCACTTGGTGGTAAGCACGGTGTATCACGGATACCTGAAGAACCTTCTTCTCGCTCTGCTCAACAAATGGGACACACACTGGACTCCCTTCTGGGATGGCGGGCACATAAAGCTATGGTCCCGACGAACACTGAGCAAGCTGCTGAGAGAAGAAGGGTTTGAAGTGATTGGTTTTGTTGGGGCGGACCGGATTCCTTATTTGTGGCGAAGCATGGTCCTGATCGCGAAACGGCGTTAAGCCCAAGCCCTCGCCGTAGTAATGGCGCGAGGCAAATCGCCAAGCATTTGTGTTTCAGTTGCTTCATCAGGACTCAGCGGGAGCAGGTTAATCCGCTTGAGCTACAGGACAACTTTCTGCCGCGGAGGTCTCCAATCTTGCAGCCTTTCCACCTTCCCGCAGGCACCAGTCCCAGCGCCAGGCATGCCCGCAGAGCCTCACCCAGGCCAAGATTACGTATTGGGCGGTCGGCGTGAATCGGTCTTCAAGCCCAGGACACTCAGGAAGAAGCTCGCAGAGACAATCTGAATGGAAACCATGATTAGAGTCACGGCCGGAAGCAAGCGCCGCATATTGTCCGCATAGGAGAGCTCGCCATAACCGGCCCGCTTCCAAACCCAGACATCGTGCAGCAGGAGAACCAGGCCCAAAACCAGGATGCCAAGCCCGACACAGATCCCCTTCTCCAAGGTAAAGATCTTGAACACCTTGGAGAACCTCGCGTCCTGGGGAAGCAGGCCCTCCCCGATGGCAAAGACCTTCGTGAAGAGGGCAAAGGCAACAAGTTGCACGCCGATTACGGCCGACATACAGGCTACGGCGAGAGTGCCCGTACCTGAACTGAACCTTGCCCAGGTTAATCGGCCCGGCTGCCAGCACCCCCCCGGCTACCGCTCCCAGAACCCCCAGCGCCAACCCCGGGGCGAGGAACAACCAACGAGGCGAATAAATCAACATGAAGCGCAGGTGGCGCCACCCGTCCCGCCAGGGCCTGAGGTGCGGCGGTCGGGAACGCCCGTCCGGGTGCAAGGTGATGGGAACCTCGGCGATGCGGAATGACTGCAGGGTTGCCTTAACCACCATTTCCGAAGCGAATTCCATCCCGGTGGTCTTCAGTTCCAACTTCCGGTAGGCCTCCCGGGTCAAGCCGCGGAGTCCGCAATGGAAATCCCGCACCGGGCATTTGAAGAACAGCCTCCCGATAAAAGAGAGGCTGGGATTCCCGATCCACCGGTTCTTCCACGGCATGGCGCCAGGCGCGATCTCTCCCCCGCCTGCGGGCAGCCGGCAACCCATCACCAGATCGTAGCCCTCCTCGAACTTGCGCACGAAGCCCTCAATAGCAGAGAAATCATAGCTGCCGTCCGCGTCCCCCAGGATCACCCATTTCCCCCGCGCCGCTTCAATCCCTCCGCGCAGGGCGCTCCCATAGCCTTTCTGCTCGACGAAGACCACCCGCGCTCCTGCCTCCCGGGCGATGTCAGCCGAGCCGTCGGTGCTCCCATTATCGGCGACCAGCACCTCGCCGCTCAGCCCTGCCCGCTCCAGGCCGGCGCGGGCCATCTGAACACACCGGGCCAGCGTTTCCGCCTCGTTGAGGCACGGCATCAGGATTGTCAGTTCGCATTCGTTCGGCATACCCACGGACGAACCGCTCAGAGTTTATCCAATCCGACATTCGAGGAGAAGTCCGTTTGGCCGCGCATGTGCTTGCGGAGCAGCCATCGCCCAGGCACCAGGTCGCATTTGCCCAGGAGCACGAGCTTTTGCGCCTGCCGCTTAAACCGGGCATAGTGGCGTAGCATTCGGCCCGCGAAACCGCCCGGCACCCCGTACTCCTCCCGGATGCGGGCCGTCTCCCGCGCCATGTTGGCCACGATCCGTTGGTCCGCTGACTGGCCAAACTGATGATAGCGGTACCGGACGACATACTCGCGAATATGGCCGACCCGGCATCTGGCTTTGGCCATCCGCATGAGGAACTCCATATCACAAGCGTTCTTGAAATCCTTGTGCCGCAGCAAACCCAGCCGGTCGTAGGTCGCCTTGCGCACGAACAGTGCCTGATGCAGCGCCATGCCAATTCCGAAGCGCACAATCTGCGGGTCCCAGCAAGCCTCCTCCCGCCGGTAAATCTCCCGCCCGGCGCCGTCCACAAAGATGAAGTCGCCAAATAGAGCATCCCACTTCGCATTGGCCCTGAAGGCCGCAGCCGCCTTGGCGAGGATGCCGTCGCAGTAACAATCATCCGCGTTGAGAATCCCTACCGCATCCCCCCGGGCCATCACAATGCCCTTGTTCATCGCGTGGTAGTGTCCCTCGTCCTTTTCGGAAACCCAGCGCACGCGGGGAAAGGCTCGCACGATCTCGAGCGTGCCGTCGGTGGAGCCCCCATCCACTACAATATGCTCGACGTGCGGGTAATCCTGCCGAGCCACACTCTCGAGGGTCTCCCGGATCGTGCGGACACTGTTGAAGGACGGGGTTACTACCGAAAGTGTGATTTCATCTGTGTCCATCTGTGTCCATCCGTGGTCCCCCTCCGCCGGGACACGGCTAGGCGTTGAGCGGAGGCCGGACGCTGGGATGAAGCCTGAACCGGTTGAACACGACCTGCGGCTGAGGCTCCACCACCGGTTTCGCCACCCCGCCGTTGATGCCGACGCTCAACCCGAGCAGGCCCAGGAACACGGGCAGGTCCGAGTTGAATGCGCCAAAGACGAAGAGGAAAATAACAATTCGCACAACGAAATAGGCAAACAAAAAGGTATTGAGACAATGCAGGGCTGGATCACCGAACCGGTAATTGTCATAAACGACTCGCAGGCCCGCCGCCAGAAACCAGATGAACGCGATTGAGCCAAATAAACCGAACGTTAAAATCACCGACAATGGGCCGCTATGGTAATCGCCAACCATTTCGCTCGATTCCTGGCTGTTAAACCGTACCTGGCTTTGCTCGCTGCCGCTGAAGCTATACCCTTTGCCGACCAGCAGATACTGTGGAATCTGAGGGACGAGCTCGCGCCACATTTGAAAACGCCATTCGCTCGACGCCTCGGCGCTCATTCTCGCCACGGGATCCACGTGGACGAATGGCACGAAGCTAAGCGAGCGCTGAATCGAAAAAGGCATCCGAGACGCAAAGGCCGTCATCAGCCCCCCGCCGACTATCGCCGCCAGGACGACGGGCAACAGCAACTTTGTGTGGTGCAGCCGCTCCAAATAGAAAAGCACGGCGAAGAGCAGCACAAGGGCGGCAAGCGCGGAACGAAAGCCGCCGAGCATGCTGGCTGCGGCAGCACAACAGACGATGACAAACCTCCAGGGCTTAGCCATATCCAGGACTCCGCGGACACCATACCGGGCCAGCATCACGCAAACGACCGAGACACCCAGGCTGGGCATTCCCATCATGCGCATTGGTTCCCCCATGGGTCCCAGTCACGCTATTCGGATCCATCAATGACGACCTCTCCAACACGGGAAAGAGGATGAAGATCCAGTTGAAGGCCGGGCTGATCACCCCCGGCAAACTCCCGATCGCCATAGTCGCGCCCCCAAGCAGGAAGAGCGTGACATACAGGCCGGCGCGCTCCAGTGGAATCCTCCGGTGGACAATGCCAAAATAGCCCACGATTCCCGCCAGCAGGATAAAGTATCTCTTGCCGCCGTAAGTGTCCCCGCCCAAAGCCCTGACCCCAAAGCCGCCGGTCAGCTTCGCCGTCATTAGAATCACGGCGGTTAGCATGATAATTGACCACGTCACCGAGGACACGTTCAGGAACTTCATCTTCCGATTGAGCGCGTACTGCAGGACGGCGATGCCGAAACTGAGGAAGGCCAATGCCGTCCAGACCGGAGGCCGGCCCGGCACAAAGAACACCACGGCGGTCATGTTCCAGGTGGCAATCAACCAGACCTGGTGCCAGCGCAACAACAGCGGGATGGCCAGCACAAAGAAGATCGCCGTCACCACCGAGAATGTCTGAATGGATACTGGATTGGCCAGCAGGTAACCAAGAACCACTGCCAGGGGGAGGCATAGCCCATAAACCAGCAGGGATCGAAAAAGGGCCGGTGCGTTAGTCATGCGATAAAAGGCTCAAACGCGCGCAATGCCTTAACATATTCGGCACCTAACCAAGCAGATCGGCCTTGGGTATGCTTTAGTGTATTCGCCATTGCGCAGCTAAAGCAGAACAGACTTCGCCTCCGCGCGCAACCCTTTTCTCACAGCAAAGATTTGAATGGGCGTATTGTGGCACTGCCAGAGTGGATTGCTGGCCGTTTCCCTCTCCCCGCTTGCGGGGGGGGGCAGGGAGAGGGGTTCGTATATGCACTACCGGTGGAGCGGGCTTAGCCGGACTCGATCCGCGGGGCCTCCTCTCCCCGCGCCTCTCCTCCAGAGGAGGAGAGGATGCTGCACCGCGGTCGTGGTGGCGGTAACTAGGGCTGCGTCCGATTTGAATTGCCAGGCGGAGCCGAAACGCCGATTCTCTGCGCCGCGTGACATGGAATTTGGCCTGAGAGCGTGTTTGGAGAATCCTGCGCCTTGTAGCGGCCGACGTAAGGCGGCTCAGATTCCCTCAGGATTCGGCCATTCTGCCGTTATTCAGAGTCTCCTTACGTCGGCTGCTAAACTCTCCAAACAGACTCTGAGATTGCGTCGCACGGTCCGGGTTTGGGTCCCAGCATGAGAATCGCCCTCCTGACCACCGACAACCGGGAGGTGATGAAGGACTACGGCGCCCCCGTTCCGTATTTCGGCACTGCGCCGGAAGCCCTGATGCAGGGCTTCGCGCGAATGCCGGAATTGGAAGTCCATATAGTCGCCTGCTTGCGCCGGAAGGCGCATTCGCCTTCAAAGGTAGCCCCCAACATCTTCTATCACGGCCTCCTCGTCCCCAAGATCGGCTGGATGCGAACCGCCTACCAGGGTTGCATTCGGGCAACCCGGAAAAGACTCAAGGCGATCCATCCTGACATCGTGCATGGCCAGGGCACCGAGTCGGATTGCGCCTTCAGCGCGGTGCTCTCCGGCTTCCCCAACGTGGTGACCATCCATGGTAATATGCGGCTGATCGCGCGGGTCCACCGGTCCAGGCCCTTTTCCTTCTTTTGGCTGGCGGCGCGACTCGAAACGCTCACCATTCCCCGGGCCGGGGGAGTGGTTTGCATCACTCATCATACCCAGGAGGCCGTGACGGGCCTGGCCCGGCGCACCTGGGTGGTGCCCAATGCCGTGGATGCCTCCTTTTTCGATGTCAACCCCCAGCCTCCGCCGGCAGCCCCCGCCCGCCTGCTCTGCGTGGGCCGCGTCTCGATAGTGAAGAACCAAAACGCGCTTATCCATGCCCTCGACTCTTTGGCCGCGCGGCAAAAGTTCGAGCTCCGATTCTGCGGCATGGCGAGCGAGAAGGACGACTATGGCCGGGAGTTCTTCAGTTTGGTCCGGGCCCGTCCCTGGTGCGTTTACCACGGGGTTGCCGGGCGGAGAGAGCTTAAAGCCCTCCTGGGCCAAACGACGATGCTGTTACTACCTTCCCTCGAAGACAACTGCCCTATGGCCGTGCTTGAAGCTATGGCGGCGGGGGTGCCGGTGATCGCCGCACGAGTCGGTGGGCTGCCCGATTTGATTGAAGAAGCCAAGACAGGGTTCTTCTTCGACCCGCTGGATGGGACCAGCATGGCCGCGTCGGTCGAAAGGCTCCTGCTCAATCCCCCGTTGGCCGCCGAGGCGGCCCGGCAGGCTAAGCAGCGCGCGCGGGAACGTTTCCATCCCGAAGTCATCGCGCGCCGCCACTTCAGAGATCTACCGCGAAGTCCTCGGCCAACGCTAAGAGCGTGCTTGGAAAATGGCGTCCCCTGTAGCAGCCGACGTAAGGAGGCTCAAATCTTGGCAGGAGTTGGCCCTTCTACCGCTGATCAGAGCCTCCTTGCGTCGGCTGGTACATTTTCCAATCGGGCTCCAAGCCGTGTTCGCGCCAGTATGCGCGCGCGACGCAGCTTCAGAAACAGCCAAAGGAAGAATGACGGCTTAACCGCCAGGGTCCCTTCCGGCCACCACCCATCTGGTCGCTTGCGGTAGTCCAGCAATGCCGCCACCATCTGGGCGGTGCTCAAGTCCGGCACCACGCTGCCGCGGATGTTTTCGATCGCCTGGCCGGTAAGCGGAAACCGGCCCCAAACCTCCGCTTCCTCACGCACTGCCCGGAAATAAAACAGTTCAAACAGCCGGCGGGTGACATACTGTAGATCAGCGGTCGAGGGCCGGACCTTTTCTGCCAGCGCAACGAAACGCGCCCCGAAGGCCAGGATGGACGTCTGGAGTTCAGCCAGTCCCCAGGCCAGGACCGCAGTGTTCCGCGGCATGGCGAGCAAGGGCCGAACACCTTCTCCCTCCGCCTCGTAACCCGTGGTCGAGCCATGATCGGCAGCCGTTATCATCTCGAACATGCTTATATTCTGGAACCCCAGTTCATGCCCGGCCTCCGGCAACTGCCGCCAATAATCGAGCATGGTATGGCCTTCGGGCACCGAAGCGGCCCGGGTCAGGCCGAAGTAAAAGCCCGTTAGACCAGCCTTGTCCGGGTGCCCGCCGAGCCCGATCGCGCGGCCCAGGCAACGCTGCAAGTTACCGTTCCAGCCCATATCAACCAGCGCAAATCGGACGCCGTCGAAAACGCCCTCCTGTTCCAGGTAGCGCAGCAACAGGGTTCGTGCCCGGGCAGCCGCCTCCCTGGCCAACTCCTGCACCTCATCCAGCACCAGAACCTGACGGAGGCGCTCGAGCTGCGCCTCCGCAAGCGGCTCGCGCCACTGCTGCCGGGCGAAACCCCGGTCCAAAAGCACGGCTGCGAGCGGCTCAGGCTCCAAACCCAACCGCGCCAACACGTGTTCGACCGACAATCCATGATTGGCCGGGGTGGCCCATTCGAGTTCCTCCGGGCCTATCCCCCTCAGAGCGGGGATTCGCCAAGCCTGTCGGGAGCCGTACAGGTAGCGGCACTCGATCTTAAAACCCCAGGCGGAGCAAATCTGGCCGGCAATCTTGTGCAGCACTTGCCCGTCGCGAGCGATGAAATACAGGCGCCGGATGCCACGTTCCTCGGCCTGCCTCAGGCACCAATAGACAAACCCGAAGAGCAGTGGTCCCACCACGTCGGCGCCTGTCCTCCAGATGACCCCCCGGGCGTCCCGCAGCCCCGCCCCTTCGAGCCGGGCCAGCCGCATGGCCGCCGCCAGCCTCGAACGCCAGACAGGCGCCAAGGTCCCCTGCCCTCTGGCCAGCCATTCTGTACCGGCTGAGCCGGGTGCTGGTGATGGGCTGCGTGACAATGCCGAGTTTCTTCGGCACCGAGTCATCCGCCAGTTGATTGTCCCCCACATGCACCCAATTGGCCGGGGGAACACAGCGGTCCGAGAGGACACGCCGATAGAGATCGCCGGCCTTCTTGGATGCCCTGGCCTCGCCCGAGACATACACCTGGTCGCCGACCTGGAACAGGCCGTGCCTCGCGAGGACCCGCTGCAAAAAGGCGCCCGGCAAATACATGTCCGAAATGAACAGCACCGGTCCGGTGGCCTTGCGCGCCTCGGCGACACGCTCGGGCATCCCGGGCACGGGCTGGAGCGCGGCCTCCTCCACTTCAAGCTCCAATTCCCGCAAGCGCCCGGCGTCGGCCGGAGCCAGCCCTAACGTGCGGGCCAGGACAGTGTAAATCTCATCCAGCAACGGCTCTTGGGCTCGCGCCGTCTCTCGTGCGGCGGTTTCGGCAGCTATGCGGGCCCGGGCAAACTCTTCCGGCGCAATCTGCAACAGGCCGCGCCGCCGCGCCTCCTCGGCGACGGCCAGGAATAGATCACAGGGGACAGCATAGGTCCGCGTCAGAACCGTATCAAACACATCGAAACTGTGCAGCCGCGCTTTCACCGTTCGAGCGTTCCCTTCCCCCTCACCCTGCCCCTCTCCCTTGGGGAGAGGGGATCACCCAAGCCCGGCTCGGGGACAACCTGGCCGCTCCCGAATCGCTCACAGACAGCCGCTGATTCTCCCTCTCCCCAAGGGAGAGGGCTGGGGTGAGGGGGAACAAGTCGCACCTTAGCCCAACGAGCCAGGCGATTGCTGGAACTGCAGAATCCCGCAGTCCTCCGGCAAAGCCGGAGGCTTCCCCGCCCAAGCTGACACCAGAATGCTTCATCGCGGGCCACAGGCTAACGGCGAGGCGGCTCTCGTGAAAGAAAATGTTCGTGACCCTCGACGGTTTGCCGCTCTTTCACTTGCAATCCCCTGGTCCGATGGGCAATCTGGCGCCCGGAAAGCGCGAGCAAGCATGAAAGTAGCCATTCTGTGCGGCGGCCGCGGCACCAGGCTGCGCGAAGAGACCGAGTTTCGACCCAAACCGATGGTGCCCATTGGCGGCAAGCCGATCCTTTGGCACATCATGAAGTACTATGCGCATTTCGGTCACAAGGACTTCATTCTCTGCCTCGGCTACAAAGGCGAAATGATTAAGGAGTATTTCCGCAACTACCTCTGGAACCTGTGTGATGTCTCGCTCTCCCTGGGCCCAAAGCCCCGCGTGCGGTTCCACGACCGCCACGACGAGGAAGGCTGGAACGTGACGCTGGCCTCGACAGGTGAGGATTCCATGACCGCTTACCGCGTGCGGCTGATTCGCCGCTATATTCCCGAAGGGGAAACGTTTCTGCTGACTTACGGTGATGGGCTCTCAACCATAGACATCAACGCAAGCATCGCCTCGCACAAAAAGGCAGGGCGTGCTTGCACCCTCTCCGCCGTTCACCCGGCAGGCCGGTTTGGCGAGATGCGGATTGATGACTCAGGAGCAATTCACGTGTTCAATGAAAAACCGCAGATGGAGGAGGCCTACGTCAACGGCGGCTACATGGTCTGCGACTACAAGCTGTTCGACTATTTGCCTGATGACCCGACGATCATGTTCGAGCGGGGGCCGATCAGCAACCTGGTCCGCGATGGGCAGTTGCACTCCTTCAAACATGAGGGCTTCTGGCAGCCGATGGATACGTACCAGGAATCCCAATACCTGAACCGGTTGTGGGACGAGGGCAAAGCGCCGTGGAAGGTGTGGGCATGAACGCAGACTCGGGCCTCAAGGGACTGTTCCGCGGTCTATACACCGGGAAGAGGGTGTTTGTGACAGGGCACACCGGCTTCAAAGGGTCATGGCTCTGCGAATGGCTGTTGGGCCTCGGAGCCGAGGTGACCGGGTACAGTTTGAAGCCGCCAACCCGGCCAGCGCTCTTCGAGCAACTCGGACTGGGCAGGCACTTGCATCATATCATCGGGGATATTCGGGACCTGTCGGGCCTGACCCGGGCGATGCGGAAAGCGCACCCGGATTTCGTTTTTCACCTGGCAGCACAACCGATTGTTCGCGACGCCTACGCCAGCCCGGTCGAGACTTTCGAGGTGAACCTCATGGGCACAGTGCACGTCCTGGAGGCGCTGCGGCCGGTGACCCATCCGTGCGCAGCGGTTTTCATCACCACGGACAAGTGCTATGAGAACCGGGAGTGGGTTTACGGGTATCGGGAAGATGACCCATTGGGGGGCCATGATCCGTACAGCGCAAGCAAGGCGGCGGTGGAGATGGCAATTGGCTCCTACCGGCGCTCCTTTTTTCAGTCTCACCCCGTGAAGATCGCCAGCGCCCGCGCGGGCAATGTCATTGGCGGCGGGGACTGGGCGACGGACCGGATTGTGCCGGATTGCATCCGGGCCCTTGCCAAGGGCCAACCCATCCCCGTGCGCAATCCGAAAGCGACCCGGCCCTGGCAACACGTGTTGGAGCCGTTAAGCGGTTATTTGTGGCTCGGAGCCTGCCTGAGCGGGGAGGGCGGAGGGCGGAGGGCGGAGCGCTACGCACGAGAAAGTCCGAAGTCCAAAACCCAAAGTCCGCCCCGACGGGCAGCAACTATCAACGCGCCATCACCCACCGGGGCGTTGGCTTCGGCTTTCAACTTCGGGCCGGGGCATGATTCCAACCGGACGGTGGAGGAACTGGTAACCGAGATGCTTAAACATTGGCCCGGCCGGTGGGAGCATCACCACGACCCCAAGGCCGTGCATGAGGCCAATCTCCTGCAACTGGTCACCAACAAAGCCAACGCGCTGCTGGGCTGGTCACCCGTGTGGGGTTTCCCGACCGCAGTCGAGCAAACCGTGGTGTGGTACCGGGCTGTGGGGAGAAAGAAGCCGGCCGTGGACGCGACAAGCGAACAGATACACAGTTACTGCCGTCGCGCCGCCGAACTGCTCCAACCTTGGGCCGGCAGTCTCCGGCGGGGCTCGCATACGGCAGGGGAAGGCTGAGCGAGGGAATCGCAGGCACCCTGCTTATACTTATCCAGAAGCAGCACGAAGGCTTCAGCGGATCCAACTGGCAACACGGCACTTCCGGAGCCAATGGCCGTTCTTCCCTGGTAAACAATCGGCCAACCCGCTGATTGCCTCGCGAAGCGTCTTGGACTGCGGCTGTCCTCTGCCGCTTTCCGATGGCCCCGCAAGTCCGAAAGCGGCAGAGGACAGCCGCAGTCCAAGACGCTTCGCGACGTAGCCCACCTGAGTCAGCGGGTTGGCCGAATGTTTACCTTCCCTGCTTGCAGGAAACGGGGCTGCCGCGAGCGTATCATCGGGCGATCAAAGGGGGGCGTGGCCATTACCCCTCCGTCGCCGCGCCGTCACCGCACGGGAACCTCACCGTAGCACCTCTGATCGCCGATCAGAGGTGCTACGGTGAGGTTCCCGTGCGGTGACGGCGCGGCGACTGAGGGACCCGCCGGACAGTCTGGTGCAGCGTTGCAGAAATAGGCGGCTAAGCTCGACTTTGGAGGAGCCAGGCTGAGGTTGGAAGGCTCCGAGCCGCCGGGAATCCCAACTAGGCGCAGCCAGAACCAAGGCCCGCTAACGATAACTGCGGGGTATGCGGAATGCGCGCCAAAGCTCTGTCTGATGTTTCCCGCGGTTTCGCCTATCCTGCAGTTGCGGAATTCGGACCAGCCCGCGGTCGGCATCCGCAAACCGGCGGGCTTGCCTTGAACCAGTGCTTCCCTGATATTGGCCGCGCTTTATGAGCGAGCGGAACACACTGCGGCGGCAAATACTGGAGTTGGTGCGCCAGTACCATGCGGCTGAGCCAAAGCGCGGCTTCAAACCGGGTGAAGACCTCGTACCGCTATGCCGGGCGTTTCTTCAACGCCGAGGAACTGGTCAACCTGGTTGACTCGTCTTTGGATTTTTGGCTCACCGCAGGCCGTTACGCGGAAGAGTTCGAGGCAGCGTTGGCGGAATGGCTGGGAATCGAGAATGCGCTGCTGGTCAATTCAGGATCATCCGCAAACCTGGTTGCCCTCTCGACTTTGACCTCGCCCAGGCTCAAAGACCGCCAGCTCAAGCCGGGCGACGAGGTGATTACCGTCGCCGCCGGGTTTCCGACAACGGTCAATCCGATTATCCAGAATCGGGCCGTGCCGGTCTTCGTTGATGTGGACTTGGGGACCTACGTGCCATCGCTGGAGAACATCGAGGCTGCCTTGAGCCCGAAGACCAGGGCAGTGATGGTCGCACACACCATGGGGGTGCCCTATGCCGTCCGCGAGATCCGGGAGTTTTGTGACCGGCACGGGCTTTGGCTCATCGAGGACAATTGCGACGCTTTGGGAAGCCGCTACGAAGGCCGAATGACGGCAACCTTCGGCGATCTCGCCACGTTTAGTTTCTACCCGGCCCACCACATTACCCTGGGCGAGGGCGGCGCGGTTGCGACGGGGAATGAGGACCTGGCCCGGATTGCCCGGAGCTTCCGGGACTGGGGGCGCGATTGTTATTGCCTCGGCGGCGAGAACAACACTTGTGGCAAGCGTTTTGCCCAGCAGTTCGGCACCCTGCCCTTCGGTTACGACCACAAATATGTGTATTCACATATCGGCTACAACCTCAAGGTGACGGACATGCAAGCGGCGATCGGGGTGGCGCAGTTGCAGAAGCTGGAGCAGTTCATTGCCGCCCGAAAACGCAACCACGCCGCGCTCGCCGCCGGTTTGAAGAAACACGAGCGCCACCTGATCCTCCACACCGCGCCGCCGAAAGCCGACCCGTCCTGGTTCGGGTACGTCATCACCGTCCGACCGGAGGCGCCTTTCTCCCGAGCCGAACTGGTGAACGCGCTGGAAAGCGCGCGCATTGAAACCCGAAACCTGTTCTGCGGCAACCTCCTGCGGCACCCCGCTTATCGCGACATCGAGCATCGGGTGGCCGGAACGCTGGTCAACAGCGACGTCATTACCACAAATACCTGCTTCGTCGGCGTCTATCCGGGCCTGACGGGTGAGATGATTCAGCACGTGCTGGACACGGTGGATCGGTTTATCGGAAGCAGAGAGCGGAAGCCGTCTGCGCCATGAGCATGCCGCGCAAGATCCATTGCCGGGTTGAGAGTATTATCAACCACGGGGGACGGGTGTACACCGTGGACCTTGCGCCCGCAACCAGCGTGCCGGCTTTCCGGCCCGGGCAGTTCCTGCATCTCACGGTGGATGACTATGATCCGCTGGGTTTTGGCCTGAGTCGCGGGTGTTTTCGATCGCCAGTTCCCCGCGCGACCGGCAACGGATTCGCATCTGCTATTCCGTCAAAGCCCGCTATACGACCAGGATGGAGCAAACCCTCAGAGTGGGCGGGGAGGTGTGGGTCAAAATGCCTTACGGCGATTTCGTGATTGAGCCGGGGAGCGACGCCGTGCTGCTGGCCGGCGGCACGGGCATCAGCGCCTTCACGGCGTTCATCGAGGCATTGGAACCAGCCAACCCAACGAAGACTTGGCTGGTCTATGGCGCGCGCGAGCCGGACCTCTTGCTGTTCCGAGACATGCTACTGGAGAAATACCGGCAAGTGTCAACCTTCCAGCTCGTCTTCTTCACCGAGTCTCCCAATGGAGAATTTGCCAGGGCAATGGCCGCCCTGCCCCGCCGGCCTCTTTGCCTGAGCGGACGCATCGCGTTGGACCAGTTGTGGGCTCGATTTGAGCAGCCCGCTACCAAAGTCTTTTATCTTTCCGGCCCCCCGACTATGCTCAACATGTTGCGCGAACAGCTAGTGACCTGCGGTGTTCCAGGAGACTGTGTCCGCACCGATGCATGGGAATGAACCCGCTGGCTGATGATCTCGACCACGTTCTGGCCAACACGGTGGGCTTGTGGGAAGAGTTGAGGGGACAGCGGATCCTCATAACAGGGGGTACTGGTTTTTTCGGCTGCTGGCTTTTGGAAACCTTCATCTGGGCGAACGACAAGCTGAGACTAGGTGCTTCAGTAGTTGTATTGACTCGAAGCCCCAAGGCTTTCCAGAAAAAGGCGCCGCACTTGACTTTGCATCCCGCGGTCCAACTCCATGCTGGGGACGTTCGTTCGTTCAACTTCCCCTCGGGGAAGTTCTCCTGTGTTATCCACGCGGCGTCTGTGGTCAGCCCGAAAGTGAATGACGAACAGCCTTTACAGGCCTTTGACACGATCGTCGAAGGCACCCGGCGAGCGCTGGAGTTCGCGCGGGAAAGTGGGGCCAGAAAGTTCCTGCTGGTCAGCTCGGGTGCGGTCTATGGGCGTCAACCGGCGGAAATCAGCCACCTTTCGGAGAGCTATCCGGGAGCGCCTGACACAAGCCTGCCCGGCTCAGCCTACGGCGCGGGAAAGCGGGCGGCAGAGTTGCTTTGCACCCTTTATGCCCATCAGTTTGGATTGGAGCCGAAGATTGCCCGTTGTTTTGCCTTCCTGGGGCCCTATTTGCCCTTGGATGGCCAGTTCGCAATTGGCAGCTTTATCCGTGACGCGATTAACGGCGACGAGATCATGGTCAATGGCGATGGAACACCCTACCGAAGCTACCTTTATGCGGCGGACCTCGCCATTTGGCTCTGGCACCTCCTGCTGCGAGCGCCGGCCTGCCGCCCTTACAACGTTGGCTCCCCCGAGGCAATATCCATCATAGAACTCGCCCGCGCCGTCGCCCGATGCGTTAACCCCAACGCCAAGACTCTCATCCAGCAACTTCCAGAGCCTGGGGTCCCGCCGACTCGGTACGTCCCGGCGGTCGAACGGGCACAGGCCGAACTGAGCCTGACTGCCACAGTTTCCCTGGACGAAGCAATTCGGCGGACTGCCGATTGGGCGCGCCGAACACTGGCTGCCCAAAGAAATGGACTCTAGACGATTCACCCCGCACCTTTTCATGATAAAACCGTTCACGCAATGGCCGGCGAACGCTCCGACGCAAAGGTTGGATCCGATGATCCACCAATCCAAAGCCGCAACGCTCCGTAGAGGGAACCCGAGAGTCAGGCCGCTGTTCCGCATTGCGCGATTCACGTCCGATTTGCATCCCTCCCCGTCAGTGCCCGACGATACGCGGCGGAAGCTCACCGAGTGGCGGATTTCCGAACCGGCGTAAGGGCCCAGCAAGTACCAATGAAAGTCTCCGATTACCTCGCGGCCTGGCTGGAACACAAGGGCATTCACACGGTGTTTGAGCTTTCCGGCGGCATGATCGCAACTTTGCTGGATGCCCTCTGCCGGCAGGGCAAGATTAGGGTCGTCAGTATGCACCATGAGCAGGCCGCCGCCTTTGCAGCGGATGCATTCGGCCGGATAACCGGCCTGCCGGGCGTCGCGATGGCCACGAGCGGGCCGGGTGCCATCAATTTGCTGACGGGTCTGGGAAGCTGCTATTTTGACTCCTCGCCAGCCCTGTTTATCACGGGGCAGGTCAACCGCAACGAGCAAAAGGGCGATCGGCCGGTCCGACAGTTGGGCTTCCAAGAAACCGATATTGTAAGCATGACCCAGCCCATCGCCAAGGCCGCGTGGCGGGTGCAGACCAGCGAAGAGGTCCCGGCCTTGCTGGACCGCGCCTTTGCGCTTGCCACGGACAGCCGGCCCGGGCCGGTATTGGTGGACCTCCCGATGGACCTCCAAAGGGCCGAGATACAGGAGTTTGCTCCCGACCTGGCGGGGCCACCACTGGAAGCCCCGACGCCGTTGATGGAATCACAATGGCAGGCTTTGGCGGAGCGGCTAAAAGCCGCCCGTCGCCCGTTGATTCTGGCCGGTGGCGGCGTGCGTTGCGGCAGGGTGGCCCATTTGTTCCGCGAATTCGTCTCGCAGACGCGTATCCCGACGGTGCATTCTTTAATGGGTGTGGACCTCCTGCCTTACGGACATCCGTGGCGCGTCGGCATGCTCGGAAGCTACGGGAACCGCTGGGCCAACTGGGCGGTTGGTTCGTCGGACTTTGTGCTCGTGCTGGGCAGCCGCCTGGATGTGCGCCAGACCGGATCCGACACGGAGTCTTTCAGCCGCGATCGGGTCATTTTCCACGTGGATTGCGACGCGGGCGAAGTCAACAACCGTGTGGGTAACTGCGTTGCCCTGATCAGTCCACTGCGGGATTTCCTGACTGGCGCGCTCGCACGTCGGGCTCAGCTCGAGCGGCTCGATATTGCCGAGTGGACCGGCCAGATTGCCGCGAAACGTGCGGAATGGCCGGATGTTGGCGAGATCGCGGGCGTCGGCGGCATTAACCCTAATGAGTTCATGCACGCCTTGTCACGAGCGTCCTCCGCGGCTGCGGCGTACGTCGTGGATGTCGGGCAACATCAGATGTGGGCTGGACAGTCACTCGAACTATCGGAGCGCCAGCGGTTCCTGACATCGGGCGGGATGGGTTCTATGGGTTTCGCGCTCCCGGCAGCCGTCGGCGCCGCCTGCGCTCTCCCCGGCGAGCCGGTCGTGGTCATCGCGGGCGACGGGGGCTTTCAGTGCAACATCCAGGAGCTTCAAACCGTCGTACGCAACCGCTTCCCCTTGAAACTGGTCGTAATCAACAACCGTTGTCTTGGCATGGTGCGTCAGTTCCAGGAGAGCTATTTTAACTCCCGCTTCCAATCCACTCTGTGGGGGTACTCGGCCCCGGACTTCGTCAAAGTCGCCTCGGCTTATGGCATTGAGGCAAGGCGGGTCCAAACGCCGTCCGGAGTTGAAGAGGCTCTCACCTGGCTATGGTCGGATATAAAGCGACCGATGCTGCTTGAGGTCGCAATCACTGAATCCGCCAATGTCTATCCCAAGCTCGCTTTTGGCCGGCCGATCACAGACATGGAGCCGTTCGTCAAATCGCCCCAGATGGAAGGAACCTGACCGGACGAATGCGTCGCACCAAACATCGTGGTCAGCTAGTCGTTACTACACATCGAACGGCGGTTAGTGTCAGCGGACGGCTCCTGTTTGGCTGACGCGGCCAGCGGCACCATTTTCACGCTGCTTTCCACGAAGTCGGTTGATCCCCACCAAGCCGGGTTCGACGGGGAACGGTTAGCTAAACTGGCGCTGCATTGAGCTTGAGCCGTCAAGTGGAAGCGCACGCGGAACTCTACGCTCGAGGTTGAAATCGGTTGTGCCTATCTTCAGCAACTGCGGCAGCAGACGCTCTTACCTCGCACTAGTTTTCCCAGTAGCAACTTGGGGGCCCGTTTTACTTCCTGGCGACAGTCTTGAGAGAAGTCCCTTCCATATTCTCCCCAAAGCCTTTCCAAAGAAATGGGTTGAAACCAAAAGCCCAGGTGCGATCCAGGTAACACGCAAGAACAGCATTTTATCCATACCTACCAATTGGCGATAGTATCCTGGCTGTTCTGCGTACCGCTGCCTTAGACATGCCCCCTTTTCCTCCGTGCCGAGCCAGGAAGACTCCAAAATGCTTCTCGGGAAGTGGCGGAGAAGGATATCACCAGCTTCCTCGGCCCAAGTGCTACTGGGGCCCGCTTTCACTTTTCTGGTGGCCAGAACGAGCGCAGGAAGGTCGCCGACGCTTCCCATTAATAAGTCTTGCGGCCACCATGCGGTCAGAAATGTGACCGTTGGAAGCTTCTTCTGCAGGGCATTGGTTCGAATTACGTTCGAGGTCATCCAGCCCAGGAAGCTGACGTATCGAGGGAAAAGTTCTCTTGCTCGGCTAACCCTTTCCTCTGCGCTCGGACAAAGCGTGTAAACAGGAGGCAACCCATCCCGCAATTCGTGGACTCCGGGTAAATGGATCAACCCCAGGTCTGGCTGAGACCTGAGCTTCGCAATCAAAAGCCCGACTGTATCGGCCTCAAGCATATCGTCATCACCGATTAGCCACAAAAAGGGGCTCGTTGCTTGTCCTGTACAGCCAAGCGACGTGAAGGTTCACTCCCAAGTTAGAGCGCTGATGGAAAATCTGGACCCGCTGCTCGCCTTCCCAGCGCCGCAAGTATTCCGCAGTGTCATCCGGAGAGGCGTTGTTGGAGATAATGAGGTTTGCTTCCGGATTGGTTCGCACCTGCGGAACCAATACCGACAAGAGTTGTTCCAGATCTTTTCGACGGTTGTACGTCGGAACCAGAATAGTGAGTAGAGGTTTCATCGGACGAAGACAAACGGGTCGTCATTAACCCGCTTCGTGCCACTCCCTGCGGCACCGCCGCCACACCTGGCTGGCCCAGACCAGAATGCTAGTTTGGACCACAACGTAGGCGAGCGCCACACCCCAGGCCGCAAAGAAGCACCCCAGGACGGCTACCAGGGAACCAGTGACCAGTCCATTGACAACGGACAGGACCATGAACGGCTCCCGCTTATGAGCGCGGAGATAGACGGCCTCGCCGAAAACGATCTGGTTAACCACCGTAGCCAGCACGAGCAGGGAGGTGGGGCCGGGCTCGAGGAATCTTCTGCCGATGGCGAAATGGCCCCGCACCACGATCAAGCCCAGAATCAATGCCAGGCCACCGAGAATACAGATGCCGACGGCCTGAGCTGTGGCCCGGTAGAACATCCGGTCGAGGTCGGCAAACTGCCGCCGGCTGATCAACATGCCAAAACGCGGCCCCTTGGACACCGTCCAGGACTGTGACAGCGCGCTCAAGCTGAAGATGAGCGACATGGTCACACCCATCTGGCCGGCCAACACCGCGCCGTGGAAGTAGAACAACACCGGCGTGAAGAAGTTGAAGATGAAGTAGCCGCTGACGCAACTGATGGCGATTCGCCATTGAAACGGCCAGATTTCGTGCCGCCAGGAAATGGTTTCGCCACCGGCAGGCGCGCGCCCGAGCTCGCGCCAGAACCCGTGCCACCGCCACCCGTAGGCCAGGGCCAGAAGGAGAACCTGCGCGGACACCACCACCGAGCCGGTGAACAGATTCGCGCCGCTCCAGACCGCTATCCATCCCACCACCGCCGATGACATCCGGACCAGCGTGCGCAAGCCGTAAATGAACGAGATTTGGTTGCAGCCCTCGAGCAATGACCCCAGGGGCAGCATGACCAGCGACAGCCCCGCGCAGACGCAGGCGCACCACCAGGGCAGCAACCAGGCCACGGAAGGATCATGCTTGGACCAGAAGAACCAGGACCCGCCCACGCCCAAACCCAGAACGAGAGGCAGGGCGACGGCGCCATACCATTTCAAAGAAAGGCGGCCCAGTGAAATGAGACGTGAGCGCGCTCGGGGTTCACCCTCCAGGACGCCGCCGGGACCAAAGCGCAAGTGGGCAAACTCATGGCTGGCAAATTGGACAATGCATTGGGAAAAACCCAGTTCCAGAAAGACATTCAAGCCCAATACACTGCCGAACGTGTAGAAATAGCCCTGGGTCGTGGGCGTGAAGTAACGGGTGACCAGGTAGATGGTGATGGGGCCGGAAAACAGCGACCACGTCTGCGCCAGCCCCGCGAAAAACACCGGGCGATCCACCCCCGCCCAACGCCGCAACCGGTTCAACCGGGCTTTCATCAACCCTGCATACGAGGGATAACCGGCACTCTGGGCGGGCAGGGGATTTCACGAGAAAAGGAACGCTTCCCGCTAGTCCGAGGGGGCCGCGTCGCAGTGGCGCATGCGTTTATCCACTTCTATACCAGGCTGGCTCATCGAGTAATCAGGCGCCAGTATGGTGACCGGGCGAAGAAATGGGAAGTGATTTCCAGGCGCGGATGCGGTGGATCTTGGAGGTACCACCATCCCGGCTAGGCATAAATCCGAAAGCCGAAAGCCGAAATCCGAAGCCCGAAAACACCTCTGCTCGCGAGCAACGCTGGAGACTCGGAGGCGCAGGAGTGGCCCGCCAACCAAGCCTCCCAAAGGAGACTGCCCCCACACGCGCGAAGGGCCTTTTCGGATTTCGGCATTGGGGTTTCCCTCGGGTTTCGGGCTTCGCTTCGTCTTTCCTAAATTGCATCAAAAGTGGCTTCAAGGCTTTCCCAAAGCCGGAAAGGCAAAAACATGGAGGCAAGAGAATCATCTTCTTGCCTCCATCTTTTTGCCTCTTTGGGTTTCAAGGTTCGCTCCGGTTCTGGCCCCGCCAGGTTAGGATTTCGAGGACGAGCACTTGGTGGTCCTGTTCAGATCCGCCCGCGCGGGTGTCAGCGCTGAGCATCCCATTTATTGAGGGCTGAGCCTGCCCTGCAATCCGTTGCCCTCGAGGCGCTTTCTCAGCGGGGGAGGACCCCAAGCTACCCTCAGGCCACCCTGAGGCCATCTGGTGGCCAACCGGTAGGCACCCTGAAGCCACCCAGAGGCTACCCTGAGTATACCCTGAGGCCACCCCGAGGCTACCCTGAGGCTACCCCGGGGCCAGGCAGATTGGCACCAACATCCAACCTCCGACATCCAACGCCCAGCTAGAATTGCCCAACTGGAGGCCATTGGGTGTTGGATGTTGGATGTTCCCAAGGTTCATGGGGAGAGCCAGGCAGAGGGGCTCGTACGCTGGAAGACCAGCGGATTGTGCCAGCTTCAAAGATCCTCAAAGGCCCAAACACCCTACTCTCGGCTCGAACGGCGCCGGCTAAACAGCTTGACCCGTATCCGCCCGTCCGCTTATTTCACACTCCGATGGAAACGCCCGGCTCCAGTACAACAAGCCCACGAGTTCATGATCATCCTCTTTGATCACCCGGAACCCGCCCTGCTGGTGCATGGGGGCATGCTGACTCAAATCCAGCAGACGAAAGCGGCGCTGGAGCAACTGGATTGCCAGGTGGATTATGTCCGCTGGTGGGACCCGGCCCAGCGCGCTGACATTCTCCATTACTTCGGCCGCATGTCTCCCCACCTGGTGCGTCTGGCCCAGCGCAAGGGGGATCAGGGTGGTCCTGGGGGAATTACTGACGGTGCAAGGCTCGCGGTCCGCGTGGCAGTTATGGGGTCAGCGCCAAACCAACCGGCTGCTGCGGGGTTTCTTGCCGGCCAGTTTCGCCGCCGCGTTCCGCTGGGACACCCATTGTTTGGCCGATGCCCTCCTGGCCCTGACCCCATGGGAGGCCCACCTGCTCAATTACCTCTTCGGCGCGCCAAAGGAGCGGATTCACGTGATTCCGAATGGCGTTGAAGCCGCCTTTCTGCAGAGCACCCCAGCCGCGCGGGGTCACTGGCTTGTCTGCACGGCCACGATCACCGAACGCAAACGGGTGCTGGAACTGGCGGAGGCTGCGGTCCAGGCACGAACGCCCCTTTGGGTGATCGGCAAGGCTTATTCGGATTCGGATCCTTATGCCCGGCAGTTCTTCGACCTGGCCAAGCGGCATTCGCAGCTCTTACGCTTCGAAGGGGCGATCGAAGGACCGGTCCAGGCTGGCCCGGGCTTATCGTGAAAGCCGGGGGTTCGTTTTGCTGAGCGCCGCCGAGAGCCTTAGCCTCTCCGCGCTGGAGGCGGCTGCGTGCGAATGTCCGTTGCTGCTGTCCGACCTGCCCTGGGCCAGAACGGTCTTCAAGACCCGCGCCTCCTACTGCCCGGTAACCCGTTCGGCCGGGCGTACGGCCCAGGTTCTTAGACGGTTCTACGAGGCTGCCCCACAGTTGCCCGCCCCGCCGAAACCGCTGTCCTGGAAAGAAGTGGCCCAACAGGTTAAGGCGGTTTATGAAACCCTCCTCCAACCGCCGGTGTGACGGCGCCGCAGAATCCCGGCCACGTTATGGCATCAAACGACCGCAGCAAAATGTTCGACAGTGGACCCGAGGCCCAGGTTCCGGGCGGGGGCGTTATCCGCGGGGAATATTATCGGCCAAGCAGACGCGAGCAGTGGCTGACTGCCTGGGAGGCAATAGCGATGCGCTTTTCCAGAAAGCCGGTCCTGGTGGCGGGCCCGTATGTCGGGGAGTTCGGGCATGAAATCATGGACTTCCAGAGCTACGTGCGCGCCTTCCGGCGCAAGTATCGCGAAGTCCATGTGATCACGTTTCCCGGGCGGGAGCCGCTTTACCGGGGGTGCATCGTGCACTCCCACCCTTTTGATTTGAAAACCGCGGGTTACATGTTCGGCAAAATGTCCTGCCGCGAACTCAGGCACTATGCCCGCGACTTTGCTCACGCTCGGCAAATTACGAACTACGACCTGTTTACCACCGCGCATTTGTGCACCCGGTGGCACCGGCGGCTGCTGTTCCGGCAGGAACACGAGGTGATCCGGCCCGTGCAAGCGGCTCCGCCTAACCGGAAGATAGTCTTTCATTTCCGGCAGATTGATAAGCCAGGGCCTGACAAGGCGCGGAATTTCCGTCCGGAACTGGCGCAAGCGCTTTGCACGCTGTGCCGCGAGCGGGGTTGGGAAATCGCCTGCATCGGCCATCCGCAGTACGCCTTGTGTCCCGACGGCTGCGAGGATTGCCGCACCGAGGACCTGGAGCGAACCGTCGCGGTCATTTCGGCCTGCGAGCTGGTCGCAGGCGAACTCAGCGGCCCGTTGCATTTAGCGGCCTATTGCGCCCGGCCCATCGTGATTTGGGCGCCGGGCCAGGAGCGCATTGCTTACGCCTTTAAACGAAACCCGTTCAATGTGCGGATGTTCGTCGTGCGCGACGACACGACCAACCCTTCGCCCGGCGAGGTTGTCAGCAAGCTGCAGCAGGCCGTGGCGGCGCTGGGCGAGCACTGATGATCTCTCGGCTCGCCCCGACCCACAGCCGCGTTCGCGGGCTAGCCTCGGCACCTGTCGGGAAGACGTAGCAGCCGACGTAAGGGCGTGTTGCCCAAACCGCTATCCGGGAGGGCGAACGGCCTGTTCCCCCTCACCCCGACCCTTATAGGTGATCCAAAGTTATTCACCGGCGGCGAGGAGAGCCTTTGGAACCTCTCCCCGCAGCCGACGGTGAATAACTTTGCGCGGCGTCCGCGCCGGTGGGTGAATAACCTTTGCCGCAGAGCCGAAAGCTCCGCGGTTACGCCGCGCTGGGTGACGAATTCCCTGACCGTCTCACTCGACGAGTTAGGAGAGAGCTTCGCCCCAGCGCGGCGCTTGGGTCCAAAACGAATACTCAGATGCCGACAGTCCGATGTCTCGTCTATAAGGCCTTCGCTGGACCCAAGCCAGCGTGGCCGCAACCGTAAACCAAGACAATCCTGATTATGAATACATCGAACGTGCCCAGCACACCTCAGGCCGCCACGCCCACCCCGCTGGTCTTCGCCGCCTACGTGGGTCTGGACTGGGGAGACGAACAACACGCCGTCAGTTTGGCCGCTGCTGACAGCGACCAAATCGAGCGCCGCACCCTGGAGCAAACTCCCGAGGCCCTGGTGGCCTGGGCCAGCGAACTGCGGCAACGCTTCGCCGGTGGGAAGATCGCCGTCTGCCTGGAACAAGCTCGCGGACCCCTGATCTACGGACTCCAGTGCTATGAGCACTTGGTCCTCTACCCGATCAATCCCAAGAGCCTGGCTCGCCTGCGCGAGGCCCTGTATCCCAGCCACACCAAGGACGATCCGCTGGATGCCGATCTGGCCTTGGAGTTGGTGCGCAAACACCGCGAGCACTTCCGCCCTTGGCAACCGGACACCGTGCAGACTCGCCAACTGGCGTTGTTGACGGAGGACCGGCGCGGCTTTGTTGACCAGCATACCGCGGCTACCAATGCCCTCCAAACGCATCTCAAGAGCATTTTTCCCCAGGCGCTGGAACTCATCGGGCAGGACCTGGGCAGCCCCCTGGCGACGGACTTCCTCAAAAAATGGCCCACCCTCCAGCTCGTGCAGAAGGTCAAACCGGCAGTGCTGCGCAAGTTCTACTATGGCCACAACAGCCGCAGTGAAGAACTCATCCAGCAGCGGCTGGAGCGGGTCCAGAAGGCCCAACCGTTGACCAGCGACGAGGCTCTGTTGGCCGCCCACAGCCTGGCCATCCAGAGCTTGGCCGCTCAGTTGGCGGTCCTGCACCAGACCATCACCCAATACGACCGCCAGATCGCGGCGGTCTTCGCCAGCCATCCCGACGCACCGATCTTCCAGAGCCTGCCCGGGGCTGGGCCGGCGCTGGCCCCGCGCTTGCTCGCCGCCCTCGGCACTGACCGCAGCCGCTACCCCACGGCACTGGCCGTCAACTGTGCCAGCGGCATCGCCCCGGTGACCGAGAAAAGTGGCAAAACCCAGTACCTGGGTGCATCTGCGCTGGAGTTGCCCCAAGTTCCAACGGCAAAGCTGGCATGAATTTGCGGGCTGCTCGATCAAGCTCTGCGCTTGGGCCCGTTGCTGTTACGACCAACTGCGCCAACGCATGGGCCATCATGCAGCGCTGCGCAAACTGGCCTACAAGTGGCAACGAATCATTTGGCGCATGTGGCAAGAACGGCGGCCTTATGACGAAAGCCGCTACCTCAAAAGTCTTCAGCGCTATGGCCTCAAAACCTACGCCGAGCTGGTGCCCGCTACTAATTGTGAATAAGTATGAAACTCCCATTGACGGACTACCTCAGATGTCTCTCCCTTGGGGAGAGGGAGAATCATCGCCACGTTGTCCGCAAACACGAGGCGCTTCGGTAATTCGAGAACTGGACTCTGCGGCTCCTCTCCCCAAGGGAGAGGGTCGGGGTGAGGGGGAAAGGGGCGCTCGATCAGGTTGGGCAACACGCCCTTACGTCGGCTGCTACGAGGCAGGGCATTTTCCAGAGACGCTCTCAGCCAGGTCGTTGAGGCGCGGCCACGCCGGCAATGCTTCCAGCGCCCAGCTCAGCCGGCGGGGCCGAACCTGCGCCGAGCTTAACCACCAGGGCGGAGCCACTCTTATCGGGCATGGGGATGGGGATTTCCGGCTTATCGCGGAAGAATTCCTGGATTGCTTTGCGGGCGCCGGGCCAGGAGTTAAAATCGTGGGTGAGAATGAATCCGCCCGGAACCACCTTGTCGTAAAAGTAGTTCAGGCCCGCCAGTATGGGCTCATACAAATCGGCGTCGAGGTGGACGAAAGCGAATCTGCTCGCGGCGAGGAAGGACGGGGCGCTTTGCGGGAAATAGCCGGGAAAAACCTGCACGTTGCCGTTTTGCGGGGCGATGTTGCCGAGGGCGCGCTCGACTCCGGTTTGGGAAAAGGCCCGCGCCTCCGTTGGACGCCCCGTGGCGGCTTGCTCGGCCCTTATATCCCGTTGGTCGAAACCGGTGAAGGTGTCGAACAGGTAGAACTTCCTCTCGGGCAGATAGTGGTGGATCAGACGGGCGCTCCAACCCCGGTACACGCCCAACTCAGCCAGGTCGCCTGGGACCTGGCGGGCCACCAACTCCCGCAACAGCAGGAGGATCATGTCCCGGCGCACCGTATCCCAAGCCTCTAAATCGAGGGCTTTTCGAGGCGTGGCATCGCCGGGCACCCAATAGCCCCCGCTGGCTGAGACAAATTCAGCGTTATGCCACCAGGATCTGGGGTCCATATCCATTTTGGCCTGGCAGTAAAACCCCCAGCGCGAGTGCAGGCGACACCACCGATCCAAAAGCTTGAGCCGCACCATCCGGGCCAGCGTCTGCCTGTCCTTGACAAGTAATCTAAGCGTTTGGAGCAACATGCGACTCAACGGCTGCTAAAGCGGGCAGCCTTATAGCACTCACGTTTCGGAACCTCAACTGCTTTTCACCCGCGGATCATCTGGCGTCCAGAACCTGCCGGTAGATTTCGACGTGCCGCTGGGCGACCGCCTTGGGATGGAATCGTTCCCGCGCTCGTGCCTTGGCCACCCGCGCCACCTCCGCAGCGGCGGCGGGGTTCCGCAAGACCTTTTCAACTCCCGCGCACATGGAGGCCGCATCGCGTGGGTCACATAAGAACCCGGTTTCGCCTTCGGTGACGAGGTCCGGCACGCCGCCAACACCGGCCCCGAGCACAGGCACGTTCGCGGCCATCGCCTCAAGGACGACCATCGGGCAGTTTTCCTCGAGCGACGGCAACGCCAGGAGGTTCGCTCGGGCCAACTGCGTCTTGAGCGCCGCGCGCCCGGCGAAGCCCGCGTGGGTGCACCAGGGCCGCTCCGCGACGAGGCGGAAGAATTCCTGGCCGTAGGGATCTTCTCTCCCGGCATCGCCCACAAAGACCAGGTTAAACCTGTGCCGGGCTGCCAGCGGATCAAGCGCACGGACAAGGGCGTTTTGGTTTTTCAGCGGGCAAACCCGAGCCACGCACAGGATTCGCGGGGGAGCGCCGGGGACCGCTTGCGCTTCGACCTCAAAAAAGGAGGCATCCACGGCGTTCGGCACCACCCAGGTCCGCCGGGCCAAACCGGCCACCATTTGCCGGGTGTGGCGGCTGAGGCATATGACACCCCGCGTGCGAGGGAGCGCAAAGCGTTCCAGCCGCGCCGCGAGCCAGTTGTAGGAAAGCACTCCGGGCTTCTCCAACTCCGCAATCCGCTGCATGTTCCCGTGGATCGTCACCACATTGGGGAAACCAGAGAATCCGGCCGAAAGGGCATAATGTCCCTCGGTGCCCTGCCCGTGAACGATGTCCGGCCCGATTTCCCTGAGCTTCTTCCGCAAAGCGCGGATGCAACCCTGGAACAGAGTGCGCATCCAGCCAATCTTCGGCACAACCAGACAATGAAAGAAGATGTTGGGCGCCACCTTCTCCGGGGACCGCATCGGCGCCCGCGCGCAAACCAAGGCATGCACCTCCACCTCCGGCAGAAGCGCAAAGCCTTGCAGCAGCGCCTCGGGAGCGGGACCGAACAAAGGCGTCACGGCGTCGTAAGTCTTCAGTTGATCCCGGTTATCGGTGGTGATGACAGCGATTCTCATCTGGCGGAAACACGATGGACGGCAGTCATGTAAGCACTGCACCTCATCAAATCAAGCCGTTTTCGGACCGATTTGGCATTGGCGCGACGCGCCCACCCCCCTACAATCCCACGCCGATTCATGCGCGTGAACCCAAACCACAAATGCGATTAGTCCTGGGCCTCATCACCAGTCTGGTCTGCCTGGGGCTGCCCCGGTCAGAAGCCCACGCGGCGAGTGCCCTCACGAACGAATGGTCGCTGGCCGTCCAAAGCCAGAGCGACTCGGCCCCGGCGGTGGGCCCCGATGGCACAATCTACTTCGGGACCCGGAAGGGCAAGCTCTGGGCGGTCAATCCCGACGGGTCGCGCAAGTGGGTTTTTGGCGCGGGCAGTGAGATCAAGTCCGCGCCCGCCGTGGGCGCCGACAGCACCGTCTATTTCGGCAGTCGGGACAGGAAGCTTTACGCCGTGCGCGCCAACGGCAAAGAGGCTTGGGAGTTCCGGACCGGTGGTTGGGTGGATTCATCCCCCGCCCTGGCCCACGACGGCACCGTCTATTTCGGCTCGTGGGACAGGAACTTCTACGCGCTGGACGCGAGCGGCAGGCAGCGGTGGCGGTTCCCAACCGCCGGTGAAATTGATTCTTCGCCTGCCATCGGCGCCGACGGCACGATCTACTTCGGATCGCACGACCACAAGCTCTACGCGCTGACGCCCCAAGGGCAAAAGAAATGGGAGTTCGCCACCGGCGGCCCCATCGTCTCTTCCCCCGCCCTCAACGGGGATCAGTGCCTGTATTTCACCTCCGTGGACGGGTGTCTGTATGCGTTGAACCTGGACGGCAGCCTGCGGTGGCGGCTGCGCACCGGGGGCATCACCGAGTCGTCGCCGGTCATTGGCTCGGACGGCACAATCTATGTGGGCGTTCTCCAATACCTCTGGGCCATCAGTCCCGAAGGACAGAAGAAGTGGGGGCCGGTCGGCGGCGAGTATTATCCCATTGAGGCCTCGCCGGTGGTTCTGGGAGACGGGTCCATTTGCTATGTGACTAGTCGCGGGATGCTGTACTATTCCAGCCCGGAGGGGGCCAGCCGGCATCTCTACTCCCTGCTTGGGTATGGCTACGGCTCGCCGGCGGTGGGGCCAAACGGCATGATCTTTGTGCCTGATTGGGGCATTCCGTATGGCGGTTTCACCGCGCTGCGCGCGGGCGCAACCCTGGCCCATACGCCTTGGCCCAAGTTCCGCGGCAATGCCAGGAACACCGGCAACCTCCAGGATTCGCCCGGCGCGGGGGACACCACAGATGAACCCAGATGAACACAGATTCGGGGCGGCATTCTGATCCCGAGATCTGCTATGTGGTCGGCTCGGGGCCGACCGGAGTAGCCTGCGCGCAGGCCCTGCTGGACGCCGGCCGGCGCGTTCGAATGCTCGACGCCGGGCTCACCCTCGAGCCGGAACGAGCGGGGTTGGTGGAGAGCCTCAAGCAGCACCGTCCTGAAGATTGGGCGCCGAGTGACCTGACAGCTTACCAGGCGGGGATGAATCCCGACGTGGGGGGCGTGCCGCTCAAACTCGTCTATGGCTCTGACTTCGCTTACCGGGAAGCCGACGCTCATCTGGGCGTCCACTACGAAAACGTCGGCCTGCGCCCGTCGCTGGCGATGGGCGGTCTGAGCAATGTCTGGGGAGCGGCCATGATGCCGTTTCTGGATAGCGATTTGGAGGGTTGGCCGTTCGGAGTCTCCACGCTCGCCCCGCATTACGCCGCAGTTCTCCAACTTACCGGCCTGGCGGCTTGTCGGGACGCCTTGGAGGAGTCTTTCCCTCTCCATACCAAGGGCTTCACCGAACTGCGTCCCAGCCGACAGACCCGCCAACTGCTGGAGAAAATGCAAGGTAACCGGAAGGCGCTGGCTCGGGCGGGAATCCGCTTTGGATCTTCCAGGCTGGCCGTGCGGGGGAACCTGCCTTCGGTGGATGGCGGCTGCGTCTATTGCAGGCTTTGCATGTACGGCTGCCCCTATGGTTACATTTACACGTCGGCGGATACGGTGACGCAAATGCTGGGCAACCCCGATTTCAGTTACCAGCGGGGTGTGATCATAGACCAGGTGCGCGAGTCGGCTCAGGGCGCCGAGGTTCTGGGCTATGACCGGGCCACTCGCCGGCGTTTGACCTGGCAAGGCAGCCGGGCGTTCCTCGCCGCCGGCACGATTCCCACCACGGGCATCCTGCTCCGTTCTCTGGCCGCTCATGACGAGACGGTTTGGCTCAAGGATAGCCAATACTTTCTGGTGCCCTTAATGCTCCTCCGCAAGGTCCGGGGCGCCACCCGCGAATGGTTGCACGCCCTCAGCCAGGTGTTCCTGGAGATATCCGGTCCCCGCGGACAGGACACGAGCGCGCACATCCAGGTTTACTCGAACAACGACTTGATCAGCCAGGCAGTGGCAGCGGCCTTTGGCCCCTTGCAACACCCGCTCGGCTTCGTGGTCCGAGACTTGCAGGAACGGCTATTGGTGGCCCAAGGGTACCTGCACTCGCGGCACAGTTCCCGAATTGCGGCCCGGCTGAGGAAAGACACGGCCACCGGGCAGGAGCGACTGGAGCTTCGCGCGGAATTGAACCCATTGGCACGTAAGGGGGTGCGCAGACTGGTGTTCAAACTCTGCCAGCAGGCCTGGCGCACCGGAGCGATGCCGCTGCCGGTCATGCTCAAGATCGCCGAGCCGGGTCGTGGCTTCCACAGCGGCGGCAGCTTTCCCATGAGTGAACAGCCGCGGGGGTTTCAGACTGATCTGCTCGGACGGTTGCCCGGCTGGCAGCGAATCCACGCCGTGGATGCCACCGTGTTCCCCAGCATTCCGGCGACGACCATCACCTTTTCAGCGATGGCCAACGCCCACCGCATCGGATCGGCGGCAGCGGGCTTGGCGACGCCATAGCTCTGTCGTCTCAGACTCGGCGGATATCGAAGACTCAATCTCCCGCTGTGGGCTTCATTCCCCTCCATGCCGCGGCATCCCCAGGCCATCGGAGCGCAACCTTCAGGCTGCAGAAGCTCGGAGTACGCTGCGGCGTCGCCAGATTCCAACGCTCCCTTGGCATTCCCATCCTTTTGCAGCCTGAAGGCTGCGCTCCGAGCGGAAGATGCCTACGCCTTGCGCGCGTAAACCGTGTGGAACCAGCCCAGTCGCGAGCCTGTCAGGGCAACGGCCACGCCCAGCAACCCGTCGCAGAGGCGGAGCGGGAGCGTCCGGTGCCTTAGCCGATCAGCCGAAGTCAGATAGGTCTCGCAGCGCAGGTCAGTCAGCCCCAACGGGGCCAGCATCCGGCGGATCTCGGTTCGAGTGTAGGCCTTGGTCCCGAGGCTCTCGATGTGGTGCCACAAAACCCAACGCAAGCTCTTCCAGGGCCGGCCTTTGAGCAGCGCGTTTCTCAGCCAGCAACGGTAGGCACAAAGGGAATGGCGATTGTAAAGCATGACCTTGATCTCCCCACCCGGGCGGACCACGCGGACCAATTCCGCCAGTGCCCTTTCGGTATCGGGCGTATGGTGCAACACCCCCCAGGAATAACCCAGGTCGAACGTGTTGGAGGCAAACGGCAGATTCTCGGCGTCAGCCACTTTGAGGCGCTCGGGCGGGGGGAGATTATAGAGCTGGATACGGTGGGTGACGTGAGTGAGCGCCTCGTCGGTCAGGTCCACTCCTGAGGCCACCGCCCCGGCGCGCAGCCATTGGATGAAATCCGTGCCGGCGCCGAAGCCAACTTCCAGCACCCGCTTGCCGTGGTAGCGGGTGAACTGCGCAAAAGAGTGGATGAACGGCTGGTCCGCGTAGCGCCATTGCTCGATTTGCTCGAAGTACTCGGCAGTGAACTTTCCCGAGCGAGCATGGTGGGTGTCGCAGCTCTGGCGATTCCAGAACGCTTTGACTTCGGTTTTAAGCACATCGGTTTCCACGCCCATAACTTCCGACCTATTTACGCGGCCTCGCCCCGAGGACCATGAGGCCGCGGGGACTCGGCATCTCCACCACACACATCGAGGGACGGAATTGCCCACTGGTCGAGCTGATTTCGCATCGTCGCTTCGGCTATTATGCTGCGGGGACCTCTTCGTTCAAGCTCAATCGGGGACGCATCATGCACGAAACTGTTTACAATACCCCCGACAGCGGCGAAGATGCCTCGGCAGTTCGGGCGCGTGGCGGAATTGGCAGACGCGAAGGACTTAGGATCCTTTGGAGCAATCCTTGCAGGTTCGACCCCTGTCGCGCCCACCATAACATGATCCTGGCTCGACAATCCTGCCTGAGCGCGCAACACTCCGGCACCAATGGCTACTGATGCCGACTCGCCGCTTGACCTGCTCTGGAAGGAGTACAGCCTCGCTTTCCGTGACTTTGATGATCTCACTCTGGCGCGCTGGCTCGCCCAAACGCTCGGCCAGATTGCCGGCAAGGTTTGGCGATTGTCACATCCGCTGCTTGGCGCTTATCGGCTGGCGGCGCAGTTGGGACACCAGCGCCAGATTTGGCTCCAGCGCCTGGTCGCGACACCGCCTGCTTACTCGGAATCCCCCTGTTGCCGCGCACCCATGCTGCCCTTGCTGACGCGCGACGTGAATGAGACCGGGCTGATCTGTCAGCATTGCAGCGAGACGCTCGTGCCATTCGACGAGATTTCCGCCGAACTGCAGGCCGACCTGGGCACCTGGGCCTCGCATTACGCACCGGTCCACGCTGTGGCGCATTGGGACGACCGTCAGCGCAAGGCGGCCGGCGATTATGACCGGGCGTACGAGAGCGCGGCCAAAGAAGCTGAAGGCCTGCTTGCTCAAGCCGGCCGCCAACTCGCGCCCCGCCTGCTTGAGTTCTATGCCGCCGCCATCTGGGAAGACCAGGACGAATGCCTCGAGGTACGGCCCGAAGACGTGCAGCTTTGACTCGGGGTTCGAGACTCAAACCTGGGCTGGGGGACTGCAGTATTGGAAGATTGGAATACTGGAATGTTGGAATACTGGAATGTTGGAATGTTGGAATGTTGGAATGTTGGAATATTGGAGTGGTGGGAAACCAATTACTCCATCATTCCACCATTCCACCATTCCACCATTCCACCATTCCACCATTCCATCATTCCACCATTCCGCTTTGCCTCTATCCGCCCGTTCGTCCCGTGAAGCTCGCCAGCAGCACGGCGATTGTATCGAGGTCACCGCGCGCCGGGCGCGCTTCGTAGTAGCGGTTGACCATCAGGGAGAAGACCAGGTGCTCGCCGGCGGCGGTGGTGACGTAGCCGGAAAGCGAGTTGGCCCAGCGCAGAGTGCCGGTTTTGGCCCGCACGTTGCCGGCGGCGGGTGTCCCCTTCATCCGGTTCCTCAGGGTGCCGTCAACTCCGGCTATCGGCAGCGCGTCCAGATAGTCCTGGGCGTATTTGTGCCGGCTCATGAACCGCAGCAGGCTCACCGTCGCGTTGGGGCAGGTAAGGTTGTCGCGCGAGAGGCCGGAACCTTCCTCGAAGATCGTCTCGCCTCTCTGAATGCCGGCTTCGGCGAGCAACTTGTTCAGCTCGCGAATCCCAAGCTCTTCCGAAGTCAGGCGGCCTGACGAATCCGCCGCCCGGGACTTCTCGCCCACCTGCGCCAGAAGCAAGTCGGCGTAGAGATTCTGCGAAGGCTTCTCCACCTCGCGGGCGAGGTCCCGCACCGGCAGGGATTCCATGGAGCCGAGTTCCATCAGGTTGCGGCGGTCAATCGAGGGCGCCTGCACTTCGGGCCAATTCACCGTTCGCACCTTGCCCTTGAACTTGATCCCCTGGCGGGCCAGGGCTTGCTTGAACAGAGACCCAAACAGGCCGGCGGGATTATGCACGGTGACGTCATTGGTGCTGCCGGCATGGCCAATCGGCATCTGGCCGGAGACATAGACCAGGTTTTGGCAAAGCGGGTGGTAGAAGTGAATCCGGCGTGAGGCGCTGCTCTCGACCGTCTCCGTGAGGTTGCTGAGAGTGAGCCAGGAAGTAGCGGGCCATAGCTCCAGTTGACACGGTGCACCAACGCGAGCACCGGGCTCGACCACGGCTTGCAATGTGTTGTCATTGATCGTGAGCGCGGAAATCTCCGCGCCGTAATAGTATTCGAGGTCATCCCACGCCCAGCCCGAGCCGAAGGGCGGGCCGTGGAAGTAACTCCCATCGGCCACCAGGTCGCCGGAGATGCGCTTCACGCCCGCGTTGGTGAGGGCGCTTACGAGGGGTTCGAGCGCCTGGTAAATGTCACCTCCATGCAGGCGCGCGTTGATGGTCGGGTCGCCGCGGCCATAGACAATCAAGTCCCCTTTGAGCGTGCCACGCCGGTTGGGTCTGGCTTTGGCATAAAGCGACGTCTTGATCTGGTAATCGGGGCCGAGCCGATCCAGCGCGAGCGCGACTGTGTAAAGCTTGGAGTTGGAAGCCGGGCTGAACAGCTTCTGCGGGTTGCGCTCGAACACCGTCACACCCGTATCCAGTGAGACAATCTTCACTCCCCACATGGCGGCATTGTATTTAGGCTGCCCGATGTGGTCTGCCAGTCGCTGCCGTAATTCGGCTAGCGTCGCGGGCGGCTTTTGCTCCTGGGCCAGGGCGCCGAACGCAAGCAGGGCGGCGAAAAGGAACGAAAGGGCATTAGTGGCCGGTTTCATGAAGCCGGGAACCAACGGCGGGTGCTCAGAACGATTCATCGCTCAAATAGTGTCGGCCTCGCGCGCGGGGGCAAGCTCAAAGGGGAGAGCCTGGGAGCGTGGGGTGCAACTCACGTTATCGGCCCCTGGGAGCGCCGGCATCCCTGCCGGCACCTTGCAACATCGCCCGATTTGAGGTAAATCCCAAAGTGTCCCGCGAGAGCACGCCGGCAGGGATGCCGGCGCTCCCAGGGGCCGATAACGCGAGTTGCGCCCGGCCAGCGGTCCAGGCTACTCACGCTTCACGCTCTGACGCTCTAACGCCCCGACGCTCGGACGTTCGGACGCCCCGACGCTCTGCCGCTCTGCCGCGCGCACCTCAGCCTTTGCCTCAGCCAGGTCATGCTGGAACGCCGGGCTGGCCAACAGGTCGCGGACGATCGCCTGGCCGAGCACCCGCCCGGCATAGATGTCGGTCGGGAAATGCTTGCCGATGAGCACGCGATCCCAGCCGATGTTGCGGCCAATGGCCAGGATGGCGTCTTTCTTCTCCGAGAACAGTTCTGCCAAGAGAAGCGCCCTGACCGTGCCGCGCGTCGTGTGGCCGCTCGGGTAGCCGAAGCTCCGCTCCGGCCGCCCCAGGCTCAAGTCGGGATCCAACTGGTAGGGGCGCCGCCGCTTCCAGTAATCCTTGGTCCTGTCCAGCGGGTCTGCGACGTCATGCTTCACCTTCTTGAACAAGGCTTCGGTCTTCGGCAGCTTGCCGGGCTGAAAGAAGGGTCCGATGGCAGGCGCGAACAGGAACAGCGAGAGGCCGGCATCTTTGAAGGCCCGCTCCTGCTCGGCGGGTGTCCGCCCCTGGAAGACAGCGCGCGCCGACGCCAGGTCCGCCGCTTCTTCCTCCGAGCCAGCTACAGGTGGCGGGGCCAGCAGGGCGACCCCGTCCGGTGCGCCTGGAGGCAGATAATACTGCTCCGCCAGGAGAGACGGTCCAAGCAACAGGAACACGCATAGGCTCAACAAAGCGTAGCGGCGTGCGTGCGGGTTGCTGGCGCCGAGTCGGCCGGATTTCAGAGTCACAGATTTACGGTGCACCAGAGTGATACTAAGAGGCACCGCTTCACCCTCGCAACAGAAACCTGTTCGCCGCCAGAATAACAACCGCCGAGAGAATATGCTTTAATGGCTGCGGGAGGGACCATAAGATTGGGGTGGCCGTGGGGCCGATTTCACCTATTCGACAACATGACGCCTCCAGCAGAACATGTCAGCGTTACGCTCCCGGTCGGTCAAGCCATTGAACGGGTCAAGCAGGTGCTCTTTCAACCGTTTGACGCGGGCAAGTGGTTCATCATCGGCTTTTGCGCCTGGCTGGCGTATCTCGGGGAGCACGGGTTCCAGGCACACTACAACTTTGGTTCAGAACACCGTGGCGGAGTACACGGCGTTCGCGAGTGGGTGGAGCATGCGTGGGATTATGTGGCGCAGAATCTAAGCTGGATACTGCCCCTCGCGGTGACCGTCCTGGTGTTCGGCGCCGCCATTTGGGTTCTGGTGCTCTGGGTCAGCAGCCGCGGGCGATTCATGTTTCTCCACTGCGTCGCGCACAACAAAGCCGAGGTGGCCGTTCCCTGGCGCAAGTTCGCGCGCGAAGGCAACAGCGTGTTTTGGTTCCGGCTTGTTCTGACCCTGGCCGGCTGGGCTGCGGTGCTGCCGCCGCTGATCGTGATGGCCGTGGTGGGCTGGCGGATGATGGAGCGCGACGAGGCCAGCCTGAACGGCATCGTTCAACTGGTTGGCGCTGGCCTGCTGTTGGTGTTGATCGGGGTGGCCTTCTGGGTCGTGGCGAAGCTCCTTACCGATTTCGTTGTCCCGATCATGTTTCTACGGGGAGGGGGGTGCTTGCAAGGCTGGGGCGTTCTGCTGGGCTTGCTCTTCGGCAACCCAGCCCGGTTCATCCTCTATTTCCTGTTCCAGATCGTCCTGAGCCTGGGGATTGTCGTCCTCATCCTGACTGCCGTGCTGGCCACCTGCTGTGTTCTCGGCTGCTTCCTGGCCATTCCTTACCTGGGCACGGTGTTGTTGCTGCCCGTCCTTGTGTTCCGACGCGCCTATTCGGTCTGTTACCTTGCCCAGTACGGCCCCGACTACGATGCTTTCGGCGGGCGTGCCCCGCTCATTCCCGGATAAGCTCCGGGAACTCATTCAGCGCGCTCGACCCGTCTGACCGCTATCCCTCCGCCAGCAACCGCCCTTCCTTAACGCGCCAGCGCCTTAACTCGTTGCCCGGTGCAGCGGACCAGTTCTCCTCCGTAACGGTCATGAATACCTGACCGCGCGACTGTTGCGCACCTTTGAGCAACGGCAGGAAGCCGCTGCGTCGCTTCAGGTCCAACTCGCCCATGATGTCGTCAATGAGCAGGATCGGGGGCGAGCCGTGCAGGCCGGTCAGAGTACTCGGCCTGCGCCAGCTTGAGAGCGATGGCGAGTGTGCGCTTCTGGCCTTCGCTGCCGAACTGTGCCGCCGAGCGCTCGTTCAGCAGGAATTGCAGGTCGTCCCGGTGAGGCCCGACAAGCGTCGAGCGATAGGCGGCTTCGCGGTGGCGGGATTGCGCTAACTCGACCGCGAAGTCCTGTTTGACGCTGGGCTGGTAGATCAGGCGGAGGTCCTCGGCGTCGCTGGCGATGCGGCGGTAGGCGAGCCGTGCGAGCGGGGACAATCTCGGGACCAGTTCCCGGCGCAGGCGGATGATCTCGTCGCCGGCCTTCACCAACTCGCGGGAAAAGCCGTCGAGCGTTGCCAGGTCAGGCACGGGCTGTTTGAGCAGCGCGTTGCGCGAGCGCAAGGCCCGCGTGTAGCGCTGCAGCAGCGGCAGGTAGGTCGGGTAGGTTTGGGACAGCAGCAGGTCAAGGAACCGGCGCCGTGTGCGCGCCACACCTTTGACCAGTTGCAGGTCTTCCGTGCAAAAGACCACCGTGCGCAGCACGCCCAGGTAATCGGTCAGCTTGCGCACCGGCTGGGCATCCAGACTCAGGCTGCGTTCCCGGCTGGACCAATACATCTTGATCTCATGTTCGCCCATGCCCGACCACCTTGCCGCCGACGAAGTAACCTTTCTGCCCGTGCCGAATCATCTGGGCACCGCCCACGCCGCGAAAGGAGCGCAGAGTGGCAATGAGGTAAATGGCTTCGAGGATGTTGGTCTTGCCCTGGGCGTTATCGCCCAGCAGCAGATGAAAGCCGGGGGCAAAATCGGCATCCAGCCGCGCGTAATTGCGGAAATCCCGAAGGCGCAAATGGGCCAGATGCATGACGTCAGAATGGATTCCGCGGACCCGCCGGGCGAGCGTTTTCCGCTGATCCCGGGAGATTGCCGCAGGCACAGCGGGCGGTTCCTAGCCCTCCGCCATTGGTGTCATCCCCTGTCGGCAAAACCGTCCCGGCGCTGGCCGTAGCCTCGCCGTCACCTCGCCGTCACCTCCCCGTCAGTCCCTCTTAGCCCCGGGCTAGAGGTCTACGGTGAGGTGACGGCGAGGTGACGGCGAGGTACGGTGGGGTCCCGGGGAGGCTGGGTGCAGGAGTTGGTCTGTCTCTGGGGCTGGAAGGTCGCGAGCCTGGAACGCGCAGCGGGCGGGGCTGGTTCCAGGCTGGGGATTGGCGGCTAGGCCGGAAAGGCGGCTTCCGGGCCGGAATTCGATCCTCTGCGCAAGTGCCTATGGTTGAGCATATTACGCCTTAGCTAAGGGCCATTCGATTAAGAACCGCTTGATTTCCTTCAGCCGCGCGCCGGCCTGTTTCCTGCGTCAGGCGCGGGAATTTGCTGCCCACCATGATGTAGTCGTTGTTGCGCGTGAGCATCAGTCTGTCGTCTTTGACCTCGATCACCGTGATGGCCCGTTCGCCTGCCAGCACTTTGAGTCTCGGCCACCCGCAGCAGCAATTCCAACGGCGGCGGCACGCGGCCCAAACCGGTCGCGCAGCTCCTGCTTCGAGGCTGCGCAGCCCGGCCTTGTCCGTCACCTGCGCCAGCTTCCGATAAATCTCAATGCGCTGCCGCGCGTCCGAGATGTAGCGGAAAGGGATGTAGGCTGATGCGGATGCGTGGATGCTGGACCGGATGCTGGATCTCCGACGCCGGACTTCGGACTTCGGACTTTAGACTTTGGACTTTCCTCCGCCGGGCTCAGCGCCAGGAAAGTCCAGCCGCACCTGCACCTCCACCCGCGGCTTGACCTTCTCACCTTTCAGCGCGGCGACGCTCTGCTTGAGCAGCTGGCAGTAGAGTTCGAAGCCGACGGCGGTGATGTGGCCGCTTTGCTCCGCGCCGAGCAGGTTGCCGGCGCCGCGGATTTCCAGGTCGCGCATGGCAATCTTGAACCCGCTGCCGAGCGTCGAGTATTGCTTGATCGCGCTCAGGCGCTTGCGCACGTCAGTGAGCAGCCCCCCGTGGCGCGGCAACAGCAGATAGGCGTAGGCCTGGTGCTTGTAACGGCCCACCCGGCCGCGCAGTTGGTAGAGGTCGCTCAGGCCAAACCGGTCCGCGCGGTCAATGATGATCGTGTTCGCATTCGGAATATCCAGGCCGCTCTCGATGATGGTGGTGGACAGCAGCACGTCCGCCTCGCCGTTGACGAACTGCGGTCATCACCTCTTCCAGCTCGTCGCTGTGCATCTGGCCGTGGCCGACGACGATGCGCGCGTGCGGCAGGAGCGCGCGGAGCTTTTGGGCCATGGTCTCAATCGTCATCACGCGGTTGTGCAGGAAGAAGACCTGCCCGCCGCGGTTCAGCTCGCGCTGGATGGCATCCCGGATGACGCGCTCGTCGTATTGGCGTGACGATCGTCTCAACCGGCAGCCGGTCGTGCGGCGGCGTTTGGATGGTGCTCATGTCGCGCGCGCCCGTGAGCGCCAGGTAAAGCGTGCGCGGGATCGGCGTGGCGCTGAGCGTGAGCACGTCCACCAGTCGGCGCAGCATCTTGAACTTCTCCTTGTGCATCACGCCGAAGCGCTGTTCCTCGTCAATGACCACCAGCCCCAGGTCCTTGATGACGATGTCCTTCTGCAACAGCCGGTGCGTGCCGATCACGATGTCCACGGCCCCCGCCGCCAGGTCTCGGACGACCCGCTGCTGGTCGCCGGCGGGTGCGGAAGCGGGAGAGCAACTCCACCCGAATCGGGTAATCGGCCATGCGCTCGCGGAAGGTGTTGAAATGCTGCTGCGCCAGCACCGTCGTCGGCACCAGCACGGCGACCTGCTTGCCATCCATCACCGCCTTGAACGCGGCGCGGATGGCAACCTCGGTCTTGCCGAAGCCGACGTCGCCGCAGATCAGCCGGTCCATCGGCTTGGGCCGTTCCATGTCGGCCTTGGTCTCGCACAATGGCGCGCTCCTGGTCGGGCGTTTCCTCGAAGATGAATGCGCTCTCGAACTCGCGCTGCCACGGCGCATCCGGCGCGAACGGATGGCCCGGCCTGCGATTCGCGCGCCGCCTGGATGGCGAGCAGGTCGCCGGCGACGTCCCGCACCGCGCGTTCGGCCTGCGCCTTGGCCTTGGCCCAGCGCGTGCCGCCCAGCGTGTTGAGCGAGCGGATGCGCCTTGCCCGTGCCCACATATTTGCTGACCAGGTGCGCTTCGGTCACCGGCACGTAGAGCTTGGGCGGCGGCTTGCGCGGGGTCGCTCGGCGCGTATTCGATAACCAGGCATTCCTGGCCGGCGCTGGTGCTTGCGGCCGAGCCTTCGGTCGGCTTGGTGCCGGCGCCCAGCGGCAGCACTTGCAGGCCGAGATAGCGCCCGATGCCGTGCTGCACGTGAACGACATAGTCGCCTTCCTCCAGTTCGGTGAAATCAATGTCCAGCGCCGAACGTGTCGCCTGCGCGTGCGGTGATTTGAGCCGGCGCGGCCGCTGCACCTTGTAACGCCCGAAGATCTCCGCGTCCGTCACCACGACCAGCCCTGGCCTCATCGCAAAGGAAGCCGCGGGCGAGCGTGCCCAGGTGAGTCCGCAGCCTGGAGTCTAAAGTCTGAAGTCCGGCGGGATCGTTCGCGGTCGAGCCGGTGGGTCTCGGCTTCGGGGCTTTCCGGCACCAGGCCGTATTCGTCCCAAATCTCGAGGAAGCGCTGCCGCTCGCCGTCGTTGTTGCAGAAGACGTGAACCGCATAGCCCTGGCGCAGCCAGCGGTGCAATTGGGCGAAGAATTCGCGCCGCTGGGCCTCAGCGACCGGCGGCTCCGGAGCGCGCTCCGGCAGCGGACGGAACGCCTCCAGACTCTCGAAGTGCGGAGTGCGGAGTGCGGGGTGCGAGAGGGCACTCCCGGCGGGTGATTGAGGCGGTGCGGGATGACCAACGTCTGGTTCCCCCTCACCCTGACCCTCTCCCTTAGGGAGAGGGAACCGCGCACTCGCTCCGGGTCAGTTCCAAAGCGCTCGGAATCGTCTCCACCTGGCGAAGCATTCTCCCTCTCCGTTGGGGAGAGGGCGGACGGCGCGTCAGAAGTCGTCCCCGCACCCCCCGGGCCTTCCAAGCCAACCAGACCCGCATCGGCGTCACTCGCCTCCACCAAGGTCATGCCTCGCTCTCTGGCCTGCTCCAAAAACGTCTCCCACGAAATGAAGAAAGGATCACCTTCGGGCACCTGCCCGGCGTACTCGTCCGCCCGTTCAGCCAGCACCTCCGGCTCGCACAGCGCGAACACAGTGTCCGGCGGCAGATAATCCAGCAGCGTCCCGAAGCCTGCCACTTCGGCCTTCGGACTTCGGCCTTCGGACTTCTTTAAGAGCCCCAATTCCCCCGCCGGAGGAATCGTGACCTCGCTGATCGCCTCCCGGGACATCTGCGTCAGCGGATCGAACTGCCGCAGCGACTCCAGTTCGTCACCAAAGAACTCCAACCGCACTGGCCAGGGACTGGTAAGCGGATAGACATCGAGAATGCCGCCCCGCAAGGCGATCTCGCCTTTCTGCGTAACTTGCGCCTCCGGCTCATAGCCCTGTTCCTCCAGCCACTCGACCAAATCCAGCGGATCGAGCCGGTCACCGCGCCTGAGCGTGCGAGTGTGCTCGCGGATGGCCCCAGCCGGAAAGGTTCGCTGCAGTAGCGCCGCCACGCTAGTCACGATGAGGGGCGCGTGATGCGTGATGCGTGATGCGTGATGCGTGAGGGCGACGAGCGTTTCAAGGCGCTCGCTGATGACATCCGCGTGCGGCAGCCGAGCCTCGTGGGGCAGCACTTCCCAGGCGGGGTAGAAGAAGGGTTGAGGGGCGGATGGTACGCTGATCCGTGATGCGTGATGCGTGAGCCTGCTCGCTCGGTGGTGGATGCTGGATGGCGGATTCCAACTCCTGCCTCCTGCCTCCTATCTCCTGGAAATAGGCTTTCTCCCCTTCCAAGCCGAGCCACGTCGCCAAATCCTGCTGGGCGCTTTCCTGGCTTCTCAGCCCTTCCGTGACCAGAACCACCGGGCGTTGTGGGAACAGATGCCGCACCAGGACGGCCAGAAATGGTTGCGCCCCCGCACTGACGCTGGGACACGACAACACAACCCCCTTCTCCAGTCGCCGTGCCAGGGATTGCACGGTGGGAGCTTCCGACACTCTAGCGAACAATTCGCTTGCCGCTGCGATTGTGGAATCTTGCGCCAAGCCGCAGCAACCTCGCAGGCCGTCCCGGAAGCGTCAAGGCAGACATTGACAACCGGTTGGGGTGGGGGCAAACGATGCCTTGTGGACATTCACGAGCTTGTCATCGAGATGAAGCTGTTGGAGCGGCGTTTGACGCTTTATGAAGAGAAGTATGGGTCTCTGAGCGCCGACTTCTACGCCGCGCTGATGGCGGGCCAGTTGGCGCGTTACGATTCGTACGACGAAAGCCGCACCGACTTCAGCCGCTGGAAAGGCATTTATGAGACGTGGCTGCGCCGCAAGGAAGCCTATGCGCAGCAACTCCAAGCGCGTGGACTTACTCCCACTCAATCGTCCCCGGCGGCTTGCTGGTGATGTCGAAGCAGACGCGGTTGACGCCTTTGACTTCGTTGATGATGCGGTTGGAGAGCTTCTCCAGCAGATCGTAGGGCAGCTTCACCCAGTCCGCCGTCATGCCGTCCTGGGATTCCACGGCGCGCAGGGCGATGGTGTAATCGTAGGTCCGCTCGTCGCCCATCACGCCCACGCTGCGCACCGGCAACAGCACGGCGAAGCTCTGCCAGATCTTGTAATACCAGCCGCTGGCCTTCATCTCCTCCACCACGATGGTGTCGGCGTTGCGCAGAATCTCCAGGCGCTGCGGCGTGACTTCGCCCAGGATGCGCACGGCCAGGCCGGGGCCGGGGAAGGGCTGGCGCAAGACGATCTCGCGCGGCAGCCCCAGTTCCAGGCCCAGTTCGCGCACCTCGTCCTTGAAGAGGCATTTGAGCGGCTCGACCAATTGGAACCGCATCTTCTTCGGCAGGCCGCCCACGTTGTGATGGCTCTTGATCATCGCCGCCGGGTTGCCGCCGATGGGCACGGACTCGATCACGTCGGGGTAGAGCGTGCCTTGCGCGAGGAACTTCGCCTTGCCGGCGCGCCGCGTCGCCGCCTCGAACACCTCGATGAACGTCTTGCCGATGACCTTGCGCTTGCGCTCGGGATCGGTCACGCCTTTGAGCCGGCGCAGGAACAGCTTGGAGGCGTCCTCGTACTGGAGCTTGATCTTGAAATGGCGGCCGAAGACTTCCCGCACCACCTCCGCTTCGCGTCCGCGCAGCACGCCGTTGTTGACGAAAATGCAGGTGAGCTGGTTGCCGATGGCCTTGTGCAGCAGCGCCGCCGCGACGCTCGAATCCACGCCGCCGCTCAGGCCGAGGATCACCTTCTCGCTGCCGACCTGCGTCGCGGATGGCCTCCACGGCCTGGTCAACGTAGTTGCGCATCGTCCAGTTCTTGCCGCAGCCGCAGACGCCGTGGACGAAGTTGGCCAGGATCTCCCGCCCTCGCGGCGTGTGCACCACTTCCGGGTGAAACTGCAGGCCGAACATCTTCGCGGCGCGGTTCTCGATGGCGGCGTAAGCGGAGTTCTCCGTGACGGCCACCGATTTGAACCCAGCCGGCAGCTTGGTCAGCTTGTCCCCGTGCGAATTCCAGACCTGGAGGGTCTGCCGGCAGCTTCGGCAAACAGCGGGCAGCGAGCTGTCTTTGACGCGGAGCGTGCCTTTGCCGTATTCGCGTTTCTGGCCCGGCTCGACTTTCCCGCCGAGATAATGGGCCAGGAGTTGCAGGCCGTAGCAGATGCCCAGCACCGGGATGCCGAGCTCGAAGATGGCGCGGTCGGGCAGCGGCGCGCTTCTTGGCGTAAACGCTGGACGGGCCGCCGGAGAGGATGAGGCCCTTGGGATTCAGCCGGGCGATTTCGCGCGCCGGCGTGTCGTAGCGCAGGATGACCGAATAGACGTTGCACTCGCGGACGCGGCGCGCAATGACCTGCGTGTATTGCGAGCCGAAATCCAGGATGACGATTTGCTCGGTCACTTGGTTCACCACCTTGACCTTCCCGGTGGCGGCGTCGTATTCCAGCTTCATCCCGTAAGGCGCTGCAGGGATCCTGGGAATGAACTTCTTCTCGACCAGTTCGTTCAGGTCTTTGGGATTGCGCCCGTTCTCCACGTTGAACATCTGGATCGCCTGGTTCAGCGAGGTCGATATCAGCCGTCTTGACCGCCGTCTGCTTGGCTTTGCCCAACGCGCCCACATAATCGGCCGGCGCGCTCAACGGGCTGCTGCCGCTGGCCGCGCCATTGGTCGGCTGGGGGGATGTGTTGGAGCTTTCGCCGCAGCCGACGAGCAGCAGGCTGGCGGCCAGAGAAAAGTAGAAATGATGTCTTCATGGCCGCAGTCTAGTTGCTGACCGGGCAAATCCAAGTCGAAAGAATAAAAAAGGCCGGGCAAAACCCTTGCCCGGCTTGAAAGTGGCATCCCCGGAATTGAGCTGGGGAAGATGACTTACTGGTTGGTGCTCGGCATTTCAGCGGCCGCAGTCGCGTTGGTGCCAGAGGCGGGAGTAGTGTCTCCGTCGGCTTTTGCTCGCAGCCCGTCAGCACCGCGCCCATTACGATTCCCAACAGTACGATAAGTGTAATATCCTTTTCATAGTAGAACTAACCTTTACCAAAAGCCCACAAGGGACAAGTACTATTTTTCAGACATACCGCTTAGGGGGCAGGGCTCATCATGAAAAGTCGGGCCGCAGCCCTAGAATCCGAAATCCGAAGCGCGAAGGCCGAAAGAAGGCCGAATACCGAAAACCAAGTATGGCTTGAACCGAAGGGCTGCCACGTCGCTCGGCCTTGGACTGGACTTGAACCGACTTTAGACACCCCTGCGCTTGGGCGCGCAATCCAATGCACCAGGAGCGCGGACATTCTTGTCCGCGTCCCGATTGATGACCAGCAGACTATCAGTGGCCGCGTATGCTCCGTATTTTTGTGGCGATGCGGCGGATGAGGCGTATGCTGCCTCAAAGTTAGCAACCCAAACACTAATCCAAATCTATGAAGACCTATCAGTCGGTTTCTCGGCTTTGGCCGCACTCGGCCTGCTCACCACTGCTCGCGGTCCCCAATAGCCGCGCAGAAAGCCGTATAAGCTGCTCAAGGAAATCCCCGTCGGCGGCGAAGGCGGCTGGGATTACCTGGCGGTGGACCAGTACGCCCGCCGGCTCTATGTCAGCCACGCCACCAAGGTCGTGGTGATTGACATCGACAACAGACACGGTAGTCGGCGAAATCGCCGACACCCCCGGCGTGCATGGCATTGCCATCGCTCCCAAGCTCGGGCTCGGCTTCACCAGCAATGGTCGCGAAAACAAGGCCAGCATCTTCGATCTGAAGACGCTGAAGACCACTCAGAAGGTGGATACCGGCGCAAACCCGGACGCGATTCTATACGACGCGGGACAGGAGGAAGTCTATACCTTCAACGGGCGGGGCACTCGGCGACCGTGTTCGAGGCGAAGACCGGCAAGGTCGTGGCCACCATCCCGCTGCCCGGCAAGCCGGAATTTGCCGTGGCCTACCCGCAGAGCCGGGCGGATTTACAACAACCTGGAAGACAAGAGCGAGGTCGCCGTGATTGATACCAAGGAACACAAGGTGATGAACCACGTGGCCGATCGCGCCGGGCGAGGAACCTTCCGGCATGGCCTTCGACGCGCGGCGTCACCGGCTCTTCCTGGGTTGCGGCAACAAACTGATGGTGATGATGGACAGCACCAACGGCAAAGTCGTGGACAGCGTGCCCATCGGCCAAGGGGTGGATGCCACCAAGTTTGACACCGGCACCCAGCTTGCCTTCTGCTCCTGCGGCGACGGCACGGTGACCATCGCGCATGAGGACTCGCCGGACAAGCTGACGGTGGTGCAGACGCTCAAGACCGAACCGCGCGCCCGGACGATGGCGCTGGATCCCAAAACGCACCGAATCTACCTGTCGAGCGCCAAGTTCGAGCCAGCCCCGGCACAGGCCTCGGGCGAGACAAGAAGGCGCCGTCCGAGCGTCATTCCGGGCACATTCAAGGTGCTGGTGTATGGGATGGAGGAGTGAGGCGTGACGCGTGATGCGTGATGCGTGATGCGTGAAAACTGAAGATTGATGAGACGCTATTTGCCGTCCATCAGCACATCCAGCTCGGCGATGCTGGCGTAGGGATTTCGATTGACCTCGCCGAGGGCTATCAGCTTTAGGTAGCGTGCGTTGACGGGTTCCTTGAAATGCACGGTCTGAAGCTGGCTGGTGTTCGGCCACTTCACTGTCGCTACGGGCGCACTCCATGAATTGGGCTCGCTGCTGCAATAGATTTCACACTCCGCAATGCGCCCGTTCTGCCCGTCCTGGCGCGGCAGATATGTAATGCCTTTCAGCGTGATGGTGCGCCCCATGTCAATGACCAGATGGTGAGGCATCGGGTCGTTGCTGGGCTCCCAGCGCGTGTGCCAGAAGGTCTCGGGGTCGCCGTCAATTGCATCTGCCGCCACATTGCCGTGGGCGCTGTCCTCGCTGTCCGCCTCGATCACCTTGGCACCCAGGATGACCAGGTTGGAGGCGTTGGTTCGTTCGAACAGGCGCGCGAGGTCGGCCTGGCTGACCTCCACGTTCGGATTGAAGCTCTTGCCCGCCATGTAGCTCAGCAGGCTCTCGCGCAACTGGCGCGCGGCGGGGCGCTGGTCCAGGTCCTTGCTCAGATCGGCGGAGCAGACCAGCAGCTTGCCGGTGCCGACGCGGCATTCCCAGACCAGCCCGAGCTTGCGGTTGGTGTTCCAATCGTCAATCGGCTGCACAATCGGGCGCAACTCCTCGGGCAGCGTATCCAGCACCATCGCCTGCGCGTTGGTCACGATCTCCTCCCACTGCCAGTCCTGGAAGAAGTCGGTGGGGAACCTGGCCAGCGCCGGATGCTTCGGGTTGCACAGCAAGCCGAGCGTCTGGCGCGCCTGCGTGTGGAACATGTAACGGTTCCAGAAGATGGGCTCGAAGGCGAGACGCGGATGCCGTCGCGGCAAACGCGGTCGGCAGCCAGAGCACTCGTCCGCCGTCGTTGAGCCGGCCAAACGCTGCCGCGTCCAGGTTCGACGTGACCAGCACATTCGCGGGGGCCGCTTCCGTCGGGCGTGCGGGGTAAATCCACACGTTCCAGTCGTTCTCGAAGGGCGTGCCCTTGATTCCGACCACCAGCTTGCAGGCGAGCGGCGCGGCGAACTCCGACAGGCTTCACCTCGATCCGCCCCAGCGGAGTGCCCTGGCCCAACGGAATGGTCTTTGCCGGAAACTCGCCTCTGGCGAGCAGCCTTCCCGCCTGCCGATACCAGCTTCCAAACCGTCACCGCATTCTCGATCGGCGCCGGCCCGAAGTGCGCCACCTCCACGTCGGCGGACAGCGTCTCGTCGGTCGTCCACACCCGCTTGAGCACGCGCGCCAGCGGCACGGTCGCGTTGCAGAAACGGCGGTATTGCGCCGCGCGTGATGTAGCCCTTGGAATCCCAGAACGGGTCCAGCACGCCCACCAGCGCGGTGCCTTGTCCGGGGAAGTCGTGCAGATCGAGCAACTCGAAGCCGCCGATCCCCGGCGTGCGCAGCGCGGCCTCGATCTCTTCCTTGTAGCAAAGCGCCTGGAGCTTGCCCGAGGCGCGCAGGAAATCGCGCCACTCGTCGAACATCCCATGCTCGGTGAGCGAATCGCGGAAGATATCGAAGTTCTTCGGCTTGAGCGGCCCGGTGTATTTGCGCACCTCGTCAAAGTTCGGATACACGCACCACTGCCCCATCTCGTGAACGATCACCGGCACCTTGAAGTCCTCCACGTCCTTGCGGTAGTCCTTGCCCAGCCACCCATGCGGTCCGCGGCACGGGTAAGCCACGTGAAACTGGTTCTCAGGCAAAAGCGGGTAGGCGGTAGCCGCCGGTGACCAGCCGGCGCGAATCGCGCGCCTTCCAGAAATCCACCCAGCGGGCCAGGAACGAGTCGCGGTTCTTGCCGTGCGGCTCGTTGCCATGCGTGAACAGCACGAAAGAGGGATGGTTGCCGTAAGCGCGGACGATGCGCTCGCTCTCCGCGTACAGCCACTTGCCCAGCATCTCGTCCTCGCCCGGCTTCGACCAGACGCCGCATTCGACCTGAAAGTAGAAGCCCAGCTCGTCCGCAGCCACGAACGCCGCCTCGGGCGGACACCACGAGTGGAAACGAATCAGGTTCAGCCCATGCGCCTTGCAGATGCGAATGATCCGTTCCCACGCCTTTACGTCAGTGGGCGGATAGCCCGTCAGCGGAAAGATGCAGCACTCCAGCGTCCCGCGGAAGAACGCCGGGTGCCCGTTGAGCATGAACTCTTTCCCCTTGGTGCTGATCTCACGGAGCCCGAAGGTCACTGCGCGCTGGTCGTCGGCTTGGCTGCCCTTCAGTTCGAGAGAAAGCTTCTGGAGCACAGGGTGAAACTCGTCCCAGGTCTTGGCGTTCGCTCCGAGGGGCACGTCCAACTCCGCCGTGCCACTCGCCGCATCCCAGGTAACAGGCCAATTCTGCCGGCCAATCGTCAGTGTCCCCTGCCCTGCCTGGCCGGTGTCATTGCCGATGCGCACCTTCACCAGCGCGGACTTTCCGGCCACGTTCGGATACACCTGCGCGTCTGCGATCCAAACCGGACTAGTCGCCAACAGTTCAAGCCGGCCAATAAGGCCGTTCCAGTTCCCCTGCGTCTGGTCGCTGACGCTATGCGCCCAGGCCCCGACATCCACAATCAGGCGGTTGTCCACCCGGATCGTCAGCCTGTGCTTGCCCGCCGCGAGGCCCGTGCCGAGGTCGTAACAGTGCGGGGTCGAGAGGCTCGTGTTCGTGCCAACCTCCCGGTCGTCAATCCACACTTGCGTTTCCCAGTGCGCCCGCTCCAGCTTCAGCACGACTCGCTTCCCTTGCCAACTGGCCGGTATGTCCATCTCGCGCTGATACCACGCCGCTCCGACGTAATGTTTCTCGGGCTGCAAGAAGAACGGCACCTTGATATTGCCGGGCTGCCGGTACTTGGCGTACTGCGGGCCGTTGAGCCAGGCATCCAGCCCGGTTGCCCCGGTCCATGGGGTATCCACGGTGATGTCATCGCCAAACCCCTGGTTCTGCAACGCGCCGGGCAGCCGAATCTGCTGGTCCAGCGACCGCTCGAACCAGCGTTCCTTCACCCCCGCATCCTGCCGGTCCAATTGGAAGTCCCATTGCCCGGCCAGCGAGATATGCTCCTGCTCGGCCCTCGCCGTTCGGGTGCAGCAAACCCCGACCAGGGCCGCGCAGAGGGCGAGTTCAAGCGTGTGGACGATAGTGCGGGTCGCTTTCATCCCGGCCAGTCTGCAATTGGCCCCTGCGGCCCGAAAGCGAAATCGTCGCGGCACGTGATGCCTCCTTGTTGGCCCGCGGCACGCCAGTCCGCCCCCTTCTTGTGTATGTTGAAATGTTGAAACTGCGCCGCGTGAGGGCACGCGGTTTACAGGTCCGTGGCGCACTTGTAGGCGGGGTGCTCCCACGCGGCCCTCCCCGGTATGAGGACCAAAGGTTGGCGCCCCTCAGGCAATGCCGGATTGGGTCCACGGTAGAGCATTATCCCCTTGTAATCCCCCTGTATTCCCCCTGTATAGCACAAAATGACGGTTGGAGGTCGGTCCAGAGCGCTTCGTGCCGTCGGAGATTGCGAAAAACGGGGATGATAAGCCGGGGCGCATTCGCGGGTCCTTGGTTCCTGGGAGCGCCGGCATCCCTGCCGGCGAGGTTCTGATGTGGAGACACGCCGGCAGGGATGCCGGCGCTCCCAGGCGCCAGGGGCTCGCGAATGCGCCCGAGAAGCAGCGAGTCGCGGGGCTTAGTGCTGCTCGTCGCCTGCGCGTTTCCCCGCCTTCTCCTGCAACAGTTGCCGCTCCAGCAGGACGCTGTTCTCGTGGTCGGGATGGCGTCGCAGCACCGCGTGAAGCGCCTGGAGCGCCTGGTCAACCTGGCCCGCTCGATAGAGGTAAAAGGCATAGGTGTAACCGTATTGCGGGTTATCCGGGCGCAACTCCGCCGCCCGTTGACACCATGTCAAGCTCTCCTCCGGATGCTCCTTCGCCAACAACACGCCCAGGTTGTAGGCGGCCTGCGCCGACGCAGGATCGGACTTGAAGGCCGCGCGGAAGGCCTGTTCGGCGCCCGCCATCTTGCCCATCTCCGCCAGCAACATGCCGAGGTTCAAGTTGGCGGCCGAGTTGGTCGGGTCGAGGCTGAGGGCGTGGCGCAGGCTGGCCTCGGCCTTGTCATTCTGGCCGAGCGCGTTGTAGGCGAGCGCGACGTTCACATAAGGCGGCAGCGCATCGGGCTGCAAGCGCGTCGCCGTCTCGAACTCGCTGGCGGCCTCGGGCATTTGCTCGCGCGCCATGTAGAAATTGCCCAGGTTGTAGTGCGAAGCCATGTCGTCGGGCCGCGAACTCATAGACTCCACCAACTCGGCCAACGCATCGCGCACCTTGGCGCGCTGATCTTCGGGCAGGCTCGGTCCTCCGGGACCGGCGCCAACGCGGCCGCCGCCCGCACGCGCACCAGACGGTAATCGTCGCCGGCCGCCTTGCACAGCGCCATGACGTTGGGCTGGTCCAGGCGCTGGCCCAGGCCCTCGGCGGCGCTCGCTCGCACCAGCGGCGAAGGGTCGTTCGTCAGGTCCCGCAGCACCGGCCACTTGTCGTCGCTGGGACAGCTCAGTCAGCAGGCGGACCAGTGCGGTGCGTCTCAATCTCCTCCCGGTCAGGGCCGGCGAAGATAGGCCAGGATGTCCGGCAGCTTCTTCCAGTCCCCCTTGCGGGCCGCGGCGATCAGCGCGGCGCGCTCCAGCACGGGCTTCTGGTAATCGTCTTTGCGCCATTCGCGCACCAGCTTGTCCGCCCAGGCGGCGCTCTCGTTGGTGTGGCAGATATTGCAGGCGTTGGGAGAATTGTAAGCGAGCGTCGTCGCGGGCGTCGGCGGGCGCATCGAGTGGTCGGTGCGGCGCATCCGGGCGAACTCGGTCATCGGCATGTGGCAGGAGATGCACTCGTTGCCGACGCTGCCGGCCTTGTGGTGCGTGTGGGCGGGCGCATTCGCCACCCGTGCCGCGTGGCACGGCAGGCAGGCGTCGTTGGCCGTGGCGAGGTCCTTGAACCGGTAGCGCCCGCTCGAGGTGTGGCAATGGATGCAGTCCAGCTGGCCGGACTTGGCGCACGGGCTCGCCCGCCACTGGCGTGTAGGTGTAGTTCTCGCCCAGGTCGCGGCCATCGGGATAGAAGTCGGGGTTCTCGTAACCCACCAGGTCGAAGTGATCGAAGTAACGGTCGCCCGGGGTGAAGTTCGTGGTCAGCGGCGACATCTTGGCGTGGCAGGGGGCGCAGGTGGCGTTGCGCTGCTCGGTGGTGAGCCTGCGTCATCACGATGAGTTTGATGTCCTCGGCGGCCGGCTGGTTGGGCGGGCAGCTCGTGGAACAGGCGCACATGCTCCGCCGACGGGCCGTGGCAGGTCTCGCAGTTAATGCCCGGCTCGGCCCAGGTGGTGTGGTAGCTGTCCGTCCTTCAGATCGTAGTTCTTGGAAAGCTGGCTGACGTGGCAACTGAAGCACGAGGTGTTGAAGGTCAGCGGCCGCTCTTTCCAGTAAAGCGCCTCGTCCCGGCGGTCGCCGAAATGCCGCATCGCGCTGGCGGTGGTGTCATACCATTCCTTGCGCCGGACGTCGTAGGCCACCGGCAGCACCTGGAGCCAGCCGCGGTCCAGCGGCGTCAGGAAGTAAAAGACGTTCTTGCCGCCCATCACCTGCACGATCGGATAGCTTTTCTCGCCTTGCGCGACTGCGCTCGATCACCGACCCCCTTGCGGAGGTCGGCCATGGAACCGGTACTTGCCCGCGACGATCTCCTGTCTTCTGCTCCGTCAGATTCGGTCTGGGCCAGTTCGGCCGTGTAAGGCTGCATGGCCAGGCCGTGATGGGAAGTGGACCACAACCGGTAGAACTTCTGCGTGGCACTCCCGGCAACTCCGAGAGCCGGCGAAGCCGGGCGCTGCGATTTTAGGCGCGGCATTGGTCGCGGACGCCACATCGGCTTGCGCCGACCCGCCCCAGCAAAGGGCCGCGCCCAAAAGCGGCAGGATTACCGCAAGCCGGGATAGCCGACGGCCCGCCCACACGCCTCGCAGGCCGCTGTGGTTGCGGTCGGGGACACCCATCGGGCAACTTGAGGGCTGGAACGCGCCCGCCGCCCGACTCTCATAGCAGAAACCAAGATTCTTCACGGTCACTTGGAACATTGCCCTGTGGCCGGCTCCTCGTCCAACACAAATGCTGGCATTAGGCGCCTTCGCCTGATTTATGCTGCCAGCCTGCCTTTCTGCTGGCTTTTGCGGCGAAATCCCTTTTGCATACCGCCAATAGTTTGAAGTAGTGAACACATCGAAACTCACCTGGCTCTCAGGAACCCTGGCCGCGGCGCTGGCAGGAGCGCTGTGCGGCTGCACGCATTTGGAAGGCAGCGCACTCAACCGCCAACATCACCAACTCCGACCCCGTCATCCGCGCCCTTCAAGGCGTCCAGCACCGATTTGCCCCCGACACCCGCCTGGCCATCTTCACGGTCGGCGCCGAGCGGCGTGGACACGAGATCGTGCTGACCGGCGACGTGGATCGCGCCGAGGCCAGGATCGAAGCTGTCCGCGCCGTGGAACAGACCGGCGCCAAAGTCACCGACCGCATCCACGTGCTGCCCGATCCGAAAGCTGGGTGAGCAGTTATGGGGCATCTCCTGTCTGAGCGTCGCGAGTGGCCGCCTCGAGCCGCAACACAAGGCCGAGATGGGCACGCAGGTGTTGATGGGCGATGTCGTCCGCGTCTGGAAACCCTCCACCAATGCCGCCTTTGCCTGGTACCTGACCCAGTCCCGCGATGGCTACCTCTCGTGGCTGCAAAAGGGCACCTTCGTCCGCTGCTCACGGGAGGACGTTGACGCCTGGAACCAGGGACCGCTGTTAATCGTAACCGCCTGCGAGGACTGCATCCTTGAGCAGCCCCAGCCCGACGCCCAGCCCGTTTCCGACGTAGTCATCTGCGACCTCGTCCGCAAGACCGGCGAAGAGGGCGGCTGGTATAAAGTCGAGCTGCCGGACAAGCGGACAGGGTTTTTGCCGAAGAAATCGGCTGAGGACTTCGCCGCATGGAAACAGGCGCGGCGGCCCACGCCCGAGAACATCGAACGCACGGCCCGCCGATTCATCGGCCGGCCCTACCTGTGGGGCGGCAACTCCCCCAAAGGCTTTGACTGCTCCGGCTTCACCCGCACAGTCTTCTACCTCAACGGCATTGACCTCCAGCGCGACTCCAGCGAACAGGCCCTGCAAGGCGTCGCGGTGCCGCTCGACGACGACCTGAGCCATCTCAAGAAAGGCGACCTGCTCTTCTTCGGCCGCCGCTCCCGGCGCGATGGCCGCGAAAAGGTGGTCCACGTCGGCATTTACCTGGGGAACAAGCTCTTCATCCACTCCTCCGAAATGGTGCACCTCAGCAGCCTCGACCCCCAATCCCCCCTCCGCGACGAACACCGCATCCGCAGCCTCCTGCGCGCCCGGCGAGTTCTCCCCGAGCAGTGACGCCAAGTGGGTCTCTGCTAAGCAGGGCGCAACCGGACCCGGCCAGCCTCCACAATGGCAAGCCTTCCCGCCAGACGCGCCAGAATCTCTTTCTGCCGGACAACGCTCTCGATGAGGTGTAGAATAAACGCAGCATTCGCCTCCCGGGGCAGTTCCAGCACTACGATGCCGTAATAGTTCGCGGGCGGGTAATTGCGCACGTCGGCAAACCCAAAATCACCCGTTAACAGGCAGAGGGCGTTTTCCTGCGCGTACTTGGCGATCGTGGGGTCTTTGGCACCCTTCATCCCGATGTCCCGAACGTCAATCCCCTCGTGGCCGTGCTTCTCCAACAGGGTCTGGGTCGAGCGCGGCAAATCGGCGTCAATCAGGAAGCGCACAGTCCGGCGTGGCTAGGCGGGCAATGGATGGTGAACTTCTTCTTCGACCAGTTCTTCGGCATAGCGGGCTGCCGCGCGAATGTCATCGGCCGTCACGTCATACTCGCGGCAGATCTCCTCGAAAGTCATGCCCCCAGCCAGGCTGCCCAGAATTCGAGCTACCGGCAATCGCGTGCCGCGAATCACGGGCTTGCCATGCTGGATCTCGGGGTCAATGACGATACGATCAGGTACAGCCTTATTCACACAGGCATATCTACCGCCAGATACGCGCGAACTCAAGCCCGTTCCAGGCCGGGCGAACTCAGCGCCTGTCAAGTGGCCCGGCGTTCTCGGCCGCGAATGGGAGTAAGGCTTCCAGCACCGGTTGGCACGGACGGCTGGCGTCGGTACTAAACTCGCGCAGCAGCGGCAGCGCCTCGTTCCAACAGGCGGAAAGCGGCGGCAGAAGGACGTCATTGTGCGAGGCCGGTTCGGGGAAGCGGTGCTGCACGGCGAGCGCGCAGCCCAGCGGTGACACGGCTTCGAGCAAGGCGGCGCGGGCTTCGTCGCCCAGGCCGGCGTCGCTCAGGACGCGGGCCATCTTGAGCTTGCGCGCGGCGCGCTGGCGATGCGCGGAGAGCTTCTCCAACTCGGCAGCCGAGAGCGGCGGCGGTGTGGCCTCGGCAGGCTCAGCCGGCCAGAGCGGGCCGGGTGGCGCGGGTGGTGCGGGCGACCAGGCCGGCGTCAATGAGGCGTTGCAAGCGCTTCGTCGGTCGCGCGGTCAATGACCTCCAGGCGCACGGGGCATAGCGGGTCCCACTGGCCGGGGCCGAAGTATTCCGCGTGCAAGGAGCCGAGCTGCTCGCGCTATTGCGCGGCATCGCGCTCGACCACGACGTAGAGCACCGAATGCGGCCCCTCGGTCGGGTAGCGCTCCTCGCAGCGGAGCAAGGCGCCGTTGATGCGCTGCCCCACAGCGGCGGCAAAGCCTCGTGGACGGTCGGCAGGCAGCGGCGGTTTGACCTCGCGCGCCGCGGGCTTCGGCCCTTCCGTCGGGGCAGTGACAAGTTGCTGGAGTTTGGCGAGGAAAGCCTGGCGGCCGGTCTGGAGCTTGATCTCCTTCAAGTCGCCCTTGCGGTCGAGCACGCCGTCGGCGAGGGCCTGCTTGTTCGAGAGCGTGACCAACATGCGGTGCTCGATGCGTGTTCTCCGAGACCAGGTTGATGACCGTGACGGCGCGGGTCTGGTGCTTGCGCCAGGCGCGGGCGATGCGTTGCTCGAGCTTGGCCGGGTTCCAGGGGAGGTCGCAGTTGATGACCACGCTGGCGTTCTGGAGGTTCAACCCCGCCGCGCCCGAGTCGGTGCTCAGGAAGACGCGGCAGTGCGGGTCGGACTTGAAGGCGTTGATCTCGGCGCGGCGGCGTTTCTGGGGCACGGTGCCGGTGTGCCAGGCGAAGCCGAGCTTGAGCCGCTCGCACAACCCGCGCACCAGTTCCAGCATGCGCTCCCATTCGGAGAAGACGATGACCTTCACGTCGGGGTTGTCGCGGCATTCTTCGAGGATCTTCTCCAGCTCGGCCAGCTTCGGGCAGGCGCGCTGCTCGGGATCGAGGATGTAGTTGGTGTCGCAGACCATCCGCATCATGTTGAGGTGGCGCAGCAGCTTGTCCTGCTCCTGCTGCGTCAGCGGGCGGCGTTTGGCAATGCTGGCCAGCTTGGCAACGACGCCTTCGTGGCCGTCGTATTCGCCCTGCTGTTCGCCGCTGAGCGCGACGAAGTGGTTGCGGTCGGTGCGCTCGGGCAGCTCGGTCTCCACGTCGGCCTTGCGCCGGCGGAGCATGTGGGGCTTGATGCGTTCGTGGAGCTTGTCGAGGTTGCGATAGCCGCTTAGGGCGGCCACGGTCGTCCAGGGCGTAATACTCGCGGTTGAACCGGAACAGCGGCCCGAGCAGGGACGGGTTGAGGAAGCCCATCAGCGAATAGATCTCGTCAATGCGGTTCTCGATGGGCGTGCCGGTGAGGATGAAGGCGTAGCGGCTGCGCAAGCGCTTGATGGCCTGGGTGGTCTTCGTGCTCCAGTTCTTGATGCGCTGCGCTTCGTCCAGCACGACGATGTCCGGCCGCAGCCGCTGGTTCACCTCCAGCGAATCGGCGAGCATCTGCTCGTAATTGACGATGGTGAAGAAGGGAAGTAGGGCAGGCGTCTCGCCTGCCCTGCCCCGTCTGCGCCGGCGAGTCTCATAAGCCTTCAGCCGCTTGGCCCGCATCCCGAACACAAGCTGATACGGCAGGTCCGTAAACCGTTGAATCTGCTCCTCCCATTCAGTCTTGAGCGAGGCCGGCGTGACCACCAGCACGCGGTCGGCCTGGCCGAGCCGATGCAGCAAGGCGCAGGCGGCAATGGCCTGGATGGTCTTGCCCAGGCCCATTTCATCGGCCAGCAGCGCGCGTTCGGTGAACGCGAGGTGCAGCATCCCCTCGCGCTGATACGGAAAGAGCGGGACTTTCGTCTCGTGCGCCGGCCATTCGCCGCTTTGCACCTTCAGCTCATAATCACGCCGGAGCTGCTTGCGTTCCGCAACGCGGCGCCGGCCTTCGAGCCAAGGGCCAAGCTCCTGCGAGAGGCGCAATCCCGGCACCTCATCGGCAGCCAGCTCCTTGAGCGCCTCAATCGCCTCCTCCGGCAGCCCCTTGCGGAGGGCGCCGTCCGCATCGAACCAGACCTTCAGGGCGCGTGGCACCGTGCCGTTGCCGTTGAGCAGCCGGATCGAATCATTCTCCGGGTCGGGCACCACATCCAGCCGCGGCGAGCCGTCCTTCTCCGCCGTCCGGAATAGCCGCTTGAAACGCGCTTGCAGATGCAGCAGCACCGCTTCGACGTGTTTGCACGTGCCGAGCCCGTTGATGCGGAAGTCCACGCAATCGCAGGCGAACTGCCGCTGCCGCAGGTCGCGCACCTCCACCGAGTAGGTCAGGCCGCTGCCGGAACTGACGCGGAAGTTGGAGAAGATCGGGTGCCGGGAGTCGGCGTTCGAGATGCGGAACTCCTCGGTGCGGGCGCGCGCACGGCGGCGGTTGATTTCGTCCTGGTCCGTCGTGCGCCAGTTATGGGGCGACGGCACGTTAATTTCCTGCGGAGCTTGCTTTGGCATTCAGGGGATGATCCTCACGCGCTGGCCAGAGTCAAAGCGGAGTTGTTCACGCCTGTTCACAGACTGTTCACAATGGCTCACAATTGGGCTCAAAAGCGTACATCCCGTGGCATCCGTGCGGGCTTAGCCGAATCTCAACACTGGACAACCACAGATGGACACAGATGGACACAGATCACAAGTGCCGGAGCGACAGGGAACTGGCTGGCTTTTCCGAGGTCGGCTGCTATGATGGGGCAGGTGAAAATGAACCAGCAGAAGAAGCTTGCGGCTTGTCCCGGCGGCGCCGGTTTCCTGGCAGTGCTGCTCGTTGCAGCGTTACTCGGCTCTCTTCCGGGCCGGGCCGGGGCAACCGAGAGCTTGCCCGCGGCTTCCGAGGTGACGCGGCGAATGATCGCGCACGCGCAGGCGGTCGCCCAGGCGGAGCAGGAGCCGCAATACACTTACGAAAAGCGGTCACGGTTCGAGCGGCTGAACGCGGCCTGGAAGCCGGTAAGTTCAGAGGAGAAGATCTACCACGTGACGGTCATCTGCGGCCTGCCCCTCAACCGGTTGGTCAAGGTGCAGGGGCAAGAACTGAGCGCCGAGGAACTGAAGCGCGAGGATGCCCGCGAGGAAAAATTCCGGCAGCGTTTAGTCTCGACGGATCGGAAGAAGCTGGTTGCGGAAAAGGAAGCGTTGGTGACGCCTGAGTTGCTGGGCCGGTATGACTTCACCGTCAAGGAACGCGTGGCGCTGAGCAACCGCACCACGCTGGTGCTGACGTTCAAACCCAAAAGCGGCGATCTCCCGGCAGAAAGCTTTCAGGAAAAGCTGCTCAGCCAAATGGCCGGCACGCTTTGGGTTGACGAAGCGGACGCGGACATCGCGCGGGTGGAGGTGGGCATGCAGGAGCCTGTGTCTCTGGGCTGGCTGGGATGGCTCGGATCGCTAAGCCGGTGCGACCTGACCCTGCAACGCGAGCGGATGCCGGATGGTGTCTGGGTTAACCGAAAAATGGACCTCCTTATCCAGTGCCGGAAAGTCGTGGCCACGCAGCGCTTTCACATCAAGGAAGATTCCTGGGGCTTCAAGCGCGTGGGGGCGGCATCCTCAGACAATCCCAGGACCGGTGCGGACAACTAAGTCCGAGCGGTTCGATCCCGAACAGAAGGCAACAAAGGAAACGAAGCGTGAACCGGGCGGACTCCTGTTATTGTCCGGTCTTACCCCGGAATCTCACCAGAGAATGACCGGCTCCAACAGAGGCCGCAGTCCAAGTCCGTGCTTCGGCTCGCCCTTCGTTCCCTTCGTTTCCTTCTGTCGAGCTGCGTGAGTCCAGCCAAGGCTTCTCACCTCATCGCCGCATAGACCCGATGCACGTCATCGTGGTCGTCCAGCGCGTTGAGGAAGTCGGCGACTTCCTTGCGGGCGGCGTCGCTGAGGTCGGTGAAGTTCTTGGCCAGGTAGCGGATCTCGGCGGAGATGATGTTCCAGCCCGCGCTCTTGAGGGCCTTGGAGACGTGGTCAAGCTCCTTGATCTCGGTCAGGAAGCGCGCGCCTTTCTGGCCCGCCGGGACTTCCTCGGCTTCGAGCGGCTCGAGTTCCTGGGCGCCGGCTTCGATGGCATCGGCTTCGGCGTCGCGGTTGGAGTCGGTGTGGGTGGCTTCGACCACACCGAGGTGATTGAAGAAGAAGGCGACGCTGCCGGGCTGGCCGAGGGAGCCCGCCTTGAAGAGGTTGCGGATTTCCGGCGCAGTGCGGTTGCGGCTATCGGTGAGGCACTCGACGATGACCGGCACTTTGTGCGGCGCAAACCCCTCGTAGGTGACCAGCTCGTAAGTTGACCTTCTCCTCGGTCTGGCCGGAGCCCTTCTTGATGGCGCGCTCGATGGTGTCGCTGATAGACACGAGGCCTTCTTCGCCTTCTCGACGGCGGCAGCGAGCCGCGGGTTGAGGTCAGGGTCAGGCCCGCCGAGCTTGGCCGCGACCATGATTTCGCGGACCAGCTTGGCGGTCATCTGGCCTTTCTTCTGCGCGTGTTCTTCGCGCCCGGCTTGTTTCCATTGTGCGCCCACGTTACTTAAATATACTTGGTTTCAGTGCTTTCGAGTAGCGGACAGATTCTGGTTGTGTGGCAGCGAGTCGTCAATCCCAGATCCACTCCTCCGAGCACCGAGGAGGGCCGCATCAAGCTCCGGACCGGACCGCGAGCTTGAGGCACCGCCTCACAGCGTCCGGCGAAACAAGAGCGTTGCGGCGCCCATGGCCACGGCGGAGAACACAAAGAGAAAAATGAGGTCCGGCGCAATGGCCATCAGGCCGGTGTTCTTGAGGACGAGGTTCTTGAAGCCGTGCACCGCATAGGTGAACGGGTCCACCACGGTAATGGCTTTCATCCAGGCGGGAAAGGCCGCCGCGGGATAGCCGGCGCCGCTCGGGAAGAAGAGCATGGTATTGAGGACACCGAAGAGAGACCAGAAAGGCAACAGGCACCCGGGGCGGGATGGCTCCTGCCGCGAAGGGCTTGCCACCCAGCACAAATGGAGCATATTTGAGGCATGACAGAGCAAGTCCGTTATCGCATTGAGCAGGGCCTGGTCAGAGAAGCTGAAAAGGTCTGCGATGAACTTGGCCTATCTCCTTCGCAGGTCGTCTCAATGACCTTTGCCCAACTGGTCCGCCTGCGGGCGTTGCCGTTCCGCCCTTCCGAGTTTCCGGCCCTGGAGGAATACGGCGCTACTTTGGCTGAGGCGGACGCCGCGGAAGATCGCGCCTTAAGGGAGATTGCCCGTGACCGCCGGGCGGGAAAGGTGGTCCGCTTCAAGGGCAAGCTCCCATGATCCGAGTTGACGTCGGCCCTCGCCTCTCGCGCTCAGCCCGCAAGCTGGGGGATCAAACCGTGGCTGAAGTGGAGGAAAGGCTTACGCTGGTCTCCCGGCATTTCGGCGAGCCGCACCGGCACGGCGGACTGGGATTGCGCAAACTGGGCCGGCGCTCCTATGAGGCCCGAGTCAGCAGAGGCTTGCGCATCGTGTTCATCAGGGAACCGGACCGGCTGACGGCTTACGACCTGATGGATCACCACCAGGTTACGCAATGGTTGAGGGCACGGAAAGGGGATTAGGACACACGGGTTCAAAGGGTCCGGCGGAAAAGCAGCGTCGCGGCGCCCATGGCCACGGCGGAGAACACGAAGCAGAAAAATGAGGTCCGGCGCAATGGCCATCAACCCGGTGTTCTTGAGGACGAGGTTCTTGAAGCCGTGCACCGCATAGGTGAACGGGTCCACCACGGTAATCGCTTTCATCCATCCGGGAAACGCGGCAATGGGATAGACCGCGCCGCTCGGGAAGAAAAGCACGGTGTTCAGCACGCCAAAGATGGCGCGGGGCACCAGCGGATCGCTCACGCGCACCATCAGCAGGAACATCATGCTGATCAGCGCCAGCGCCGTCGCCACCACCAGCACCAGCATCCGCATCAGGCGGATGGGATCGAGGGGATTAGGGATTCCAGCGATGATCGAACCGCACGTCACCAGCACCAGCCCGGCAATGATGGCCTTCGCCGCGCCCGCCAGCGTGAAGCCGGTGATCAACTCGAACTTGCTGATGGGCGTGACCAGATAACCCTCGTGCAAGCCGCGCGCCTTGTCGTCAATGTAGATGATGCCCCCGCCGATCATCGCCGACACGAAAATGGCCAGGGCAATGGTGCCGGGCAGCAGGTATTGGATGTAAGGCACGTAGGGATAAATCTCCACGACCGACAGCGTCGCGGCGCCGGACGTCCGCGGCTGCGGCGGGGGCTGGTTGTAGGGCCCGAGCATTCCCTTGAAGGCGCCTTCGAGAGCGGAGGACGAGAACTGATCGGTGTTGTCCTCGATCAGGGCCAACCGGGGATTTGCGCCGGCGAGCACCTTGCGGGAGAAATGCGGCGGGATCGTGACCACGCCGTTGATCTTGCCGTCGCGCAGGTCCTGCATCGCGCGCGCTTCCTCGGCATACGGAATAGTCTCGAAGGTGCGGGCGTTGGCGGCGATCGCCTGAAACATTTCCTTCAGCTTGATGGCCGGCAGGCCATGATCCTGGTCCACCACGCCCACTTGCAGGTTCTTCACCTTCCCGCCGAACGCATAGCCCAGCACCACCAATTGCACCAACGGCATGATCATCGAAACGACCACCAGGGTCGGGCTGCGCCGGAAGCGGCGCAGGTCGCGCTCAATGATGGCAAGGATGCGATGCATGACGGGGACGGCGACCTACCTCCGCATAATGAAAGGGCTGGCGGCGGCTGAAGGCGCCTGCAACGCGTCGCGCAACTGGTGGCCGGTGTAATGCACGAACACGTCGTCGAGCGTGGTGCTCTGCACCGAAAGGGAGCTGATGGCGATGCCCGCCTGCGCGCGTGGCTTCCATCAATCCCAGCGTGGTGCGCGGGCCATTGTTTGAGGAAATCCGGAACACATGATCGTCGGCCTTGACCTCGGCCACGTCCGGCAGCGGCCTGCACCCTCTCCATCCAGCCCTCGGGCACGTCCGAGAAGCTGACTTCGAGAATGTTCTTGCCGGGAATGGAGGCCTTGAGCTTGAGCGGCGAATCCAACGCCACCAGCTTGCCGTGGTCCACGATGGCGACGCGGTCGCAGAGCTTGTCGGCCTCGTCCATGTAATGCGTGGTGACGAGGATGGTCAGGTCGCGCTCGCGTTTGAGCCGTTCGAGCATGTCCCACACCGCGACGCGCGAGACCGGGTCGAGGCCGGTGGTGGGTTCATCGAGGAAGAACAGTTTCGGCTCATGCACCAGCCCGCGCGCGATTTCCAGCCGGCGCCTCATGCCGCCGGAGAACATCTTCACCGGCTTGTCCGCCCATTGCTCAAGGTCCACCGCCGCGAGCAGTTGCTTGATGGTGCGGCGGCGTTTCTCGCGCGGGATGCCGTAGAGCTTGGCGAAGATGCTCATGTTCTCCACGGCGCTCAGATCGAGATCGGTCGTCATGGCCTGCGGGATGACGCCGATGCTCTTGCGCACGTCGTTGGCCTGGCGGACGATGTCGAAGCCGTTGATGCGCGCCGCGCCGGAAGTGGGCGGAACCAGCGTCGTCAACATGCGAATGAGGGTGGACTTGCCGGCGCCGTTCGGCCCGAGCAGGCCAAACACCTCGCCGTGGCCGACGTTGAAGCTCAACGCGTCCACGGCGCAGAAATCGCCAAACCGCTTGGTCAGATGATCCACCTCAACGTCCAGCATACTATGCCTATCGTTTTGCCAGCGGCAGCGTCACGTAGGCGGTCATGCCGACGGCGAGACTGCGGTCCCGGTTGTCACAGCGCAGGCGGATTTCAAAGGTCTTGATGTCCCGCTTGGTCCGGCTCACGTCGCGCTGGGTCGCGTAATCGGCATCCACGCCGCGAAAGAACACCGTGCCTTCTCGCACTCGGCCCCGGAGGGAAGCCGGACCTTCAGCTTGTCGCCCAGGTGAATCTGGTCAATGTAGGTCTCCTCGACATCAGCCCGCACCCACAGGTCGTCCTGATTGATCAGCGTGACGACGGCCTGCGCCGGATTGACGACCTCGCCCTGCAAGGCCGTGCGCGTGTCCACGATACCGTTGATCGGCGAATGGATCTCGGTGTAACCCAGTTGGACGGAGGCCTTTTGCAGTTGCGCGCTGGCGCCCTCCAACTGGTGGCGAGTGGCCGTCAGCGCGGCTTTTCGCGCCGCCACTTGTTCTTCATTGGACTCGGCCAGGGCGACCGCGGCCCGCGCGGCCTGCACCTGTTTGTCCAGCGACTCCTCGTGCGCCTTCGCCGAGTCGTGCGCCGTGCGCGCCTGGTCATACACTTCCTTGGAATCCACCCTGCGCTCGTACAGGGCTTGCTCGCGCTCGAAGGTCAGGCGGGCATTTTCCAGATCGGCCTGCGCCTGTTTCATCTGCGCCTGCGGTCGACGCCAGCGTGGCTTCGGCCTGCCAGATCTGGTTGCTCGTCTGCGCCTGCTGGAACTTCAGGTCGGCATCGGCCTGGGCGAGTTGCGCGGTGGATTGCTTCACGCCGCTGGCGTAGAAGGCCTCGTCCGCCTTCCATTCCTGCGGCTGAATGACCGCCAGCAGTTGGCCGTTCGTTACCACGTCGCCCTCCTTCACCAGGAGCCGCTGGAGCCGCCCCTGGATTTCCGGGCTCACAATGACTTCGTCCGTGGTGACGATCCCGGTGAGAACGATGGCTCGCGAACGCCCGGCCAGCAGGTAGAACAGCCCGGCCGCCAGCGCGGCGGCGGCAACAATCAGAATCAGCGCTTTGCGTTTCATGACGGCTCAGGGATGGACGAACAAGCCGTGCCGGATGAAATCCAGCACCTCCTGTTTGCGCCGCTTCAGGTTCGCGGTGGCGTAAGCGTCCGCGCGACCGAGCATCTCCAGCACCGGCGCCGCCGAGAAGTAGAAGACAATCAGGGCGACGATGGAAATGCCCGTGTGGAAGCGGTCGGCCCGCCGGAATTCGCCTTCGCGCATGCCCCGCTCCAACAGCCGGCGACCGCCCGCCCGCGCGGCTCGAAGTATTTGCGCACCAGCCCCTCCGAGAACTTGCCGCCGGCGCACATGAACTGCTGGAACAGCGGCGCATGGCGGTGCCGCGCGCTGATGAAATCGAAGTGCAGACCGACGTAGCGCAACAGGACCTCGCGCGCCGAGCCCGCCCCGGCGAGCACTTCCAGGGCCTGGCGGTTGAACTGTTCGAAGTGGTCTTCGAGCACGGCCTGGTAAAGCCTCTCCTTGCTCTTGAAGTAATAATAGAGCAGCGCCTTGTTCACGCCGGCCTCGGCGGCGATGAGGTCGGTGCGCGCGCCGGCCAGGCCGGACCGGGCGAACACGCGTTCGGCGGCGGCCAGGATCGCAGCCCGGGTCCGGGCCCCTGCCGCGCGCCTGCTCGGGCCGGGCTGAGTGGTGGATGCGTTTGCGCATAAGTTAATTAACCAGATAGTTAACTTCCCGAGGCCGTTCTGTCAAATGAAGCAGAGCGGTATGAGCGCAAAGTCGGGCCGATGATGAGCCAGGAGGCACAGCTCAGTGCGGCGGCTCGGCCACCGGCCCCGGAACGCCTATGGAACTGGTCAATGACAATTATTTCTCCCCTCAGTGACAATTAAAACTCACCATTTCACCGGTCTGTCTTTTCATCGTGTTTTTCTGTTCTGTTCGTTGTCCCTAACCCTCTGCACCAGCCCCTTCGGCGGAGCGGAGTCTTTGGCGCCGCCAGGCGCCAAAGACGTAGCGGAGCCGAAGGGGCTGGTGGGCGCGCCGGGTTAGCTGCCGCCCTTTTCCTTGGCCGTGGCGCTCGCTGGGTCTCCCCGTCGAACTCGACAATGATGGCGTGATGCACCAACCGGTCCACCGCCGCCATCGTAGTCATCGGGTCTTTGAAAATCTGGTCCCATTTCGAGAACACCAGATTGCTGCTGATGAACACGCTGCGCCGCTCGTAGCGCTCCGCCAGAAAGGTGAACAGCACTTCCATCTCCTCGCGCGATTGCTGCACGTAGCCCAGGTCATCCAGGATGATCGCGTCAAAGCGATCCAGCTTCTTGAGCAGCCCATCCAGGCGCAGATCCTTCTTCGCCGTCAGGAGTTGCTGCACCAATTTGAAGGTCGGCGTGAAAGCCACCGTGCAACCGTGACGCAGGATCAGTTCCCGTCCCACGGCGCACAGGAAGTGGGTCTTGCCTCGGCCCGGCAGCCCGAAGACCAGCAGGTTCTCGGCTCGCTCCACAAAGCCGCCCTCCAGCAGCGTGGGCAGTTGCCGCCGCACTTTGGCCGGCAGTTTCTCTTCCTCCAGGTTGCCCAGGGTCTTGCCGGAGGGCAGCTTGGACTCGCGCAACAACCGCTGCCGCCGACGCTCTCGCCGGTCGGCTGCCTCGGCCTCACACAACTGGACCAGCAGTTTGCGGTAGCCCCAGTTCTGCGCCTCGGCGCTGGCCATCATCTCCCCGCAGCGCGCCGCCATGGTGGGCAGGCAAAACTCCCGAAACAACATCTCCAGAGTATCAGCCGACATGGGCCACCTCCCCTTCCAAGAGCGCATCGTAAGCCGCCAGGCTCGGCGTCAGGCCGGCCAGTTCGATGACCTTTCTGGCCGCCGGCACCAGCCTCTCCCGCACCTGTGTCGCGCGCCATTTTCCCGCCAGCGCCAATTGCCCCTGCAGCAGCCGGCTCGACCTTTTCCACGCTTTGCTCGGCCGCCAGCTTGAGCACCTGCAGATACTCGATGACTCCCGGCCGTTCGCCGTGGTCGGCCACCAACCGGTCGTAGGCCGCTCGAAACACCGCGCTGGGATAGAGCGCCTCCCGGTGCCGGTAATGGATGAAAGCTCCGGGCTTGCGCAAGAGCGGCCCGATGACGTGACGGAAGTCCACCAGCGCGCCCCGGTCCCCGCGCAGCCGCGGCAGGCAAAACAGAAAGTCCCGCGCCAAATACACCTTCAGCTCGGCCTCGTGCAGTTCCACCCGCAGCGTGTGCCCAATCAAACGCGAGGGCACCGAATAGGTGTGCTTCCGGACCCGAATCAGACTGTGCGAACTGACTACCGGTTCATACTCCCGATATTCGGCCAAACGCCCCGCCGGCAGCGGACGCATCAGCGCCAACTCTTCGGCCAAAGCGCTTCTGGCGCTTGGCGTTGGCCGCCTGCACCACCCCCAGCACAAACCGGTCATATTCCTCCAGCGAGGCGAAATCCCGGCTGCCGCGCAAAATCAGGTGCTGCTCCAGGCGCCGCTTCAAATGCCGGTTCTGCGACTCCACATCCCCATGCTCATGGGGACAGGCGACGTTAATCGTCAGCGGCGTCAGGTCGTAGTGCGTGCACAGTTCCAGGTAATCGGAGTTATAAGCCTCGGGGCCGCCCGGGCATCTGCTCCAGTTCGTGCGTGGCGGCGCTGGTGTTGTCGGTGCCCAGATGCGGCGGACAACTGCCCAGTTGCCCCAGGGCCGCTTGCAGTCCGCTCACCAAACTCAAGAACGACTCCGAAATGCACCGAGTGGCCCACTGCCAGTTCGAATAGGGCAACACGCAATGGCAGAACAGATGGTCGAGTTCTTCGCCCTGAATGGTGACCTTCAACTCCCGGGCGTAGGTCCAGTCCAGTTGCAGCAACTGGCCGGGCTGCTGCTCCTGGGCAAAGAACACCTCTCGCTCCGGGCCTTGCGGTCGCCCGCCAGTGCCGCACCCGCCGGTAAAAGGTGCGCAGATGGCTCTCCTCCAACCCGCTGTCCGGACGCTCCAGAAAATGTTCAAAGAGCGTTTTGGCTTCCAACTCGGGGGCGTCCCGCAGCATCGCGGCGACCTCCTCCCAAATCTTATCCAGCGGATCGGGGCGGGTTCGCCACGTGTGCTGGGCTTGCAGTTCGGCCGGGCTCTTGCCCGCCTCGATGTATTTGCGTGCCGTGTGGCGATCCACATCGGCCTTCATCGCGCTGTCGCTTAAGCTTGTCTGTCTTTTTGTATTCACTCATGAGCCGTTTGTATTGTTGATTGGTAATCATCTCGCAGCCGCTTGGCCGAGGCCGACTCCGCGGCCAACTCGCCAAACCGCTGCTCGATACTACCGGCTCAATGGTGATTTTTAATTGGCATCACTGGGGAATTTTAATCGTCACTCTTCATGGAACAGCAGAGAGGTGATGAACACAGCGCGGCGGGGTCGCAGCCAAGCACCCGAAAGACAGGAAAATGGGATCCCGGGCATTTTCCTGCCTTTAATCTTCCTGTCTCTATGTCTTCCTTTGGTCCGCCAAAGATTTCCCCGCGCCCTTCGAAGAGTTTGGACTATTGCGGTGCAGGGATTGCTCCCCGTGTGGCCTCTGCGCGCCCGTCACGTCTCGGCAGCAAACAGCAGCCTCCAAAAGCCCATGCAAACCACGACGATTTCTGCTTCCACAACCTTCTCGGAGGGCGTAAAAGAAGCCTGTTATGAACTCGCAATCGGCCTTCAACCTGTGAAGGGACCAAGGCACATAGACTGGAGCTACGCATGGCTGACTCTATTTCTTTCAAACTCAACGACAAGCCGGTCCGCCTGAACGTGGATGGCGACCGTCTGCTGCTTTGGGTGCTGCGGACGGACCTGGGGCTGACCGGCACCAAGTACGGCTGCGGCGAGGGCCACTGCGGCGCCTGCACGGTGCTCGTGGACAACGAGGCCGTGCGCTCCTGCTTCATCCCCGTCAAGCTCGTTCAAGGGCAAGGAGGTCGTCACCATCGAGGGCCTGGCCAAGGACGGCAAGCTGCACCCGCTGCAGAAGGCGTTCATGGAGCACGACGCGCCTGCAATGCGGGTTCTGCACGCCGGGCATGATCCTCACCGCCGTCAGCCTGCTGAACAGAACCCCCAGCCCACGCGCGAGGCAGATCATCGAGGGCATGGACGACAACTTCTGCCGCTGCGGCGCCCACACCCGCATCATCGACGCCATCCAGGCCGCCGCCGCCGAAATGAAGGGAGGCGCGTGACGATGAACGAACGGAACGATTACCTGCACTGAATTTCAGGACATCACGGACCTGCGATCTCGACCGCTCGAGCCGGCGCGATTTCCTGAAGCGCCTCGGCGGCGGCATCATCATCTTCTTCGCGCTCGGCGACTGCGCGACGGCGCAGGAAGCGCAGGCGCGCGCGGCGGCGGGCGGCCGCGGATGCCCTCGGACTTCAACGCCTTCCTGCGCATCGGCGAGGACGGGCGCGTCACCTGCTACACCGGCAAGATCGAGATGGGCCAGGGGCCGATCACCTCGCTGCCCCAGATGCTGGCCGAGGAACTGGACGTGCCGCTGGAAACGGTGGACATGGTCATGGGCGACACCGACCTCTGCCCCTGGGACATGGGCACGTTCGGCTCGATGACCACGCGCTTCTTCGGCCCGCCGTTGCGCGCCGCCGGCGCCGAGGCGCGGGCGGTGCTGCTCGAGCTGGCGGCCGAGAAGCTCGAGGTGCCGCAGGAGCAGCTTGACGCGGAGGACGGCGTGGTCTTCGACCGCCAGAACAAGGATCACCGGCGTCACTTACGCCGAGCTGGCCAAAGGGAGAAGATCGCGCGCCACCTGGACGGCCAAGCCGCAGCTGAAGACAGTCGTCCGAGTTCAAGGTCGATGGGCAAGCCCGAGCTGCGCCGCGATGGCCGCGACAAAGTCACCGGCAAGGCCCAATACGCCGGCGACATCCGCCTGCCCGGCATGCTCTACGCCAAGGTCCTGCGGCCGCCGGCCCACGGCGCCACGCTGAAGAGCGCGGACACCTCCGCCGCCAAGGCGATGGACGGGGTGCAGGTCGTCGCAGGACGGCGACCTGGTCGCCGTGCTGCATGAGCTGCCCGACGGGGCGGAAGCGGCGCTGGAGAAGATCAAGGCGGAGTGGGACATGCCGGAGCTCGACGGTGGACGACAAGACCATCTTCGATCATCTGCTCAAGGTCGCGCCGCGAGCGCAGAGTCGTCGCCGAGCGGCGGCGACCTGGAGGCAGGCCAGAAGCTCGGCGAGACAAAGCTTCGAGCACACCTACCTGAACAGCTACGTGGCCCACGCCGCCCATGGAGACCCACACGGCCCTGGCCCAGGTCGAGGGCGACAAGGCGACCGTCTGGGCCTCCACGCAGACTCCGTTCGGCGTGCGCGACGAGGTGGCCGGGCACTCGGCTTGCCGCGCGAGAACGTGCGCGTCATCACGCCGTTCGTGGGCGGCGGCTTCGGCGGCAAGAGCCGCAACCTGCAGGCGATCGAGGCCGCGCGCCTGGCCAAGGCCGCCGGCAAGCCGGTGCAGGTGTGCTGGACCCGCGCGGAGGAGTTTTTCTACGACACGTTCCGGCCCGGCGGCCATCGTCAAGATCAAGTCCGGCGTCGACAAGTCGGGCAAGATCGACGTTCTGGGATTACGAGGTCTACTACGCCGGCGACCGCGGGGCGGCGCAGTTCTACAACATCCCCAACCATCGCACGGCGACACACGGCGGCGGCTGGCAAGGACCGCCGGGCTCCATCCTTTCGGCACCGGCGCCTGGCGCGCGCCCGGCAACAACACCAACACCTTCGCCCGCGAGTCGCAGATCGACATGATGGCCGCCGGAGGCCGGCATGGACCCGGTCGAATTCCGCCTCAAGAACCTCACCGACGAGCGGATGATTCGCGTCCTGAAAGCCGCGGCCGAGAAGTTCGGCTGGACGCCGGCCAAAGCCCCGAGCGGACGCGGCTACGGCGTGGCCTGCGGCATCGACGCCGGCACCTACGTGGCCGCGATCGCCGAGGTGGCGGTGGACACGCGAACGGGCACGTGCAGCGTCAAGCGCGTCGTCTGCGCCCAGGACATGGGCATCGTGGTCAACCCCGAGGGCGCGCAGATCCAGATGGAAGGCTGCATCACGATGGGCCTGGGCTACGCGCTGACCGAGGAGATCCACTTCCAGGGCGGCAAGGTCCTGGCACCACAACTTCGACACCTACGAGATCCCGCGCTTCTCCTGGGTGCCGAAGATCGAGACGGTGCTGTTGAAGCGAAGGACTCCCCGCCCAGGGCGGCGGCGAGCCGGCCATCATCGTCATGGGCGCCGTGGTCGCCAACGCGATCTTCGACCACCGGCGCGCGACTGCTGCAATTGCCCATGACGCCGGATCGGATCAAGGCCGCGCTACAGAAGGTTTAGCCCGCCAGGGCGAAAGAAAATAGCCCACCGATTTATCGGTGGGGTGCCAAAACCCTGCGTGGCGATAAGTCCCGCCGAGGGACGGGCAGGTTTCTTTCGTCCCTGACGGGACTCCCCAACTCACCCACCTCCTTACCCACCGATAAATCGGTGGGGGCTATTCTTCGATCGCCCCGGCGGGCTAAGGACCCGGACGCGCGAGAAAGGTGTAGGCGTTCGGATTGTGCGTCTGCTCGCAGCCGAATCTGCTGCCGCAGAAAGGTGCCGATATGCACCACCTGCGCGGCGAAACCGCATGCTGGCAAACAACTCCTTCATGCGCGCCATGCTCAGCAGGTTCCAATGATACTCCTCCACCGGGCGCACGCTGGTGGTCGCGGATCTCGTCCATGTTGAAGAAGCCGATGCACAGACCCTGGCGCGTAACCCGGCACACTTCCTTCACGGCGGCCTGCATTCCCTCCAGCGAGAGGTGCTCGAAGAGGTCGTGGACGAGGCAAAGGTCGAACGCCTTGTCCGGCGCGGCGATCTCGAACACGTTGCCGACCGTCAAAGCGGACGCCCGGGAAAGAGCGCGCGGGCGTTCTCGATGTTCTTGGCGCAGAGGTCGAACCCGGTGTAGTCCACCAACCGCGCCAGGCCGTAGGCGTCGAGGAAACGGTAGTCGTTGGCCGAACCGCAGGCGGGCTCCAGCACGGAGAGTGAGGGAGGGCCAACAGGAGAGGTATGACGCATGAATGCTTCCTGGGCCAGCGCCTGGTTCCAAAGGTCGCGAAAGGTGTTGAGGCTGGGCTCATGAGGCCGAGCCTGGCCCCCCGCCAATTCCGTTCCCGCCAGGAAGCTCTCGACGTAGTTCGGGACAGTGAGCCGCCCAGCGATGGCCGGTAGAGCGGCGAAGGTCTGGCAGAATGAAATCCGGAATCTCGATGCCCTCGACGTTGGCGGCGCCGCGCTTGAGCCCATACAAGACCAGCGCCAGTTCGTCCGCGCTCGCCCACGTTCCCCACCAGACCGTGCAAGCCAATTCATAGCAGCGGCAAACCGGCACTCCTGCTCCATCAGAGCTCCCAAGCCCTCGTCGGTCAGGGCGCGCGCCAGGAAGTGCCGCGAGAGGATGCTCTGGACATTGAGGCGCGGGTCCTCAACGCCGGCCACCAGGTAATCCCGCAGCATACCGGCGTCGTGCCGCAGCCAGGACCGGGCGAGTTTGTCAGATTCCGCTTGGAGAGATGGGGGGATCACAAGGCTGGTGCAGCTTCCTTGGGAGCAAAGCCTTCATTTCCACGCATTCAGCCACCCCCGCTCGGCCACTTGGTGACGGGCGCGGTCTAATTCCACAGGGCGCCACGTCATCGTTGAAGTTGGAGATCACCCAACTGCCGTCGTTGTAGAGTTGCAGCGCCACTTTATTGGGTGCTTTGAAACTGGACTTGAATGGGCGCAGCAACGGCGCGCGCAACTGGTCGAGGGCTTCCTGGGATAAATTGAGCAAGGACTTGGGATCGCCTTTCACGTCCAGGACACTGACATTCGGCGCGTCCAGCTTGACCTGGCCTGCGAGGCGGGTCTTCAGGCCGTCGGTGATCAGCACCGGTTTGCCGGTGGCGATGAAGGCGGTGAGCTTGGCCGGGAAATCCTTGTCCTTGAGGCAATGCGCGGGGAAGAAGGCGGCCTGGGCGTTGGTGGGGAATTCATGGCACGGCACGAGGGGCAGACCCATCATGCCCACGAAGTCGTACACGCGCGGCTTCTTTGCCGGGATCGCTGTTGGGCGGCCGGTAGGCGGCCAGGCCGACGGGCTGGCGTTTGGCGACCTCGCGCGCGGTGGCGAGCAGCCGTGGGATTTGCAGCGCGCAGGGCCTCGACATCTTTCGGGCCGGTCGTGCCCTGGAGCCCGCCGTAGCAGAACAGCATGCTCTCGCGCGCCCCGCCCAGGATAGTCATGCCGGGCCTGCTCCAGGTAGGTCTTCTCGGTGGTGCCCAGCCAATCGTACCAGCCGCCGCCGCACTTGGCGCCGCCGATGCCACCCAGCCAGCGCATGATGAAATAGGACTCGTATTGGACCGTGCCGCCCCAGCGCTTGTCGTTGTAATCGCGCGACTCCGTGCCCACCCATATCCGGTCAAAGTCCGCCGTCTCGCGCACCACGTCATAACCGCGCTGGTGGAAGTTCTCATACCACTGGGGATACTTGATGATGATCTTGACCTTGCGGATTGACCTGCCGGGCGGCCGCGAGCACGTGGCTGCGCGAGAGTTGCACCATCAGCTCGCAGCGGTAGTCGTCCCAGCTGTCGCCGGGGACGGGGTAATTTCTGGTCGCCCACGGTGACGGTGCGCGCCTTGCGGGCCGCCTCGCACTCGGGACAGGTGCAATCGGTGAACCAGAAGTCGTCGATCATGATCTCGTCGAACATCCCGGCGGCGTAGGTCGAAGATGTCTTTGACCTTCGCCTGCGTGGCGGGGTCGGTGTAGCAGGAGATGGTGTCCTTCCATCCGGTCGAGGGCTTGCCGACCTTGGTGGTGAGTGACGCAGCCGGAGACCACGAAGCCCGCCGCCTTGAATTTATCCCGGGCGTTTTGCAGCGCGGTCCTTTCCGCCGGTGTAGCCGTCGCGGTAGGACTCGACATAGACCTTGGTGACGGCGGTTTGTCTTGCACCAATCCATGGCCTGGTTCAGCCCTTCCTCGGTGGAGAGGTGGCGGCGCACATCCTGGGCGGTGAACAGAGTGGAGAAACGATGCGTGCCGGCCTCCTTTTTGGCCAGTGCCCAGAGGTCAGCCGTCTGGGCGTGCGTGTTGGTGATTATTGCGGCGGTCAGCAAGGCCAGCCCCAAGCCCACAGGCTGCAGATACATCGGCTTCATGGGGGCCTTATACTCCGGTTGAGCGATGGGAAGAAGAAAGAAAACAGTGCCGTTTCCCCACCGTGCGCCATCCTTTGCGAATGAGGCAAACTCGCTTAATCCACCAAATTGCCAATCAGCAGCAGGCTGCCGGCGTACCAGTTGGTGCCGTCGAAGCGCTTGGGATTGTCCATCTTCTCGTTCCGCTGAGAGAGGATCTTCAGTTTGTCCAACGGCTCGGCACTGACCTCGATCTTCACGGTGTGCAAGCCATAGGTGAGGTTCTCGGCGGCCATGAATTTGCCCAGTCGGTGGTAGGTGCAGTAGGCATCGAACCGCGCAATACTGACCGGCTTAAGATCATCCACCGTCACGGTCAACTTCCCGCAATCCGGCCCGAGGAGGTCGTAAACGCCGGCGGCGGTGCCTCGAAAACGGAAGGTGAGCGTTGCGCCGGGCAGGGCCTTCCACAATTCAGGCAATCGGTTCTGGAAGGACTTGCGCAGGTTATCGGTGGCAGGGAGCTTGCTCCAGCCCGGGCTGAGGTGGGCGTGGGCCAGTGGCACAACGGAGGCCTCTTCATAGTTATCGCTTACGAACGGTTCGCCCAGAGAATGTGGGCCGGGCTTGCCGGCGGCCTGAATGGCGGGCAGGGAGCGCACGATGGCTTCCAAGTACAATTGGTGGCCGGTGTCAGGGTAGGGATGCACGGCATCAGGAGAGAAGATGATTCTGTCACCGAGTTCCTTTTTAGCTTCCTCGGTCTCGGGCCTTTCGCCTTTGAAGATCAGGCGTCCGGCTTTTTCCAGTTTGGCCACCTCTACCCCCATGTGGATGGAGGGGATGCCGTAGAAATCGGCGAGCTTCTCCATGGCACTGGCGGCGCGCGGATATTTGCCGGATTGCAGGGTCTGCAGCATGTTGCCCGCGAGGGTATAGACAAAGCAGATGTCGGTTTCGGGATTTGCGCGCCAGGTTTGGCGCACAATCCCTTCCATGCAGCGATAAATCTGAGCCGGGGGAGCGCCGCCGTCATTCACAGCAAATTCCACGAAGACGAGGTCTGGGTGCGCAGCGAGCACGTCCTGGCCGCAACGGAACACGCCAAGGTCGGAGCCTGTGCCCCCAATGGCAGCGTTAATCTGGGTGACTTTGGCGTCGGGATAATGTTCCTGGAACCACTTGAGGCTCTTTGGCCGCCAGCCGTCCTGGGCGGTGATGCTGCCGCCGAAATAGGCGATGCGCACGTCCTTTCCTTGCTTTAGTTTGGCGAAGAAGGTCGGCAACCCCTGACGGGGGTGGGATTCGACGGCCTCAACGCTGGGGTTAGCGAGGTCTGGAGGCAAGTTATCGGCCAGGGGGGCGGCGAAGGATAGAGCCGGCCCAACTCATGAGCAGGGCCGCCGCAAAATGCAATAGGTGCGTCTTCACTTCACACGCTGAACTTGAAAGCAGCACGTCGCCGTCTTGACGACGTAATCCCGCCCTTCAATGCGATAATGGCCGGTCTCGCGGGCATGCCCGACCGAGCCGTCCTTGACCAGGTCCTGCCAGTGGACCGTTTCGGCCTTGATGAAGCCGCGCTCGAAATCGGTGTGGATCGTGCCGGCGGCTTTCACCGCCGTGTCCCCGGCATGGATCGTCCAGGCGCGCACCTCCTTGTCGTTGAAGGTGAAAAAGGTCCGCAGTCCGAGAACATGGTAGGTGCTGCGGATCAGGGCGGCCACGCCCGATTCGGCCACGCCCAGTTCCTCGAGATAATCCGCGCCTTCCTCCGGAGAGAAATCGCCGAGATCGCTTTCCAATTGCGCGCAGACGACCACGGTGTCGCAGGCATGATGCGACCGGGCATATTCGCGGACCTGGGCGACCGCGGGTTGGTGTCGGCGCCGGCCAAGTTCGTTTTCTTTCACGTTGGCGGCGAAGACGGTTGGCTTGTCGGTCAGGAGGAAGAAACTTCGCGGCGATGAGCTTTTCTTCGGGTGCCAGCGGCAGGCCGAGCGTATTGGCGGGCTTGCCGGCGTTGAGATGCGCGCCGAATTTCTCGAGCAACTGCGCCTCCAGCAATGCGTGCTTGTCGCCGCGCTTCACGTCGCTGGCGATCTTCTCCTGCCGTTTCCGGACGGTTTCCAGGTCGGCCAGCATGAGTTCGGTGGTGACGATCTCGATGTCGCGCACCGGGTCGATGCTGCCGGTGACATGGACGATGTCCGGGTCTTCGAAGCAGCGCACGACCTGGATGAGCGGCGTCCACCTCGCGGATATGGCTGAGGAATTTGTTGCCCAGGCCTTCGCCGCGCGACGCCCCCTTGACCAGGCCGGCGATATCCACGAACTCGATGGCGGTGGGGATGCGGGTGCTGACGTTGGCAACTTTGGCGAGCTTGTTCCAGCCGGGGTTCGGGCACGGTCGACGACGCCGAGGTTCGGTTCGATGGTGCAGAACGGGTAGTTTTCGGCCGGGGCCTTGTGCGAGCGGGTGACGGCATTGAAGAGTGTGGACTTCCCGACATTCGGGCAGCCCGATGATGCCTGCCTTAGCATGGCGCCATAGTAACCCCCCCACGGCGTCAAGAACACTAAAAAGTAGCGGACTCGGGAAGGCACATTCGGACACTACCGCCGGAGTGCGCCCGTCCTCGGGCGCAGCAGCGTCCGCCAGCACCCCGGTGCCCGAACACTTCAAATGCGCCCGCCGGGTCGAGGTCTGCTGCGCCCGAGGACGGGCGCACTCCGGCGCGTTCACCCTTTGCCTCAGCGTAGAAGCCCGCTTCAACGGCCGGGGAGCGGGGCCGGTGCGAGTCCAGTATTACTCCAGGACCGCCCTAGCGTATATCCGGTATTGCCCCCATGTTGATGGCATCAACATGGGGGATACACCAGGGCAATACTGGAGTAATACTGGAGCAATACTGGCAATGCTCCAGGGAGGGCCGGCAGCGGGACGAGCGCCCGGTTCAGGCCGCACCGCCGGCCACGCTAGTCTGGTCTGGCTGTTGGAGTTAACCCATTGCAACGCCAAAACTTAGCTCGACTCTTTCGGTGAATCTGGGACGGGGACAGCGAGATGCCGGGATTTGGCCGATCCGGCGGAGATTGGCGCGTAGTGACATATTATGAAGCGTAAATCAGCCAGAAAGCGGATGCCGCAAGCGGGTGTCAAGCTGCCCGCCCACCTGAGACCCAACCGGTGCCTCCCTTGCCCTTACTTGGGCCGCTGGGGGAGAATGCCTTGATCCTACCATCAAAAGCGGGCGCTGCGGCGATTGGGCGCGGTACCTGCGCAGCAAACTGGCTACGCCGGCGCCGCTGGGCCAAACCGACCGATCCCAAAACGCCTGCGCGCAACCGGGCTTCCGGGCCCGCTCCGGGCGGCTTCAGCCGAATACAGGGGTGTGCTGACCCAGGCGCAGCGGAAGGCCTGCATCGCGGCCGGAGCCGAGCAGCGGAGCCGGGTGCGCCTCGCCATCGGGTAACTTAGCGGGGAACTATGGGTCAAACAGCGCTGCGCGGCCAAGACGCCAGTGCCCCCAGCGAAGGCCGGAGGCGGACTGGCTGACCAGCAAAGGACCCTGCCTTTACGGTTACTCAGCCGCTGACGGTCGGAGGGGAGCAGGTCCGCGAGCGTCTGCGGGTCGCGCAGACCGGCGAGGATGGTTTCGATGATCATCGCGTCGTCAAGTCGAGCCCGTCGCAGAGGGCTCTTCCGTCGCGCTCACCAGCGAGGATGCGTCCGATGGCGGGAGAGCGATCGTTTTCGGGGCCCGCTGGGCGAGCTCGGCTCCAATTTCTGCAAGCCTAAAGTCCTTCCGCTTGTCGGCGCAGCCGGCGACGGCGCCAAGAATCACTGGGGCAAGTTGTAGGAGTTCATGCCGGGTGCCGGCGAAGTTACGCTTGGCCTCGCGGGCGAGGCGGCGGTATTCGCCGGCTTGGGTTTGGAGGTCCGCCTTCTGGCGGGCACCGGTCGCGGCTTGCGCCTCCTGCTCCGCAATCTGGGCGAGGATGTTGTAGGTCGTCCAAATCTGCGCCGCGCCGGGGTCGAGGGTCTGCTTGATGGCCAGCGCCTGCTCCGCCAGTTGCCGCGCCTCGGCCAGCCGACCGGGCTGAGCACGCAGAAGGTCGGCGAGGTTGTTGAGGTCGGGAGCTTCCTTCGGTTTCCTTGCCTGCGCGACAACCCCTCGATCTCCTTCCGATACCACATCTCCGCCGCGTCCGACTTGCCGGCCCCCTCCGCGACGAGGGCCAACTGGTTCCAAGTCCGGGCTGCGCCCGCCAGATCGCCGCGATCTTCCTTGATACGCGCCGACTCGCGGTAGTGCCGCTCGGCTTCGTCCCACTGCTGCGCTTCCTCCAAGACCATGCCAAGCTGATGCCAGATCCACCGCTTCGCTCACCGGTTCGCCAATTGCTGAACCAGTGCAAGCGCGGCTGGAAAGCGCCAGAGCTGCTTCGAAGCCACCCTTTATTGCCCTCCCGCATCGCCAGCGTGCCGAGTTGGCAGAGCGTCACGCCTTGCCCGCGCAGGTCCTTTAGTTCCTCCTTAACCTTCAGCCCGTCCTGATAGGCCAGCCGCGCCTCAGCAAACTTGCCTTGGTCTATAAGTGCATCGGCCAGGCCGGTCAGCATGCGCCCCGATGTCGCTTCACCCCGTCGCTCGGATCAAGTTTGTCGCAAACAGAAATAGCGTCCGGGCAGTTTGGCCGCCAAGTCTGGCCGTCCGCCCGCGCGTAAGCACCGGCCCAAAGCGGCACCAGGGTCGCGGCCCGCTGCAATAGGCGTGTCGCCCAGTTGCTGAAGGATGCCTTGGAAGACCTGTGCCGCCTCGGCCACCTGGCCGAAGCGAGCAATTGCTCGCCCCGGTTGGACTGCGGCGAAGTACCACGCCTGCGACCCGGCGCTCGGCCCGCCGCCGCCTGCGCCCTGGCCGACAGCCGCTCCGCCTCCTGCTTGAACCCAAAGTAGCCAAGGAACCGGTTCACTTTGTCGGCAAAGTCCACCGCGTCCGTGTCGCCGGCGTCAAGGGCGGCGTGGTACGGCGTGCAGGAGGTTGGGCAGCTCCCGCCACGCGACGGCCCGCGCTTGGTGCGGATTGCGTTGGTCTTCCCGGTAGAGGTAGCGGGAGAGGGCGTAGTAGCGCTGGCGGTGGACGGTGGTCAGGCGCTCGCGCTCGGCGGCGTCCAATCGCGCCCAGAGCATCGGCGCCAGCGTGGGATGAAACCGTAGGAACGGCACGGTCACGCCCGGAACGTCCTCCGCCTCGATCAGCGCCGCCGCCTCCAACTGCCGGCGCAGGCCGGGCCAGAGGTTGCCGGCGAGGGGCGGGACCTTCGCGAATTCGGCGCGCAACCCGGCCACAGATTGCCAGTTTCGCTCGTCCGGCACCGGCTGCCTCGCGCTTCGGAAGACTCCAGCCGTCCTGCAGGTTCGACGGCGCGCGAGGAAGCCCGCGAGATTTCGCGCTCGCCGGTGTCGCCCAAACCAGTGATCGCAATCAAATCGTCCTGAAACGCCCCGCCCTGAAAGACGCCCAGTCGCGGCAGTACCTGGCGGGCGGCCTCGTCCAGCTTGTCGAGCGAGAGTTCGAGCGAGGCCAGCAGCCCGGCGGGCGTGTCTTCGTCTACGTATTGTAGCCCCCGAGGCACCGGGCTCCGCCTTGTTTCCTACGGCGAAGCGGGAGCCTCCTCACGTCGGCTGCTACCGGCGGCGAGCAACTGCTCCAGTCTCTCCCCCAGTTCCGCCATGCGGCGCGTCTTGAGCTGCTGCGCCAGCACGCGGATCGAGAGCGGATGGAACTTCACCCGGTCGAACAACTCGATGAGCGCCTCGCGCCTGGGCGCGGGCACGGTGGGCGCGGGCACGGTGGGCGCGGGCGGCAGCTTCATCAACGCCGCGCACCATTCGAGCGCATCGTCGGGCGCCGCCTTGCCGCCGAGCCCTTCAAGCTGGATGCGCCGGTGGACGTTCGTGCCCTCGACCCGGTAGGCCGCATGGCCGAAGTCGGGCCGGCGGGTGGTGCAAAGCACGCGCGAGCCGCCCGCCTCGGACCACGGCACCGCCGCGTCCAGCAGCGCCCGCAACGAGTCCGGCGCGAGCGCTTCGAGGTTGTCGAGGATGACAAGCGTGGGCGTCTGTTCCAGCGCGGCGGTGGCGGCCTCGGCGTCAATAAAGGTCTGGTTCAGCACCTTGCCGATTTCGTTCTTCGCCACGGCCACGGCATCGGCGGCCTGGACGCGGGAGTAGTCCACGAACACGGCAGCCCGGAACAGGCCGGTGCGGCTGAGCCAGCGTCCCGCCTCCTGCGCAAGGGCGGTTTTGCCCTGTCCGCCAAAGCCGGTGAGCGTGATGCGCCGCGCCGCGCCCGCGAACCACCGCTCGATCTCCCAGAGACTGCGCTTGCGGCCGAAGAAGCCGGCTTCGGGGACTTTGGGAAGGTTGTAGCGAATCGTAGCCGCCGACGTCAGTCGGCGTTGATCTTGTCCAGCGGAAGTTTGCGCGGACTGACGTCGCGGCTACTCGGCTCCTTGAGCAGCGCCGTGTCCGCGCCCTGTTGGTAGAGGGCGGGCAGGAACCAGTCGTAGAGCTTGAGCTTCAGGCGGTCGGGGCCGCGCTGGACTTCGTATTTCTCCGGGTGATTGGCGAGGTAGCGGCGGGCGTTGTCGAGCGCCTCGCCGATGCCCTTGTGCCCGGCCAGTTCCTTGTAGAACTCCCTGAACAATGCCCGCGTGGTGTGGACGAGCACCGAATGCGTCATCGCCAGCACGGACGGGATGCCGGTGGCGGTGAGCCGCGCGGCCACGCTGCCCATTGGACGCTCCGGCTGGCCGTCCGTCTTCTTCTCCTCGTCGCCGATGGTAGCGGACTGGCAGGCGGAGAGAATGACGAGGGAGACTTTATGGCGATGGAGGTTGTCGCCGAGCTTGGCGGCGGAAACGAAGTCGGGCAAGCCGTCGGCTTTCTTGAAGAGCAGATAGCCGGTGTTGGGCGGGCAGTCCGGGTCCACGGGGACTTCGACCTTTTTGTCGCGTAGCATTTCTTCCAGCCGGGCAATGCGCAGAGTCTGGGCGGCGGCAGCGCGATTCGGCAGATTGCCGTGCCGATCAAAGACGCCGTGGCCGTCGAAGTGGAGAATGTCCACGGGCGTTTTGGTCTTGTCCTCCAGCCGCTGGATCAGGGCGTCAAGCGTGGGCGGGCGGAGGAATTCGCAGGTGATACGGCCCGGCGCGTGCTGGTCAATGGCATCGAGTACCGGCTGCGAGTCCGCGCGCGGATCGAGGAAGCCGGTGTCCGCAGGCCGGCTGATGACGAAGAGGAGATGGAGGGAGTCTTTGGGCGTGGGCTTGAATAGGGTGCGTCCGCCGGTCGCGCCGGCCACGCGGCGGCGGATGCTGATGCGCGGCGTTTCCATGAACAGGTAGCCGCCGCCGGGCGCGGGGTCGTGGAGCAATTCCCATGGGAGCGCGAGGATGGCGGGATGCTCGGCGGAAATGGTGAGCAGGCGGGAGTCGCCATCGGTGTCCTGGAACGAGTTGAACCGGCGCTGGGCTTCGCGCTGGGTGAAGACGGCGTTGAAGAGGGCCTGGCCCCAGGCGGGAAGCTGCGTCGCGATGCGTTTGGCTTCGTCGTCATCCGGGTCACCGAGCGAATGGGCGCCATAGGTTTCGATATACCAGGCGAGGTCGTGAAGGTCCTTGCTGGCGATGGGAACGGTGAACGGCAATTGGCCCGAGCCCTCATCCTTGGAGCCGAGGCGGACGATGGCGTGGTGTTCGTCGGGGAAGCGGAGGTTCAGTTCGGTGGACACGACTTGGCTCCTTGCTTGGATGGTTGGCTAGTGCTGTTTGAACTTCTCGTCCGCTGCTGTCTTGCGGGCCTTGTCGCGTGCGGCTTCCTCCTCGGCGCAGCCTTCGCAGACGGCCTCGATGCCGATCTTGCCGACCACATTGAGGAGGAAGACGGTGGCCGCGACGGCCAGGGCGGGGACGTTGGCGGTGGAGATGCCCATGCCGGCCAGCGCGGCGAGGGACATCTTGACGGCGTCCTTGCTCTGGAGGTCGCGCCATTTCTCCCATTGGGTGTGGAGCAGGCCGCCGGGCAGACAAAGGTCACGTCGGGCGTGGCGTTTGTATTTCTGCCAGAAAGTCTCGAACGGCTCGCCCGTGGCGCGCTCGATGACGGCCTGTTGTTCGGGGGCGGCGGGGAGTTCGGCGCGTTCGCCGGGGTCGAGGCCGCGGAATCGGACCAGGCCGGCAGCGCCGGTTTGCAGGGCTATGAGCTGCTCATCCACTTGGCGGGCGAGGACGGCTAGTTCGGCATCAGAGGGAAGGCTTGGTTTCATCTTTAGAAGGTTCAGGTTTACACGGGCGGCGTGAAAGCAGCAAAGCAGATTCGTAATCGCACCGCGCCTGGGCGGGCCGATACAGGCGGAGCCTTATGGGAGCGGGTGACGGCGTTGAAGAGCGTGGATTTCCCCACATTCGGAAGACCGATGATGCCTGCCTTTAGCATGGGCCAGTTATACCCAGAACGAGGCCAAAAGGACAAAGGGAAAATCCGAGGCCCGCAGGCCGAAGCTTGAAATAGGGGCGAAGTCCGAAGAGATCGCTCGAACGGCTTACGCTGTTACTACACTGCGGCGCTGGCTACGGCAGCGCGGATGGTTTGCTTGAACTCTCGGTGCCTTCATCAAAGGCGGCGGCGATGGGCAGGACGGGGGTCTTGCGGATGCGGCGTTTGAACTTCTTCAGGTTCTCCTCGGCGGCTGGCTCGTCCATCTTGTTGGCGACGACCAGGCGCGGCTTGTCGAGCAGCGCCGGGTCGTAAAGCTCCAGTTCCTTCAGGAGGTTCTTGTAATCGTCCCACGGGGCGCGGTCGTCCGTGCCGGCCATGTCGAGCAGCAGCACCAGGACCATGCACCGCTCGATGTGCCGCAGGAACTCGTGGCCCAGGCCGACATTGCGGTGCGCGCCTTCGATCAGGCCCGGCACATCGCATACGGTGAGGCGGTGGAAATCGGCATATTCCACAATGCCGATTTGGGGATGGAGCGTGGTGAAGGGATAGGGCGCGACCTTGGGCCGGGCGCGCGAGATGGCCGTCAGCAGGGTGGATTTGCCCGCGTTGGGATAGCCGACCAGGCCGACTTCGGCCATGATGCGCAGTTCCAGGAGGAAGTCGCCTTCGTCGCCCGGCTCGCCCGGTTGGGCGAAGCGCGGGGTCTGGCGTGCGGCGGTGGCGAAGTTGCGGTTGCCCAAGCCGCCGCGTCCGCCTTTGCACAGGACGAAGCGTTGGCCGTGCTCGGTCAGGTCGATCACCAGCTCGCGCTGTGGCTGGGTCCGCGCGTGCTGGCGGCGTTCGCTACCGGTTCTCGCTCGGGAGATCGATTTCCACCTCGCCTGGCGCGCTGCCCGCGAGCGCCGAACAGCGGCCGCTCCGCTGGAAGCCGGCTGAGCAGGGACGGGGTGCGCCTGCTTCGGCTGCCCGGATGCTCGGTCGCTCTTCCGGGCGTCGCCGGGTCCAGCCGCCAGACCAGCGTGCCGCAGGGGACTTTGACGACCAGGTCCTTGCCCGGCGTGGCCGTCCATGCCATTGCCCATGCCCCCTTTGCCGTCCTGCGCCATGAGCCGCGGCTGATAATACTGCGCGATGAGATTGTTCAGATCATGGTCGGCTTCGAGGATCACGTCGCCGCCGCGCCCGCCGTTGCCGCCGCTCGGCCCGCCTTTGGGACGATACTTCTCGCGCTGGAAGGCGACGCAGCCTTTGCCGCCGTGGCCCGCCCGCGCGTAGATTTTGATCTCGTCAATAAACATCAGAAGAAGCGGGATGGAATGATGGAATACTGGAATCATGGAATATGGAATGACGGAATCGGAGATGGCATCGTTGCATTCCAGCATTCCACATTCCAGCTCCATATTCCAGTATTCCATATTCGATCCCATCGCCGGTCCTCCCCAAGAAAACGGCGAGGCCAACGCCTCGCCGCAAAGTTGTCTGGTCCGCCGGCGGCTGGGGGAGCCTCCGGCAGCACGTTAATGCGGTGACTGTTCTTGTCGAAAGCCACCTTGCCGTCCACGAGGGCGAATAACGTCCAATCGCGCCCGGTGCCGACGTTCTTGCCGGCGACGAACTTCGTGCCGCGCTGCCGGACGAGGATGCTGCCGGCGGTGACAAATTCGCCGCCAAATCGTTTCACGCCCAGCCGTTTGCTGACGCTGTCGCGCCCGTTGCGGACGCTGCCTTGACCTTTCTTATGTGCCATAAACTCTTAAGTGGTTGCGGGTGTTGGGGAAGCGGCGGCCGCTGCTTCGGCGCGCCGGCCTCCGATTGGGTCTTAATCTCTTTGATCTTCACCACCGTCAATTCCTGGCGATGGCCGATCGTCTTGTGGTAGCCCTTGCGGCGTTTCATCTTGTAGGTGAGTTTCTTCTCGCCGCGGATGTGCTCGACGACGTCGGCCACCACCGTGGCGCTGGTCACAGTGGGGGCACCCACGGACAGTTTGCCATCGTTGTTGACCAAGAGCACGCGGTCAAAAGTCACCGGCTGCCCGGCCTCAACGGTCAGGCGTTCGATTTGCAGCGTATCGCCCGCGCTAACGCGGTACTGTTTGCTTCCTGTTTCTAATACAGCATACATAAAATCAATCAACCAAAAGGACGCGTATAAAACCACAAACCCGCGCCGGTGTCAACCTGTCAGTTTGGGTCGCCAAAATAGGCCATCGGTGGCCTGAGAGCAAGCCCATTGACACAGGTAGTCCTGGCCTTACTGGAAACCCTCCGGCAGATCAAAGCCTTCGCGCTGGGCTACGTCCCGCCAGCCGCCGGGGAATACCTGCCGGAAGACCTCTGGGAAGTCCTTGGAAGTGAGAGTATCGCTGCTGGCACTGTCGCCGGCTTCAGCCTGAATCTGCCACCAGAACCGCGGCTGCTGGCCCTCGGGACGCCGACGCACAGTGAGCCGAATCGGCGTTGCGCCCAGGTTCCCGTGCCCAAATATCCACGCCCCCGCGTATGAGCGCGCGAGGGGAGCCCGGTCCGGACCGAGCGTTTGCAGCAGCAGCGCCTCGCCGTCAGCCTGGATTTGCTGGGCGAGGGTGGGATTGGCCGGGAGCCGGTAGTCGGCCACGATATCGCCGGCGGGTTCAGCCCGTTGCACCGCGGACTTGACCCACTCGGCGTATTGGGCTTCGACGCGCTTGAAAGCCGCCTCGACGGCATCGCGCTCTTCCGCAGTCAGACCCAGGACAGCACAAGCGGTCGGCGTGAAGGCGCCCTTGTCGTCAATCCCCCGCAGGTAGATGTCTTCGAGCGCAGCCTTGCTCACGAGGACGTAATCGGACGAGCTATTCCACCCGAAGCCCAGCCGTTCCAGGAGTTCTGAAGGAAGCTCTCGCGAGGAGTCCGGTCTTGAATTCCCGGCAGCCTTGACTGGGGCGGTAGAACGGCCTGGGGCGGTCGGAGCCTCGGCAAGCTGCGCCCTCCTGGCCTCCACCTGCGCGCGCAATTCGGTTGCCGAGGCCTTCGCCGCTGCGATTCTGATCGGCGAGTCGAACGCTTTCCGCGCGGCTTTGGGCGGCTGAGCTTCGGCTTTGGCGAACGAGGCAGTTCATTCGGGCCGCGGCGATGGCGCCGGCGCCGAAGATCAGCACGGCGAGCAGAATCTTTCTCATGGGTTGGCCCTCGAAGCAATGTTGGTGATGCCCATTTGCGCCAGCCAGGGATCAAAGAACCGGCTGCTGATGGCCTCGGGGACGGACCACAGCCTCACCTGATGCCGGTTCTGGGACACGCCGCCTCCGCCGGTCGCATTCCGAAACTGGCTGCAAGCCAGCCCTTCCGGGTCGTCGGGGTTGACGCAGACGGTAAACAGTTCCCCTTTTGACAGGTCGCTAAAAGCGCCGCCCCAGGTGGAGGAATAGCTGGACTTGCCTGCAACGGCGTCGCCGAGCAGGAGTTGGGCCCGGTCATTGCCCAGGATGCCGCTGACCTCGCCCAGGAGGTTCGTCATCAGCGGGCCGGAGTCGGTGGGAGGGACCCAAACTGACTTTGATTGGTACGGCTTGCCAGCAAAACTCACGGCCACGGAAGCCGGCAGGTAGTTGGTTTCGTGAGCCTGGCTCGCAGCCAACTGGCTCAGAGCTTCCGACTGGGCACGCAAGGCGGCTTCGAGCGGCTGCTTTTCGGCCGGCGTCAGCCCCAGCAGTTCCGCGCCCCAATCCTTGATCCTGCCCGAGAGATCAACCGCGCGGAGCGGATTCAGCTCCTTCACGGCAGACTTGGGGATGCGAACAAAGTCCAGGTCTGCGGGCCAATGGTAATCGCTGGCGGTCAGCAAGCTGAATAGCCGCGCCTTCAAGGCATCGTCCTTGCGCGCGGCTTCATTGCTAAGGATCTGGGCTTCGGTAGCGCGGGCCAACGCGCCGTCCAACCGGGCAGACTCGGCGCGAAGCTGATCGAGGTCCGAGGCGGCTTGCTCCTGCCGGGCGCGGGCAGTCTCGACCGCCAGTTGGGCGCTGGCGGCATCCTGGCGGGCCGCTTGGGCCTGATGCCATTGCCAAACGGCGGGCATCGCCGCCAGGACGAGGCACAAGGCCGCCGTCTGCACCTTCGTCAAGCTCGTCACCCGGCTCAGCAGACCGGTCAAGCCGGCGAGCCCCGGCGGGACGGCCTGCACAGCGGCTTGGGCAATTGCAGCGGCAACCGTCGCCGGGGCTGAAGCGGCGGTTTGTTCCAAGGCGGCAGCAGCGGCCGCAGTAGTTGCGGTCTTGTAGCCCCGACGCTGGAAGAAGGCCGAGAGTGACTCCAGCGCCGTGCCGACGCGTTTGCGGGCGGCGTCTTCACTGACGCCGAGAGCGGTGCCGACGCCGCGCAGCGACTGGCTTTCGTAATAGCGCAGCAGCAGGGCCGTGCGGTCCTTCTCGCGCAGGGAGAGCAGCGCCTCGTCCAGCATTGGGACGAGGGCGCGCAAAGCGGGTTGTTCGTCCGGGGTCTTCATGGTTGTGCCCAGTTCGGCGGCGGTTTGCTCACGGCGACGGCGTCGAAGCTCGCCGCGCAGCCAGGATTTGGCTTCCAGCAGGGTTGTGCGGTGGAGCCAGGCGGGCAGCGAATCATCCGGGGCGAACTGCCATGCCTTGCGGGCCAGGGCGGCGAAGACGTTCTGCGCCACCTCCTCCGCCGCGCCCGGGTCTTCGAGCTTGCGCAACGCCGTCGCGAAGACCAGGTCCAGGTGACGGCGGACGACTGCGGCGAAAGCCGGTTGGTCACCCTGCCGCGCAAACGCCCGCAGCAACTCGCAGTCCTGAAGCCGCTCGTTCATGTTCTCATCCCCAAGGCTGCCGCCAAAGCCCCCAAACCGGAAAGGCTTTTTAGGGAGCCGGTGGAATTCAATCCTCTGGACCTCGGAGCGAGGCCTCGGCCTGTCCCCGAGCCCTCTACCGGACGGCTGCTGGCTGCCGGGCTGTACGGGATCACGGCCGTGGGGCGGAGACTGCGAGTATCAAGCTCGCAGGAAATTCCTTGCAAGACGCCGCATTGGGGTTTGGGATATGGATAGATGGAACGAGATCGAAAGCATGTCATGTCCAAGCGTTGCGGGGCGTCGGCTCCCGACCAGATTACGGCTGCCGGCATTAATGGCCGGCACGAGACGGACCGGAGAGCGGAGCCAGCCGATTCGCTCATCAACAAGTGGAACGTTATCGCCGGCAGGCTCCCGTCGTTAGGCGGCACCACGGGTTGTATATGACACACCTCAAAAAGCCCCAACGGATATTGTGGTATGGGAATGGCGGATTTCTCGCCATCATTATCCTGTCGTGGACCAACGAATTGCTCGATTTGCCGCGACTCCTGTTTGGCGGCAAGACCCAAACGAACTGGCGCGAGGCCGCCATCGAAACCTTTCTGGTGGTGGTCGTGTGGATTACGGTGCACACGGCCACCAAGAGGCTTTTGGCACGAGTTCACTACTTGGAGGGCTTCCTCAGAGTCTGTGCGTGGTGCCGGAAGATAAGCCACGACGATGAGTGGCTTCCAGTGGAGCAGTACTTCGCGAAGGGATTCGACATCGAAACATCACACGGGATATGCCCGGCCTGCGCGGAGAAGGCGATATCGGATGCGCGAAAAACCGCCTAATCCGGCCGACGGGTGCAGCCCGTTGCACCGCGGTCCTGACCCGGTCCGCGTATTCGGCTTCGGCGCTCAATGGCCCGGCTCCCGGGTCGCCCACGTGCGGCAGCCGCGTGGCCAGCGAAGGAGGTGTGGGCTCCCGGATCCGGGTCATTGGGGGGCATCCTCGCAAGCGTTTCTGCGTAACCCATTGACAACCAGGCACTAGCGCGAGGTCTCAGGACTACCTATCCCCTTGGCGCCGGGCAGCGAAAGTGGTAAAGGACTACCGCAGTCCAAAACGCTCCGCGTTACCGGGCGCATCGGTGGTCGTGTTAGCGTCCTGGACTGCGGTAGTCCTCCAACGCTTTGGATTGGCCCCGGAAGGAACTCGGACTTCTCAGACACCGCACTAACGGAGCCGCCGCCTCTCTGCGCCGCGCTTGCGCCAAATGGTTCCTGGAGGTCCCGATCCGTATTCCGGGCTCAGAAAAGGTCCGCTGGCTGTGGAGCCCAGGGACTCTGTGGTGGTTTACAAGTTGCCAACGCATCTCAAACCTTTCGTCTCCCCGCGGAAGACCTGATCTGCGCCCAAGCTCAAGACCTCGTCAAAATGTGGCTTTACCGCCGAACGTAGGAGGAGTAGAAATGGCCTTGATCAAGAGAAACCCTTCATCCGAGCAGGCGGGGCGTTCGGATAACACCCCAAAATGGGATGTTATCCAGACCTGTCTAATCACTTGGCTGAAAGAGACATGTCATGACGCAAGATGAAGAGCATCTGAGGCTGTTGTCCATCTTCCACTACGTGGTCGGTGGGCTGGCGGGGCTGTTCGCGCTGTTCCCGATCTTCCATTTGATATTCGGGCTGTTCTTCATCCTCGCGCCGGAGAAGTTCGCGGGCAAAGGAGGGCCACCGCCGGCCTTCCTCGGCTGGTTCTTTGTGATCTTCGCCGCGGCGTTTATCACCCTCGGGTGGAGCTTTGCGGGGTTGGTGCTTGCGACCGGTCGGTTTCTGGCGAAGCGGCGGCATTACATGTTCTGTCTGGTGATGGGAGGGGTTGAGTGCATTTTCATGCCCTTTGGCACGGTGCTGGGCGTGTTTACGATCGTCTTGTTGATGCGGGAGCCGGTGAAGCAGTTGTTCACAGCCAACAATCCGCGCCAGCCAACCGCGGCCCCGCCGAGCAGTTGATATGCATCCTAAACGTCCACTCGTGGTCGCAGCTTCAGGTGTTGTAGTGTTGCTTGCGGCTTGGGTTCACTTGCGCCCTGCCTGGGAATCCGAAGAGGATATTCACAACGCGCTGCTCAGAGTTACCCCGTTGGGTACCAGCATGACCGAGGTCCGCTCCGTGGCCGAGAGCAGAAGCTGGATCAGGCCTGATGTCCGCACGGACAGCTACATTACTTTCGCTACCGGCACGGACACTGACGTCACCGCATTATCGGGACAACTGAGACACGACCCCTTTCCTTATCGCACTTCCGTTGTGGCGACTTGGGAGTTTAACGGGAGCAACCGACTGGTGCGCATTTCCGTCTTGAGGCATGAATGACGTGCGAGCCGTGATGGGTAGGGATCCTCGTTTGGTAGCTGTCCACCGCGGCGGACTGCTTGATGTGGTACGCCACCGACTACTCGCGAGCTGGGCGGCGGATTGCGCGGAGCATGTGCTGCCGTTGTTCACGGCCAAGCACCCGGAGGATGACCGGCCGCGCCGGGCGATTGAGACGGCCCGGGCGTGGTCTCGGGGCGAGGCCACGGTCGGCGAGGCGCGGGAGGCGGCCGTTGGGGCTCACGCGGCTGCGAGAGGGGCGGTTGACGGCGCGGCACGCGAAGCGGCCCGCGCGGCGGGGCACGCCGTCGCGACGGCGCACATGGCGGACCATGAACTGGGCGCCGCCGCCTACGCCATCAAAGCGGTGCGCCTGGCGTCGCCGGCACCCGGTGCGAAGGAGGCCGGCGAGCGCGAATGCCGATGGCAGCGCGAGCATCTTCCCGAGGCGATCCGTGAACTCGTGCTCTCGGATGAGAAGCGGCGGAACAAGAAGCTGTGGTCAATCTTCACCTGACTTCCAGGCGGCGCGGGGACAGGAGCACCCGGTTCCCGGGTGCGGCGAAGAAGGGCGGCCAGCGAGGCCCAGGGGTCAGCCTGGAGCGCGCTTAGAAGATGTAGCAGCCGACGTAAGGAGGCTCAAATCTCTTTGGGGGCCGGCGACTTTGCGTCTGATCAGAGCCCCAGACATCCTGATCCCGTGGGAACAAGGTGAGCCCTGTTCCCCCTCACCCCGGCCCTCTCCCTTAGGGAGAGGGTGCCCGCCGACCGTCGCGGGATATGCCTGGACGCTCCGATTTGTCGCAGCACGGCGGATGATCCTCCCTCTCCCCAAGGGAGAGGGCCGGAGTGAGGGGGAAAGCAACCACCCAACTCGAAAACCGGCTCAGGCAAATTCCACGCCGCTCCAAGATCCTGCAGTGAGTCAGGAGTTCTGAGCCTCCTGCGTGCCGCGAACGGGCGAGAGCGCACGGTGAGGCCACGCCCGCGGGGCGCAGGGGACTGCGCGCCCTACCAGCGTGCAACCTCCAGCCTATGCATGCCGCGGAGGCACGGCGATGATCGGCGGCACGGGGCTTGGCGGGGTTGGCACGGGTTGCTCGACGGGCGGCTCGGCGGTGGCTCCCGCCGGGTTGATGATGTCCTCGTAGGCATACATGAGCGCGGCGAAGGTGGCGGGGAGGGTGATCAGAACACCGATCCCGCAGGCCAGAACGCCGCCCAGGTTGATGAGCAAGAGCACGAGGAGGAAGCCAAAGAACTTCCACCAGTGCTTGGTGATGGTCTTGCGGCTCAGGCGCATGGCGGGCCAGAACTCAAGCCGTTTGTCAATCACCAGCGGCAGGGCAAAGAACCAGGCGACGAAGAGATAGATCCCGGGCAGGATCAGGCAGAGCAGGCCGAGCACCGTCAGCACCTCGGTGACGAAGCTGGCCAGGAACAGATGGAGCAGCGAGTTGCTGAAGCCGGCGAAGGCGGTTTCGGTGCGGACCCGCTCGCCGCGAATCTTCTTGAGCAGGTAATAATAAAGCCCGCCTATGAGTGGACCGCTCAGCAGCACGCTCAGCAGCGAGGTGTTAAAAGAGAGGTGTCCAACGGACTGCGATACTTGCCCGACCGAACTCGCCGCCGCCAAGAGGACCAGCACCAGCGCAGTGATGCCGACCAGCGGCCAGAAATCACTCCATACCAACGCCCATCCACGGCGCACGCAATGGCGGATGTCCAGCGGTAATCGCGGGCCAGCACGTCCTGCTCCAGCGCGTCGGCTTCGGCGTCGGGAGCAGCCCTTCGGGCCTCGACCTTCTGGCCTCGGTCTTCGCTATCGTCTCGACTGCCGTCTTGACCTGGCTGGCTTGCTGGTAGCGCAACGAGGGTTCTTTCTCCAGCGCGTGCAGCACCACCTCGTCCAGGCGCACGTCCACTTGCACTTTGCGGGAGGGCGGGGCGAACTTGCCGAGGGGCAGCTCGCCGGTCAGCATCTCGTAGAACACGACGCCGAGGGAGTAGATGTCCGCCCGGTGGTCCACGGTCCGCGGCTTCTCGATTTGCTCCGGGGCCATGTAGTGGGGCGTGCCGACGACGTCGCGGGCGCCGGTCAGTGGAGCCTCCTCGGCGGTCAGGCCGAGGATCTTGGCGATGCCGAAGTCGGTGATCTTCACCCGGCCCTTCTTGTCGAGCAGGATGTTCTCGGGCTTGATGTCGCGGTGGACGATGCCTTCGTTGTGGGCGAACTGGAGGGCCTCGCAGATCTGCGGCACGATGGCCAGCGCCTGTTCGGGCGTGAGGCGACCGGCGCGCTCGATTTGCCGCAGGTTGCCGCCATCCACGAATTCCATCACCAGGTAATGCAACGTGCCCGCCTGCCCGAAGTCGTGCACGGTGACGATGTTGGGATGGTTCAGGCGGGCCAGGGCGCGGGCCTCGCGGTTGAACCGCTCGGCGAAAGCCGGGGTCGCCGGCCGCGGTTGGGGGCAGGATCTTCAGCGCGACGAGCCGGTCCAGCGATGGCTGGCGGGCCTTATAGACGGCGCCCATGCCGCCCTGGCCGATGAACTCGAGGACTTCGAGCTGGGGAAACAGCTTGGCCAACTCGGCCACCGGCGGCGGCACAAAGCTCGGGCCCGTGGTGGCCCCCGTCCCGGGCTGGGGCCCGGTGTTGAGGCCCGCTTTCATCAGGCACTCCGGGCAAAGCCCCAGCGGCACATCCGGCTGGCAGCGGTTTGTGGCAACTTGGGCAAATGCGTTCCGTTTCCATAACTAGCTTCCTTCTACCAGTTACTTAGGAAACGGCGGGCAAAGGTTGCCCGAGAGGGGAGAAGGGAATGATGGAATAATGGAATAATGGAATGGAGGAGGAATGGAATACTGGAATGCTGGAATGAATGGAATGATGGATGGATGGATTCTGGGCCACTGCCATTATGTGGCGTTGTCCTTCATTGCCGAGCCATCCTTCCACCATTCCGCCATTCCATCAATCCATCATTCCAATAATCCAGTGCTCCATTCAATTCCGTCCCTCACGGCGGATCGCCCGCCCAGCACCGCGATCAGGTGGCGCAATTCCTCTTCCACCTCGTCCGGCCCGGCGACGGTTTGGGCGATCTCGTCCCGGAGCAATTGGCGGTAGCGCTGGCGGAGCCGGTGCACCGCTGATTTGACGGCTCCCTCGCTGGTGCCCAGCTTCCGGCCAGCTCTTCGTAGGGTTGCGCGGTGCGGTCACCGACCAGGCACGGGTTCAGCGCCGCGAACAGATGCTGCCTTGCCGTCCTGCTCATATTCGGCCTGCAAACGCTTCACGACGGTGTCGAGCAGCGTCAGCGCCCAGCGCCGCTCGAAGTGCTGCTCAGGGGTCACATTGTCCGCGGGCTCGCGGCATGTAGCGGGTTTCCGCCGTGTCGAACTCGAGCGGGAGCAAGGTGGCACGCCGCCCCCGCGCTTTTGGGCGCGGGCTTTGTCCCATTCGTTGGCGAGGAAGTGGTTCATGGCGGAGAGCAGGAACGTGCGGAAGCGGCCCTTCTCGCGGTCGGCGTCGCCCACCCAATGATGCTCCAGGAACCGGGCGAAGAATTCCTGGGTCAGGTCCTCGGCATCGGGCGGGGAGTAATTGCGCCGGCGCACGTAGGAGTAAAGGGGATACCAGTAGGTCTGGCACAGCTTCGCCAAGCGCCTGGCGGGCGCTGGTGGTGTCGGTGCCGGCAGCGGTGAGCACGACCGACCAGTGCGTGGTGAGAAAGACCGGCGAGCAGGGTAATGTTTCGCCCGCACTGGAAGTTTTCGCCGCCGCGGTTGGGTCTGACGCGCTCACCAGGGCTGAGCGTAGCCGAATTCGAGAAGACTGCAAGCGGGTAGCGTCGGCGATCCTAGTGTGGTGTCTCAGAGTTGAGATTACTTTTAGCAGCCCGTCAAAAGCGCCAGAGGACAGGCGCAGTCCAAGACGCTTCGCGTTTTCTGGCGCAGGCGAGGGCGCGTTAGCGTCTTGGACTGCGCCTGTCCTCTGGCGCTGTGGCCCGCAAATGTGCACGGAATTCTGAGATACCACACTACCTGGGCACGCCCGGAAGCTCCTGAATCTCCGTCAGGAGCGCCATGAACCCGGGTCTGGAGGCATACGGGGGTTATACAGGGGGAATACAGGGGGATTACAGGGGGATTACAAGGGGATGGCGCTCGGCCTGAGACGCACCGGGGCGTTGCCCTTGGTCCTTCCGCATTGCTCGTGAGCAGGGGTGTTTGCGGGCTTCGGACTTCGGACTTCCTTCGGACTTTGGACTTCGGGCTTCGGACTTGCCGTGTCGAAAGCGGGCCTGCGGTCCTGGCTATTCCTGGCCATTCGTTGACACTGCCTCGGGCGGCTGTTAACTTCGGCCTTCTTTGAGACGCTGCATGGACTACAAGAACACATTGAACCTGCCGCAAACCGATTTCCCGATGAAGGCGGACCTGGTCACAGCGGGAGCCGGAGCGGCTGAAGAAATGGGAGGCCGCCGGGCTTTATGCCGCCATCCAGGCCCAGCGCGCCGGAGCGGAGAAGTTTGTCCTGCACGACGGGCCGCCCTTTGCCAATGGCGATGTGCACATCGGCACCGCCCTGAACAAGATTCTCAAGGACATCATCGTCAAGTACAAGAGCGCTGCGGGGCTTCAGCGCGCCCTACGTGCCGGGCTGGGACTGCCACGGCTTGCCCATCGAGTTCAAGGTCACCCAGGACATGCGCAAGGCGGGCGATACCGCCTCGGATGCGGCGACCATTCGCAGGGCGTGCGAGGCTTATGCGCGCAAGTACATTGACATCCAGCGCAGCCAGTTCAAGCGGCTCGGCGTGCTTGGGGATTGGGACAATCCTTACCTGACGCTGGACAAGGACTACGAGGCGGAGGAGCTGCGGCTGTTCGCCGACATCGTGGAGCAGGGGTTTGTCTATCGCGGCAAGAAGCCGGTCTATTGGAGCATCCCCTGCCGCACGGCGCTGGCGGAGGCGGAGGTCGAATACAAGGACCACGTCAGCCAGAGCGTGTATGTGAAGTTCCCGCTGGTGGGGCATCCGGGCACGTCGGTGGTGATCTGGACCACGACGCCCTGGACGCTGCCGGCGAACCTCGCGGTGGCCTACAACTCCACGTTCAGCTACTCGCTGGTACTGGTCGGGCAGGAGCAATACATCGTTTCGGCCATGCTGCTGCCGACGGTGGCCGAGAAGTGCGGCTGGCAGGATTACCAGATCGTCCGCAGCCTCGACGGCGGGCACCTGAGCCAGATCGAGTACCAGCACCCCTTCTGCAACCGCACCGGGAAGTTCTTCGCCGGGGACAGCTTCGTGGACAATGCGACCGGCACCGGCTTCGTCCATATCGCGCCGGGCCACGGGTTGGATGACTACCACCTCGGCATGCGAGCACGGCCTGCCGATTTACTCGCCGGTGGACGATGACGGGAAGTTCGCCCTACACCAGCGACCTGCCGAAGGAGCAGCAGATGCCGGCTGAGATGGTCGGCAAGGCCATCCTCGAAAAGCACGGCAAGAGCGAAGCGAACGAGGCCGTGCTGCATGAACTGCGCGTCCGCAAGGCGCTGCTGCACCAGGAGAATTATCATCACAGCTATCCGCATTGCTGGCGCAGCAAGACGCCGATCATCTTCCGCGCGATGGACCAGTGGTTCATCGAGGTTGACCATGCGCAGGTCTCCTTCCGCGAGCGGGCGCTGGAGGAGATCAACCGCGTGAACTGGGTGCCCGACTGGGGCAAGAGCCGCATCGAGGCGGCGGTGAAGGGCCGGCCAGACTGGTGCATCTCGCGCCAGCGCACCTGGGGCGTGCCGATCCCGGCGTTCTACGACGCGCAGGGCAACCCGATCCTCGACGCGCGAATCGTGCGCAACGCCGCCGCCCTGTTCGAGCAGCACGGCTCGAATGCGTGGTTCGAGAAGTCCGCGGCTGAACTCTGGGCCGCACTGAAGCCCGCTGACTGGAAAGGCCCCGAGGCCGCCGCCAAGTCCAATGACACGCTGGACGTGTGGATTGACTCGGGCTCCTCCTCGCGCTCGGTGCTCATGCGCCGCCCCGAACTCCAACACGCATCACGCGTCACGGATCAGCGCGTCAGATCCCCTACCCTGGCAGGCCGACATGTACCTGGAGGGCAGCGACCAGCATCGCGGCTGGTTTCAGTCCTCCCTGCTGCTGTCGCTGGCGGGCAACGGCGCGGCGCCCTTCAAGACCGTGCTGACCCACGGCTTCATGGTGGATGCCGACCGCGAGAAGATTTCCAAGAGCAAGCAGGGCCAGGGCGGTTATGAAAAGCCGCAGACAGCGGAGGCCTACGTAAAGAAGTGGGGCGCGGACATTGTCCGGCTCTGGGTCGCCTCGCAGGACTTCCGCAACGACATCATCGTCAGCGAAGAGCGCATCAGCAAAGTGGCCGAGACCTACCGCGTGCTGCGCAACGCCCTGCGCTACCAGCTTTCCAACCTGTACGACTTCGACCCGGCCAAACATGCGGTGCCGGACGACCAGCTGACCGGGCTGGACCGCTGGATCCTGGGCGAGTTTTCCCAGCTTGGAGCAGCGAGGTCATCGCCGCCTACGACCGATACGAGTTCCACGTGGTGTATCAGAAGGTCAGCCAGTTCGTCGCCGTCGAGCTCTCCGCCATCTATCATGACGTGGTCAAAGACCGGCTCTACACCGATCCGGCGAACTCGCCCCGCCGCCGCTCGACCCAGACCGTGCTGCACCGGATGTTGGCCAGCCTTTGCAAGATGCTCGCGCCGATTCTGGCGTTCACCGCCGACGAGGCGTGGGAGTTTGTGCCCGGGCAAGACAGTTGACTCGGCGCACCAGCTCACCTGGCAGCCGCTCGGGTTCGAGCGGTCCGAAGCAGGAGCAGGCCACGTGGAAGGCCTTGTTTGAGCTGCGCGAACTGGCGCTGCCGGAGCTGGAGAAGGCCCGCCAGGCGAAAGCAGATCGGCAAGGCGCTGGAGGCAAAGCTCACATTCGCCGGCTCAGGTCCCGCCCTGACGGCAGCTCAAGCGCACCTGGAAGCGCTGCGCGAGTTGCTCAACGTGTCCCAACTGGAAATCCCGCCGGCGGGCGAGGCCCTCACCGTTTCGGTCACCAAAGCCGCGGGCCAGAAATGCGAGCGCTGCTGGCATTGGGAAACCGACGTCGGTTCGCACGCCCGAGCATCCGACGATCTGCGGCCGGTGCGTGAAGGCGGTGCTCTGTAGCGCTACCTGGCGTAATGGTAGCGCAGTTGGGCAAGGAGGAGGCTCTTCCCCTCGACCCTATACACCATGCGATGCTCTTCAGTAATACGCCGTGACCAGTAGCCGGCCAGCGCGTGACGCAAAGGCTCTGGCTTACCGATGCCCTCGAATGGGGAGCGCATGGTGTCCTTGATCAACTCGTGGATTCGGCGGGTGATCTTCCGGTCCGTCTGCAGCCAGGTACCTGGTAGTCATCCCAGGCCTGCTCGGCGAAGATCAGCCTCATGCGGCCAGGTCGGGTCGCTTCTCCTTACCCTTGCCCTTGGCCAGGCTTTCGATGGCTTCGAGCAGGCGCCGCGCGTTTGCCGGGCTGCGGAGCAAGTAGGCAGTCTCTTCGAGCGATTCATAGTCCTGCAGCGAGAGCATGACCACGGCCCGGTCGCGCTTACGGGTGATGAGGACCGGCGTGCGGTCGCGGCAGACTTCATCCATGGTCGCCGCGAGGCCCTCGCGTGCCGCGGTATAGCTGATCGCTTTCATATGGACAGGATAATGTACAATATAGACCCGTCAAGCCCAGGCCGAGTTGCTCGCGGAGACTGGGCGCCGTCTTTCACCTGATCACACGCGACCCCACGCAGGCCTTGGTTAAGCCGAACTCGGCCCCTTGCCCAGTCCCTGTCTAGAGGCAGCCCATCCGTATTCGAGACTGGTGCTGCTTGACCTTTTAGAGCAAAAGCCCGTTCGCGTGGGCGCATTCGCGAGTGGTTGGTAGGGACGCCTCGCCGAGGCGTCCATGTCGCGCCGGGCCGGACGCCTCGGCGAGGCGTCCCTACCAACCACTCGCGAATGCGCCCCTTTTGCGTATCCAGAGGATTCTCTGCTTGCCGCCGCTCCCGTTGTTCATAAACTTCTTCCAAGAACATGACGTCGGCTGCTTCCGCTCCAACACAGGCGCCTCCCGAGAAACCCGCGGGCACCTCGCGCAATCCCTGGTGGTGGGTCCCGAGCCTCTACTTCTCGGAGGGCATTCCCTACGTGATCGTCATGACGATGTCGGTCGTCATGTACAAGCGACTGGGCATCTCGAACACGGACATCGCCCTGTACACAAGCTGGCTTTATCTGCCCTGGGTGATCAAGCCGCTTTGGAGTCCTTTTGTGGACATCACCCGGACGAAGCGGTTCTGGGTGGTGGCGATGCAATTCCTGGTTTCGCTGGGGCTGGCGCTGGTGGCGTTTTCGGTGCGCGGGTCGGCGTTCTTCAAGTGGTCGCTGTTCCTGTTCTGGATCATGGCCTTCGCCTCGGCGACGCATGACATCGCGGCAGACGGCTTCTACATGCTCGGCCTGTCGAAGCACGAGCAAGCCTGGTGGGTGGGCTTGCGCAGCACTTTCTATCGCACCGCCATGATCGTGGGCAGCGGGCTGCTGGTGGTGCTGGCAGGCGTGTTGGAAAGCAAGAATGGCCTGCCGGCGGTGGAGATTCCAGTGCAGGCGAGCGCCACACGCCGCCACGGTCGCCAATTGGGACCCGGCCTCGGTGAGGCTCCCGGCACAGGACGGCGAACTGCGCGTGGTCGCCCAGCCCAACCCGCTGGAGATTGCCCTGACCGCGCGCAGCGCCGCAGGAAGCCAAGGCGGTCATTGACCAGGCAAAGGCGTGGAACCTTGAGCACGGCTTCATCGCCGAAGACAAACCCGCTCCGGTCAACGGACCCCAATTCCGCATCGTGGTGGACGGCGAACATCTCCGGCCCTTTTGGACGCTTCCTGATCCAGGCACTTTCCCAAACCGCCGCGAAGCCAGGCCGAGGCTGCGCCTGTTGCCGGGAACGTCGGCGTGGTCTATTTGTCCCTGTCCAAAGCGCCGCCGGCGGGCCGCGAGGTCGTCGTCAACTTTGGCCGCAAGCCGCACGGCCTGGAATACATTGGCTTCGGCAAGAGCGACAAAGGGTTCAGCCTGAAGGAGGGCGAGCGGTTCGTCTTCACTTCCGCCAACTGGAACCAGCCGGCGATGGCGGTCATCCAGCTTGATCCCAAACTCAAGAGCGCCACGGCGGTCACCTTCGTCACCAGTTCCGGCAATATTCCCGTGGCCTGGTCCATCACCTTGTTCTTCGTGGCGGCACTGTTCCTGGCTTTCACTTGCTGGCACAGCATCATGCTGCCCCGGCCGGCCAGCGACGGGCCGGTGGTGACGCACCACAGCCTGGTAGGCGAGTTCTTTGCCACTCTTGGTTCCTTCTTCCAGAAACCGGGCGTGGGCCTGGCGATGGCCTTCATTCTGCTCTACCGCTTCGACGAGGCGCAATTGGTGAAGGTCATCTCGCCGTTCCTGCTCGACGCCCGCGAGGCCGGCGGGCTGGGGTTGACGACCAGCCAGGTCGGCCTGGCGTACGGCACTTTCGGCATTCTCGCGCTGACCTTCGGCGGCCTGCTGGGCGGTTTCGCGGCGGCGAAATACGGCCTCAAGCGGATGCTGCCGGTCATGGTGGGCGCCATGTATCTGCCCAAGCTGGCCTACATCTTCCTGTCGCTGGACCCAGCCCGCCAATTTCCTGATGGCCTGTGGCGCGGTCGCGCAGTCGAGCAGTTTGGCTACGGGTTCGGCTTCACCGCCTTCATGCTTTACATGCTGCTATTCGCCGACGGCCCGCACAAGACGGCCCACTTCGCCATCTGCACCGGCTTCATGGCGTTGGGCATGATGGTGCCCGGCATGTGGAGCGGTTGGGTGGCGGACATGGTCGGCTACAGGCATTTCTTCATCTGGGTCATCTGCTCCGCCGTGCCGGGCTTCATCCTGGCCTTGCTGGTGAACCGCCGGATGGACCCGGAGTTCGGCAAGAAGACGAGCCACTAACCGGTCTTCTTCACGAACAGCGCCAGCGAGGCCGTGTAGCCGTGCAGGAAGCTCTTCTCGCCGATCGGCCCGATCTCGCCGTTGCAGAAGAAGCCCGCCAAACCCAGCGGCCCCAGCTGCTGCTGGACCATGCGCGCGTCGTGATCCGGGCGGCCAAACAGGTTCCGCCCCCGCCCGTTGCAACAGCACAGGCAGCCGCCGTAGATCGGCGTGTCGCCAAGTTGCTCTTTGGCGCGCGTGAGCAACTCCTCCATGTCCTCGGTGGCCGCCTCCTTCGAGCGGCGCTGAAACTGGATCGTCTGCCCCAGCCGCGGCAGCGCCCCGACGGCGATGCTGCCCGAGCGCGGATCGGCGCCCAGCAGGTTGCGGATCAGGAAGTCGCCGCGGTGGAAATCCTCCAGGTATTCGTTGACGACCAGGCCAATGAACAGGTTGCCGCGCGCCGTCCTTTGTTGCTCGGGCGTCAGCGCGTTGAACGTCTCGGCCAGCACCTCGTAAGCCGGGCGGTTGCCGATTTCGTGAATGATGTTCTGCTCCACCTTGGTCAGGGTCCACGTCTCGCCAATGGGCGTGCAGCCCTGGGAGGTCACGCCCGCCAGCCGCACGTCGCCGCCGACGGAAATCGCCACGCCGCCTTCCTCGAACACCTCGCCGTTCAGATACACCTGGGTCGCCTGCTCGTTGAAGTCGCCGCTGGCCAGACCGCCGAGCACCGGCAGCGGGGCATAAGCCTCGTTCCACGTCCGGAGCCAGGTTTCGCTGTCCAGGTGGAACGGATCAATGAACGCCAGCCAGCCGTTGGTTTGCTCGGGCTCGACGCCGGTTTCCAGCTGCCAATAGCCCGGGCCGTTGGCTTCCTCGACCTGCTCCTGCTTAAAGTGGACCGCCTTCAACTCAGCGCCCGGCAACGCATAGAGGCCCAGCGTCAGGCCAGCGTTCTGCTCCACCTCGTGCTCGCCGACGATCAGGCTCTGACTCGAACACCCGACCAGCAGTGGAATCCGCGCATGGACCCGAAGAATCTCCAGCACCTGCTTCGCGCGGGGAAAGAACCGCGGCGACATGAATACCAGCCCCAGCGACACCTGCGGCGCGGCCAATTGGTGACGCAAACTCTCCGCCCACTTCTGGAGGCCGGCTTCCTCGAAGTCACCCGGCCAGTGCGCCGCCGCTGAATATTCATTGCCCACAAAGCAAAGTTACCGGGGCAGACGCTGATTGCAAACAGGAATGGCCACGGCGCAGCGTTACAGAGGAGTCCGCAGGATAGAACACCACCCAAATAGCCGCGAACAGGCGCAAGAGGCGCAAAAGTCCTTATCTTTTGCGCCTCTTGCGCCCTTTCGCGGCTATTCCGTTTCGGCTTGGGGGTCGTCCTTCCCGAAAGCTCAGGCAGTACACCTTGCCGGCGACTCTCCTGATGGACCACCTCGGGCCGCCGGCCGGCCCCTCACTCCCGCCCGGCGGCAACCTCCTGCGTCGCAATCGCATCCACGGGTTCCTCCGAGGCGGCCCCCTCGACCCGCGCCTCACCTTCGCCCGCCTGCCGAGGCCAGATGTGAAAGCCGCCATGAGCAAGCAGGCCGATTTCCCACGTGCCCCAGATGCCTTTGCCTTCCCGGAAACCGCGATAAAACACGTCGTGGCTGCCCACGTAGGTCTTGGTCCAGTGACACTCGAGGCTGGCGGCATCGTAGCGGCCTTTGACCAGGAAGCGGCCGACATCATCGTCCCCGTCGCCACTCATATTGCCGTTCGGCGAAAGCAAGGTGGAGGTCCATCCGGTGCCGGTCTCCCGGACCGTAGTTGTAGAAGCCCGTCCACGGGCCGGATGGAGAAAAGCGAATCGCTCACTCAGTTCCGAGTGAGGTGCCGTCACCTGAACAATCATGCGACTAGCTCGCCGGCCCGCGCCGTCCCTTGAAGGTCAGCTCGGCGATGCCGGACTTGTCCAGTTCGCCCAGCCCTTCAGTCACCATGCGGTCGTATTGCTTCTTCGTGGCCGCCGCGAGCGGGAAGGTTAAGGCCCCAGGTTCTTGCCGAGCTTGAGGGCGATGCCGGAGTCTTTGGCCGCATGGGCGGCGGAGAAAAAGCAGGAGTGTTCGCGGTTCTGCATGTCCTCGCCGTCAGTCTTGAGCACCTGTGAGTTGGCGCCCGTCTGGGAGAACACCTCGCGCAGCATGGCGAGGTCCAAGCCCAAGGCATCGCCCAAAGCCAAGCCTTCGGCGAGTCCGGCGGTGTTGATGTTCATCACCATGTTGACGAGGGCTTTGACCTGGGCAGCTTTGCCCGCGCCGCCGACGTAACGCATGGACGAGCCGAGCTTTTCGAGCAGCGGCTTGGCGCGCTCGAACGCCTCCGGTTTGCCGCCGCACATCAGGTAAAGGGTTCCCTGCCGCGCCTGGGTGATGCTCGAGGCCATGCAGGCCTCGAGCGATTGCGCGCCTGCTTTGGCGGCCTTGGCTTCCACCCAGACGTGCACGTCCGGCGTGACGGTGGCGCAGTTGATAAACAGCTTCCCGCGCGCGCGTCTCAGCAGTCCGCCGTTGTAGATCCCCTTCATCGCCTTGTCGTCGGTTACGACGGTAAGGATGACATCCGAGAGTTTCGTGACCTCGCTCAATTGTTCGGCGGCCAGACAACCCAGCTCGCGGGCCAAGGACTGTGCCGCCGCGGTATGGGCGTCGTACGTCGCAGCGATCTCGCAACCGCATTCCTTGAGGCGCCGCGCCATGTTGGCGCCCATCCGGCCCACACCAACGAATCCAATTCTCTCAGACATACCTCAGTATCCTCCAACGCAGTCAATTGCCGCGAACCGCATTTGTTCCGTCATTCATGGAACCGGCCTTGCTCTTAGCACGAAGCCGGGGGCAAGTCACTGAAAAACCTTTTGCCATTGAATTCTCGTCGTGCCTTGACTAGCCTGTGCCCCATGAACGTCTTCGTCACCGGCGGTGCCGGGTATATTGGGTCCATTTGCGCCGAAGCCTTGCTCGATGCGGGGCATCAGGTGACGGTCTATGACAACCTCAGCGAGGGCCATCGCTCGGCCCTGGACCCCCGGGCACGATTCGTCCTGGGCCGCCCCGAGGAGGAGAACAACATCCTGGAGGCTGTCAAAGAGGCCCAACCCGACGCGATCATGCACTTCGCCGCGAATGCGCTGGTCGGGGAATCCATGACCAATCCGGGGAAGTATTTCCGCAACAACGTCGGCAACGGCCTGAGGCTGCTCGATGCGGCGATTGACTGCGGCGTGCGGAAGTTCGTATTCAGCTCGACCTGCGCGACCTACGGCCCGCCCGACCGCCTGCCGATGACGGAGGATCTGCCCCAGCGCCCCATCAACCCGTATGGCGAATCCAAGCTGATGTTCGAGAAGATGCTGCAGTGGTATCAAAGGATTCACGGGCTGGAGTTCATCGCGTTCCGCTACTTCAATGCCGCGGGTGCCAGCGAAAGGTTTGGCGAGCATCATCGGGTCGAAACACATCTCATCCCGAACGTTCTACAGGTGGCCCTGGGCCGCAAACCGCATTGCGAAATCTACGGGACTGACTATCCCACGCCCGACGGCACCTGCATTCGCGATTACATCCACATCCTCGACCTGGCCCAGGCGCATATCCTCGGCCTGGCGCCGGGCCGTCAGGGTTTCTACAACCTGGGCAATGGCGACGGCTATTCGGTTCGCCAGGTGGTTCGGATGTGCGAGACGGTGACCGGCAAGACCATACCGGCCATTGAAAAGCCGCGCCGGCCGGGCGACCCGCCGCGGTTGGTCGCCTCAGCGGAAAAGGCCATGCGCGAGTTGGGTTGGAAGCCGCGATACGCCAAACTCGAAGACATCGTCGCCACCGCCTGGGCCTGGCACCAGCGCCATCCCAACGGCTACTCGGACTGACCGCCGCACTCAATCCCGTGAACTCTTGTTCCTGGCCCGGATCAGGCCAAACCGCACAAACATGCGGATTCCCAAATGCGGCTAAACGTGAGACAGTCGGCTTTCAAGATGAACTGAGATATGAAGCCTGAGCGGAGTTTTGGCGGGTCGTCACATGTCAGAGCCCGAGAATAAGCAAAAGGATTTACCGGAGCCGCATGAGCCCCCGCGGGGAACCTCTATCCCGATTACCTGCCGGGCTCGGGCAGTGGGAGACATCACGGATTTCTCGGAGTGTCTCTCTCAGGAGGTGGACCATTGTGCCGATGGGGTTTCTTTCGGTGAATCCCGCTTTTGCTGGCACCCGCGGCATCGAGAGATCGTGGCTCAAACTGCCCGGTCCAAGTAGCCGGGCTGTCCACGAAGCGGGACGCCGGCAAGGCGGCGGACGACACTGTTGCCAGGCACAGGAACGCCCACGGGCGCGCTTTTTCCTTCCCTCGCCCGTCAGTTCGCCGTAGTTTGCCCGCACGATGCCAAGACAGGGCGCAAACCAACCGCATCTGGAGCGGGTGTTGCTAGTGGACGACGATCCGTTCGTGCTGCGATTGTATCAGGAAAGCTTGTCGCAGCAAGGCGTGCAGGTCGCTACGGCCGCCGACGGCCTGGCTGCCGTCAAGGCGCTCCGTGCCAGCAAGCCGGACGTGGTCATACTCGATCTGATGATGCCAAGATTCACCGGCGTGGACGTGTTGAAGTTCATCCGCTCGGAACCGGCCCTCAAAACCCTGCCTGTGGTTGTGCTGTCCAACTCCTACATGAATCAGTTGGCCGGGGAAGCCGTCGCGCTGGGCGTGCAAAAGGCCCTCCTCAAGGTTCGCTGTTCGCCGTCAGTGTTGCTTGGCATTATCCACGACCTCCTGGCGGGCAGATCCAGCAGTGAGGATGCTTCGCATCTGTTGGCCGTCCCGGGCCGGAGCACCCCTGCCCCGCCCCCGCCCCCGCCGCCAGCCAGTCCTCCCACGCCAGGCCCGGAACCGGTCCGAGCCGCCAACACTGATTTCCAGGCCAAAGCCCGCCGCAATTTCCTCCAGGAGTCCACCGTTACCTGCGCAACCCTGCGCAGCCTCTGCCAGGCTTTCACCACCGCGCCCAATGCGGCCCAGCGCGAACTGCAACTGCAGGCGCTTTACCGCAAAACCCATTTTCTCGCGGCGACCGCCGGCCTGGCGGAATGTCATCACCTGACCCAGATGGCCACCGCCTTCGAGGCGCTGCTCTTCGAACTGGTCGGAAAGCCGTCGGCCATCAGCCCCTCCGTCCTGCGCACAATCGCAGCAACAGTTGATTTCCTGGCCCTGCTCTTTGATCGCGCCCGCGAGGCCGATACTGAAGTCCCCCTCTCGGCGCAGGCCTTGGTCGTGGACGATGACGCGCTGAGCAACCGGCTGATGGTCTCCGCCCTGCACCGCGCCCATCTCCAGACCCGCAGCACCGATAACCCGTTAGTGGCTTTGCAGTGGCTCAAGGAAACCCGTTTCGACCTGGTGCTCCTGGATATTGAAATGCCTGGGATGGACGGGTTCGAGCTCTGTCGGCAGTTGCGCAAGTTGCCGGGCTACGAAAAGACCCCGGTGATCTACGTCACCAGTCACAGCGACTTTGACCACCGCACTAAAAGCGTCCTGAGCGGCGGTAACGACCTGATCTCCAAACCGGTGTTCCCCATGGATCTAGCCGTCAAAGCAGTGGCGCTGTTGCTGAAGCGCCAAGTGGCGGCCGGGGGAATGGAATGATGGAATGTTGGAATGTTGGAATGTTGGAATGTTGAGTTCCCCAACATTCCAACATTCCAACATTCCAACATTCCATTATTCCATTCTTCCTTCACTCCTCCTCCCTCTTACGCGTGAACCTTCCGTATCGGAGGGCCAGCGTCGGCAGCACGAGCAAGTTGAGGGCGGTGGAGGTAATGAGCCCGCCGAGAATCACGATGGCCATAGGACCCTCGATCTCGCGCCCGGCTTCGCCGCTCCCGAGGGCCAGCGGCAGCAAACCCAACCCCGTGACGGCTGCCGTCATCAGGATCGGCATGAGCCCCTCGGATGCCCCGCGCATGAGTGCCTCAGCTCCCCAGGTCAGGCCTTCTTCGGTCACCAGGTGCTCGAAATGGGAGATCATCATGATGGAATTGCGCGTGGTGATGCCGAAGAGGGTGACGAAGCCGACGAGGGAGCCGATGGACAACAAACCACCGGCAGCAAACACAGCCACGACCCCACCGACCAGCGCAAAGGGAATATTCGAGAGGATCAGCACCAGATTGCGGCCGGACCCAAATAAGAGGGCCAGCAAGAGCACGATGCCCGCGCCGGCCAGCAGTGAATGCACCCACAGTTGGTGCCGGGCCTGCGCCGCCGCCAGCGCCGAGCCGGTATAGACCACAAACATCCCCGGGGGGAGCGACACCTGAGCCCCGAACCGGCGCTGGACCTCGGCAGCGAAGGAGGACACATCGCGCCCTTGCACGTTGCAGGTGACTTGCTGCAGGCGTTGGGCCCCTTCGTGCATCACGCTGTAACGGCCATTGCTCGGACGGACATAGGCCAGCTCGCGCAGGGGCACTAGAGCGCCCTGGGCGTTCCGGAGCTGCAACGAACCGATGGCTTCCGGGTGCTCACGGTCTTTCGCAGCCAACAGCACCGCGACGTCGAACACCCGGTTGCCCTCGTAGATTTGCGACACGATGCTGCCCTGGTAGGCGGTTTGGATAGCGTCGAGCACATCAACCGGCGCAAAGCCGTATTGCAGCAGGCGCTCGGGCCGCAAGCGAACGGCCATCTCGGGCAAACCGGGCTGCGCTTGAATCGTCACATCCACGGCTCCAGGCACGCTCGCGAGCATCTGTCGCGCCTCCTGGGCCTTTTGGTCCAGCAAATCGAGGTCGTGGCCGAAGATATCGAGCACAAACTCGGCGGTGGTGCCGGAAATCGTTTCCTCCATCCGCTCGGCCAGGAACGACATGACCGTGAATGAGAGGCCGGGAAACTTCGCCAGCGCAGCCCGAATTTCCGCTTCCGCCTGGTCCGCCTGCCCGCCGGTGAGCGCGCGCAGGTCCACATGCAGCTCGCTGTAGTGCGGACCGAAGGGGTCCTCGCCGTTCTCGGCCCGCCCGGCTTCCTGGGACACGGAACGGATGTGCGGGTTCTTCAGGAGTTCCGCAGCCACCAGCTTGCCCAGGCGGATGGACTCGGCCAGCGACGTCCCGGGCACCGCCGCCATGTGCAGGATGTAGTGGCCCTCGCGGAACTCGGGCAGGAACTCGCCGCCAAAGAACGGCAGCATCGCCACCGCGCCCAGGCAAAGCAGCACTGCCAACCCGAGCACCGTCCGCGGCCGGCGGCTCACCCCGGCCAACCACCGGCGGTGTTGCTCCTTGAGCCAGCGCACGTGCCGGGGTTCTTCATGCGGCTTGGCCTTGGACAGCAGCACGTAGCAGAGCGCCGGGGTGACCGTGAGCGCCACGCCCAACGAAGCGAGCGTCGCCAGAATGAACGCCACCCCCAGCGGCGCGAAGAGCCGGCCCTGCACGCCGCCCATCGTCAGCACCGGCACGAACACCAGCGCGACGATGAACGTCGCATACACCACCGCGCTCCGGACTTCCAGCGAGGCTTCGAGCACGACACGGAACACCGAGCGCGGCTTTTCCAGGATCGAGTTCTCCCGCAGCCGCCGCAGGATGTTCTCCACATCAATGATCGCGTCATCCACCACGACGCCGATGGCAATTGCGAATCCGCCCAACGTGATGGTGTTGATGGACACGCCTCGCCAGTCCAACACGATCACTGCGGCCAGCAGCGAGAGCGGAATGGAGACAAACGAGATAAAGGCCGTGCGCAGGTCGAGCAGAAAGAGGAAAAGCACCACGCCGACTAGCAGCCCGCCGAGGAGCAGCGAATGGTCCACGTTGGCCAGCGACGTCTCGATGAAGCTGGCGGGGCGGAACAGGCGGGCGTTCAGAACTATCCGCTCGGCTGCGAGCGCCGGTTTCATCTGTTCCAACGCATGGTCCACCGCGCGCGTCACGACCATCGTGTTCGCCTGGTACTGCGCGTAGGCCAGCAGCACTACGCCTGACTGGCCGTTGATTTGCGCATCGCCAAATTTGGGCGCCGGCGCTTCCTTCACCTCGGCGACGTCCTTGAGCCGGACGCTCAGCCCCGCGTGGGGAACCAGGACCACCTCACCCAGTTGTTGCGGGGTCAGCGCCTGGCCGGTGGTGTTGATGACGATACGCTGGTTAGGAGTGTCAAGATAGCCGGCGCCGCGCACGCCGGTCGCCTGGCGCGCGGCGGCCAGCACCTGGTCCAGCGACAGGCCGTAGGCCTCCAGACGGTCCGGCTTGACCTGCACCTGGAGTTGGCGGATGTCCCCGCCGAAGATGTCCACCTTGGCGACGCCCGGCACGCTGAGCAGGTAAGGCCGGAAGGTCCAGTCGGCAAAGGTGCGCAGCTCCATCGGCGTACGGTTGGTCGAGGTGAGCCCCATGACCAGGGTCAGGCTGGTGGATGAAGTAAGGGGCCCCATACGCGGGGGGCCGGCGCCTTGGGGCAGGCGGCTCAGCACCTCGCTCAACCGCTCGGCAACCATTTGCCGGTCCCGAAATACATCGGTGTTTGCATGAAAGACCAGCGTCACCACGGAAAGGCCCTGGATTGACTGGGAGCGGATGGCTTCCAAGCCAGGCGTTCCGTTGAGCTCGGTCTCCACGGGTAGCGTGACCAGTTGCTCGACTTCCTCCGACGAAAGCCCCGGCGCTTCGGTCTGCACGACCACCTGCGGCGGCGCGAACTCCGGGAAGACGTCCAGCCGCGTCCGCGTCGTGACGTAGAGGCCGTAGGCGATGACCACTGCCCCGAGCGCAATGATCACCCAGCGATGGCGCAGGGAAAACTGGACGATGCGGTTCAGCATGGTGTCGGAGCTAGCGCCTGATTACGGAAGTTCGTGATACGGCAAAAAGCGGCAGAGGACAGCCGCACTCCAAGACGCTTCGCGAGGTCTGGGGCCTGGGAGCACGCGCCAGCGTCTTGGAGTGCGGCTGTCCTCTGCCGCTTTCGGATCGGTTATCAGTGCAGGCGATCACTAGCGTGGTCAATCCCCCACCTTGATTTGGGTCTTGCGTTCTTCCGAGAGCAGGGCCTGCGCCCCGGTCAGGACGACCCGGTCGTTCGGCGCAAGGCCGTTGGTCACGAACCAGCCTCCGGCCACCGGTCGGTCCAGCGCCAGCTCACGCCTCTGAAACATAGTGTCGCCCGTCTGCAATAAGCCCAGGCGCGGTCCGCGGCACGCACAATCGCGGCGTTAGGAACGACCACCCCGTGCAAGGGCGCGCCCGGCAACAGCAGATAGCCGGTGAGGGCCAACCCCGGCGCCAGCCCGCCGGTGGCGTTGGTGGCCACGAACAGGAAGCCCGCTCCCTGCACCTGCGGGTCGGTGGTGGTGGCCCGGCCCAGGAAGCGCGCATCGAGCGGCGCGTTCGTGCCCGGCAGCACCAACCGCCCGCCCACCGGCGCTTCGGCCAGTAAATCGCCCGCCGGCAAGTCGAGCCGGACCAAAACGCAGTCGAGTTTGGCCAGGGACTCCAGGAAGGCGGCTTGGTCTCGCTGGTCGGTAACAGATTTACCCCAGGCGGCCACGAGCTGCGCCTCTGCGGCTTGCAGGGCGATCTGGTCGTGCTGCATCGCGGCGTGGGCCTGTTCCAGCGCCTTTGCGGAGGCGTTCTGGTCCTGGGCAAAGAGCGTCTTAAGGCGCTCATACTCCTCCTTCGAGGCTACCAACGCGGTGCGGGCCGAGGCGGTATCACTCGCCAGCGCCAGGAGCGGCGCCGGCTCGAGCACCCGGCCGTAGGCTTTGACCGCCGGGGCCTCCGTGGCGGCTTCCACTACCGCGGTTTGAAGCCCAATCAGTTTCTGCGTGGCCGGGTCAAGACGCACGATCGCCTCGCCGTTCGTGCTTTGTTCCACCTCGGATTCCGCCGCCACAGGCTTGTCGCCCTCGTCATCGGCGCTGCGGTCTTTGTTCATGCGCCGGGAGCCGTAGAAGAGCACGGCGACCAGGATGGCAACCGTGACAAACGCCAGGAAAACTGCGGCGCGTTTAGGTAACATCACTTCAAGTGTTTAACCATCAGGTAATATACCGCAGGTGTGGCGATGAGCGACAGGAGCACCGAAATGCACAAGGCGCCGATCACCGCAATGGCCAGGGGCCGTAGCATATCCGCGCCGCTGCCAATGCCCCAGGCGAGCGGCAACATGCCCAGCGCCGCCGCCAGCGAAGTCATCAACACCGGGCGCAGGCGGCGGTGACCCGAGCGCACGAGCGCATCCTCCAGGCTCAGCCCCTCGGCCCGCAAATGGTCCACGAAATCGAGCATGAGGATGCCGTTCTTGGCTACGATGCCCACGCCAATGATGGCGCCGAGGAAGGAAACGATATTCAGCGAGGTGCCGGTGATCCATAACGCCGCCACAGTGCCGAACATGGCCAGTACCGCACCGAACACGATCGCCACCGGCTCATAGAACGAACCAAATTCAATCACCAGCACCGTAAAGACCAAAAACAGCGCCATCAACAGGACGAACAGAAGGTTTCGGAAGGATTCCCGCTGCTGTTGGTAAAGGCCGCCATATTCCACCGAGCCGGCCGGAAGTGACTTATCCTGACTCAGTTTCGCCTGGATGTCCTTCATCGCGCTGCCGAGATCGCGGCCTTCAAGCCGCGCCGTGACTGCCACCTCCTGCCGCAAATCCTCACGGTCCAACTCGACCTGGCTTGGCTCCTGCACAACATCGGCCACTTGGTTGATCCGCAGAACCGCGCCATTTGGAGTTTGGATGGGCAGGTCGCGCAGCGCCGCTGTGCTGTCCACGCTTTTCGGATTCATCAGCACGCGGATGTTCACCAGGCGGTCGCCTTCCAGGACGTGCGATGAAATCTGGCCCAGCATGGCGGTGTTCGCCGCCGCGGCGATGTCGCTCGCCGTGAGACCAAACCGCGCGGCATCGGCGGGCCGGACACGCACGTTAATTGAAGGCCCGGTCTCTGTCAGGCCATCAAAAGTGTCCACCACGCCCGGCACGGTCTTGATAGCCGACTCGACATGGGGCGCGATGGTTTGCAACCACCCCAGGTCAGGCGAGAAGATCTTGATTTCAATCGGCTCCGGCGTCAGGGCCAGGTCGCCGACCAGGTCGGCGAGGATGCCGGGGAACTCCCAGCGCACGTCTGGAATCTGCCGGTTGAATTCATGGCGGAATTCAGCCATCACCTCCTCCGTCGAATGCTTGCGGTTGGCCTTGAGCTTCACCAGGTAGTCGCCGCGATACGGCTCCGTGATGAACAACCCAAGTTGCGTGCCCAGCCGCCGCGAATAACTCTCCACATCCGGGTTCGCGCGGATAATGGCTTCGGCCTGATCGAGTTGGCGCGAGCTCTCGGTCAGGCTCGTGCCCGGCGGCGCGTTGAAGTCAATGACGAATCCTCCTTCATCGAAGCTCGGCAGGAAATCCGATTCCAAATGTTCATAGATGGCCACGCCTAGCACAGCCGATGAGGCCGCACGCCAGCAAGGTGAGCCAGCGATGGTGTAACGCCACGCGGACAGCGCGCTCATAGAGGCGATTCACGCGCCGGAGCAGAAAGCCGCCTTCCGATTCTGCGGGGGCATCAGCACGCGCCCCCTTCCCGCTGTAGCGGACCATCCAGCCCGCCAGTGACGGCGTGAGCGTCACCGCCAGCGCCAGCGAGGTGAGCAGCGATACCACCATCGTCAGCGCCAAGGCCCGAAAGAACACCCCGGCCACACCCACTAGGAAGGTCAGCGGTAAGAACACCACCACCGGCGTTAGCGTCGAGCCGACCAGCGCATGGATGATCTCCCCCATGCCCTCCTGGATACCTTCCAGCCGCGGGCGGCCGGCGGCGATTTTGGTAAATATCGCCTCCACCACGACGATCGCATCGTCAATCACCAGGCCGATGGCCGCGGCGATGCCGCCGAGGGTCATCATGTTGAAGCTCATGTTCACCAGCCTCATGGCCACCAGCGTAATGAGCACCGTAACCGGAATGGTGACAATGGCGGTCAGCACGCTGCCCCAGTTCTTCAGGAAGAAGAAGAGGATGAACACCGACAGAATCAGACCAAAGCCAATCGCATCCCAGACGCTGCCGACCGATTCGCGCACGAACTGGGACTGGTCATAAAAGAACGCCAGATGCATGTCCGGCGGCAGTTCCTTGCGCAATTGCTTCAACTGCGCCTTCAGGGCGTTGGCGATCTCCAGGGTGCTGCCGTTGGGCTGGCTGACGATGTTGAGCAGCGCCGCGTTGCGGCCCTCGGCGGTCACCACCGTGAACGTCGGCTCGGGCCCGCGCTCGACCCGCGCGACGTCATGAATGCGGATCGGATGGCCGGCATTTGCGCTGATCACGACGTTCTCGATGTCGGCGGATGAGTGGGCGCGGCCATCCACGGTCGTCAGGTATAGATGGTAATTCTCCTCCAGCATCCCGGCGGGAGCGATGAGATTATTCTTCTCTAACGCGCCCGTAACCGCGGTGAGGCTCAGGTTCGCCGCCTGGAGCTTCACTGGGTCCACGATGACGTGGAATTCTGGCCGCTTGCCGCCCACGACGTCCACCTTCGCCACACCCGGAATCTGGAGAAAGCGCGGCTTGAGGGTGTAAGTGGCGGTATCCCACAGCGAGGAGAGATCGCGGGTCGGGCTGGTCAGACTCACGCCGATGATAGGAAACACGGAAAACGTCAACCGCTCGACCTCGGTGCTGGCGGTCGGCGGCAGGTCGCTGCTGATCTGCGAGAGCCGTCCCAGCACATAAAGCTCAGACTGCACCATGTCCACATGCCAGTCGAAGAACACGTTGATTTGGGCCGAGCCGCGCTCCGTGGCCGAGCGGACGCTGACTGTGCCGGGAATGCCCTTCATCGCCTCCTCGATGGGGCGTGTGATGGTGGCCATCATTTCGTCCGCCGGCATGATGCCGTTGTTCACCAGGACGATTACCCGCGGAAAATCGGTTTGCGGGAAGACCGACGAAGGCATGTGCAGCGCCGAATAAACCCCCGCCAGGCACAACGCCACCGCGATGAACGTGATGGCCAGCGCGTGCCGCGTGCCGAATCGGCCCAAACGGGTGGAGCGTTCAGGATTCATCCCGGCGTCACTGACTCACCACCCGGATTTTGGTTTTCTCCGGCAGCCCGTAGGCGCCGACCGTCACCACGGAGTCGCCCTCTTTGAGCCCCGATCCTTTGACTTCCACCCAGCCGTTTTCCCGTAAGCCGGTTTGCACCGGCGTTTGAGCCGCCTCGTCGCCACTGACCAGCGAGATGACGCTGTGCCCGTGAATGTCGGTCACCACACTTGCTTCCGGCGCGGCGAGGCAGTTGGTCTGGACCTCGGTGACGATTCGCAAGGGAACGAACTGGCCGGGCCGCAAACCGCTGCCCGCCGGCAACCGCGCCCACGCCAACACCGTGCCGTTGTTGGTGTCCACCGCCGGGCTGATAAACGACAGTGTCCCCGACACCGCCGGCTGGCTTGACACCTGCGCCTCCTGGCCGGGCTTCAGTTCGCCGGCCTCTGACGCGGGAATGGCGGTCTTTACCACCAAGCGGTCCAAATCAATGACCTCCGCCAAAGGGGTCGTCAGGTCCGCCGCTTCCCCCGGCTTGACGCTCACGCGCACGACCGTGCCGGTCAGGGGCGACTGGACTTGCAACAGCGCCCGCTGCGCCCGCGCGGCGGCCAGTTGTTGCTCGGCGTCCTGCAAGGCCCTTTGCGAAGTGCCTTCGATCTGGAGCAACTTTCGCTCCCGTTCGACCGTCTTCTCGGCGAATTCCACTGCCACATCCGCCGCCCGCGGATCGAGTTGGAACAAGACCGCTCCCTTCTCCACGTGCTGGCCTTGCACGCACTTCACCTCGGTCACGACTCCGGCAACGGAGGCGACCACGCGCGTGCTGGCCGCCGGGCGCTCGCCCGCGGGTTCGGGCTCGACTGTCCCATAAGCCGTGACATACCCGTGCAGAGTGACCCGTGTGATCTTGCCAACCTGGACCGGGACTTCCGTCTCGGGCTTTTGCTCGGCCTCGTCTGAGTTGGCCCGCTTGAACCCCACCAGCCAGACGAGCCCGGCCACGACAGCCAGGCAGACAACGACAATGACAATCCTTCTCATGGGTGGGCGTTGACTCCGTTGGCCGGTGTGCCCCGCGGCGCCGTCTGCCAAGCAGATTCCGGCACATCCAGCGGTCGCTGCACCGCATCCTCCAGCGCGCCTGCGGCTTGCTGCAGCTTCACCTCCGCGTCAAGACGGGCGAGGTCCGCGGCATTGAGCTCCAGGTCGGCGGTAAGCACGTCCAGACGATCCAGGGCCCCGGCCTGGAATTGCGCGTTGATGGATTGCTGCTGCTTTTTCTGCTCGGCAACCAGGGCCTGCACGTCAGCGACGTTGGTCTGAGAAGCGCGGAACGACGCCACCGCGCCGTCAATCTGGGTGATGACCTTGGCCTGCAAGGCCAAAAACCGTGCGGCGCTCGCCTCGCGCCGCGCAGCCGCCTCGGCGATAGGGCCCCGGTGGCGGTTCAACAGCGGCAGCTCCACCGTGGCGCCCAACTGCCAATCATGCTCGCCGGCGCTGCCGGCATTCCAGTAATAGCCCGGCGCGAGGTGGATGTCGGGATACTGTTTGGCCACCTCCAATTGCAAAGCGGATTGGCTGGCGGCGTAATCGGATAGCGCGGCCAGAATGTCCGCCCGCCCCAGCAGTGCGAGCCGGCGAGCCTTGCTGGCGGTAAGTTCCTCCGCTGTAGCCGGCGGCGTCAGATCGAACTCGAAGTCCAGCCCGTCCAGCGCGCTCGCGGAAAGCCCCACCGCGCCGGCCAGCGAGGACCGCGCCTCGGCCTGGAGGCGTTGAGCATCGGCAAGGTCAGCGCGGGCGCGAATAAGTGCCAGGCGCGCCGCGTTGAGCTCCACCTGGGAGATTGCCCCTGCCTCCAACTGGCCCCGCATGCGGGTCAGCAAATCTTCCCGCAATGCGGCCTGGCGCTGCAACAGGACCACCCGCTGCCGGGCGGTAGCAAAATCCAGCAGGGCGGCGCGTAATTGGCTGCGCACTTGCCACACAGCGGTGGCGATGTTGAGCCGGGCCGATTCCGAGAGCTGCCGTGCCTGCTCGGTGCGGAAGCGGCGCTTGCCGGCCGTCTCCAGCGGCAGGTCGAAAACCAACCCCGGAATCCAGGGGCTGAACGCATCCGGCGCTGGTTCGTATGCCCCCGAGACGGTAACCGTCGGATTGGGCCGCTCGGCGGCGGTTTCGATACCGCCCGCGGCCACGTGCCAATCGGCCCGAGCCACCTCAAGGCTTGGCTGATAGTAAAACGCCGCCAGCGTGAGCATCTCGAAATCCCACTTCCTCACCGGCCAGATGGTCAGCTCGCGATGGAGGTTCTTTTCCAGGAACGCCTTGAGCGCGGCATTGTCCAGCGAGCGGCTCTCCAGGCCCGCAGCCGTCTCAGCCGGAGACAGCGGTTGCGGCTGGAACCGGACGCACCCAGCCAGCAGCGTCAACCCGAGGATGGCGGACGAATACTTCACGTGGCGTTAACTCAACTGAAAACGGTCCAACAAATCATGCATTACATGCCGGTCTGCGTCTATCGGAATCGCTCCCGGCACCGCGCAGCTCACCAGAGCCGCGTGACCGCAGGATGAAGCACGCGTGACAGTTTTGTCATGCCAGCCCTTTCCGGCCGACAAGCTCGCCCGTACGGGAGCATCTTGTGAAGATCACCGTTGCGGGCAGCCACGGGCCGGAAACCCGAAGCCCGAAATCCGAAGGCCGAAAGAAGGCCGAAGTCCGAAGTCCGAAACCCGAAAGGCAAACCTGCGCCATCCCCGCGCCTGGACCTGCGACCCAGCCGGCAGCGGGTTAATCAGCGCCAGCAGAGGAGCGAGAGCAGGCTTTTCGGCCTTCGGGTCTCGGATTTCGGCCTTCCTTCGGCCTCCGGGTTTCGGCCTTCGGATTTGCGGATATTCAAACCAGTCCCTGGTCGAACATCGCCTCGGCCACCTTGCGGAAGCCGGCGATGTTGGCGCCATCCACGTAGTTGATGAAGCCGTCCTGCTCGCCGAAGCGGACGCACTGGTTGTGGATGGCCTTCATGATGTCATGCAGGCGCTTGTCCACCTCATCGTTGGTCCATTGCAGGCGCATGCTGTTCTGGCGTCATTTCCAGCCCGCTGACGGAGACGCCGCCGGCGTTGGCGGCCTTGCCGGGGCCGAAGAGGATCTTCTTGCCCAGGAAAACATCCACAGCTTCGGGCGTGGATGGCATGTTGGCGCCTTCGCCCACGCAGATGCAGCCGTTGTCCAACCAGGGTCTGCGCCTCGCTGCCGCTGATTTCGTTCTGGGTCGCGCAGGGCAGCGCAATCTGGCAGGGCACGCCCCAGGGACGTTTGCCTGCGAAATACTCGCACTTGAACTGCTTGGCGTATTCCTGGATGCGCCCGCGCTTCACGTTCTTGAGCTCCTTGACGAAGGCCAGCCGCTCGGCATCGAGGCCTTCCGGGTCATAGATGAAGCCGTTGGAGTCGGAGAGGGTCACCACCTTGCCGCCCATCAGTCAGGGCCTTCTCGGCGGCGAACTGGGCGACGTTGCCCGAGCCGGAGATGGCCACCACCTTGCCGCTGATCGAGTTGCCCCGCGTGCGCAGCATTTCCTCGACGAAATAGACCAGCCCGTAGCCGGTGGCCTCCTCGCGAATGCGGCTGCCGCTCCAGTTGATGCCCTTGCCCGTGAGCACGCCGGTGAACTCGTTGCGCAGCTTCTTGTATTGGCCGAACAGGAAGCCGATCTCGCGTCCGCCCACGCCGATGTCGCCGGCCGGCACGTCGGTGTCCGGCCCGATATGGCGGTAAAGCTCGCTCATGAAGGCCTGGCAGAAGCGCATGACCTCCTCGTCGGTCTTGCCCTTGGGATCGAAGTCCGAGCCGCCCTTGCCGCCGCCCATGGGCAGGGTGGTCAGCGCGTTCTTGAAGACCTGCTCGAACGCCAGGAACTTCAGCGTGCCGAGCGTGACCGACGGATGAAACCGCAGCCCGCCTTTGTAGGGGCCGATGGCGCTGTTCATCTGCACGCGGTAGCCGCGGTTGACCTGCACCTCGCCGTGGCGGTCGGTCCAGGTCACGCGGAACATGATCAGCGCGCTCCGGCTCGGCCATGCGCTCGAGAATCTTGGCCTTCTGGTATTTGGGGTTCTTCTCGACATACGGCCAGACCGACTTGGAGACCTCGGTCACCGCCTGGTGAAATTCCGTCTCGGAGGGATAACGTTTCTTGAGTGCGGCCAGGAAATCAGAGAGTTGATCAGACATAAGTTAGTTTCTGCGGTTATGTGCAAGGCAAGGCCAAGCCGCGTTCGCTGCCAGGCCACCTTTCAGCGCCATGAAACTAGGGGGTTCCCCCGAGCAAACACAATCCCAAACTGCTACGCCCTCCACGGCGGCAGGGCTGTTGGCGTAGTCCAGTTACGCAGCCCAGAACCTCGGAGCGGGGCTTCCCAAGACGGTTGCCGGTGGTTAATGGAAGTCAATCTGGAATTGGCTTTTCGTGCCCCAGGCTGTGCTCAGCGCTGGTCGGGTGGGTGCACAGTGACGAGGGGGGCTCTATAGAGGTGTTTCTCGCACTGGGCCCAGAGGTAGCCGCCTCCCAACTCAATCTGTTCAACCGCGCGAGCAGGCACATAGGCATATTTGAGCATCTTCTTCTGGGCCGGATCCAGCAGCGCGATACAGCAACGGCCTCCTACCCATATATCCCCCTCGTCCACCTTTAACGCAGTCACGCCACTCGGCAGCTCCGGAACGGCGGGGAACCTATTCCATTGTTCGTTCTCCAGGCCCAACACCCGCAGCCCCTGTTCAGCCCGCCCAGCAGCCCCAAGCCCGAAATCAGCTCCCATCGCCACCAGCAGAGTTCCGGCTTGGCGGGCCAGCGCAGCCGTTCCGTAGAAATCTCCAGGCGGTTGCCAGGTATCGGTCCCGCCGCGATACCGCCGCAGGAAGCCTCCCGCGATGAACCATACGTCACCGCCGGCGCCCGCGGAGATCGCGGTCACCGGCACCGTGGGCGGACCGAATTGGACTAGCCGATCCTCAAGCGAGGCGGTGAACGAGGTCAGCTTGCGGGTCTTGAGGTCCAGCTTGCCCAGCCCCCCGCCGGTTAGCGCGCCGTAAGAGCCGCCATAACCAATCCAGAGCGCCTCGCCAATAAGCTGCAAGGACATGATGAAGTCCATCTTCAACCCGTCTCTGACCTTGAGCTGAAGGCATTTGTGGCTGACGGGATCGCACCCGATCAATCCCTCCCCGTAGGTGCCAACCCAAATGTTGGAGGAGGTCAGGCACATGGACGTGATTGGCGTGGCCTCATCCGCGGGCAAGGGGATGACAGTATTCGTTGCCAGATTGGCATCCAACTGCATGAGCTTGCCGCCAAATCCAATCCACAGCCCGTCCGGCGTCGCCGCGATCGTCCCGACCTGCGGCAGGTCGAACCCAATCTCATTCCGATACCTTGGGTGGAGGCAGAGCAGCGGCTTGCCGATATCGAACTGCCGCGGGTCTGACGGGGTTGGCAGCCCGAGGTGTTTGCGGCACTCAGCCGCCTCGCGGCCGGTAAAGACGACCGTGAAAGCGCTGCCCCAGGGCCCGCGCCCGCCCATTGAGATGGGCAGGTTTCTGAAGCTCTCAAACACTTTGAGTGCCTCCTGCCAACGGCCGGCTACCTTGTAACTGAATGCCTGCCCCATCCTCTCTTCCTCACTCAAAGGCGCAGCGGCAGGAGCAGTTTCCTGAACCCGCAGCTTGGCTTCCGCAATCTTCGCAGCAAGGCCGGGAAGCTTATGTGCAGTGCTCCAGTCCTGGACATGGCCGAGAAAATGCCAGAAGGAGCCTAACCGCGTGGGCATCTTCTCGGGATGGGCCACCCAGCCCGGCAGCGCCTGCTCAAATTCCGCAACGACGGGTGCATTGGTATCCACCTGGAAGGTGACAACCGCCGCCAGCAGATAGGGGGCCGAGTTCGGCGCCTTCGCCTTCATCTTTGGATAGAGCTCCACCAGCCGGCGGGCGGCAGCCGCCTGGTCCCCACCAAACGCCATCGCGAAATCATCCATGCCGATTGAAGCGCTGGCGAAGAGTCCCGCGTCGAATTTGGCAATCCTGGAAAACAGCAGTTCCTCCGCTACTTCCTGCTGCCTCGAACGGGCGCCAGGCCGGGAAACCGTTCCGGGCACCTGGCTTCGGGATGCGCCGCGAGAGGAGCCCGCAGGGGGATTGGCGGTTTGCGGCACCCCCGCCTGCATCCACCGCTCGCGTTCTTCCGAGCCCGCCCAATAGAGGGACCTCGTAAGAGCATCCTGCGCAATCAGCGACCACTTGTCTGTGACCGGCTCATCCAGTATCTCACGACAGTACTGGCGGCCTTCATCCTCTTTCCCGAGAGCCAGGCTCGACGAGGCAAGAAACATCTTCGCCTCCCGGTTGGTTGGCTCCAACAGCAGCACCGTCTCAAAGGCGCGGATAGCTTCTTCCAGGTTTCGTCTGCGCGGCTCGTTCTGGACAGGTCCGAACGGGCCCGCCAGGAGCGGCTCTGGGTCTAACCTGCCCCACCCGGGCCGCCCAGGTTCGAACAACTCCTTGCCCGCCTCCATTTGTGCCCTGCTTTCGCTCAGCCGTGTGGGACCCACCACCGTCGTCTGGGCGTTTAGCGCCCGATCAATCGCCTTTTTAACCTTGCTGAGCAAGGGCTGCCCTGGTTTGGACCGCAACAGGACGCTGGTTCCATGGCCAAAGAGGCGGTGAATGTTCAGACTGAGTTCAACTTCATAGCCGGAGGTTTCATACGATTGATAGCAGCCGTCCACGAGCCAAAATGCCGACTGCATCCGGGGCAAAGGAACCGTGCTGTTCTCGGTCAGACCTGCCAGGTCCAGGCGCACTTCCTGCAGCAAGGCGTTCACCTGCTCTCGCTCCAGCATAGTTATGCCGGAACCGCGATAGGCCTCGATGAGCTGCGCCCTCAACTGCGCCGGGAACTCGCCCAGCCGGTTGTTGGGACTAAAGTCCTGGAACGTGCCGACGGCCAGAAACATGCGCGGCTTGGATTGACTGCCGGCCTGGCGGCAATCCCGGACGAAAGCCGCCAGCTTCGTCGCCACCGCCCGCGAGCCCTCGTCACACCCAACAATGCCAACGTCTCGCATTACGCTCGTCTGCACGTCCACAATACGAACCACTGCGGCATTGGTCGGCCCATCATGGACGCTGTTGCCCAGCAGAAACCATTCGGCTTTGAGCAGCTTGCCTACGCGAACCGCGTCCTTGGCCCGCACGACGCCCGCGAGACTCATGGAGAGCTCGTCCAGCACCCGGTTCAGTGATTGGCGCTCCACCAACTCCAAGCCCTTGGCGCCGCTCAGCTCAGCCGTCAGCAAGTCGGCCACTTCGCGGTTCCGGGCCTCGTTCGGCAGCCCGAGCCAGCCGACCGCAAGGCGTACGGAATGGGAGGGCGAAAGCGGTGAAGGAGCCACCACCTCTGGTGGTACCGGCAAGTTGATATTCAGGCGAGCAGCGGCGGTGGCGAAATCCTTGTCCGTGAACGGCTTCTCGTAGGGTGCCCATCCATTGTACCAGTGGATGGCAAGCCAGGTCAGTCCGCCGCCGGCCAAGAGGGAGCACACGATGACAAGGAAGCGTCTGTTCATGGAACCCGTCGAATCAGATCATTGTCTCTTCGGAGCCGGCAGGGTCACTGGGCAAGCTTTGGTGCAACTCGTTCCGCCAACTCGTCCGCCGCTCTTTGCAGGGCGGTCTTGGCGGCGGTTTGCTCGGTGATATCCACGGCCACGCTGGTCTGGCGGTCCACGGCGAGGATTTCACCGGTGCGCTTTTGGGCTTTGATTTCGACGCGGGCCTTGCAGGAGATCAGGTTGCCTTTGCGCAGGCCGTAAGGCGCTGAAAGCGTCGCCGGTGATCTCGATATCGGCTTTCTGCGGAGATTTGTCGTCCACCAGCGTGAAGCCGCATTCCTTCAGGATCAGGCCCAGCTCGGTTTCGGCTGCGGGGTCAATCACCGGCTGGCCAAAATGGCGCTCGCCGATCTTGACCGAGACCGCAGGCAGTTTGCCTTGCTTCAAGGACTTCTTGATCCTGGCGATGCGATCTTCGCGGCTCTCGGTCTTGGCAACCAGCGTGTCGGCCTTCTGCGTCACGGTGGCGGCGATCTTCTTGGCCAACTCGGCCGAGAGATCGGTGATGGAGGTTGCGGCAGTGCCTTTGACCAGCTCGCCATAGACGCGGCTGGTTTCGGTGCCGATGATCTTAGCGACCAGGATGAGCTCCTTGTCGGCCTTAAATACGCGGCCAGTGACGAGCACTTTGGCGCCGGTCAGGTGGCCGACCTTGGCGGCGGTATCCGGCGAGACCGTGCCGGAGAGGCCCAGTTCCTGTTCGCCCAGCACCTTCTCCAACTCGGCGCGCTCGACCGTGATGATCTGGGGCTCGGCTGAAAGGTTTGCGTTGAGAAGCGTGGCGACTTTAGGGCCGAGGTCGCGGACCGACTCGTCCTTCGACTCGAAGTCGAAGATCGCAACCGTGAGAGGCTGTTGGTCCGCAGGCGCTGACCGCGCCAGTGGAGCCAGAGAACCTGTCGCCAGAAGGGCCATGAGTAAGGAGTGGAGTTTCATAATTTGCTGTCAGTTTATGGTGATGACGTCAGAGCAGGCAATCGAGGCGGCTCGGGCTGAAGCGCGAGCCGGGCGAACTGGATAAGATTAAGCTGGGCCTGGGGACTGTCGGCCAGGCGAGCCGTCAGATCGGCCTGAACCACCACTACCGCGGCTTTGCCCTCGGGCACAGTGTAGAAGGAGGGCTTGAGCGTCTCGCGCTGTTCCGGAGGTGGCTGAATCCAGACCACGGCCACGCCTCTCCCAGCCAGCATCTTGACGCAATGCGTAAGCCCCGCCGCCAACAGCGCCCTGGACGGAAACGGGCCGAGGATGGCCAGCCTGCCGTGGTAATTCTCCAAGCCGGTTTCCTCCAGGTCCTGGCACCCGACTCCGGCTGCCTGCAGCAGCGGCTTGAGCTGGTTCGCGGGATCAAGCACTCCGAGCGGTTCCTGCCCGGCCAGGGTCCTGAGGTCCTTCAGCAGATCCGGCGGAAACGCCAGGACGTCGGTGGTGCCAAGAACCCGGTTGGTGCCTTCCAGCCATTGGAACAGGAAACTCGTTTCGGCTTTAACGGGCGGGAAGTCGAAGGTTGCCGATTCCAGCACAACCTGGCCTGGCAGGACCTGAAGTCGCTTCCACGGCGCTTCGGCCAAGGCCACGGCAGTAGCTGATGTCGCTTGATAAACCCGGATACTGAGTGCGCGATTCAGACCTTCAGCTCCTCTATTGTGCCAGGTGACAGGCACTCGCTGGTTGGCGCCCGCGAATACGCAAGTGGGCTGCGCGGCTGGCACGATCTCCAATTGGGCGGAGGCGAACGGCAACGACGTCCCAAGCAGGCCGCCCAGCATCGAGCGCAGGAGGGTTGGAGGAAAGCATTTCACGGGAGGACCTCCGCGCCGCCGGGTGACAGGAGGTTGAGAATCCTGCGGCATCCCGCAGGCTCCGTGAAAGGTTGGATCGCACCGAGGCTCATGTTCAGAGGCTCGCCTGCAACGGGTGGGCTTCGATTTGGTAAGGACCGGTCGCGCCGCTGCGGCGCGAGCCGGTCCATACCAAGTCCCGTCCCACCAGCATTACCTCTCCCTGGCCGTCAGCCAGCACCTCGCACACATCTCCGTTGACGTGGATTTGCTGGCCGCTAAAGGTGACAAATCGCTGGCAGCCCCTGGGGCCGCAAATCTTCAGGTAGAGGGGCGGCGAGGCGGGCAGGTCGGCTTTCTGGGCCAGCACCAGGTGCGCCCCTTGCTGGTCGAATACGATGGCCTGAAGCTGGCTGCGGAAAGAGGGCTTCAATCTCGCGGAAATACTTCCGGGCCTCCGAGAGCTGAGGATCATTGGCTGGTGGCGGTGCCCCCTCCAAAAGCCGAGCACAAACCCTAGCGCCAGACAAACTGCTGCCAGGCCCAGGGCGAGAGCCGGCTTAAGACCCAGCGCGCGGAAGGCGGACGCCCACGCCCGGGCATGGCCTGGGGCGGTCGCGACCCGCCTCGGAACCTGGGCGCGGTCCTGCTGCCTGCGGCGCTCAATTTCCGCCGTGACCTGGCCAGGGAACCCTTCCCAGTAATCCGCGCCGCGCTCGGGAACGGTGGCGCGCCGCAGGACGTGTTCAGTTTGTTGTCCCTCATTGGCCGGCCTTGGCTTTGAGTGGTCCCTCAACAATCGTTTCAGTTTGCCCCGCGCCGCGAATAGCCGCCAGGAAACCGTCGTTTCCGAGCAGTCCAGCGCCGCCGCCGCCTCGGCGTGCGTGAGGCCGTCATAGACGGTCAGGACAACGGCGGCTCGCTGTTTCGGCGGCAACTGCATCAGCGCTTCCTGAATCTGTTCCGAACGACCCCAGTCATCCCCGGCCGGCGCCCGCTCCTGCTCGCTCCACTCCTTGTGCAATTGGTCCAGCCGTTGCCTGCGCTTCTGCCAGTTGAGGCACTGGTTCACGGCAATGCGGTAGAGCCAGGACGAGAAGCGCGCCTCGGAGCGAAACCCATCCAGGTGCTGGTAAGCATGGATAAAGGTCTCCTGGGCCAAGTCCTCCGCGTCGGCCAGCGAGCCGCACATCCGATAGCAAAGCGAGTGGATCATGCGCTGATGTTCTCGAATCAAAGCTTCAAAAGCGCCGTGGTCGCCGTTCCGGCTCTGGACTATCCGACATTCGTCTTCACCCACCGCGACCATGCGCTTGTCTTTACCAGATTTGACAATCGCCGGCGAGGAATCCTTTGACCGGAGCCAATTTCCATTCGCTTTGAGGGCCTTGCCTGGTTTAGGGTCTTGGCCAATACCAACATGCCCGCGCGTGATCTATTGCAGGACCCGCTCTGGCAGGGGGAGGAGCTGGGCCGCCCGATTCCGGCTACGCCTCACGCGGTGTCGGTGGCGCTGCCGCGCTGGCAGGACGTGGTGGGCTACGAGGAAAAGAAGCCCGAGGTGGTCAAGGCGCTCACCAGCGGTTATCCACGCTTCTTCATTCATCGCGGAGGTGCAAGGAACTGGCGCGGCAGATCGGAGACGGGCGGCCATGTCTGCCCTTTCCCTCGCTGCGCGCCGCGCGGCAGTGCGCGGATTTCATCGAGCGCAGCAGCGGCGCCCGGGCCAAAGTGCTGGCCTTTCGCGGCATCCATGGGCGTCGTGACGAGCGACGCCGGCGCACGCCGCCTTGCGCGCGTTCTGGCAGCATACGGGACTGATCGTTTCCACCCGGCAGGCCGAGGCGCACCTCGCCGGGCCGGTACCGGCGTCCGATAACCTGGCCGTCCGCCAGTCCCTGCGCCGGCAGCTCGCCGGCGTTCTACGACTGCGCCGAAGGCGATGTGTTTCTGGCGCCGACCGGTATGGCCGCGCAGTTTGCCGCGCTCCAGGCTGTCATGGAGCGGACGCCCGAGCAGCCCACGGCCCAGTTGGGGTTTCCGTACGTGGATACACTGAAGCTCCAGCAGAAACTCGGCCACGGCGGGATACTGCTCCATCACCTCGGGAACCATTGAAAGCGAGTTGCGAGGACCTTGCTGCGCCGGCAACCGCTGGCGGCGTGCTTCTGCGAAATCCCCGGCAATCCCCTGCTCGGCTCGGCCGACGTGCGCCAGATAAGCCCGATTCTGCGCGAGCACCGCGTGCCCCTGGTCGCGGACGACGTGGTCGCCACCCCGGCAATGTGGACTTGAGCGGCCACGCCGACCTGATTGCGACCAGCCTCACCAAGTTCATCGTGGGCACCGGCGACGCGATGGGCGGCGCGCTGATCTGCAATCCCAAGTCACCCCTTTACGATGAGCTCAAGTCCATAATCAGCGAGCAGCACGAGGAGTTGCTGTGGGGCGAGGATGCCGTGGTGCTGGAGGCCCAGGCCCGGAGTTTCCCGGAGCGGATGAAGCGGCATAATCAGAACGGCCTGCTGCTGGCGGAACGGCTGCGGCGGCACCCGGCGGTGGAACGCGTCTGGTACCCCAAGTGGGAGTTCAGCGAGGCCTACGAGGCTGTGCGGCGACCGGAAGGCGGCTGGGGGGCGCTCATCACTTTCCTGCCGCGGAACGGGGAGACGAAGTCGCCCGGCCATCTACGATCGCCTGCCGTTCTGCAAGGGGCCGAGCCTGGGCACGGTGTTCACCCTCGCCTGCCCGTTCACGTTGCTGGCCCACTATGCCGAGCTGGAGTGGGCGGAATCGTGCGGCGTCTCGCGGCACTTGATTCGGATCTCAGTAGGATTGGAGGACCCGGAAGACCTCTGGCAGCGCCTGGAAAGCGCCTTGTCAGAGCCCTAACCTTAAGCGGCCCTGGGCCTGGCCTTCACCAACTCCCCGCTAAGCCTGTGCGCGGGTTTCTCCCAAAACAGCGGGCGACAGCTTCCGAATGGACTTTGGCCACTGGCGGGAAGCAAGGGTTGGTAGCGGGCACCCGCCCCTAATCGGCGTTCTCCGTTGGGGATCGGGAGGGGCAATCGCAAGCAGTCTCCCGTTTTTTGAACGGGGTTCGGGGCATTCTCGTCCCAGACGCCCCTGACTGGCACGCGCCCCTCTATCCCACTGCGACCAGGTAGTGACCAGGTAGTGACCATGTAGTCACCAGGTAGTGACCAGGTAGTAGAGCTACTACCTGGTGACTACCTGGTTACTACCTGGTCACTACCTGGTGACTACATGGTCACTACCTGGTCACTACCTGGTCACAGTGCAAGACAGACCCCAGAGGGGTTGAGCATCGGACATCCGGGGGAGTTACCAGGACAGCCTATCTCCACAACTTTCCCTCAGGATTGCACAAGTCTTGGATTGCCAGGCACTTGTGCAGTGCTGCTTCCATCCTGTTGCCTGCTGTCGGCCTTGCTTCAGACCTCGCTGAAGGGCCCCCTTTTTCCGGCACCGACTATGGCAGGTTCATTTCCCGGTTCTGGGCCATGGCGGCCAAGTGGGAACAACGGGTCCGCTCTTCAAAAGACGGGAGTTCTCCTTGCGAATGCACCCGAGCGTGACAAGGGACCACACCGTATGGCGCCAGCCTTTCTTACTCCACGATCTTCGGGACGATGAAGAGGCCGTTGGCTTGAGCCGGGGCGTTGCGGAGGGCATCCTCGTGGCTGAGCGAGGGACGCACCTCATCCGGCCGGACCACGTTGACGAGGGGAAAGGCGTGGGCGGTTGGCTCGACCCCAGTCACATCCACTTCTTTGAGCTTCTCGATGTAGCCGAGGATGTTCCCTAGCTGTTCGCCGATCTTCTGCTCCTCCTCGGGCGTGAGGGAGAGACGGGCGAGGTGGGCGACATACTTTACGTCAATCTCTACGGGCATGGGGATACGGTTGAGGCGTGATGCGTGATGCGTGAAACGTGAGGCGGCGGCGGCACCACGGTCGGTGATTGGTGAAACAGGATTGGCGCAATGAGGTCCCCCTCAATCCTCGTCGAACTTACGGTTGATGAGGGTTTCAAGCTCAGCCAGCGCCTGGGTGGCGTCGTGGCCCTGGGCGTGGACGGTGACTTTGCTGCCGGGTCCGGCGGCGAGCATCATCAGACCCATGATGCTCTTGCCGTTGACCTTCTCGCCGTCTTTCTCGACGAAGATGTCGCAACTGAACCGGTTGGCGGTCTTCACGAACATGGCCGCAGGCCGGGCATGGATACCCAGCTTATTCGATACCAGGAAATCTTTGGTCATGATCGCACTATTGCCGGTTATTGCCTTCGCACTCATTCGGTCTAGTCTCTATTGTTAACCGAAGACGCCCTGTTGCGCCACTGAATTCTAACCCGGATATGTGATGTGTCCGAGGCCGGAACACAAGGCCTTTCGACCTTCCGTGGCCCATTCAGGCTAGAGCTTCGCCGCCGCAGCCATCCTGGAAATGAGCCGGTCGTTGAGTTCCTTGGCCGGATTATACCCGCCGGATTTAAGTTTGGCCTGGAACGCGGCCACTTCGATCAACCGCGCCAGGTCGCGGCCCGGTCGCACAGGAATGGTAATGTGCGGGATGTCAATGCCGAGGATTTTGACGAATTCCTGCTCCAGGCCGAGCCGGTCCACGTCCGAGACTTCATTCCAGGACCTGAGCGTAATCACCAGGTCCACGCGCTTCTCGTGACGGATGCTTTTGACGCCGAACATAGCGGCGACGTTGATGATGCCGATGCCGCGCACTTCCATGTGGTCACGCGTGACCTCGGCGCTGGTGCCGACTACTTCCCGGCCGTCCACCAGCGTGACCTTGGTGATGTCATCGGCGACCAGGCTGTAGCCGCGTTCGATGAGCGCCAGGACGCTCTCGCTCTTGCCGATGCCGCTTTCGCCGCGGATAATCACGCCCACGCCCAGGATGTCCACCATGCTGCCCATCTCGGTTCCGCGCGGGGCGAACATCATCTCCAGCGCCAGGGTGGCCAGGTTGATGAACTTCATGGTCACCATCGGGCAGCGGAAGGTCGGCACCCGCGCCTGGTCGGCAGCCTTCAGGAATAACTTGTCCGGGTGCAGGTTGCGGGAGAAGACAACGCACGGCACCCGGTAGGAGAAGAAGGTTTCGTAGCGCTTGCCCTGCTCCTCGGGGGAGAGGGACTTGAGAAAGAAGGCCTCGGCGTTGCCGATGACTTGCAGGCGTTTGTTGGCAAAATAGCGCGTGAAGCCGGACAGCACCAGGCCGGGACGGTTGACAGTCGGCTCGCGGATGATCCGCTTGAGCCCGCTGGCTCCGGCAACCAGGTTGAGCTGCAGGGAGCTGGAGTGCTCGGTGTAGAACCGCTCCACCGTTATGGCGTCATTTTGCATGGGGGAAATGGAATGGTTGGAATGGTGGAATGATGGAAGGTAATGGAATGATGGAACGGATGGAATGATGGGCTGCATGGACCTTGCCATGCAGTTCCATCATTCCAACCTTCCAATCATTCCACCATTCCATTTCTCCGCGCTCGGTTTCATAGGTTGAAGTCGGGACCGAGGTAAATCTCGCGCGCCTTGGGGTCGTTGACCAACTGGTCCGCCACACCTTCATAAACGACCTCTCCCTTGTGGATCAGGTAAGCCCGGTCCACCAGCTTCAGGGTCTCGCGCACATTGTGGTCGGTGATCAATATCCCCAGGCCCCGATCTTTGAGGCGGCGGACAATCTTCTGGACTTCATAGACGGCGATGGGATCAATGCCGCTGAACGGCTCGTCGAGCAGCAGCAGTTTGGGGCTGGTGACCAGGGCGCGGGTGATTTCCAGGCGCCGCTTCTCGCCGCCGCTCAGCGTGTAGGCCTTGCTTTTCGCCAGGCGCGCCATGTCCAGTTCGTCCAGCAAATACTTCAGCCGCACCATGCGCTCCGACCCGGCTGAGCCGGCACGTCTCGAGGATCGCCAGGATGTTCTGCTCGACGGTGAGCTTGCGGAAAATGGAGGGTTCCTGGGTCAGATAGCCCATGCCCAGGCGGGCGCGCTTGTGCATCGGGAGACCGGTAATGTCGCGCGCCTGGAACTTCACCGCGCCTTCATCCGGCTTGATGACGCCGACCACCATGTTGAAGGTGGTGGTCTTGCCCGCACCGTTCGGGCCGAGCAGGCCGACAATCTCCCCGGCCTCGACTGTGATGGAGACACCGTTAACCACGCGGCGCTGGCGGTATTCCTTGACCAGCTTATCGGTGGCGAGCAGCAAGCCGTTGGCGGCGGGCGAGGCGGGCGGGTCTGGCTGGGGCGTTTTCAAATCAGGTGCCTGGTTGTATCGCCTGTCCGTTCCCGCCCTGGTTTCCGGAGGGGCGTATCTTACCACTACCACCAGGACTTTGGTATGGCTCCCTCTCCTCCTCTGGAGGAGAGGGCCGGGGAGAGGAGGCCCCATGCTCGGAAGCCAGCACAATCCGTTGATCTTCGAGCGGACGAACCCCTCTCCCTGGCCCCACTGCCGTTGAATTAAGCGGACCGCGGGCAAAGGGCCTCCTCTCCCCAACCCTCTCCTCCAGAGGAGGAGAGGGAGAAGACGCCACAGCGCGCGAGGAACCGCTTAACTCAACGGCAGTGCTCCCTGGCCCTCTCCCCGCAAGCGGGGAGAGGGAAATGCCTGGCACCGAGTGGGGGTGGTGCCCCGATGCACCCTCCCCGTGGGGGCGAAACAGGTTCGTCTGCCCAGGCGGCAAGGTGCCCACGATCTTATACTTTCCCGGAGCCACAATCGTGTGGGTGCCGAGGTCCAGGGTGATGATGTTGTTCCGGCCTATGATATTGGTCGTTTCCAGCACCGCCGGGCTCCCGGTCAGCTCCAGAATGTTGTTGGTCAGCGTGGCGGTCGAGTAGCGAGTATAGACCGCCTTCCGGCCAGTGCCATGAAAACTCTGGCCCTGGTCGTCCACCACGTCGAATACCACCGCCGGCTCGGCGATGAGCATGTGGCCCTCCTTTCCCAGCCCGGGCGGTGTCAGCAGGGTCAGCTCATCACAGGTCCATTTCATCTGGGGATGCACGATGCGCACGTTGCCCCTAAACAAGGCCGCTTCTGGCGTCAGCAAGTATTCCCTGGAAAACGCCTCCGCGAACTCGTTGGTCTTGCCCTTCGACCTGCCACCCTGGGCAGTTCCCAGCGAAGCAATGGCCGATTGGCCGAGTTCGGCGGCAGGCAGCCGCATGAAGGCGTTGCCGCGCACCAGCATCTCCTGGCGCGCCAGGTTCACCCGAATCCAATCCCCCTTCCCTTCGCGCGGACCAGCCCGCCAGGCCGGGTTCCCGGTCAAATCCATCAGACCGTTGGCGCCGGTGTAGTCGGCTCTGGCCGCGGTAAACTGCTTGTCCTCCTGCGCGATGACAACATCATGCTCCGCCACCATCTTCTGCAGCTCGTTCGTGCCGGTAAAGGTCAGCGTCATCAGGCCGCAAGTCATTTGCCCTCGCAGTTGCTCGCCGAGCCGGTCGCTGACACGCACGTGTTCGTGAAAGACCGCCAGATTGGTCTGCAGCTCATAGTTGTCGCACAGGACTTCCACGAACTGATTGGTCAGCGGGACCGGAGCCGCGGAGTTGGTAACGGTCCCTGAGAGGAACCCGGCGCTGCCCATCGTCTGGGCGGGCATCTGCAGCCGGGCATGGCCACTGGCACGGAAAACCCGGTTCGTTCGGTCGAACACCAACTCGTCGCCGCTGCCATCCCGCTGTTCCATTCGCCAGGTCGGCTGCCCTGTCAACCGGATCAGGTCGGTATCCGCCGAGTAAAACGCGCGTGCGCCGGTAGCATGGATCTTCTCGTAATCAATGATCACGTCCTGCTCCGCCGTGAGGGTCTGCAACCGGCGCTCCGCCATCGGCAATACTATCGTCAGCCGGCCCGCCGTCGCGGTCAGGTTCGTCCCGGTGACGTGAACGTGGCCCTGGTAAACGCCGTGGCCGGACTCCTCGGCGTAGTCAAAGCGGTCGGAGAAGATGTCAATGCCCGGCGCGGTCTTAGCGGGCACATTGGCAGGCGTCGTGGCGGACTGCTGCGCGAGCAACTCAGGATGGAGGATGGTGTGGACGCGATTGGACACCAGGAGGATGGAATTGGTCTGCTGGTAGAGGAAGCCTTCGCCGGCGATGGAAAACCTCCCGTTAGCGATCTGCACCTGGAGGGAGCCGGGGGAACTGATCGTCTGCCGGCTCTGATCATAAAAGCATTGAGGCGCCTCCGCAGCCAGTTCGCGCTCGCCGTCGAGACGGAAGGTCTGCCATTTGGCCTGGGTTATCAGCATCCGGCCATCGGGCTGCCCCTGCGCCTGCGCGCCCTCCAGCATGGACTTCATCCGCGTCTCATTCGGTGCCGGGTAGTATTCCACGAATTTGAACCCTCCGCCGCTCTCGACCGGCTGGGCGTGGCCAGTCCGGGCGAAGAAAACCATAGCCAAGGCGAGCGCTGTTACTAAGGCAATCGAAAGGTTTTGGCGCCTGGAAGCTTTCCATGAACCGAAGCACGAATTCCCCCTCACCCCTACCCCTCTCCCCAAGGAGAGGGGAACCAGCCCAGCAACCTCTGTGGGGTGGTTCATGGTCCCGATGCAGGGCGAAAAGGCCGTGGGGGCTTTCCATGAACTTCGCCGGACACGCGCCCCACTTCCCCCTCTCCCCTTCAGAAGGGGAGAGGGTTGGGGAGAGGGGTCCGTTCGCTCGTTCAGGTTCATGGTCCCAATGCATGCGCCAACGCGAAAGGGGGCTCTCCATGAACTGGGAAACATCCAATGTCGGACATCCAATAACCAGGAGCCCGCATCTACCTTCGGGTGCATCCGGGCATTACCCCCATAGGCTGCGGAGTATTTCCCTCTCCCCGCTTGCGGGGAGTGGGCCAGGGAGGGGGGCTCGTACGCTCGAAGGCCAGTGGGCTGCGTTGGTTTCAAAGCATCGGCCTCCTCTCCCCACCCCTCTCCTCCAAAGGAGGAGAGGGAGCCACATCAAAGGCGTGCTGGCAGTGGCAGGATACGCCCCCCAACCTCCGGCCTCCAGCGCGCGGCTGGATGTTGGATGTTGGATGTTGGATGTTGGATGTTTTCCCTCTGCTCATGCCGCATGCTCCGCCACAATGCGCTCCCATTTATTCTGCGCCTTCAGGATCAACTCCACCACCTCGCGCACGGCCCCATGCCCGCCGCAAGCCCGGGTGACGTAATCCGCCGCCGCCCGCGCTTCCGCGACGCCATTCGCCACCGCCACCGCCACCCCAGCCCGCTTCAATACTCCCAGGTCAACAATGTCATCGCCCACATAGCAGACCTGATCCCAACGGCAGCCGGTTTGCGCGAGGAGACTTTCCACAGAGCGGACTTTACTGCCCTTTTCCTGCCGAAGGAAATCAATTTTCAGCTCCTTGGCCCTCCGCGCCGTGGCGGGGGATGGCCGGCTGGAGACCCATCCCACTTTGAGGCCCTCGCGCCGCAGGGCAACCAGGCCCAAGCCATCCTGTATGTTAAATCGCTTCACTTCCTCCGCCCCGCCGATGAACACCGAGGCATCAGTCAGTACGCCGTCCACGTCGCAGAGCAACAGCCGAACGCGCTTGAGGGCAGCGTCGAGGGCGGCAGCACGCCGGCCGTAGGCACCCTTAGTGCTCCCGGCACCCGGCTTTTTCTTCTCAGCTCCCGAATGAGGCATTTTATTGGACTGCGGAATACACCCTGAGGAGGCTTTTCAGCAACGCCGGCATGTCGGCGAGCGGAATCATGTTCGGGCCGTCGCTTAAGGCGCGTTCCGGCTTGGGGTGGGTCTCAATGAAAACACCATTGGCCCCCGCTGCCAGGGCGCAACGAGCCAGCACCGGCGCAAACTCGCGTTGCCCCCCCGAGCGGTCCCCTGCCCCGCCGGGCAGTTGGACCGAATGGGTGGCGTCGAAGATCACCGGAAAACCCAGCCGGCGCATGATGGGGATCGAGCGCATGTCGGCAACCAGGTTGTGATAGCCGAACGTGGTGCCGCGCTCGGTCAGCAGCAGCTTCCTGCCGCCCGCGCTCTTCGCCTTGCCCACCACCTGCCCCATCTCCTCCGGCGAAAGAAACTGGCCCTTTTTCAGGTTCACGATCCTGCCGGTGCGGACGGCTGCCGTGATCAAATCGGTTTGGCGGCAGAGGAAGGCCGGGATTTGCAGAATGTCGGCCACTTGCGCAGCCGCCTCAACCTGGGTTTCAGTGTGGACGTCCGTGAGGATCGGGACACCTACTTGCGCGCCAACTTTGGCCAGCGCTGCCAACCCCTCTTCCAACCCCGGCCCGCGGAACGACTTGGCGGACGTGCGGTTTGCCTTGTCATAGCTGGCCTTGAACACGTAGAAGATGCCCAACTGGTCGCAGGTTCGCTTGAGAGCCGACGCCACCCGCAGGCAAAGCTTCTCCTCCTCGATCACACACGGCCCGGCAATCAGAATTAGCCGGCCGGGCGCTTTCAAGGATTTCCACAGAGCAGTTTCGTTAAGCACCGCACGGTTTTACCAGCCAGGGAGGCGAATGTAAATGACCCTCGGGGCGGGGTGAGTGTGGCAAGGAATCCGTAGGAGGAGCGGGTGCCTCTTGGAGGCTCTATCATTGTGGTCCAGACACACCCAGGCAGTGGGCGTTCGTTCCGTCCGGTGGCATTCTGTGCCGATTCAGGTAAATTTAAGACAGAGAGCTTTAGAGAGAATGAATATGACTAATGGCCTGTTCACGGTCTTGCTGGTGGAAGATGATCTGAGCGACATCTTCCTGGTTAAGCGGGCGTTCAAGATGGCCCGGATTCAAAACCCGCTCCAGGTGGTCACGGATGGCGAGGATGCCGTGCGTTACCTGCAGGGCGCAGGCAAGTACGCCGACCGGGAGACCTACCCGCTGCCCAGGCTGATTGTCATGGACATCAAAATGCCGGGCCGGACAGGCTTCGAAGTGCTGGACTGGGTGAAGCAGGACCGGGTGCTGCGCCGGATCCCCATCGTCATTGTCTCCGCATCGGAGGATCCGGCGGACATCAACCGCGCCTATGAGTCAGGCGCCAATGCCTACATGGTCAAGCCAGCGGAATTTCACCAGGTCGAGCACCTCTTTCATTCCATCACCCATTACTGGGGCCAGGAGTGCGCGAAGCCAGAGCTAAAGGCGGCGTGAACGCTGCGGAGAGGCCAAATGGGTTACCTCGGCTACATGAGTTGCAGGGTTACATCGGTTACGTAGTTGCAAAGGCCCGAGAGAGTGTGCGCCGATGTAACCACGCAACCCATCTAACCGTGAACCTTTGTAACCGCCCTAAATCACCATCCCATGCGGCACGATGCCATTCTTGGGGATGATGACGATGCCGTCGCGGATGTAGTAGTTTGGGTGGTCCACCTTATCCGGCTTGCCCGCCGGGGAGATGACCACGTTGTTGCCGATCCGGGCGTTCTTGTCCACGATGGTGTTTTCGATGCGGCAGTTGGTGCCGATGCCGATGCGGGGTTTGCCGGCCTTCTCGTGCTCGATAATGGACTCGCTGCGATTCATAGTAATCGCTGCCGAGCAGGATCACCCGATTCAACAGCGTGCCGGCGCCGACATTGCTGCGCAGGCCGACGATGCTGTGCGTGATGACGGCGCGATTGAGAATGCAGCCGTCGGAGATGACCGCGTGATCAATCTGGGCGCCGTTGATTTTCGAGGCCGGCAGGAAACGGGGCCGGCTGAAGATGGGCGCGGCCATGTCGAAGAAGTTGAACCGCGGCAACTCGTTGCTCAGGTCAAGGTTGGCGTCGAAGAAGGCGCGGATGGTGCCGATGTCCTCCCAATAGCCCTGGAACACGTAGGAGAACACGCGCAGGTCCTGGATGGCGTTCGGGATGATATGTTTGCCGAAATCCGCGAGGGTGTTGTCCAGCAGGCGGCGGATGACGGCGCGGTTGAACACGTAAATGCCCATGGAGGCCAGGAAACAGCTCCCCTTCCCCCTTGATGCCCAGGGTGGCATACCACTCCCGCGGGTAGCCTCAGCGAATCCTGCACTGCCGGGTCTTTGGGTTTCTCCACGAAACGCGTGATGCGGCGCTCGGCATCAATCTGCATGATCCCCAGCGACTCCGCCTCGTGCCGGCCAACCGGAATGGTCGCCACCGTGATGTCGGCGCCCGTCTCCGCGTGCTGGTTGATGATGCGCCGGAAATCCATCCGGTAGAGCTGGTCGCCGCTCAGAATCAGCAGGTAGTCCCACTCATGATTCATGAAGTGAATCATGTTCTTGCGCACGGCGTCGGCGGTGCCCTGGTACCAGGAGGTGTCGGTGTAGGTCTGTTCCGCGGCCAGGATTTCGACGAAGCCGCCGGAGAAATGGTCGAACTTGTAGGACTGCGAGATGTGCCGGTGCAGCGAGGCGGAGTTGAATTGGGTCAGCAGGTAGATGCGCCGCAGGCCGGAGTTGATGCAGTTGGAGATGGGAATATCCACCAGCCGATACTTGCCGGCCAGCGGCACGGCAGGTTTGGCGCGCTCCTTGGTCAGCGGGAACAGGCGCGTGCCCTGGCCGCCCCCCATGATGACGGAAAGCACATTGCTGGTATTGGCCGTCTGCCGGCTGGTGTAGGACATCATGACCCCATCTTCCATAATCTAGCCGCTGACTTCAAGTTCGGCGAAAGGGTTGTTGGTAAAACCGCAGGGCTGGGGCACTTCCGGCTGCGGCGTGACAGGGCGCTGGCTGGGAAGCGGCGCGCGCTGAACAGTGGGTTCGACGCGGGGCGGGGGAATGGTCGGCGCCGCGCCCCCCTCGTCCGGGGCCGGGGCTTTGGCCCGTTTGTTCCGGGGCAGCGGGGTAACCATTGCATGGAGGCCTCGGCCGACGAGCTTCGGTTCGAAGTCCGGGTGCCCGTAACCCGCCAGGTCCTGGAGGAACTTCCGGACCACCTGGAAACCATATTCGGTATGCGCCATCTCCCGGCCGCGGAACTTGAGCGTGATCTTGACCTTCATGTCTTCGCTCAGGAACCCGATGGCGTGTTGCAACTTCACACTGACGTCATGCGGATCAATCTTCGGGCTGAGCTGGACCTCTTTGACCTTGGTGGCGTGCTGGTGCTTCCTGGACTCCTTCTCGCGCTTGGCCTGCTCGTAGCGGAATTTGCCGTAATCCACCATCCGGCACACGGGCGGCACGGCGTTGGGAGCAATCTCCACCAGGTCCACCCCGCTGGCGCGCGCCTGGTTCAGCGCTTCGCCGAGCGACAGGACCCCGAGTTGCTTGCCGTCAGGGCTGATAACTCTTACCTCGCGGGCACGGATCTTGCCGTTTACCCTGACAAACGGACCGGAGGAAGACGAATGGCGTGGGGAAAAAGGGCGGCTCAAGAAACCCTCTTGGGTTGAGGCTTACTCATGCAGTTGTTGTCTGAACGATACAAACACTTAGACCGCTATAAGATAATGGCCCGTATTTAGCCCTAAAGCCCGGGATTGGCAAGCGAAAAGTTGCGAATTATTGCGAATTATTGCGCCTGCCAAAAACGGCGGAAGGAGGGAGCGGGGGCGGTAAATCCGAAGGCCGAAACCCGAAACCCGAAAGAAGGCCGAAATCCGAATTCCGAAGACGGGTGTGCTAAGAAGGGTAGTTGATCCACTGGGCGAGCTTGGAATTTGCTTCGGCTCGACTGAATTGCACGCAAAAGGGCCTCAATTCCTTAGCCGGCTTTGGCTCTGGCTACGCCAGGTTAGGATTTCGGATTTCGGCCTTCTCTCGGGTTTCGAGTTTCGGCCTTCGGATTTCCGGCAGGCTACGCCGCCACCGCCGCATTCCTGCGGGCCATGATCGCATTGACGATCTTCGTGGCCAGCTCGGGCGTCTCGGCCAGGGCCTTCTGCGCCGCCTCCCTGCCCTGCCCGATCAGCGCGCCTTCGAACTGGAGCCATGCGCCTTTCTTGTCCACGACGCCGGTTTCGACGCCGACATCCAGGATGCTGCCGACGGTATTGATGCCCTGGTTGTAGATGATGTCGAACTCGGCTTCGGCGAAGGGCGGCGCGACCTTGTTCTTGACGATCTTCACCTTGACGTGGTTGCCGACGGCATTGCCGGCGACGTCCTTGAGCGTTTCCTTGCGGCGGATATCAATGCGCACGCTGGCGTAGAACTTCAGCGCCTTGCCGCCCGGCGTGGTCTCGGGGTTGCCGAACATCACGCCGACCTTCTCGCGCATCTGGTTGGTGAAAACGCAGGTGGTCTTAGCCTTGGCCAGAATGGCGGTGAGCTTGCGCAACGCCTGGCTCATCAGCCGCGCCTGCATGCCCATCGTCGCCATGCCCATCTCGCCCTCCAGCTCCGCTTTGGGCACCAGCGCGGCGACGGAGTCAATGACGATCACATCCAGCGCGTTGGACCGGGCCAGCGTTTCGCAAATGGACAACGCCTCCTCGCCGCTGTCCGGCTGGGACACCAGCAAATCGTCCAGGTTGACGCCCAGCTTCTTGGCGTAGGCGGGGTCCAGGGCGTGTTCGGCGTCAATAAAAGCGGCCAGCCCGCCGCCTTTCTGGGCATTGGCGATGACATGCAGCATCAGCGTAGTCTTGCCGGAGGATTCCGGGCCAAAGATCTCGACAACCCGTCCGCGCGGGATGCCGCCCACGCCTAGCGCCAGGTCCATCGCCAACGCGCCGGTGGGGATGACCTCAATCTGCCTGAGTGCGCGCGCGTCGCCCAGCCGCATGATGCTGCCGTCGCCGTAGGTCTTGGTGATCGAGGAAATGGCGGCGTCCAGATCCCGCTGACGGACGGCGGCCAACTTGGCGGCCTCGGCGGCCTTGGTGTCGGCGGCGGTGGGTTTTTCGGCGGTTCGTTCTGCAGTCTTGGGCGGCATATTCGTATTCGTCTAAATTGGAAGATTAATCAACAACCGGGGCGCAGAGTGGCTAATCCCCTTCGATTAGTCAAATACCGCTTTCCAGGACTTTCTTGCATAGTGGCCTCCCGCAGCGAGAAGTGTGTGGAGCAGGTCCGCCCGCAGCCACAAACTCACCGCTTCTGTTGACCATATTCCGGGGGCGCCTCGCGCAGCATGGCGGGGGACGGCACGCCGGCCACCTCGTAGTAGAGGGTTTCGGGTGCGATGTCGAGGTCGTTCCCCCAGCAAATGGTGCCGAAATCGGGATTGATGGTGAATTGTTTGAAGGCGTTCACGTCATTGAGCCGCGCGAACACACCACCAGCGCGGACGTGCCGGGCCAAGTCAACCACGCCGGCTGTGCCATCGGCAAAGGTCACCGCCAGGCGGTAACCGTCCAGGTACTGGCTGCTACAACGTTCCAGTGCATATTCCGACTCCGCTCAGTCCAGTGGTTCAATTTTGCGCAAAGGGCGGCGGTTTTCAATCGCTACCCAGTTTTGTAGCAGTTCGTCGCGGTGTCGCGCTGCCCATTCGATCACCAAGCCCCACACCCGCGGCGGCAAGCTCCCCTCGGTCAGAACCAGGTCGTTAATACGGATCACGGCTTCACGGTCGCCATAGCGCACATGAAAATGCGGCGGCCGATGCTCGTGGTAAAACATGCCGATCACGATCCCGTAGAATCTGCTGATCTCTGGCATCTATTGGTTTGTGGGTCGTCGCTGCTATTGGCTCCGCTTCGCCTCGTTGGCGCCTTCGCCTACTGACCAGGTCAAATGGTCGGGCTTGCCCTGGCCGCCGCCCGGGAACTCGATTTGCACGTCAGTCGTCTTCGCGAAGAACCTGGTCGGAGACTCGGCAAACATGCGGAAGTTCACTCCGCCCAGGTGCGCGACCAGGTGGTCTCCATCGCGCGAGATTTCGACGTTGTCATACTTGCCCACATAGCTGTTCAGCAGCGCGTTCGGCAGGGTGAATTCCTTTTTGCCCGGCTTGCCCAACTCGCGGACCCAGATATTGCGGTAGCGAACCGGGTTGCCGTGGTCTTGCAGCGAGATCGGCTGCTTCTCCGGGTGCGCCTGGTAGGGCGCGCGCTCCAGCCAACTGGTCGGGCCGGTGAGCGTGACGTTGTTCTGGATGAGCACGCCGTTCTGGAACACAGTCAGGCGGGCGGGAGAGCGGAGCTTGCCCTCGGCGTTGAACCGCGGCGCGGTGTAGATAATGTCGTAAGTCTGCCATTGGCCGGGGGGAAGGCAGACGTTCACTAGCGGCGGGTATTGGCCATAGACGGCGCCGGCGGAGCCATCGGCGTAGGTCGTGTGCCCAAACGAATCCAGCACTTGCACTTCGTAGCGGTCCAGGCCGAAGAAGACGCCGCTGTTGCCGCGGCCCTGGCCCTCGCCGTGCGGCGGGTTCGGCGTGGCCCATTCGACGTGCAGTTGGCAATCGCCGAAGTTCTGCAAGGTGCGGACGTAGCCGCTGCCTTTCACGCATTCCATGTATCCGTCGCGGGTAATCCACTTGGTCGGGGTGCCGTCCATACTGCACCAGTTCGAGAGGTCCTTGCCGTTGAAGAGGACGGTGGCATCGGACGGCGGTTGGCCGGCCTGCTCCTGCGTGCTGGGGGTCGCGGGTGTGACCACGGGGGGCTCGGGCCGAGTGCGGTCGTGGTCGAGCCAATTCGGATCAGGCTGCGCGAGGCAGACGAGGCTGCCCGCCAGGGGCAGCGCGCCGAGGGCAGCCAGCTTCAGAAACGTGGAGGAGAGGAAGGACTTCGCAGAGTTCATAACATAAGATTGTTCACGATGACGTTGCATCTGGGCAGGCACACTAGCGGATTGCCGGAGGCGAGAAAAGGGCTGAGTTTTCACTAAATGCAGAAGGAAGAATGCAGAATGCAGAAACGGTTCCGCATTCTGTATTCGTAACTGTTCAGGTAGTACGACGGGGGTCTCGCCTGCCGCGAGGGCGTCTCGCCCTCGAACCCACCGACGCGGGCGCGACGCCGGCCCGGCTACCTGAACAGTTACCTGTGTGCTTGCTTCTGCGGCGGCTGGCCCTCAGATCGCTATTACCTTTCCCGTCCGCACCGACTTGGCTTCGGCCTCGCAAATCTGGACCGCGCTCAGGCCGTCCTGGGCGGTGACCACTTTGGGCGCCTTGCCGGTTTGCACGGCTTCCACCATGTAACGGATTTCGCCGCCGTAGCCGTCCGGACCAGCGCACTTGACGACTTTCGGGGCCTTGCCCTGCTCGGTGATCCGCAACGCTTCCGCGCCGCGCGACAGGTCGTAGTCGAGCGTCGCCCGCTCGCACAGGAGGGTGTAGGCCATGTTGAAATTCCCCGTCAGCAGCCAACTGCCTTCGGCATAGACGGCCGGGCCGCCGGGGAAATTGTATTGGGTGACCACGTGATCAATCGAGTCGCCCGCGCGCGTCACGCCGCTGGAAAAAACGCTCGCTGGCCGGCCAAACAGGAACTGCACGAAATCGGTGTCATGGATATGCAGGTCGAACAGCGCGCCGCCCAACTGGTTCCCGCGCCCGTAGGTCGCCTGGCTCCAGCCGGGGGTGGGCGACATGCGGCGGAAGCGCGCAGCCTGGACTTTGCCGTATGGCCTTTCCTTCACCACCTGCTTCAGCATCGCCCAACCCGGCCAAAACCTCATGCACATCGCTGGCATGAAAAAGCCGGACGACGACTCCACCGCCTTCACAATGTCGCGAGCGCGGGCCGAGTCGAGGGCCAACGGCTTCTCGCACAACACATGCTTGCCCGCCTTGAGCGCCGCAATGGACTGGTCCCGGTGCAATGCCGTCGGCACGCACAGGTCCACCAACTCCACCGCCGGGTCGGCCAACACTTCCTCCAGCGCGCGATACACCTTGAGGTCCCGGCCGAGATCGAGGTCGCCCGAGCCGGTGATATTGCCCGCGACGCCTGCCAGCACGCCGTTGACCGGCAGCCGCACCGAGTCGCAAACCGCGACGATCTTGGCCGCCTTAAGCTGCTGGTAAGCCTTGAGGTGGGTCACGCCCATAAAGCCAAGGCCCACTACTGCCACGTTTACTTTCCGATTTGTTCTTTTGGATTTCATGTTCATCTCAATTATCTGCAATTTCCCATCGGCCATTTGCCATCTGCGATTGGCTATTGGCTGCGGGCAAATGGCCATCTGCCACTTGCCATTGTCCGTTACCGCACAGCGCCGCCATCCGCCGCCGCGCAAACCTCCTTCGCCGCGAGTATGTCCGTGACCCGCTGGGAGCCGGCCTCGCGCTCAATGACAAAGTCGCCCGAGTAATTCAGTTCGCTGAGCGTGGCGAAGAAGGCCCGCCAATCCACCTCGCCCGTGCCGGCGGCGACCTCTTCGCCCCACGTGCCCGGCACCTGAGTCCGCCGCGCATCCTTGATGTGCACTTGCCGAATCCACGGGCCCAGCGTGCGCAGCGCAGCGATGGGATTCCCCTTGTCGTAGAGGATCATATTGGCGGGGTCGAAATTCACGCCCAAGTTCGGCCGCTTGAGCTTCTGCAAAAGCTGCACCAGGACGCCCGCCGTTTCCTGACCGGTCTCCAGGCCCAGCGTGATGTTCACCGCCTGAAACACCTCAGCCGTCTGGGTCAGCCGCTGCAGCATCTTGGCGAAGTTCGGGTCCCCCTCCTCGTGCGGCAGAAAGCCCGCATGGAATGTGACCAGCTTCAGCCCGAGCCGCCGGGCAAGCGTCGCCGTGGCCCCGATGTTCTTCCAATTCTGCGCCCACGTGGCATCCGGCGCGAGGCCGCCCGTTAAGCGGATCGTGTCGAGCGTCGAGTAATCCTCTCCCACGCAGCCGAACATGCCCGAGATGATCGAGATGCCCTTCTGCCGGAGCAACTCCGCCGTCTCGCCCCATATTCCGGGGGAATCCCGCAACGGATCGAGCGCGAGCTGGACGCGCCGGATTCCCGTGCTCTCGAGTTTGGCCACCAGCTCCACCGGACTGGCCGGCTGCAAGGACCAACTGCACACCGCCACCCGCTCCGCTACCGGATTATCCTGCAAGCTCATAATCTCTCTTAATTCCTGTTGACACACCACTAAGAACCAAAGGCCAGCCTCCCGCAACTAAAACTGGTCCTCTTTCTCCTTAAACAGCAGGTTGAACGTCGTCAGCGAGCCGTAAGAGCGCGTGATATACTGCTGCATCTCGATCTTCTCGCCGTCAGTGAGAGTCGGGTGGGCGTTGATCTTTTGTTCCAGCACGCGCAGGTTGTTGCGGATCATTACGACCTTGTGGAAGAAGGTTTCCATAGGCACTTCTTTCGTCTGCAACGTAGGGTCCGCCGGGTGCAGCACCGCCCGCCCCTTGTGCCACCGCGCGGCCAGTTGCTCGACCACCGATTCTGGCCGCTCCAAGCCGAGCCTGCGGATCGTCGCATCCACGGTCTCTTGGACCACCTGTGCCAGCGGCAACTCCAGCCCACTGATGCTGGCCTGCGCTTCCGCCGCCTCCAACCCGCTCGGCTCCGGCGCCACGGTCCGCCGGCCGTCGTTAAACTGGATGTCCGCCGTCCCTTCGGAGATGCTCTTCACCACGCCGACACCGTATTGCGGGTGCCGAACCTTCATGCCAATATGCAGCCCTTCGATCTTCATGCGCGGCATTTAACCACGACCGTCCCGGCAGGGGAATTCCGAAATGCTCCCGCTCGCCTGAGTTTCCTGTCCCGCGCATGCTGTCCAAACCCTCCATGCGCCTGATGGTGGGCCGCGCCCTCCGCCGCCCGCCACCGCAGGCTTTCCTCTCCCTGAGGGACAGGCCAAGGGCCAGCGCGAACGGCGCCGCCGATCGCCTGGACCCTGTTCGGACCGCATAGCCACCGACCCTAGCACCACCCAGGTGAGTATATCTTGGTGCTATGGAGGTACTACGAGGTACCAAGCCAACTGCTCTAGTGTAACGCGGGCAGGGGTAGCAGCCTGCCAGAGGGTGGCAGGGGATGGGCAAGAGATGGAGAGGGCGGATCGCCGATGCCTAATGGCCGATGGCAGATGGCAAATGGCAGAGGAAATGGGGAGGCAGGCGGTTTGCACGCCACCCGGACCGGGCGCGCAGGTGGTAGTTTTTTTACCGCAGGCTTGACCTGTCGGCCCAGTTTATGCACACTCCAAGCTGTCGTATGCCGGAAAAGTGCAACGCTAAAAGCAAGCCGCTGACCCGCAAGGAAACGCGCGAGCTGGATGTCAAAATCTCTTTCCTCGAAGGGCTTGTGCGCCGTGAGTCGCAGTGGGTCGAGGCGTTGCAGATGCTGGGAGACTATTGTACACTGCGCGGGAAGTTTGAGAAGAGCCTGGAGGTGGACCGGCAGTTGTCCCGGCTTCAACCCCGCAACCCGCTGGTCTTTTACAACCTCGCTTGCAGCCATTCGCTCAACCGCGAATTTGCCCAGGCGGTTGCCGCCCTGGACCGGGCGTTGGCGCTAGGCTACCGCGATTTCCACTGGCTGGCCCGTGACCCGGACCTCCGCCCGCTGCGGCAACATCCGCTTTACCGCACCATCAAGAGCAAGATTCGCAAGATGAAGGTGCACGTCGCTTGAACGTTACTGTTCAAGGCCGCACCCGCCATTACCGCACCGTGACGTTTGATGTCCGGCGCAACGCGGTTTTGCTCATCGAGCAGCGGCTCCTGCCCCACCAATTCAAGATCGTCGCCGCGCGCGACTTCCGCCAAACCGCCCGTGCCATCACGGATATGGTCGTGCGCGGGGCGGGCGCGATCGGAGCGACCGCGGCTTACGGCCTGGCGCAGGGCGCGCTGGCTTTCCGCGGAAGCAGCCTGGCCGGATTCCGGCGGCACGTCGAAACGGTTTGCGCGACACTCGCAGCGGCGCGGCCCACGGCCGTTGACCCGGTCAATGCGCTGCGTTACGTGCGCCAGGCGATGCGCGCCGGGCGCACGGTCGAGGAACAGCAGGCGCTGGCGCTGGCGGCGGCGGAGGAGTTTGCCAACGAAGACGTGCGGCATTGCGAGGCCATCGGGCGGCACGGGGCAAGGCTGATTCGCAATGGGATGACCGTGCTGACGCATTGCAACGCCGGGTGGCTGGCATTTGTGGATATCGGCAGCGCGACCGCGCCACTGTATGAGGCGCAGGCGCAGGGGCGGAAGTTTCACGTCTATTGTGACGAGACGCGGCCGCGGTCCCAGGGCGCGACGCTCACGGCGTGGGAACTGGCGCAGCAGAAGGTGTCACACCAGGTGATCGCCGACAACGCCGCCGGCCACCTGATGCAACGCGGGAAGATTGACCTGGTGATCGTGGGCAGCGACCGCACGCTGGGCCGCACCGGGGAAGTCGCCAATAAGATCGGCACCTACACGAAGGCAGTGCTCGCCCGGCGGCATGGGATTCCGTTTTATGTCGCGATTCCCCTGTCCACCATTGACTGGAATCTGAAGTCTGGTTTCGACATCCCGATTGAAGAGCGCGACGAGAGTGAGGTGCTGGGGGCGTGGGGTGTGTTGGAAGGGGCACGCGGGAAAGCCGGCGCGGTGCGGCGCTCGGCGAGGCGCGCTTATGTGCGCGTAGCGAATCCGACCAGCGGGGCGGTGAATCCGGGCTTCGACGTGACGCCCGCGGAAATGGTCACGGGCATTATTACGCCGGCAGGGATTTTCAAGCCGCGCGAGTTGTGGGCGCGGAGGCGGGAACTGGGCGGTTGAACAGGCTTGAGCCGCGGGGGGCTACCGACTTAAATCCGGGGGATGTCTATCTCGAAGGGTAAGGCTAACCTATTGCGCGGCGCCCGGGTTTATCTTTCCGGGCCGATGGATTTTGTGGCGTCGCGCGCGGTGGAGAAGCAGTCCGGGTGGCGGAATCGCGTGAGCCAGTTCCTCCAGGCGATGGGAGTCACGGTGTTCGACCCGTGGTTCAAGCCGGACGTGCGCGGGCTGCACGAATACGGCCGCGAGGACGTGAAGGGCGGCGAGCGCATCAAGCAGGGCTGGACCTACGCGGGGGGCAAGCGCGGCGCCAAAGCGCGGGCATGGTGCGCCAAACAGTTCTGGGAGACGTTGCACATTGACCTGCGGATGGTGGACACCAGCGACTTCAGCATCTCCTACTGCCCGACGAATATCTACAGCGTCGGCACGCCGCATGAGATCATCATGGCGACGTTGCAGCACAAGCCGGTGCTGTTTGTCAGCCCGCCCATTGTGTTCCCGGCATTGCATGAATTGCGCGCCCATCTGGAGGCTGATCCGGTGGGACGGCAACTATTGCAACGGTTGGAGAGGGAAATTCCCATCAAGGAGAACCCGCGAGGCACCCCCAGCCTGTGGTACATCCCGCTGGTCGGGGGAGAGAACTTTTTCGATGGGTTTGGGTTCGCGGCATACCGGAAGCGGTTTGGCTGGCAGGAGGAGATTGCGATTGACCGTCATGAGGGGCGGTTTCCGCCGAAACGCCCGCTGCTGCCGTTCGTCGAGAAGCTCAATCAGCGGCTGCCGAAGAAATGGGACAGCAAACTCGACCGGTTCGTGCCGGATGACGACTGGCTGCTGTGGGATTTTCAGTCGCAGAAGATTCGCGGGAAGCACGTGGAATCGGTCCGCAGGTAGGCTTGGCAGCAGCTACGCGGAGAGGAACCACAGATGAACACAGATGGACACAGATGGGAAGCCGCTGGAATCAGGCTCGCTTGAAGGGATTGTTCATTGGCCGGGAAATGCCGCTGGGGAAAGCGAGGTCACAGCGGAGTCTGGCGGGCAGCATCTGTGTTCATCTGTGTCCATCTGTGGTTCGCCCGAATTGCTGCGTCCTACGCTGCGTTGGGTGACCCCTGGATGGACTCAATTCGCTGCATGCGGTCCACGGTTTCAGGTTCGAGGGCGTAGAGGGAATCCAGCAGGCGGGCTTTGAAAGACATGGGGCCGGGGGAATTCTCGGCAGCCAATTCTGCGGCGATGCCGTAGCAGGCAAGGGCGCAGGCCGCAGCCAGAGCCAGGTCGGGTTCCACCGCCGCGAAGGCTCCAATGACCGAGGTGGCCATGCAGCCGGTGCCGACGACGTGCGTCATCATGGGATGGCCGTTCTTGATGAGATACGTCTGCTGGCCGTCGGTGGCGATGTCCACTTTGCCGGTAATCACGACCGTAGCCTTGCGCTGGGCCGCCAGTTTCTCGGCCAGCACGACCAGGTCACCCGCGACCTCGGTGGCATCCACGCCGCGCGTCTTGACGCTTTGTCCGCTCACGCGGGCCACCTCGGAGGCGTTGCCCTTGATCACGTTAATCCGGACTTCGTTGAGAAGTTCTAGGCATTTCCGGTCGCGCAGGGCCGTGGCGCCCGCCCCGCAGGCGTCCAGGATGACCGGGATGCCCTTCTGGTTGGCGCTGCGAGCGGCGAGCTTCATCGCTCCCACAGAATCCACGGTCAGGGTGCCGATATTCAGCACGAGGGCGGAGGCGAGTTGGGCCATGTCGGCGACTTCCTCCGGGGCATGGGCCATTACGGGCGAAGCACCGAGGCTTTTGACTGCCTGCGCGCAATCGTAAATGGTGACCCAGTTCGTGAGGTGGTGGACGAGGGGCTGTTGTTGGCGGACACGGGCTAGTAATTCACGGGCGGTTGGTTTCATGGCAATACTTGACTCATGGGCATTTTGGCCGAGCGCGGCATGGTGCTACAGCTCAATTCCGTCTGCCTCGGCTTCGGCGGCTTCCAGGAAAGCTTTGAGGGTCTTCACGCGAGGTTCCGCCAGCCGGCGCGCGGAGGCAAGCTGCAGTTGGGATGGCAGTTGCTCCATATTCCGCCGCAGAACACGGACGGCATCGGAGTATCGCACGAAGCGGGTGTCCCGCCCCACCTTGCTGACGGTGCGCAAGACGGCGATGGCGCCCAGTTGCTCCAGCAGGTCGGCGTCGCGCAGCAAGGTGCCCTCGAACGAGGTTGGTCTGCCCGAGGGAAGATGTGTGCGAATGACTTCAATGACAGCCGGGATCTTGCTTTCGGGGAAGCCGAGCTGTTTCAGGATTGGGGGCACCTGGCTGGCGGCGTAGGCCACGTGGTCCCAGGCCGCCAAGGCAGCCAGGTCAACCGGGCGGTGGCCGATGAAGACCCCGAGATCGTGCATCCAGGCGGCGGCATAGAGGACATCATCATCGTAGGGCTGGCCTTCGGCCAGCCGCGTTGCGAGGTGATAAAGCCGGGCCTGATGGCTGAATTTATCCGGCGGCTTCGCCTGAGCGCGGATGTAGTCAACAACGGCCTGTCGGCAGGCGGAATCGTGCATAACGGTAGAATAACAAGGAGCGCGGGGGATGGCCAGAGGGGGAAGGGGAAATCCGAAGGCCGAAACCCGAAACCCGAAATCCGAAGGCCGAGGCTACCGGCTCTTCACTCTTCCCCGCAGGGACTTCGGACTTCGGGTTTCGGCCTTCGGATTTGGGGCGGCAATGCGGCCAACCCGAGCGCCACCCCCCTCCCCCACCCCTTCCAGGGCTGATCTTGCGCCACAACTTTTTCGCTGGACACCACCGCCGCCGCGGGCCAAGCTCGCGGGGTGATCGTGGCCGGGCAACACTTCTCGCCTCACTTGCTCCAGCGCTTGGAGCGGGAAGGAGCCGGTTTGTCCCGCCGTCAACTGGCCCGTCTGCTCTGTGAGTGGCTGGATTGGAAAGGTCCCTCCGGGCGCTGGCAAGAGATGTCCGCCCGCAAAGCCCTGGTCGCCCTCCAACGCTCCGGCCACTTGCAACTGCCCCCACCCCTGGCGCCGCCGCCGCCGCGCCGCGTCGTCCCCGCGCGCACGGCGGGGGCCACGCCCCAGCCTCCGTTGCACCGTTCACTGGACCAAGTGGGTCCGGTGACCCTGGAGCTGGTTCCGCCTGGCCGCAGCGCGCTGGGCCGCGCCTGGCGCGAACTCTTCGAGCAGGAACATTATCTGGGGGCCGGTCCGCTCTGTGGCGCGCAGTTGCGTTATCTCATCGCCAGCCCGCACGGTTATCTCGGCGGGCTGGCCTTCAGCGCCGCCGCCTGGCGCTTGGCACCCCGCGATCAGTGGCTCGGCTGGAACGACGTGGCGCGGGCCGAAAACTTGCACCGGGTCGTCAACAACAGCCGCTTTCTCATCCGGGCTCATGTGCGGGTGCCTGGCTTGGCCTCCGCTAGCCTGGCCCAGGTGCTCCGGCGCCTGCCCGCCGATTGGCAGGCCCGCTACCGCTATAGCCCGGTGCTGGTGGAAACGTTCGTGGACCGCGCTCGCTTTGCCGGGGTCAGTTACGCGGCGGCCAACTGGCAGGCCATCGGTCTGACTCAAGGCCGCGGCCGGCAGGATACCACCCATCAAGCGCAGCGGGGCCAAAAGATCATCTGGGTCAAGCCGTTGCAGCCCGATTTTCGGGCGGTGTTGAGCGCCGTGCCCAGCCGACCGCGACTGGCGCGACCCGCGCCCAGGGCGCTGGCAGCGCCCCCGCCGCCCTTGCCGGTGGACTGGGCCGAGAACGAATTTGGTGCCGTCACCTTGGGTGACAGGCGCTTGCGCACACGCCTCTTGACCCTGGCCCGCGATTTTTATGCCCGTCCCACCGCCAGCTTAGCCGAATGTTGTGGGGGCAGTTGGGCGAAGTATCGCGCCGCCGGCCGATTCTTCGACCATCCGCGCACCGGCCTCAACGCCTTATTGGCCGCGCATTACCAAGCGACGGCACGCCGGGTGGCGCAGGAGTTGGTGGTGTTAGCGGTGCAAGACACCACCAGCCTCAACTACAGCGCGCACCCGGCCACCGCCTTGCTCGGCCCGATCGGCACCGAACCCGACGGCGCCCAGGGCCTGCTGGTGCATGACACGATGGCCTTCACGGTCCAGGGTACGCCCCTGGGCTTATTGGACGTGCAATGCTGGGGGCGCGATCCGGACACGGCGGGCCAGAAACATCAGCGGCGCCAACGACCGTTTGAACAAAAGGAAAGCGTCAAATGGCAACACAGCGCCCAGGCCGTGGCGGCGATAGGCCCGGCCTGTCCCCAGACGCTGCTGGTGAGCGTGGGCGATCGGGAGGCCGATATTTATGAACTCTTCGCTTGGGCCCAAGCCACGTCGGGCGCGCCCAAGCTGTTAGTGCGGGCGACGCAAGACCGGTGCGTGACCGGGGAACAAGGCCACCTGTGGGCGCAGGTCCAGGCGCAGGTCCTCGAAGTGGGTTTAGTGGTGCGCGTGCCCCGTCGCGGAACCCAGCCCGCCCGCACCGCGCGCTTGGAAGTGCGGTATGGCGAAGTGGAATTGCGAGCGCCGGCACGGCAGCCGCACTTAGGGCCCGTGCGGGCGTGGGCGGTGCTGGCGCAAGAAGTGGGGGCCCCGCCCGGCGTGGAACCGATCGAGTGGATGCTCCTGACCACCGTGCCCGTAACCCATGCCGAGCAAGCCCTGGAGCGACTGCGCTGGTATGTGCAGCGTTGGAATATTGAAGTCTACCATCGCACGCTCAAGAGCGGCTGCCGGATCGAGGACCGCCAACTGGGTGGGGCCGACCAACTGGAGAGTTGTTTGGCCATTGATCTGGTGGTGGCGTGGCGCGTGTTTCATTTGACCAAGTTGGGCCGGGCGACGCCCGCAGTGCCCTGCACGGTGTATTTCGAGGAGCACGAGTGGAAGGCGTTGGTGGCCTTTACGACCCAGTGTGCGGCGCCGCCGCCGACACCGCCCAGCCTGTGGGCGGCGATGTCGATGGTCGCGACGCTGGGCGGTTGGCTGGGGCGCAAGAGCGATGGTCCTCCCGGGGCGCAAGTGTTATGGCGCGGCTTGCAGCGACTGGATGACCTCGGGGCGATGTACCAAGTGTTTGCGGCGCTGCCGTTGGTCCGGCGCTCGCCTGCGGTGTCCAGCAATCCTGACTATGGGTAAAGACCAGCTCCCTGAGGGAGAGGGCCGGGGTGAGGGGGAACGGATCTGACGCCGAAACAGGCGCCGTCGCGAAGCAGCCTCCGATGTACAGAAAGTGAGATGCTCCCCGCCCTGACGCCGAGGTCAGTTCGCGGTTGAAGTTTCCGGGCGGGCGAATATGCTCGGCGTGCTCGTATGCTCTACCGACAAGCCGGACACACCGGTCCAGTGCTCTCGATTCTTGGCTTTGGTGCCATGCGCTTGCCAATCCGGGAAGGCAAGGCCCACCTCATTGATGAAGAAAAGGCCCAGGCCATGGTGGATTGCGCGATCCGTAACGGCGTGAACTACTTTGATACCGCTTACGTTTACCATTCGGAGGTCCCATTCCAGGCAGGTATGAGCGAGTTGTTTTTGGGCCATGCCCTGAGCGGGCAGCGGCGGAAGGTCCATGTGGCCACCAAGCTGCCAAGCTGGTTTATTGAGAGCCGGGCGGACATGGACCGTTACCTGGACGAGCAACTCGGCAGGCTGCAGAGGGGCCAGATTGACTTTTACCTCGTGCACGGCTTGACGGCAGAACTCTGGAAGAAACTCAGCCAGCTCGGCATCACCGACTTCCTGGACGTAGCCATCGCCGACGGCAGAATCGCACGGGCCGGCTTTTCCTTCCACGACGAGGCGCCCTGCTTCAAGCCGATCGTGGACGGCTACGACTGGTCGTTCTGCCAGATTCAATACAACTTCATGGATGAAGACTTCCAGGCGGGGAGGGCGGGGCTGGAATACGCTGCCAGCAAGGGGTTAGGGGTCATCGTCATGGAGCCCTTGCGCGGCGGGGGGCTGACGAACCGGATTCCCGAAGACGTGCAAGCGGTGTGGGACAAGAACGGCACCAAACGGACCGCGGCGGAGTGGGCACTGCGCTTTGTCTGGAACCGGCCGGAGGTGAGCGTGGTGCTCAGCGGCATGAGCGAGCCCTGGCAGGTGGAGGAGAATGTGAGAATCGCCAACCAGGGATTGGCCGGTTCGCTTTCCGGTGAGGAACTCGCGCTGATCCAGGAAGCCAAGGCGATTTACCGGGCGAGGACCCGGGTGAGCTGCACCAGTTGCGGGTACTGCATGCCGTGCCCGACGGGCGTGAACATCCCGGGCAATTTCCTCCAATTGAACAACCTCGCGATTTACCGGAATCGCGAATCCGCCGAGTTCTTCTACTTCCACATCCTCACGGAGGAACAGCGGGCGTCGCACTGCGAGGAATGCGGGCAATGCGTCGAGCTGTGCCCGCAGCACATCGCCATTCCCACGATGCTCAAGGAAGTGGCGCGGGAATTCGAGAGCCGGTAGGCAACAACCCCCTTGCGGCGTCAAGCCAGGCAGCATAGGAGCCGCAGCACACCCGCCAGCGGCGGCAGCAAGTCCCTTTAAGAACCGCCCGGAGCTCGCCTGTCGGGGTCCATTAATGGCGGGGAATTGGGCGGCTAACACCCCGAACTGCCAGGCCAGGCCGATACAGGGGGAATACAGGGGGATTACAGGGGGATTACAGGGGGAGCTAGATCGGGTGGGGGCTTATTCGAGGCCCGCTTGACAGGCGGTGGCACAGGACGACTACTGGCAATTAGCCTGGCTGGGGCTCTCACGGCGTTGAGCGGTCGCGTGGTGCGGCTTCGGCGGTGAGGGCGCCGGCGTGAAGCGCCTGGCGCGATTTCGGATGGGGGCGGGCCCTACCTTTCCTTGGCCTCAACGCGCGCTACGGCGGCCTTGGCGCCCGCGTTGATCAAATCCTCCACATCGTCGGCCCAACGGGACGCGGGCAAACCATAGACCACCGTCCCGTACGCGCCTTCGTAACCCCAGCGAGGGTTGGCGAGTGGTGGCTTGTCTTCGTCCAGCACGCGACGGGTGGGAATGTAGTTCATCACATCATTGCAATAGCCCGCGACCCAGGCGTGGGGGCCAAACTCGCGCTTGAACTTGAGCGACCAATCCACCACCGGCTCGCCGCCGAGCGTGATCAGGAGTTGCTGCCCGCCGAATTCCCACGCCTGGAGGGGAAAGGGGTAGGTGCGGATGAACGAGTTCGCCGGCCTTCAATTGCGCCAGCAGGCGCGTGGCCCACCGGCGGGTCGCAGGAGATTTGTCCGTCTCCAGCTTCGCCAGTTCGGCCTCGGTCGGCGCCGGGCCGAGGTGGAGCGTCACCATCTCCATCGTCGTCCGCAGGTCGGGAGCCAGAGTCTGCGGCGGCGCCAGGAGAACTTCCTCGACCGCGGCGGCGAGCATGTTGCCGTAGCGCTCGGCCAATTCGAGTTTGTGCCGCGGCAGCGGGTTCTGGTCGGCGCCACAGCCCATGAAGAACATGGCCGTAGCGTCCGGGTGGCTTTTCTCCAGCGCGATCTGGGCAAAGCCCGCGTAGTCACCGCACCATTTATAGGAATCCAATACCGTATTGTGGCAGGCGTAACCAAACAGCACCGCCTTGAGCTTGCCGTCGGGCAGGAAGACCGCGAGCACGGGCACGGAGTGGTCCACCGGGCCTTTGAGCGCGCCTTGCGCAATGAGGCGTGGCACGTCGGGCGCCGGGTTGTTGCGGCGATTGACCGCGAAGCCAGCCGTCCCTTGTCCCGCCGCCAGCCGCGCCGGCGCGAGGTTGGTCAGGGCCTCGCCGGCGGTCTGGACGATCTTGGCTTCGAGGCTGTCCGAGTAGTTCGTGATCAGGGAAAGCTGGTTTTGGTCCAGCGGGTAAATGTCGTAAAGGGCTCCGCGCAGGACCGGCCCGGAGTGGGTGTGCGACGCCGCAAGGAGAATCTGGTCTGGTTCGAGCGCGAACTTCTCCCGCAACGCCGCGCAGGTGTGCCGGTAGATGGATTGCGGGATGCCGAGGAGGTCGCTGGTGATGATGATGGCCCGATGGCCTCGCGCGTCTTCCAGGGCCAGGGCCTTGATCCACAAGCTCATTTCTTTGCCCTCCGCGGGGTTGGTGCGTGAGCCGTAGCCGGCCATCCAAAGCGGTTGGGTGGGTGTGATGTCGGCCTTGGCGGTGCCTGCCTTCCAGAACGGGGCCTCAGCGGACAGCAGCGACCCGGCGAACGAAAGGAACAGCAATACCCAAACGGCGCGAAAGCGAAGGCATTTCATCGAAGGCAAGGTTCCGCCGCCGCGCCGTTGGCGCAAGTCCAAAAGCCATAACACGGATGCCCCTGTCCTCCTGCTTCCTCTATGCTTTCCCTTGCCATTTTCGCCAAAAACCGGTAGGGGTACTATATCGCCTTATGTGCAACAGTGCCTCTATCATGCCCCAGTCGGCCACCCCCGAGCAGAACTTCACCGGTTCCACGCCGCAATTCGACCCCCAACCTTCGTCTTCCCCGCGCGCCGGGCGGCTTTTCAGCTTGATCGCGGGGAGCCTTGTCGCGTGGGCCATGGTGCTTGGACCTGGACGTGCAATGGCCGCCCGCCCGATCGGGATTGACGTGTCGGATTATCAAAGCGCGAGCATTAACTGGGCGACGCTGAAGAACACCTATGGTATCGTGTTTGCCTGGGCCAAAATCTCGGAAGGAGGAAGCTCTGTCGGCGGGACGCATTTCGCGACCTACGCGGCCAATGCCAAAGCCGCCGGGGTGCTGATCGGGGCTTATCATTACGCCCGCTATGACGTGAACACCGGCACGGCTGGCGCTACGTCCGAGGCCAATTACTTCTGGAGCCGGGCCAAGGACTACCTCGCCGGCGGCTACTACATCATGCCGATGCTTGACGTCGAAGCCAGCTTCACCGGCTACACCAAGACCACGCTGTCACAGTGGGTCAACCAATGGTGTACTACCGTCTCCAACAATGCCTATGCGGCCGGGTATCGGGTGAAGCCGTGCATTTATTGCTCCTCGTCCCATGCCGCCGCCATGTTGGACAGCACGGTGACCAAATGGAACGCAGACATCGCCAATTGGTATTCCAACCACAGCACTGCCGCGGCCCAGGCGCAAGCGGCGTCGGGTCCTCCCGCCGGCATCGCCCCCTGGACCACCTGGCAGTTCTGGCAGTATGACGACCAGAACGTCGCCCAGGCCATCACCACCGGTGACGGCGACATCTTCAACGGCACCCTGGCCCAGCTACAGGCCACCATGGTCATAAAACCGGTTGGGCCGAACATCATCGCCCAGCCCGCGACACTTTCGGTGGTGCAGGGGGCGAATACAAATCTCGCCGTGGCGGCGAACGGGACGGGGACCCTCCGTTTTCAATGGCAGTTCGACGGGACGAATATCGCGGGAGCGACTGCCAGCCGTTATTCGCTCAATAATATCCAGCTCACCAATGCCGGGAATTATTCGGTGAGCGTAACGGATAACGGGGGCACGACGCCCAGTTCACTTTCTTACGTCTCCGTGGTAGGGCCATTGGTCAACGCGCCGGGCAGCACGGTGGTCGCGCCGGCGGGCATTGTGAATTGGTGGCCGGCGGACGGGAATGCCAAGGACATTTACGGCACCGTTACCGGCACGCCGCAGGGTGGTTTCTGTTATGCCGTCGGCAAGACCGGGCTGGCGTTTAATTTTGACGGCTCGACCGCTTACCTTTCGACCGGTGCGGCGGACATCCCCGTGCCTTGGACCGCATGCATGTGGGTGAACCGAGGCAACGCGGCGGGGACTTCGGCGGGGCTGCTGGAGGATGGAACCTACTCGGTGAAGCTGGAGCAATACAACGGCACGCACCAGGTGGGGCTCACGGTGTTGGGCACAGGGGATTACGTGTTCAGCCCGGCCTACACCGCCCCTGTGGGAACATGGGTCCACCTCGCTTTTGTCGGCACCAGCACCGGCACGTCGCTCTACGTGAATGGCGTGCTCAAGGCCTCGATGACCACCAGCATTCCTTTGCCGCGCGCCTACATCGGCGCGGGCTATATCGCCTCCTCCGCCAAGACCGTGGATTTCCTCTCCGGCAGCCTCGACGAAATCCTGCTGTATAACCGGGCTCTGAGCGCCGCGGAAATCCAAGCCATCTATGTCGGGGGCACCCCGGGCCTGGTGCGCGCCCCCATGCTCGTCAGCTCGTTGTTCTCCGGCGGCGGGAAGTTCACGTTGAATTTGAAGGGCGAGACCGGCAAGACGCTTACGATTCGTTCCTCGACCGACCTGCTGAACTGGATCTCGCTGGGCACCATTTCCAATCCGAGCGGAGTCGCTCAGTACACCGATAGCCTGGCCACCGGATCGCACAAGTTCTATCGCATTTCGCAGCCTTAGTGCCGGGCTCAACCTTCCCTCTGCGCCTCGGGCGATTACAGGGCTGCATCAAGCTCGCCCGGAGCGCGAGCCGTCCCGGCTCGCAGCGGCCACCGGCGCTCCCGGAATCCCTGGTTTTCTGGGCATTGCTCGCGTTCCTGCGTGCTGCGAGCCGGGACGGCTCGCGGTCCGCATGGGAGTTTGATGCAGCCCTGGGGCGATTATAAACAGCGAATTGAGCGCTTGCGTCCAGCACCCGCCCTCTGATATTGTGTGCGGCGTTGACGGTGACAGTGTTTAACCGGTCTGTCCGGTAAGCCGGCTTTGCGGGCTGCTTCAGCCTGTGAGTTGTGCTGCGTGGCCTCTTCCTGGCGCAGAAACCAGGGGCGAGTCATATCCGGGCCGGGGAACGGTTTGCAAGTCGCTGATAATCAACATTGCCCGCGTGGCGGAATTGGCAGACGCGCTAGATTCAGGTTCTAGTAGGTAACACTGTACAGGTTCAAGTCCTGTCGCGGGCACCACTTTGTGGAGGAAGATCTACCCGACTATCACCAACCGTTGGTGGCGCTTACCGGCCATGCCTTGGGCCGACGCAGCGTTAACCGGGCCGGAAGCCCAAGGCCGAGCGGCGCCCAGGCCGCGGGCTCGGGAATCAGGATCGCGATAGACAGGGGCTCGGTGGAGCCGGTGTTACTGCTTCTTGCCACCGAGAAAGTTGCCCAGAGCCGAAGTGGCTTTCTGGGCCATGGCCGTCTGAATCTGGGCCTTGAGCGCATCGGCCTGCTGTTTTTGCTCAGGAGTCAGCTTGGTATTGTAGAGTTGGGTGAGCGTGGCGAGGGCTTCCTGATATTTTTGGTTGTCACTGAGATTCTTGGCCTGTTCCAAGAGGGCCTGGACCTGGTTCGTGGCGGTCACGGCGGCTTGATTGGTGATCGCCAAAGCACTGAGGACCCGGTTCGTCGCGGCTGCCGCCAGTGCCTGGAATTGATTGGTTAGCGTCTGGGCCAGGGAGAGTTGTTGGGTCTGCAAGGTGCTGGCAGGTGTTGCGACGGGGTTGGCGGCGGATGGGGCGGGTGCTGCCGCCACGGGCTGCTGAGCTGGGACCGCAACCGGGCTGCTAACTGGAGACTGGACGCTGGCAGAGGGCGGCGCGGTCGTCGTCGCCACGGGGCTGGCGGAGGAGCTGGCGGGAGCTGTCACTGGCTGCTCCGTTGCGGGTGTCTGAGCCGGGACGGCAACCGGGCTGCTAACTGGAGACCGGACGCTGGCAGGGGGTGGCGCGGTCGCGGTTGCGACGGGTTCCGTTTGGGCGGGTACGCCGCTTGGGGTTCCGCGGCCTTCGGCGCCTGGACGGGTTGCTGCTTCTCGCTCGCTACCTGAGCGGGGGCTTTGGTAGCATTCTCCGCCGGTGGTTCGGCGGAAGATTCCTGCTTGCCGCACCCGGTCGCCAACAGAAGTGCCGCCCCTGCAGCCAATCCCAAAACCGCATGTTTGCTTTTCATAATGATTGTGAACCAGAACTCACCCGCAATAATGCATAGCTCCAGCAAAGATGCAAGCTTGCAGGAAGCTTGCGGGGGGAGCATCCCACTTTCTGTACACTGCAAGCTGCTTCGCGATGGCGCCTGCCCCGGCCTCAGATCCGTTCCCCCTCACCCCGGCCCTCTCCCTTAGGGAGAGGGAGAACGGCCGGCAGCGTGTTGGCGAATCCGAGCCGTCCGGTAGGTTCGAGCGTTGGTGTAGGTGGCTCCCTCTCCCTGAGGGAGAGGGCCGGGGTGAGGGGAAACGGGGCTCACGGTCGGCAGGGGGCTACATAGGGTTTCCCGTTGGCGCTCACAAAAGGTGAGATGCTCCCGCTTGCGGGCGATCCCCACGGCCAGTGACAAAGTGCGGCCCAAAACTTTGTAGGAGACGACGTAAGGAGTCTCTGAGCAACAGCTTACGCAAGGACCAGACTGGATTTAGTGAGAGACTCCTTACGTCGTCTCCTACAAGGGGTTACGCAGGAGTTTGTCACTGGCCGTGGGGCGAGCCCGCCTTTGATCTTGCCAGACTGGGGCTTCGCTGAATAATTCCCACGTGGTTGGCTTGGCTTCAAACCTCAGTTGGCTCTGGATGGTCGCAGGAGTTGCCCTCGGCATTGGGGGCCTATTCAGCGCCATTTATTTCCTGGGCCGAAGGGCCGCCAAGCGCATGCGGTTGGAGGATCGCGGGGGTCGTGACCATCCCTTGCCGCAGCCATTCCCGCCGGATCGTGTGGTGGCGGTTTACCGGAGACGCCGGAGCTACCATAAGCATGACCGGCATTATTACCAGCGCCGGCATCCTCCGAAGGAGGAGTAGGGATTACCCTCAATCCAGTGATTCGAGGAGAGCGGCGAACCTGGCTTTCCCGGATTCGGGTGTGACGGGCTGCTTGGCTTTTTCGTCCGCATGTTCCACCAACTCGGGCGGCAGCTCCTTGAGAAACGGGGAAGGATGGCAGGGCATGAGGGAACCGTATTTCTTTCGCCCGCCACAATGGCTGATCGTGAGCGTCCGCATGGCGCGCGTAACGGCGACGTAGAACAGGCGCCGCTCTTCGTCCAGCGTGCCTTCCGTCTTTGAACGCGAGTGCGGCAATAAACCGTCCTCCATGCCGACGATATAGACGTTGGGATACTCCAGCCCTTTGCAACTGTGCATCGTGATGAGCGTCACCGCGTCGCCGGGGGCTTCGTCATCGTCCTCGCGCTCGGTATCCAGGGTGACCTGTTCCAGGAAAGCTTGCAGGCGGTCGAGGGGCGGTTGGGCGATGTCAGAGCCGTCCAGGCTGGCGATGAGGTCTTTGAGGTTGCGGATGCGATTCTCGGCGGTCTCGTGATTCTTCTCGGAACGGCGCAGTTCGGCAAAGTAGCCGATCTCCTCCAGGAACCGGTCAGCCCAGTCACGCAGCGAACCATGTGCAGACTGAGAGAGCCACCCGCGTGTGCGCTCGATGAGCTCGACGAAGCTTTCGAGGCTCTGGCGCGTCCTGGCTTGGAAGGTTGCTGTCACCGCCGGATTCTTCATCACGGCAAACACCGGGCATTTGCGCTCGTGGCTCGCGGCCAGCAGGCGCTCCATCGTCACATCGCTCAACCCCCGAGCCGGGACGTTCGCAATGCGCAGCAGACTGACATCGTCGTTGGGATTCAGGAGAGTCTTCAAGTAGGCCAGGAAATCGCGGACTTCACGCCGGTCGAAGAAGCTCTGGCCGCCAATGAGGTGATAGCGCACGCCGGCCTGGCGCAGCGCGGTTTCGAGCGGGCGAGACTGGGCGTTGGTGCGATAGAGGATGGCCTGGTCGGCCCAGGGCACGCGCTGAGTCAAACGCGCATACTCGATCTGCTCGGCGAGGGTGCGGGCTTCCTCCTCATCATCGGCAAAGGTGTGCAGCGTGATCTTCGGTCCCTCTCCCTTTTGGGACCAGAGCTGCTTTCCGCGGCGGCGGACGTTGTGCTTGATGATGGCGTTGGCGGCGTTGAGGATCGTGTTGGTCGAGCGGTAGTTCTGCTCAAGCTTGATGACCTTGGTCTCCGGGAAATGCTGTTCCATGTCGAGCAGGTTGGAAATCTCGGCCCCGCGCCAGCCGTAAATGCTCTGGTCGTCATCACCGACCACGCAGAGGTTGCGGTGCTCCTGGGTGAGGGCTTGCACGAGCTTGAATTGCGCGGCGTTGGTGTCCTGGTATTCGTCCACCATCACGTAGCGGTATCTGGCGCGGCAGGCTTCCAGCGCGTCGGGATGGTCTTTGAAGAGCCGCAACGTGAGCAAGATGAGATCGTCGAAGTCCACCGCGTTGCAGGCGCGCAGGGCGGATTCGTATCGTGACCGGATGTGCTCGGCCAGCGCCCGGACGCTGGGATCGTCGAACACCGCCGCGCGCTCCCCGCCGTTGCGGAACCGGCTGAGCAGGGAAAGAATGGCGGCGGGATCAGTCTTTTCTCCTTTGGCGGAGATCTGCGCCAGAATCTTCTTAACCGCGCCCAATTGCTCCGATTCGTCGTAGATGACGAAGTTCGGCTTGTAGCCCAGCTTCTCGATGTGCTGGCGCAGAATGCGGACGCATAGCGAATGGAAGGTGCAAATGGTGGGCTGGGAGTTAAGAGCCGAGGCTGGAGAGTCGGGGGTGTGGCTTTGGGCTCTTGCCTTTGAACCTCGGGCCTGCTTTGGGATGAGCTTGGCCACGCGCTCCCGCATTTCACGCGCGGCCTTGTTGGTGAAAGTGACGCCGAGGATGTGCCCGGGCGGAATGCCGTGGCGCACCAGGTACGCGACGCGGAAGGTAATGACCCGCGTCTTGCCGGTTCCGGCGCCGGCAAGAATCAAGACCGGGCCGTGAATCGTCTCCACGGCCTGTCTCTGCTGAGGGTTTAGCGCACCCAGATCGAACATCGCGCGCGGAGTCTAGGGGCCGAGCCAACGGACGCAAGCGGTTCTTTGCCAGGCGGAAAGACCCGACCCTTTTTTGCTATTAGTACGGATGTTTTTCCCAACCTGGAGCAGGCAAGATGCTCATAGTCGTTTTCGGATGAAGTTATGGCATTGTGCTTAGGCAAACTCAGCACCCCGATTCCGGGGTGCCTGCTGCGCCAGGGGCCGCGGGTCTTCGCCCTGCTCGGTAAGGCCACGCCGCTCGGCCTGTCCGCCTTCGGCCGGGAGGATGTTTCCCGTAGCTGGGCCCTGACGGCTGAGTTGGGCTGTTTACGCCTGGAGCGCCTGTCCGGCGACGAGGAAGTAACCGGGGAACAGGTGTTTTTGCCGCTCCCCTCCGACTATGACTACGGCATCACCGGCCCCCAAAAGACTCCCGAATTGAATCGGGCGGTGTTTGGCCTCCTGGCCTCAGAGTTGGAGCAATTGGTCACGGTTCTGCGCCGCGGCAGTTTTCCGGTGTTGGGTTTCTCCCAACGGGACCTGCGTTGCAGCCTCACCTGCTGTATCGTCCCGGGCTACTGGCCGCATGTGGTGACCTCCAACATGGCGCTCCACGGGAACGTGGTCTCGCTGGAAGCCTTTATGCGGGTGGTGGTTGCCTCGCTGCCACAAGCCCGGCTGACCGCGCGGTTTCCCCAATTGAAGCCCGTGTTCGAGCAGATGATGAGATTGGTTGTCCGTCCACGTCACGGTATTCCCTACAGCCGCGAGATGCTGGAACTGGCGCCCATGCCTGCTCCGCGAAAAGCCGTGGCGGCGGGATGATGGAAGGTTGGAAGGGTTGGAACAATGGAACATTGGAATGATGGAAAAATGGAGTATTGGAATGATGGAGTATTGGAATGATGGAGTGGTGGAGTTCTGCATCCATCCAATAATCCAACCTTCCATCATTCCATCATTCCATCATTCCAAAACTCCACCCCTCTCTCACTCCTTTCCTGCCTTCCGCTGCAGGCGGCTGAGAGCCTCTTGGGCGGCTCTGGGATGTTGGGCTTTGATGGCCTCGGCGATCTTCTTCACAGCGACCTCCGCTTCGGCCCGCACACCGGAATTGTCGAGCAGGGGTAACGCGAGGTCGAGCGCGCCGGGCTGAGGGTCGCCGCCCAGGGCGCCGAGAATGAGCCGGAGTTCGGCGTCTCCGTGCGCTTCCGCCAGCAATTGTTGATAGCGCTTGACCAGGCGGGCGTCCGGGTCCGCATTGGCCTCGCTGGCGAGGCGAACCAGACCACGGAGGGCCAGCCCGCGCAACGTTTCGGTCCTCGGCATATGATAGATGCCGGCCAGGGCATCCCACCCCGAAATGTCAGGCCAGTCTGCCAGTGCGCGAACGGCAGCGTCACGGATACGAAAGTCGGAATCCGTAGTGGCGGACTGAAGAGCGGCTAGTGCCGCCGCGTCATCGCACGCGGGCAACAGTCCCAGCAAAGCGATGCTGCTGTCAATGCCCTGCGCCCAGCCCAGGGCATTGCGGACGGTGGCTGAGCAGCGGGCGGAATCCTCACTTCTTGAAATTGCTTGCGCCGCCGCGTTCTGCGCTTCGGAACGGATTTCCGCGTTGTGCGTGCTCGTCAGCACCTCAAGCAGTGGAGTAAGGTCCCGGTTAGCAGCGGTCTTGGCGAGGGCGCGGAGGGCTGCCTTGGCGACTGTCGGCTGGGACTCCTTAGCCTCGGCGAGCAACAGCCGATTGGCTGCCGGCCCCTGGCGGCGGGCGAGGGCGGTAATGAGCGTGGCGCGCGTATTGCCGGACGATTCCTTCATCGCGCCGACAATTGCCTGATCGGTTTGCGCGCCGCCGGGCAGGCCGATCAGCGCCGATTCAATCGCGCGCTGTTCTTCGGCATCCTTCGAGCGATTCAGGGCGGGGGCAAACAACGCCACACACCAGGCATTTCCCATGCGGCCCAACGCGCTAATGGCGGCGCGGCGAACGGCGGGCTCGGGTGAAGCCAGGCTGTTGCCAATGGCGGCGCAAGCCGTGGCGTCGCCGCGGGCGGCGAGGCTGTCTATCATCCACACCTGTTCCCGGGACGAAAGGTCGGGCAGCTCGGCGGCGAATACGTCCGAAGCGCTGTGGGATGGCAGCGCTCGGACATAGGCGATGGCCGCCGGCCTGAGCGTGGAGTCTGAGCCGTGCAGCACCGCAAGAATGCGGGCCTGGGCCTGGGTCTTATCCAGGCGGAGCACCGCTTCAAAAACGGCACGGCGGATATAGGCCGGCTGGGACGGAGCGAAGAGGTCGTCGTAAAGAGCGGTGGCGGCTTTGGCATCGCCTGCGGCAGCGCGAGCTTCGGCGCAGCGAAGAGCCGCTTCGGTTAGGGCAGGCTGAAGAGCGGGGTCGGCGTCCGCGGAGCGAGCAACAATGGCCTTCCAGGCTGCCTGGTCGCCGACTTTGCCCAACGCGGCAATGGCCGCTTGGGCGACAGATAAGTTGGTGTCACTCGCCGACTGCGCGAGCAGCGTCACCGCCCTCGAATCCTTGCGGTCGCCGAGAGTGGTGATGATTTGGATGCGGGCAGAACCACGCGCGGAGGGGAGCGCGGAGCGCAGGATTGCATCAGCTTTGCCGGGAGGGTAGGTGGTCAGGGCCAGGCACGCCATGCCAGCGGTTTCGTCGCTGGGCAAAAGCTTGGCGAGAGCGGGCAAGGCCCTCTTGCTGCCGATAATCCCCAGTTGTTTGCACGCGAACCGCCGCGCCTCAAACGTGGAGCCGGGCCCAAGAAGCTTCACCAGGCCGGCTTCGAGTTGCTTGCGGACGCGTGGAGAGGACTGACGCACCAGTTCCTCGATGCCGCGGAACGGCTCGCGACTTTGGCCAGGCGCATAGGTGGCGGCTTCGGCCATGAGCTTGACGATGTCGGCCTTCGTAGGCTCCGGCTCGGCCACAGCCCGCGAGGCGAGGGTCAAGCTGAGGGAGGCTGAGAGGAGCAGGGCAAAGAGCAGTCTTTTCATAAGCGTGTGATGGAGCCAGGCATTGGGGGGTGAGGCGCGTTCGGGGACTTCAAATCGAAGATGACACATGGCAATCAGCCAATCACCAACAGCAGCTCGTAAATCGTAAATCGTCAATCGTAAATCCTCAGGTTCGCCATGGCGCGCGCGGTTCGCGGTAGAGCATGCGGTTGGCTTCCTCGAGATCAAAGCGTTCCTTTACCGGGTCCCACTTGAGCTTGCGCCCGAGCCGCAGGCTGATGTTCCAGGCCTGGCAGATGGTGATGGCCCGGTGCGCGACCTCCGGGTTACAGATCGTCGCCGTGCGGCTGCGGATGCAGTTCAGCAGGTTCCGCACGTGGTCCGAAGCATCACCCCAGCCGGCTGCGTTCGCCCCCTTCAGGCTCAGGATGGACTTCGGCTCCGCGGTCACGATGTCTGTGTCGTCATCCACCTGAATCCATCCTTCGTCGCCGATATACCTGATGTAGCGGTCCTTGAACGCCCCGCGCTGATACATGACCCCGGCGACACCGTTGGCGTACTTGCAGTGGGCGACGGCCGGTGATAGGGCGTGTCGCTGCAGAATTTCACCGGGTCAGGGAACTCGCCCTCGGCCTCAAATTCCACCGGGCCGGTGTTGTCCGTGTCCAGGGCCCATTGCATCTGGTCGGTGTAATGGACGCCCATGTCCGTCATTATGCCCTCGGCGGTGTCCCAGAAATACTGCCAGGCATTGGCCCGGCCCGGCACAAACGGATACCACGGACTCTGACCCAACCACATGTCGTAATCCCAGCCGGCGGGAACGGGCGTCGCCTTCTCATTCGGAATGCCCGGCCCGGCCCAAACCTGCATCTCGACCGTATGCACACGGCCCACCCGCCCCTGCCGGACCATCTCCATCGCGAAGCGGTAGGAGGCGGTCGAGCGGCGCTGCGTGCCGGCCTGGTAGATCGTGCCGAAGCGGCGGCAGGTCTCCACCAGCTTGCGGCCCTCGCCAATCGTGAGCGTGACCGGTTTCTCGCAGTAGATGTCCTTCCCGGCGCGCGCCGCGTAAATGGACCCCAGGCCATGCCAGCGGTTGCCGGTGGCCAGGGACACCGCGTCCACGTCCTCGCGCGCCAAGAGATCCCGGAAATCGGCATGAGTCGCGCAGTCCGGGTTTCCGTAATGGTGGTCCACCATTTCCTTCGCCGCTCCTAGCCGGTCGGCCCGGCAATCGCACACGGCGACGTACTGGATTTCGGGGAAGGAGAGGAAAGTTGGCAGGGTCGCCCGCGCACGGTTGCCCACGCCGATCGCGCCGAAGCCGAGGCGGTTGCTCGGGGCGACCGCGCCGTTCAGGCCCAGCACGGCGCCGGGAACGATGAGCGGCAAGGCGACGGCAGCGGTGGTGCGTTTCAGGAATTGGCGGCGACTGAAGTGAGATGCAGCTTGCGGTTTCATAGCAATCTTAAGCACATGGTAATATTCCCAGCGTAGGGAGAACTTGTAAACTGCCGAGTTCAAGGAGCGTCGTTCTCCGGAAGGATGCTCCGAAGTTCGCGGTGCCCGGTTTAGATCCGACACGCGAAACCCGAAGGAAATCCGAATCCCGAATCATACCCCGCCCATTAGACCAGGCGGTATCCGGATTTCGGCTTCCGGCCTGCTTTCGGGTTTCGGTCTTCGGATTTCGCCCCCGCCGCTCCTTCCGCTCGTGACATTTCTCCCCTTCCCGCGTTAGCCTCCGCGCATGTCTCAAACCACTCTCACTCTAGGCCATTCGCCCGACCCGGACGACGCTTTCATGTTTTACGGGTTGGCACGCGAGCTGATTCCCACCCACGGCTTTCGCTTCCAGCACATCCTGCAAGACATCCAGACGCTCAACGAGCGCGCCACGCGTGGCGAACTCGATATCACCGCCATCAGCATTCACGCTTACGCCTACGTCTGCGATCAATACGCGCTGCTGCCGAACGGCGCCAGCATGGGCGACGGCTATGGCCCCATGCTCGTGGCGAAGGCGAAGTTCTCACCGGCCGAAGTTGCCCGGAAGAAGATCGCCGTTCCCGGCACCATGACCAGCGCCTTCCTGGCGCTGCAATTATGGCTGGGCCGGCCGGCGAAGGAGATTGATTATCGTCGTCGTCCCGTTTGACCAGATCTTTGCCACCGTCCGGTCCGGCCGGGCCGAGGTCGGACTGATCATTCACGAAGGGCAGCTCACGTATCAGAACGAGGGATTGCAGGTCTGCGAGGACCTGGGGATCTGGTGGGGCCGCGAGAACGAGGGCTTGCCCCTACCGCTGGGGGGCAACGTCATTCACAAACGCTTCTCGCCGGCGACGCGCCGGACCGTGTCAGAAGTGTTGGGCTCCAGCATCCAGATACAGCCTGGATCATCGGCCCGAAGCGGTGCAACACGCTCTCCAGTATGCCCGCGATATGGGCCGCGACCTGGCGGACAAATTCGTCGGGATGTATGTGAACCATTGGACGCTGGATTACGGCGCCAAGGGGAAGGAGGCAATTCGGAGGTTTCTGAGGCAGGCGTTCGAACGGGGCTTGGTTCCCCGTCAACCCGAGTTGGAGTTTGTCGGGTGACTGTGGCGACCCTGCTGCTGGGCGGGGCTATTCTCTCATCCGCCAGACAATGCGCGCTTTGTCCAGATCGTAGGGGGACATTTCCATTTTGACCCGGTCCCCGACTGTGAGCCGGACCCACCGCTTGCGCATTTTGCCACAGATCGTGGCGAGGACGAGGTGCTTATTGTCGAGTTCCACCCGGAACATCGTGCCCGGGAGCACGGTTTGGACGCGCCCTTCTACTTCAATATGTTCTTCTTTCATAGGCTGCTTCAACGACGGCCGGGGGTTCCCAGGGACAGGCAACATCCCGCCGACCGGTCCAATAGAATGCAGCCAGATAAAAAAGCGAGGCCCGGTGCGTCCGGGCCCCGAACGTAAACAAACGGCTGGGTTAGTAGCGATCCCGGCTGCGCCCGCCGCCGCCGCCGCCACCGTAACCACGGTTGCCGCCACCGCCGGGCGCGCGTTCTTCGCGCGGCCGGGCAATGTTAACCGTCAGGGCGCGCCCGCCCAGTTCCTTGCCGTTCATGGCCTCGATGGCCTTTTGGGCCTCTTCGGGCGTGCTCATCGTGACGAAACCAAACCCGCGGGGCCGGCCAGTGGCGCGGTCCACCATCAGATTCGCCTCAACGACTGTGCCGTGCGCCGCGAAGGCGTCCTGCAAATCGTTTTCGGTGATGCTGAAGGAAAGGTTTCCTACAAACAATTTTGCGCTCATGTGATGTCTCTAACTACTGTCCTAGACTGACTCTTGCTTTCTCCAGACTGTTCCCGCTTATCGGGTTTCAAATCATCACTGAACCGAGTTCACCTGAAGATTTACCATGCCCTGAAAGTGACAAGCTATCTATCAGACTCGCCAACAGTGATGCTTTTTAAAGGAATTGCAAGCCCTTTTTGACGAAATTTGCACCCCCCCCCTGGAAGCTGATCTTGCGCCACAACTTTTTCGCTGGACACCACCGCCGCCGCGGGCCAAGCTCGCGGGGTGATCGTGGCCGGGCAACACTTCTCGCCTCACTTGCTCCAGCGCTTGGAGCGGGAAGGAGCCGGTTTGTCCCGCCGTCAACTGGCCCGTCTGCTCTGTGAGTGGCTGGATTGGAAAGGTCCCTCCGGGCGCTGGCAAGAGATGTCCGCCCGCAAAGCCCTGGTCGCCCTCCAACGCTCCGGCCACTTGCAACTGCCCCCACCCCTGGCGCCGCCGCCGCCGCGCCGCGTCGTCCCCGCGCGCACGGCGGGGGCCACGCCCCAGCCTCCGTTGCACCGTTCACTGGACCAAGTGGGTCCGGTGACCCTGGAGCTGGTTCCGCCTGGCCGCAGCGCGCTGGGCCGCGCCTGGCGCGAACTCTTCGAGCAGGAACATTATCTGGGGGCCGGTCCGCTCTGTGGCGCGCAGTTGCGTTATCTCATCGCCAGCCCGCACGGTTATCTCGGCGGGCTGGCCTTCAGCGCCGCCGCCTGGCGCTTGGCACCCCGCGATCAGTGGCTCGGCTGGAACGACGTGGCGCGGGCCGAAAACTTGCACCGGGTCGTCAACAACAGCCGCTTTCTCATCCGGGCTCATGTGCGGGTGCCTGGCTTGGCCTCCGCTAGCCTGGCCCAGGTGCTCCGGCGCCTGCCCGCCGATTGGCAGGCCCGCTACCGCTATAGCCCGGTGCTGGTGGAAACGTTCGTGGACCGCGCTCGCTTTGCCGGGGTCAGTTACGCGGCGGCCAACTGGCAGGCCATCGGTCTGACTCAAGGCCGCGGCCGGCAGGATACCACCCATCAAGCGCAGCGGGGCCAAAAGATCATCTGGGTCAAGCCGTTGCAGCCCGATTTTCGGGCGGTGTTGAGCGCCGTGCCCAGCCGACCGCGACTGGCGCGACCCGCGCCCAGGGCGCTGGCAGCGCCCCCGCCGCCCTTGCCGGTGGACTGGGCCGAGAACGAATTTGGTGCCGTCACCTTGGGTGACAGGCGCTTGCGCACACGCCTCTTGACCCTGGCCCGCGATTTTTATGCCCGTCCCACCGCCAGCTTAGCCGAATGTTGTGGGGGCAGTTGGGCGAAGTATCGCGCCGCCGGCCGATTCTTCGACCATCCGCGCACCGGCCTCAACGCCTTATTGGCCGCGCATTACCAAGCGACGGCACGCCGGGTGGCGCAGGAGTCGGTGGTGTTAGCGGTGCAAGACACCACCAGCCTCAACTACAGCGCGCACCCGGCCACCGCCTTGCTCGGCCCGATCGGCACCGAACCCGACGGCGCCCAGGGCCTGCTGGTGCATGACACGATGGCCTTCACGGTCCAGGGTACGCCCCTGGGCTTATTGGACGTGCAATGCTGGGGGCGCGATCCGGACACGGCGGGCCAGAAACATCAGCGGCGCCAACGACCGTTTGAACAAAAGGAAAGCGTCAAATGGCAACACAGCGCCCAGGCCGTGGCGGCGATAGGCCCGGCCTGTCCCCAGACGCTGCTGGTGAGCGTGGGCGATCGGGAGGCCGATATTTATGAACTCTTCGCTTGGGCCCAAGCCACGTCGGGCGCGCCCAAGCTGTTAGTGCGGGCGACGCAAGACCGGTGCGTGACCGGGGAACAAGGCCACCTGTGGGCGCAGGTCCAGGCGCAGGTCCTCGAAGTGGGTTTAGTGGTGCGCGTGCCCCGTCGCGGAACCCAGCCCGCCCGCACCGCGCGCTTGGAAGTGCGGTATGGCGAAGTGGAATTGCGAGCGCCGGCACGGCAGCCGCACTTAGGGCCCGTGCGGGCGTGGGCGGTGCTGGCGCAAGAAGTGGGGGCCCCGCCCGGCGTGGAACCGATCGAGTGGATGCTCCTGACCACCGTGCCCGTAACCCATGCCGAGCAAGCCCTGGAGCGACTGCGCTGGTATGTGCAGCGTTGGAATATTGAAGTCTACCATCGCACGCTCAAGAGCGGCTGCCGGATCGAGGACCGCCAACTGGGTGGGGCCGACCAACTGGAGAGTTGTTTGGCCATTGATCTGGTGGTGGCGTGGCGCGTGTTTCATTTGACCAAGTTGGGCCGGGCGACGCCCGCAGTGCCCTGCACGGTGTATTTCGAGGAGCACGAGTGGAAGGCGTTGGTGGCCTTTACGACCCAGTGTGCGGCGCCGCCGCCGACACCGCCCAGCCTGTGGGCGGCGATGTCAATGGTCGCGACGCTGGGCGGTTGGCTGGGGCGCAAGAGCGATGGTCCTCCCGGGGCGCAAGTGTTATGGCGCGGCTTGCAGCGACTGGATGACCTCGGGGCGATGTACCAAGTGTTTGCGGCGCTGCCGTCGGTCCGGCGCTCGCCTGCGGTGTCCAGCAATCCTGACTATGGGTAAAGACCAGCTCCCTAAGGGAGAGGGCCGGGGTGAGGGGGAACGGGGCTCACGGTTGGCAGGGGGCTACATAGGGTTTCCCGTTGGCCCCCCCAAAAGGTGAGATGCTCCCGTCAGGGCGTATTCATGAGAGTGGCGGGGACGGCCTCGTCCCCATCCGGTTGCTGAGTTAGGCCATTCCACGGGGACGAGGCCGTCCCCGCCCCCTCGATTCTCGCCTTCATGAATACGCCCTGCCTCAGCGCTAACACGCCCGTTAACCTCCTGTCCCCTGGCTGCTGACGGCGTGGGGACGGAGGGGCTGCAGGCCGGTCTGGCGCCCTGCGGGTTGAAGGTTGATCTGCAACCTCAAGAGTGTTCAAACGTAGAACGCGCTCGCCGGTCCAGCCCATGATAGGGTACCTTGGCGGTTCGTGAGACGAATGACATGAATATGCGAATATTTCTGCTCAGGGCGCTGGTCCTGCTGCCGTTGTTTGCGCTGCCGGGGTTTGGCTCCCTACAGGCCGGCGCGCAGGACGTTTCTGCACAGCCCAATCGCGCTTCGTTCGGAGCCTCGCGGGCGACTCCGGCCTCTGTTGATCTGCGGCCAGCGTTCGACAAGTTGGGGCTCACACGCCGCACCCAGGGCAAACGAGGGACTTGCTCGGTGTTCACGGTGGTGGGGGCACTGGAGTTCGCCGCAGCCCAGGAACAGCACCACGGCGAGCGCTTCAGTGTTGAGTTCCTCAATTGGGGCGCCAACAGGATCACGGGCGAGAATACGGACGGAAGCTTCTTTTCCGACCTCTGGCGGGCCTTTGCCGTCTATGGGATTTGCCCGGAACAAGCCATGCCTTATCGCGCCGACTTCGATCCGGCCCTGGCGCCGACACCCGAAGCCCTGGCCGAGGCGAAGTCCTGTCTGGCCCTCGGCCTGCGACACCATTGGATCAAGGAGTGGAACGTGAAGACCGGCTTGACGGATGGAGAGTTTGAAGCAATCAAGCGCACCCTCAGCCAGGGCTGGCCTGTCTGCGCCGGCTTGCGTTGGCCCAAGCACCCCAAATGGTCCGGCGACGTGCTCCAGATGTGCCCGGCGGATGAGGTTTATGACGGCCACAGCGTTCTGGTGGTCGGCTACCGTGACGACACCAAGGAGGCCGGCGGCGGCGTCCTGATCTTCCGCAACACCAGCAACGGTGGCCGCGACGGCGCCATGCCTTACACCTACGCCCGGGCCTACATGAATGATGCGGTGTGGATTGGGGCCAGTGCCGCACCGAAGCGAAGCCCGTAATCGTGCCGCGCAAGGCGGCCCGTCCGCCTGGGCGATCAGCACCCATTGGAAAACGCCGCCCCGACTCTGTCACCGAAGGACAAACGAGAATAGCCCGGCCTTTAGCCAAACGACTCGTGCAGGAAGGCGACGTAAAAGCGCGAGACGGGGCGCAAGGCCCATCTCCGAGCTGAACGCTCCAGGGCGCCGATCAGGGCCTCGAACTCCGCCGCGCTCAAAACCTGCGTGCCAAGCAGCAGCGCACAGACTTGCCAGAGAAAATCGTGGACGGCTCCGATGCTGCGGCCATCGGGCCGCCGCCGGAGCATCGAGTAAACCTCCTCCATCTCCTGGTCAGTGCGATCGCCGGCAGTGCCACAAAGCGTCAGGACATGATTCTCGATAAAGAAGAAGTCAGGGGCATATAGCTCCGGATAGTGGTCCATGTCAGGCGGGGGTGTTTGGCTGCCGCGGAACAAGTCGGCCAGGGCCGGCACCGGCCACGGGACCACCTTGCTGCCGTCCGTGACGGGGACGGAATGTTTGTCCAGCACCCGGATCCTGCCTTGATCGCTGGCCTCAAGGGCGACCCCCAGCTTATCGGGATTCAAGCCCTCGGCCTCGACGAGCTGGCGGAGTGTGGGGAAGAGATCATTCATAACGAACACGCGCCCCACTTGCACAACCGTGCGTGGCTCGCCCCCAGAGGCAAGCACACCGGCCTGTCGGGTGTGGCGCGTTTTTTGCCTTTCTCAACCATTCGGGACGAAGTCTCGCATCGTGGGGTCGAAAACGCGAGCCTCATTCCTGCCGCCGCCCGGTGGGGAGCGCATCTCGACGGTGACGCCAAGCACCAGGCTCCCAAATCCGAAGTCCGAAATCCGAAGGCCGAAAGAAGGCCGAAGTCCGAAACCCGAAGTCCGAAAACTCGTCGCGGCAGCAGGCCACGTCCCGGTTGGCCGGACAACGGTCCTGCATAGGTGCAGGCGAGTCTGGGAGATTCGCTGATGTTCGGCATGGATGACGGATCCTCCTTCGACCCCGTTTCAGTGGACTTGGCCGAGTACCAGCGATATCGTGCAGGACCCCGTCACGGTTCACTTCGTGGGCTACCGCCAGGATGGCAAAGTAGTGACGGATGACATCACCACGGCGGGCATCTTCAACGGGGTCGCCCCTGTTTTCCAAACCTACTACTTCAGCCCTGAGTTCTCCGGCCTGATACGGGTGGAGATTCCCACCATCGCGTGGTCGCTGGACAACTTGACTCTCCGGTCCGCCGCGTCCGAGCCCGGCACCGGCACCATAGTCATGATCGCTGCCGGCCTGACGGGTCTCCGGCTGCTCCTGAGGCGGAGAGCAGCGCTGTGAGCGCCTGGGCATGGACTCATTCAAGTGAGCCTGGACGCTGAGTCAGGGGTGCCGCTTGCCGACGGCACGCCGGGCGCGTGACAAGCACGCATGCTGCGTGGAAATCACGGCCTCCACCACCTGGAGTGCGTCAAATCTGGCCGGATTCCGCGTGCGAAGCGGCTGGCATTGGTAGTGCTGCCAATGCGGCCATGTGTGTGACCACGACGCCCGCCCCAATCGCTGTGACCGTAGATCCGCCGTATTCCTTCCTGATGCAGATCACCGATTCGAGCCAACCCCGAGAGCGGAGGCGGGGTGAGACCTTGGAAAGAGCCTCATCTTCGGGCTGGGTGAACAATGGCGGCTCAGCAAGACGAACGGGTTCTTTCTACGGTCTGACCCTCACCCCGGCGGGGGAGAGCCTCACCTACCACTGGTATAAGGACAGTGATCCTGATCCCCTGTCTAACCAGACGTCCAGCACACTGACCTTGACCGGCGTCAGTGCGGCCAATGCTGGCTTGTACCATGCGCGGGTCACCAACAGGTCTGGCAGCTCTCTCGACAGCGCGGAGGCCAGACTCCACGTCAATTCGACCCCGTACAACGCGCCAGTCGTCAGCGAATATAATGATGGCTTTCCCGGTTACCCCCAGCTTGGACAGCCGGCTATCTTCGATGCCTCGATGGACATCTCCCCGTCTCCCGCACCGGTCTGGTACCAGTGGCGCAAGAACGGCGTGCCGATCCCGGGCCAGTTTGGACCATGCACTCTCAACCCCGTTGACGGGACGTACAACGCCGGCACGTACACCATTGCCCAGGTTGACTGCCCTGACACCGCTTCCTACTCGGTTGTGTTCACCAACCGGTACTGGAAGGTCGCCAGCGCCGCTGCGGCCATAACTGTTGCCGACGAATCTTCGCAATCCGTGCCCCCGGTGCTCTTTAACTGGCAGACGCCCCCCAATTGGCAAGCGCCTGTCGTCACCATCACGATAGCCGACAAGACCCATCCTCCCGAGCTTTCCGTCCGGGCCTGTTTCAACGCCGTCTGCTGGCAGTGGTACCACGCCGACAGTTACGGAAGCCCCACGGAACCAATCCTCGACGCCACTGGTCCCTCCTACACCTTCCCTTCTGGCCCGAATGGAGTAACCTGTAGCTTCCTGGGGAGCCGCTGCTTCCTCGTCAGGGTGTTCGATGAAGGTCACATTCCTTACGACTGCAGGTTTATCGTCTCGGGCGATAGCGATTGCCAGCCATGACGACAATTCCAGCAGGAGCTACCATGAGTCCATCCCGTCACACCCTCTTGGGCGCCTTCGCTCTCCTGCTGTCGCTGTCGGCAGCAAGTGCCCAAGGCACATTCACCGTCACGTTCGACGGACCACCTCCACAGCCTTCAGGGACCCAGTACGGTGTGGGCTACTACGGAGAATCTGGCGTGTGGTTCGTGCCCTTTCCCGGCAGGGACCTCTTTGCGCGAAACGGGGGAGGCATACTCGGCTATCCCGACAATGGTAGTGCGTATGTGCAGTCCCAGCTAGGTGGTTCGCTGATGTTTGGCCTGGATGACGGTTCTTCGTTCGACCCGGTTTCGGTGGATTTGGCCGAGGTACAGCGACGTAGTGAGGGACCCCGTCACGGTTCACTTCGTGGGCTACCGCCAAGATGGCAAGGTGGTGACAGATGACATTACCACCGCCGGCATCTTCAATGGCGTTGCCCCTGTCTTCCAGACCTTCTACTTCGATCCCTGGTTCACCGGCTTGGTGCGCGTGGAGATTTCACCCGTTATCCCGTGGTCGTTGGACAACTTGACGCTCCGGTCCACTGTACCCGAGCCGGGAACCGGGGCCATATTCACGGTTGCGGTAAGCCTGATGGGCCTGCGGTTGCTCCTGAGGCGGAAGGCAGGGCCGTGAGCGCCTGGAGGAACTGCATTCGGAGCGCGGCCTGGCGCAAGGTGTCCACTCAGAAGGCCATATTCCAGAGAGGCGGTGGCCTTGCGGACAAGGAGTGGGGTGCCTTGAATTTGCGGTTACCTTTCCGGCGTGCTCGAAAGCGGTCCCGATGCATCGGGACCGCAGTCCAAGACGCTTCGCGTTTGCCCGCGCATCTGAAGACGCGCCCGCGTCTTGGACTGCGCCAGTCCTCTGGCGCTTTCGGTCGCAACGGCATCGGCGATTAGGAGACGCCGCGCTAAAAGGGATCGTCCTCACCATTGACACAGCAGCAGCAGCGTCGGCGGTGATGAAGCCTCTGCCTTCGGGCGCAACAGGTGGGAGATGCACGTCCAGGTTCCCATCTGCAGCCGTGCCGCAATCCATTTCAAACTCAGCGTCGTCTCCGGCGGGGGGGGAAATGCAGAAGGAAGAAGGAAGAATGCAGAATGCGGGGTCCCCTGCCGTCTGGCACGATCCACCGGCCAGACCGCTCCCGCATGGCCCGTCGGGGTTCTCGGGTGTCGGTCGGGAAGGGGATTTCGGGGGCCGCTTTGGTGATCGGAAATGAGCCGGGCCGAGCCACACTCCCTGTAGCGCCAATGTTCGGCTTGCGGAGGATTCCCGGTTCGGCTTAACCTTTGCCTCATGGCCAAAGTCCTCTTGGTAGATGACGACCTCACGATGCTGCAGATGGTTGCCGAGTTGCTGCGCCAGGAAGGGCACGAGGTATTCCCCTTCTCCAATGGCGAGCGCCGCCTTCGCGGGGCTGACGACGCATTCGCCGGACCTGGTCATCACCGACCTTTACTTCGATAAGACGCGGGCGCACGGGCTGGAGGTGGTGCAGAAAGCCCGCGCGCTGTCGCCGCCGGCGGTGGTGATTGTCATTACGGGGTTCGGCACGATTGAGACGGCGGTGGAGGCAATGAAGAACGGGGCGTTCGATTACCTGGAGAAGCCGTTCAAGGTGGATGAGCTCAAGCTGTGCGTGCAGCGGGCGCTCTCTTACAGCGCGGCGGTGACGGAGACCGTTTACCTGCGCAAGCAGCTCAAGAAGAAATACGAGTTCAGCCAGATCATCGGCAGCGCGCCGAAGATGCAGGAGGTGTTCAAGATGATCGAGCGGGTCGCCAATACCGACAGCACGATCCTGGTGCTGGGCGAGAGCGGCACCGGCAAGGAGCTGGTGGCCCGGGCGCTGCATTACAACAGCCGCGGCAGTTCGCGCCGTTCGTGCCGGTCAATTGCAGCGCCCTGCCGGAGAACCTGCTGGAATCGGAGCTGTTCGGCCACCGGCGCGGGTCGTTCACCGGGGCGATCAGCGACAAGAAGGGCCTGTTCGAGGAGGCGGATGGGGGCACGATTTTCCTGGATGAAGTGGGCTCGATGTCGGCGATGCTGCAGAGCCGGCTGCTGCGGGTGTTGCAGGAGCGCGAGGTGCGGCGGGTGGGCGAGAACACGCCGATCTACGTCAATGTGCGGGTCGTTGCCGCGTCCAACGAGCCGCTGGAGAAGCGGATCAAGGAAGGCACCTTTCGCGAGGACCTTTATTACCGGCTCAACGTGATCGCCATTCCCTTGCCGAGCTTGCGGGAGCGGCGGGACGACATTCCACTGCTGGTGGCCCATTTCCTCAAAGGCAAGGCGCATCCGGGCACGAACCGGCCGGATCCAGATGACACGCCAGGCGATGGAGGTGCTCTGCGCTTACGACTGGCCGGGGAACGTGCGGGAGCTGGAAAACGCCATCGAGCGGGCCGTGGCGTTGTGCGAGGATGGCATTATCCAGGCAGCGGATCTGCCGCCCAGCCTGCTGGCCAGCGTCAAGACGACCACTCCGGAACTGGAGGGGCAGGTGGGAGCAGCCATTGCCCAATCGTGCCCGAATCGGCCCTGTATCCGCTTCACCCGACCGACGGGCTGGGGGCGCCACTGGAAGCGGGACCGAAGACGACCGAGCCGGTATTGCCGCTGAAGGCGTTTCTGCGCGACCAGGAGCAGGCCTATCTCAATCGCGCGATCCAGCAATGCGGCGGGAACAAAGAGCAGGCGGCCCTGTTGCTCGGCATCAGCGTCGCGACGCTCTACCGGAGACTTGGCAGCGAAGATAAGGAAGCGTAGGCGAAAACGCCCGCCTTTTTTGCTTTCGCTGTCCGGGAAGTCCTCTAGTATTCCCCACTCGGTCGCACGGATTCGGCGGCCACCAGGCGAGTGAATCATTGACTGGGAAACGAATTTTATGCCACTGACACATACTAAAGACCTGTTCGCCAAGGCCCTGAAGGGCAAATACGCGCTGGGCGCCTTTAACGTCAACAACATGGAACTCCTCCAGGCCATCGTCGAGGCCTGCGAAGAAGAGAAGGCGCCGGTGATGCTCCAGATCTCCAAGGGCGCGCGCCAATACGCCAACCCGGTGTATCTCAAGAAGCTCATCGAAGCGGCCGTCAGCCTCTCCAACATCCCCATCGCCGTCCACCTCGACCACGGCGACACCTTCGAGCTGTGCAAAGACTGCATTGACGAGGGCTTTACCAGCGTGATGATTGACGCCAGCCACGAGCCGTTCGAGAAGAACATCGAGATCTGCCACAAGGTGGTCGAATACGCCCACAAGCATAACTGCGTGGTGGAAGGCGAACTGGGCCATCTGGTCGGGCGCGCAGTTTGACGAAGGCGAAGAGGGGGGCAGCTACTCGACGGAGGGCCATTACACCAACCCCGAGCAGGCGGTCGAGTTCGTGAAGCGCTCGGGCGTGGATTCGCTGGCGGTCGCCATCGGCAACTCGCACGGCGCCTACAAGTTCAAGGGCGAACAGCACCTCGACCTCGAGCGCCTCAAGGCGATCAAGAAGGCCCTCATGGACGCCGGCCTGGGCGATTATCCGCTGGTGCTGCACGGCGCTTCGAGCGTGCCCAAGGACCTGGTCGAGGAAATCAACAAATACGGCGGCAAGCTCGGCACCGACGCCGCCGGCGTCCCCGAGCAGGACATCGAAGTCGCCCGCCGCATCGGCTGCACCAAGGTCAATATTGATACGGACCTGCGCCTGGCAATGACCGCCGCCATCCGGAAGGTGTTCGCCGAGAACCCGAAGGAGTTCGATCCGCGCAAGTATCTCGGCCCGGCCCGCGCCAAGGTCAAAGACCTGGTGCGGCACAAGGTCCGCAACGTCCTCTGCTGCGCCGGACATGCTTTTGATTAAAGGGGCACGCCGGCAGAGGCTGAAGTTATTCCCCGGAAGGTTCCGGCGAGGTCCCCTTGGGTGCCTCGCCGTTTTCGTTCGAATAGGCCCTGGCGTTCGTGGCCAACGGGCGGGTCCGGCATCGGCGCAGCTTGTTTAGCTGGGCATCCTCAGCGCCACTACCAACCGGATGGGGATGGGCAAAGAGTTGCGGAGTTAGGTGGCTCAGGCATCCCCAGATAGGGCCACAATGGCACATATGCGACAGTAAGCATTCCGATGCTGTGCCATAGTGGCTCATATATGGGCTTTTATTTGTCCCGCGTGTATTGTGCAATATACTGTTACACAGTCGCTTACGAATAATAGTGTTCCTTGGCATGGGCGAAGCTATTCAATCACCTGCAACAAACCCTTTAACAGAAAGGACAATGATATGAATAGTCTGACAAGATGGCAAAGACCAGAACTGACAACGTGGCCGGGCTTCGGACGGCTGACGGACTTGCGGGATGACATTGATCGGTTATTCGAGTCGCCTTTCGGCGGCCTGGGCCGAACCTCCCAATGGTTGAGCGGCTGGACGCCGGCTTTGGACCTCTACGAGGACAAGGACAACCTGTTCGTGAAGATGGAGCTGCCCGGGATGAAGCGGGAGGACATTGAGGTGTCGCTCCATGAAGGCAGCCTGAGCATTTCGGGCGAGCGCCAGAGCGAGCAGAAGCACCAGGAGGCCGAGGTTTATCGCGCCGAGCGGTTCTTTGGCCGGTTCCAGCGGACAGTGACGCTGCCGACGCCAGTCGCGGCGGACAAGGTCAAGGCGGAATACAGAGACGGCATCCTGACCATCACCCTGCCCAAGACCGAGGAAGCCAAGCCGAAACACATTGACGTCAACGTGAGTTAAACCGGTTTCCCGGCGGGGGACACCCGCCGGGGGCCCTTCTGAGAAAGGAAAAACAATATGAAAGGAACAGTGCAGACCGAACAACGACCAACCCGAGAGGCCCGCCCCGAGCGGGAATACGTCTCGCCGGAAGTGAACATTTACGAGACCAAGGACGGCTACATGCTCGAAGCGGAAATGCCGGGCGTGAGCAAAGAGGGCCTGGAAATCACGCTCGAGGGGAATGAAATCACCATCGTGGGCCACCGCAAGGCCGAGGCAGTGGCAGGCACGCCGCTCTTCCGCGAGCGCGGCCTGAGCGATTACCGGCGCGTGTTTGAACTCGACCCGGCCATTGACACGGCCCGGATCAACGCGAAGATGGAGCAAGGGCTCCTGTCGCTGACGCTGCCGAAGTCGGAGCGAGTGAAGCCCCGCAAGATCACGGTCAGTTAACGGAGAATCTGGAAGAGGCTGGCGAAGTCATCAGTCCAGAGCGGGACGGTGACGGAGTTGGTGGCGATAGTGCTCTCGGCGTTGCGGATGGCAGGCGAGTTGATGATCTGCTCGCTGTGAGTCAGCAGGATCCACGTCGAGGAGTACAGCCACCACTCCTCGTCAGTCTCTTCGTAGTCAATGGACGCCAGCTTGTAGCCGAAGTGGCGGGCGAGGTTGACGACCACCGGCTCCAGGTCCAGGTAGTGGTTGGAGATGTGGACGGCGATAATGCCGTTGGTGTTGAGGTGGCGTGCGTAGAGCTCGAAGGCCTCTTTGGTCAGCAGATGCACGGGGATGGCGTCGCTGCTGAAGGCATCGAGCACCAGCAGGTCGAAGTGTTGCGGTGGCTCCCGCTCCAGTGAGAGGCGGGCGTCGCCGGGGGCCACTTCGACATTGCCCGGCACATTTGGGGAGGTAGCTGAACCGAGATGTGGCCACCGCCTGCACCTGGGGGTTGATCTCATAAAAGCGCAGGAATCCCCGGCGACGGCAGAAAGCCGCCATCGTGCCGGTGCCGAGGCCCACCACGCCGATGCGCCGGGGGCCGACTGGGCAGGGCGGCCACCCCGAGCCCGATGCCGCTTTCCGGCCCGTAATAGCTGACGGGCCACGTCGCCTGGACCGGGTCCACGAACTGCAGCCCGTGGGTGATTCGCCCGTGCTGGAGGAGGAAATAATGCGAGGCGGGGTCGTTCTTCTCATGCTCGTAAACCGTCAGCACGCCGTAGAAGTTGCGTGAGCGATAGACCCGCTCGCTGTCGGAATCGTCGCGCCTGCTTCCAGAGCGTGGCGCCGAGCGCAATCAGGCCCAGGAACAGCCAGGCGCAGGTCAGCAAGCGCCAGTGATGGAAATTCCTGAACTTCTTGCGCGCGATCCAGGAGGCACCGCCAGGACCAGCAGGCGCCCACAGCGCGATGCGCAGACCGATGAAGTAGCCTTTGGAGATCGTCTCCGGCATGCGCCGGCAGCCAGGCCAGCAGCCGGTCCAGTCCGCCGAACACGAGCAAGACCAGCGTGCAGCGCCAGCCAGCGCCACTCGTTCCATATTGGGCTGCGGACGCCGGACACGGATTGTCGCCGGCGGTCGGTCAGGCAGACGACCAGGAACAGCAAGCCGCAGAGAAAAGCCCCCAGTGCAGTTCATAGTAGTCCGTGAAGAGCAGTGGCGCGACGACGGCGACGAACACGCCGCCCAGCGCGCCCCCCGCGGCGATCATCAGGTAATACCCGGTGAGATGGCTGCGGATCGGGTTTGAGCCGGTAAAGCTCGCCGTGACAGACCATGCAGCAGATGAAGAGCCCGCCGCAATAAATCGCCACCTGTTTGGAGAGCGGCCAGGTCGCTCCCGTTCGAACAGCGCCCAGCACAAGCCACCCAGCGCGGCGATGAGCGCCAGCGTGAACGGATAGCGCACATACCAGCGCGGGCTGTCGAAGCAAATGATGAAGCTCAACAGGTAAAGCGCCAGCGGCACCACCCAGAGGAACGGAATCACCGCCACGTCCTGGCACAGCTTGTTGGTCGTCGCCAGCAGCAGCACGGAGGCGCAGGCGGGCAGCAGGAGCCAGAGTGCTGAGGTCCGAAGGTCGAAACCCGAAGGGCGGAGGAAGTCCGAGATCCGAAGTGCCAACGGGGACCGGCGGCTCGGCCTTCGTATCCACAATTAGGAGTCCGCAATCCCGAGTCTGCATCCCAACTTCCGCACTCTCATCTCGCCCTTCGGACTTCAGCTTGGCCCCGGTCTTCGGCTTCGGACTTCGAACTTCGGCCTTCCTTCGGCCTTCGGACTTCGGCCTTCGGACTTCCTTCGCGCCTTCGGATTTCCACAGCCTTATGGCACAAAACCCGCAGCAAAGCACATACGCCACCAATCCCCACGCCCACAGCCCGGCCTGCGCCTTGCGCGTGAAATGCGTCTCAAAGAAGAAGGGGTAGCTGACCAGCGCGAGCAGCGAACCGACATTCGACAGCGCATAAAGCCGGTAAGGCGAGCGCGCCCGGTCGGGCGCGGCTGAACCATTGCTGGAGAAGCGGGCCGGTGGTCGACAGCACGAAATAGGGCAGCCCGAGACTGACCGCCAGCAGCGCGAGGATTTGCAGGTCGGGTTGCCACCGCCGTGCGGCTTCCAGGAATCGCCCGGCGTGATCGGCAGCAGGGCCAGCGCGGCGGCCAGCAGGACGAGGTGCAAGATGGCCTGCGTGCGCGGCTTGAGCCAGCGCGAGGTGAAGTGCGCGTAGGCGTAGCCGCCCAGCAGCAGCACCTGGAAGAACAACATGCAGGTCGTCCAGACACCCGGCCCGCCGCCAAACCACGGCAGGATGTATTTGCCAATCAGCGGCTGCACCTGGAACAGCAGGAATGCCCCGGTGAAAATCGTCAGCGCATACGCGGCCATTCGGGGCAGATGGTGGTGAGGGGTCTGGGCGACGTTGAAGCGATAAAGCGTGTACAGTGCGAGCCGCTCAAATCCAGCATCACGGGCGGCGTGCGGAAGCCGCGGGTCTTGATCGGCGGTATAGACCAGGCCCAGCAGGCACCAGATGCCCCCTACCGATTTTCGCCAGCGTGGGGAGGCTGAGCCCAAATCCAGAGGCAGAAACCAAAGGCCACCGCCGGCATCGGCAAGGTCCAATAACCAGTTGCGAACATGGCCCGCCGGCGGCCGGAAGAAGAACTCCCGGATCACCGCCAGGTTCACGCCCATGAAGGCCAGGAAAGCACCGAAGTTGATCAGCGTGGCCGCCTTTTCGTAATTCAGCGCCAGCGCACCGAGCAAGGCCAGCACGCCGATCAGCCAGATATTCAGGACCGGGTTGTTGCGCCGGTTGAGGCGAGCGAAGAACTTCGGCAGCGCATTATCGCGCCCCATGCCGAAGAGGATCCGCGCCGCGCCGACCTGCCCCGTCAACGCGCTGCCCAGGCAGGCCACCGCCAGGATGCATCGCCATGGCGTAGAAGCAGGAACTTCCCGCCCACCAGGCTGCACACGTCAAAGAACGCCGTGTCGGGGTCTTTGAAGCTCGTGTAGTCCGGCCACGCGCGCTGCGCCAGATAAACCTGCGACCCCACGCAGATGCCGATCAGCAGGCAGACCAGCACTACCGCCAGCGGCACCGTGCGCTTGGGCTCCTTTACATCCTCCGCCAGCGTGGTGATGCCGTCGAACCCAATGTAGGTCAGCGCCGCCAGCGAGGTCGCCGTGCCGACCGCGCGCAGATTAAATGTGCTGCGGATTGTAAAACGGTCTGGTGGACAGCAAGCCCCGCCCAGCCCTGCTTCAGCCAGAGGTAGCTGGACCGCCTCCACCACGAAAGACCGCGATGACCAGGAACATCACCGCCGTCAGGATCTGGTTGGTGTGCGCCGTCCATTAATGCCGCGCACATTCAGGAAGGTGGTGAAGGCGACCAGCAAAATGACCCAGAAGACAATCGCGATTCGGTGGTCGTTGACCGGCAGGCTCAGCGCCGCCACAGCCCCGTGCGTGAAATCGCGGGCCAGAGCGCATCCACAACCTTCTGGATGCTGATCGCGCCATAGATCACGCTCACGATGGGAATCACCAGGTAATCCAGGAACATGCCCAACCAGCGATGAAACCCGCAGTGTGGATGCAGCCCCCGCCCGACATAGGTATAGGCGGAGCCGGCGGCGGGATAAAGCCCCGCCATGCGTCCGTAGCTCAAGGCCGTCAGCAGCATCGCCGCCAGCGCGATGAAGATCGTCAGCGTGACATGTCCCAAGGACCTCTGGTCGGCCAGCCCGAATATCCCGACCGCCCCCACCGGCTGAATGAGCACCACGCCGTAGAACACCAGGTCACCCAGGCCGAGCACACGACGCAGCCGAGGCGGCGACTGGGCTTCCGTGCCGGTGGCCGTTGTCGAGCCGGCGGCTGAGGGGCTTGTCAGACGTCATGCGTTGCGGGCGAGGATTAAACCAGAGACGGACTTAGTCAATGAGCAAGGGGCGGCGCGTCGGCAGTTGCCCGCTGAAGGAACGCGAGGCCGGGAAGCGACCTGCGGAAAGGAAAAGAGCGGCTTGAGAACAAGCCGCTCGCCGTAAGGGCCACATGGCTCGCCTCCCTCCGAGCCAGAATCTGTTGTGCTGGCACTTTTTAGCAACTCTGGCGCGGTTGCATATGGGGTGTTCACCCCATATATTGCCTAGTCCTTAGCATAGACGACACTATTTGCTTGAAAGAATGATTTTACCAGCTTGGGGTTGTCTCGGATGTTATTAAGATCCTGATCGATGCGGGACTGTAAGGATTCATTGGTCTTCAATGGTTTCTTGGAGACCCCATTGTTCTTCATATGGCTCCAAACAAACTCATCAGGATTTAAATCGGGCGCATACGGTGGCAGGAAGTGGATTTCCAACCGCCCCTTCAAAGATTGGATGTAACGTTTGACGGCGTTGGCTTTGTGCGCCGGATGTCCATCCACCACCAAGAATACCTTTTGCGTCTGGGTCGCCATGAAATTTTGCAGGAAAAGCACGAACGATTCGGCGTTCAATTTACCCGTGTACGTAACGGCCCAAAACTCTCCTCGGGCATTGACCGCACTGATGACGTTGAGGCTTTGGCGCTGACCGGAAGTCCGGACCACCGGAGTCTGGCCTTTGAGTCCATACGTGCGCCCGAGAACCGGGTCTGATTGAAAGCCCGCTTCGTCGGAAAAGAAAATGCTCGCTCCCAGCCGTTTGGCCCGTTTCCGCAGCTTGGGATACGTTTCCCGCTCCCAGAGCGCCACCGCCTCGGGGTCTCGCTCATAGGCCCGACGCAAGGGCTTCTGGGGGGTGATGTTCAAGCTGGCTAACAACCGTCCGACGGCCGTCAAACCACACTCAATGCCCATCCTTTCCTTGATCAAGGCTTGCACAATGCGCCGACTCCACAAACCGTAATCAAAGCCATACTGCCGAGGATCTTTGCCCAGAATCCACTTCCTGACCTGCTGCCGTTGCTTCTCGCTAAAGAGGGACTCAGGGCCGGAAGCAATCTTTTCCACTAAGGCCTCCATCCCGCTTGCCTCATACTTTCGTAACCAGGGGTAGATGGCCGTGCGACAAAGACCGAACGATTTCATGACCTCACTAGGGGCTTCCCCATCTTCGATCACGCGCGTGACGGCCAGCATCCGCATATGTTCCAGCGCTTTATGATCCAGTGTTCGCCCGTCAATCTTTGCCACGCCCCCGAAACTACCAATTTAAGCTAATCGAGTCTAGACAAATGTAGTCTATCCTACGGACCTGTCAGTACAGGCACAACCTATGAGAATTGAAACCCAAGCCCCCCGCCCCAGCCCGGGCCGCCGTCAATCCAGGCGACGCTGCAACGGGCCCCTACGGAGGTCCGAAGCCGGGAGGTGCGAATTGGCGGAAAGCCAAAGCCCCGTAAGCGCCGTATGGATATGGCGCCAATCCAGGGTAGTGTGCATAGGGGGTGAGCAGTCGTTGGTTGGCGGCTGCGAGTGTTCTTGGGTAGAGGTAATAATACTGAAAATACTGGTAGCTCTCGGGGTCAAGCCCGCCGCTATAGGGCTGCCGCCGCAGGTAAATGCGAGCCGCCGGCCTGGGGTTGGGGCGCTGGGCGGCCTGGGCCCTCAACGTTGCGCCCCGTCTCAGCAGCGCCGCCGTCAGCTCGTCTGGCACTCCGCGCTTCTTGAGCGCGATGAGGTCCGCCGGCGTCAGGTTGTAAGCAACAGGCGAGCTTTCGATATAGACCTTGATTACCTCCGTGGACACCCCCGCCTTCATCATCGTCAGGATTTTCTCCACGCCAGGGGAATACTTGCCCGGATGGCCTGTATTCCGCTTTGATTCCCCGGCGTCCGCCCGCACTGCGGCGTGGTTGGTATTGACGGAAACACGTTGCACGTTTTCAGGCGCCACAACCTGCGTCTCCCCCGCTCGCGCACTGACGAGCAGCAACGCCCCTATCATCATCCCGGCCATGAACTGCCGTTTCATAATCTTGTTTCAGCCCCCGGCAGGGCTCAGATCACCACACTCTCTAGCTATTAAAAGCTAAGTCCTCGCCCCTCGGCTGTCAAAGCCCGCGCCCTCCGCAGCCAAGCCGAACGCATCGTGCCGAGCGCTGGATACCACCACCACGATTTTGGTGTGGCCCCCTCTCCTCCTACGGAAGAGAGGGCCGGGGAGAGGAGGCCCAGGTACCTTGAACTCGGCACATTCTCCTGGTTTTCGAGCGTACGAGCCCCTCTCCCTGTCCCTCTCCCCGCTTGCGGGGGGAGGGCAATGCCTGGCGCCGTATGGTGGTAGTGTCCAGATGCACTCCATCTTGCCCCGGGCTCAAAATCCTCATTGCTCCTTTCGCCTGGCCGGAATATCACTTGTCAAATGCTGGCGAAGGTCTGTTCGGCTGCCGTCAATGGCATCGAAGCGTATCCGGTTGAGGTAGAAGTCAATGCCGGATACCAGGGCTGCATCAAGCTCCCATGCGGACCGCGAGCCGTCCCGGCTCGCAGCGCGCGGGAACGCGAGCAATGCCCATAAAACCAGGGAATCCGGGAGCGCCGGTGGTTGCTGCGAGCCGGGACGGCTCGCGCTCCGGGCGAGCTTGATGCAGCCCTGGCCGGATACGGCGGCACTATTATTATTATTGTCTGTTGGGGCGGGAACAAAATGAGACCGCTTGGGGGAACAAAATGAGACTTGAGTGTCGTCCTTCACAGGAGGGCAGGAGCCCTTCACCCGCAGGGCCAGGCTTTGAGGAGGCCGGAGCGTAGCGGAGGCCGACGAAAAGCCTGGCCCTGCGGGTGGCTCCAGCGCTCAATGGTCGCTTGCAAAACATCAATTAGCCCACCGTCTTACCTCACCGTTCCTCCACCAGACCCTCGCCGCATTCAACCGCGGCGAGCTTGACCCTGACACCGCCGCCCAGCTCCTGAGTGTCAGTCGCGCTCACCTCTTTCGCCTGCGAGCCGCCTGGCTTCAACAACCGGCCGCTTTCACCCTCCACCTCTCTGGCGGCGACCATCGCCCTGACTGGCCCGCCGAGGTCCAGCAGTTCCTCCAAGCCTTTCTGCCGCTCCAACGACCGCCCAACTATCAACTCGTCGCTGACGAGCTAGCCGCCCGTTTCGCCTTCCAACGCGACCGTAAATCCGTCGCCGCATACGCCCGCCATCACTTCCCGCTCCTGGTCAGTGCCCCCGCGCCCATCCCCAAGCCCCGCCGCCGCTGGGAACGCGCCCGTGTAGGTGAACTGTGGCAGCATGACTCCTCCATCCACCAGTGGTGGCCCGCCGCCGACAAGCAAACCCTCCTGCTGACGGTGGATGACCACTCGCGCGAACTCCTGGCCGCTAACTTTGTTCCCACCAACACCACTTGGCACCATTTCCAGCACCTCCGCCGCGCTTTTACCCTCCACGGCATCCCCCTAGCTTTTTACACCAACGGCTTGGCCTTGTTCGGCCATGAGTCCACGGCCGATGGCCGGGACCCCCGCTCCGAGTTCCAACGCGCCCTCACCGCCCTGGGCGTCTCCCATCTGGTCGCCCCTAGCCCGCAGGCCAAAGGCAAAATCGAGCGCCGCTTTGGCACCTTCCAAAAACGCATCGTCACCCTTTTGGCCTACGAGAAAATTACCGCTTACGCCCCTGCACAGGAACTGCTGGCCCACGAACTGGCCCGCCAGAACCGCACCGTCTGCCGCACCACGGGTCTATCCCCAAACGACGCCTGCGCCAAGGCCCAGGCAGAACAGCGCACCGTTCTGCGCCCTTGTCCTGACCCCAGCTTGTTGGATCTCCATCTAGCCCTCCACCTCGGCCGACGCGTCAACGCCGACCACCAGATCAACTTCCTCGGTCGTAGCTGGCCGATCACTGCTACCGCTCGGCATACCGTCACTCTCATTCACCATCCCCAGAGCCAGTTCTGGGTCGTCTCCCAACCTCCCCACCCCCCGCTCAATCGCTGGCCCGATATCCTCGGAAAATTCTCACTCTGAGCCAGTCTCATTTTGTTCCCACAACAAGTCTCATTTTGAACTCCCGCCGACATATTATTATTATTGTCTTGTAATCTCCCTATGGAGCGCAAAGCAGGAAGCGTCAGCGCGACGGCGGCTCGGAAATGTGAGATCCGCAAACTTTGGTTCCGTTCCGGCGGAGAATGACGCTAGCCAAAGGCGCCGGCGGATGAGCGCCATCGCCCCGCTCGCCCGTTGGTGGCTTACCATCTGGTCCTGGATATCCCTGATGCCAACCTTCTATGCGGCATGGTCTGGCTCCAAAGCACCTACACTAACCACCCGAACAAACGCCACTAGCTCACGGGGCACTGGAGCGAGAGTTCCGCAACTGCGGAAACCTTAATGGCCATGGATGGCATTAGAGAAACTGCTATGCATCGTAGTATATGGTATATAATTGGAACAGATAATTATATTGACTAGACAACGACAATGTCTTATGCAAGGACGAGATGGTGCCCTAAACACAGATCTATGAAAACTAAGCTCGTCTTTTGCTTTGGGCTATGCTTTTGCGCCGCCCTGAACCTTTCGGCCCAAATCGCAACGAATTGGCTGCCAGGACGCGCCCTGGTCAAGCTGGTTCCGGATTATCTGCGGCCCCGCGTTTACGGGCTCAATCAGTCCTCCGGCACAACCCATGGAACGCTGCTGGCGCTGAATGCCACCAACGGCGCCACGCTGGGTGAAATCACCGTGGGCATCAATCCAACCGACATGGCCGCGGCTCCGGCCGGGGACACCTTGTATGTGATCAACGCCGGGAGCCGGACCATTTCCAAGGTGGATTTGAGTTCGTTTACCGTCGTGTCGGAGAAGCCCATCACCACTCCCAACACTTACAACACGGCCAATCCCTTGTACCTGGTGGCCAAACAGTCGGGCCTGATTTTCTATACGGACGGAGCCTGGGGGCCGGGAGTCTATGCCTTCGACTACAATGCGGGAACGAATCGGTTCGTCCTGGACACCGGTGGCAATCAAAGCATCGGCGCCGGCGGGCTGGTGCTCAATCGGAGCGGGAACACTTTGTATACCTGGCAGCAGTACGGCTGGAGCGCCGGCTACGCCAACTCCTCCATCGCCAGTTTCGCCGTGGCAAGCGATTCCTCCTTAACGGCTACGGCCACCGGCCCCTCACAGAGCCGGGACCCGTTGGATACGCCGATTCTCCTGGATGCCGCCGAACTTCGGGTCTTCAACAAGGTGCAGATGGTGTCCTCGACCAACGTAGCGGTCCTGCTTGCGCAGTTCGCCGAGAACATTTACGCCATCTCCTTCGACGGCTCGCTGGCGTTCGGTCCGACCAAGGTTTTCAATGCGCAAAACGGCCTCCTGCTGACCAACTTCAGCCTCTCCACGACGGTCCAATGCCTTTCCGGCGACCAGCGGCGCCTGTTTCGTTACCGGGCGAGCACGAGCGATTTGTTCATTCATGACATGGCCGCGGTCGCGCCGGTGAACGGGCCGGTCATCGTCCCAACTCCGGATGATGGCGCCATCGTTGGGCTGCCCCCGACCAACCTGGTTTGGTCGGTTTCGCCCATCGCCCTGGCCTACGATGTCTATTTCGGAACCAACCGGACGCAGGTCACCGCGGCGACCCGGGCTTCGGCGGAGTGACGCCGGCCGGGCCTCGAGCCCCAGCCGAGCAATGCCAGCGGCGCTCACAGCGGGCTCCACCTACTATTGGCGGGTGGACGTGGTCGGGTTCAACACCACCAACGCCGGTCCGACCTGGTCGTTCACCGTGGCCAGCCTGGCCGTCGCGCCTTCGCAGCTTGCGCTCGGGGCGATTGCCACCTTCAATCCAGCCGCCACCAGCTTGAGCCTGACCAGTGCCGTTCCCAAGGCCTGGACGGCCTCAGTCACTGACCCGACCTGGCTGGGGCTCAGTGCGGCCAGCGGCACCTCGCCCTCCACACTGGGCGTCACCTTCAACACCGCCGGGTTCCCCGCCGGTGTTTACACCAATCAGATTAGCGTCCTGGCGGATGGCCTGACAATACGAGTGCCCGTCATCGTGGATATCAAGCCGCTGAATATCGTGAAGATGGCGACGGATTACCAACGGCCTTACATCTATGCCCTGCAAGCGCCCGCCATGCCCGGCCAGAGCGGACAACTGCTCTTCATTAACACCGCCACCACCAACATCAACAAGGCCTTGCCCATCGGCCTCAACCCGGTGGACCTCACGATTCACTACGGCGAGGGGCGGCTGTACATTGCGAGCTGGACCGAGAATGCGACCTATGTCGTGGACCTCAACACCCAAACGCTGCTGCCGCCGCTGCACCTGGGCACCGATGTTTACAAGATCAACGCCGGCAGGCCGGGGCGCGTGATTGTCGAGGGGATGGATCAATGGATTACCGTCAGCATTATAGATACAGCCACTGGCGCTAGCGTGGGAACTATGCCTTGGCCGGAGCGCCAAGGAGATGGTGAGTGCGACCCCTCGGGGACTATTTACTACCACTGTGACGACAACATCTCCAATGCCCACATCCACAAGAACCGGCTTACAAACGACGACGCGACCGAAGTCGCATCGAGTCTGGAGCACCCGTATGGTTCGCGGAACCTTCTTTTGGCACCGGATGGCAGTCGGCTTTTCTGGCGCGGATATGCTTACGATGCAAACCTCAATGAGCTGGAGAATCTCGGCCAGGAAACGTATGCCACAACAGCACATGGGGATCTGGCCTTTGGCAGCCAGAACGTTTTCAATGTCAGCAACGGACAGAATATCTACACGCTGCCGTTCTCGACTTCGGTTCTTGCCATCTCGGGCGACCAACAAAAGGTCTTTTTGTTCAACACCACAACCAGGCAATTGACAGTTATCCCGATGAGTGCCATCGCGAATGTTCCCGGCCCAGGGCTGAATCCCAACCCCTCCGACGGTTCGGTGGTGAATCTCCCGCTGGCGAACGCTGGCTGGACCGCCAGCCCGCTCGCGCTCAGCTATCGCGTTTTCTTCGGCACCGATCTGGCGGCCGTGGGAGCGGCGAACACCAACTCACCGCTGTATCTGGGCTCGACCACGGGCACTTCCCTGGCGCTGCCGCCGCTTCTCTCGGGAGTAACCTATTACTGGCGCGTTGATTCGGTCGGTTTCTCCGCCACCGTCACGGGCCCCGTGTGGTCATTTACCACTTCGACCATTACCGTTACCCCACAACAATATTCCTTCAAAGCCGTCGTCGGCCTGCCCATTCTGCCGCAAACCGTCTCGCTTACGGCCGGCTCGCCCGCAAGTTGGACGCTGAGCGTCGCTCAACCTTGGCTCACACTTTCGGCGACCAGTGGGACTACGCCCTCGTCGGTAACCCTGAACTTCAACACCACGAACCTCGCCGTTGGTTTCTTCACCAACCAACTAACGTTCGTGGCCGGGGGTGTCACGCTCCAAGTGCCGGTCGTGGTGCAGTTGTTCAACCTCAACGCTACCAAGATGGTGGCGGACCCGAACCGCAACATGATTTACGCGTTGCACCCTGGCAGCGGCGGGGTGGATGACGCCTTTGTGCTGTTCCTCAACACCGATACGGGCGTCGTCGAAAAGGTCCTGCCCATCGGCAGCAACGCCACCGACCTGGCGGTCCATCCGCGTGAAGACCGGTTATACGTTTCGAATTGGCAGCGCGCCCAGACACGGGTCGTTGACTTGGTTACCCGCACGGAGCTTCCGCCACTCGCCTTGGGAACCGATGTGTATAAGATCAATGCCGGATTGGCCGGACGAATTGTGGTCGAGCAAGAGGACCAGTGGATTTACATGAGCCTCATCAACACGGCCAACGGCGCGACGGTTGCCACCGGCTTTGTGCGCGAAGGTGACGGCGAAGCCGATCCCACCGGGCGCTACTATTATCACGTCGGCAACAACAGCAGCGGGGAAGGCATAACCAAATACGACACCGGCAACAACTCGTTCGTCAGCGTGGCCAGCGCCGGAAAGCACAACGGCTACGGCTCACGCAATCTCGTCATGAGCCTCGACGGTTCGCGCCTCTTCTGGACGGCGGCCATGTACGACGCCAACCTGTACGACTACGGCGTGATCGGACCGGAAATTTACTCCTGCTCGGTCAACGGGGCGATAGCCTTTGGCGCCACGCAGGCCTATGACACCGCCACCAAGCAGTTGATCTATAACCTGCCGGTCAGCTCCACGGTCCAGGTGGTGGACCGGCAGGACCAGCGTTTGTGGTATTTTAACGCCTCAACCGCGCGTATCGAGAGCATCCCGCTGCTGACGCTCCGGTCACCCTCCATCACCGGGCAACCTGCTGCCAACACCAGCGTCGCGGTGGGCGGCAACGTCTATTTGAGCGTCAGCGCGATGGGCCTGGCGCCGCTGACCTATCAATGGACCCTGGCCGGGACGAATCTCCCGGCAGCCACCAGCTACTTCCTGTCTATGAACGGCATTCAGCCTTCGCAGGCAGGCGACTATCGGGTCGTGGTGAGCAATCCCTACAACAGCGTCACCAGCGCCATCGCCCAGGTCACGGTGCTGGCGGCCCCGACGATTACGGCGCAGCCACTGGACACCAACGTGGCCGCCGGCCAGCCTTTTACCCTGGCCGTGGCGGCCACCGGGTCGGCACCTTTGAGCTACCGCTGGGTGTTTGAAGGGGCCAACCTCAGCGGCGCGACCGCTTCCACCCTCACCGTCTCCAACGCCCAGGCCGTCAACGAGGGCTTTTACCGCGCCGTGGTCCAGAATTCGGCTGGCTCGGTCACCAGCGCCGTCGCGCGTGTCCGCGTTTTGCCTGCGGCTCCGACCATCCTGTCTGGTCCGGGTCCCCTCATCATTTCCGCGGCGTCCGCGGCGGTCTTCGCCGTGTCCGCCACGGGCAGCCAGCCCCTCTCCTACCAGTGGTTTTTCAACGACGGGGCCATCCCCGGAGCCACCGGGGCGCAACTCGCTATCACCAATGTCCAGGCCGCCAACGCCGGCAACTATCGGGTCATCGTGGCCAACGGCTCCGGCTCCGTCCCCAGCGCCCTCGCCAGTCTCACGGTGGTCCCGGTGCCTCCTTACTTCGTCACCCTGCCGGTGGGCAGCGTGCAGCCGGTGGGCACGAACTATTCCTTCTCGGCCCTGGCGCGCGGCTCGGAACCCATCAGCTACCAGTGGCAGCGCCACGGCACCAATCTGCCGGGAGCAAACTCCCCGGCTTTGACCCTTTCCAACCTGGCCGTTGCGGACAGCGACGCTTACGTGGTGTTCGCCTATAGCCCCATCGGCGCCACCTCCAGTCCGCCCGCCAACCTGCTGGTGACTGGCGCTCCGCCGGTCTTCGTCCAGAGCCCGGCTTCGGCTGCAACGGTGGCGGGCGCCAGCTTGACCCTGAACAGCCTGGCCGCTGGAACCAGTCCGCTGGCTTATCAATGGCATTTCCAAAACACGGCGCTCACCGGCCAAACCAACCGGCAGCTCATCCTTAACCCGCTCACCCTGGCCGCCGCCGGAGCGTATTTCGTGACCGTCACGAATCTGTTCGGCACGGCAACCAGCGCCGTGGCGCAACTCACCGTCAACCAGACGCCCGCCTTGTCCCAGGGGCTCTCCAATAACGTGGTCAACCTCGGCAGCACGGTCCTGCTGGCTGTCTCCGCCTCCGGCAGCGGCACCTTGAGCTATTCCTGGCAGTTCAATGGTCTGGCGATTGCCGGGACGGGCCCGAGCCTGACGCTCTCCAACCTCCAGCCCTCCCAGTCTGGCTATTATCGAGTCACGGTCAGCAATCCATACGGCTCGCTCTCCTCGACCGGCCGGGTGAGCGTCTTTGGCCCCGCCGGCAAGGTCCTGGCCTGGGGCGACAATTCCGGTGGCCAGACCAACGTGCCCCCGGATCTCGACGACGCGGTCGCCGTTGCGGGCGGGGACTTTCACACCCTGGCACTGCGCCGGAACGGTGCGCTGATTGCCTGGGGCTCTAACGGGGACCACCAGACCAATGTCCCGGCCGACGGCTTGCGCATCGTCGGCATCGCCTGCGGCGCGGCGCACAACCTGGCGATCCGCGAGAATGGCGATGTCATCGCCTGGGGCTGCAACGACTTTGGCCAGGCCAACGTGCCTGCTGCCGCCCGGTCCGCCCTGGCCGTCGCTGCCGGGGATTCGCACAGCCTCGCACTCCTGTCGGCTGGAACGGTGGTCGCTTGGGGCGACAACACCTACGGCCAGGTCGCCGGGGCCGCTGGCCTGACCAGCATCCGCTCCATTGCTGCTGGACGCCTACATAACCTTGCTTTGCGCAACAACGGCACCGTCGTGGGCTGGGGGTACAATGGCTACGGCGAGGCCACTTCGCCCCAGTCCCTGGGCAGCGTCGCCGCCATCGCCGCCGGTTACCTCCACAGTTCGGTGCTCCGGTCTAACGGCACGGTCGTGGTCTGGGGCGACAACACTTTCGGTCAAACCAATGTCCCCACCGGTTTGAGCAACGTGGTGGCGATTGCCGCCGGCGATTTCCATACCCTCGCGCTGCGCAGCGACGGCTCGGTGGTGGGCTGGGGCGACAATTCCTATCAACAAGCTGTTCCGCCAGCAGACCTCACCGGCGTCGCCGCCCTTGCTTCCGGATACTATCATGGCCTGGCGCTGGTTCGCGTGACCCCGATGGTATACGCCTCCAAGGCCGTTGGCGGGCTGGTCCTAAGGTGGAACACTGCCTGGACCCTGCAATGGAGCTATCAGCCCGGCGGGCCCTATTTCGATCTGCCTTGCTCGGGGCGCTGCTACACAAACAACGACCTCGCCAGCCCGGCGAAATTCTTTCGCCTGCGACGTTAACGAGAACAGCGGCCCCGAACGAGCGCGTTTCTTTGTCTGGTTGCGGTGTGCGCCGCTTGTGTCGCCTGTCACCGGGAGGCCAAAGATCTGCCCGCGCCCGATTCGGCGGCCTCTCCAAAGACAAATGTCGTGTCCCGGCTGGATGAGAAAGGGCGGCCGACCCAAACCATGTTTTACGCGACGAACGGCTCGTTGAAGCAGCGGACGTTTTACGTGACGGCTGCCGACGGACGAATTCTGATTGCTCGAACCGTAGATTCCCAAGGCAAGCCCAAGTGAGCCGATCAGTCACTCCTACGGGAAAGCAGGCGACCACCGCCTGGTCGAAATTCGACGTCTGAGGGCCGATGGACAAATTATCTCCGTGCGTTTCGTCTCCTCTCCCGACGGAACCGCAAGGAGGATTGTGACGGGGCCGGACGGAAAACAGATCCAGCAAGCCGAGCAGGCAACGTTTTTGGAAGAATGAGAACACCCGCCGGGGTCAACCGGAAACTCAAAGCCTAACTAAGCGGTCCATTTCATAAACCCGCTGACGAGGGCAGCCTATTTGTGAAACGGACCACTAAGGCAACCCCACACTCAAGGCCCGCTCCCGCCGCCGTGGTCTGGCCGACTCAGGAAGTATCTTCTGATCTCGTACATGGGGGCTGGGAAGTTGAGTGGCAGACCGTGCCTGATCCGCGAAGCCCGGACGTAGCCCAGGATGTGGAACCGGGTTAAGAATGTCTGTTGGATCGCACTCAATCCGTGTGGAGTGCCTGCGCTTGTCTCTGGTGGTTTCGGGCTTGTTTGGGGCTGGGGGCTCTTGTCGTCACCAGTCCCCGCGCGCGATTACCAGTTGCTCTTTTCCCCGGTCTCGGTCAACACTCTTCCCATGTTGGCCAAGGTCTGTTCGGCTGCCGTCAATGGCATCGAAGCGTATCCGGTTGAGGTAGAAGTCAATGCCGGGTACGGCGACACTATTATAGTCATCGTGGGGCTCCCGGATGCCGCCGTAAAGGAATCCCGGGACCGGGTCATGACGGCACTGATCAACTCCGGGTTCAGCTTCACCTTTGGCCGCACCACGATCAACCTGGCCCCGGCGGATGTGAAGAAGGAAGGGCCGAGCTTTGACCTGCCGATTGCGGTGGGAATGGTCGCCGCCAGCGAACAGATGGAGAGCGACCAACTGGACAACTTCGTCATGGTGGGCGAACTGGCCCTCAACGGCGCGGTGCGCATGGTCAAAGGGGTGTTGCCGATTGCGCTGCGCGCCCGCGAGCAGGGGAAGGTTGGCATCCTCGTCCCGACGGAGAACGCCGCCGAGGCGGCGGTGGTGGCTGGGCTGCAGGTCATCCCGGTCCAGAACCTGCGCGAGGCGGTCAGCTTCCTGGAGGGCGAGGTTAAGATCCCCGCGACCAAGGTGGATATGACCAGCATTTTCGACCATGACCATGAGGAGGAGCTTGATTTCGCCGAGGTCAAAGGCCAGGAATCCGTCAAGCGCGCCCTGGAGATCGCCGCCGCCGGCGGGCACAACGTGCTGTTGATCGGGCCCCCGGGCACGGGCAAATCCATGCTGGCGAAGCGGTTGGCGACGATTCTGCCGCCGTTGACGCTGGAGGAAGCGCTGGAGACCACCAAGATTCACAGCATCGTCGGGCTGCTGTCGCCCGGCCAGGCGCTGGTGACGCGCCGGCCTTTCCGCGCGCCGCATCACACTGCCAGCGACGCCGGGTTGCTGGGGGGAAACATCAATCCTACGCCTGGCGAAATCTCTCTCGCCCACCACGGCGTGCTGTTCCTGGACGAGTTGCCCGAGTTTAAGCGCAGCGTGCTGGAGACTCTGCGCCAGCCGGTGGAGGAGGGCCGCGTAACGATCTCGCGTGCCGCCGGCACGATGACCTTTCCCGCCCAGTTCATGCTCGTGGCGGCCATGAATCCGACCCCAGATGGCAAGATGCCGGCCGAATCGCGCAGCTCGCCGCGCGAGATCCAGAATTACCTGGGCCGCATCTCCGGGCCGCTGCTCGACCGCATTGACCTGCACATTGAAGTGCCGCAAGTGAAGTTCCACGAAATCACCGGCGAGCGGACAGGCGAGCCCTCCGCGCAGATCCGCGAACGAGTCGTCGCCGCACGCCAGCGCCAGCACGAGCGCTTCAAGGACAAGCCCAGGATCACCTGCAACGCCCGCATGGGCACCCGCGAACTAAAGACCTGGTGCGCACTGAACGAGGCCACGCTGGAACTGCTGAAGTTCGCCATGAGCGACCTGAATCTGAGCGCCCGCGCTTATGATCGCGTCCTGAAGGTCGCCCGCACCATCGCCGACCTGGCCGGCGCGGAGAACATCACCGGCGACCATATCTCGGAGGCCATCCAATTTCGTTCCCTGGATCGGCGGCTGTGGACGTGAGAAGAAAGGCTAAAGGCTAAAGGCTGAAGGCGGCGCAGGGAGTGCGCATATTGAAATTCCCTGGCATTCACGTTTTTGGCCTTTAGCCTTTAGCCTTCAGCCTTTAGCCTTTTCGCTGATCAGACTATGCCGCCAGATTCAGAGCCTCAGCCGCGCAACGACAATCTTCCGCCGGGGAGTACCCCGCCGTTGGGGCCGAGTTCGCCGCCGCCGCTGATTGAGGGTGCGCCATCATTGGGTGCCGGCTCCCCTGCCCCGCCGGTACCGGAACCGGCTGGCAAAGGCGGCGCCGCGCGGCGCTCGTTGATCATCCTGCTGAGCCTCTGTCTCGGGCTGTTTCTGGCGGATGCGATCGTTTCCCTGGCGGATGATTCCCTGATCCTCCTTTTCGGGGTGCATCTTCTTGGCGTGGTCCGCCTGCTGGTGTTTGCGGTCGCCATGCTGACGACGGTGGTGGTCTATGCCTTGATGGGAGTCACGCCCATGGTCCCGAAGCGCCTGTTTCTCCCCATCACGCTCTTCAATCCTGTCGCTGCGCTGGCCCTGATTCCGGTCATGATCTATGGCTTCCACCAGCTTGAGCGGGTGGCGTGGGCCATCTCGCTTGCCCAAGTCGTCATCGGCCTGGGCATCCTCTATTGCGTCCAGGGCGGGCTCAGGTTCCGCTGGCCGCTGGTTGGCGAGGGCAGCCTTCGATCTCGGCGCTTCAGTTGGTTGAACCTGGCTGGTTTCGTGCTGGCCAACGTCTTGGTCCTGCTGCCCGCCGTTGTCGCTTATCTGGCGGTCTGCGCCTCGCTGGCAGTGGGCCATTTCAGCCAAGGGTTCCTGGCACTGCGTCCGGGCGGGTTTATGGTCCAGGTGAGAAAATACGTTCGCGCCGACGGCAAGACGATCCAGTTGGTGCCGATGGCGCACGTCGGCGACGCCGAGTTCTACCGGAAGCTCTCGGGATCATTTCCGACGAACGCGGTCGTCCTGATGGAAGGCGTGACGGACGAGAACAACCTGCTGACAAACAGCATCACCTACAAACGGATGGCGACCTCTCTCGGCCTGGCTGAGCAACAGAAGGAGTTCCATCCGGTGCGGGTGGAGATCGTGAGGGCGGATGTGGACACCGGGGAGTTCACTACCAACACGGTCGGGTTCCTTAACATGGCGATGCGGGTGCATTCCAAGGGGCTGAGCGCCGAGACGATACTGGAGGCGCTGCGATTTTCGCCCCCGCCCCACTTTGACGAGGAACTCATTGATGACCTCCTGCGCAAGCGCAATCGGCACCTCCTGGAAGAAATCCGAGCCCAGTTGTCGCAGCCGGAGCCAATCGTCGTGCCCTGGGGCGCGGCACACATGCCGGGGATTGCGGAGGCCATTCAGGCGGAGGGCTTCCGCCTGGCCGAAACCCGGGATATCATGGTGATCCGATTCGGCGCCGCAGGGACCGCAGCGCGGCGAGGCCGCAACCAGGCTGCGGAGAGGTGAGGGCGAACCGTTCAACGCACAGACGCGGGGGGCGCGATATGGCCCGAATCCGCCGCGGCGGACCAGGCCGGCTGCAAGAAGCGGTTCGGCGATTGATTTGACTGCCAGAACAGCATGGCCCCTACCGCGATCAGCCCCAGGTGGACGCAAAGGAGAAACACGCGTCGGTTCATGCGTTGGTTGGCCGCGCGGCCCAGGAAGATCGCCACCACGAGCATCGGCACGGCCAGCAGGTAGAAGTGCGTCACCCTCGAGGTCCACAGACCCGCGACCCAATAGCCGCATAGGCCCAGCAAGCCGGCCGGCAGAAAATACCCTTGCAGGGTGGCCCGGAAGCGTTGGGGAGACCACCCGCGCAGCGCGCCGTAAACGACGAGCGGCGGCCCATTCATGCCATACGCTCCCCCCAGGATCCCCGCAAAGAACCCGAACATCCACGCCCACCGGTCGTCCCGCAGCGCGGCCCGCCGGCGACGGTTAACCAGGGAGTAGATCGAAAAGGCCACGATGAGGACTGCCAGCGCCGCCTTGATAATCTGTCCGCCAACCAGGGTCAACAGGAGCAGGCCCAAAGGTGTGCCGATCAGCGTCGGGAGCACCAACCAGCCGGCACTGCGGAAATCCACGTGACGCCAATCCTGGGCGAGGACAACCCCCGCGATGGTGATCGAAACCAGCACCGCCACGGGCACGGCCACCTCGACCGGCATGATGAGCGCCAGCAGAGGCACCGCCACCAGGGCTTCGCCGAACCCGAGGGCCGAACGGATCACCGTTGCGAAAAAGATTACCGCCAGCACTTGAACCGGCATCCAATCCACAATCATCACGCGCCGAGCATGGCAAAGACTTTAGACCAAAGCCACAGGAATGCGACCTCAAAGCCACCCTCATGCAACCCCAAGCCACCTGCAAGCCATCTGCTTGGGAGAGGGTTGCGCCCCACATGCGTCCCTCATGCGACCCCAACGCCTGGCGACAGGCAGGAATTGGATACGGGAGCATCTCATTATTTGCACGCCGCAGGCTGCTTGGCGACGGCACCTGCCACGTCGTGCGCCCCGTTCCCCCTCACCCCGACCCTCTCCCTCAGGGAGAGGGAGAACCGCCGGCAGCGTGTCGGCGAATCTGGGACGTCCGGTGTCTTCGAGGGTTGGCCTGTGAGGCTCCCTCTCCCTGAGGGAGAGGGTCGGGGTGAGGGGGAACGGGGCGCACGGTCGGCAGAGTGTTATGGAGGGCTTTCCGTTGGCCCTCAGAAAAGTTGAGATGCTCCCATTGGATACGGGTTCGGGGTTTCACGCTTGGCAATTGGGGTTTGGCTTGTTAGCACGGTGGGCGAATGAAGATCGTCGCGGTTGGAGGCAGGGCGGGCAGTCCGCGCGGGCGGCGGTTCGCAGAGGATTGCGGGCCCTGCCTGGCCGGTGGTCGGCGTTGGCCATCGCGGCGAGCCAAACTGAATTAACCAGACTATGCGCAAGTGTAATTGTTCGGGACATTGTGGACCCCAAGGGCTGAACCGGCGGGAGTTCATCGGGCTGGTGGGGGCGGGGGCGGCGGCCGCCCTGTTCGGCACGCCAGCGTGGGCGGTGTTCGAGCTTCCCGCCGATGAATTGCAGCGCTGGCAGCGCGAGTTGTTCGCCCCGCCAAACCCCGGCTTTACTTGTCCGGCAAGCACACTGACGCGCGGATGCATTTGGGGGGCATCGGCACAGGGAACTTTGAGATCGGGGTAGATGGCCAATTCACGAACTGGCAGCTCTTCAATACGCTGCGCGATGGCTACGTGCCGTTGCATTTCCTGATCCGGGCGGGAGGGGCGACCCGGCTGCTGCAGGCTGCCGGCGGGCCGGAGTGGCCCCGAGTGCAGCAGAGCGAGATGACGGGCGAATACCCGGTGGCGGTGCTGCGTTTCCGGGATGCTGGTTTGCCGGTGGAGGTGGAGTTGACGGCGTTCAGCCCATTTGCGCCGCTCGACACGAGGTTTTCCGAGATGCCACTGGCGGCATTCGTGTTCCGGATCAAGAACCCGACCGAACAGCAGCAGACAGTATCTCTGGCCGCCTTGCTCCAGAACCCGGTCGGGTATGACGCCACGGGCAAGAACAACGGGGCGATGAATCCGGCCTTTGGGGGCAACGTCAACGAGGTGTGGCGGGAAGGCGGGGCCGGAGGATTGCTCATGCGCGCAGATGCCGCAGAGGAGCCGAAACTCGATATGCCAGTGGCAATCTATACCGCTGCCAACCTGAAGGGTCTCGACGCGCCGCCGCCGGACCGGCCGAAGGGTCTCGGCTGTCAAGGTGGTGGAGAAAGAGCCGTTGCACGCCGACAAGCTGGAGCGATCCGGCCCACACAGTCATTTGGCTGGAGGAGGCGGGAGCGGACCTACCGGAAGCGGTGCTGCGCTCGGCCCAGGAGGCGGTGCAAGCGGGCGCGACGCTGCTCTTCTCCGGCAAGTCCATGCCGCTGCTGGCGGGCGTATGCTTCGTGGACGGGAGGCAAACCGGTGGCCGAAGTCAATCACCGGCCGAAGTATCCTCTTCGAGGACTTCGAGCACGGTTACAGCAAGTGGAAAGTCGAAGGGGAAGCCTTCGGCAAGGAGCCGCCACACGGCACGTTGCCGTACCAGAACCCGGTGTCCGGCTTTCGTCGGCCAGGGGCTGGTTAACAGCTTCGTGGGCGGCGACGACACAACGGGGCGGCTGGTCAGCCAGCCGTTCACTATCGAGCGCCGCTTCATCCGCTTCCTCGTGGGCGGCGGGCACTATGCGAGGACACAGATTCGGTTGCTGGTGAACGGCAAAGTGGTGCGCGCGACTTCGGGCAAGGACAATGAGCGGCTCCAGCCCGCAACCTGGGAGGTGGGAGATTTGCAGGGGCAGACGGCGCATATCGAGATTGTAGATGAACAGAAGGGCGGCTGGGGGCATGTCAACGTGGACCAGATCGAGTTCACGGACATGCCGGGCAATCGGGCGGTGATGCAGTTGCTGGAGGAGTTGCTGCCGGCGCGGTTCAGCGGCGTCCGTCCGGCGCATGATGCCACGGACGGCGGCAAGGCGGTGGAGTTTGAGAACCTGGTGTTGCAGCCGGGGGCGACTCGAGTCAGAGGCGTCGCGACGGGCTGAGCTTGCTGACGCGGCCTTTGGGCAAGGGGAAGGTCGTGCTGGCGGCGGGGCCGGTGCTGGAGCCGGCGCTGGCGGGATTCAGCCATCAGCGACAGGCAGCCTACGCATTCCTCTGCGGGCTGGTCGGCGCGAGCTACTCCGGCTCGGGCGGCTTCCAGCATCCGAAGGCGCCCGGGTTCGGCACGCTGGCTTTGGCGGCGCTCGCTACGGACGTCACCGTCTTGCCGGCCGCCGCGCATCGGGACGATGCGTGGAAAGCATTTGCTGCCGAAGGCCGCTTCACGCCGGCGGCGCACGGCGACTCCACTCCGCCGACCGCTCTGGGCCGGACCTGCTATGGGGCGGTGGCCGCGGACGGTGGCTGTTCCGGCGGGCAAGAGCATCGAGGTGCCCTTCCTGCTGGCCTGGCATTATCCGAACAAGTATAGCGCCGGCCAGCAGTGGATGGGCTGTCACTACGCGACCCAATGGCCGGACGCGCGGGCGGTGCTGCGCGAGGCGGTGAGCGAGCTTTGACACGTTGCGCAAGCGCACCGAGGCGTTTCGGCAGACGTTCTACGACAGCACCCTGCCCTATTGGTTGCTCGACTGCGTCACTGCGAATGCGGCCATTACCCGGCATATCGGCGTGGTATTCCGGATCGCGAACGGCGACATGCTATGGCTGGGAAGGCTCGAACGGCTGTTGCCAGCCGACCTGCACGCATGTCTGGGGTTATGAGCAGAGTCTTTCGCGCGCTGTTCCCCACGCTCGAACGCGAGATGCGCCGGATTGATTTCACGCACCAGCAGCGGCCCGACGGCGGAGTCAATAACCGGACCGACGTGCCGTCGCCGCCGCACCCGACAGGCGAGCATCCGTTTGCCGACGGCCACGCAAGTTGCATCCTCAAGGCTTACCGCGAGGCGCTGAAACAGCGGGGACGAGGGCTTCTTCCGGGAGTATTGGCCGCATGTGCAGCGCGCGGTGGAATACCTGATCGAGCGGGACGCGAAGTCGGCAGGCGGGTCAGCCGGGAGGCGTCTTGCAGGACGACCAGTGGAACACCTACGACGAGGCGCTGCACGGCGTCACGCACATTCATCAGCGGCTATTACCTCGCGGCGCTGCGCGCAGGCGAGGAATGGGCGCGCCGGATGGGTGACGGGGACGCGGCCGAGCGCTTCCACAGCATCTTCGAGAAGGGCCAGAAGAAGCTGATCGAGCTGTGCTGGAACGGCGAGTACTTCCAGCAGCACCTGCCGGACTACAAGGAACGGCGGGGCGAAGTCGGCCCCGGCTGCATGGCCGATCAACTACTGGGCCAGTGGTGGGCGCATCAGCTCGGCCTTGGCTACATCCTGCCCCAGGACAAGGTGGTTTCCGCGTTGCGCGCCGTCTTCAAGTACAACTGGAAGTCGGACCTGACCGGCTGGCCGCACTCGCCGCGGGCGTTTGCGGGGGCGAAGGACAAGGGCCTGATCATCTGCACCTGGCCCAAAGGCGGACGGCCCGACCACGTGATGCTTTACTCGGATGAAGTCTGGACCGGATCGAATACCAGGTGGCGGCGCACATGATCTATGAGGGCATGGTCGAGGAAGGGTTCGCGATAGTGAAGGGCGCGCGCGACCGCTACGACGGCATACCGCGTCCGCCGATCGAGCGCAACCCGTGGAACGAGATCGAGTGCGGCGGCCATTACGCGCGGGCGATGTCGTCGTGGTCGTTGCTGCTGGCGCTTTCGGGCTGGGAATATGACGGGCCGCGCCAGTCGCTGCGGGTGACGCCCCGCCACACGCCGGAGAACTTCAGAGGCTTCTTCGCCGGCCCCGAGGGCTGGGGCAGCCTGCGCCAGTTGCGGGAGGGGCAGGCGCAGAGGAATGAGCTGAGCGTCCGGGAAGGGCGGCTCGGCATAGCACAGATAGCGCTGGCCACGAGTGCGGCGCCCCCGCGAGTAGCAGTGGAATGCGGTGGGAAGACGATACCGAGCGAGTTCAGCGTCAAAGGCGGCGAGGTGACGGTCTCGTTGCGGCAGCCCACGGTGGTTTCAGCGGGCCAGACGCTCGTGGTCCAGTTGGGTTGATGCCTTTGCTAGCCGCGCGACAGCAGGGCTTGTTCGCGGCGCAGCCAGCCGATACGGCGCGGGCCGACGGTCACCTGGAGCCAGTCGTCTTTCTGATCCAGCACGCGGAGTTCGGCGCCGTCATGGACAGTGAAGGCAAGAGGGGATTCGGTGAACGGGCCGTAGCGCACTTTCGCCTCGGGGGCGATGACCACGGCGGTGGGGGTGAAGCGGGTCTCGCGCAAGCTGGCGGCGGCACAGGCGCACAGTAAAACCGCGATTGCGGCGACAGTATATACGTCACGAGCGGAGAGCTGGTTTGAGGGAAGGCCGCCATTGCAGCGCCGCCAAGAGGAGTAACCAGAGCCAGACCGCGCCGGCGGCCAGCAGGGTCCATTCGTTCAAGGTGAGCCGGCTGAGCCAGCGCTCCAAGCGGCCAGGCAGCAAGGTGGGGCTCTGAATCTGCTTGCGGGCGAACTGGAGATTGGCGCGCAGGTCCGGGTCGCGCGGGGAGATGAGTTCAGCCTGACGGTAGGTGGCGATGGCGCGGCCGATCTGGCCCGACTTGTAGAAGGCATTGCCGAGATTGAAGTAGAGCGCGGCGGAGGCCTGGCCGGATTGCAGCAGTTTCTCGTAGGCGGAAACGGCCGCGGTGAACTTGCCTTCCTCGTAGAGTTTGTTGGCCGCGTCGAATGCAGTGGCGGAGATCGCGGCCTGGGACCGCGCCGGGAGGAAGGAGATCACAGCTAATGCGAGCAGCAGCATCTTGTGGCCGGCCTTCACAAGGCGGCCCGCCGTGCTCCGCTGGGTTCCGAGTGTCATGGGCGGGCTCACAGTTTCAACCCTCGCAGCTCACGCAGGACGGCTTCCAATTTGGGGATGATCGCTGCCAATTCCTGGCTGGTTTTGATCGGGGCGTAGCGGGCAAGATTGCAGGTCTGGAACAGTTCGTGCAGCGGAGCGAGCGTGGTCTCCGGCACGCCGCGCGGGCGGAGGCGCTCTTCGATAACCGCTTCGGTAATGGCTGAGGCGGGCAGGTCGAGGCGCTCGCCAAGCTGCTCTTGCAGCAGACGAGACAACGTGGCGAAGAAGTCGTCGGACTTATTGGCGGCGGCGAGTTGTTGGAGTTCGAGCAGGCCCTGGCGGATGATCTGAGCGACCTGCCGGCGGCGGCGCAGGCGGGGATTATTGGCGAGCTGCTCCGTGCGCCGGCGCCAGGCGACGGCGGAGAGCCACGCGAAGAGCGGGATGGCCTGGAGCGCGAGGAACCAGGGTTGCCGCACCAGCGGTGGACCGATCTGCGCCACCATGCCCAGGCGCGGCTTGATGTGAACAATGTCCTGGGCGGGCGGAGGATTGTCCTGCGCTGCGCGAGGCGGCCGCGGCACGGTCGGCGCCGGAACCGAGCCTCCAGGCCGGACGACCAGAGGGATGGCCGGCTGGGTGAGCGTGCGGTAGCGCTTCTGATCCGGGTCGAAGAAGCTGAAGGCAAAGGCCGGCAGCGCTTTGATGTCCGCGTTCTGCGGCACCACCACTTGCTCGAACGTCTTGGTGCCCTGCAGGCCGAGCGCGTCGGTGGTGTCCAGTTTGGTCGTGGGCGGGTAGGTCTTGAAATCGCCCCAGGCGTTCTGCGCGGGCAACGCGAGCGAGTCGAAGGCGCCACGGCCGGAGATTTGAACACGCACGGTGACCGGGTCACCGGCGGTGACATTGGTTGGTCCGGCGGTTACCGTCATGGAGTAATTGCCCACGGCGCCGTTGAAATCGGCGGGGACGTTCTCATTGGGCAACGGGAGCGCGGTGAGCGTCTCGGGTTCGGCCGACAACGCGACGCGCCGCTCTTGGAACTGCATCTGGCGGAAGAAGCCGAATGGGTCGAAGGGGTCTCGCCGGGGTTGGTCCGCAACGGGATTGCAGTGTGAGCGGGACGTCTATCGAGCCGATGGTGAGGGAGCCGGTTTTGACCGGAGAAAGCGAGGTGACGAAGGTCGAGACGCCATAGATGGCGTTGCCGACCTGCGCGCGCTGGCGTTGGGCGTGGGCCGTCTTGATGATGCTAAAGCCTTCCGCCTTCAAAGGGCAGCCGCCATACCGATCGAAGCTTTGCAGGATGTTCTCGGTGTTTGCGAGCCCTTCGCGGACATAGACCTGGAACTGGACGGCGAGGATTTCACCGACATAAACCTCCTTCTTCGGGAGGAAGAACTTGAAGAACGCCAGTTTGTCGCCGGCAGCATTAGCTGCCGACGCCGGGGCTTTCACGGCGGTCAGCTTCAAGGGCTGCGTGGTGAGGACCTGCCCACCGATCTCGGCTTTGAGAGCGGGGATCAGGTATTCGCCCGGTTGCGTCGGGGTGAGGGAGAAAGTCTGCGAGGTGCTTCCCGACATTGCGCCATTGATGATGGTGAAATTCTGGGAGGTCCCTCCCCCGGCGATCTGCAGGTTGGGCAGCGCGGGAATTGTCGGCATGGTTCTGGGTTGGCCGCCGTAGAAGGTAAGCGTCAGGGTTGCAGACTCGCCGACGGTCACGGTGTCACGGTCGAGCGTGGCGGTAAAAGTCGCTGCGCAGAGCGGTGCCGGGCCAAAAGCAAGCAGGAGGGCGGGGAAAGCAAAGAGGAGCCGAAGCCCGGACAGGCTGCGGCGGCGCGAATTGGATCTGGTCCACGACAGTAACCTTCGCATTAACACGTCCGCCTATTGTTGCCCGGCGGGAAACTGCGGTGCAAGTTTGAGTTCGGCAGCGCGCCTCGACGCCGCCAGGCGATGCATAAGCGGACGGTATATGGACATTTTTGGCGGGATTTCGTTCGGGCAGGGGGCAACAGAGCCGCTCAAGCCTACACGAGAGGTTTTGCCGTTTGCGCGGCCAGCAGGGCGGCCACCAGCCCGTCAATAGTGTGTTGTTTGGCCTCGACGGTTGGCTTCAAGCCCAGCGCAGTCAGTCCCTTGGCAGTCTCGGGGCCGATCACGGCGGTCTTGAGCTGCGGGAATTTGCCTGCCAAGGCGGGCAAGTCGAACCGCGCATGGAAATGCTCGACCGTCGAACCGCTGGTGAACGCCACCCAATCCGCCCCGCGCTCCAGCAGGCTGGCGGCGGCACCCGTCGCATCGTCGGTTTCGGGCACGGTTTGGTAAACGCCGACATCGTCCACAATCGCACCCAGGGCTTCGAGCGCCTCAGGCAGTTCCTGGTTCGCCACCTCGGCGCGCAACAGGCAGATCCTCAGGTTCTCGATGGTCTCGAAGCGGGCGAAGGCTTTGGCGACTTCCGAGCCTAGGGCTTCGTCGGGCATCAAGTCCACTTGCAGATGCAGTTCCTTGAGCCGGTTGGCGGTGGCGGGGCCGACGGCGGCGATGCGCGCGCCGCCGAGGTCGCGCATATCGTGGAACCGCTTGAAGAAGTACTCGAAGAACTTCGTGACCCCGTTCGGGCTGGTAAAGACGAGCCAATCGTAGGCGTTAAGCTCCAGCAGAGCGTCCACCAGGTCCTGACGGTGAGTCGGGGGTTCAAGCTTGATCGTCGGGACCTCGAGCACCTCGGCGCCATGCTCCCGCAACCGGCCTGAGAGCTGGCTGGCCTGCTCCCGCGAGCGGGTCACGACGATGCGCTGGCCGAACAAGGGCCGGCGCTCGAACCAATTGAGTTTGTCGCGCAGCTTCACTACGCCGCCGATGACGGCCAGGGCCGAAGAACCGATTTCCTGCCCGGAAGCCTGGCTGGCGATCGTGGCCAGCGTCCCTTCGATAGGCTGCTGGCAGCCGACCGCGCCAGTGCGGAGCACCGCCACCGGCGTGTCGGCCGGCAGGCCGTGGCCGAGCAGGCGCTGGGCCATTTCCTCGATGCGATCCAGCCCCAGCGTAACGACTTTGGTCCCCGGCGTCCGGGCGACATGCTCCCAGTCAATGCCGGAGGCGGCCCCCATCGGATGGTCAAGGCCGGAGAGGAGGGTGAGCTGGGAGGCAAAAGCGCGGTGAGTGAGCGGAACCCCCGCATAACTGGGCCCCGCTATGAGCGAGGAGACACCCGGCACGACCTCGAAGGGAACGCCGGCATCCGCCAGTTGCTCGGCTTGCTCGCTCCCACCACCAAAGAAATAGGGATCACCTCCAAAGAGCCGCACGACGGTCTTGCCCGCGCGTGCCCCGGCAATGAGCAACTGGTTTAACTCGCCCGGCGAGGGAGCGGGACCGTTTCCGCGCTGGCTCCCGCCAATGACTTCGGCCGACTTGGGCACCAGGCGCAAGACTTCGGGATTTGCCGGCGCGTCGCACACCACCACATCGGCGCGAGCAAGCAGCTCCGCCGCGCGCAACGTGAGCAAGCCGGCGTCACCCGGTCCGGCGCCAACCAAGTAAACCATGCCTTTGGGCTTCATTGTTGGATATTGTATTCGCGAACCTCGTTCCCCGCAATCGCCCAGCGGCCCGAGTTCGCTATCCCTTGAGTTCCTGGGCCAATTGCTGGCCGAGTTCGACGGCCTGCTGGACCGGCCGTTTGGCTTGCGCGCGGCGCAGGGGACCACTGGCGAAGGAAAGCGCCCGCATCTGGAGATGGCTGCCGGCGACCTCGGCATAGGCCGCCACCGGACTTTGGCAGCCGCCGCCCATCGCCGCCAGAAAAGCCCGCTCGGCTACCACACAATGCCGAGTGTCGGAATGGTTAAGCCGTTCGCAGACGGCAGCGATCCGCTCGTCGCCCTCCCGCACCTCAATGCCAACGGCTCCCTGGCCCACGCAGGGCAGCATAACCTCGGTGTCGAGGATCGTGGCCAGCAACCGGTCCGGCACCGCCTCGCCCACGAGCCGGCCCTCCGGTGTGATGCGATAGCCGAGGCGGGTCAGCCCCGCCAGCGCCAGCACGGTCGCGTCCAACTCGGCGCGCTCGGCCACCTTCTGCAAGCGCGTCAAAACGTTGCCGCGAATGTCGGTGACCTTGAGGCCGGGATTGTGCGCCAGCAACTGCGCCTTCCGCCGGGTGCTGCTGGTCGCCACCACAGCGCCCGCCGGAAAGTCCTTCACACTCAGTCCGGGTTTGAACCCGCGTCGGGCGGAGAGGCCGGGCGACCCTTCCGCGGCACGCGAGTCTCGCGCGTCGCGGTAGATCAGCACGTCGCGCACATCGGCGCGCTCGCCAACGGCGCCAAGCACGAGGCCGGCGGGCAACTCGGTCGGCAGGTCCTTCAGACTGTGAACCGCCAGATCAGCTTGATTGCCCAGCAGCGCGACTTCGAGTTCCTTGGTGAACAGGCCCTTGGGCAGAGTCTTGCCCTCCTGCGCCAGGGAAGCGGTCTGGAGCTTGTCGCCCGTGGTCTTGATGATCTTGAGTTCAAACGTGAGCTTCGGGAACGCGGCGCGGCACTGGGCCAGGACCGAGTTGGCCTGGGCGAGCGCGAGGGCGCTGCCGCGGGTGGCGATAGCGATGGGAGGGGAGGGGGGCATGATACGTGATGCGTGATGCGTGATGCGTGATACGGGTTGCGTGATCCCGCTACTGGGGGCCGAGCGCCGGTAAAGCCGCAGCGCCCGGCAAACGCCCGGCGGCCTGGCCCAGCAGGGCCGCGGCCTTTTCGCGAATGATCTGTTCGCAACGGGCGATTTCCTCGCGGCGCAGCTTGAGGTAATCGTCCGCAATGGCTTTGCAGGTCGTCAATGTTGTAGAGATAGACGCTCTCCAGGAAGTTCACCTCCGGCTCGATGTCGCGGGGCACGGCGAGGTCAATGAGCAGCAGCGGGCGGTTGCGGCGCAGCTTCATCAGCGGTTCCAGCGTGGCGCGGTCGAGAATGTAATGCGGCGCCGAGGTGCTGCTGACGACGATGTCCACCCGCTCAAATTCGCCCGCCCAATCTTCAAAGGGCACCGCCCGCCCGCCCAGTTCATTGGCCAGCGCCACGGCCTTGTCATGCGAGCGATTCGTCACCAGGATGCTGCGGGCGCCGCGCGAGAGCAGCGCGCGGGCGGTCTTCTCGCTGGTGTCTCCCGCGCCGATGACCATTACGTCGCGGTCGCCCAGCCGGCTGAAGATCTTCTCGGCCAATTCCACCGCCACCGAGCCGACCGAGACGCTGCCGCGCTGGATGTTGGTTGCGGTGCGGATGTGCTTGGCGACGTTGAACGCGCGCTGGAAGGCCTTGTTCAGCCACCGGCCAGTATGGCCGGTCTGGAGGGCGAGGTCGTAGGCCTTCTTAAGCTGGCCGAGGATTTCCGTCTCCCCGAGCACCATCGAGTCCAGGCCGCACGCGACTTTGAACAGATGGTGCAGGCTTTGCGGCTCGCCCCAGGCGTATATCTCGTCGGTCAGCGGGTCGCGGTAGTCATGGCAGCCGACCAGAAAGTCCCGGAGGGCGGTGACGGCCCGGGGCGGCTCCAGTTGCGTCACCGCGTAGATCTCAACGCGGTTGCAGGTGGACAGAATCACCGCTTCGTCCGCTACGCCGGAGGCGCGCAGCGATTGGAGCGCGGCGGGCACACGCCCTTCGGCAAAGGCGAATTGCTCTCGCACTGATACCGGCGAGGAACGATGACTCAGGCCGAGGACGACGAGGGCCATATCAACTCCCGGTCATGGGTTATGCAGCGGCGACAAGACGTTGGTGCCCCAGAACGTCAGCAACACGAAGATGAAGCTGCCGATGGCGCCGAGGGCAAAGCGGCGCCCGCCCTGGGCAAACCGCCAGCGCATCACCACCAGGCCCAGGTAGAGCAACCAGACCACGATGGACCAGACAATCTTCGGGTCGCCGCGGTAGGTGTCCGGGTGGGTCGCATGGGCCAGATCAACGACCCCCAGCGCCAGCCCGATGGTCAGCAGCACGAAGCCAATCACCAGCAACCGCCCGATCGCCGCCTCCAGCCGCTGGATGGGGGGCATGAGCGAGAAGATCGCCTGCAGCTTGTGAAACTTCAGGTTGCGTTCCTGGGTCAGGTACATCAGCGCGGCTACAAAACTGAGCCCGAAGGCGCCGTAGGCCAGCGACATCATCGCCGCGTGCAGGCTGGTCCAAATCAGCGGAAACTGGGGCCGCGCGCCGTGCGCGCTGTCCAGGCTCGGCATGAGGGCAAAGACCCCCATCGCGAAGAGCACCGGCGAGGCGAAGGCGCCCAGAAACCGCAGGCGCGCCCACAGCCCCACCACCAGATATGCGGCCACAATGGTCCACATGATGAAGATCGTCGCCTCATAGAGATTGGTCACCGGGCAGCGGTCCAGGCGGAACCCCCTCATCAGCATCGCCACAGTGTGCAGGCCGAAGCCAAAGAGCAGGAACAGGTAGGTAACGTGGTTATCCCGTCGAAACCCATCCCGCCACAGGAACACCGAGTAAATCATGCTGGCGCCGTAAACGATCACGGCCAGCATGAAACAATGTCGGTCAGCAAACCAACTCACGCTCACAGGTTAAACCGTCACGGACAGCGTGCAAGTGGCAATTGGGCTTGGGGACAATCACAATCAGCGCCATAAGTTCTCACCCACGTGGGTGGGGCGCGTCGCCCGGGCTGCGGCGCGCGTGGAGCGGCGCGCCCTGCCATCCGCAGTTGGTCATGACGCTGTGTATAACACTTCCCGCCCAGCCGTGTCCACACCGCGCCGCCCTGCGTCATTGGATTTACTCCCCACGCCCCTGGTCCCTCCACGTACGCGCTAGAGTGCCTGGCCAGTTTAAACGTAGTTTGAACGTAGCTTTAACGTCGTTTTAACGTGGTTTGAACGTTCCTCCCTCGGGTGCTCCCCGGCCTTGCTCTTGACCGCGAGGCCGGCCATCCGCCCCACGCCAATCCGTAGCGTCAGGGCTTCGCGGAGCGCCCGCTTGTCTATTATAGACGCAAAAGGGGCCGTCCGGGTTACGCGCTGAAAATGAAGTGAAGCGCGGCCTCTTACTTCCCCGGGACGATTTTGACGCCGAAGTGGCCGCGCAGGAAGGCTGCGGCCTGGGCCGGGGTGCTGTGAGTGGACTCCATGTAGCCGCTCATGATGCCGCTGATAAATGCGGCGGAGGAGGAGGTGCCAGTTACAAAGTAGGGCTGGTTATCGAAATAGACCACGCTGGTGCCCGGCGCACCCAGCGAGACAAAGCTGCCCCGGTTGGCATAGCTGGCAAGCTGGCCCTGGTCAACCGCCGTCACCGCCATGACCTCCGGATAGGCTGCGGGATAGAACGGCGTGGTGACGGGCTCGTTGCCCGCCGCGCCAATGAAGATGATGCCTTTGGAAGTCGCGTCCTGAATAACACTGTGCAAAAAGGAGCTGTCGGCGTCGCTGCCAAGGCTCAGATTGATAGGGTTGGCGCCGGCGTTGACAGCTTGGGCAATCCCGTTGGCGACATCGAACGTGCTGGTATAGGCATTCGGGCCATAGACATCCACCGGCTGAATCTGCACCGAGGAGCTGCCCTTGGTCATTGCGGCCAGGCTGCGCAAGATCGTCTCCGCCATCGAGGTGCCGTGGGTCGGGTTATTCGGGTCAGGCTGGGCCTCGCCGGCGACCGAGAGCGCTTTGAGCAGGAAATCGTCCAGCCCGTTGCCGAGCGGCTGCAAGCGGGTGTCCACCAGTCCGACGATGATGCGCCCGTCGCTGGGTGGCGGCTTAAGCTGCAAGGACGGCGGCGGGGGCAGGTTGGAGGACTGCGCCCCGGTCGGACCCGGCGGGCGGTCAACGGAGTAATTGCTGTCCACGGAGGAGACATCGGGATTGGCGGCAAGCTGCTGGCGGGCGGCGTCCGCCGCGGCCTGGTCTTCGAACTGGAGACGGTAGGCGTTGAGGCCGGGGATGCGGCCCGTGACTTTGGCGCCCAGCAGTTTGGCGATCTCGTCAATGTTGGCTCCCGGCTTAAGCCGGACAATGAGTTCGTTGGGGATCAGTTTCCCTTGGCCCGACTCTGCCGGCTTGGGCCGCACGGACTGCGTCGCATTCTGCATCGAGGTGCGGAAGACGAACAGTCGGGAACTGCCATTGGTTACGGGCACCAGGGCGAAGTTGAGGCCGTTGAGCAGCAAATGCAGCGCTTCGCCCGGGGGCAGGCGGCTGAATTTGGCGGAGACGATGCAGGTCGTGTCCGGCTCCAGGAACACTTGCCAGCCGGTGACGGAGGCCACTTGTTCGAGCAGCGGGAGGAGCTTGCCATCCTTGATGTCGGCGCTGACCTGGTTGCGGTTTGTCTCCCAGTTGAAAGTGCCGGCGGCCCGGGCGGGGGCAACCGCAAACAACGCCGCTGCGAGCAACAGGACCGCCACGCAGCGCTGGATGAAGGTTGTCATGCTTGTCTAGTCAGACTGGCTTTTCGCGCCTGCCATTCAAAATACTGCCTCTGCCGGCTGGTTGTTCACGCGGCCTTCAGGGTTTCACCGGCGTTTCGTAGGCGCCCTTCTTCTCGGCCTTTTCCGCCTGCTTCAACCGGTGCATCTCTTCCGCCCGTATCTCCGCCTCCGTCGCCCGCACCCCCGGCATCTTGTTCTTCTCCGCTGTCGCCGTCAGCGCCGCGATCTCCGGCGTCGGCAACACCGTCGGCCGAATCAGCACGATCAGCTCCTTGCGCGCCCCGTCCGCATGTGAACTGCGAAACAGATACCCTAACAGCGGAATGTCCATCAACAACGGCACCCCCGAGGCGTTGGCGTTCTTATCGGTTTCAATCAAGCCGCCCAGGATGATCGTATCGTGATCCCGCACCGATACCTTGGCCGAAGCTTCCTTCGAACTGGTGACCGGCACGTCCCCCACGTTCTGGATCGTCACGTTGCCCTCGAACGTGTCTATCTTGGTATGGATGTCCAGCACCACCAGACCGTCGGGATTGATCAGCGGTGTCACTTCCAACGTCACCCCGATCTGCAGTTGCTGAATCGAAGAATAGCCCCCGTAGGCCCCGCCCCCGTAATAGCTGGAGGTCGGGTAGGGCCGCGATTCGCCCACAAACAGCTCGGCGGGCTCATTATGCGAGGTCTGGATGCGCGGACGCTGCAGAATCTTGGCCCGACTGTCCGACGCCGCCGCTGTGACGGTCGCATCAAGGTCCTGGCCCCAGGACATCAAATAGCTGAACCCCTGCGGCAGCGTGCCGCCGCCCAGGTTCGTGACTGCCCCGTTCGCGAAGGTGCCGGGCGTCAGCATATTATTGTTATTGACGGCCCCGACACCCGTCCAGCGGCCTGAATTCTGAGGGTGTTGCAGGTAGCTGAAGCCCAGATCATGGCTGTCATTGAGCGTCACTGAAATGATGGCCGCTTCGATCAGCACTTGCGGCAGCACCACGTCCAGCTTGGCCACAATGTCTTTGATTGTCTTCATGTCCTCTTTGGTCGCATAGACCAGCAGCGAGTTGGTCCGCTCGTCCGCAATGATCTTGGTCTGGCCCAATATCTCAATCTCTCCGGTCTGAGACGCCCGCTGCATGATGTTCTGGAGCCGTTGCCCAAACGAGCTGCCTCGCGCCGCCGTCGGCGTCGCGCCCTGCATGGCGCTCGAGTTCATCATCCCCGGCGTCGTTTGGCCCGGATACCCCCCCATGCGCCCGGACCGGTTGAACCCGCCACCGCGGGTGCTCCGCGCCCCGCCACTGGTGCTCCCGCCCACGGTTGTGGCCCCGCCCCCGGAACTCAGACTGTTCAAGGCACTCGCAATGTCTGGCGCCTGCGCATACTTGATCGGAATGACCTCCGACACGAACTCCGAGGGCACCGCCGCATCAACCTCCTTGATCAACTCCAGCATCCGCTTGACGTTCTCCGCATAATCGCGCAACACCAGGAGTTGGCTGCTGTCAATGGGCAGCAACCCGTTGGGAATCTTGGCGAAGGGCTGCAACACTGCCACCAACTCGCTCGGCTTGGCATACTTCAAATGCGCCACGTGCGTCACGTACTGGCCCAGATCGGGCAATCGCGCCGCGCCATTGGTGTTGAAGCCCGCCCCCGCGGTGTTGCCCTGGCCCTCGGGGATGGCCTTGACGAACTTGTCCCCGATGTTGACCATCGTGACGCCATTGAGTGCCAGGACCCCTTCCAACGCCTGGATGCCTTCGCCAACCGTAAGCTGGCCCTGGGTCGTCAGGGTGATGGTCGGGGCGGGCAAGGTTGCGGGGCGCAAAACCGTGCGGTTGACCATCATGCTGTAAATGTCCAGCACCTGGGAAAGGTCGGCGGCGCGAAAGTCAATCATGCCCTTTGGGAGGGGGGCCTCCAGCGGGGAGGACTTGGCGGCCTGGGGAGCAATGGCGGCGTTGGTGGCCGAGTCAGGCCCCCCTGCCGATGCCAATGGGGTAAATGGCTTGCGGGGGGCGACCGCAGGGTTGGTTCCCGCGCCTGTGGAGGCATTTGGAAGGCCGGCCAGGCCAGCGGGCTGCCCGGCAGGTGCGGCTGTGTTGTTTCGACCGGCCGCCGCAGCGGCTTGCGCCGGCGCGCTGCCGGGGCTGCCGGGGCTGCCGGCCGCGGAGGCGATGGTCATATCGGAAGCGAGATCATTTTGCACGGCGGCAACGGCGGCCGAGATGCCGCCGGGAAGACCGCTGGCGAAGATGCTATTGGTCGCCGTGACCGTGCTCGAAACATTAGTGCTGCTGGAGCCCGCCTGGCCATCCGACCCGGCGAAAGGTCCGCCGCCGGCGACACCGTTGGCGCCGCCGATCGTCACGCAGTTGGTGAACCCACAATCCACCATAGTGGCGCCGCCGTAATTGTAGAGGCAGCCGCCGACCGCGGTCCCTCCGTTGCCGCCATTGCCGGCAATGTATTTGCCTGAGCCCCCGTTGCCGGCGTTGCCGCCGGAGGAGGTTTCGTCGGAGAAGTCACAACTGATTAACTGGCCGCCTGCCAGCAAGCAGGCCCCGCCCCCAAAACTGCTGCCGCCAGGTGAGCCGTTGACGCCGTAGCCTCCGCCGGCCTCGCCGCCATCAGCGCTGTTGCCGCCCTGGGCGGTGTTGCCGGAAAAAATGCAGTTGAGGACGGTCACATCGTTGGCGCTATAAAGCGCTCCGCCCGAGCCTTCGGCCCCCGCGCCGCCACTGCTGGTGCGCCCCACAAAAGCGCCCGAGCCGGCTGTGCCGCTGCTGCCGCCGGCGCCCCCAACGGCGCGGTTCCCGTAGAACCAGGAATCGCTCAGCCAAAGCCGGGTTCCCGCGTTGTAAATGGCCCCGCCGAAACCGAGTCCGCCGCTGCCGCCGGTGCCGCTGGTGCCGCCCCGGTAACTGCCGCTGCCGCCATTGCCGCCAGTGCCGCCACTGCCGCCCATCACGAGGTTGTTGGTGAACCAACAACTAATGGCCGTCAGGCTGCCTAGGTTGTAAACGGCCCCGCCCACCGCCGGCAAGCCAGGCGAGGCATCCCCGCCATCCCTGCCATAATTGGGATCGTTGTTGCCGTCCGCGCCATTGCTGCCGTTGCTGCCCACAGCGCTGTTGCCCGCGAGAACACAATTGCTGAGCACAACCGTCCCACCCGCCATGTTGTAAATGGCCCCGCCCTGATCACTGCTCCCCCCCTGCAAAACTAGACCCTGAGGCATCGAACTCTGGAGCGTCAGGCTGGCGCCCGGCAATACAGTGAATAGGCGCTGAACCTCGTTCCCGGTAATGGTGACCGTGTTTGTGCCCGCGTCGAGAACGACGTTGGTGGCGGCAACCACCAGTGGATTGGTCAGGACCAGGTTGGTACAAGCCGTGAAGTGCACTGTGCCGCCCGCCAGCACAGCCGCCTCGACCTCCGCGTTCTGTTCGCACTCATTGGTCAAGGCGACATTAACCGTGAAGTTCGTGCTGGCGGTCAGAAGAGTATTGGTTTCCGTGGCGATCACGGTGAAGGGTTGGAGGCCGACCTGGCGTGAGCCGGGAGTCCAATTGAAGCTGCCTTGGAAGACCCCGTTGGTGGTTGTGGCGTTGGTCAACAGTGCCACTAATCCGAGAGTATTGAAGCTCGCGTTGGTGGGCGCGCCGGAGCCGAGGCTGAAGTAAATGAAGTTGGTGGTGTTGTCGCTATTTGTCACGTAGGAGTAAAACTGGATCGGCGTGCCTTCGTTAATGGTGTAGTTAAGGATAGGCCCCAGCACCGGTGGTCTGGCGGGGGTAACACTGTTGGTGACGTTGACGCTGAAACCCATGCCGGTTGTGTAAGGCGTCCCGTATAGACTTGCGTTTACCGTGAACCCTACCTGCCCGGTTTGGGTGGGTGTCCAACTGAACAGGGTTGAATCAAATGGACCGGTATTGGTCGGATTGAGGATGGCAGTGCTGCCGCTGGGGTTGCTGGTGAGGCTCCAGAACAACTGGCTGCCGACGCCGGTGGTATTGGTGATGGTGATCGGAATGGTGATCGTGGTGCCTACGAGGATATTGGTATTGGAGACTTGAGTTATCGCAAAGACCTGAGCATCGGCGCGCACGGGCGTCCAGACCAACAGCCCGCCCAATATAAGCAGCATCGCGACCGTGCCTCCCAGGATCGGTCTCCGTGGCGGGCAGGAATGCCCGCGCTCCGGCATTGCCTCAGTCCAGTTGTTCATAGTCCAGTTCTTTCCGTGCAGTCCGCCCCTCGTCTCCGAGGGCTTCTGTCCTGCGTTCCGAATTCGTTAGTGTTATTATCAACCGCCTTCGCCCGCATTTACGGGTTCCGGGATGGCTCGTAGGCACCGTGTTTCTCGGCCTTTTCCGCCTGCTTCAACCGGTGCATCTCTTCCGCCCGTATCTCCGCCTCCGTCGCCCGCACCCCCGGCATCTTGTTCTTCTCCGCCGTCGCTGTCAGCGCCGCGATCTCCGGCGTCGGCAACACCGTCGGCCGAATCAGCACGATCAGCTCCTTGCGCGCCCCGTCCGCATGTGAACTCCGAAACAAATACCCTAGCAGCGGAATATCCATCAGCAACGGCACCCCGGAGGCGTTGGAGTTCTTATCCGTCTCAATCAAGCCCCCCAGGATGATCGTATCGTGGTCCCGCACCGATACCTTGGCCGAGGCTTCCTTCGAACTGGTGACCGGCACCTCCCCCACGTTTTGGATCGTCACGTTGCCCTCGAACGTGTCTATCTTGGTATGGATGTCCAGCACCACCAGACCGTCGGGATTGATCAGCGGCGTCACTTCCAGCGTCACCCCGATCTGCAATTGCTGAATCGAAGAATAGCCCCCGTAGGCCCCGCCCCCGTAATAGCTGGAGGTCGGGTAGGGCCGCGATTCACCCACAAACAGCTCGGCGGGCTCATTATGCGAGGTCTGGATGCGTGGACGCTGCAGAATCTTGGCGTTGCTGTCCGATGCCGCCGCCGTGATCGCCGCATCCAGGTCTCCACCGAACGACATTAAATAGCTGAACCCCCCGGGGAGATTACTGGTCGTCCCGGAGAAGTTGCCCGGCTGGAGGAAGTTGTTGTTATTGATGGCCCCGACACCCGTCCAGCGGCCTGAATTCTGAGGGTGTTGCAGGTAGCTGAAGCCCAGATCATGGTTGTTATTGAGCGTCACTGAAATGATGGCCGCTTCGATCAGCACTTGCGGCAGCACCACGTCCAGCTTGGCCACAACGTCCTTGATCGTTTTCATGTCCTCCTTGGTCGCATAGACCAGCAGCGAGTTGGTCCGCTCGTCCGCAATGATCTTGGTCTGACCCAGTATCTCAATCTCACCCGAGGAAGACGCCCGCTGAATGATGTTTCGCAGCCGTTGCGAAAAAGAGCTGCCCGGCGCCGCCGTCGGCGTCGCGCCCGGCAGGGCCATCGGGCTCATCATCCCCGGCATGGTTTGCTGCCCCGGATACCCCCCCATGGTCCCGGACCGGTTGAAGCCGCCGCCGCGTGTGCTCCGCGCCCCGCCACTGGTGCTCCCGCCCACGGTTGTGGCCCCGCCCCCGGAACCCAGACTGTTCAAAGCACTCGCGATGTCTGCCGCCTGCGCATACTTGATCGGAATGACATCCGACACAAACTCGGAGGGCGTGACCACGTCTATTTCCTTGATCAACTCGAGCATCCGCTTCACGTTCTCCGCGTAATCCCGCAACACCAGGAGCTGGCTGCTATCAATGGGCAGCAACCCGTTGGGAATCTTGGCAAAGGGCTGCAACACCGCCACCAACTCGCTCGGCTTGGCATACTTTAAACGCGCCACGTGCGTCACATATTGGCCCAGGTCGGGCAACTGGGCCGCACTGTTCGTGTTGAAGCCCGCGCCCGCGGTGCTACCCTGCGCCTCGGCCACCACCTTGACGAATTTATCTCCGATATTGACCATGGTGATGCCGTTGAGCGCGAGAACCCCTTCCAGGGCCTGGATGCCTTCACCGACCGTAAGCTGGCCGTGCGTCGTCAGGGTGATCGTCGGAGCGGGCAAGGTAGCGGGGCGCAACAGGGTGCGGTTAACCATCATGCTGTAAATATCCAGCACCTGGGAAAGGTCGGCGGCGCGAAAGTCAATCATGCCCTGTGGGAGGGGTGCCTCCAACGGCGGAGGGCTTGGCTGCAGGCGGAGCCTGGGCGGCGCTGACGGCCTGAGCGGCCGGCACGGTTCGCGGCCCCGGCGCGGGGGATGGAGTTGGCACCCCGGGCGCGGGCTTGATGGATGCGGCGGGAGCGGTAGGGGCCGGAAGCCTGGGCGTCGGCGAGACATTCAGCGGGGTGCGCACAACAGGTGGCGTCGCTGACGGCGCGGGGGCGGCGGGAGTCGCGACTGGATTGGTTCCCATTCCCCGAGGCGCCGTATTCGTGAGGCCTGCCAGGGCGCCGCTGTGGGCCTGCCGGAGTTTTTCCTCGAGCTTCGCGCGCAGGGCGGCGCGCGCGGCAGCGTCGGGCGGCGCATTCGTCGGGAGGGCTGGGAACGGATGAGTTTGCGCGGCCAGGCCACAGCCGCTCAGGAGCAGGATAAGGAGTGCCGTTCTCACGGTCATTTGGCGATTGAAGTAACCATTTTGCCTGAGGCGCCCCGCCGCCCGGTGGCGGGTGCCGCTGCTCTGGACGCATTCTTCTGGAAGCTCGCTACCAGCTTGATATTGCCGCTCAGTTGGTAGCGCGGTCCATCCGGTCGGAGTGTCAAGTCGCGGACGCGGATGAGCGAATTGCCGGAGCCAAGGCTGTATAGAAAGTCCACAAGCTGCGCTTCGCCGGATTGAACACTGATCTGCTGGTTTAGCTCCAGGAAGAACTGGTTGGTCTGGGTGGTGACCCTCCCAAACTGCTGGATGCCGACGCCGCTCTGCGCCTGCTGGTTCTGGATGGTGTGGGCAAACTGGCTCTGCTGTTCCTCCAACGGCACCTCCTGGCCTTGCTTGATGAATTTTTCAATCCCGATCTTGTATTTCGCGGACTGGGCGATTTCCGCCTGCCAGCTCTTGAGCTTCTCGAGCGCCTCCACCCGAGCCGCACGCGCCTGGCTTAAATCCGAAAAATGCGGCACCACAAACCACGCGTTCAGCACTACAAAGAGAACAGCCCCCACGCCAACCACCAGCCGCTTTTCCGAGGGGCGCAGATTGAGACGGTCCAGGTAGCCGGTCATAGCTCCTCCGTTCGTTTGAGTTCCAGGACACAATGCCAGTTCGCTATCTCGCCCCGCACGTCCCAGCTAAGAGGCACTCCCTTGTTGCGATCGAACAAAGGCTGGCCGTTGGCGGTCGCCTTGCGGATGTCCGAGTCGAAGTCCAGCAACCGCTTGGTCAGGTCCTTGGGCGCGCTGCCGCTCAGGGTGAGCTTCTTGCCGTCGTTGAAATTATACCCGTCGAGGGTGACGCCCTCGGGGAGCAACTCGGCGACGGCTTTCCAGCAGTCCAGCGCGGCGAATTTCAAATCCTGGCGGTCCTGGAGAACCTGGTACTTCGCCTTGAGCTGCAACGCGTTGGTGTAGATCGGCCCTTGCTCGGCCACCTGCTGCTCGACCCCGGTCGTGCGATAGAGTTCCAGCTCCAGCCGGGCGAAATAGATCAGCACGCCCACCAGATACAACATCACGACGGCCCCCAGCCCGCGCATCCACAGCCGGTCCACGAACTGCTGGTGGTATCGGGCGGAGAACTCGGCGGGCAGCAGATTCCCATCCGAGGCCGCGTGGGCGGCGCGGGTCGCGGTCAACCCGGCCAGTTCCGCCACGGGCACCGGCGCGATAACCGCCACCGGCTCTTCCAATCCTGCGCGCAACGCCGGTTCCCACTCGGCGGCGGCGGGAGCGTCTGCCACCAGGTGCCAGGCGGGCGGCGTGGTCAGCCAGCCTTCCAGCTCGCCGGCCCAGGCCATCTGTAACAACTGTTCTTTCAGGTTCTCCGGGCGGTTGGCGGCGGACAGCGTAATCAAGCCCAGGCTCTGCAGCACTCCTTCATACCACCAGGCCACCAGGGCCGTATTTCTTCCCTCTGGCGCCTCCGGGTAAATCCACGCGCCGTTGGTGTTGGCGGTGTTGGCTTGCAACTGATCCAACAGCGGCAATTCAAGCCGGTCCGCCAGGTACCCCTGCCCCTCGAGTTGGCCCAGAAACTCCTCTACCGCGCTCCGGGCCACGATCAGCACGATCACCGTCTGCAAGCTCCCCTCGGTGTGCGGCAAGACGTGAATGCTCCAGACAATCTGCGCGACGGGCATCGGGGAAAGCTTCTCCAATTGCAGCTCGACCATCGCGAGAGTCTCATCGAAGTCGCTCTGCGGGAATTGGGCCACGCGCAGAAACACATGCTCGGGCGACAACCAGGCAATGTTCAGTTTGCGCTGCCAGAGGGAAGCCCAACTCCTGGTGATGGTCTTTGCCGGCAATGCTTCCCCGCTAAAACTGGTTTGCCCGCCCTTCAACACATACCCCCGGCCCCGAGCGTCGAATTGCCAAAGCTGGCGCGCCTGGGGACCGACCTGGAGAACGTTGCACGAATGGACCGCGACCCTGGGCGCTTTTCGCTTGGCGGGCCTGGCGGCGGCCGATGCCGGCCCCGCTCCCGCACCTTTCGCAGCCTTGGCCTTCAACAGTCTCACGACCAGGGCCACAGCCAGGACCAGGCCGAAAAAGACCACACCCACTACCGGGTAAAAAGTCGGGCTGCTCTGCAACCGGCGGAGCGTGTCCCCAATGCCGGTTTTTGGCGTCGCGGCAGAAACGGCGTTGGTCTTGGCGCCCGTCCGCGCTACCACCGTCGCGGGTTTCGGCCTGGCGCCAGTCTGCGGCGCTCCCGGAACCGGGCCCATTCTCGTGACACCCCGTGCCATCGCCGGGGCCGGATTGGGTCTAACAGCGGGAGGAGAGCCGGGCCTGCCGGGAGGAGGAAAACCGGGCCTCACGACCGCTCGTCCTCCGGCGGCGGTGGGGCCAGGTCGCGAGGGCGCCGCCGGGTTGGTCTTCGCCAGAACCCGCGAGGCGACCGCATTGGTCCCGGACGGCTTGCCAGTTTTGTCCGAGGACGGCTTGCACCCGGTCAGGGTGAAAGCCAGCAGCGCTCCCACAAGCGCCAGCCCGGCCAGACGGGCGCCGAGGGACCGATGGAGTGTTGGAAGAATGGAATAATGGAATGCTGGGGCGGAAGACCGCGTGACTCCATCACTCCAGGAACCCATTTCGCGGCGCGTCGGCTTCACTTCTTCACCCACGCTCCCTGCTTGGTATCTTCGGCCAGCGCGTCGAGGTGCTCCTCGATTTGGGTGACGCGCAGCACTTCCTCGATGGTGGTCTGCCCCGCCCGGACCTTGTTCCAACCGTCGGTGCGAAGCGTGCGCATGCCGTACTCGAATGGCCTTCTGGGCGATGGTCGAAGCCGGCGCGCGGTTCAGAATCAGCGGGCGCAACGCCTCGTTCAGGATCAGCAATTCATAAATGCCCATGCGCCCCTGGTAGCCCAGTTGGCGGCATTCCTCGCACCCGACGCCATGCCAGAATTTGGCCGTCGCAATCTCCTTCTCGGGAAAGCCGATGCGGCGCAGGTAATTCGGTTCGACCTTCTGCTCTTCCTTGCAATGCGGGCAAATGGTGCGCACGAGGCGCTGGGCCATCACGGCCTCCACCGACGAGGCCACCAGGAAGGGCTCGATGCCCATATCAATCAGCCGCGTGAAGGCGCTCGGCGCGTCGTTCGTGTGCAGCGTGCTGAAAACCAAGTGGCCCGTCAGCGCCGCCCGAATGGCGATCTCCGCCGTCTCCAGGTCGCGAATCTCGCCGACCATGATTACATTCGGGTCCTGGCGCAGGATATGCCGCAGGCCCATGGCGAAGGTCAGGCCGATTTCCGGGCGCACGGCGATCTGGTTGATGCCCTTGAGTTCGTATTCGACGGGCTCCTCAATCGTAATGATCCGCTTGTGCACCGAGTTGATGGTGCTCAAGAACGCGTAGAGCGAGGTGGACTTGCCCGACCCGGTGGGGCCCGTGACGAGGAAAATGCCGTGCGGCTTGATAATGATCTCGCGGATGGCCTTTTCCTCCAGCGGCGAGAAGCCCAGCTTGTCCAGGCTCAGGAAGATCTTGCCGCGCGTCAGCAACCGCAGCGACACGCTCTCGCCATAGACCGTCGGCACCGTCGAAACGCGGATATCAATCTCCTCCCCCTTGATTCGCACGTTAATGCGCCCGTCCTGGGGCAGCCGCTTCTCGGAGATGTTCATGCCCGACATGACCTTGATGCGCGAGATCAGCGCCGCCTGGTAACGCTTGAGCTGCGGCGGCATCGGCGTCTGGTGCAGAATGCCGTCAATGCGGTAGCGGATGCGCAGCTCGTCCTCCGCCGGCTCGAAATGGATGTCGGTCGAGCGGTCCTTGAACGCCTCCCAGATGACCTGGTTGACGAACTTGATGACGCTCGCCTCCTGGTCGCTCTCGGTGATTTCCTTGTCCTCGCCCACCAGCAATTCCAGCGGCTCGTCCTCGGCCATTTCATCGAGCGTCTCGGCGCCCACGCCGTAGTACTTCTTGAGCGCCTTCTCGATTTCCACCTTCGTGGCCAGCGCAAACCGCACCGGCCCCCGAGCGTCAAACCGCACCGAGTTGAGCATTGCCGTGTCGAACGGGTTGCTCACCGCCACTTGCAGGGTGCCGTCATTGATCTCCGTGGGCAGGACGGAGTATTGGAAGGCGACCTTCGTGGAAACCCGGTTGCGCGCTTCGGCGGGCACGTTGAGTTTGGGCAAATCCAGGTAGGGCCAGTTAAGCGCCTGGGCCAATTGCTGGAGGAACGCATCCTCCGCCAGCCCGCGTTCGCGGCAGATAAAGCCCAGCAACGGCTCTTGCGAGCCGCTGGCAACGGCCACTTTCCAGGCCTTGCTCCACTCGTCGAACTGCTCGGGAGTGGCCAGGCCCATCCGGGCCAAAAACTGTTTCAGCGATAAAAATGCCATCGGTCACTACATGGACCCATTATTATTCTTCTGATACACGCCAACTTAAGGAAAGTTGCGCGGGGGGTCAAAGTATTTACTATCTCCTCCCATGAAGCAATTTGCCACCATCACCGTCATTGGCCGTGACAAAACCGGCGTCGTCGCCCGCGTCACCAACTTCCTCTTCCTCCAAAAGGCCAATATCGAGGCCCTGGAAGAACAGGTCACCCGCGGCCAGTTCAGCATGACCGTCCAGGCGTCCTGGAAGGACAGTGACCTGGACCGGCGCGCGGTCTCGGCCGGCCTGGACAAGCTCGCCGCCGAACTGGAGATGGAGATCAAAGCCCGGTACACCGAGCCTCGCCGCCGCCAGCGCATGGCCATCATGGTCACCCGCGAGCCACACTGCTTTGAAAAGCTCCTCGGCGCCATCGAGTCCGGCAGGCTAAAGCAAGCCGACCCGGCCCTGGTAATGTCCAATCGCCGCGACCTGGAGCCTCTGGCGCGCAAGCACCGGCTCCCTTTCGTTCATGTCCCGTGGGAGGATCGGCTAAAGGCGGAGCAGGCAGCCCTCCGCGTGTTGGACGAGCACGAGGTTGATTTCCTGGTCCTGGCCCGCTTCATGAAAATCCTCTCCCCTAACTTCGTCTGGCGCTTCAAGAACAAGATCATCAACATCCATCCCTCGCTCCTCCCCAGCTTCCCCGGCCCCCAGGCCTACCGCCAGGCCTATGAGCAAGGCGTCAAGATCATCGGCGTCTCCTCCCATTTCGTCACCATGAACCTCGACGAAGGCCCGATCATCGCCCAGGACTGCTTCGCCGTCCGCCCCCAGATGACCTTCAAGCAAATCGTCGCCGCCGGCCAGAAACTCGAAGCCGCCACGCTGCTCAAGGCCGTGAAGCTCTACCTCAACAAACGCCTCGATGTGTATTGGGGGATCGTGAAGGAGGTGTGAGAAGTGAGGCGTGATGCGTGATCCGTGATGCGTGAAACGTGAAACGTGAAGGGCGCTATACGTCGTAAGAACTCGCCCGCGCGCATCACGCATCACACATCACGCATCACGCCTCACGCCTCACGCCTCACGCCTCACGCCTCACGTTTCACGCTTCACGTTTCACGCTCCCATGCTACCCTAACCCCATGCGACCTTTCTTAATCGGCTTGCTCGGCGCCCTTGTAGCTGCCGGTCCGCTCGCGGCGGCCACCAACACCGTCGTGGGTACCACCAACCCGCCCACGTCAGTCCCGGACGACCTGGTGGAAATGCAATACAAGAAACTGCTCCAGGATGACGATGCCGCCCAAGCCGACGCCGACCAGTGGATCCGCGACAACGCCGAAGCCGGCACCCGAGGCGCGGCCGTGCCCAGGGCCGACCTGCAGCGGCGCATCCGCGAACGCTTCGCCCCCATCCGCGCCGCCTACCAGGACTTCATCAAGCGGCATCCCGACCATGTCCGCGCCCGCGTCGCCTACGGCAGCTTCCTGAGCGATCTCAGCGACGAAGACGGCGCCCGAGAGCAATGGGAAAAGGCCCTCGCGCTGGACGCCAAGGACCCCGCCGTGTACAACAACCTCGCCAACCTCTACGGCCACACCGGTCCCGTGAAGAAGGCCTTCGAGTATTACGCCAAGGCGATCGAGTTGAACCCGAAAGAACCCATCTACTACGACAACTTCGGCACCACGGTCTTCCTGTTCCGCAAGGACGCGATGGAGCTCTACCACATCAACGAGCAGCAGGTCTTTGACAAGGCGCTCGAACTCTACCACCAGGCCCTCAAGCTCGATCCCACCAATTTCCCGATGGCTTCCGATCTGGCCCAAACCTACTACGGCATCAAACCGCTACGCCTCGAAGACGCCCTCCGCGCCTGGACCAACACCCTCGCCCTCGCCCACGATGAAATCGAGCGCGAGGGCGTGTACATCCACTTCGCCCGCCTCAAGCTCCAGGCCGACCGCTTCGCCGAAGTCCACGCCCACCTCGACGCCGTTACCAACGAGATGTATGCCGTGTTGAAGAAGCGCATCGCCCGCAACCTTGCGGAGGCGGAGCAGAAGGCCAAAGGCTCCAACGCCCCGCCCCTCGCCCCGGACAAGAAACCGTAGGAAGAGTTGCCCGCCAGATCAGCCCCGCGCCCGGACACTCAGCGCGCCCTACCCAGGCGCATTGAGCCCATAAGCCTGATTGTATTCACCCGCCTCACAACCCGTTCACGGGGCTATTCGCCACCCGGGAAGCCCGCTGTGTCTGCCCCCATCTGCCGTTTGCCATTTGCCATTGGCCATTGGCTATCGCCTATCTCCATCCGCGCACTCCAGACGCAGCGTCCAATCCGGCCCGGCGCGGCAGCCCGCTACCGCCCCATCTCTCCCTGCACCCACTGGATGGCGTGCAGCATCACCTCGGTCGAGGTCTTCAAGTCCAGCTTCTCCTTAATGCGATTCCTGAATGAGTTCACCGTCGCCACGGTCACGTCCAAAGCCGCCGCAATCTGCCGGGCCCCCTTCCCCTGCCCGATCATGCGGAAGACCTCCAGCTCGCGGTCGCTCAGGGTCTGGATCGGTGTTGCGGTCGGCTCGGGCGCGCCGTGCATGAACCGCGAAACCAGCGAGCTGGCCAGCTTCTCGCTCAAGTGCATGTCCCCGGCCAGAACCTTGCGAATCGCCGTCTTCACCGTCTTGGCCGGCTCCTGCTTCATCACGTAGCCCATCGCCCCGGCCCGCAACGCCCGTTCGGCGTAGAGAGACTCGTCGTGCATCGAAACCACCAGCACCGGCAGGTCTGCGTATTGGCTCTTGACGGCCTTGATCAGGTCAATGCCGCTCGCGCCGGCCAGGGAAATATCCACGATCATCAGGTCCGGGTGCGCCTGGCTGATGCCTTGCAGCGCCTCGTCGGCTGCCGCCGCGTCGCCGCACACCATCAGGTCAGCCTCGCGGTCTATCAATTGCCGCAAGCCCTCGCGGAACATGGCGTGATCGTCCACCAGGAAAATGCGGCTCTTGCCCGCCGGCGGCGTTTCCGGTGGCGGTTGGCCCGCGCTTTTGGCCTGCGGGTGGGGCTGGTTATTGTTTTCGGTGTTCATCTTCGACTGGTGCCGTGGCTTCCCTCGAGGCCGGATAAAACATGCACGTGACTTGCGTGCCCTTTCCCGGCTTGCTTTTCAAGTCCAAAGTTGCCCCGATCACCCGCGCCCGATACCGCATGATCCGAATCCCCATCCCCGCGCCGCCCGTCCCCGGCGGCTCGAACCCGGCCCCATCGTCCTGCACCGTCAACGCAAACCGGTCGTTGGCGCGGCTAAGCGCGATGGTCACGCTGGCCGCCTTGCCGTGTTTCACCGCATTCACCACCGCCTCCTGCGCGATATAGTACAAGTGCAGCGCCGTCCCGTTCTCCATCGCCGGCAGCACCCGGTCGCCGCTGAACCGGCAGTTGATCCCGTACAGGCTGCTGGCGTTGCCCGCCATTTCCTCGAGCGCCGAGGCCAGCCCATTCTCCTCCAGGCGCACCGGGAACAAACCGCGCGCCACCCCGCGCGTCTGGGTGATAGTCTCGTTGAGGAGCCGGCCAATCTTCTCCGCCTCGGCGGACGCCGCGTCGCCTTTCTCCTGCAAGTCGTCCGCCAGCACCTCGGTTAGATACGAAATGGCCGCCAACTGCTGGCACACCCCGTCGTGCAAGTCGTGGCCGATCCGCCGCTGCTCCCGGTTGCTCGCCTCCAGAATCTCCCGTTCCAGCCGCTTGCGCTCGGTGATGTCCCGCGCGATGCCCTCGACCTCGACGTGTTTCCCTCCCTGCTCCACCATGCGCGTGCTGATCTCCAGTTTCACCCGCTGGCCGCTCCCATTCAGAAAATCCCACTCCGCCGGCGCTAACTCCGCGCCCTTGACCACTTCCGTGACCCATTCGCTCGCGGCAGTCCGCTGCTCCTCGACGATCAGGTCCACCAGCCGGGTCCCCACGATCTGCGCCCTGGGATGTTGCAGCAGGCGCTCGCCCGCGTTGTTGATGGACGTGATCCGGCCCGCCAGGTCATGCGTGAACACCATGTCGTTGGCATTCTCGAACAGCTCGACGTAACGCTCCTTCAACGCCGCTTCCACCTGCAGCTTGTGGGCGATGATGCGCGTCTGCTTGCCCACGCGGCGCCGCAACACCACGACCCACGCAAAAGCCAGCAGCACCACTCCCACCAACAGCCCCAGCGCCCACGACAACCGCTCCAGCGTCCACCAGGGGGGCTGCTGGAGGACGAAAACGTCTCCGGCCGAGCGCAGCAGGATGCGGAACGACTTCGCCCGCCAGGCCTCGCCGGCAAACCAGTCGCTGCCCTTCTCGATAAGGCAAACGCCCGTCACCGCCACCTTGCTGCCGTTGCGCAAATAGGCGAAATCTGTCCCGGGCGTCTTGCGCTCCACCGAAGCCTGGAAAATGAAGCCCTGGGATTCCAGCACCAGGAACTCCTCGCGGCTCTTGCGCGCCCGTTCCACCACGGTCGCCTTGATGCGCACCAGCCGGCAGTCGTGCGTCCCCTTGAGCGCCTCGTCCGCGGTCACATCGTCCGGCACCGGCACCGGCCCCGAGTGGGCCTTGCGAAACACCGCGTCCCGCAGCACCGGCGTGTAATCCCCCTGCGCGGGAAAGCCCAGCACTTCCACCCGGTCCCCGGGCAGCAACGGACCCGCCTGCTGGGTCTCGACATACAACCCTTCCGTGCCATCCTCGATATACAGCGTGTTGTCGTTCTGCCGGTAGATCACCGTCCCGGCAACCTTCACCCGGTGCCCGTAGGTGCCCTCCGGCGCGAATTGCAGCAGGCTCCCGATGGTTTGCGAGGGCACCGCAAAAGGCTCCTCCGGCGCCGCGCGCTCCACTTGCAGGTCCTCGCGCCGTGGCACCAACAGCCTGATCCCGAACAACTGCCGCCGCTGGTTAAACTGTGTGCAGCATACCCCGCGCACCTTGATCGTGCTGTCGGTCAACGCCTCGCTCTCCTTCACCGGCAACTCGGCGGCCACTACCGTCAAGCGCCCGCCCCCGGCCGCCAGCTCGATCGAGAAGAAACCATTGTGCGCATCGAACCGCGCCGAACGCACCACCCCCTCGGTCTCCACGAACTGGCTGTCCTCGTGCCCGCTGATCAGTTCCTCGAACGTGACCGGGCGCGCCGCCGGGAACTTGCCCTCGCCCAGAATCCGGATCTGCCGCGCCTGCACCACCGGCGCAAACTCCCCCTGCCCCGTCAGCCCTTCAATCTCCACCAACTGCCCCGTCGCCAGATTCGTCATCTCCTCTGAAGTCTGCGGGTAAAAGTAAATGCCCGCCGTGTCGTCCTGCACAAACCGGAACGCCGCCGTCGGCACCCGCTGGTCGAAGTACGTCAGCGTGCCGCGAAGATGGACCGGGTAATGACGCTCCGCCTCGGCTGGGCTCAATCGCCTGATCTCCTCCGCCGTCCGCAACTCTGGCAACGGGGCATCCTGAGCCAGCAGCCCCGAACATCCCCCCAAAAGGCAAAGCCACCAGACCAACCCTCGCACACACGCGCCGCCAACCGGGCTAAACCCGTTTCGCCCCGCTTTCACGGGTGGACAACCAGCCAAGCTCATGTCATTTAGGTCCCGCTACCACCCGCATGTATGCCCGAGAACACCCCCCCAGCCAAGCATCGAGTACCAGCCCAAACCGCCCTGGGCGCAACTCACGTTATCGGCCCTGGCCCCTGGGAGCGCCGGCATCCCTGCCGGCACCTTGCAACATCGCCCGATTTGAGGTAAACCCCAAAGTGTCCCGCGAGAGCACGCCGGCAGGGATGCCGGCGCTCCCAGGGGCCGATAACGTGAGTTGCGCCCAACCGCCCTCGGCCCATTCTTCTCGAAAACCCGATGCCCGGGGCCTGTATCAGGTGATTGATGCGTTTGACAATGCCGGCTTAACTTTCGTTCCGGAGCCCGGCACGCTGGCACTTGCCGCCGTGGGCGCCGCGCTGCTGTGCGGTTGCCGCCGCAGGCATCAGCGGTCATACCGCTCCCCCCCTGCGCGCGCTTCCCAGAAGGCGTCCCGGCGGGAGGGCAGGTCTGCAAGGCGTGTTGCCCAAAGACTCCATTTGCCGGTGCTGACCAAGGGAGTATTTGCCCATCGGCAGAATTGACGCGCCCCGCCCGAGGATTTACTTGAGCCCGATCGCACCACCGGAGGCCGCGCTGAATCCTACGCGGAAGTCAGCAGCCCCGCTCTGCACAGGGAAGACGGCGGCGCGCACATAGACATCAGGCAGGTTGCCCACGATGGCCAAGCTCGAAGGGGTGACTTCCGTCCAATCCACCAGGTTCGTGGACATCAGGAAGTGGTGCTGCACGTCGCCGAGGTTCTTGCGCTCGCGGAAGGTGAACGCGAGGGTGCCCGGCATCGAGGACAGCAATCCAAGCGACCCGACGGACGGATCGGCGATGAGGGGATCGCCGCCGGTGGCGAATTCCGCGAGGTTGGCCACGCCATCGTGGTCCGGGTCGGCGCTCGGAGCACCGACCGCCGGGTCGGCTAGTTGCCCATCGGTGAACTCATGCAGCGACCAGTCGCCAAAGGTGCCGGGGGCGGCGCGCTCGAAGAAGGACATCTCGATCACCTGCACGTTGCGCGAGTTGGTCGGATTGGCGGGATCGTAGGAACTGGTAATCCAGAGCAAGGCATTGGTGGCATAGACGGGCGGGGACAAATGGACATCCAGCGTGGCGGTGGCGGCCATGGTGCCCTGATAGACATTGGCGCCCGCCAGCGGGAGGGTGTTGGTGAAGACTGTGTTCGTTACGTTGAGCAACATCTGGACCGCCTTCGGGCCGTAGCCGCCATTGAGAGTGCGGGGATAGACTTGGAACTCCGACAGCGCCACCTCTCGCGGGAACGTCACCAGCAACCATTCGGGATGATCAGTCGTCGGTCCCTGGCCAGCGCTGGTGCCTCCGGAAACCCAGAAGTCGCTCAGGTTGCCGTCGGCCGCGTTGGTCGGAGGATAGGCGGATTGCCACGAGGAGGCAGACACGTCGGTGATCGGCAGGGAGTAAGGCGGGTAAGGAGGTGGAGGCGGCGCCAGTTGGGCGGCAACCCGGGCCGGCACGCCGCCCATTCCGGGGAAGGTCAGCACGGCATTCGTCGCCGTGAGGGTCCAGCTCAACTGGCTGGCATTGGACATGGTCTGCGCGGCGCTCTCGCCGGGAAACCACACCGCATAACGCGGCCCCAGCGAGTCTTGCGGCACAAACTGGAGCGTGTCTTCCGCCGCACCTGACCGATTGTAGCCCGAAGCAGCCTGGTACTTGAAGTAGCCGCTCGGCCCGGCCGCCAGCCCGTAGCGGCCCGCCACGCAGAGCCAGTCATTCGTGATCGAGCGTGCAACGCCCGAACGATTCGTGATGACCGCCGAGCCGCCAGTCCATTCCACCAGCCGGGAGCCGCCAATGAGCGGATCATTCTCAATGCCGACCGAGAAGCTGCCGGCGGAACTGGCGCCGGTGACGCTCACCGGCCACGGCACCTCGACGATGCCGACGGTCTCTCCGGTGTCGTTGACATAGACCTCAGTGGTTCCATTGGCGCCGTTGGTAATCTGCAACTCGGCCTCGAAGCCGGTCGCATTAGTCGTCAGGCTGACCAGGCGCGCGGCGGTCGGGTTCCCCAGCGCACCCAGGCCAATGATGCCCGGCAGGCGCGGCGTCGTGATAAACGGAGCGTCTGGAACCGAGGCGGCGGGCGGTTCGATGAAGGCCATGACGCGCGGCGCGCTGCCGTTGGTCTGCGGCCCATAACAAATCGTCATCATGCCCGACGCCCCGCGCTGGGCGATGATGCCGACATCCGGCAGGTGTTCGAAGGCGGGACCGGGCGCCTGCGTTGGGCCGGTCGGATAGTCGGCGTTGGCCCAGTGCAGCCAGGCGATGGCGGTCCGGCGGGCTTCGACGGCTTCCCGGTAGAAGCCGCCGCCGCTGGGACCGACGAACCGGCCGTCGCCATTGACTGCTTGCCGGTAACGCACCAGTTGCGCCAACTGCCCATCCGCCCAGCGCGCCAGCGGGTCATCAAAGTGACTGGCCAGCCAGGCGATGTAAGAGTTGTGCTCGTAATCGTGCAGTTCCCAGTCCAGACCAGCCGGGGCCGCAAAATCGCCCGAGTCGAGCAGGATATGGCTTTCGTTGCTCCAGACGTTGAGGACGTTGTGTTCGGCAAAGGCCTGAAGCTGCGTGGCGATGGTCGGATCAGCCAACCGCGCCATGAGCAGCGAGTCGCCCGCCGACATGCCCGCCACCATCTGATAAGTCGGGTGGTAGAAGCCATGGTTTTCGAGGGCGAAATCGGGATACAGGGTCACGGTCGTAATCCACGGCGCCAGCGGATCGCCATTCGTGTCCGCAACCGTATAGGTGTTGGCCAGATACTTCTTCGCGGCGTCGAGCCAGAGAGCGGCATTGGGATTCGAGTTGAGCCAGGTGGCGCCCAGCGCGAGCACATTGCTGTCCCAGCCGTTCTCCTCCGCCTTGGTGTCGCCGACGTGGCCCGAGGCGGGCGCGATGCCGGCGCGGTGCGTTGCCTCGGAGGCGACTACCCGCTGGACAGCCTGCACCGTGGAAGCCGGCAACTGATCCTGCACCAGCAGGCACGCCAGCCCCATCGAGCCGGTCCAGAGCGGCGTTTGCCAGTCACCACTGCTGGAGCTGCTCCAGCCCCATTGATGCCCGTCCGCGCAAACACTCGCGCCGGTGACGTGCGTCTCCGCGTCGTAATTGAGCGCCTGGCGAATCCGATCGAGCCGGGTCGCCAACCGCGGGTCGCTGGGATAGGCCCTCACCAAAACGGCATAAGCCAGCGCAACACCGCTGTTGCCCCGGATGCCGCCGTTGCCGCTGCTGCCGCCGTCCCCCCAGTAACCGGCGTCCGCCGGCGCGTTGGCGTAACTGGCCGAATGCCAGATCGTCCCGGCGTAGGTCTCGAAATTGGTGAGGCATTGCAGGTAGGTATCCTGCGAGCCGGCCCGCGCCGGCGTTCCCGCCAGGCTGCCCGCAAGCAAGGCCAGCCCGACGAGTCTAACAATACGAGCGCTTAGCATGGTCGTTGTGTCGCAATCATGGGAACGCATGATGCCGATTAGGCGCCGCGTACTCAAGCGCCACTCCATCAGCGCCAAGTTGGACAGTGGACGCCCCGCCTTCGAGGAAATAGTTCTTCGTTTCCTGCATGTATTCTCTCGGCTCGTGTGCGGTGCCGCGAAGGGTGAATAGGGATATGATATTCCAATCGAAGCTTGCGCGGCACCGTTCGAGATTCGCCCCGATCACCTCAGCTCGTCAAGTGCTAGACAAGGACTTTTCTACGGTCAGACCCCACCGAGGAGTGCGGAAAAAAGCAGGATACTATTAACCAACCCGACGGAGTCTCGCCCGACCGTTCTTGTTAAGCAAAAAAGCCCTTATTATTCGAAAGGGGGTCTCCATTTAACGCAAGCACGCCCTACATGTTGTGTTTTCGTTCGACGATCTGCCGGTAGGGCAACGGGGCGGTTTGCACGGCCTGTTCCACGAGGCGATAAAACAGCAAGCCGCGGGATTGAGATGTGCGACGGTTGAAACGGAACGTATATTCGTCGAGGTAGTACTCCAGGTGCTTTCCGCTGAATGATCCTTGGTGTGTGCTCAACAGCCAACGCTTGACCAGGGCGGCAATGCGATGAACCCCGGGCATGCTGATGTGGGCTGGATTGCCGGTGTCCGAAACCACAACCCGCTCGTGTCCGTAGCCAGACTTCGACAATTGGTTGTAGCCAGCCCATCCATCGGTCAGAATCGTGGAGCCTTTTTCGGCAACGTCATAAATGAACGGCACAAGGCTGGCGCCTGACACGTCCGGTATGTGGCGCATGCGCACCCGTCCGAAGCCCTTTGGCGAATGAACTTCCACCGCAATCACCACGATCTGCTTTCCCTCGCTCCCGCGCCCTCGTTGGCCGCCCACTTTGCTGCCGCCCACGTAGGTCTCATCCACTTCAAGGCGTCCACGGAGCCGATCCCGTCCAGGACGGACCATGGCGTGCCTCAATTTATGCAGCCACGTCCAAGCCGTTTGATAACTCCCAAAGCCCAGAACGCGTTGCAGCCCCAGTGCACTCGCCCCGTCTTTCTGACTGGTCACGAACCACATCGCGGCAAACCACGTCTTCAACGAAATCCGGGTCCGCTCGAACACGGTTCCCGCTGTGACCGACACCTCCGCCCCGCAATCCCGACAATGCAGGTATCCCCGCGCGGTCGTCCAAGGCTGGGCCTGCTTTCCACACTGCGGACACTGGAATCCTTGCGGCCACCGACACTCCTGAAGATAGCGGCGGCACGCCGCGTCATCTCCAAACCAGTCCACGAACTCCTGATAGGTACGCGGATAGTCCGTTCCCGCCTGGGGTCCCGTTCGGTCGCTCACACCTCCCGACACTACACCTTGGGGCCACTTGCTTCAAGTGGAGACCCCATTTAGTCGAATACCGGCCCTACGTCGCTCAATTCAAGATAGCGGCGATGTCGGACTGGGCATCCTTGATTGGCATAAGGTTGAACTTCTCCACCAGCACGTTCAGGACGGCCGGCGTGATAAAGGCGGGCAATGTCGGCCCCAGGCGGATATTGCGGATGCCCAGGTAGAGCAGCGTCAGTAGAATCGCCACCGCTTTCTGCTCATACCACGAAAGCACCATTGACAGCGGCAGATCGTTGACCCCGCAGTTGAACGCCTTGGACAACGCCACCGCAATCTGGATGGCCGCGTAAGCGTCGTTGCATTGCCCGATGTCCAGCAGGCGCGGAATCCCGCCGATGGTCCCGAAGTCGAGCTTGTTGAAGCGATACTTGCCGCAGGCCAGCGTCAGGATGACGCAATCCTTGGGCAGCGCTTCGGCGAATTCGGTGTAGTAATTGCGCCCCGCTCTCGCGCCGTCGCAACCGCCCACCAGGAAGAAGTGCTTGATCGCGCCGGTCTTGACCGCGTCGATCACCTTATCCGCGACGCCGAGCACGGCATGATGGCCGAACCCGACGAGGATGGTCTTGTCCGGTCCGTCTTCGGTGAAGCCCGGCGCGGCCAGCGCCGTCTCGATCACCGGGGCGAAGTCGCCGTTGGCAATATGCGGAATGCCCGGCCAACCGACGTGACCTGCAGTGAAGATGCGGTGCTTGTAGCCTTCCTGCGGCTCCTGCAGGCAGTTGGTGGTCATCAGAATGGCGCCGGGGAACGCGCGGAACTCATCCCGCTGATCCTGCCAGGCCCCGCCGTAATTGCCGACCAGGTGCTTGTACTGTCTTGAGCTGCGGATAACCGTGCGCCGGCAGCATTTCGCCGTGCGTGTAGATATTGATCCCCATGCCATCCGTTTGCTTGAGCAGCTTCTCCAGATCTTTCAGGTCATGGCCGGAAATGAGGATGGCCTTGCCCTTGACCGGTTCAACGCGCACCGGTGTGGGCACCGGATGGCCGTAGGTGCTGGTGTGGGCGACATCGAGTATCTCCATGGTCTTGAGGTTGATCTCGCCGCACTTGAGGCACATCCCCAGCAACTGGTCCACTGCCGGCTTTTCTTCCGCCAGGTAGCTCAGCGCTTCGGCGAAGAAGGCGTAAACCACGTCTGCCTCCTGCCCCAGGATTTGCGCATGATCCGCGTAGGCGGCTGCGCCTTTGATTCCATACACCAGCAGTTCCTGCAACCCGTTGATGTCCGGCCCATGCTGATCTTTGCGGGACAGGATCGAAACCATCCGGCCTTGCGCGACCAGGCCGGCCAGCGTCGGCGCCGGAACCCAGGTAGCCGGGACCGCGTCAGGGTCTCCGGCGTTTTGCCGGCCTTGCGCGCGGCGCTTTCATACAGCGCTTTGGCGGTATCGCGCACCCGGGCGGCTTCGCGCAGCGCCACCTCGATGGCTTGCGCAGTCGAAATTGACGTTGGTGACGGTGATGAACAGGGCTTTGAGGATGAAGCGGTCCACGGCGGGATCATGGACGCCGAGAGCGCGGGCCCGATGAGCGTATTGGGCAATGCCTTTGCTGGCATGGACCAGGAGGTCCTGCAAGATGGCGCTATTCTCGTCCTTGCCGCAGACCGAAAAGTCGGTGCAGCCCGTTCCCTTGGAAGTCTGTTCGCACTGATAACAAAACATGTCTTATGTCTCCGGTTGATATTCTATTCGTTATTATTTCGCCGCCGGTCATACATACCGTCAGCCGTTTGCTGGGGGCACTATGCCGACCGCCCGCGAGGAGAGCCTTGACCCAAGTCATGTTTTAGGCAAAAGGTGTCAGTCAATGAGATTGTCATATTTCAATCCGCCCAAAGCCTGGAAAAGTTAAACATCATCATTGACTGACACCTTTTAGCGCGATACTCCGCCGCGTGCTCGAACGCGCCCTCTGGCTCTTCTGGGTGAAGCGTCCGAAACTTCGCGGCGATGGTCTCCAACTCGCGAAGCAGCGCAGGCAACTCCTCCACTGGCCACTCCCCGTCACAGTCTGAGTGCGTCATCAAGACCGGAAAATCCGCCGCCCTCATATGGCGGGCAATAGTGTCGCGGAAACACCCAAAATCGCTGTAGTGCCCAACGTCGCAAGCACCAAGCTCGTCTTCCTGGTCTTCGGGTGAGAATGCAACGGAAGTTCCATTAAGAATTGAGGTATAAGCGCTGGATTGGGCCTTATTTTTCAAGGGTTTTACGCACCTTGTTGATTTTTTTGCGCGTGCCTACGATCACCTCCGCTTGGGGCACGGTAGCCGGCAGTCCCAGTTTCAGTGCCTCCAGCAATTGCTTTTGGCGTGCGCTGGGCTGGGGCACCTGGCGGGCCACCACTTCTCCGCTCTGCGGATGAACCAGTTCCATGACGCAGAGCGTTTCGAGTTGGCGCAAGCCTTCTTCGACCGTGACCTCCAGCGGCCACCAGGCGCGCTCCAAATGGCGGCGTACTTTCAAGGCCAACATCGAGGTTAGGGCGTGGGCTTGAGTATTGTCCTCGCTGCAAACGAACCACGGACGAAGCTCCAGATGGCCGGTTTTGAGCGTGCGGAAATCCCGCTCCACAAAAGCCAGGTCTTTATAGCGATCATGGATGGTTTGCGCGTCAGCCTGAGCGGTTTTGAGATCGGTCTCCACAACATAGCAACCGTCCAACTGGGCGGCGGCTTGGAGCGCAGGAGTATCGAGGGAGAGCACCAGCCGTTGTTTTTTGACTGTCAGTTTTAGCCAAGCTTGCACCTTCAAGCTTTCCAGCCGGGCGGCCAATTTTCGGCGCTGGGTGGCTACCTTGGCGCGCGGGTGCTCATCAAGGAAGGTGTTGGCTTTCTGGAGAGCGGCTTCGAGCGATTGTTGCTTCTGTTCCCGGCTGCGCTTGATCTCCTGCTGCCGCACCGGATTGCGGCGCAGCACAAAGCGCCGTCCATCCTCGCCGAGAACCTCGTGGACTTTCTGGTCGAACAGTTCCAGTTGGAGCACCTTGTCGGCCAATAGCTTTTGGATCTGCGGCTTGGTCAGGGCGGTGATGAAATGAAAGTCCGCCTCCTGAGCCGCCGCCTTTTGGTCGGTGCGAATCATGCCCCGGTCACCCACCAGGGTGACGCCCTCACAACCCAGTTCCTTTTTGATCTTGTGGACCTGCTGGCCGAAGGTCTTGAGGTCGCTGGTGTTGCCCTGATAAACCTGGACGGAGATCGGCTCGCCCTGGCTGTCGGTCAACAGGCCGACCACGAGTTGTTTTTTGCCCTCCTTGTGGTCGCGATTATAGCCCCAAGCCGCCAGGGCGTTGTAGTCGCCCTCCAAATAGCTGCTGGTCACATCGTAGAGAAAGAGTTGGTTCTTGGGCTGAGCGGGACGCGCCTGCCAGAGGCGGCGTTCGATGACGGGATGGCGGCCTTCCAACCAGGCGCCATTGGCGTAGAGATCGTCTTCGGTGAAGGCGCGGCGCCAGCCCAGCAGAGCGGCGGCCGCGCAGGTGGTGGCCAGGCGGACCATGGCCAGCAGGGAAGAACCCGGACGCAGCACGCGGGCCAGGACCTGCCAGTAACCGAGTTCGGCCTCGCGAGTTACACCCAGGGCTTTCTTGATGCCCAGTTTCTGGGCCAGTTGATCGACCGTCCAGAGGGCGCCGAAGCTCTCGGCCTGACGCAAGCGCAAGGAACCATCGGAAGCGTTGGCCACTTTGAAGAGCGAGTCAGCGGGTTGGGCGACGGCGCGGCGGACGGCCTCCAGCACGTGAGCGGGAAGATGGGTTAGGACGGCCAGGGTTTTGGATTTAACAGCGGAGCCGACGCGAACGGACTCGCGCAGGAGGATGGAGGTGTAGGCCTTGCCACGTTTGCCTTTGGAGACGACTTTGGCAATAAACATGACTACATAATATAGCCTAGTTAATCGCTGTCAATAGCATAGTACGAACATATATACATTGAGCGTGCCTACATTTAAGAAGAAGTCCAAGGTCAATGAACCCTGCGTCAAATCGGGGTGTTATGAAGATTTAGGGCCTAAAAGCTGCTGGAACTTCCGATGCAAAGATACAGTCCCATAAATCAGGTGCGCGTAGTGGCCCAACGATGAGCGTGAGCGGATGGGAGCCAGCCGCCGGTGACGCACGAACTGGAACTGAGCTGAACGGCTGGCTCCCATCCGCTCCACGCGTTGGTTGGGCCAGCCGTCATCCACCCCAGCCAACGCCAAGCCCCAGCGGGGCGACATGTTTATAGCAACGCCCCGCCCCACGATGCGGCCAAGCCCCATCGGGGCGGCATGTGCGGCGCGAGGCAATTCCATGCCGCCCCGATGGGGCTTAAGACGGTTCTGTTTGGTCTCGCGTACTATAAACATGTCGCTCCTCTGGAGCTGGCCGCCGCGGCCCAATACTCAGGGTGAGCGGCGGGAGGCAGCCGGCGGCGGCGTCCGATTTGTATCTGACTGTATCGGCTGCCTCCCGTTCGCTCCACCCTG
>CAVXLO010000022.1:0-292573 GCA_963762555.1 uncultured Verrucomicrobiae bacterium
TGTGTTTCTACTAGGAGCCTGTTTGCGGAGTGTAACAGCCGACGTAAGGAGGCTCTGATCAAGCTGGGAAGAGTGGTTCCCGAAGGTATTTGAGCCTCCTTACGTCGGCTGCTACGCGGCACGCTATTTTCCAGCCGCCAGCGGCTGGAAAAGGCATCTCAGGGAAGCGTTGAACGGTTCTCGAAGGCGAACTTCAGCAGCGCGTGGCTGCCATGGATGCCCAGTTTGTTGCAGATGTTGGTGCGGTGGTTCTCTACCGTACGGGGACTCAGCCCCAGGTCTGCGGCGATCTCCTTGCTCGTGCGGTCGGACGCAATCAGCTTCAGGATGCGGCGCTCCGATGTCGGAGAGCGCCTCCAGTCCCGGGCGTGCGGTCCGCAACTCCTGTGCACCGCTGGCGCGATTCAACACGAACTCGCTCAGCGAAGGGCTGAGATAAGGCCGGCCCTCCGCGACGGAATGGACCGCCTTGAGAATCTCCGCGCAGGCGCTGTCCTTGAGCAGGTAGCCCTTAACGCCCAGGTCCATGGCTTGGTTAAACAAATCTTCCTCGCGGTGCATGGTGAGGAAGATGATCTCGAAGGAGTCATGGTGGCGTTGTCGTTCGCGGGCGACCTCCACGCCGTTCATGCCTGGCATATTCACGTCCAGGAGCACCATGTCGGCCTTCAGCCGGCGCGCCTGCTCCAGGGCATCGCGCCCATTGCCCGTCTCGTGAACCAGTTCCAGGGCCACGTCCTGCTCCATCATGCGCCTCAGTCCGTCGCGAAAGACCGGGTGATCGTCGGCGAGCATGATTTTAATCTTGGCCTTCATTCGGTGCGCATTCGAGGGATGGGGAATTCAAAGGTCAAGGTCGTGCCACTACCGGGCGAAGAGCTGGCAATGGAAACGGCCGCCCAACAGGTGCGTCCGTTCCTCAAAGCTGGTCAGTCCCAAACCCCTCGCGCGGATTCTGCGTGTTCATCACCCGTTCGGTATCGAATCCGCGTCCGTCGTCCTGCACAATCATCCGCACGTGATGCTCATTGCGCCCAGTCACGACTGAACCTCGGAAGCGTCCGCGTGTTTGACGATGTTGCTCAAACGCCTCTTGCAGGATGCGATAGACCATAACCTCCGATCCGCGGGCAACAAACCGTCCACCGATTCGATTCGGGTCCTGATAGGGATCTGCGTGGAGTCGGAGGTTTGCTTCACCATGGAGCGGATGGCGCCGTCAAACCGAGCCGTTCGAATTGAAACGGGCGCAAGCGGTGGGAGATGGTCCGGGCCTCTTCCAGAGCGGCGCCGACGCTCTCGGCGACCTGCTTGAGTCTGGACTGCGTTCCCGCGCTTGCCGGCTGATTCCTGGGCGAGGAACAACTGGTTTTTCGCGATCAGGAGGTTTTGGCCCAGGCTGTCGTGCAGCTCGGCGGCGATGCCTTTTGCGCTCGGCCTCCTGGGATTCGATCAAGCGGAGGGAGAATTCCTCCTGGCGAGGCTCGCGGCGCCGCAATTGGCGCAACTTGATCGAGCGGCTGCACCAGAGCAGGCCGAGTAGAAACCGCCCAGGCCAAGGCGGACCCAAAGCGTCTGCCACCAAAAGGGCTGGACAGTGAAGACCGCCGACGCGCCCGTAGCTGTTCCACAAGCCGTAATTGTTGGCGGCGATCACCTGAAAGCGATAATCGCCCGGCCGCAAATGGTGGTAAACCGCTGTCCGCAGTTCACCGCCATCCAACCATTTCTTGTCTGTTCCTTCGAGCCGGTAGCGGAAGCGGCTTTTCGGATTCGAGGTTAGGTTGATCGCCGTGAAGCGGAGCTCAAGGCGGTGCGCGCCCGGTGGCACCACAAACCGTGGCGTGTCGGCTCCTCCACCCGGTGTGCCCGGCGCAAAGACTGATTTGTCATCAATCATCACCGCCTCAATGTGAACGGAAGGCGCGTCCAATTGCTGACGCCGCTTGCGCCATTCCTCGAGGTCCAGAACCGCCGCCCCCTCGGCGGTCGCCACCCAAATCCGGCCATCCGGTAACTCGTGGAGCGCATCTTGCTCCTCGGCGCAATAGATCGAGGGCAGCCCGTCACTCCGGTCAAACCAGTCGCTCCCCAACGTCACGTCCTGCCCCGCCGCCAGCGCGTGGAGTTTGCGGCGCTCCACCCGCGCGACGCCGAATTGGCCGGCCAGCCACACCGCGCCCTGCCGGTCGCAAATCACACTCCGAGTGAGCCTGGGCAAGGCGGACCAGGCTCCGGCATAGGAATTCCACCGGCCCTCCCGCCATCTCGCCAGGCCGGTATCTGTAGCCACCCATAGGGTGCCCTCGTCATCCAAATAGATCGCCCAGATCCCCTTGCTGCCGGCATCGGTGGCCGTAGTAAGTCGCTGCCACCGGTTCGTGCCACCCAGCCGGTAGAGGCCGTAGTGATATGCCCCCGCGAAGATCCGCCCTTCACGGTCCTCAGCAAGCGCGCGGACGGGGTAATGGCCCGAGGCGTGTGGAAGTTGAATTTGGAGGAAGCCGCCCCCTTCCCTGCGCCATAAACCCATGTCTGTTCCCACCCAAAGCTCTCCGTCTCGCGACTCAAGGATGATTCGCGGATTGCCCTCCAGGGAGCCCAACCTCTTGGTTTGCCCCGTCGGCAAAAGCCTTTCCACGAAAGGCCAGCCCATTTGCGGCCTGATGCTATAGCCCAGAATCATTGACCCATCCCTTGAACGCGCTGCCGTCCAAAGAAACGCCCCCGGATGCTCATGCGCCGTATATTTCCAGCCGGTCTCGGTCTCGTGGGCCCAGCCACTCGGATAAGAGACCACATTTCCTTCCTTTGGAATCCTGCAGGCAGGTCTTTGCCGGTTTGTTGTGCGTCTCCTCGACGCCAGTCGGCTGGGTTCGGAATGCGTTGCGCCGCAGCCGATATAACCCTTCGTCTCCGGCCGCCCAGATGTTGCCTTCCGCGCCACGTAGCAGGTCGCGGATGTGGACCCGGTCGTTCGAATCCGGCAAAGTGACCCAAGCCGTCCGACCCTCCGGCGTGCTCACAGCCAGGCCTTTGACAAACACGCTCACCCAAAAGTTGCGGTGCCAGTCCTCAATCCCGTCCAGAATCCCTCGCCCGCCAATCGGGACACTGAACCTGCGCCGAAGCGTCCACTGCCCTCCCTTAAGGACATAAATGCCCTGCGAAGAGGTCAACCCGAGCCTCCCGTCCTGCAGAGTGAACAGCCTTCCGGCCCAGACCGGCGATTTCCCATCAGGAGCAATCAACGGCTGAGCCTCGGCTCCCGTCGAGGTGAAGTGCACCATGATCCGCGGTTCCGATTGGACACCCCATCGCACTCCTGCAACATCGGCTTGGAAACTTTGCAGGGTGGAGCTGGGGATGCCGGCAAGGCTGACTGCCTCCAACCGGCCGTCGTGGTAGCGATAGAAGCTGTTGGTGAACCGGCTCTTGAGCCACAGCTCTCCCTCGCAGACCCCGTTCAGGCTGTAGGCCTGGTCCGGCGAGAGGCCGTCAGCCTCGCCCAAACGTCGGAACCGGCCGTGTTCATAAACCACAAGCTGTCCTTTGGTGCCGGCGATCCACAACCGTCCCTTGGCGTCGCAACACAATTCAAGCACCTGGACTCCTTTCAGGGCCGGCACCTCATCGGGATAAAACACGGTGAACCTCGCACCATCATACCGGGCCAACCCGGACGGGCTTCCGCACCACAAGTAGCCATCGGGCGTCTGCGCCAGGGAGGTGATGATCCGCTCGGGCAATCCATCTTCAACCGTCCAGTGGGTAACCGAATAACCCAACTCGTCCGGCGTAACCGTCGGGATAGCCTGACCATTCGCCGGCCCCGCTTTCGCAGTAGCACCCCCCCACCAGCGCCGTTCGCGCGCGAGATCGAATTGACCGCTAGAATGAAAAGCCACACCGACGCCAGGCAAATCCGCCTCCAACCCGGCTGGATCAAACCAACCGGAAATGCGCATTTTTGTAGCCAAAGCCCTTGGCGCAATCATACGCCGCCGGGTCGTTACGTCCTGAAGAAAGCAGGGTTTGTTTCCATTTCAACCATTATAGCACTTTTGGGGCGCCTTTGCCGCCCGTCGCGCTGATCCACCTCCTTCAGGCCGCACCGAAGCCACCCACAAGCCCTTTACTTGGGAGGGGCCAAGCCACCTTCATGCGGCCCTCAAGCGACCTCGCGTGGCCCGAAAGCCATTTGGAAGAGTGGCGGACGGGCAGCTAACGCGTTCTTTACCCGGGAAGGCTCAACCCGGGTTTTCACCCTGATTTGTGGGTATCGCCACCGCCGGCCGGGGTATTAAAGGCTCACGGCGAATGGGTAGCGGTCTGGTTCCGCGTAAAAGCTCGCTGGCGGCCTTGCTGCTCCCGTTACTGATCAGAGCCAGACCTTTTCGGCACGGCAGCGTCAACGTGTTGCTGCCCGCCAGTGGTGCTTATCAGCGAAGTCCATAAAGCGTCCCCAGTCGTATTCAGTTAGGTTGTGTTTACCCGACCGAAGATGGTAAGCGATAAACCCTTCCTGCACCGGGACCTCCGGTTTTGGCATCACCGAGGTGCCCAGGTCTGCGAGCCCCAGGAGCCGATAGACCGGACCGGCGTGGACCGCCGCGAGGAATTCGTTGGTCGGGTCGGACCAAAGGTCCTCGCTGGCGCTGGCGATATACAGCAAGCGCGGGGCAATGAGGGCCGCCAATTCATGCTGGTCCACGGGCAATTGGTCTTCGCGGTCGTTATAGCGCTTGTAGTTCTCGCAAAACCAATGAGGAAAGTGCTGATTGATGTCGAGAATATGCTCGCCCCGCTTGTTCCGTGCCAGGGCCGCTCCCGTGCTGCCAGACTCGTTGCTGACCACCATCGCGAAGCGTTCATCCTCCGCTCCCGCCCATAGCGCCGTCTTGCCCCCGCGCGAATGCCCCACTACCGCCACGTGCTTCGCATCAATATCCGGGTCGGTCTCCAGATAATCCATGACCCGGCTGGCGCCCCAGGCCCAGGCCGCAATCGTTCCCCACGAATCGGCGTGGCGCCCCTGCGGCGGATCGAAGATCTTGAAGGCGCCGCTGGTGAAGCCATCGTATTTGTCGGGCGCTACGTCGCCGTTATAGAACGCCGCCGCCGCGTAGCCGCGTGACACGATTTGCTCGGCCGGCCAGAAAGGGCTCTTCACCTTGCGCGTGGGATCAATGTTCGATGGATCGCGGTTGCAGATCAGGACGAAACACGGCACGGGTCTGGCCGCAGAGTTGGGAATAAAAACCACCAGGTGGATAGTTCCTTCCCCGCCCGGCCCCAGATAAGATATGTCCGCCAACTTCCGTGTGGCCTTCCCGTCCATCGCGTCCGGCGTGCGTTCCGTCACCTTGAAGCTCATCCGCTCCGGACGGCCAATCGGGGCGCGGCCATAAACGTTCTCGCGAAACAGTTCGAGAATCTCGGAGCGGCGCTTGGTTCTCCACATCTCCGCGGATTCGACCTTCTGGCCGTCTTGGGTGACCAGCGGCTCAGGCAATGTGGCCTGCTCAGCCTGGAGGGAATTGATCGGGAGCAGGAGCAAACATCCGAGGCTGATCAGGTTGCCCCACAAACGGTGGTGACTACGGGAACAAGTATTCATTACTGCCGTTTCCAATGATGTTACGCCGAGCCCGGCGCCTGGCATCAGATTCCCCAAGGCGCGCGCATCGGCTTCGGCTCGAGCAGCTTGTTGGCCTCGTCGTCGCCTACCACTTTCTCGGCCACCGGGTCCCATTTCAGTTTCCGCCCGAGGGTGATCGAGGCCAGCGCAAGGTGCGACAGCGAGGCGGTGCGGTGACCGCCCTTCGGCATCGTATTGCGGCTGCTTGCGCGACTTCACGGCGTCGAGGAAGTCGCGCTTCTCGCTGGTCATGCTGGGCAAGGTGATGTCGTTCGGGCCGGGCTGCCAGGTGAGCAGTTCTTCCGGCTGAACTTCGATGTGAATCGGGTAGTCAATTTGGATCCAGCCTTCGCTGCCCTCGAAGCGAATGTAGGGCTTGTCGCTCTTGCAAGTGAGCCGAACGCCGTTGGCGAAGGTGAAGTTGGCCTCGAACTCCAGGATGACGTTCCATAGGTTGTCCGCGGGCGGAAAGGTTCCTTTGGCGTCGATCTCGACCGGGCCGGTGCTCTCGGTGTTGTTGGCCCACATCGCGATGTCGTGCCAGTGGGAACCCCAGTTGGCGATCATGCCGTCGGCGTAGTCGCGGATGCAAATCCAGCCCGGGCGGCCCTTGCGCCTCCTGGCGCGGATGCACCCGCTTCTCGGTGTAAGGGGCGCTCGGGAGCGGGGCCGAGCCACATCTCGTAATCCAGCTCCGGGGGCACCGGCATCGCCGGCTGCTGCGGCAGCGTCGTGTCCTTGGGCGTGCCGGTGATGATGCGCTGGAGCTTGCCGATTTTGCCGTTGCGCACCAGTTGGGCGGCGTGGCGGCACCAGCGGTAGGCGCGGAATTCGCTATCAGTGCAAAACACCCGCTTCTCCTTCAGGACCAGGTCGGCCACCTTGCGTCCGGAGGCGATGTCGCGCGAGAGCGGCTTCTCGCACGAGACGTCCTTGCCGGCCTTGAGGGCTGCGCTGGCGATGGCCATGTGCCAATGATCGGGCGTCGAGATCATCACCGCGTCAATGTCCTTGCGGGCAAGCAACTCCCGGAAGTCGTGAAAGGTAGCGCAGCCCTTGTAAACGCCGGAAGGCTTGGCTTTCGCGTAGAAGTCCTCGACTTGCTGCTTCGCCTTCTCCATCCGCCAGGAGTCCAGGTCGCACACGGCCACCACCTGCGCGTCCGGCTGATGCAGAAAACCCGGGATGTTGGCGTAGGCAGCCTGGCGGCCCGTGCCGATAAAGCCGAGCGTGATGCGGTTGCTCGGAGCGTTGGCTCCAAAGATAGAAGCCGGCACGACCAGCGGCGCGGCCAGGGCCACACCGCCAACGCCGGCGGCGCGTTTCAGGAATTGCCGGCGTGAGAGCGGAGGAGGAGACACCAGGCGTTCAGAGTTCATAGGCAACGGGCGCACTACTCGCCGATGCACTCAGCAGTGCCGTGACGGTAATTGACGCCAAGTTCATCGAATCGTTTGAACTCCACCCTCAGCCGCCGCGTGAAGTCGTCCCAATTGCGAGGCCCGGCCGGCGACCAGTTGATCTCGGCCAAGGCACAGAGGCGCGGGAAATACATGTACTCGGCGTGCCTGAAATTAGGCACATACTCCGTCCAGAGATTCCCCTGCGAGCCGAGGATGTGCGACTGATACTGCGGCGCCAAGCCAGCCGGGATCGGATCGAAGGAATAGACTTTGCTCAAGGGCAAATAGCCGCCGATGGCCTTCGGCTCCGCGGCATGGTTGGTGGATTGATAGTAATCCAGATAGCAAAACTTGGTGGGCGCCATGACGACATCGTGCCCCGCACTCGCGGCCTCGACTGCCCCGCCGATCCAGTCCATCACAACCGCGTTCTGGGCCAGGCCGCCTTCGCGGATCTCGCTCCAGCCAATCAGGGTGCGGCCGTCGGCGTTGACCATCTTCTCGACGCGGCGGATGAAGTAGCTCTGCAACTCGTGCTCGTTCTTGAGGCCCTCCTGCTTCATGCGCGCCTGGCATTTGGGACACTTTTCCCAATTGGCCTTGGGCACTTCGTCGCCGCCGATGTGGATATACTTGCCCGGGAACACCGCGCAGACTTCCTTGAGCACTTCTTGCAGGAACTCGAAGGTCTTGTCATTGCCCGCGCAATAGACGCCCGCAAAGACGCCTCCCTTAGCGTTCGGCGTGTAAGGCCCGCCCGAGCAGCTCAACTCGGGATAGGCCGCCAGCGCCGCGCTCGAATGACCGGGCATTTCGATCTCGGGCACGACCGTGATGTGCCGGGCGGCGGCATAGGCCACGATCTCGCGGAGGTCCGCCTGGGTATAGTAGCCGCCGTAACGTCCGTCCGGGCCGTAGGTGGTGCTCGCCTTGGGATCGAGACCGAAGCCCGCCTCGTCCCGCCACGCGCCGACCTGGGTGAGGCGGGGATACTTCTTAATCTCAATGCGCCAACCCTGGTCATCCGTCAGGTGCATGTGGAACATGTTGATCTTTTGCATGGCCAGCACGTCCAGCAGTTGCTCGACTTCAGCCTTGGTGAAGAAATGGCGCGCCACGTCGAGCATCGCCCCGCGCCATTTGAAGCGCGGCTGATCCTCGATCTGCACGCACGGGATGCTCCACTCTTTCCCCTCCACGGGACTGGGGGCCAGAACGTCCGGCGGCAGCAATTGCAGCAAGGTCTGCACGCCGTAGAACATGCCCGCCTGCCCGGAGGCGCGAATGACCACAGACTTCGGGGTGACGGTAAGCTCGTAGCCTTCCGGGCCCAGTGCCGCGTTGGCGTCGCGCGTAGTCAGAACCAGCGCGCCTTTGGCCGCGCGCGGCTTCGCGCGGGAGACGATGCCGAGCTTGTAGCCCGTCCCCCTGCGTAGTCGGTCGGCCAGGTATTCACCGGTGGCTTGCGAGGCCGGGTCCACCTGGATTTGCGTCCTGGGCAGCAGCCGGAACGTCCCTTCCTGGCACTCCATCTTTTGTGGGAGCGGTAAAAGGGCTGGGGTCGGTTTTGCGGCAATAGCGCACACTGGCGCCAGCGAGAGGAGCATTAGAGCTAATTGGTATTTCATTTGACAATCTTTTCAGCGGCCGCGGTGGCCCCGGCGGGAGTGACGCCGCCGCGGCTGCCAGCCCAAATCCGGTTAATGACATAGAGCAGCACCACGCCAGTGACAATAAACACCCCCGTCAGCAGTAGCGCCAGTCCCATTCGCCCATAGAGGAAATTGCCCACCGCGAACAGGGCCGACCAAATGACCGCGCACCCGGTTGACCACCCCACCAGCGCAAGCGGGATGTTCTCGTGAGTGGCGGCGGCCTCTTCCGCCGAAATGCCCGCTGCTTCCCGAACCCACTTCCATCCCGGGCCGAACGGGCGGACCTTCTTGTAGAACGCAATCAGCGCCTGCCGGTCGGTCTGCGGGCCGACAAAGGCCGTCAGCATCCAGCAGAACGTGGTCACACCGATGGTGATGAGCAGCGCGTAGTGCGTGCTGAATCCCACGCCAAACTGCGTCCGGAGAATCAACAGCAGCAGCGAGACCCCGAACGAACTGACCATCGCCACCACCTCGCACCAGGCCGTGATGCGCCACCAGAACCACCGCAGCAAATACAGCAAGCCCGTGCCCGCCCCAACCTGCAGAATGATGTCAAAAGCGGCTTTGGCGGAGTCCAGCAGATAGACGACGCTGCTGGCACACACGAACAACCCAACCGTCGTCAGCCGCCCCGCCAGGACGTAGTGCTTCTCGGAGGCGTCTTTGCGCACGAAGCGCCGATAGAAGTCGTGCACCAGGTAGGACGATCCCCAATTCAGATGCGTCAGGATGGTCGAGGAGTAGGCGGCGATCAACCCGCCGACCATCAGGCCGATAAACCCGGCCGGCAGGAACTTCAACATGGCCGGGTAAGCGATGTCATGACCCAACAGGGCCGGCTCGAGGTTGGGAAACGCCTTCTGGATGTCCGACAGTTGCGGATAGACTATCAGCGAGCACAGGCCAACGAGAATCCAGGGCCAGGGCCGCAGAACGTAGTGGGCCAGGTTGAAGAAGAGCACCGAGCCGAGCGAATCCTTTTCCGACTTCGAGGCCAGCATCCGCTGGGCGATATAGCTGCCGCCGCCCGGTTCCGCACCCGGGTACCACGTGGCCCACCATTGCACCGCAATCGGCATGACGAACACCGCCACCGCTATGTCCCAGTTGTTCTTGAAGTCGGGCAGGACGTTGAGGTAGTGCAACATGGTATGGCCGTCCGGGGCGAGCCTCGGCGCGGAGAGCTTCTCCACCATGACGTGCAGACCGCCCACGTGCTGGACGGCGAAGAACGCCGCGGCGGTCACCGCCGTCATCATGATGAAGAACTGGAACATGTCTATGATGAGCACCCCCCACAGCCCCGAATGGGCCGCGAAGGCCACGTTCAAGACGCCACAGACCAGCAGCGTCTCCCACCGGGGCAGCCCGAAAAGGATGTTGGCGATTTTGCAGGCCGCCAGGCTCACGGAGGCCATGATGACGCAGTTGAAGAACAGGCCGAGGTACACCGACCGGAAGCCGCGCACCACGCTGGCTGCCGTGCCCGAGTAACGGATTTCGTAGAACTCCAGGTCGGTCATCACCTCCGAGCGCCGCCACAGCCGCGCGTAGAAGAACACCGTTGCCAGGCCCGTGAGCACGAACGCCCACCAGACCCAATTGCCGGCCACCCCCTTCTGCCGGACAATGTCGGTCACCAGGTTGGGGGTGTCGGTGCTGAAAGTGGTAGCCACCATTGAAATGCCCGCCAGCCACCACGGCACCGCCCGCCCCGAGACGAAGAACTCGGTCGTATTCTTGCCCGCGCGCTTGCCGTAGAACAGCGCCGGGATAAAACAAATGAGCAGGGTGGCGAGGACGATGACCCAGTCAATGAGCTCTAGATGCATAACAAAACGCTGCTGGCCGTGCGCGGCTTACGCGCCAATGGCTGGAAACGCTAATGGCCATCCCCCGCGAAAACAAGCTTTATGCTTTTCCTCAGCCGCAGCTCCCGGCGCAAGGACACTCGCGCCCACACGATGAGCGCTACATTCTTCACCACGAAGAACAGCAAGGCCAGGATGACCGGAGACATCCCCGCCCGCGACAGCGCAGGAGAGGGTGAACGACCCGGCAGCCAAACCCAGCCCCACATCAAACCCGCCGCCAGCACCAGCGGGAGCAAGTCCACCAGTCCCACCGTGGCCGCGACCGCAGTAATCGAATTGCGCGCGCGCAGGCCGCAGCGCAGGCCCACCCAGCAAAGCGCCACCGCCTCCAGTGCCAGGTTCACCGAAATCAGGAACGGCTGCAGCAAGAACCAAAGCTGACGATGGAAGCCATTGGCCAGATCATAAAGCAGAGAGATGCCTGACGGCAGGCCCACCAACAGCACCACCCCCAGCGGCCACGTCAGCGCCCGCCGCAACACCCGCCACTGGCCGGCCAGGATATTCCGGCTCCCCAGCGGCGTCGTCAGCAACAGCTCGAAATCCTGCTGCCGCCGGGAGTCCTGAAAGAACCGCGCCGCCGTCCACGCAATCAATCCGCCCGAGAAAACGATCACCGCCATGCCAACAAAGGAGAGCAGGCCCCAAATGTCCGTCGGTCCGGCACCCGCGCCGAACAGCGACCCCAGCGTGCCGAATTGCGCCAGGAAGTTCAACGTCACCGCCAGCCAGATCAGGCCCTCCGCCGGTCCGAGGCGCTCCACGCGCCAGCGGATCGGGTCGGCGTCCCACGGACGCGGATCGGTCAGCCACGAAGCGCGCACGGGAACGGCTGCGGTTTCGGTCGTGGCCCCCAAAGACCCCGGCACATCCACCGTGGGTGGACGGGGCGGCCATTCATCAGCCGGCTCTGGTTCGCGGAAATGCTCGCGCGGATGGTCCTGCCAGGTTGCTGCCAGAGTGACAGCGGCTTGCCGCAGGAAGAGCCAGCCTAGCGCGTGCGTCAGTGCGAACCAATAAAGCGCAGCGCGCGAGCTCAACAAGACGGGCGCCTGCGCCGCCGTCATCCACCCTGTCAGGCTGAACAAACGAAATAAAGGCGCAGAGCTGCGGCCAAAGAAAGCGGCGCCCAGCAGCTCGGGGCCAAACGCCAGCGCTGCGACCAGTCCCAGCGTTGCCGCCACCGCGTAACGCCGCTCCTGAAACCGCGCCGACATCCACAAACCGCCTGCCAGAACCACAAAGAGCGTGTTCAACAGCCCGATCCCGGTCACGGCTACCTGGCTTCCGGTCACGCCGCCTGCCAGCACGGGGAACATCAGCGCCGGCAAGGCTCCGAGCAGCACCAGGAATGACGTCAGCCCGCAGGACAACAGCTTGCCCCGCACGATCTCGCCCGGGGAAAGGCCGGTCAGCATCAGCAGACCAAGCGTCCCCTCGCGCCGCTCGCGGTTGATGCTGTCAGCGGCTACGAGTCCCATCAGCAAGGTTGCCAGGAACAACAGCCACGTCATCTGGTAGAGCAAAGTCGCGCCCGTGACGATGGGTCCTCTCGGCGCCAGCAGGGGCCAACCGGAGCGGAGGGGCGACCCAAGGAGGTAACGGTCCAGCAGTTCGTAGCCCTGGAAGCCCGCCGCCAGCGCCAGTAATCCACGCAACCAATAGAACAACGGCCGCCGCGCCCCCGCCCGCAGCTCACGGTCGAGCAGCGGCGGCAGGCCAACCCGCCCGATGACCGGCAGGCTCAAGTGCGAGTTGCGGAACATTGAAGAGAACCACAGATGGACACAGATGAACACAGATAGGAGTACCTGAAGCGGAGCACACGCGTTTCGCGTGTGCTCCGCTTGAGTTCATCTGTGTTCATCTGTGTCCATCTGTGGTAAAAAAACCGCCGCGACTCAGAGGGCCTCCAGGTCCATCGCGGAGCCATCCAGTTCGAGCTTAAGGATCGAATCTATTTGCGGCTCGTTCGGGCGGCTGGTTCCTTGCGGCAACAGCAATTCAGCCCCTCGAACCGGCGGATGTGCTGGCAGCCGCTCAATCCGGATCACGATCTTACTCCTGGCCTGCTGCACCTTCGCCGTCCCGCCGGTCAGCGCTGAACTCCGCACAATCGTCCTCGGGATGTTCGGCAGCGTAATCGTCCCGCCCTTCCAACCGAGCAGGTGCAGGAAGATGGTGTTGCCCTTGCGCGTGCTGGCGATGGACTTGGTGGGTTTCCAGGGGCCGCCGCGCGTGCCGTAGATGGTTTCGCCGTATTTCCTGAGCCAGTCGCCCATTTCCTCCAACCGCTTGACCTGCCGCGGCTCGATCCGGCCATCCGGCATCGGGCCGACGTTGAGCAGCAGGTTGCCGTCGCCCCCGGCGCAGCGCACCAGCGTTTCGAGGCATTCCTGGAGTGACTTCATCCTGTCGTCCGGCTTCCAAGCCCACTGATTGCAGATCGTAATGCAGCTTTCCCAGGGGCGGTCATTTTGGAACTTGCCGATGACCTGCTCGGGCGTGTCGAAGTCTTCCGCCAGCCCATCGCGGTTGTTGATGAGGATGCGCGGCTGCAGCCTGCGAGCCATGGTGTTCAACGCCTCACCGTCATAGTCCTTAGCGCTCTTGCCCAAGCCATCGAACCACAGGATGTCCACCTGGCCGTAGTGAGTCAGCAACTCCCGCACCTGGGTCTTGAGGTAGGCCAGGTAATTCGTATGACGGTCGGTAAAGGCATCCGGGCTGTGCCAGTTCGGCTGCGAGTAATAGAGCCCGAAGCGCAGCCCGGCGCGGTGACAGGCAGCCGCCAGTTCCTTCACCACGTCCCGGCGGAAAGGGCTGTCGGGCGAAGTGATCTTGTAGTCGTCAGCCTGCGTGTCGAACATGCTGAACCCGTCGTGATGCCGGCTGGTGAACACGAGGTAATTCATGCCCGCGGCCTTCGCGATGGCCACCCATTGGTCCGCATTGAAGTTCGTCGGGTTGAATCGCCGGTAGAGGTTATCATAGACCTCGACGGGGACTTGCGTGCCGCGCCGCCCGTAACCGCGCCGCTCGCCGCCGCGCGACCAGCCGATCTCGGTGCCTTTGAGGCTCACCGGCCCCCAGTGGATGAACAGGCCGAAGCGCGCCGCACGCCACCATTCAAGCCGTTCGGAGGCAGGCGGCGCCCCGGCAGCCGCCTCGGTAGATCGCGCCTCAACCGCGTGGAGTGACAAGCCGCGCGTCAGTGCGGCGACCAACAACAGGGGTTTCATTCGCAGGTTCATTTAACATCTCAGACATCCGCGCCTTCGCACGCCGCATAATCGCCACGAACCGGGACCCCGGTCAAGACCCGCCCCGCATGCCCATTCCGCCCCCAAAAGGTGTCAATGATAGTGCACACTTCCTGAACCTGGGCGACCTCGCAATATGACATTATCATTGACCAACGCCTTTTGGCCCAAGCCTGCAGTCACCCTTTATAGATGGACAAAGTTTGTCTATTAAATGATCTCCTCTCTGTTTCCAGTGGGTTACAACTTTTGCTGCACCTGTGGTTGTGTTCACGGCAGCCGGACGCGATAGAACCGTCGCGGAAACACCTGCGGGGTGGGCTCGCTGAAGTCGAGCGTGCCAGTGGCAAGCGTGCTGCTAGTCAGTGTGCTCCAGTCGGTCAGATTGGTCGAGGCTTCCACGAACACGGCACTGCCCAGGGCAGCTCTGACCGTGAAGCCGAATTGGTTGGAGCGGCCTGCCAAACCGCCATCGGTCATCTCGATTACGGGCCGGGTCAGGCTCTCCACGAACCAGGTCGAGCCATTGTAACGTCCGGCCGCGACGAAACCACGGGCGCGGACCGTCACGGTGGTCGGCAGGTGCAATCCCGTTAATTGCCAACCCCCGGAAATACGTGCCCCGGCCGGCAGACTCAACCATTCGAGGCCATTACTGGAAGCGTCGAAGGTCGTGCGCCAGAATTCGGGGCTTGTGCCGCTCCGCAGCCAAGTGACAGAGGTCCCATCGAAGGCCAGACTGTCAGTCGCGGGGTAGGTTGGATTCAGTCGGCCGATGTTCGTGTGTGCCTCGCCGGCCAACGTGGTAAACGCGCCTCCGACCAGCAGTTTACCGCCCGGTTGAACAGCGAGAGAATACACGTAGCCACCGGCTGCAGGATCAAAAGTGGTGTCCAGAGTGCCATCGGCGTTAAGGCGACCGATATAGGTCCGTGTTCGGCCCCCCAGCCCGGTGAACTCGCCTCCCACGAGAATCTTCCGATCGGCCTGCAGCACAACGGTACGAACGGTCGAATTGGCTTCAGGATTGAAGAGGGTATCGAGGCTGCCATCCGGGTTGAGGCGTCCGAGGTGGCCCGGCCCCTGCCCGGCTAGCGCTGAAAAACCACCCCCCACAAGAATCTTCCCATCGGCTTGGACAATGATCGCGACGGGAGTGCTGGATACCCCTGGGTTAAAAGCAGTATCGAGGCTGCCATCCGGATTCAGTCGGCCAATGCAACTGCGAGGCTCTCCATTGAGGATGGAGAATGCCCCCGCTAATAGAATTTTGCCATCCGGTTGGAGAGCTACTGGATAGACGACGTCGTTGGCTGTGGCATAGAAATTAGTATCCAAGATGCCGTCGGAATTGAGTCGCCCAATGTTCATGCACGCCTGTCCGCCCAACTTCCTAAAATCGCCGCCCACCACAATCTTGCCGTCTGGTTGCACGGCCAGGCCATAGACGCCAGGGTAGGTCACACCCCCACCTGCACTGGGATTGAATAACGGGTCCAGCGTGCCATCGGGGTTGAGCCGCCCGAGGTAACCACGCGCCTGGCCTCCCAATACGGTGAACCAACCTCCCACCAGGATCTTGCCGTCCGGTTGGACGGCCATGGAAAATATTTGATCGTTAGCCCCGGGATGGAAGGTGCGGTCCGGACTGCCATCGGGGTTCAGCCGCCCGATGTTCGCACAGGCCCACCCCCCCAACGCGGTGAATTTTCCTCCTACCAGAATCTTGCCGTCCCACTGTTCCACCATCGAAGACACGACCGAACCGGAACCACTGGCTGCCCCGCTGAAGGTGTCAGCGGTGAGTGGAAACGCCAAAACGGCTTCGGCGCTGGTGAGGCTGCCATACGCGCTGGTCACCGTAACGTCGTAGCTCCCTCCATTTACCCACTGCATGTTGGTTAATGTCAGGGATGCTTCGGTTTCTCCCGCCAAGAGCACCCCATCCTTGCGCCAGTGGTAAGCAAATGGGGCGAAGCCGCCGGCTGTCACACTCAACACGACCGTCTGACCCGTAACGACTGTCTGGCTTAGAGGCTGGCTGGCGATGAACAGAGGATTCCACGTCGCCTCCACTATGGAGCCGGAACCGTTGTACAGTCCCGCGGTCAGGAAGCCGCGTCCCCGAATCACGGTATCGAGCGGAAGATTTGCCTGCGTCCACTGCCACCCACCGGCAACACGCTCGCCCTCTCCCAAAATGAACCAGTCGCGGCCGTTGGTCGATGCCTCAAAAGTCGTGCGCCAGCATTCCGGACTGGCACCCCCGCGCAACCAGGAGATAGTCGAACCGTCGAAGCTCAGATTCTGGGTTGCTGGGTCGGTATTGTTGAGTCGGCCAAGCCACTGTCGGTTCTGCACGCTCAATTGCAGGAAACTCCCTCCCACCAGAGTTCTGCCGTCAGCTTGCACTAACAAGCAGGACACAGTGTCGCTCGCGCTTGGATTGAACGCGGTATCCAGCGTGCCGTCGGGGTTAAGCCGGCCAAGGCGATAATGAGTCTGCCCGCCCAGCGATGTGAACGAGCCTCCGACCAGAATTCGGCCATCTGCCTGCAGCGCCAGACACGAGAGGGCATTATTGGCCCCGGGGTTGAAGGTGGCATCTCTGGTGCCACCCGCGTTCAGGCGCCCAAGATAATTACAGGCCTGGTCTCCCAACATTGTGAAAGCCCCCCCGACCAGGATTTTGCCATCGTTCTGGATCTGCAGGCAGTAAACGGTGCCGCTGGCACCAGGGTTAAAACCCGTGTCCAACGTGCCGTCAGGATGCAACCGCGCGATGCGGCTGCACGGCTGTCCAGCCAGCGTCGTGAAATTGCCTCCTAGTAGAATCGTTCCATCTACTTGCACCGCTACGGAATACACGGAACCATTTGGTTCGGGATTGAAGTCCTCATCCAATGAACCATCGTCGTTGAGCCTCCCGATGTAGCTGCGGGATTGCCCGGCCAGCGTCGTGAATGCGCCGCCGACCAGAATCTTGTTGTCCGGCTGCACGACGAGGCAATACACGGTGTTATTAGCTCCCGGGTCGAAGGCCGCATCCGTCAACCCATCGCTATCGAGCCTGCCGATTCGATTCCGCGTTTGTCCACCCAAGGTGCCGAATGACCCGCCCGCCAGGATCTTGCCGTCCGGCTGCATCGTCAGGCAGCTTACCGGGCCGTTCGCACTGCCGCCAAATGAATTGTCAACCGTGCCGTGTGCGCCCATCCGCGCAATGTACATGCGATTTTGTCCACCCAAGGCAGTGAAGTTGCCGCCCACCAGGATCCTCCCATCTGCCTGAAGGGTCAGACAGTTAACGGCGGCGTTAGCTTGGGGGTTCCACTGATCCGGTGCTGCCTGCAACCTCAGGACTGCCACCGCACTGGTTGTGCAGCCGCATAGGTTACTCACCAGCACATCGTAGCCGGCCAAATCTGTCGCCTGCACGTTAGTCAGCGCCAGGGATACCCAGTTCGCACCTGGCACATTCGTGCCATTCTTACGCCACTGATAGCTAAGTGGCGGAGTGCCCGCAGCCATTACACTGAAAACCACGGATTGCCCACCAGTGAGGACCTGGCTGACAGGATTGGCGGTTATTCTCGGCGGACCTGCACTCGTCTCCACGAACCGCGAGGAGCCGTTGAAGTAACCGTCCGCGACGAAACCCCTCACGCGAATTGTCGAGTTGGTCGGGAGTGCCAACCCAGTCCATTGCCAGCCCCCCGGCATACGCACGCCGCCCCCCTGACTAAACCAGTCAGTCGCGTTAGTGCAGGCGTCGAGACTCGTGCACCAGACTTCGGGCGAAGCACCTCCCCTCAGCCAGGTGGCCGTCGAACCGTCGAAAGCCAGGCTTTGGGTAGCGAGCTCTGTGTTGCTCAAACGCGCGATGCGGCTGCGCGGAACCTGGCCCAACGTTGTGAAGCCGCCGCCGACGAGTATTTCGCCGTCTGTCTGCAAGGCCAAGGCATAAACGCCGGGATTGACCGTGCCTCCCTCTGCAGTCGGGTTGAACCTCACATCCACTGTCCCATCCGCGTTAAGCCGGCCGACATAACTACGCGCCTGGCCTGCCAGCACGGTGAAACGGCCCCCCACCAGGATCTTTCCGTCCGTTTGCAGGGCCAGGGAAATCACCTGATTGTTAGCCCCGGGATTGAACGAGGTGTCGAGCGAACCGTCAACGTTTAGACGGCCCAAATAATTGCGCGTTTCTCCACCCAGCATCGTGAACTGGCCGCCAACGAGGATCCTGCCATCCGGCTGCACCAGGAGGCAATTCACCGGCCCATTGGCGCTGCAATTAAAGTTGGTGTCCACCGTGCCATCCGTTCTTAACCGCCCAATGAATTTACTCGACACTCCGTCCAATGCGGAGAAGATGCCGCCCACGAGGATTGTTCCGTCCGGCTGCAGCGCCAGTGTATTTACCCAACCGCCGGCACTGGGATTGAACGTATCGTCCGGCGTGCCATCACGGTTGAGCCGCCCGATCGAGAGGTGAGTGTGGCCGCCAAGCGTGGTAAAAATGCCGCCGGCCAGAATCTTGCCGTCAGCCTGCTCGAGCAGGCAAAGGACGGGGTGATTGGCATTCGGGTTGAAGGCCGTGTCCAGGCTGCCATCCGCGTCCAGCCGCCCGATATTGTTGCGCGTCTGTCCGCCCAGTGTCGTAAAGGCACCACCCACTAGAATCCGCCCGTCTGTCTGAACAGTAACGCAATAGAATGTGCTGCCGCGGCTCGCCGGATTGAAGCCGCCGTCCAGGCTCCCATCCGCATTCAGTCGCCCGAGGCCGGAACGCCATTGCCCGGCGAGGTTCGTGAACGCGCCGCCCACCAGAACCCTGCCGTCCGCTTGCTCAACCAGGGAAAATACGTTTGAATAGCCGGCACCAGGATTAAATGAACCGGGGTTTGCCACGTTCACCGTCACCATGCTAAGCGCACTGGTCACGCTGCCAAAAACACTACTTACCACGACACTGTAGCCGCCCGCATCGGCACCCTGCGCGTTGGTCAGCGTCAGCGAAGCCATCGTCGCCCCAGTAATGTCTAAACCATCTTTTCGCCATTGGTAGGCCGGCGCCGTGCCAACGGCCGCCACACTCAGCGCAACCGGCTGTCCTGGAGTGACTGACTGGCTGGCAGGCTGCGTCAGGATCATGGGATCCGCGACGCGCAAAGTCGCTACTCCACTGGTCACAGTCCCGTATGAATTACTAACGATTACCGAATACCCACCGGCGTCACCGCCATAGACATTACTGAGCGAGAGACTCGAGGTATGTGCGCCGGAAATGTTCCCACCGTCGTTAAGAGCCTCCTCGCCTCGGTACCATTGATAGCCGATGGGGGGCGTGGCGCCGACGGTTACCGTGAGTGCGATCGTTTGCCCAAAGGCGGCTGTCCGGTCGAGAGGCTGGGCCGTGATACACGGGTCCTGGACCCCTAACATGGCCACGGAACTCGTGACGGCCCCGAGCGAATTGGTGACGACGACCGAATACTCTCCCGCGTCGGCGCCATAGACGGGGCTCAGCCACAGGACCGAAGCCCGCGCGCCGGAGATAGCTCCGCCATCGCTGAGATCCACTCCGTCCTTGCGCCATTGATAGCTTAGCGGTGGAGCACCGTCCGCGTGAACGCAGAATGAAGCCATCGTGCCTGCGGCGTTGGTCAGACCGGAAGGTTGCCGTGTTACCACAGGCGCCTCAAGGATGGCCTCCACAAACCAGGACGAGCCGTTTCGCCACCCACCTGCGACGAACCCCCGCGCGCGAATGATGGCGGGGGCCGGAAGGTTCAATCCAGTTCGCTGCCACCCGCCTCGCACGCGCTCTCCCGGACCAATGTTCACCCAATCCGTCCCGTTCGTACAGGCTTCGAAGGTCGTGCACCACACCTCAGGACTCGAGCCGCCCCGCAACCAGACAACACTGCTCCCGTCAAAGGCCAGGCTCTCCGTTGCCGGATCTGCGTTGTTCAACCGTGCAATCCCATAGCGGGATTGGCCTCCCAACGAGCCAAACCAGCCTCCAGTCAGAATCTTTCCATCCGGTTGGAGTACCACCGAGTTCACGTAATCATTGGCCCATGGATTAAACAAGGGGTCGAGGCTCCCATCGGCGTTCAGCCGGGCAATGTAGTTCCTCGCCTCTCCGCCTAACCTGGCAAAGAACCCGCTCACCAGGATCTTGCCATCGGCCTGAACTGCCATGGAGTTAACGGCGCCACCGTCAGTCCCAATGGTGAAGGAGGCGTCCACCGTGCCGTCGGCCTCGAGTCGCGCGAGGCAGGCGTGCGGTTGGTCGCCCGCCGTTGCAAATTGGCCCCCTACCACGATCCTCCCATCGGCTTGCTCGGCCATGCAATACACCGGCCCGTCAATGCTTGCCTGGAACGTCAGATCTGGTGTGCCATCGGCGTTGAGCCGCGCAAGATTGGTACGGGCCTGGCCAGCGACCGCCGTAAACACGCCCGCGATCAGGATTTTGCGATCCGCCTGCCCTGCGAGTGAATCCACCACAGCGCCGCTCACTGATGGATCAAAAACCGGGTCCAGGGTGCCATCGCTGCGGAGCAGTCCGAGGTGGTTACGTGGCTGCCCAGCCAGCATCGTAAACGCCCCCGCCACGACCGTGCTGCCATCCGGCCTTACCAGGAATGATGCACGGTCGTTCGCTCCCGGATTGAAGGTCGCATCTAACGACCCCGAGGTATCAAGCCGGCCGATGTGATTACGGGTTTCTCCGCCCAGCCTACTGAACATGCCTCCTACTAGAATCCCCCCGTCAACCTGGACAGCCAGCGCACTCACATACAGGCCGGCACCGGGATTGAAACCGGCGTCCGGCGCACCTCTGGCATCGAGTCGCCCGATCTCCGCCCGATTCACGCCACCTAGCGCCGAAAAGGAGCCGCCTACGACAATCTCGTCATCTGATTGCAGGGCCATCGTGTAAACCAGGGCATTCGCACCGGGGTTGAAGAAATCAACAGTTTGGGAACACACCGGTCCAACTGGAACGAATAGCATGAGTGCCCAAACCCTACACACCTGGCTAGCCCAGCGTCGGGTCTTCTGCTTCATCAACATGGGGGAGGTTCGAGTATCGAAACGACAGGACCGCGACATGCCATTCGGCCGTGGAGCTAAAGCCGCTGGCCTATCAGCGCCCTGGCGCATGGGGTAGTTGAGTAGGTGTTGATCGGCCAAACAGGACCGGACCAAACGCAGGTACGCAATTGCGGGGTATGGTAATGTCACCATCCCCACCTGACGTCCTCGACTACCTATCATAATGATCGCTTGTATCACGCGCTCGCGGCCAGGGCAAGGCAAAATGTTGACGACAAACAAGTGACCAACTGGCGGAAGGGCCAAGGTCGCCCAGGAAGGAATGTCAATTTGCCCAGGACTTCTTCAAGGCCACCCCCGTCCGCTACCGGCTGGACCCGGCCTTTGATCTGCCCGACTGGACCCTAACCTGGCCGACTCAGAGCCAACGAGGCGGAGAACCACGAAATACGTCAAACACACGAAAGGCACATCCCTTTCATGTGTTTGGTGTATTTCCTGGTTTCTATCAGGTGGACGGAGTCTGTTGATGCGGTAAACAGCGCCGCCCTGCATGCCCATTCCGCCGCCGGCCACTTGATATTCGCCGTCACTGGGCCCTGACGCGCCAGAAGCTGGAGTTCCCGCCGGGGAGCGTCAAAGACACCGTTTGCGGATCGTTGGTCAGGGTGACCGACTGCACCGATTGCCAGTTGGTGGAGCCCAAAGCAGCTAGTTGCTGGATTTCGTGTACGCGGCCCACATCGCCGGCGATGGTCAGCAGCAGTTCGCCCGCGTTCGAGGCGAGCGTTAACCTGGGCTGGCGCGGCGGAGTGATCTGCGGGTCATCGCTCAAATCCGGAATCGTGTCGTGATCGGCGTCGTTAGCATCATCAATGGACAGGTTCCACCACAAATAATCGGCCTCGGCGGTATTGGGATCGCCGTCCTTGAAGTCCAGCCATCCATAATAGTTGGTGGGCCACTCCGCATAGCGGTAAAGGTCCCCGTACGGGTCTCCTGTAAAGTTGAGGCTCTGCAAGGCGCTGTTGGTCCAGGTGCCATCGCTAATCGTCAGGTCGTTGTAAGGGTCCGAGGGCACTTTGACGAACTGGCAGGGCCCTTGCATGACGTTGAGAGCATTGCCGGTTTGGGTCACCACCAGGCTGGCCATTACGTTCGTCTGCCCGGGCGTGTACGTAATCGGGCCGGCGTATTCGATCACTTCGAATGAATGGGTGAACGTAGTGGTCGTAAAGCCGTCGAGTTTCATGCTCAAGACACAAGTGCCGTCTTTGGAACCAGCAACGCGGCTCCAGGTGGCCGTGCAGGGTCCCGAACCATAAACCTCGAAGTTGTATTCCCCGGACGTCGTCACACTGGCGACGGGCTGGGCCACCTCGAAGAAGTCGTTAAAGCCGTTGCCGTTGGCATCCGGGACGTTGGGGTAGTCGGGGTAATCCACCTCGAGCGTCCCCTGGAACGTTTCGCCGCCGAACGAAAAATCCGTGAGCTCCAGGTAGGTGGAATACAGGTAGTTGCCGCTCATGAAGTTCCACGTCAGCTCCCCGTTAATCCCTGTGCTGAGGGTCGTGAGATCCAGGGTGTAGAGCCCATGCTGGTCGTACCCCCGTTGGAAACGCAGTGAATCACACCATATCCTGGCCTGGGCGGTTTCGGCGCCTCGGCTGAGGCAGGGAATGAGGGGCAGAGCTGCGAGTATCAAACATGTGAGTCTTTTCATAGCACGCCTTACTGATCGGAATTTGGTCTTCGGAGCGCCCGCATTTGCCGGGCCGGTGAGGCAAAATCGTCTTCCCGTCTCCCCCACCACGGCCCGACCCTGTCAAACCGCAGCCCTAATGTCAAGCACGACCGTTTGCACAAGCCGAGCCGGGCAGGGTTCTTTCATCTGAAAAGGCCACACGTCCCCCGCAGCGTAGGGACGCTTTGCGTTTCACAGCCTTGGACCCAAGTCGGCGCGCCGGAGCGGTCAATCTCACGGCGCCAAAGCTTTGGCCGTCGGCCGCCCGGCCTTGGTGCAGAGCAATGGCTCATAGGCCGGGCTGAGGGGCGACAAGGGCGTCGCCAGTTTAGCTGCTGTTCATAGGGGTCGGGTGATGAGTTGGACCTTTTGGGTGTTGGTCAGCCTGCGCCGCCAGCCCGGGAAAGTGCGCGCCTTGGTTTGGCCTCGGTGTTGTTGCAGTTCAAAGAGTCCCAAGAGCAGGTTCCTCAAAGTGCTCATGACAAAAGCACCCGCGCGCTTGCTAATTCTGGAAGCGTCTTCGCCCAGGCTGACATCCCGACGGTAGTGGGCGCCGTTTTCACTCGCACCCCAGTGGTCCCGGATGGATTGCAGCAACTGCCGGGCGCTGTATTGCTTGGGGGCGGCGCTGGTGCAGTAAAAGCTGTATTCTTCGGAGGGCTTGATCACTTTGCCGGCCCGCAGTTCCTGGCGCTCCCGCCACACCGCCAGGAACTGCCAGCAACCGCACAGGCCGGCTTCTTCGGGACTGAGGCTGGTCCTTTGAAGGCGCCAGCGCACCAAGCGCCCGTGCTCCTTGAGCCAACCGGTGTCGTATTCAGAGGGAAAAAAAACGTTGGGGCAGCCGGATTTGTGCCCGCTCCAAGATGCCGTCTTGATTGCCTTTGAGGCCGAAGAGGTAATCGGCTCCCAGTTCCTGGGTCACGAACTGGGTGCTCTTCTGCTGGCAATGCAGGGCATCGGCCGTGATGAGGCTGCCTTCCAGCGCCCCTTTGGGCAGCTTGCGTAGCAACGGCTGGAGGGCGGGGATTTCGTTGCTCTTTTCCTCAATGGGCTCCTGCGCCACCGTCAGGCGCAAACGGTGGCTGACGGCCGAGAGCAATTGCAACGGTTTACCCTCGGTGCGGGCGCTGCCGCGCAGACATTTGCCATCGACGGCCAGGGACTGCAGAATCGAAATCTCTTGAGCCATCATCCACTGGCCCATGCGCAGATCAAATTCGGCGGCGTCGAGCCCGTTCATCACGCGGAAGAAGGTGCTGTCGCTGGGGGCGCGGTAACGGTTGGTTTTGGGATCGCGCCGACAGCCCAACGCCCGCAATTGGCGTTGGGTCAGTTTACGACACTCATCTTCTAAAGCCTCGTAGCCGCCAGCTCCCATGAGCATGGCTGCGGCCGCGCAAGCCAGCACGAAGGGTTGCCGATGTCTTAATCCGTGGCCACGTCGCGGGTCCTTGAACTGTTCAAAGACTTCCAGCAGCGAACCCAGGTGGGTGGCTTGCAGCGGGCAAGGCCCACTGACTTTTTCCTCATGCTCCGCCAAGTCGGCCGGCAGCCGTCCCTGCCGCAAAATGCCCAGCGCGCGGGGACGCAGTTCTCGCAGGTAGAGCTGTTTGGGCTGGCCGTGCTCCTGGTAATAGTCCCGGCTGGAGCGGCCATAGCCGGCGGTCAGCCCCACCGCCGCAAAACCGCAAGCCCGGTAACAGGTCCCCCGGTACTGGCTCTCATCCACGTAGCTCTCCACCAGAACCACCGGATGCCCCCACTGCTCCTGCCAGTCCGCGTTAAGTCGCTTCAGACACAACGCCAGGACCCGCGAGGCCAGATTCGGATAGCGCTGGCGCTCGGGTAAAACCAAAAACCGGCTGTTGTTCACCACAAAGCACAGCCGGCGTGCCCGCTGCCGCGGCGTCCAGCGGATCTGACACTCGCGAGCTTTGGTGTGCGGCGCGGCCCCACTGAACACCAGCAGCGCTATCCATTGCCCGTCGACTTCCGCCACATAGCGCAGGCTTTGCCCGCCCACCCGGGCGCTGTGCAGATAATGCTGGCTCTCCAGCAGGGTATCGTAGCGCTCGCGTTCCTCCGGGCCGATCAGCCGGACGCTCACTTGGCGCAGGTAATCCCATTCCGGCGCGGTTTTCTCTTTCGTCATGCGCCTGGTTTATCAGGAGCAAAAACCAATGTCTAGTGGGGGCTTGATAATATTAAGGACCCCAATTGCTTACGCACCGCAGATGAAATGCCCCTGCGAGCCGGGGCGCATCGCGACATTTCCAACAAGCCCCAGCTTCCCAGATCCGAAATCCGAAACCCGAAGGCCGAAAGAAGGCCGAAACCCGAAGTCCGAAAAGCCTGCTCCTGCCCCGCTGCTAGCGCTGATTAAGCCGCTGCCGGCTGGGTCGCAGGTCCAGGCGCGGGGATGGAGCAGGTTTGCCTTTCGGGTTTCGGGTTTCGGACTTCGGCCTTCTTTCGGCCTTCGGATTTCGGGCTTCGGGTTTTCGCCCCGTGGCTTCCCGCAACGGTGGTCTTCACAAGACGCGCCCGCCGAGCCGGATCGCGCGGACCGGGTCGAGTGGGAATGCACTCTGCCGGGCCGCAGGCTGAGCGCGGGCTGCTCGTGGAGCCGCTGCCGTGGGGCAAGCCGGGAACCAAGGCGCAAGCTGTGGCTTGCGGGAGGAACGAGCTCGAGGACTGCCATCGCAAGTCACGTGATTGCAGTGACTTGGCCACACCACCAGATGCGCCTGGAATGGGCAAACCAGCCAGGCCGGGGCGCTTGGCGACGCCGCTGCCGGGGACAGTCAGCCGAGGCCGGAGCCTGCCGTTCAGCCCCCATCGCGCAACCTGAGCCGAGGCCCTTTGCATACCGATTTGTGGAGATCGGTCGTTCTGGCACCCCCTGGATATCCTGTGCTCGGCCACTCCGGCATCTCTCTTGTGCTGTGACCATGTAGTGACCAGGTAGTGACCAGGTAGTCACCAGGTAGTCACCAGGTAGTATGTTTACTACCTGGTCACTACCTGGTCACTACCTGGTGACTACCTGGTCACTACATGGTCACAGAGGCAGACACGGGGGCGTGCCAGTCGGGAGCGTCTGGGATGGCCAGCCACGAAGCCCCGCTAAAACGCTGCGTCTTCCTCCTGGGCGCCCAACGGGTCGCCCCCGCCCACGGCGAGTGCCACCCCGGCGAACTGCTCCGCGCCTCCGAAACCGTCGGGCGCATGCTCACCAACCAGTTCTACGCCCGCTATGCCGACATCCGCGAAGGCATTGATTTCATCCTCGACCCCATCCGGGCCACCATCCGGCCCGACCTCGACGAACACATTGACGGTCTGCGTTCAGTGTTGCAGCGCCCGGCAGTCGCACCCCCATCCATACTTCCGGCGTAGCAGCCGCCACAGCCAACCACCTGATCTCCCTGCGCCAAGGCCAAAGAAAGTCAAAAATGGGGGCAGCCCATAGCAAGGGTCATTTTTGCGTTGAAACCGGCTTATGCTATGGGCCTCTTCTGGAGCTCCGGCAGCGAGGGCGCCGACCGGGGCGCTGGTGCGGGTGTATTCCTCGGGCAAGGCGTGGAGGCCGGCGGAGGAGAGAGGGTGCTTTTTGCCACGAAGGTGCTGTAATGCCCCAATCTACGGTCTGACTCCGCCAAGGGCTCTGGCGGCTGGCCGACAGCTATCCCGCAGCGCAGGCGAAAGTGCTGGGGGCGCTGCCCAAGGTAAGGGTGCCGGGGTTGTCTCCAAGAAAAGCCAACCGCAGGCGCCTGAGTAACCCCCATCAAGGACGCTTCATTCAACGAGTTGCGTCGGTTTCGGCTGCCGCGGAAACCCACGCACAAATGGGGGAAGATGAGTCCGAATCTCGAAACGTTCCGCGCAAGCCTCGACTGGAATGGCGGAAAAGGCGTAAGGCACTGTAAATACTTAACAACCATTTAATGGACAAGTTTTGGCCATCTGTAAATGTAGAGAGTGAGCACCAGCAGGAAATGCGGCTGGCCTTTATGCCGCAGCCGGCCGAAGACCTCGAACACCTTTCCTTCGAGGGCGTGGTGCGGACGGGGCACCCACACCTGGGACGGGAGGTCTCGGAGGCGGGCAGTGTGTCTCAGGTTTCCTCAGGCCCTTGGCTGAAGCGTGTCAGAAAGCAGGTTGGCGGGTGCATGCGTATTGCCCGATACGCAACCATCAGGATTTGGTGTTTGAAACCCCGTTTCCTTTCCCCTTGCTGGGGTCGGGCTGATCTTGCGGCGGGTCGCCAAGGGATGTGCGAAGATGCCGCACCTCCTCCAGGACAGTCTTGTCTTGGAGTTCCGCCGCGCGGGCTTTAATGCGAGCGTCGAACACGGAACGCGCCATGTGGAGAGCCCGCCTTCGCGCTTCAGGGGTTTGCTGGTGGGCGGGGAGACGATCGAACCGGTCCAGGACGGATCGGGCGTCCGTGTAGGCTGTCCGGACAAAATCCGGAGCGATGGACTGGGCCGATTGAAGGCGCGCGCGGCGTTGGTCGGCGGCGCTCAAGGCCGAGAGGGGCAACCGAAGAACAGCCCCATTTGTTCTCACCAACGTGACCCGGGCACCGTCGAAGCTTTCGAGCGTAGCTTCAATAACCCCGCCGGCCTGGTTGGTCCACGAATCCGCCTCCGCCGCCCCCAGGGCCGCCAGGAATACAATCAAAGCGGCCAAATGTGTCATTCTCATCATCTCGCCTGGGCAGTTACCGGGACCGCAGCCGGTAAAAATGGGTGGGACCAGCGGCCGCGAGGTAGAGCGTCACCACCTGACCGTCGCCATTAAACTCGTTCAACGAGAGAGGGCCGCTGTCCGTCAGGGAAACAGGGATCGCGCTCCATTCGGGAGCCTCCAGAGCGGGAGTTGATTCCACCGAATAGATCGCGCCGTTGACGGAGGTGAAGGAGAAACTCAGCCGCCCGTTTTCTGTGACTTTGAGCGAACCCATGCGCATTTGGTCGTCGGGCAGGAAAGCGAAGGTGCCATTCCAGAACTCCTGGTCGTCGGACACGCCGTCGTGATCGAGGTCCATCCCCGGGCCGACCTGGAGGAGATTCGAAACCGCGCCGCCGCTGTTGGCGATCACCATCCGCTCCCAATCGTCTGGCAGGCCGTCGTTGTCGCTATCAACCCCGATAACCAGGTTGATACGGACGCTGGAGCCGTCACCTCGAGCAATGAAAGTGTTGGTGCCGATGGTGGGCGCCAGGACGGTCCCCATTCTGACGCGAATGGTGACTGTGGCGCCCGGCGTGACGTCATTTGGTCCGGCGGTGAGCGGATCGCTGACGTTGACGTCGAAACGATAGTTCGCCCCGGCCGGCTGGGGTCTGGTCGGGGTTAGGGCCACTTCGTTGGTGCCGAAAAAGGCCGACACCATCGCGCCATCCGGGCCCAGATAAAGGCCGTAGGAGTCGCGAATCACTCCATAGACAATCATGGATGGACGCAGAGTGGCGGCGGAAGCCACGCCGATCCCAAGCAGCGCGGCGGTGATTGCAACTCGTGTTTTCATAGGCATCCTGTGATTTCGAGGTCAGCCTTCGCTCAATTGCCGGAATAGGAGTAGGTCAGGAAGAACAATTTGATGTCCTTGACGCCTTCTCCGTCATACGTGCCCGATCCGGGGGCCAGTTCCCGTCCGTGAATGAACTGCTCAAGGCCCTTGTCGGCATCGGCCAGCAAGGTGCCTCCGGGAATAATGATGAGCCAGCGCGAGTTCCATACCGAGCGCCCGATCAGGCGCGAATTCATGGTCATCTCGCTCACGTTGAACCCGCTGTCATGGTAGGCGCGCAGGGAGGCAATGCGCCGGCGGGCAAAGAATTCGCCGCCCAGAACGTCCGTTCGCACGTTCCAGTCGGAACTCATCCAGGATTCATTGGAGAGGGGGTAAGGAATGGGCAGGGCCTGATCCAGGATACTCCAGGAGCGGATGGTCTCGCCGACGCCGTCGGGCACGCGCATGCGATCCTCGCCCACCGGCACCAGATAGACCCGCGGCTGATTGGCCAGGGTGGTGTTGCGGTAGTTGGAGAACCACACCCCCACCCCGCGCACCTTGGTGGCGAAGTGCGTCGAGTCATAGGCGTTGTCACCGGCCGCCAGCGGCAAACCGAAGAAGTTCTCGCGGAAATTGACGGTGGTCGAGAAGGGGATGACGAGTCCGGGTTCGGTGGTCCCGGCCGGCGCGAACGGCAGACAGTAAGTGCGGTATTCGAGGACATCGCGCACATCGGGAACCTTGTAGCGGGCCAGGATATCCCGCCAGGATTTGTCAAAGGCCGTGCCGGAAGGTATGCGGAACAACTCCTGGCGCAGCGAGAACACGCCGGTTTCAGTCTGCGGATTGTTGAAGTTCAGCCGGCCGTCGAGCACCGACCAGTTGGCGCTCATGCGCGCCATGATGTCGGCCAGACCGGGATCGCCGGTCGAACCGCCAGGCAGCGGCGTGCCGTCAGCAGTGAAAAGGCCGAGCGCCCGCGCCCGCACGATCTGGGAGAGGAATTCGCGTCCAGGCGCACCCACGCCGCCGTCGTGACGGAGCAAACCGGTTTCGTAATCGTAAGCCTTGGCCGCCAAGTACCACGTAGCGACGAGCCATGGTAATGGTCTGCTCGTAACGCACCAGGTCGTCGTTGCGGATGATCTGGTAGGCCATGTTGCGGTAGCGGCGGCCGCTCAGGTCGGTGGCCCATATCCGGCGCGATTGCTCGCGTTCGACCTGGATCATGTCGCCGGCGGCTTTGGCGCGTTCATACTGCATGCGGAAGGTTTCGGCCGTTTGCAGGGCCACGTCCAACTTGTCGAGCGAACTCAGATAAGCCAACGAGGCATCCACCACCTTGAGGGCCAGTTCGGTTGACTCGCTGAAGATGCCGCCCGCGGTGGCGTTCAGTTCGATGATACGTTTGCCGGTCTCAATGTCCTGGGCGGTGGAGGCAATCTGCTCCTGGTTGGCCAGTTTCTCCACCAGGTTGGCAGCGTTGACCCCAGCCTGGATTCCACGTTGGACGCCGACGATGGCGGCTTTGATGTCAAAGGCCACGCCAGCTATCGCCGGAATGGCGGCCTCCACCGAGTTGTAAACCTCCATGCCCGTGTCATAGATCTTCTGCGTCAGGGCAATGGCTTTGTCCACCACCGCCAGGATCTGTTGCAGTGAATTCATCTGGTTCAGCGCGTTGACCGACCCATAGTAGGCCGTGATCTCCGCGCCGAGCTTGTTGCGATACTCGGCATCCGCCGCATGGACTTTCTTGAATTCGTCCTCAGAATTGGCGATCGCCGCGGTCGCCTCGCGCAAGGCGAGCACGTATTGGCTCAAGGCCACCTGGATCTCGCCTTCGGCGCGCCGCGAAGAGACATAGTCATCGGGCTTGGTGGGGAGGCCGTCGCTGCCCACCCAGTAGGTGAGCAGGTTGGTTGTATAAGAGACGTTAGGACCGTTGAGCGTCAGCGGATTCAGGTTCTGGGAGGGGCCCACCCAGTTGCTGATAAAGTCGTCAATCTGGTCCACCGGCGCGCTCAGGACCCCGTCGAACCAGCCCACCGCACTCTCCACCGCGCCAAAGACGGCGGATTCGATGGTGTCGTAAACCCCGAAGACTTCGTTGTAGAAGCTCGACAATTCGGCGATGCCGAGCGAATCCACATCCCGGCGGGTCAGGCGGGCCTTGCCGGAGATTTCCACGTACCTGGCCTTAATATCGGCGTACCGCTGCGCATATTCGGGGGAAATAAACTGCAGGATGTCCTCGATCGCCAGGTCCGGATCCGACGACGGCAACGGCGCCACCAACTCGCCTGGCGCGTAGGTGCGGATGCCGTTCCCGGTGATCGTCGGCTTCACCACCGTAGTCTGGATGACCGAAGTATCGAGCGGGATGCGCCCGAAGAAGTCATACCGATTGATGTAGGCGAAATGTTCGAGGTCGGGGCCCGTATAACCTTCGGGGTAGAGTTTGCCGGGGCCGATGTCCTCCTGGTAGGGATAACCGTAGATATCCAGAAGCTGGCGTTCGTAGGTTTGCTCCTGCTCCAGGACGGTCGTGTCTAGGTCCCGTTGCTCGTTCTGGTCACGAAGAGCCGCGGTGCAGGCCTGGACCCGATCAAAGACTCCGCGAGCTACCTTGAGAGCCTCCTGGGCCTTGGCGTAAGCCTGCTCGAAGTGCGTCTTGCCCTGGTCAATCTCGGCTGGGCTGATGTCGAAGGGCACGGCTCCCTCGCCCAAGCCCAAGGGGTTCATGCCGCGGTCGGCCATGTCCACCACCTGCTGCACGTCGTTGGCGGCCAGCACGATTTGGGTCAATTCCGGGACCGTCGTCCGGTCAATGACCGCCAGCGGATTGAGGTTGGTCGGGTCGGAGGTGTCGGGCAGCAAGGCATTGGCCATGACCCAATCGAAATAGGCCCCCATGTTTACCCGCGCCCCCCACTCGCCAACGCCCCACGCCCGGCTCGGGCGGATGTCCCGTTGAATCGTCCAGGACTCGTCGGCGCCCTCCTCGTAGAGCTGGCAATAGGTCCGATCCAGGATCGCCAGCCCGGTCTTGGCTTTGGCGGCGGCGGACGCGGCGAACTTCACCTCGTGGAGCGCGGACATGGTGACCTCCGTTGTTCCCAACCGGATGCCTTCGAGCTGGGGGAACCAGGTGAAGTTCTGGTGGCGGAATAAGTAGTAGTAGGACTTGAGCGCCGAGAGATAATGTCCCCAGGCATCGCCGTGACCTTGCGGGTAAAGCTTGGCCGCGTCAGCCGCATCCAATACGCCGTTCTGGTCGCCTTTGAGGTCGGAGATGCCGTAGTTAAGCACGTAGGCGACCTGGCCATGAGTGATGTCGGCCGTGAAATTCCAAGGAAGCCGGTTGTAGATCGGAAACTCGTTGTACGGCGGATTCAATGGCACCGAACAATCGCGGCCTCGCAGGAGCGCGAGTTCCTCCTCGAGCAGGTTGGGGACGATGCCTTGAAAGGCGAAGATGGAAGGGGCTTCGGCGGCCAGCACCGGATCGTCATTGCCGAGCGACACGGTGGGATTCAACGCATCGGCGTAAGCCTCGTTGCCGAGCACCATGTACAGGTCGTTCAGCCTGCCGGCGGCAAGCGTCAAGGCCAGGCATACGCTCAGCTCAGTTGGCATATAATCCAGCGTGCTGTCAATGCTCAGTCCGCGTGATTGTTCCAGGACGGTCTGGTAGATGGGGATCAGGCCGTATTCATTCATGGCGTCCAGGTTCAGCGGAATGTCGCCGGCGTAGGGCTGGCCGGCTTGCTGGATCATGCTCAGATCCATGTTGAGCGCGTAGTTCTTGTAATCCCGGATGCGCTGGTCGAAGGGATTGATCGCCTTGAGCACTCGCTTGATCCAGCCTTCGCACAGGACCGGCTGGGTCCATCCGCTCAGGTTGGTGCCAACAATGGACTGGATTTGAGGATCCAAAGCACGGTAACGGCAGCGCACATAGGCATCGGCCAGGCCGAACTCGCCCGAGGATCCGAAGAGGGTCGTATAGCGTCCGGGTTCGGAATTGATAAGTTGAAGCCAACTGGAGTCGTTGGTCGGCGCCACGCCGCCCTCCGGCCGCGCATATTGCCACTCAAAGGCCCAATTCTGTGGAACCCCGGAGAAGTCGCCGATGTGGCGCAGGGTGAGGTATTTGTCGAGTGGGTTCGAAGACTGGATGATGTCAATCATTCCCCGGAAAAGATTCGTTTGAACCCGGATCACGGCCATGCTGATGGGGTCGCCCGGATCCACCATGTCAATGTTGGTGCTGTTGTTGAACACGAGGGTCACATAGCCCGCTCCGAACCCCGGCGTGCACAGTGCCAGGCTGTCAAAGAACTCATCTTCATCGGTCATGGTGATGCGTTCGGTCGGCAACACATCAATGGCGGTGGTCCAGCTTTCGTCAATCCCCACCATCCGCCTCGGGTCCTTGGCCAAATCAATCAGGTCGGGCGTCATCAAGTTCAGGCGCAGGTAGTGGTAGTTGGGGTACTCCGTAAAGATGCCTTTCAACTGAAGCCGGTTGGCGGGAGACTCCGTTGGCACAAAAAAGAGCCGCTCGCGGAGGTCTGGATCGAGGTCGGAGAAAAAGGTGTTTCCGGAGCGCGGGTCGCGCATGGCCCGCATCTCGGGCGGGACATTAGTCAAGGTGACCTTGCGAGCCCGGGTGGCGTCAATCAGCACCCCACTTTCCTTGCCTCCGCCAGAACGGGCGACGGACTGCTGATAGGCGATGCGCACGCTCTTCTGGCCGCGCACAGCGGGCAGACCGTCCTTGGGCAGAGTCAAGGTATCGCAGATGGATAAGGTCGGCACGATCTCCGGCCATTGGATTTCGAAGGTTACCTTCACTGGCGTGCCAGAACGGATGTTGTCCGGTGATTGATCAGGCTCCTCGAAGGCGCTAAGCCAGGGCACCTCCGTCAGGGGCGGCAACTGCTGGTCTGCCGGCAACTGCGGAATCCAGAAGCCACTCTGCATGGGATAGAAGAAGCGCAGGACCACATCGAGCTTGCCCCCGGTGTTGGCGGCCTGCTTGGCCCAGTAATAGCGCAAGCGGTCGCGGAAGACGTGGGTGATGTCGGACGACTCAACGTAGGTATGGACACAGTTGTCGGGCAAAATCGAGCGTAGGGGCGCGGGGGGCTGAATCATTCGACCGGCTTCGATGTGCTGAACAAAGCGGGGATAATGAAGGTTGGTGGCGACAACCTGATACACATCCAGGGCGCGCCGCCAATCGCCGGTAGTGGGGCTGTACTCGACCAGGGCAAAAGGCCATGAAGTATGGGTGCTGTCACGATTGGTGATGTTGAGATCGCAGCGCAAGGCGTAGGCAATGGGTCCCAGCATCAGGGCATGTTCCTCGTTGGGATTATACCCCGGCGCACTGACATCGTTCTGCACATAAATCTCCGGGTTCTGGCTCGGATAGGCCTTGCCGCTGCGGTGCAGGAGCACGTTGGCGCCAGGCGACGAATCCAACTCGACTTTGCCCGTCTGCGTGCCGCTGATGTAGAAGATTCCCGTCCGATCCAAGGGATCCGTGCCGGCGTTCAAACGGGCTGGATCGTGATCGAACCGAAAGATCAGGTCGGGATTGGAGTTCTCATCAACCGGCACGGCATAGGCGGAGAGCACTGCCGTTGCGGCGCGTTCCCCTATCCACATGCGAGTTTCATCCATCCATCCCAGGAAGAGACCGAAGCTGGCCTTGGCGCCGGTTTGCGTCCATGAGCCCAGGACACCCAATTCGACCGAACCCATCACGTACCCGCCCAATCCGGCGGGCACATCCGCATGAGGGCCGGCGGGCTGGCCATTCACGTAGAAATGAAGGCCGCCGCCGGCCGCATAGGCCAAGCCGACATGAGCCCATTCATTGGTCAAGACCGACGCGGTGGCGTACCACTCCTGCGTGGTGACGCCGCTGCCGGCGTAGCTAATGAGGGCGGCACCCACCAAGCCATCTTTGATAAAGAGCGAGAGGGCGTTGGTTCCATCGGCGGAAAGCATGGTCATGATCCCACGATAGTCTGAAACCACGCTGGGTTTGATCCAGGTCTCGAAAGTGAATCCCTGGTCATAGATGGGGTCGCCCCAACCATCCGGGGGCGCGTTGGTCACTGTGGCCGTGCCTTGAATGGTGACCGGCGGTTGGGTGAAGCGGAGGCCGGAGGTGCCATCGTCCAGGTAACCCCCGTAGGCCGATCCCTGGAAGCTGGCGATGACGATTTGCGGCGCGGCCTCGGGCCACTCATTCTGATAATCACAGACCAAAGAAGGCCAGTAGATGGGGACGGGAAATCCTTCCTTTTCAACGAGCGCCGTCGGGTTCCACCACCAGACACTCAGATGACCGAGATTCAAAGAGAAAACCTGGGATTGCCGCCCCGCGTCGTCGGTCGGATAGCCCGTGGGGTACGCGTAGAGGCCGGGATGATAGCGATCCCAGCGATCCCCCGGAAGGTTGGTGATGGAGGCGCCCTCCGGAGCAGCCGAAGGAATGCGGAGCATGCCGGGCCAGGCATCATAGGTGGCTCCCGTGGGTGCTCCGCTCGTGATAAAAGGTCGAATCTCCTGCCCGATGGCCCAGGATCTGACTCCTTGATAGACCAGCGGCGAGAGTTCGGCGGCGATGCGGATGGTTTCGAAATAGACGTCCTCACCGATAGTGTACTTTACCGTGCACAGGCCCGGCAACTGCGGCTGCATGGCACGGCCAGCCACCGTCATTACCGCGCTGTAGGACTTGGGGTAATTGGTTGTGCCGCCGAACACGGCTTCCACGCTCTGGTAGGGCATCACTTCGGCCAGCACTTCCTGGGGGAAATAAACCCGGCCGATCGTGCCCGCCCGTCCGGTGACCAGGGCACAACGCTGGCTGTTCAGGTCCCACGAGACATCATAAATGTCCACTTCGAAGGGCCAGATGACATCCAGTTGCTCCTTGGCTTTCCAAAAGATTTCCAGTTGCCAGGCCGCGTCTGTGGGTCGTATGGCCCAGACCCAGCCATTACGCTCTCCCATCATGTGTTTGTAAGCGAAAACCTCGTCAGGACGCACCCCGGTGGCGTCCACCGCGCCGCGGGTGACATCGCAAAAAAGCGCGTTGGTCGGGTTGTCGCTGCGCTTCGGCAGCAGGCGGTCGCCCACATGGACCGAGAGGGTGGAACTCATCGGCTCAAGCACATCCACCACCTCGAACGCTAACAATTCCCGGTTGGTGCTGACCCCCTCCGGACGGCGCGAATAGGAAATCAACACGCGGCCCCTGACGTTGGCCATGGCGCGCAGTTCATTGTTCTTGATGAAAATGCTGGGCGGCCAAACCGAGGTGATCTGCTCGTTGGCGATGTAGGTCTCATTGTCGGGATTCGTCGTGTAGGGGTCCGGGATCTGATTGTTGTAGTAGATCTTGACCTCGTAATTATTGCCGAAATGGACCCGCGGTCCCGAATACTGTCCCTCCGTCCAGAACAAACGTACCGGACGCCTGGTCAGGTTGGGGCCGATCACGTAGGTCTGGAGGACCTGGTTGGTGTTCAGCGCATTGGTCCACACCACCTCGGCTACGCCTTCGTCCACCGCGATGAATAAGTTGGTGTTGGCAAAGGTGATCCATTGCACAGCCGACGGGTTGCCGTTGGTGCCGACGACCGGCACCCAGCCGTCGCCGGTGACCTCATCCGGCGGGAACATCACATCGCCCACGCCATACTGGGCATTGAGTGGAACGACGCCGGTGCCAATGCGGTTTTGGCAGGTATAGCCAACGAGCTGTTTGGTGCCCCCCGGCCCGCTCCCGAAAATGGTCAGGTTGCTGATCACCAGCGCGCCACCGCCCGGCGTGTAGGCCGCATCGCGGTTCCACCACGCGCTCGAGTTGGTCGGGGTGAATGGGTTCGGCGCCCCCGGTTTCAGTTGCGGCACCTGGTACTGCGCCCGTCCGGACAGAGCCGAGCCCAGCGCGAGGATCAAGCTGACCCAAAGGGGCGGCCATCCGCCCGGGAGCCGCGGTTTTGGGTGACGTGCGATTTTCATGGCAGCAAGTCTTGGTTACCTGAGAGTTTTAATAATTGACCATTAGTCCTTTGCGAATACCCAGGAAACGCACGACGATGCTTTGGCCAGCAACGGTGGCAGCGCTGGCTAATGAAAGAGTGGCGTAGCTGTAACTAGTGCTAGGCATATTCACCGATCTTACTCCGTTGTTCAAATTGCCAGTTGAGAAACCGACCACCATCACGTCGTAATCGGTGGTGCTGAGACCATGGGAAATATAGTAAGTTTGTGCTCCGACCGCACTGGATGTTGAGGCGGATATCATCACAAACATCGGTTTGCCATTCACCAACAAGCTGCTCGAGGTGGCCGTCGTCGAAATGCGCACAGAAGTTCCAGACAGGCCCAGATAATCGCCGCTGCTGCCAATCACCATTGCGTTGGAACTGACTTGGGCCAAAACGCCCCTGCTCACGATTGACAACATGCTTGTGCCGGTGATAGCCATGTTCGGGGCGGCAATACTCATCGTGTTGTTGGTGGTCGTGAGTGCAGGTGTCTGGACACCTTCCGGCGCATCAAAAACACCATCGGCCCTGGTGGCATAGACGCTCTGGTGGGCACGATAGGCGAAGGGAGCAGTCAGAAACTGCTGGCGCGGAGTGGCTTCAGTCGGAGTGGAGAGAGGGTTTCCGTTCTGGTCCGTCCGTACGGTCAACGCCATGAAATAGGTGTCCGGGCTGCTTGCATCCGAGGTGTCCTTCCAGAGCACCTGATAGAGGGAGAGATTGGTCGCGAGCAACCCTGTGCCACCCGACCCCAGGTTGACTGAGAAATAACCGTCCCTGGTTTGGACCGAGTACCTTTCGCTCCAGAGCTTGGTGCCACCCGACGCGGCAGGGTACAAAGTGAGGTCAATGGTGTGGACGGCATCCGCATAGGGGCTATTGGTGGGCGTCACCAGCCGTCCCTGGTAGTTGATCTGCGGGGGGATCATCACCAGTGAGGCCGGTGGACTCGCTGCCTGTATCGCGCTCACGAACGCCATCAATCCGATTGCTATTACGCCAGTTACAGTCTTCATTCGTTTTGTCCTCGCTGGAGCCGCCGGCCCCACACATTTTTGGTTCGCTTGTTGTTGGTTCACTTTCACTCTATTCTTGCTGGGTCCCGGGCTGACGGCTCGCTCGATTCACATTCCCGGTCAGCCTCGGATTCTGGTCCGCCGGTTACTGCAGCAACGTCCCCGCCGCCGAGGCCCGCTGGAGCACAAACCGTCCTTCCACCGTGATCACGCGGTTGGTGGCCTCCAACGGCCCGCCCAATCCGTAAATCTTCTCCCGGTACACACCACCGCAGACCGTTTCCCCCCACCGCGGCTCCGGGTTCACTGCATCCGGCCCCTGAAAAACCATCTCGATGGCGCGCCGAACCGAGAACACCTCGACGTCATCCGCATACGGAACGTCGTCCTCCGCCCGGCGTTCCTTGTTGTCGTGCAGCGGGGAATAGGCATGCAGAAACGGATTCACTGGATCGTCCCGTGTGATCTCCACGTCGCCCACGACCGCCTGATTGGGAACGCCGAACGCACCGTTCGTCAACAGTGCGGGCGACATGAATGGGAAATTCGCGCTGGATAAGCGGAACACTTTCGCTTCAGGGTATTGCGCCTTGTAGGCCGATACCCGGCCTTCGCTGGCCATCAGGTCGGTGATGGTTCCGCCATTGGTCGAGTCGGAGCGTGTGCCGACGAACACGCGTTGCAGCAAACGCGCCGTGCCGTCGGCATCCACGTGGGCGAGCAACCGGAAGGTGAATGGACGCGCGACTGGCCGCGGTGTTTGCGAGATGCCAAACACGCCCGGCATCTCCAGCCGGCCCACATCCGTCACGTTCACTTCCCCCACCCATAGCCCCTGCGACTCCGCGGCGGAACCCAGCCGCGCCATCGCCCGCACGCCAAAACGCTGCCGCACCACCCCGCTGTTTCCCACATCGTCGGTTACCTCCAAAACGCTTTGGAAAGCCGTGTTGGTATTGCCGGCTGCCACCCCGAGCGCATCGGGCAGGAGCGCCAACCGCACCGAGGCTCCGGCCACGAGTTGAGTGGTCCAGTTTGAGGGCAGCGCAACCCAGACCCGCCCCTGAGCCTCGGACACGCCGCTGACCACGGCGTATTTCAGCGGCACCGGTCCGGCAAGGGGCGGTGTGCCAGATGGCGGCGCACCGGAACTCAGATGAGACACCTTCACCCCGCGCGTGGCGCCCGATTTGTTGCCAATCTCGACATACCGAGGAGCCAACCGCGTCCCGAAGTCTATCCAGCCCGTGCCAGAATCAACGGCCACCGTAATTGGCCCAGCGTAGGTCGAATACTGCTGCGCCTTGATCCAGTACGCCACGCCGGGGTCCATCGTCGCGGTGGTCGGGGTGAAAATGCGTTGGTGCGCACCGCTGGGCAGAACCTTATAGACCTCGCCTCCGTTGAGGTAATCCACGACAATACTGTTTCCCGCAGCCGCAAAAAACGTGCTGAAGCTTACCGTGCTCGAGTAAACTGGCAGCCCCACAAAATGATGCGAGTCGGGCTGCCATTCGCAGGTCAGGGCCACCGGCCGGCCTTGCAGGCTGATATTCACCTGGGAGCCATCCGAAACTTGAATCAAATAGGCGGCGTTTCCGGCAACCTCCGTCAGGTTCAAAAGCGCGCGATCCGGGTGTGTGGGAGGAAACCATGTGAGCCAGGAACCGCTTTGGGGCAGAATGGCGCCTGTCACCTCGTCATACTGTACGGCCTCGATCGGTGGCGGCGCCCACCGGCGCACACTCAGGATGCGCGGGTTTCCAGTGAAAAGCGAGTCGCCGTCCGAAGGCGTGGGAGCGATCGATAGATAGACGGGGTTCCAGCCGGGCTGGAGTTGCAGCGTTTGGGTCTGCCACTGGGCGTTGAGAGTCGAAACACCGACCGCTACGAAGCAGGTCAATGCAAGAAGCAGACGAGGCGTGTTCATGGCATCGGCAGAGTTGGGTATTTCGGACTGAGGGTGTGCGCGCAGGTTCCCGTGGCGACAACCGCCGGGTCAAGAGACAGGAGCAACGGGCCGTGAATAGTATTGTGATGGGTTAAGCAGCAGACCCAGCCGCCCTCGCAAGTGCTACGCAGATTCGATCGTTGTGTCGATCTATTCACGGCCCTGGCTAAGCCCAAGAGGTTCTTTGGTTGCACAAGCAACTCGACCTTCTCTATAGCTTATGGCGAATTCTTGACTATTCTTATAAAACCGTCAACAACATTCTGCATAATACTATCACATTATTTAAATACGCCTTTTGCGTGCGATCGCCGGGTGACTACCGCTTGGAAGTGGAATCTCCGAGTCAAAACGGCAGAAGGCAGGCCGATGATCGGGAACCCGGGAGCAAAATGGGCAAAGAAGCTTTTGCCTCGCCGGCTGGTTTGTGCTGGAAATCACCCAGGTTGGTAGCAAGAGGCGCAACTTCAAGTTTAGCCCGACTTGGCGGATTGGAGGGGGTACCCTTGCGTAAGTGCCTGCAAATCAACGGCGGCATCTTCTAGGTCTTCACTACAGGACTAGTTTGGCCTGGCGGTTTAGGATTCATGATCTTCGGTGGAGGCTGGGGCGGCAGCTCCAGCTTCAAACGCTGCAGTCGTAGTTGCACGTCCGACTCGGGCTGCGTGTAACGCCTCATCACGACCGTGCGTTGATCGGTGGTGGGCAGATGGACATCGAGCATCTGGATGGTGGCGAACTTCTCCAACACCGCACGGGCCGTCAGGCCGGGAGCTAAGTCATGCAGGCGTCGGCGCAATGTCACGTGCAGGCAGTAAGCCAGGAAGGAGATAAAGATATGGGCCTCGATCCGCCCTTCGAGTTTGATGGCGAATAGGGCGCAAGTTCAAGTCGTCCTTCAGATTTTTGAAGGCCCCCTCCACCTGGGTGAGTTGGATATAAAAGTGCCATAACTCCTCGGGGGAACGACCCGAGACGATGTTGCTGCGCAAAAGGTAACGGCCTTCCCGTTTGCGCGCCTGGCGCAGTTTGTCTTTGCGCAGGCTGAAAGAGAGCTGCGCTGCCTTGGGCGCCACGGCCGTTTCCATCAGGCGGGCCGCCGTGGGAAAATCGTGCAGCGCCGCTCCCAACTTCTTGAGCAGTTCATCGCGCTTGAGATCCATCTGCTGGAGTTGCTTGAGCCGTTTACAAAGCCCTTTGAGCTGGCGCCGACGCATGGCCCGTTCCTTACTCACCCGGTCCTGGCTCTGGGCAAACACATACAGTTCCTTGTCTTCAACCAGGAGCTTGACCAACACGCCTTCCCGCACCACCTGCCAGGGCAAGCCCAGGAGCTTGTCTTCATATTTGCTGAGCAGGCCCCGCGGGGTGCCCACCAGGTAGTAAATCGGCGGATCGGCCGCGCGCATCTCGGCCAGGACCTCCTTGGTCGGAATGCCCCGGTCCATCACCCAAATCCGATCGGCTTTCCCATACTGTTGCTCGATCTGCTGGAGGAACTCTCGCAGCGTGGTCTTGTCGCTGGTGTTGCCCGCCATCACCTCGTAGGCCAGGGGAAAGCCTTCCGGAGTAACAATGAGCGCGATGACCACCTGCACGCAATCCGAGCGCTTGTCCCGGCTGTAACCGTAGCGGCGCTTATCTCCTTCGGGAAAGGGCGGGTCGCTCTCAAAATACGTGCTGGTCAGGTCGTAGAGCAGCACCTCGAAGCGGGCGTTAAAGAGGTCTTTCCAGCGCCCGGTCAGATGATTGAAAAGCTCCCGCTTGTGCGTCAGCAACCGATCGTGACATTCATAAAGTTTGTGGATGTCAGCCAATTCCAAATCAACGGCGAGCAAATCGGCCAGGGCGCTGTGCTCAAACCAGTGCCGATACAGGCGCCACTCGCTGCCCGGTTCGATCAAGCGGTAAAAGACCAGGATCTGCAGCACCCAATCCCAGCGCGTGCCTTTGCGACTGGGCGGCAACCGCTCCGCCCAGAACCGGTCCAACTCCAACTGTTCCCAGAGTTGGCTGGCCAGCCAGCAAGCTCCCCATTGGCGCGGCCGATGCAACGATAGTTCGTTGAGACGAAGGCGCACGATGTCCGCGTCGGCCACCGGACCGATTCGGTCCTCGGGGAATAAGGCGACCGTCCGCGAGCGAGGTTGGCCCTCCTCGAACATCTCGATGGTCTTGCGCCAGGACTCCTTCTGGCTGTCGTTGATCTCGCCCAGGTAGAGCACAGGCCGTTGCACCACTCGCCCGCCGCTCACGCGTCGGTTCTCAACCAGACTGTAATAGCGGTGCTCCTTGCCGTTCTTCTTTCGGGTTGTGAAGCGCAGAAACATAATGCCGTCCCATTATGCATACTTGCAGAACGTTGGGAATAGGGTGGGTCTTCACTACAAGCGGTTTTGCCCCCTTTGGGAGAATCCCTCCCTTGGAAATCAACGACTTACGAAGCGAAAAAAGTTAGACCGTGGGTCGAATCCGCCAAGTCGGGTTAGGTGGCAGGATTGGGTGGTTGCGTTGCTTGAGGTCGCCGTGAGAGGTTTGGGATGGCGGTGTCATCCGAGAGGAGTGGACTGCGTCGCGCTCAGCAACCGTAGAAATCAGACCCAAGTTGCGAAAGTCAGGTTGGATTTTGCAGGCGCGGATGAGCAGGGCGAATGGGAGCGCGGACATTCTTGTCTGCCTCGCCCCGACGAAGCCGTGCAGGCGGACAAGAATGTCCACGTCCCAGCACAATCCGAGATGTGCCTGCTCGAAGTATAATCAGCTTCTGATGCGCGATACGCCGCGACTCGACGCCCGCGCGTTGATCCGGGATGGAATTGGCCGTGTGCTGGCGAAGTGGTCGGACGCGTGAGCAATCAGAGCTCTGTCGGTGCCGTGAGCATTTTCATCATGCGCCAGGGGCTTGCCGTTCGGCGACTTACGACACACTGGCGGCAGAAAAGGGTGAAAACCGACTCTCATCCATGAATCTCGGGTCATGGGATGAGGTTGCTATTTATGGGACGAGCATCACGCGGTAATAGCGCTGGGCCGTGCCGACGAGGGAACCGGTCACTACGATCTGCGAGCCGGTTGCGGTGAGGTCGGTGCCAAGAATGGTCCAGGTGGGCGCGTCCAACTGGTCCTTGAATTCGACCCGGTAGGTGCGACCAGGAATCGTGCTCGCCTGGAATGTAAACGTCCCGCCGGCCTGGGGGACAAAACCGCTGAGCTGAGGCGAAGGCGGCGGGCCGAGGTGATTGCTCGCGCGGGGCGTCCAGTTGGTGAAGAAATAGACCGCGTTCGTGTTGGCGTCGGGAAAGAGCCCCTGGCTCACGTTCTCCAACTGCGCGCCGAAAGTGACGGCGTTCTGCATCGCGCCGTTGGCCGCGAAGAGGCCAAGGGTCATGCCGCTCTGAGGAAGCTTGAAGTTGACGTGAAGATCACCGTTGGTGCCGGAGCCGTTCAACTCGGGGTGCTTGTCCGCCCAGACCAGAAGGAAGCCGTGGGGCGGGATGACGGCGCCGCCCGGAACCTGCGATTGGGTGGGATTCGACAGGTCGTCGGTGAGATAGAAACCAGAGATGTCCGCCGCGGAGCTGTTCGGGTTGTAGAGCTCAAACCAGTCGTCAAATGTGCCGTTAACCGGGTCGGCGAAGCCGCCGGGACCGTTGTTCTTGGCCATCCACTCATTGATCACCACCGGGAGCGGAGCGGGCGCGCCGAAGTTGGTCACGACGATGGAGACCGAGGCGTTGGTGACCAGGGCACCGTAGTTGTCGAAGCCCTGGACAGCCAGGAAGTTGCTGTAGTTAATCAACGGCACGGACACGGTCCAGTTGGTGAGGCTGAGCCAGGTGATCGGGAAGGAGACGCCGTTGATGTGGAGGTCTTTGACCATGAGCGGAGCGGTGCCGCCGAGGGTGACCGGGCTGCTGGCGGTGGCAAAACCACTTCCGCCATTGTTCGTGATCGCGAAGGTCGTAGTCAGCGGCAGCTTGGAGCGGATGTAATCGGCGCGTTGCTGGAGATAATTGACCACGCCGCTCCAGTCCTCCCCGAGCAACCCGGCATAGCGCTTGGCCCAGGGGGTGAGATGGGCGCTATTGATCGTCGTGGTCATGAGGTCCAGCAGGTGGTTGTAGTAGCGGCGGTAGTTGTCCGGCAGAGTAACGATGTTATACATGCCCGGAGATGTGCTGCCCGGGAAAGCCGCAGTGACGGATGCGGCAAACGCGTAATCCTCGTCCCAAAGCAGGCCGAGCGCTTTGCCATTGTCCGGACGGAAATAGACCAGGAAATTGTGGTTGAGGCCGGCGGTGAAGGTGTCAGGGTCGCCGGTAAAGGCCTTAAAGGCCAGCGTGCGCATCCACTCGTCCGAATCCAGCAGTTTCGCGGTCTGGCTCTGCAAGGCCGAGCCGGAGAGGCTGAAGGATTTGCTAAGGGTCATGATCTGGCTGTAGTCATCCAGGTCCGCGTTGTTCTCCTGAAGAAACACCCACCGATAATTCTCCGGGTCGTTACCCCAGTCCTTGATGTCAACATTGAGCACGTTGTCCGGTTGCGGAAGTTTAGGGGCCTGCGGGTCGCCGGTGAGCGTAGTAGTAGGATAGTAAATGAGTTCGAGTTTGTAGAGGTTCCCGTTGCCAGCGTCCGGGAACTGTTCGCCGAAGTAGTCCCCGTCGAAACCGGAGATGCGCAACATGGCAGTGCTGTTCAATTGCGGGTTGGGAGCGAAGACCTGGACGAGATCGCACTCGAACCCGAGCAGCCCGCCGGCGTGGTTGATGGCGTGCCAGAGCAGGATCTCGTCCTGCGTGCCGCCGATGCCGGCGTGGTCGCCGGAGCGATCCAAAGTGACCGTCTCCATGACGCCGCGGAGGGGTTGTTCAGGATGCATCTGGATCGTGAAGCCCTGGCGGCTCGGGTCGTTGCGGCCCCGTTCGCTGCTCTGGAGATGGACCCCGACATCATAAAACACCTCGCGCTCGTCATAGATGACGGTCAGGCCGAGGCGGTCGTTGCTCATGACATTGGTGGCCGCCAGGAGCAGAGCGGTGTCCGCCGGCGTCATCAGCAGACGCAACCGGTGGAGTTGGGGCATCGAGGCGGTGCCATCATCCACTTTAAACAGGGCGCGCGAGTCAGGGCCCCGGGCGGGGAAAGTGGTGGAAACCCCCAGGTTGTCGGTGGCTTGCACGTAGAATTGAACCAGGGCGCCGGCTGCCTGTCCGGGCAGCATAGTGGCATAAGTGGCGTAGCCAGTCGCGCCGGCCGCCGGGGCCGGCAGCATAAGCGACTGATGCCAGACTCCCCCGTTAACCGACCACCACGCCGTCATGGCTTGAATCCCTGCCGGGTCGCTTGCGCTCGCGCTGACCGTAACCGCCTGGTTAGGCTGCGGGATGATCGGGCTGTGGCCGAAGGTGGCGAAAGTCGGACCGAGGTGCGCGGTCAACGTGGAGTTGGGTCCGCCCGGGGTGCCATGTTGGGTCGGCATCGGCAGGACGGTCGTCTTGGCCACGCGATTGAAGTAAAGCCGCGTGTTCAAACGGTTGTTCCCCGCGAGCCACTTGGCCCGGAACGAGACCTGGTAAGTCTTGCCGTCGGTTATGCTGCGGCCGTTGGCATAAGTCGTCTCCAGGTGGTTGTGCAGGGTTTCAGTACCGCCTGTAGCGACAAGATGCAAGACGTGGCCGGTGGGGTGGTCCGGGTCCGTCTCGACGAAGCTATGGCTGTGGTTGCCCAGGGTACGCCAGGCCCCCAGCCCGGTCTCAAAGGAGCCGTTTTGCAGCAACTCGACCGGGGCCGTTCCCGGCGATTCAACGACGTGCAGGTCGTCAATCAAACACTCGCCCGCATCCAGAAGACCAAGCTGGAGTTCATTCCAGACGGTGGGGCCGAGGACATTAGCGGAGACGGCGACGTACGTATAATTGCTCCAGGTTGACCGGCTGGATTCGTCGCTGGCGGCCCAGGCTTCGGGTTGCGAGTTGTCCGCCCACGGGTCACGCAATTCGAGGCTCGACCCGCCGCCGTCCGCATATCCCGGCCAGCGCCCGCCGTCATAATAGTGAACCTGGTTGGCCACGTTGCCGGCGGCGTCGGTCAGAATGATCGCGTCGTCGTGATGCGAAAGCTTTCCCGTAAACGGACCCACCACGGCAAGGCCCGGGTAATTGGATTGCATGGAGCCAACGTCGTTGGCCAGGACCAGGTAGCCCCCTGCCGCGAGGGTCGTCCCGGGCGCAAAACTGAATCCGATGCCGCCGCCGACGGCCCAGCCGGTCAGGTCCACGGTATTGCTGCCGCGATTGAAGAATTCCACCCAGCCCTCGGGCGAGGCCTGCGCCGGTTGCGCCGGGCTGTATTGCCCCTGGAAACCGACTTCCACGCCGAAGGCCATGTCGGCCGCGATAGGATTGGTAGTGAACTGATGCACCTCGACCGCGAGGAGATTGGTCCCCGGCAGCAGGTTCGTGACTGAAACGGTAAAAGGCCCGCTGTAAACCGGCGTGGCGACGCCGACACTCGTGAGGTTGGTGTAGCGGATGGCGCCGCCGGGCAGGTTTTGCCGGAAGATTTCGAGGCCGTTCAGGTAGTAAACCGCGCCATCGTCCACGATAGGATGCAGCGTCAGTTGGCCGCTATTAGTCTCACCGTTGAACACGAACGGCGTCCGGAAGTAATAGGTAATGATCGGCACCCCCTCCTCTGAGCTGAGTGGCAACTGCGTGTTCTTCGGTTCGGGCAGCGCCGCCGGTGTATCATAGAACAGCGCCGGAGCAGCCGGCCAGGCGCTGTCGTCGTAGCCGGGCAGGCTCCAAGCGGTTCCCAGATCCAGGCCCAGCGCGCTGTATTTCCAGAAGTTGGTGATGCTGATGAGCGTGATGCTGCCGCTGGCCGCCGGCTGCGCGGCCAAAGGAGGGGCGTGATACAGGATTTCGTTGATGACAACATCCCGGTGGAAGACGACCGAATTCGAGGACCCCGGCGTAAGAGCGGCGGGGTAACTCCAGGCACCTTGTCCGTCCGGCCAGCGGGCTCGAGGCACCGCGGCAGCGACCACGGCATCGAGCACATTCGAGCAGTTCAGACCGTAGAGGAACAGGCGATCTCCGGCAGAAACCCCATAACCGAGTGTCGCCTGGGTGACCACCACCAACCCTCCCGGCGCCACCGTCTGCGAAGGCAAAACACAATTGGCGTCAGGCTCCTCCCCTCGCCGCGCCAGCACGCAACCGGCGAGGTCGAGATTGGTCTTGCCGTAGTTGATGAGCTCCAGCCAAAAACTGTTACTGCCCGGGGCGGAGGACAGTTCATTGAAGGCGAGGAGCGTGGGGGGCGGCACCAGAACATTCGTGACCCCCAGCACCAGGCTGGCGGCCAGGAAGATATGGTTCGTGCCCGTAGCGGCGCGGTGGACCTCGACGGCAAGGACGTTGGTGCCGGAGACCAGCGCTGAACTCGGCAGCACATAGGGCCCCAGGTAAGCGGGGTTGGAATCATTCGTCACGGCGAACGTGGCCGCGCTAATGGGGCCGGCAGGAAGGTTCAACCGGAGCGCCTCCACACCATTCAGGTAAAAGACCGCACCGTCCGCAATGGCGGTATTGAGCTGGATCGTCGCAAGTTGAGGCGCGCCCGACAGGGTGAACTTAGATCTGAAGTAGTAAGTAGTCGGTCCGGCAGCCAAGGTGGTGTTGGGCGTGATGGCCAGGTGGGCGGTGCCGCTGAGCCTGGCCCGGAAACCGCCGGGGTTGGCGCCTGGCCCGGGATAATTAACGGTTAAAAAGTCGAGAACGTTCGTGCCGAGGAGGAAGCCGTTGGTGAGCGTGAAATTGCCGCTCAGCGAAGCAAAGCCGACGAAACTGATCGCCTGGGAGACCCCGTTCAGCAGGACGTTGCTAAGCTCGTTGTCCGTGCCGACGCTGAGCGTGAGCGCGGCGGTGTCGAGGCTGAAACCGTCAAGGCTGAAAGTAGTCTCGTAGTTGTAGTCGCCGGCCTTCACATTGGACGTGCCCGGGTTCACGGGGCCGATCCAACTCGATTGGGCGTTATTCGCCGCCCAGGCCGGGTGATTCTGGATCACCGTGGCCGGTATGGCCGGCGGCGGCGGTGTGCTTTGGGCCGAGAGAGTCAGCCAATAATGCGGGTCGGCGGAGCCCGGCGCCAGGACAGTTCCGTCCGGTCCTACGCCAGTGCTGAAAACGGTCGGCAAAGACTCCAGGTCGCCCAGGATTTCCGCCAAGGTGCCGGCCACGAAACGGAGCCGGGGCGTTGGACCAGCCGCTGTCATCAAAGGTTGGTTCGCGCCAGGCCGAACCAAGATCAGTTCCCGAGGCATCATATTTCCAACTGGAGTTCAAGAGCACCGGGGTGGAGTTGGTGACTTCGAACGGCGTGGTCGGAAAATTGCGGCGGCCCGGCGAGCCGCCCACCAGGGCACTGACGGTCCAGTTCAAGGCCGGCCCGCTGGCGGAATCCTCGTCTCGCTTAGCCAGCGACACGCCGGAGCCATCCGGGCCGACCGGCCAATCCGCGTTGTCGCCATACTTCACGCTGTCCATCAGTCGCTGGTTGCGGTTGTAGAGCACCAGTTTCTCGCCGGAGTTGGAGAGTTGGCCGGTGTAAGGGCCCAGGATATTGGTCAACCCTGTGGCGGCGCTCAACCCCCCTGGCGAGGCGGCGATGACCACATAACCATCCCCCGGGATTACAGTCCCCTCGGGAAAAGTGTAAGCCACGCCGTTGGCAATGGACCAGCCGGAGAGGTCCACATCCACTGCCATCTGGTTATGCAATTCCAACCACTCGTCGCCGGCGGCATTGGTGCCCGGGTGGTACATGATCTCGTTGAACACCACCACGCTGTCCGCCCGGAGGACCGGCGCGGCGGCAAAGAGGAGGACGACAAGCGTAGCGAGCCTGCCAATGCCAGCGGGCAACCAACGTATCCGAGAGTCAGATGCGACCGGACAACATGGAGAGAGCGGCACGTCAATCATCGGCATGTCCAGGCAGTATCCTGCGGGAAAAGTCGGGGGCAATCAAGCAAATACTCGGCTGCCCCAGCGGGCCAGCGGGGTGCTTATGCGGACCAAGATATTATGCGGACTTGTTTGAAGAGGTGCTGGTTTTGCTGGGCTTTTGAAGCCTCCAAGTCCGCATAATATCAGAGCGCTTCCAAGAACACTCTCAAGGCATCTTCAGGTTTGAAGCGCAGCGTCTTGGTTTTGGGCGACTGGAGTTTTCGCAGGCAGCGCTCCTTCATTTGCAGGTCCAGTTCGATGTAATGGTGGGTAGTGGTCGGCGAAGCATGACCCAAGAGCAGGGCAATAACCATGATATCCACGTCGGCCTGCAGCAGACGCATGGCCGTGGTATGACGGCTATGCCGCGCGCGGCATAGCCGTCACTATGCCGATCACCGGACTATGCCGACCGGAACGGCCCGAGGCTCGTATTTTGGGCCGTTTTCTTCTCCGTGCGCGGCATAGTCTGGACGGAGCTGTTCGGGGACATCGGAGGCTGAGTCCCCGCTACGCGGAAGGGTCAGCGAGCAACTGCTCGTGAATCGGGGAGGCCCTTTAAGCCTAAAAATAAAATCGTTCACTTTCCCCCGCGGCTTTTCAAGCCCCTTTGCGCTCAATCGCCGCACCAGACACGACCGCGATGAACCGGTTCTTCAAAGATGTCCGCACCATCGAACGGGTGAAGCAAGGCCCTCTGGGCCGCTACCTCACCCAGTACGCCGATCAGCTATACATTCAGAACTACAATCGGCTCTCTGGTCGACGAAAACTCCAACTGGCAGCCGATTTTTCCCGCTGGCTGAACCGGAGGAGCATCGCGACCAATGCGATCCTCTACCGGCATGTGGAGGACTATCTCCGGTGCCGCAAGCGGTCCGGCATTCACCTCCAGCTTGGAGACCCTGCCGCCGTCGTCGGCTTCTTAAACCTCTTGCGCGACCGCGGGGTGACCAAGGAGCGCATCTCCCAACCGCCCCTCACGCCGACCCAAAAGGTGCTGCGGGAATACGACCTCTACCTTCAAAAGCAACGTTGCCTCGCACCGGCCACGCGCATCGGCTACGCCCCTTTTGTGCAACAGTTCCTGGTAAGCCGATTTGGCGGTGACAGGATCGAACCTCTCCAGGCTCAAGGCCCCGGATGTCCTGAAATTTGTCCGGCGCAGTGCCGGGCAACTCAAGAACAAGCGGGCACTGTTAATGACCACCGCCCTGCGCTCCTTTCTGCGCTTTGCCCGTTATCGGGGCGACCTCACGCTGGATCTGGCCGTCTGCGTGCCGCCGGTGGCCAGTTGGTCGCTCTCCACGTTGCCCAAGGCTCTGCCAGCAGCTCAAGTTGACCAGGTGTTGGTGGACGCACGCGAACGTCACTCGGCTGTCGCGCGCCGGGATTACGCCATCCTCTTGTTGCTGGCTCGATTGGGCTTACGCGGCGGGGAGATCTGTCACCTCGTCTTGGAGGACCTGGATTGGGAGAACAGCCGGATCGCCATTCGGGGCAAGGGAGGCCGAGTGACCCACTTACCCCTGCCTGCGGATGTGGGCAAGGCCATTGCCGCCTATTTACGTCATGACCGGCCTCGAGTCTCGCACACCAGGCGGTTGTTCCTGCGCAGCCGGGCACCGTTGGCCGGCTTCAAAGGCCAAGGCTCGGTCGGCTCGGTGGTCAAGCATGCGCTACAGCGAGCCAAGATCGATTCGCCACGAAAGGGCGCACATCAGTTCCGTCACTCGCTGGCCTCGACGATGCTGCAACAGGGCAGTTCGTTGAGCGAGATCGGGGAACTGCTGCGGCACCGCAGCCCGGACACGACGGCAATTTATGCCAAGGTGGATCTCCGCTCCTTGCGCTCATTGGCGCTGCCTTGGCCAAGAGGCGCGTCATGAGCTGCCTGAAAAAGGCGGTGAGGGATTACATCAGCTTGCGACGTGCTCTGGGCTATAAGCTGACCGATGCGGTCACTTGCTCCCCGACTTTGCCGCCTTCCTCCGGCACAAGACGCGGATCACATCACGATCCCGTTGGCTTTGCAGTGGGCACAGCGTCAATCGCGCAGACCGGCAGGGTGGGCACATCGGTTGACCTGCGTCCGTGGTTTTGCCCGCTACTGGAGCGCAATCGACCCCAGACCCAAATCCCGCCCTGGAGCCTGCTCCCCCATCGCCCGTCTCGCGCACGCCCATACCTTTACACCGATCGAGCAGATCGGCCAGTTGCTGGAGGCGGCTAAGCAAATGGGCGGGCTGCCCGGGCTAACGTACTATTGCCTGTTGGGGCTGCTGGCGGTGACGGGCCTGCGTCTGGGCGAGGTGCTGAACCTAAAAACCGAAGACGTGGATCTGGCCCAGGCATCCTGGTCATTGTCGGCGCCAAATTCGGTAAAACTCGATTGGTACCGATCCATGCCTCAACTCAGAAAGTGCTCGCCAAATACGCGCACGAGCGCGATCGGGCCTTCGGTGAAAACCTGTCCTACTTCTTTGTCTCCCGTCGAGGCCACCGCCTGGACGGAGGCGAGGTCCACCGCACTTTTTACCGCCTCTCCAGGCAGATTGGGATCCGAGGCCCTGCCGCCAGCCATGGGCCGCGTTTGCACGATTTTCGCCACCGGTTCGCCGCTCAGGCCCTGGTGCACTGGTATCGTTCGGGACAAGACGTCGAAGCGAGCGTCTGCCCAGTCTTGTCCACCTATCTTGGGCCACGGCCATGTGAGCGACACCTACTGGTATTTAACGATTTGTCCCGAACTGATGGGTGTGGTCGTCAACCGTATGGAAGAGTACTGGGAGAAGTCATCATGAGAGGGAACCAGTTTCCACGCCTCCTGGAGAGGTTCTTTCTCCAGCGTTTGATGCGTCAGCGCCAAGTCAGCCCGCACACCGTCGTTAGCTATCGCGATACGTTCCGTCTGCTGCTTGCACTTCGCGAACCAGCGCTTGCACAAGCCGCCTTCTCGGCTCGATGCTAGAAGAAGTTGACGCTCCCCTCATCACCGCCTTCCTCGATGACCTGGAGGCTAACCGCAAAATCACAGCCCGCAGCCGCAACTCTGCGTTTAACGGCGATCCGCTCCTTCTTCCGTTACGCCGCTTACGAGGAACCTGCGCATGCCGCGCAGATCCAGCGGGTCCTGGCCATTCCGAGCAAACGCTGCTTGAAAGCCTTGGTAAAGTTCTTCGATCGGGATGAAACCAAAGCCCTCTTGGCGGCGCCCGATCCAGCGCACTTGGTTCGGTCAGCGGGACCATGTGCTACTCTTGGTGGCGGTGCAAACGGGCTTGCGCCTGTCGGAGTTGACGGGCCTGCGGCGCGAGGAGCTCCACCTGGGCAGCGCTGCCCACCTCCGCTGTGTCGGCAAAGGACGCAGGGAGCGCACCACCCCACTGACCAAACAAGCCGTGACCGCCTTGAGAACCTGGCTCTCGCAACTCCGTAAGGATACTGCCTGGCTATTCCCCAATGCTCAGGGTGGCCGGCTGAGCGCCGATGCGGTCCAGCGCCTCCTGAGGAAGTACCAAGGGATGGCTGGCCACTCCTGCCCGTCCCTGAAAAGGAAACGGGTCACGCCCCACGTGCTGCGTCATACGCTCGCGATGACGCTCTTGCAGGCGGGCATCGATCGGTCGGTCATCGCTCTGTGGCTGGGGCATGAGTCCGTCGAGACCACCCAGATCTACCTCGACGCCGATCTGGCGCTGAAGGAAAAAATCCTCGCCAAGACCACGCAAGGGGGCCAACCACCCCTGCTCTTCCAGCCGGGCGACCGATTGCTGGCGTTCCTTAAAAGCCTGTGACCCCGTCGGGACTATGCCGCGTTGGGTGCCACGCGCCGAGTTGAGGAAAGCCCTGGCGGAAGGGGCGTCCAACAGCCTTACTCGTGTTCCGGTCGGCATAGTCCGGTGATCGGCATAGTGACGGAACACATGGGGTGAGACGGTGCGGGTTTTGAGCGTGGGACATTGGAGGGCGGCTCGCGCTACCGTCTGGTTGAGCCGTTTTTCGACGCCGGAGCGTGTGAGGGGCTGGTGGAGGGCTGGTGGAGGCGGTTCACAAACAACAAGGCGTCAGGGGTGTTGGAACTGTGAGTCTGGGCCAGGGCCCGTTTGAGCTCCCCCGCCAGCGGCTGCAGCAGTGGAACGGTGCGTTCTCGGCGCCCTTTGCCGTGGAACCAAATCAGGCTGGGGGGTCTCCATTGCAGGTCTCGGTGCCGGAGTTGCAGGGCTTCGGAAACGCGGGCACCGGTGTAGTAGAGCAGGCTGAAGAGCAGCCGATCTCGCCGGCCGCCCGCGCGGGCGCAGTCGGTGGCGGCCAAGATGGCTTCCACCTCCGCTACGGACAGCGGTTGGACCAGGCGGCGGTTAAAGCGTTTGAGCGGGATCGCCAGCACCTGACTGGTTAGCGCCAGGGCGTCGGGCAGTTGCCCCGCCACATAACGCATAAAGGCTCGTAGCGCCGCCAACCGGGCGTTGCGCGTGCGAGGTTGGCAGTCTCGTTAGTGGGTAAGGGGGTGGCGTTGCCGCCACTCCTTCCCCGTTGTCGCGATAGGGTCCATTCCCTATATTTACCGGCGTGTCGCTTTCCGACTCCGGGCGACCCCGACTGACGGCGGTGACCCCCGTCGCCAGTTCCGATTTTGGACAGAGTGAACCCCCCCGTGGGGAATCCGAGCACCGTTCTTGGGCAGGGCCTGGCGTGAGCCGTTCTCATGACCAGCCGAGGCTCTCCAGACTCAGTAACCCGAGTCGCCCAAACTGCTTGCAGCGCATCCGGCGGTTGTGGTGGTAGCTGAAGTGCTTGAATTTGAGGCAGCGAAGTCGCCGCCGAATCCAGGCGTCCAGTTCCCGGAAAAGCCACCGGTTAGTGGACCAGCGCGTGGCGAAGTAGTTGGCCGTACCTTGAATGACTCGGTTGAGTTCCACGATGAGTTGCGCGTCCAGGTTGCGCGACCGGACCGTTAACTCCCGCACCTTCTCTTTGAACTGGTCCTGGGACTTGGGGCGCATGCGTTTGGACCGGGACGAGATCACGAACCCGAGGAAGGAATAACCCTTGCCGAAGGTGGTGATGCGGGTCTTCTGGGCGCTGAGTTGCAGGCCGAGTTGGGCCAGGATATGCGTGACCTGAGTCTTAGCCTCCTCAGCTTGGGCTTTGGACTGGCCGAGGACCACGAAATCATCGGCGTAGCGCACGAAGCGCCAGCCGAGGCGGTGGAGCTGCCAATCCAGGTAATTGAGAACGATGTTAGCCAATAACGGACTGGCGACGCCTCCTTGGGGGGTGCCAATCGTCGTAGGCTTGAAGACGCCGTTCTCCATGATGCCCGCGCGAAGGAATTTCGCGATGAGGTTAAGGATGTTGCCGTCGGCGACCTGAGCCGCGACCGCTTCCTTGATGAGCGGATGGGGAAGGTTATCGAAACAGCCCACCACGTCGGCATCGAGCACGACGCGGAAACCTTCCGCATGATATAACAGGGCCAACTCCAGGGCTTGATGGCAATTACGTCCGGGGCGGAAGCCGAAGGACGCCTCGTGGAACAGCGGCTCGAAGATGGGCTGGAGCAGGCGGCGCAAGACTTCTTGCGCGACCCGGTCCCGAACCGCGGGGATACCCAGCGGGCGGAGTTTGCCGCCGCCTTTGTCGAGGTAGTGGTGCCGTAAGGGGAGCGGTTCGAAGGAGCCGTCCTTGAGGGCGCGTTCCAAGGCGCGGAGGTTATCGGCGAGGTTGGCTTCAAACATTTTGAGGCTAACCCGGTCAATACCCGCAGCGCCGCGGTTGCGTTTGACCGCCTTGAAGGCGGCTCGCAACAGCGGCAGGGTAATCCTCCCTGTGAGGGAATGAGCTTTGATTTTGGCGATGGGAAACAAGGCCAGGTTGATTTTTTCCTACGGTGAACGAACCACCGGCTGTCCCGGCTGCGGCTGTTGGGGACTGTTGCTTAGCGGGCCGACCGCTTGAGGGGAGGAGGTCCCCCCGGGCCATGTGGTGGCTTCAACGGCTGGGCTAACTGGTCCCGTGAACCGGAGCGGTCCAGGCGGTGCTCTGAGGTTTTGCCTTTCAGAGCCTGCCCCCGGGCCGGCGAGCCGACCTGGGCGCAAGCCTCTACTCTGGCGCTGCTGCGATCCCCTAAGGCGGGGCCGGGGAAAAACCGTTCCCGCCACCGACGCGTCACCTGGACCTTTCGTATTGGACTTATAGCCGGGGCTTACCCATCCGAGGATGAGACGCCGTGGGACTTCATCGGTGAATCGAACGTACTGTGTGCGAGACGTGACCGCAGGTAACACGAGAGCCGTAGGCGCGCCGCTAACCGCATGGGCGGCGTCCCGACCTGTCGCTAACGAGGCCGACAGGGCAAACTTCACCCGAAAGGGGGAGGTTCGTTCACAGCTCTGGCCCAAGGGCGGCCCCACCTCGCCGGGGAAGCTGGCCACTTCGTGACCGTGCATTGCTGCCCGGCCCTGGTTTCGTTCCCGATGGTTGCCCACCGGTTCTGCTTCCACCTTCTGACTCAGCGCGGACTGAATCAGGCGAAGGTGCAGAGATAGCATGTCCTTTGCCATTCTTACATTCGCGGAGCACGTTCGATCTTCGACTCGCGCCCCTCTCCAGGTAATCCAAGAAGCTCAAGATGTTGGGTCCATTCCAGTCCCAAAAGGTTTGCCGGGCCGGAGCGCGGCCGCTCTTGTGCTCAACAAAGTTCAGCAACAGGCGGAAGGTATCGCGGTAGCTGGCCAGGGTGTGCGGGCTGACTTGCTGTTGGGCTTGCAAGCGCTGGCAGAAGAAGCTTTGCACCCAGGGGGCCAACAGCGGCTCGGACTTACTCATGGCTGGCTCCTTTCTGCGCCGCCAGCGCACGGGCCCACCGGCCGCTGCCCAGCGCCAGCAACTCCGGTGACGGCCGTCAGGTACCAATAGGTATGGCGGATGTGCCGATGGCCCAAGTAGAGGGCCAGGGAAAGGATTTTGGTGTTGAGGGCTTCCCGGCCCTGCCGGTACCACCGGAGCAGGCACTCGACGGTGAAGGTGTGGCGCAAATCGTGCAAGCGCGGGCGAGGCCGCTGGTCCTGCCAACCCAACCGCTGACGCAGGGCCGCGAAGGTGCGGCCGGCGGCACGGTAGGTCAGCGGCTGACCTTGCAGGCTGAGGAACAAAGCGTCAGTGCGGCAGTCAGGAAAGGCTTTGGCGCGAGCGCGCCGGTAGGTCTCCAGCGCGGTGGCCGCACTGGCCGTGAGCGCCACGTAACGGGACTGCCCAAACTTGGCTTGGCGGATCGTCAGCACCGCCGCCCCGGAGTCCCAGTCGGCCAGGGTCAAGTGGAGCGCTTCGCCGATGCGCAACCCGGTACAGGCCAGTAACCCGAACAGCGTGGCGAAGGTTAGCGGGCGCAGGCTCTGGGCCGGGGGTAGTTGGCGGGCCGCCTGGAGCAAAGCGCCGATCTGTTGCGGGGTGTAGATATGCACAGGAACCCGGCGATAAGCCGGTCCAAACAGACCGGCGGGCGGGATCTGGGTGCGGGGCTCGAAAGCCGAGTAAAAGCGCGCGAAGCGCCTCACCGCGTCCAGGCGTCGCGCCCGGCGCAGCGAGTTTGCCGCCGGCGCCAACTCGGCCCAGGCCAGCGCCAGGTTGCAGGTCAGCGGCCCACGAGGATGCTCTTGGCGCGCGTGCTCAACCAAATGGCCCAGCAAAGTTCCCTCCGACTTGAGGGCAAAGCCCAGGGCGCGACGGCTCTCCAAATAGAAGGCTACTGCCGCTTTGAGAGACCGTGCTTTCATCGCCCCACCTCCGTCGGCCAAGCCTGAGCGAGCGCTCGCAGCATCGGCAAATTGACTTTGGCATAAACCTGGGTCGTGCTCAGGCTGGCGTGGCCCAGTAAATCCGCCACCGCTTTGAGACTGGCTCCCCGCTGGACCAGATGGGTGGCAAAAGTCCGGCGCAGCAGATGAGCTCGTTTACCCGCCCGGCCCAATCCCGTTCGTGCCATGACCGCGCCCACCCGCTGGGAAAGCCAACTGGCACGCAGCGGCCGCTCCTGGCCCAAGGTGCGGAAGAGCCACCGGCAGGTTCCCTCGGGCGGGGCACTCCGCAAGTAGCTGGCCAAAGCTCGCCCCACCTCCGCCGGCAAGGGCAACTGCCGCTCGCGCCGGCCTTTGGGGGCGGCCAAGCGTAGCCAACCGTTGCGCCAGTCCACATCCTCCAGGCTCAGCGCCGCCACCTCGCCGGCCCGCAGGCTCAGTCGCCCCAGGCACAGCACCAGAGCGTAATCGCGTTTGCCCAGCACGGTGTGACGGTCGAACGCGTTGAGCAACTGCTGGAGGTGGCGACGGCTCAGGTAAGTGGGCAAGCCCTGCCGGTGATGGCCCGAGATAGGCGGCAGCGCCACGCTCAGGTCCCGCGCTTGGCGTCCGGTCGCACAAAGAAACCGACAGAACGAGCGCAAGGCCAAAGCCAACGACTGCAGTTGCCCGGGTTGGTAACGCTGGCCTTGTTGGAGCACATAATCCAGCAGCGCTTCAGGCGTGAGTTGCCGCACCTCCAGTTCGAGCCCTTTCGGCTTGAACTGCGCTTTGAGGAACAAGCGGACAAAGGACGCCCATTTCGCGCAGGTGCTTGGCTGAAGACCAGCCACAGTGATCAGGTGCTCTTCATAATCGGCGACCAAAAGGTCGCACGCCGATGGTGAGACGATAGGTTTCATCGCCCCAGTCTTCGAACGGGCTGGAGGAACCTCAATTGTTATGCGGACTTGGAGGCTTCAAAAGCCCTGCAAAACCAGCACCTCTTCAAACAAGTCCGCATAATATCTTGGTCCGCATAAGCACCCTTATGCGGAATTCCGCATAAGAGCGCATCTTGCAACCTCGTGCAGTTTAGGCGCTTGTGCATGGGTTCCCGTGCTTTTTGCCTCGCCCTCATTGGGCGCATTGGCGAGTGGTTGGTAGGGACGCCTCGCCGAGGCGTCCGCCCCGGCGTCACACGGACGCCTCGGCGAGGCGTCCCTACCTTACCAACCACTCGCCAATGCGCCCGCCCTCATTCCTCTCGCGTTGGAATACTTGACCCAGAGGCGGTTGGTGTGCTAAGCATAACGGGTAGTGATGGATGTACTTCTGCTTTCCCGGATTCAGTTCGCGCTGACGAGCGCGTTTCATTACTTGTATCCGCCGCTGAGCATCGGGCTTGGGGGTCATGCTGGTGATCATGGAGGCGCTGTGGCTCAAGAGCCGCAAGCCGATTTATCACCAGATGGCGCGGTTCTGGACGCGGGTGTTTGCGCTGACCTTCGCTATCGGGGTGGCGACGGGGATTGTGCTGGAGTTCGAGTTCGGCACGAACTGGGCCACTTACTCGCGGTATGTGGGCGACGTGTTCGGCAGCGCGCTGGCGGCGGAGGGCATTTTCGCGTTCTTCCTGGAATCGGGCTTCCTGGCGGTGCTGCTCTTCGGCTGGGACAGGGTCGGGCCGAAGGTCCATTTCTTCGCCACCTGCATGGTGTGCCTGGGGGCGCATTTCAGCGCGATCTGGATCGTGGTGGCCAATTCGTGGATGCAGACGCCGGCGGGGTTCCACATCGTGGGGGAAGGCTTGAAGGCGCGGGCGGAGATCACGGACTTCTGGCAAATGGTGTTCAGCCCGTCTTCGATGGACCGGCTGCTGCACGTGCTGTGCGGGGCATGGCAGGCGGGGGCGTTTCTGGTGGTGAGCGTGAGCGCGTGGTATCTGCTGAAGAAACGGCACGAGGATTTCGCGCGCGCCTCGCTGCGGGTGGGGCTGGTGGTAGGCATGGCGGCCTCGCTGCTGCAACTGGTCAGCGGGCACGGCAGCGGGAGGGGCGTCGCGAAGAACCAGCCGGCCAAGCTGGCGGCTTTCGAGGGGCTGTATGATACGACGGCCCATGCGCCTTTGACGCTTTGGGGGTGGGTGGACGAGAAGAACGAGACGGTCAAGGACAGCGTGGCCATCCCGGGGATGCTGAGCTACCTGGTATATGGCGACACCAGCCGGCCGGTGGAGGGCTTGCACGCGTTTAAGCCGGAGGATCTGCCGCCGGTGAACATGTCTTTCCAGTTCTATCATCTCATGGTGGCAGTCGGCTTCGGGATGATTGCCGTGGCGGGGTTGGGGTTTCTGTATTTCTGGCACGGGTCGCTGTTTGAGAAGCGTTGGCTGCTGTGGCTGCTGGCGTTGTCGGTGCTGGGGCCGCAAATCGCCAACCAGTGCGGGTGGTTCGCCACCGAGATCGGGCGGCAGCCGTGGATCGTCTATGGCCTGCTGCGCACGCCGCAGGGGCTGTCGGCAGTCGTGAAGGCCAATACGGTGCTGACGGCGATCATATTGTTCAGCCTGGTCTATATGCTGCTATTCGCGGTGTTCCTTTATCTGCTCAATGACAAGATTCAGCACGGGCCGGACGCGGCGGACTTGACGCCCAGCGGGAAGCTGGCGCTGCCGGAGCGGGCGGCGGAGAAACTCAAATGAGGTGCATGGGTTACATGGGTTACATCAGTTGCATGGGTTACATGAGTTACATGAGACCTACAGGCGTCAATGAGCGCAGGGGCGCGTGGGAGGCGGTGGCGACATGAGCTGGGGATCGTTGGATCTGAATGCGACCTGGTTCGTCCTCATTGGCGTGCTGTTTGTGGGCTACGCCATGCTGGACGGGTTTGACCTGGGCGTGGGGGCGTTGCATCTGTTCACTAAGAGCGACGAGGAGCGGCGGGTGATGCTCAACGCTATCGGGCCGGTGTGGGACGGCAATGAGGTGTGGCTGGTGACGGGCGGCGGGGCGCTGTTTGCCGCGTTCCCGAATGTGTATGCGACGGTGTTCTCCGGGTTTTACCTGGCGTTCGTGCTGTTGCTGGTGGCGCTGATTTTCCGCGCGGTGGCGATCGAGTTCCGCAGCAAGCAGCCGATGCGCTGGTGGCGGCAGATGTGGGACATCGGGTTCAGCACGGGCAGCGTGGTGTCGAGCCTGCTGATCGGCGTGGCGATGGGCAATATCGCGCGGGGCATCCCGATTGATGACCGAGGGGAATTTGCCGGCACGTTCCTGAGCCTGCTCAATCCCTACGCGCTGCTGCTGGGGGTGACGACCGTCGCGCTGTTCATGATGCACGGCGCGATCTACGCGCTGCTAAAGACCGAGGGGCCGCTGCACGACAAGCTGCGGGGCTGGATCAACAACTGCATCATCTTCTTCATCATCTGCTACGCGGTGACGACGATGGCGACGCTGCTGTATGTGCCGCACATGGCGGCGCGGCTGCGGGCCAACCCGTGGCTGTTCAGCGTGGCCCTGGCGAACATGCTGGCGATTGCGAACATCCCGCGGGAGATTCACCGCGGGCGGGATTGGTGGGCGTTTCTCTCGTCGTGCGGCGCGATGATCACGCTGATGGGCCTCTTCGGCCTGGAGATGTATCCGAACCTGGTCTTCAGCAACACCGCCCCGGCCAACAGCCTCAACATCTATAATGCCGCTTCCTCGACCAAGACGCTGGGAATCATGCTGGTGATCGCGGCGATGGGCGTGCCGGCGGTCCTGGCTTACACGGCGAGCATCTACTGGATCTTCCGGGGCAAGGTGAAGCTCGACCGGATGAGCTACTAAGCGGTGAGTTTCAGGTGGGTGATGCGGAAGACGGCGCCCTGGGGCTCATTGCCGAGGCATTCGACCTCCCAGCCGTGCGCCAGCACAATCTGCTGGACCACCGCCAGGCCCAAGCCGGTGCCGGTCTTCTGGGTCGTGAAGTAGGGCTTGAAGATCTCAGCTGCGGCGGTCCAGGGGAACGCCTGGGCCGTTGTCGCGCACCTCAAGCGACGGCCTCGGTGGCGTTGCGCTTCCGGGCGACGATCTGGATTTCGCCGCTGCCGTTGACGGCCTGGATGGCGTTGAGGAGCAGGTTGAAGAGGGCCTGCCGGAGCAATTGCTCGTCCGCCTCGATGCTAAGCTGCTCGCCTTTGACCTGCAGGTTGATCTTCTTCTCTTCCAGATCGTAATTCAGGGCGCGGACGACCTCGTTGACGACCGAGCCGAGAGCGAGCTTGGAGCGGCGGACCTCGCGCGGGCGGGAGTAGTTGATGAATTCATTCAACTGCGCGGCCACCTTGTCGGCCTCCTCGATGATCTCGCGCGACTTCTTCTGGGTCTCGGCCGGAGTGCTGGTCTGCTTGGAGATCATCTGGGCCAGGCCGCGGATGATGTTGAGCGGGTTACGGGTCTCGTGGGCCAGGCCGGCGGCGGCGAGGTTCATCTCCTTGAGATGCGTGTTCATTTCGCTGGCCCGCACGAGGCGAATTTGCAGCTCGGAGGACTTGGCGAGGTTGCGCCAGGCCACGCCGGAGCCGAGGACGGAAACCGTCGCCAGCAACATGATAATAGTCCGCATCCACACGATCGTTATTGGCGGCTGCTTCCAGTCCTTCAGTGGACATGGTCAGGACCAGCCCGTGCAGCGTGCGCTTGGCGATCAGGGATTGGAGTTCCTGCTCGTCCATGCCCCGCAGCCAGAAGGGACGCCTCGCCGACCGCCGCGCTCCCGCGGGCGGCCATCTCGGGCGGCGGAAGGCGGTCCGTTGGAAGCAGCGACAGCCGGCGGCGGCCCCGGAGGTTCGGACTCAGGCGGCGGGGGCGGGGGCGGGGGCCCCTCGCGGGGGAACTCGCGGCCTGGCTCGCCGCGCGGTTGGTCGCGCTCGCTAAAGGGCGGCAGCAAGCAACGTATTGGTGACGCCTTGCGCGCTGAGGCTGGCGCCCAGATCCACTGGATTGACGAGCGTGACGCTCTTGGGTCCCCAATGCTCGCCTTGCTGGAGGAGGTCTTCGCGTTGCAGGTCAATGGGCCGGCCGGCGGAAGCGACGGTTTCGTTGGCGGCGTTGAGCAGGACGATGGAGATCAGCTCGCTGGACTTGACCAACTCGTTGGTGCGCCCGTGAACCAGTTCATTGAGCACCGGCTCCAGCCGATCCTGCGGGATCGGCCCCGCCCCGAAACCGCATGCCGCGGATGATGGCACTGAGGGTGTTGGCGATATCCTTGGAGCGGTTGCGCAGGTCGGTCTGGGCGGCTTCCTTGACCCGCAGGTGTTCCTCAACCTGCCAGCCGAGGACCAGCACCCAGACGGCCGCCAGGAGTCCATAGACCAATAAGCTGCGCCGAGTCAGTTCCATGCGTTATGCCGCGCATCCAGTTATCAACACCCTGCCATGTTCTCAGAAACCTTTAGGAGGCGCCAGAGGCGCTTCTTTGCCGGACTTCGGGTTGAGCCTGGCGCGGCCTTCTTGCTTCGGCAACTCGTCCAGGAACTTGTTGAGCTCCTGCTCGGTCAACCCCTTGGACGCCTCCGACCTTTCCCGCTCTCTGGCTGACAGCGCGGCCAGTTCGGTCGGCAGCCTGGACGATGTGCGGGGTCAGGAAGATGAGGAGTTCACGTCTTGGCGTCGCTGTCTTGCCGCCGCTTGAAGAGATTCCCCAGCAGCGGGATATCGCCCAGCAGGGGATTTTGGTTTCGGTCTTGGACTTGGTGTCGCCTCAGCAGGCCGCCAATGATAACCGTCTGTCCGTCGGCGGTGACCGCGACGGTATCGGCCGAACGGATGTCAATGACCGGGGCGCTGACGTTGGCGGAAATAGGGACGGTGAGGGTGGGATCAATGGAGGAGATCTGCGGGGAGATGATCATTTCCACCAGCCCATCCGGCGGTGATAAAGGGCGTGACGCTTCAAGAATGACCCCCACGTCCGTATAGGTAACCGAGTTGATCGCGTTGCCGAAGGTGTCATAACGCACGCTGGTGATCAAGCGGCACCTCCTGGCCGACGGTGATGGTGGCCGGCTGGTTGTTGCGGGCGAGGATGGACGGGCGCGACAGCACCTTGGCGCTTGCCGGCCTGGGCAATGGCCCGCAGAGTCACCTGGTAGTCCTGGCCGAGGATCTGGTACAGGCCGGCGCCCGGCTGCGTCATCGGGCGAGGCGGCGCTGAAGCTGCTGATGGGCTGGCCGAACTGGTTGAGATTCGTGCCGACTGCCGTGCTAGCGCGGACAGGCCGAAGCCGTTGACGGCGCTCGCCGTTGTTCACGGTTCCGTTCATGTTTTGCTTGCCATAGCCGCCCTCCAGGCCGATGTCCGAGGCGTTATTGTGGGTCACCTCCAGGAACACGACTTTGATGAGCACCTGGGGTTTGGGGCGGTCCAGGTTGGTGAGCACCTGGGCGATGGCCTGGGCGGTGGCCGCGTCCGCGATGTACACCACCCGGCGCGTCTCCGGGTCAATGGAGAAGTAGGCGTCCCCGATGGTGGTGTTGTTGGGATACTGCCGCGCGGTGGTGCCGGCGCTGGTGCTGCTGGTGCTGCTGCGGCCGAATCCGCCGAAGCCGCCGGCCCCCGCCTCGTTGTTGGGCATCGGCGTGAAGCGCCAGGCCCAGGCAGAGGCCCGAGGATGCCGGTGAAGATAGTTGTGCCAGTTTGAAGATTGTTTGATCATAATTGTGCTTCGCTGTGTCGATTAGCCGGAGTTGCGCGCATGCATCCAGAGATGCCATCGCTTAGAAGCCCACCATTCCCCCTGACCCGCCGCCGCGACCGGAACGTTCCGCCAAAACCGGTAGTGTTCGCTGCCATTCATGACTTGCTGGACGTTATTCCTGCACGCGCTGATACAGCGGGTTGTTCTGGCCCAGACATTCGGGTTCAGTATTGTTGTTGTTCATGCGGGCGCGTGTTGCGGTTGGAACAGGTCCTGGAGGCTGTTGGCGACATCCGCGGGGATCGGCGTTCTGCAGGTCATAGAAACCCACGACCTCCTTCCGGCCCTTGTCGGAATCAAGCTCCGCAATCATGTCGGCGATCTGCGGCATGACGTCTTCGACGCCATCACGATGACCGACGAGGTGCGCGGGTCCGGCACCGCCAGACCTGGCCCAATTTCTTCGCCCGGTCGCTGTCGCGCGCCGGTGGCGAGTGGTCTCCTCCGCGCCTGCCGAAGCGGCCGCGGAAGAAGAACGGCACCATGGGGTTCTGGCTGCCCGCCGGAAGTTGTGGGATCGGGAAATAGCGTCGGCAAGCTGGTCCGCGGTTTCGGACGGGTCGGCGTTGACCAGACGAAAGACCTCGCAGTTCGGTGACATCCGTCACCTCCTGGTCAATCTCCTTCACCATGTTCTCAATGGTGGCCAGCAGGTCGGCCGGGGCGCTGACGACGAGGGAATTGGAGCGGTCGTCTCCCACGGCCACCACGTTTGCGGCCGCCGCGCCGGCGGCGGCGCCGCCGCTCTGCCGCCCGGCCCGCCGAGGCCGCCAGGGCCACGGCCACCACCAAAGCCGACCACCGCCCGGAACATGCTGAAGAGGTGCCGCGGCCGCCCGCTGTTGCCGGGTTCTGGTTCTCCGCCCTGCTGAGGCGAAAAGCGTGGTGATCAGCGTCGCCGTATCCTTGGCATCCGCGTATTCAGCGGGATCACGCGGATGGAGGACACACTGGCGATAGAGGTGTCCAGAGCGCTGATGATTTTGAGCATGCGCTTAATGTCGGTCTTGGTCGCCACCAGGATCAGAGAATTGGCGCTTTCATTGGCCGAGAGCGTGGCGGTGGTCGGCAGCAGCAGTTCCAGGTTGGGCACTAACTGGGTGACGTTGGCGTACTTGACCGGGATGATCTGGGTCACCACTTCATCTCCTCTTTCGACGCCGGTCGGGGTCGTTGCCCAATATCGACCGGCAGGTCGCTGGTCTTCGCCGTGTCCTGGGCCACGATGGTCAGGATGCGGCCATTGCGAATCACGGCGTAGCCGTTCTTCTTCAGCGCCGAATTGAGCACCTCGACCGCTTCGTCCTTGGTCAAGGTCTTTGCCCTGGACATCGACGGTGCCCTCGGACATCAGTCTCCTTGTTAATGACAAACCCGGCGGCATCACTCAGGTAGTCCAGGACCAGGCTCAGGGGCGCGTTGTGAAAGTTCAGGCGCAATCCGTTGGTGCCGTTTTCGACCACCACGGGCGGCTCGGGGTGGCGGCGGCCGCAGCGATGGCATTAGTGCCGGCGACCAAATTGGTGCTGGCGACATTAGCGGCGGCGGTTAGGGCTCGGAGCCAGTGGTTGAGCGCGGCGGCGGTTGGTCGGTGGCAGGCTGGATGGCTGTGGCCGGTGCGCTGGGCGCTTCATTGGTGGGAGCGCCGGGCGTGGTTCCGCCGCCAGGATGGGGATGCCTGTGGACAGGCACCGCATCAGAAGCAAGTGATGGATCGTTTTCATTGGGAATTATTCCTTTTCGCGTCTTTGCATCAGTTTCTTAATAATATCGCTCTGCTCGGCGCCGGAGGTGGGCGCGGAGCCGGTGATCTGGCAGCGGCCATGGCGTTGGTTGAGGCTGGAACCAGGCGTGGCCGCATAGGACGCCGGATTGGCTGGACAGCAGCCAGGGCCCGTCCTCCTCGCGGCGCAACTGCGCGCCCACGTTCAAATCCAGCTCATTGGTTCCGGCGGTCAAGCTTGACAGCGTTCGGCGCAATCTTGGTGACTTTGTAGCCGGCAATCAGTCCGTCAGCTTCAGCGCCTTCTTGTAAGCGGAGCTCGGTGCCGTCAAAAAAGGCGAATGTGCCTTTCTCATAGCTCATGGTGCCGACCAGCGTCAGAGAATCGACACTCCGTGGGTGGCGCGGCGGACGCCGGTGCTCCCGACGCGGCGCGGGAAGCGGTTGGGATCGAAGATATTCCGGTCCACAATGACTTTAAAGGCGGCGTAATCCAGGCTGTCTGGAGCCGTTGTTCGTGCCTGGAGATGGGGCAGCTGGACCGGCTGTTGTCCCGGTGGAGCTAGCGGACGGCCCATGGAACTCGGACTGGACCGGATTTTGGCCTCGACGAACGCCGCCCGCGAACGCCGGTCATCATTCTGAGATCGGCTGGAGATTCTGGAAGCGGTTGGAACCGGCGGAATGGCTGGAGCTGTCGGGGCGCCTCACGTGGTCGGAAAGGCCCGCGCCCGGAGCCTGGGCGGCGGCCTGGCGGAGGCCATTACCCGGCGGGAGGGCGTCATTCGCACCAAGATCATTGGACGCGGCCATATCTTCCGACTGCGAGGCGTCGTCGGGCTGGACCATTTCACTGAGGTGCGAGAGCACCTCGGCTGCCGTCATGTCATTGGTTTCGGCGGGGGCATCCGGTTCCTGTGCGGAAAGGACTAAAGCGCCCGCGCAAGGCAAGCAGCGTTATCGCGACGGCCAGGCCGCCGGGCTGTTCCATTTCCGAACTATCAACTTGGTAATCATCGGGTTCATCGTTTTTGCGGGGTTGAGGACCAAGCCGCTGAGCTGCAGGCCCAGCGAAAGCTGCTGGCCATCCTTGTCGCGCGCGCCCAGTTCCACCGATTCCAGCTTCAGCGCCATGGGTTCACGCTCAACACTGTAAAGGAAGCGGCTGAGCCTTCCGAGGTCGCCGGCGGCATCCACGCGGCATTCAAAGGTCATATAATCATCGCTGTCGTGCTTCCACTGGGGCGTGATGGCGGAAATCGTGACGCCGCTGTTCTGCGCCCAAAGATCAATGGCCTTGAAGACCTGCTGTTCGGCGGCGGAGGTGTTGTTCGGCAGCGTGTTGCGGCGACATCTGTTGCCAACGGCTGCGGATGCTTTGTTCGCGCTGCAGGAGCATTTTGCCCTGGGCGATCTGCTTGCGCAGGTCGGCGATGCGCTTGGCGCGGGCGTTCCAGGCTTTCGTCAGGAGCGGCGAGAGCACCAGACGGTCTCCTGCGAAAAGCGCGATGGCGGCAACCGCTCCGATCACCAGGAGTTGCTGGCGGTTCTTAATTTGCATTCCTGCCTCCTTCATTCCATTGAAAGTTGAACGTGAATTGCACCGCCGGGGATTGGCCCCGGGTCGGTCCGAGGGCCACCTCGCGGAATTGCTGGACCTTGCGCAGATTCTCGATGGTCTTGAGCAGCACCTGGCGGTCGCGGGCGATGCCGGTGCAGGTCACCGTGTTCAAGTCGCGGATCTCCACGGTCTTGGCGGTCACGCTGCCGTCTTCGGGGAAAGCCTCGGTGAGACGTTTCAGGATGTCAGTCCGCGCACGGATTCGTCGAACCAGGGGCGGTATTGCCGGATTTGGTCTTGCAGGCCTTGAGTTGCTGGACCGTGGGCTGCATCTTTTGCCCATTGCGACTCCAGCCGCCAGAGCTGGCACTGCTGGAAGAAAAACAGCCCGCCGACCATGACCGCGACGCCGCAGCGGCCGAGATGGCCGTGCGCAAGCCTGCCGGAGGAGTAGCGGGCGGCCATTTGCTGCCAGGGCGTGACTTTGGGCAGCAGGAACTCAAACAGCGTCGCGCCGCCCGGCCAACAGGCCGGCCGCCAGGCTGAAAGCCGGCGACACGGCGGCGTCCGGGGGAAGCTGGACACCGAACTCACTGGCGGCATAACGCGCTACCGACTCGACTTTCAAGCCCGCTCGCCTCCAGGCGCAGTTCCATTTCATCCACCAATTGCTGGGCCAGGTCACGCGGGCCGAAAACCCGAATCCGCCGCACCGTCTCCCGCAGTTCCGCCGGCAGTTGCCCAGCGTGATGCGGGCTTCGCGCGCGACGAGGTCGCGTGCAGCACCCGCTGGCTGCCCTCGGCTTCGAGCGCGCCTTCCAGCGCCCGCAACGCGGCCACGCCGCCTCCGGCCGTGACTTGCAGCCCCACGTGGCTTTCGCCAATCGCCAGCGCCATGACGCCGTTCGAGGCCTCCACCCCGGGCGGCTGCAACGCCGTGATCCCCAGCGAAAAGCTGAACGGCTTGAGCTTCGCCGCCCGCAGCGCCTGTTCCAGCCGCGCCAGGTGGTTTTTCGGAATGCCAACCAGCGTCGGCGTGTTGTTTGCCGGAGGCAGATCGCGAACGAGCGACGTCACGACGTGCAGCGTCTGCACGTCGCACGGGAAGTCTCCGCTCGGCCTCGATTTGCAGGAAGCTGGCGACATCCGCCTCCGGCAGACTCGGGCACTTCGATTTGCGTGGTCAGTCGCCCATTTCAAAGGCAGGCCGACGATGCATTGGCGCTCCCGCACCCCGGCGGCATCGAGTTGGTTGCGAATCTCCCGGCCAACCAGCTCGGGATCATTGGTCAGGGGATCGAGCGAGAGCGAGACGGAGAAGGACTGCTGGATCTCGCAGCGTGCCGTCGGTGCGCCGCAGCACGACGCCTTCCAGGCGGCTGCCATCCAGCGCCAACCCCAGCAGCGCCGAGAGGCGTTGTCGTTTCAACAAGTTTGAGTTGGGCAAATTGATCATCGAGGTTCCCTTCGCAAAAAGCAGTTCTGGCGCACATCTTTGCCCAGAGCCCACCCGAGATGGGTCAGGTCCTGGCGATAGACGATCCTGGGCGTGCCGCTGCTGGTGTCGAAGATGAATTTCACCCGCCGATAGCCCCGGCCGTGCGGGCCGAGCGCGGCGATATCAGCAGTAAACTGGTAGCTCTGCGTGGTGATATAATCCCCAGCCTCGAGGATGGTCCAGCGCGTCCGGGTAACTCTGGCCCAGCGCATCAATGATCCACGCAATTGAAGTCAGACTATCCGGGTTGGACTGGCGATAGTTGACCAGTTGCTGTGCGGCGCCGGTGTCGCCCCCGAGCAGGCAGGCCAGCACCGCCGCGCTGGCCGTATTCACATTCACCCGCCCATCGATCTAGCGCCGGTGGTCATGGTGAGATTCGTGGCGATTTGCGCGAACTCGGTCGACGTCATGCCGCTCTTCTCATAAAACGCCAAGGGGCTGGTGAAGCTGACTGCCGCCGTCGCGTTGGCGTGCCGCCGGTGCCCGGCCGCCGGGTGGACCGCCGGTGGAGCCCCGGCCCGGCCCGGCCGACCCGCTGGTCCCGAGGCCGAGGTTGCTGAGGATCTGATCGGCCCGCGAGATGCCGAAGTTGGTCTGCAGGAGCGAGATCAAGTCGGCAGACCCACTGCTGAGGCTGCTGATGTTGACCTTGGCGGAGCCGCTCACTGTTCGTGTTCGGCTCCCGGCTATAGACGGTGACGTATTCCAGCACGCCGGGGTCCAGCATGCCATTCTGGTTGTCGTCAGTTCTCACTCGGGTCAAGGATGCCATTGCGATTCGCGTCCTCGCCCAACAGCGTGTCCATGTCCGCGCCATACAGCAGCCGCAGCTCATCCACGGTTTCAAAGGGTTCGCACTTGCACATGGTACGGAGGCTGCTGCATGGCGTAATAGGTGACGGTGGGGCCCGTGCCGTTGGTGTCGCCCAATCGAGAATGGCCTGGGTCAGATCCACCGTCATGCGCGGCAGCCAGATGAGCTGGCGTGCTGGGCTCGCGGTTGCGGCGGCCATGTTCAGATTGAGCTTCGAGGCCTCGTCCACCAGCCCAAAGCAAATCTGGCCCGGCCCAACCGGGTTATTCGTGTCCCGGCCAATCAGCCAGTAATGGGCGTCGCCAACCGGGACGGCCTGGCACAGCGTGCTGTCAGGGTCAGAAAGACGCCGTTTGAGCCATTGGCGATCTGGGTCGTCAGCAGATAGTTGAGATAGCGCTCCGCGCCCTCAATCGCCTGGTCGGCTGCCATGGCCGACGCCCGGTTGTCCGAGGCCCGCAGCTCGAAATTCATCGAGTTGGCGAAATACAGCGCCAGGCTCACCAGCCCGAAGGCGATCCACATCACGATCACCAGCACCGAACCGCATTGCCTGCCCGGCGAGAACGGCGCAACCCGGCGCTTCGGAGCGCAGCCTTTAGGCTGCAGCAATGGCGGATTTCGCTGTGGCGTCCTCCTAGCCTGGCCGGCTCCTGACTTCTCACCGTTCTGCAGCCTAAAGGCTGCGCTCCCGCGCGACTGTCCCGGATTTGAGATTTCGCGCGCGTTCTCATTGCGTCGAATCCGTGCGCGTCTGCGTCACCAGCGGAACGACCATTTCGATTGGTTGCAGCCCCCGCTGTCCTGCCCTCTTTAGGAGCGAGCTGGATCAGGACCTTGACGGCCACAGGCAGATTGGTGTCGCCCGCGCTGGTATCCCAGGTGTTGCGCCATTGCGTTCCGTCATAGCAATCGAATTCCAGGCTTTGGACATGCCCCATGAGCCACTGGTTTCCGGGGTCTGCGTGGTTGTCGCCAGCAGGTTGCGATTGACGCAACGCACCAGATCCAGGCCGGCCTGGCTCGGGTCCGTAGGGGTCTTCAATTCATAGAAGACCTCCTGCACGTCACCCCAGGGCGCCTTGTCGCTGATGGCGCCGGTCGTGGTGTAGAAATCCAGGCCCGCGCTGCCCGGCTTCGCCGCTCAGTCCCATCGTCGCGCCCACGGCTTGCAGCGCCGCACTTGAAGTCGCCGGCCAGGAAACCACCCGGGACCGACCGTCCCCTTCAAATCCCGGCGACAGCATATCCACCGCCCGATTGAGCGGCAGCGCAGTCCTCGACGGCCTCCGAAGTCTTATCCCGCAGGCGCACCGCGGTGGCAAACACGCCATTGATGGCCACCAGCACGATGGCGCAGATCGCCACCGCCAGCAGCATCTCGATGAGGGTGAAAGCTTTCATTGTTGCGAGCTGTCCACCAGCGTGCTCATGCGCACCGAGTAGTCCTGGTTCTGCGCGCCGTGAATTTCACCTCGACGGTAAGCTGGCGCATGACGTTCTGGCTCGGATCCTGGTTCCAGGGGTCGTTGCGCATGGTCCAAGCGAACTGGCGCTGGCCCTCCGTCAGCGTGCCGCCCTGGACCGACTGGTTCCAATTCGTCGTGATCAGGTTCTCGGCCAGCAGCCGTTGCGCCACGCGGGCGGCTTCGCCTTTGCGTTGCGCCACCGTGCCGGCCCGGCTGGCAATGTGCATCCCCTCAAGCGCCACCGGGATGACAATGGCCATGAAGAGCAGCGCGGCCAGCACCTCGGCCAGCGTGAAGGCTGCCGTGGGTCCGGTCGGCCCCGTTCGTCCGAGCTTATTTGTCGGTCTTCCGAATTTCATAGCTCCGCGCGTCGCGGGCTTGCGCCAGCCAAAGTGAACCGCCGTCCTGCTCGGTCAGGTGGAGCTTCTGGGGCTGGCGTCGCCGATTGATCCCATCCGGCAGAAAGCGAATCGTCGGCAGGTCGGCATGGACCAGTTTGACCGCGGCACGCTGGCGATGGTGGTGACCGCTGGTTGCGGCTCATCGTGTCAAGGACGATGTGGTCGCGGCGTCGCACAACGGTGTTATTCGCCACTTCAATTTCAGAGCCGCTGTCGAGCGTGAACTCCACGGCTTTGGTGTCGTTGCGTCTCATAACTGGGCTCCGCCTCCAGGCCGAACGCGCCCCTGCGCGGTATCCACCCACAAATCCATCGGCAGCCCTTCCGACACCGCGCGGCTCTGGCCGCTCGCGTGTCAGCGCCAGCAGCCGGCGCGCCTCCGAATCCAGCGTCCGACCGTGGAAGAACCGCGAGAGCGATGGCGCCGTGAGGGAGATCACGATGGTTAGGAGCGCCATGACCAGAATCAACTCGATGAGGGTGAAGCCGGGCGCGGCGCGTGATGCGTGATGCGTGATGCGTGAAACGTGATGCGTGATGCGTGATGCGTGAGGGAACGGCGTCGGGCGTGTAGGGGATTCGCCGGGCTTTGCCTGACTGGCCGTTCCGTAAGCTCATTCAACGCTTCACCGTCCAGTTTCCGATTACCATGTTTTCTCCCGGCGGCCCCAGGGAGCTCAGGTCGTAGGAACTCGGGTTATGCCGGCCCGGGCACTCGTAGATGTAATCATGGTGCCACGGGTCCTGGGGGATGGAGTCGGACTGGAGATACGGTCCGCGCCAGTTCTGGGCGTCGCGCGGTTGCTGGATCAAATCCATCAGCCCGTTCTTGCCCTTTGGGATAGTACCCGTTATCCACCTCGAAGGCGTCCAGGGCGGTCTTAAAGGTCGCAATCTGCGTCTGCGTCGCCGCGATTTGCGCCTGCTTGGTGCGGTTGGTAAAGCGGGGCAGGACGATGGCCGCCAGGATGCCCAGGATCACCAGCACCAGCAGCAGTTCCACCAGCGTGAAGCCTTGCTGGCGCGCGCGGAGACGGTTCGAGTGAGTGATTGTGTTATCAGTGATTCAGTTTTATACTTAAAAGCCGCTTAACCCGCAAGTTGGTCCACGCTCATTTGATGTAGTCTTGCAGCGTGAAGATCGGGAGCACCATGCTGATGAAGATCGTCCCGATGAACGCGGCGATGAAAAAGAGCATCATCGGCTCCATCAACGCCACAGCCGTCTTCAATTCGCGGTCCAGGTCGCCTTCGGTGACGTTGGCGATGCGGACCAGTTCCTGGTCCAGCCGGCCGCTCTCCTCCGCCACCGAGATCATTTCCACCACCGAGCTGGGAAACAGGCCGCTGGCACTCGGCCAGGCTCTGCCCCAAGTTGCCCGCCCTGCTGCACGCGCTCGATGGACTGCGAAACCGCATCCACCAGTATCTGGTTGCCAATGGACTTGCGGGCGACGCTCAGCCCTTGCACCAGCGGCACGCCCGCGCCCAGCAGCGTCCCCAGCATCCGGCAGAACCGCGCCATAGCGAACTCCGCCACCAATGGGCCCGACCACCGGCGCCCGCAGCACCAGCCCCTCCCAGGTGCGCCTGCCCTTTCTCCGAGGTGAACCATGTCCGCAGCAGGAAACCCGCGATGACCAGGCCCACCGCCACGAACGCGCCGTAGCACCTCACCACGTTGCTCACGCCGATCACGATCTGCGTCGCCATGGGCAGCGTGGCGCCAAACCCCTTGAAGATGCCCTGGAAGCGCGGAATGAAGAACGTCAGCAGGAAAATCAGCACGCCAATCGCCAGCACGAACAGGATGCTCGGATAGAGCATGGCCGACATCACCTTCGAGCGCAGCTCCTTCTCGCGCGCCTGAAAGTCGGCGATCTGCGCCAGCACCAAATCCAGGAACCCGCCCGTCTCGCCCGCCTGCACCATCGCCGTATAAACCCGCGGAAAGGTCTCCGGCGACTTGCCCATCGAATCGGCCAGCGACATGCCATCCACCACCAGGTCGTGGATTTCCTTCCACTTCGCGCCGGCGGCGGGCGAGGAGGATTCCTTGTAGAGAATCACCAGCGCCCGGCTCAGCGGCACGCCGGCCGCCAGCAGGCTGGAGAGCAGCCGCGTGAAGTTCTCCAGCTCGCGACCGGAGACCTTGGCCGATTGCCTGCTAAGGGACAACGAACGCCAGCGCCGCCGGCAGTGCAAATCCAGCCCGCCTTCGCCGCCGCCGGCCTTTTCCGGCAAGGCTGACCGGCCGCAGCCCCAGCCCCGCCATCTGGCTGAAAGCCCCCTGCCGGTCCGCCGCTTCGAGCTGGCCCTCGGCCATCGCGCCATTCGCCTGCAACGCTTTGTATTGAAAGAGGGGCATGCTTAAGGCCGCTTAGCGGCAGCTGGCAACGCGTTGCGTCCCCGATAGCTTCCGGTGTTTCCTTCCTTGTGGTGCGCTCGACCTCCTTGGCCGTGGTCACACTCAGCACTTCTTCGACGGTGGTAATGCCCATGCCGCACCAGGCGCCAGCCGTCGTCGGCCAGCGTCCTCATGCCCGCGCGGCGGGCCGCGTCCCGAATCACGTCGCTCGAAGCGTTCTTCAGAATCAACTGCCGAATCTCGTTATCGCTGTCCATCCACTCGAAAATGGCGTGCCGGCCATAGAAACCCGGTCTGGCGGCATTCCTGGCAGCCGACCGAGCGATAGATGGTCGTGTCGGCGGGAATGCCCACCTGGGCCTTGAAGGCCTCGGCGGCAGGCGAACGGTCCGGCTGCTTGCACCGCTCGCACAGCACCCGCACCAGCCGTTGCGCCAGCACCGCCTCGAGCGACGAGGCCACCAGGTACGGCTCGACGCCCATGTCCACCAGCCGCGTCAGCGCCCCCGGCGCGTCGTTGGTGTGCAGCGTCGAGAACACCAGGTGGCCCGTCAGCGAGGCCTGCACCGCGATCTGCGCCGTCTCCTGGTCGCGGATTTCGCCGATCAGAATCACGTCCGGGTCGTGGCGCAGGATCGAGCGCAGCCCGCGCGCAAACGTCAGCCCCGCCTTCTCCGAAACCTGGATCTGGTTGACGCCCCGCAGTTGATACTCCACCGGGTCCTCGATGGTGATGATCTTGCGGTCCGCGTCGTTGATCTCGTTGAGCGCCGTGTAGAGCGTCGAGGTCTTGCCGCTGCCGGTCGGGCCGGTGACCAGGATGATGCCGTGCGGCAACTGGAGCACGCGCCGGAAGCACGTCGAGTTCGCGCTCATCCATGCCCAGCTCGCCCATCCCGCGCAGCGTCGCGTTCTGCCGCAGCAGGCGCAGCACCACCGCCTCGCCGTGCAGCATCGGAATCACCGACACGCGAATATCCACCTCCGCGTCTTCAATCCGAATCTTGATGCGCCCGTCCTGCGGCAGCCGCTTCTCGGCGATGTTCAGGTGGCTGAGGATCTTCACGCGCGAGACGATGGCCGGCTGAAACCGCTTGATCTGCGCCGGCACCGGCACGTCCTGCAGGACGCCGTCAATGCGGTAGCGGATGCGGAACTCCTCCTCGAACGGCTCGAGGTGGATGTCCGAGGCCCGCAACTCGATGGCGTCCCGCAGCACCTGGTTGACGAAGCGGATGATCGAGGCGTCCTCGGCCGCGCTGTCCAGGTCGGTGTCTTCCTCGCGGTGCTCATCCACCACCGTGAAGGACTCGTCCTCTCCCAGCGTGCCCAGCGTGTCGGCGCCCACGCCCAGCCGCTTCTTCATCTCCCGCTGGATGGCCTCGCTCGAAGCCAGCACCGGCTTGAGGTTCAAGCCGGTCAGGGTCTTGAGCGCGTCCAATCCCTGGGTGGCAAACAGGCGGCTGGTCGCCACCTCCACGCTGCCGTTGATGCGCCGCAGCGGCAGCAACTCTTCCTTCAGCAGGATCCGCGCGGGAAACAGCGAAAGAAGCTGCCGATCCGGCTCGACGTCCTCCAGCGTAGTGTAAGCAAGATCGTATTCCTGCGCCAGCCAGCGGAGCACGTCCGCCTCTGCAAGCAGAGGCGCCTGCGCTCCTAACTGGCTTTGCCGCAGCAACAACTCCGCGTCCGTCGAGGACAGTTGCTTGGACGCAACCATCTTCTCGAGCAAACCCTTCGCCGGCGCACTCTGTTCAACGATCTCGCTCATTTCTGTCACCTGCTGGCCCGTGACCCGCATCACGCCTCACGTTTCACGCATCACGCATCACGCTCCGTCTCCGCCGCCTTACAGCAACCCATTCAACGTCGCGATAGCTTCCTGCCTCGGGGTCAACAGCTCGCGCAGGGAATCCTGGGCCTTCTCCAACTCCGCTTGCTTGGCTTTGCGGGATTCCACGTACTTCGCCAGCGCCGCTTTCAACTCCGCTTTGGACGCCTTCGATTCAATGGCCTTCTGCAACGCGTCCGCCTCCGGATTGGGCGTGCCAAACATCCCGCGCCGGGACTGGCCCTGATCGTTTGAAGAATTGCCGCGCGATCCCCGGAAGAATCCGCGGGCCATCCCGCCGAACGATTCCCGGCGCAGTTCCATGACTTTCTGGACCCGCGGTTCAATCGCCTTCCATTCGTCGTCGCTGGTCACTTCCAGCATGTCCTTGTAGTGTTCCATCATTCGTTGCTGGAACTGTGCTGGATCAAAATTGCCCCGGCCCCCCCGCGTGCCTCTGCCGCCCTGCCCCCCATTGTTCGGCTGCGCCACGATTTGGCTGGTTCCCAGGCTCATCACGGCGGCGATAGCCCCCACTAATAACAATTGGTTCATTTTCATAAGTTGCTCATGCTGCGGTTTCGGTTCTATCCGCCGCTCAGGCACACGTCAGCACCTGCGCGTGCGGCTTTGCGCCCACCCCTCGCAACCCATGTGCCAACTGGAAAACCCCCCATTTTCCACATAATCCGCCACCTGGCTGCGCAGCTTTTGCTCAGGCCGAACCCCCTCCCCGCGCAGTTCTTGCGCGGGGCTTTTGCCGGGCAACCCCAACCCCAGACCAGCCCGGATATTTCCCTTTACAGCCCCGGCTAATCTCGCTAAAGTGCGAATACTGGTACTACGAGTTACATGAACGAACGTGGTCAAGAACGAGTAAAGCGCAAGCGTATGAAACTATCCCGCAAGCCCGTTTCTGGCGGCAAGCGAATCCGTCCTAGCGGCACTGTCCGCCGGGGTTTCACCCTCATCGAACTGCTGGTGGTTATTGCCATCATTGCCATCCTGGCCGCCCTGCTGTTGCCCGCGCTGACCAGGGCCAAAGCCAAGGCGATGATGACCCGCTGCATGAACAACAACCGGCAGATGATGCTCGGCTGGAACATGTATGCGACCGATTATTACGACCTGCTGCTCGAAGCCTTGAAAGACGGCCGCGCCCCGCTCGATGCTCAGCGCGTGCTCTGGGTCACCGGCAACTTCGGCACCGACTATAACAATCCCAACCGGGGAGACTGGGATCCGACCGTGGATATAGACAAGAGCCCCCTGATGCCCTACATCGGCAAAAGCCGCGAGGTCTGGAAATGCCCCGCCGACCCGGTGCGAGTCAGGAATAGCTTCAACCAAATGGTGCAACGGGTCAGGGACAATTCCATGAGCCAGGCCTTCACTTTTGGCCAATGGCTCGTGGGGGTGCCGTCGGGTGGAAATTATCTGTGCTACGGCAAGCTGACGGAGATTCGTCGCCCTTCAGACACTTGGGTCATGGGTGAAGAGCATCCTCGCAGCATCAACGACGCCGCGATGGCCAACCAAATGGCCGGCGCCCCCGGCGATCCTGCTCCCAGAATCATTGACTATCCCGCCAGTTTCCACGGCGGCGCAGGGGTCTTTGCTCTCGCCGATGGACATTGCGTCAGCCACAAATGGCTCGGAAATACCATCAAGCCACCCAATGACGGGCCTCCGCTCCCGCTCGGCAATAACACACCGTCGCCGGACGGCGGCACGATCAAGGACCTGATCTGGTGGTCCACCATCACGACCGTCCATAAGTGAACCCGGCCCGCCCGGTGTGAATGGTCAAGGCGGCACGGGCTGATACCCTTGCCGACGGCAGCCCAATAACCGGTTCCGATAGGCTGAGATAGGGATCGAAGCCGTTGCACTCGTGAACGCGCCCCAGGCCGGGGGCATCTGGCCACTACCACCATACGGTTCACATGCTGTGCCAGGCATTTCCCTCTCCCCGCTAAACAGGTACCCCCGCTTGCGGGGAGGGACAGGGAGAGGGGATGGTTCATTGGATGATCCGCCGATATCGCAGGAAGTTAAAGCGTGGGCCTCCTCTCCCCGACCCTCTCCTCCCGAGGAGGAGAGGGAGTCTCACCAAAGTCGACGTGGCGGCGGTCGCAAGCTGCACCCCTTCCGGACCGGGTGCAGCTCGACGATACCACCAAGAGCCAGGCTCCCAAAACCGAAATCCGAAACCCGAAGTCCGAAACCCGAAAGGCGAACCTGCGCCATCCCCGCCCTGGGCCTGCGACCCAGCCGGAAGTGGCTCAATCAGCGCTAGCCGAGGGGTGAGAACAGGCTTTTCGGACTTCGGGTTTCGGATTTCGGCCTTCTTTCGGCCTTCGGGTTTCGGGCTTCGGGTTGCCGGCCTATGGCTGCCTGAAATGGTGGTAATAACCAGCTCCCCTTCCTGGACCGTTCGTGGCTTTTTTCCGTGCGCATCGTCCGGATTTGGGGTACTTGAAGGCCGCAACACACAATGAATCGCCGCGCTCACCTTATTGTTCCGACTTGTCTCGCCTTGTTGATCTCCACCCCCGGGCTGCGGGGCGCGCCGCCGGACGATTTTCCCCGCTTCCAGGTTCCCGGACAGGAGAAGGAGATGGCGACCTTACGCGACCTGTTCTGGCTGCATTACCCCGGCGCGGGCCCCAAGGCGACGCTCTGGGACGAATGGCTGCCCGATGCGTCGCTGTGGCCCGCGGTATCGACGGAGAGCAAGTCCGATGCCATGCGCCAGGCCTGGGCTACCACCCTCAGCGCGCGCATCATAGACCCCGAGGGCTACGTCGCGACGCACCAGCACGCCAGCATCGCCCACCAACTTGGCTGGCCATTCCCGTTCTGGAACCAGGGCCGGCACGGTTGCGGCTGGCATTTCTCGTTCAAGAACACCGCCGGGCCGGGCTGGCGGCCAAACGACTTGAGCAAGCCCACCGGTTGGAACTGGCCGGAGCGCGCGATGCCGGCGTCAACGAGGACGGCTGGCGCATCGAGGTCACCAATGCCGCCGCCGATCATCACGGCGCCGGCCTGGAAGTGCGACACGTTCGAGGTGCCCTTCCTCCAACTGCGCTGGCAAGCCACCGGGCTGGGCGCGGCGCAACCGTTTATCGAATGGACCACCCCGACGCGGACCAACTTCAGCGCCGGCCCGGCGCATGTATTTCGAGCCGGTCAAGGGCGATGGCATGACCTACACCATGATTCCGATGTACCATTTGCCCGCAGTGGACGGGAGAGGTCTCGCAGTTGCGGATTGGGCTGGGCAACTCCGCCCCCGGGCAGCGGGTGACCCTCCAGGCGTTCTTCTCGCAGTACGACACGCGGCATAATATCAACAGCCAGAACTTCGTCCGCGGCTGCGCCAAATACTTCTGGTGGACGCGCGACCTGATCTTTCCTGCGCGCCAACATCAACCGCATGCGCACCGCCCTGCGCTACACGATGACCGAGCATCACGCGCTGGAGCGGAAGGTGATTTATACCACTGGGTGGGCCATGACGGGCGCAGTGGCCTGGAACGGGGCACCAATGGCGCGAAGACCATCCATCACCGGCCGCGGCATCGGGAACGATTACTGGGACATCCTCCCCTTCGGCGGGCTGGATGCCTATGCGACCATCCAATACTACGACGCGGTTCGCGTGCTGGCCGACATCGAGCGCGAGATCCTCGCCCACCCGGAGTGGAACGATTCCCGGCGGCGTGGTAGAGTTTCGACCCGGCAATGCTCGAGCACCACGCCGCGGACGTGAAGGCCGAAGGCAATCGCCTGTTCTGGAATGCCGAGACGCGGCGCTTCAACGCGTGCATTGATGCGGACGGCAAAGCGCACGATTACGGCTTCACCTTCCTGAACCTGCGAAGCGATCTATTACGATTTCGCCACGACTGAGCACGCGCGGGCCATCATGAGCTGGATCAATGGGGACCGCATCGTCGCGGGCGATACCTCGCAAGGCCCGGACATTTACCACTGGCGCTTCGCCGCCCGCTCGACCACCAAGCGGAACCTGGACTGGTATTTCTGGGCCTGGAACAGCCCGGAGAGCATCCCCTTGGGGCGGCCAGGTGCAGGACGGCGGTGCGGTGCTCGGCTTCTCCTACCACGACCTGATGGCGCGGCTCAAGACGCTTGGCCCGGACAACGCCTGGAAGCGTCTGCAGGAGATCATCGCCTGGTTCGAAGAGGTGCAAGCGGCCGGCGGTTACCGCAAGTACTACAACGGAACGCGCGAAGGAACCATGCAAGGCGGCGGCACGGCAGGCGGCCTCGGCCTCGACCAGGAGTTCTTTGAGAGCGCAATGGTCCCGCAGATCATGCTGAATGGCTTCCTCGGCTTTGCCCCGCGCGGCGACGGCTTCAAGCTCAATCCACGCCTGCCGTCCGGTTGGCCGGAACTGACGGTGGACCAGATTCGCTTCCAGGACCAGGTCCTGCGCATCCGGGCGACGCCCGAAGCCATTGAGATCAGTAGGACAGGCGTCTCGCCTGTCCCGGCCCCCGAAACCGAGCCCCTATTCCTGCAACTGCCAGCCGGGCACTGGACCGCCACCTTGTTGCGCGCCGGCGGCTCGGTCATGCGCGAGACGCGGCTGCGCCGGCGCCGGAGCGATGGTGCCCTCAGGCTCAACTGGGAAGGCGCCGCCGGAGTGCGGTTGGTAAAGGCGGAGCCGGCCTCGGCGAAGCTGTCAGCCGAAAAGGAGGCCTTCTTCCGGGCGCAACCCTCCAAAGCCGGCGAGTTCCGCGCCACGTGGATTCACTCCGCCTTTGGCATCGAGGATTGGGGTTGGGACAGAACCATTGCGACGCTGAAGACGAACGGGTTCAACGCCATCATTCCAAACCTGGTTTGGGCCGGAGTGGCGTATTACCCCAGCAAGATTCTGCCCGTGAGCCCGCAGCGTCTCCGAGCGCGGAGACCAGGTCGCCGAATGCCTCAAAGCCTGCCGCAAGTACGGCATCCAGATCCATGTCTGGAAGGTCAATCACAACCTGCTCCATGCCCCGCCTGAGTTTCGTCGCCAAGCTCCGCGCCGAGGGGCGCACCCAAAAGGACCGGCAGGGCAAGGACGTCAATTGGCTCTGCCCGTCGCATCCCGATAATTTCGCCCTGGAGCGCGACTCGATGCTCGAACTGGTAAGGGACTATGACGTGGACGGCATCCACTTCGACTATATCCGTTACCCGAACGCCGACGCCTGTTATTGCGAGGGCTGCCGCCAGCGCTTCGAGGCTGCCACTGGCGCCAAGATCGAGCACTGGCCCGATGACGTGATCAGCGGCAAGTATGCCGATTCCTTCGGCGACTGGCGCCGCGAACAGATCACGCGCCTGGTGCGCGCCGTGAGCCAGGAAGCGCACAAGATAAGGCCCGGCATTAAGGTCTCCGCCGCTGTCTTCGGAAACTGGAAGAGCGCGCGAAAGGCCGTCGGCCAGGATGCGGAGGCATGGGTCGAGGCCGGTTACCTCGACTTCGTGTGCCCGATGGATTACGAGAGCGAGGACGCCACGTTCTCCAAGTGGGTCCGCAACCAGGTCGCCGCCATAGACCACAAGATTCCCTGCTACGCCGGCATCGGCGCCTTCAAGCTTTCCGGCCCGGAGCAACTTGCCCGGCAAATCCAGCTTTCCCGTGAACTCGGCGCCGACGGCTTCGTGATCTTTAGCCTGACCGAGAAGCTAGCCACCGAGTTCCTGCCGCCGATGCGCCTGGGCGTGACCTCCGCGCCGCCGCTGAACCAACCCTAGCCGCAGCCATCTGCAGGAGGAAGGACAAGCGGCAGAAGCCCTTTCCCGCCGCGTTAGGTTTGGTCGTAGGCGCGGAGGAAGTCGTCTCTTGCAATCCCCGCTTGCGTGCAAATGGTGCGAAGCGTAGAGCCCTTGATGTGCAAGTGATTGGGCAACGTAAGGGGCGTGGAGCTGCCATCGGGGTTTTCTCTCCGCATTGCGATATGCTCGCGCTCCTGGACCAACTGGAACCCCAGCAGTTGCAGGGCCCGAAGGACTCGCCGCTTTGGTGCGTCAACCGGAAACTTAGGCATTGGCCTCTGCGATGAAAGCTTCCAACACTGGGGAGTCGGGCTCCAGAACTTCAGCGCCAAAGGTTTGGACGTGAAAACGAATGGCCGACCGGCAGTCCGCCAAAGCTTGTTCGTATGAATCGCCTTCCCCTACCACGACGCCCTTGAGGCCCAATGGATACGCCACGTAACCGTCCGGGTGCTTCTCGACGACGATCTTCAGCGTTTTCATGCCCACAAGTTACCATGCGCACGGGCCCCGTAAAGCCTGGAAGCCAAAGGCTGCCGCTATGCCACCGCCAATCCTCCAGCCCTTGATCTGGGTCAAAGCAGACGCTGCCGACTTGGCGTAGATTGGAGACATGAGTGAGCAACCTTTACTGGACGCCACGAGTGATAAAGTCATCTCGCTGGCACAGGAAACACAGTTCGCGCCGAACGGCATCGTTAGCCGCACCCTGTTGCGGACGCCGATGGCGCGGGTGGTTTTGTTCGGCTTTGCCGAGGGCCAGGAATTGACCGAACACACCTCCACCCAACACGCGTTGGTTCAGATCTTATCCGGCGAGTGCGAGCTTTCCCTGGCTGGAAAGCCGCACAAGCTCAAGGCGGGGGATTTCCTCCACATGGCGCCGAACCTGCCGCACGCAGTCAAAGCGACGAAGCAATGCTCGATGCTGCTCACCCTCTTTAAACCCGCTTAAGGCCAATCGCCTCAGCCTGTCACCAACTCCTCAGCACACTTCCCTCGTACATGATGACCACTCCAAACGGATCACTCTCCGGCGCAGACAAAATCCTCGACGTCCGCGCGGTGCCATGCTCCAGCAAACATGAGCTTATCCTGAAGACGTGGAGCGACCTGCCGGTCGGCGATTACTTCATCCTGCTCAACCACCGCGACCCCGTCCCGCTCCGCGAGCAGCTCGAGGCTGAATTCCCGGGCGCGTTTGCCTGGGACTACCTGGAGCGCAGCCCGGAGTGCTTCCGCATCAAGCTGACGAAGCTTCGGGAGTCGCCGCGCCAGGTTGCCACCGGCCGGTCGTACGGCTGTGGCGGGCACTAAGCTCTCAGCTCGCCCGCCCGCTTTCCTGCGCGAGGCGGGAGAACATCTCGGTCTTTTGCCGTAGCACGGGGTCCTCGTCCAGCTCCCTGACCGTGCGGGGCAGGCGGTGCGACCAGTTGGCCGGCGACACCGAGCCGGGGATATTAAAGCGCGCCGTCATGGCAAACACGTCGGTGATCTGGAACACCGCCAGCCACGAGGGTGATTCCAGGACCGTCCGCGTGAATGCTTCATGCACCTGGTCGGTAAACTCGCGCGGCGGCTCGCGCCCGTCCAACCCCGCGAACTCCATCAGCAGGCGCAGTTCGCGGCGGTTGTCTGCCGCATTCTTGCCGGCATCAATGCTTTGCCAGCATTCGGCCCAGGCGGCGGCCAGCGGCGGGTGATCGTGCGTGGCGGGTTGAGCCAATGAGAGGCGGGGGTATTCCTTCGGCGTCGGAGTACCGCCCGTCGGGCTCGCGAAAGAGCGTAGGGATTCGGAATCCGGGCACGCCCAGCTTCTCCAGAGTGGGCTCCACGTAATCGGGCACGACGCCCAGGTCCTCGGCCACCACGGTGGTGTCGCCGGAGGCGTCGAGCACCATCCGCAACAGTTCTTCGCCTTGCGCCTGGTTGGCGGCCCGATCCTCGGGCGTGTCGTCGGCGAACTGCTTGAACCCGGGCAGGCGCCCGCCCGTCTTTACAGCCGCTTGCACCTCCGTCAGCGGCAGGAACTCGGCGTTGTGCTCCGGCGTCCAGGGGAATGAATAAATGCGGAAGAAGCCCAGCGCGTGATCAATCCGATAGAGATGAAACACCTTCTCGATGTTCCCGATCCGTGTGCGCCACCAGTCGAAGTCGCGCCGGCGCAACTCATCCCACCGATAAATCGGGATGCCCCAGTTCTGCCCCCACTTCCGGGTAAAGGGATCCACCTTGAACAGCTTCTCGGGCGGCGCGCCCCCGCTCCACTCGAGGTCGAAGATGCCCCGGTTCGCCCAGGCGTCCGCGCTGTAACGTCCGACGCCGAACGGGATGTCGCCCATGAGATAAACCTTCTTGGCCGTGGCGTAGGCCTTGAGCCCCTGCCATTGGCCGAAGGCCAGCCATTGCACGTAGATGAAGAAGAGCTGCCGGCGCATCAGGTCGTTGCGCCGTTGCTCCGGCAGTGCCAGCAGCCAGGTCCGTGCGATTCGGGGCGAGCGATGCTCCGGCGCCCACCGGTCCCAGGCCGGAAAACCGCCGTTCTCCTCCATGAGCACGCGAAACAGGGCGTAGTCGGACAACCAATCCGCGTTCTCCATCAGGAAAGACCGGAACTGCAACGCCCGCTCCGTCTCCAGGTCGAAGTGCTTCTGGTGGAAACTCTCGAAGGCCGCCTCGAGCAGCTTGCGCTTGAGGGCTCGGACCTTGGGATAGTTGACCGGCCCCTCGCGCAACTCCGCCAGCAGTTTCGGCGAGGCCAGTTCCTGGAACCTCTCCGGCGACAAATCCGGAACGGCGCTGGGGGTGATTGCGATAGTCGCCGGCTCAATCGCCAGTGAACTGGTGGCGTTGTAAGGGCTATTGTCGTCACTGATCTCATTGATCGGCAGCATTTGGAGGATGTTCAGCCGGTGGCGGGCGCACCAGTCAATCATCTGCCGCACACCCTCCGTGTCCCCGATTCCCAGGTCTTGCTCGGTGCGAATGGCAAAGACCGGCTCCAGGATGCCGGCCAAGGATTGCCTCGGGCTCAATTTCATAAATAAGAGTATAATGCCCTCCGGCCTCAGTGCACCCAGAAGCCGCTCCTGAAGACCACCTCAGTGATGGTGGTGAGCAGGAAAACGGCGCTAACGACCGCATTGAGGCGGAAGAAAGCGAGATTGATCCAGTTGAGGCTGCGGCGGCGGGCAATCCAATGTTCCAACACGAGGCAGCCCACGATGAGGAACCAGCCGATGATGTAGGCGAGGCGGAACTTGCAAAGGATCCCGAAGGCCAGCAGCAGCCCGCACATCAGCATGTGGGCCAGGAAAGCCGCCTGCAAGGCGTTCTTCGGCCCCCAGGCGACGACCAGGGAGTGCAGCCCGTGGGTGCGGTCGAACTCGTAGTCCTGCAAGGCGTAGATGATGTCGAAGCCCGTAAGCCAAAGCACTACGATCACTGCCAGCACGAGCATTTGGATGATTTCCCGCCCGGAGACATCGGTGCCTTTAACGGCCAGCCAGGCGCCGACCGGGGCCAAGGCCAGGGCGAGCCCGAGAAAGACGTGGCTGTAATGGGTGAATCGTTTGGTCAGGGAGTAGAAGCAGATCACCACCAAAGCCAGCGGGGAAAGGTAAAAGCACAGTGGGTTTAGAAAATAGCTGGCGGCTACCAGGCCGGCGCCCGAAAAGGCGCAGAGGGTCACGGCGCTGGCGAGGCTGATCTGGCCGGTCGGCAGGTGCCGCCCGGCGGTGCGGGGGTTCAGGGCGTCGAACTTGCGGTCCACGATGCGGTTGAAGGCCATGGCGCAAGTCCGGGCGCAAACCATCGCGGCCAGGATCAGACCGAAGATGCGCCAACCCGGCCAGCCGCGGTTGGCCCGCGCCGCCACCACCATCGCGGCCAGCGCGAAGGGAAGCGCGAAGACCGTGTGCGGGAAGCGCACGAAAGAGAGCCATTTGTTAAGGGAGGAAAACATTAGAAGCGGAACCTTGAACCTTGAACCCTGAACCTCGAACCTTGAACGCCGAACGCCGAACACCGCAGGGTGCATCTTGAGCTTGGGGACGGCTCATTGAGGACTTTGAGGTGAGACGGCGGCATTGCCTCTCTGTTTGCTGGCGCGGTTCCGCTCGGCGGTTTGGATGCTGGCTTTGAAGATACGAACCAGTTCCTCGCTTTCGCGGAGCACCAGTGCTGAGTTGGTCATCGCGGCCCAGCCACCGCTTCCGGTGAATCAACCGAGCCCAGCGCAGAGATTCTCGGAGTTCCTTGAGGCATATCTTCATTTTGTGGATGAAATCGTCTGCTGACTCCGGTGCCTGGGCTTCCCCGTGATTGCCATAGGGTGAAGTGCCGGCGCGCAGCAATTGGCCCGCTAGATGGTTGCCTGCCCGTGTATTCGGCAGCTTCTCAGAAACGTCAATCACCGCCGCCGCAAACTCCAGCAGCCGTTCTTCCAGGTCATATTTGCGCTCGATCCGCCCAGCCGACCCGCTTGAGGCCCCGTCGTGAGACACGGCGGCTGGAGGCCTACTATTAGAATGCGAGACGTGAAGTTCCATGTTCAAGGTTCAGGGTTCAAGGTTCAGGGTTCAAGGTTCAGGGTTCAAGGTTCAGGGTTCAAGGTTCAAGGTTCAGGGTTCAGGGTTCAAGGTTCAGGGTTCAGGCTTCAAGGTTCAGGGTTCAGGCTTCAAGGTTCAGGGTTCAAGGTTCAAGGTTCAAGGTTCAAGGTTCTGCCTCCTCCCCCCACCGCGCCACCAGCTTATGCTCCACCCCCAAATGATCCAGCACCCTGGCCACCACCGTATCCACGACCTGCTCAACCGTCTGCGGGCGCGCGTAAAAGGAGGGATTGGCCGGAAGGATCGTCGCGCCCGCCTGGATGAGCAACTCGAAGTTCCTGACATGCACCAGGTTCAGCGGCGTCTCGCGGGGGACCAGGATGAGCCGCTTTCTTTCCTTCAGCACGACGTCCGCGGCCCGCAGGAGCACGTCTTCGCTGTAGCCGTGCGCGATTCGGCCCAGCGTGCCCATGGTGCACGGGATGATCACCATCGCGTCGGGGGCATTCGAGCCGCTGGCAAACGGGGCATTCATGCTCTTGAGATTGTGCGATACGCTCCCCGCAGGCAGGTGCAAGCCGCCCGGAAGCTCCTCCGCGATCACCGCCGGGGCGTAACGGCTGAGCACGACATGCACCTGGTGCTGGCCGCAATCGAGGTTATCGAGCAGGCGTTGGGCGTAGAGCGAGCCGCTCGCGCCAGTAATGGCGACAAGTATTCTCAAGAGCAACGAATGGTTTCGTCCTGCACGCGCAAAATATGCGCACAGGCCTTGGATTGAGCAAGCGGCTTCGCGAGAAGGGACTGAAACGGCTTGAGTCGGAGCCGCGCATCCGCACAATACTCATGTGTCAGACTCAGGAAATGCGAATTCCGGCGCGTCCCGCCTCCCGGGGGGCATGAGACAGCGCCTGAAGCGAAGGAAAACATCCAACATCCAACATCCAACATCCAACATCCAATGCTCTCCGGCATTGGATGTTGGATGTTGGATGTTGGATGTTGGATGTTCCCTCCTTTCACAGCGCCTTGTTTGGCTCTGCTGCCTGCTGGCCGCTGTCTTGGCCGGCTGCGCGACCGACCCGCGCAGCAGCCGGGAGCGGGCCCCCGATTGGGAACAGGAGGGCGGCGCAAGCGCGCCTTCCATGCCTCTCACGCCGCCGCCCCCGGCGTCGGTGCCCGTTGCTCCGCCACCATCCGCTCCAGTCAATCCCCCGGCTGAAACCTGGGTTCCATTGCGCCACTGGTGCCAAGTCAATGGTCTGGCCGCGCCTTGCCCGGTGACGGTCGGGTCCTTGGCGGCTTGGGCGGTGAACACCCCGAGCGGGGCGTGGGTGTTGCGCGCGGGCAGTCGGTTGGCCCAGTGGGATGGGCTCGAGGTCCGGCTGGGTTTTGCTCCGCAGAGCATTGACGGGGAGTTGTATGTTCACAGCCTTGACCTCAAGAAGACCCTGGAACCGCTGATCCAGCGCTCGTTCCTGAGCGGCCTCGGGACCAACCCGACGGTTGTCATTGATGCCGGCCACGGCGGCGCGGATTCCGGCGCGAGGAGTGTTCTGGGCTACCATTACGAAAAGGAGTTCACGCTCGACTGGGCGCGGCGGCTGGCGCCCTTGCTCGCTGCCGATGGCTGGCGGGTGTTCCTGACCCGCAACAGTGACACGGAGCTTTCGCTCTCGAACCGGATTGCGTTTGCCGAAGCCTGCCGGGCCGACCTGTTCCTGAGCTTGCATTTCAATTCCTCCGCCCCGGATGAGCGCCAGGAGGGCCTGGAGACCTATTGCCTCACGCCAACCGGCATGACTTCCAGCATCACCCGGGGCTACGACGACGACCCGGCGCTGGCGTTTCCCAACAACGCGTTTGATGCGCAGAATCTGCAGTTGGCCTTTCAGGTGCATCAGGCGCTATTCAGGTCAATGGTCGGCAGGATCGGGGCGTGCGCCGCGCCAGGTATCTCGGCGTGTTGCGCGGCCAAAACCGCCCGGCGATCCTGATCGAAGGTGGCTACCTCTCCAACCCAACCGAAGCCCGGCGGATTGCTGATCCGGCGTATCGTGAGAAGCTGGCGGAGGCGGTGGCGAAGGGATCGGAATGATGCGTGATGCGTGATCCGTGATGCGTGATGCGTGAGCTATGAATTATGACGAATGGTTAAAGTCTGTTCCGAGGGAGATCACGGGCGGTGCGCTTTGGACGGTGGAAGCGTACCGGCTGGGGCTATTCGTGGGGGACTTGGGCTGGTACGACGTAACCAAGCTCATGGGGGACAAGCGCACACAAGGGGTCTCCGACCAACTCTACCGAGCTTTGGGCTCCATTGGCGCGAACATCTCTGAAGGCTATTCGCGTGGTGGCGGTCGCGATCGGGCGCGCTTTTACGAATATGCCCTTGGCTCCGCCCGTGAGAGTCGGGGCTGGGATTACAATGGCCGCCACGTACTCGGTGAGGCCGTTGCCGCACACCGGATTGGCCTTTCGACCCAAATCATTCGACTGCTCCTAACGATGGTCCCCGACCAGCGCAACGTGACGTTCCACGAGGAAGCCCCTGACTATCACATCACTCCCGCCCAGGCTGACCACCTGCCTCCAGACCGATCCGAACTGAACGCCCTCTTCCAGAATCCCCCACTCCCTTGAGCACACCTCACTCCTCACGCATCACGGATCACGGATCACGGATCACGTCCCCCGCCTCACGCCTCACGTCTCACATCCTCGTAACCGGCGGCGCCGGCTTCATCGGCTCGCACCTGGTCGAGCGGTTATTGGCCGATGGCAAGGCTGTGGTGGTGATGGATGATCTTTCCACCGGGAGACTGGAGAATCTGCAAGGCGTGCGCTCGCATCCGGGCCTGCGGTTGATCGAATCACGGGTTTCAGCCTGCCCGGAACTGCCGGAACTCGTCGCTCAGGCCGAATCGGTTTATCACCTGGCGGCTGCCGTGGGCGTTGAAATGGTCGTGCGCTCGCCGATTCACGTGCTGGAAACCAATCTGCACGAGACGGAGGTTTTGTTGGAAGCGGCGGCAGGGCAGGGCGTGCCGGTGCTGTTGACTTCGACCTCCGAAGTATATGGCAAGAGCCAGAAGGAGGCGTTCGGCGAAGAAGATGACCTGCTGATCGGCCCGCCGCACCAGGCGCGCTGGAGCTACGCCTGCTCGAAGCTGATGGACGAGTTCCTGGCGCTGGCTTACGCGAAGGAGCGGGCGCTGCCGGTGGTCATCGTGCGCTTGTTCAATACCGTCGGCCCGCGCCAGACCGGCCAGTACGGGATGGTGCTGCCGCGGTTTATCGCCGCCGCCAGGGCCGCTCAACCGCTCCAGGTCTATGGTGACGGCGAGCAAACCCGCTGCTTTTGTTATGTGGGCGATACGGTCGAATCGCTGGTGCGCTTGCAGGATTGCCCGGCGGCGAGGGGGAACGTCTTCAACGTGGGTGGCACCGAAGAGATCAGCATTCGCGACCTGGCCCGGAGAGTGATCCAACCCTGGGGTCGAAATCAACGATTGAGTTTGTCCCCTACAGCCAGGCCTATGAACCCGGCTTTGACGACATGCGCCGCCGCAAGCCGAGGACGGAGAAACTGGCGGCGACCATCGGCTTTTGCCCCCGTACCAGCCTCAGTGCCATTATCGAGCGGACTGCCGCCGCGCCGCCTGAGTCTGGGCGAGGGAGGTGAGCCCCCATTTCTCCTCACCCCGGCCCTCTCGCCAGGGAGCGGGAGACCTGCCGCTGGTCCGTTGGAAAGGCTCGAACGCTTCGCTCGGCCAGAGCGCGGCCGAGAGGCTTCTCCATCTCTCTGGGGAGTGGGCAGGGGTGAGGGGGAATGGGGCGCGGGAGCTTTCCACAGACTCAGGGGGGCGCGCGGGGCGATTAAGGTTTGTCCCGCCGGCACGGGTCGGACGGAAAAGGCGCCCTTGCGGGCGCCTTTTCGATGGTTGAATTAAGTTAAGTGATTCGGGTTAAGGAAGCATGATACGGTTGACGCCGGTGCCGGAGGTGACACCTTGGGCTTGCGACCATCCGGCCCCTCCGGCGCGGCCACTGTCGCCCGAATTCCTGAGCGCCTCTTGCAGCCGCGAGCGAGAAAAGCCCTGCACGCTGCCGTCGGCCAGCCCGACGTTGCCCTGCTTCGAGTGCATATTGTCCATGAAACCAGGCCCCGCATTGGCGACAAAGTTGGTGCCCAGCCAGACTTTCGCCGTGCCGGTGCTGGGGGCGGCTAGATAGGCGGTGGTCGGCGGATTGCCATTCCCGAGGTTGTGGTCGCCCGTGAGGAACATCTGCGGGTAGGTTTCCTGCGCGTCAACGCCGATGAAGTAGCTGACGTTCAGGTCGTTGGTGTACGGCACCTGGCCCGCTACATTTCCCCCGGGGGTGCCATAGTCCATGAAACCGCTCGCGACGTTGCGCTGTGAGCTTTCATATTCGGACGGGCAGAAGAGGATCTTCGGGGTGCTCAACTCGTTCGACATGCACAGGAACATCATCGAGACGCCATGGCTTTGACTTTGGCGCTGGCCCAACGTCCTTGGGTACTGCTCAACGTCTTCCGAATCGCCACCATTGGCTTTGGACAGCGACATCGGATTGTTGCCGTCGTTGTCAATCGCCCAGGTCCGGAACGCCAGGCCGACCTGTTTGAGGTTGTTGGTGCAACTGATGCGTTGCGCTTTGGCTTTGGCGCGAGCCAGGGCAGGGAGCAACAGTGCCGCCAGGATGGCGATGATGGCAATAACGACTAACAACTCGATTAGAGTGAAAGCCCCGATCTTTTTGCGTAGGTTTCTCATAAGCATTTGCTGGTTTTTATTTTTATTATGGCAAACAGACCGCGAACTTTACGACACACGTCCACGCTGTCAACCCGATTCGTGTCATTCTCATAGCAATGGCGGTGCCAGGGGCGTTCTGCTCGGTTTTGCTGGGGATTTCGCAGGTGCCAAAGGTGAAATGCGTTAGATTTTCACGCATTATGCGTGAGGATCGCGCATGGGCGTGAGCCATCCGGGCTGGCAGCAATGCTTTCCCAAATCCCACGAAGTTCCTGTCCGGGAGCCACGAGCGACAATAACGCTGCAGCGCTTGTCATTAGCCTGTTTGGGAAGCTGGCCCTCAACCCCATAGGGGTGGTCTGTCTATAGGGTCCGCGCCCTCCAAAGGAGTTCCCAAACCCCGATAGGGGTGACTGCTGAAGGGAGCCGGAGCGCATCCTGTTACCGTGGGGTGGCGCTTGGCGGTTTTGACGAACGAGCTTGGGCGGCGCGCAACGCATCGAGGTTTCGGCGGGCGTCGGCATAGTCGGGCCTGAGTTGTAGGGCCTCCTGGAACTGGGTAATCGCTTCCTTGGTGCGGCCTTTGCGCCAGAGTGCGACGCCGCAGTTGTTGTGCGCATCGGGATCCTCCGGTTTGAGGCGGAGGGCTTCCTGGTATTGGAGGATCGCCTCGTCAATCCGGCCTTTCCGGAACAGGGCGTTGGCAAGGTTGTAGTGGGTCTCGGTTTCGTCCGGTTTGAGGCGGGCCGCTTCGCGGAGGTGGCTGATGGCCTCATCCAGTCTGCCTTCTCGGGTGAGCGCGTTGCCCAGGTCGTTCTGGGCCGCAGCGTCCTCGGGTTTGAGGCGCAGGGCTTCCTGGAATTGGTTAATCGCCTCGTCAATCCGACCTTTCATTGCAAGCGCATTGCCCAATTGGTAATGGCTGTAGGCGTCCTCCGGTTTGAGGCGAATAGCTTCCTGCTGTTCGCTGATCGCTTCGTCAATTTGGCCCTTCTTGAGGAGCGCCACGCCGAGCGCGTTGCGGGCGAGGACATCATTTGGTTTCAGTCGGATGGTGTCGCGGTACCGGCTGATCGCCTCGTCAGTTCGGCCTTTCTTGTCGAGGGCGACGCCGAGGTTATAGAAGGCGTCTGGATTGTCAGCCTTAAGCCGGATGGCTGCCTCGTACTGGTTGATCGCTTCATCAATTTGGCCTTTCCTCAGGAGGGCGGCGCCGAGGTTCTGGTGAGCGCCAGCGTCATTCGGATCGAGCCGTATGGCCTGCTGAAGCTGACCAATCGCTTCGTCAATTCGGCCCATCTCAATGAGGGCGGTACCGAGGCTGTAGTGGGCGGCGGCGAAATTGGGATCGAGACGGAGCGCCGCCTCGAATACGCGGAGCGCCGCGTTGGTTTGGCCCTTGCTGGCGAGGGCGGCGCCAAGGTTGTTGTAGGCAACCCAATTAGGGCCGGTGACGTCCAACGCATGCCGGAAGAGGGTTTCGCTGTTCTTCCAATACCCAAGCTGTTGACGCGTCAACCACACGCAGAGGATGACCGCCGCTGAACCCGCCACAGACAACGCTATGAACCGGTATCGCCAGCGCCGGGCCAACTCGCACGCGCCCCAAACTGAGAGAATCAGCACCCCCAACGACGGAAGATAGGTATGCCGGTCCGCCATGGCTTGTCCACCGGTCTGCACCAATCCGATCATGGGCACCAGCATCCCGACAAACCACAACCACCCCACCAGCAAGAAGGGAACTCGCCGCCGTTGCACCCACAACATCGCCGAAATGCCCAGCAGCAACCCGCCGGCCAGCAGCACCTGCCCCAGGCGCCATTGCGCGGCGTACGGGTAGAAAACAGCCAAATCAGTTGGCCAAAACAGCTTTCCAAGATGGCGGCAGTATGAGATCAGGGCGTTTGCGCTGCGCACGCCAAATGGCAAGTGTCCTGCCGCTACTACAGAGCCCCCACTTGTTTGAACCGCCAAGGTAATGACGCTGTCCGCCGCTGCGAGGGCAAAGAACGGGACCTTCTCAACAACCAGCCAAATCCACCCCGTCAGAACCTCTCGCCCCCCACCGCGCCCGGATGGCGTACTCCGCACTCCCCATTCCGCACTTCTTCCCAGTGGCCAGTAATCCAGCAGCAACATGACGAAAGGCCACGTCACCAGCGTCGGCTTGCTCATCAGCCCCAGCGCGAACAAGAACACGGCGAGCACATAATACAGGGACGCGTGATGCGTGCTGCGGGATGCGGGAGAGGTCGGCCCGGACCCCGGCTTCAGCCTCTGGACTCTCACGTATCGCTGATACGCCAAGAGTGTCAGCAGACCGAAGCAACCGCTGAGCACGTCCTTCCGTTCCGCCACCCAGCCGACCGATTCGACGCACAACGGGTGGACGGAGAACAACGCGCCCACAAAGAGACTCCGCCATTTGGCGCCGGTCATCTGTTGCAGCAGCAGAAAGACCAGCATGGCGTTGATGGCGTGGAGCAGCACGTTGGTCAGATGATGGCCCCAAGGGTGCAAACCGAAAACCTGGCAGTCCAACATGTGAGACCACATCGTCACGGGCTGCCAATTGCAGCTCACTGGGTGAAGGAGGGCCCACTCCATGCTGCCCAGGGTTAGTCCGCTCTGGACGTGAGAATTCCCGGTGACGTACGCATCATCGTCGTAATTGACGAAATCATTATTCGTTGCTGGCCAGTAAACGAGGATCGTCACCAGCATCAGGAGTACTCCCATCAGCCACGTGGGCGGACGGCACCGGGGAAGTGCATTGGTGGCTACCAATGTGGGTGTGGCGTTGGACTTGAGCACGTCCATGAGCGTCTCCGGCGATTATCCCGCTCCCGTCATCGGCAGCAGCGGTCTCATACCGAACCAACGCGCGCTAAACTGCGCCAGAGATGCTGAATACGCGGCTTCGGAGCCATGATCAGTGCTTAGTGCAACTCGGCAGGCCAGGTCAACAGAATAATGCCTTCAGGCGCGAGCTTGGCCGTGCTCCTGGTAATAGGTTCCCCACCAACTCCTTGAACTTCAAGGCATTCGATGGAAGTATGTCCTCGCGATGAGCGTAGCTACACAGCACCGGTCTGCGACCAACGATACACTGGATACCAATCAGAAGGCTCGACAGATCAACCTGGATGCCAACCGCTATGGCACATTCGCGGAGATCGGGGCGGGCCAGGAGGTCGTCCGCTGGTTCTTCCGGGCGGGCGGCGCGGCGGGCACGGTGGCCAAGACCATCTCGGCCTACGACATGGCGGTCAGCGACGCGATCTACGGTCCGACGGACTATTACGTGAGCCGGCGGCGTTTGCGCGCCATGCTCGACTACGAGTACGATTTGCTGCTGGAACGGCTGGACAAGACGCGCGGCGGCAAGACCGCGTTCTTTGCCTTCGCCGATACCGTGGCTACGCGCCGCGACAGCCGGCCACGGCTGGCTGGGGGTGCGTTTTCAGGCCGAGTCGGGCTCCGACCCTTCCGAAATCATCATGCACGTGCGAATGCTCGACAACGAGAACGTTCGCCAGCAGGAGGCGCTGGGCATCATCGGGGTCAACCTGCTGCACGGCGCATTCTACCGGCATCACGAACCCGAAGCGCTCATCCGGTCGCTGCTGGACAACCTGACGTGGCAACGGGTGGAGGTGGACATGATCGGATTCTCGGGCCCGGCTTTCGCGCGGGTGGATAACCGCCTGATGGCGCTGCAACTGGTCCGCCAGGACCTGACCGAGGCGGCGATGTTCACCTGCAAGGGTGAGGCGGTGCAATGGGCCGAGGTGCTCTACCAGAAGCCGGTGCTGGTCCAGCGCGGGAGCTTTCTCCCGGTCACCAAGGCTACGATGGACGTGCTGGAGCGCGCCCTCGAACAGTTTGTGCGCGAGCCCGACCTCGAAGGCCAGCCGCCGGTGGTGCTGATGGAAATGACCTTGCGCCAGCTCACGCTGGACGAGCGGATTGACGAGACCGACTTCCTGAATCGTGCCGACATGCTCAGCGCGCTGGGCAAAACGGTGCTCATCTCAAACTTCCGCCGCTTTCACCGGCTGGCTGCCTACCTCGCCCGCTACACCAAGCGGCCCATCGGGCTGCCGGTCGGCGCGTCCAAGCTGGCGGAGATCTTTGACGAGAGCTTCTACAATGACAGCGAAGGAGGCCTGCTGGGCGGCCTGGGCCAACTGTTTCAAGAACCCCGCCCGGCTTTACGTCTATCCCCACCTGGACCTGGCCAGCGGCCACAGACTGACAGTGGCGAATTTTCCTGTGCCGGCCCATTTGAGCCACCTTTACGCGCACCTGCGGGAGAACCGTTTCATCCAGGACATCCCCAACTTCAACCCGGGCCTGCTGTCCATCCGTTCCCAGGATGTGCTGACGAAAATCCGCGGCGGCGACCCCGCGTGGGAGCAGTCCGTCCCCGCGGCCATCGTCGAGATCATCAAGCGCGACAAGTTGTTTGGGTATGGTGGCCGGCGCGCTGAAACAGTCGCATCCTCGCCTGCGAAATAGCCGGGCCGGACGGTAAATCCGAAACCCGAGAGCCGATTCCAGAAGTAACCACAAAGAACGCAAAGAACGCAAAGAGAGGCAGGGATGCTCCTTTTTCTATGTGTTCTTTGCGTTCTTTGCGGTTACGCACGACTTTTGCAACTGGCACTCGGATTTCGGATTTGGTTTGCTCCGGGTCCGTTCAACAGGGCTTGCGCGGCTGAGCGGTTGCTTGTATGGTCTGCCGCGGTCGGCATCGAGCCGGGAGCAACGGTTTTGCCGGTGTTCGGGTTGGTAGCTCAGTCGGTAGAGCAGCGGCCTTTTAAGCCGTTGGTCGTGGGTTCGAGTCCCACCCAACCCACCACTCTTGGGGGGAAATGCAGAAGGCAGAATGAAGAATGCAGAAGCGCCGGGCAAAGCCACCCCGGGCCACCCTGGCTACCCCGAGGCCATCTGGTGGCCAACCGGTAGCCACCCCGAAGCCACCCTGAGGCTACCCCGAGGCTCCACTGAGGCTCCACTGAGGCTCCACTGAGGCTCCACTGAGGCTCCACTCAAGCCACCCCAAAGCGAAACGCTGTTCGGACTTCGGGTTTCGGGTTTCCTCTCGCCGCGCTGTCGCGCCGCCGCCTGGGGTGGGTGGTGGATGGGGCGCAGGGCCCTCGCGGCCTGGCAGCGGGTGCGGTGCGGTGCGGGCGCAGCGGGTCGGGTTTCGAGTTTCGGCCTTCGGATTTAGCCTCCCCACCGCCACCGCCTCCCAACCTCCGCTCACCGCCAGCGCCGCGAAAATGCCTTTGCCATGCAAGGCATTTCCGGGCAGGCTGGAGCTGTCGCCGTCACACAACATCGCGATTTCATGACCGTTACTGGCCAAATCAGGAAAGGCGCTTACTTCGATTCCGTAACGCTAATGCGCGTCGGGAAGGAACTCGCTGGCTTGCCGGGCGTGGCCGACGCTGCCGTCGTGATGGGGACCAAATCCAACCAGGCTATTCTCGGCGCCGGCGGCTTGCTGGTGCCCGAATTCAGGAACGCGGGTGACACCGACCTGCTGATCGCCGTGGGGGCCAGGACGACTAAGCTGGCGCAAGGCGCTCTGGCCGCCGTTGATGCGCTGCTCGGCAAAGCGACCCGGAAGGCAGTCAGCAGCAGCGAGGTCCGGCCCGGGAGCCTGGGGGGCGCGTTGAAGGTCTTGCCGGGGGCTAACCTGGCGATGATCTCCGTGGCGGGCCGGTATGCGGGCGCGCTCGCGCGGCGCACCCTCGAAAGCGGGCTGCACGTCATGCTGTTCTCGGACAACGTGCCGCTGGAGCAGGAGATTGCGCTGAAGCAGTTTGCCCGGAAACGCGGGTTGTTGGTGATGGGGCCGGATTGCGGCACGGCCATAGTGAACGGCGTGCCGCTGGCGTTCGCCAATGCCGTCAACCGCGGCAGTATCGGTGTCGTCGCGGCGGCGGGCACCGGCCTGCAAGAGGTGAGCTGCATCATTTCCAACGCGGGCGCCGGCATTTCACAGGCCATCGGCACGGGCGGGCGGGATGTGAAGCGCGAGGTCGGGGGCATCATGTTCCTTGAGGCGCTCAAGGCGCTGGCGAAGGATGCGCCGACACGCGTGATCCTGCTTGTCTCCAAGCCGCCGCATCCGCAAGTGCTCAAGCGCATCGAGAAGGTGATCGGATCAATCCGCAAGCCGGTGGTGACGTTGTTCCTTGGGGCGACGACAGGCGGCGGTGGACCGGCGACGCTCGAACAGGCGGCTTTGCAGGCCGTGGCGCTGGCGGAGGGCAAGCCGCCCGGCACTGTGGCCGAGAAGCTCGCGGCGCGGGAGGCGGAGTTCAGCAAGTTGGCCCGGTCCGCCGCGGCCCGCATCCGACCGGGGCGGAGTTATGTGCGCGGGCTCTTCAGCGGCGGAACCTTTTGTGCCGAAGCGCAGTTGATCCTCAAGGAGATGGTGCGCGAGGTGTACTCGAATGTGCCCGTCGGCGGGGTGAAGCAACTGCGCGATTCGCTGGTCAGCCGGAGGCATACGCTGATTGACCTTGGGGAGGATGAATTCACCGTGGGGCGGCCGCATCCGATGATTGATTATTCGTTGCGGAACCGGCGCATTCTCGAAGAAGCGGCGGACCCCGCGACGGCGGTGATCCTGCTGGACGTGGTGCTGGGCTACGGGGCGCATCCGGACCCGGCGGCGGAATTGGCGCCGGTGGTCCGGCGGGCGGCACGGAAAGCGCGGATCGTGTGCTCTGTCACCGGCACAGACCAGGACCCGCAGAACCGCAGCCGGGTCGAGGCGGCGCTGCGCCAGGCGGGGGCGATGGTCATGCCGTCCAACGCAGCGGCGTGTGGGGTGGCGGGGGCCATTATCAGGTCTCTGGGGACCAAAGATAAACATCGAGGGCGGCGGCTATGAACATTGCAAGTCTTTGTGACCGTTTAGCTCGTCCGACGTGGTCAGTTCCCATGCCTGCACCGAACGAACTGCCGGCATCTGCTTCCCCCTCACCCCGGCCCTCTCCCTTGGGGAGAGGGAGAATCTTCGCCAGTCAGTCGGCGAATCGAGAGCGCCTGGGCTTTTCAAAGGACCTGGGTGGGTGTTCCCTCTCCCTGGGGAGAGGGCAAGGGTGAGGGGGAACAGGCCGGACCCCAGCGCTTTGTTGCTCCGCGCCCGCACCGAACCAGCCGAGCTGTGAACCCCATTAACCATCTCTTCCGCCGCGAGTTGAAGGTCATCAACCTGGGCCTGGCGGGATTCAAGCAGGCGCTGGACGATTCGCACGTGGCGGCGGTGCAGGTGGATTGGAAGCCGCCGATGGACGTTGAGCCGGCGCTCATGGAGCGGGTGAGGGCCTCGCAGGGCGCTATCGAGAGGGCGAACGCCCGGGTCATGAAGATCATCCTCGGCGGGATGCCGCACCTGGTGGGGCTGGAGCGGGCGATTGACGTCATCCCCGGTATGAGGCCCGACTTGCTGCTGCACGCCGGCCCGCCGATCACGTGGGACCGGATGTGCGGCCCGCTGCGGGGCGCGGTCATCGGGGCGCTCTTGTACGAGCGCCAGGCCCGGACCGCCAAGGAAGCAGCTCGGCTGGCGGCGTCGGGAGCGATCAGGTTCTCGCCGTGCCATGAGCACGCGGCGGTGGGGCCGATGGCCGGCGTCGTTTCGCCCTCGATGCCGGTGTTCGTGCTGAAGAACGAGGCCTATGGCAACTACGCGTATTGCACGATGAACGAAGGCCTGGGCAAGGTGCTCCGTTACGGCGCTTATAGCGAACCGGTCATCCAGAAGCTCAGGTGGATGGAGAACACGCTCTACCCGGTGCTGAAGAAGGCGGTGGCCAAACTGGGGAAGATTGACCTGAAGAACATCATCGCCCAGGCGCTGCACATGGGCGACGAGGTCCACAACCGCAACCGCGCCGCCACCTCGCTCTTCTACCGGACCATCGCGCCGGCGGTCGTCACGACGTGCGGCGACGCGGCGACCGCGGCCGCCGTGCTGGAGTTCATCAACCATAACGACCACTTCTTCCTGAACCTGTCCATGCCCGCCTCGAAGGCGACGCTGGACGCGGCGCGCGGAGTCAGGTGCAGCAGCATCGCCGTGGTCATGTCGCGCAACGGGACGGATTTTGGCGTGCAGCTCGCCGGGACGGGCAACGCGTGGTTCACCGGCCCGGCGGACGTTCCCGACGCGCTGTACTTCCCCGGCTACACCAAGGCGGACGCAAACCCGGACATCGGCGACAGTGCCATCACCGAGACGAATGGCCTGGGCGGCTTTGCCATCGCGGCGGCGCCGGCCATCGTGCAGTTTGTGGGTGGGAGCAGCCAGGATGCCCTCGGTTACACGCGCCTGATGTATGAGATCACCGCCGCCGAGAACAATGTCTTCCAGATACCGGCGCTGGATTTCCGCGGCACGCCGACGGGCATTGACGTGCGCAAGGTGATCGAGAAGAACATCCTGCCGTTCATTGACACCGGCGTGGCCCACAAGGAGCCGGGTATCGGGCAAATCGGCGCGGGAGTGCTCAATGCGCCGGCGGAGCCGTTCAGGCGCGCGTTCATGGGCCTCGCCGAAAGGCTGCGGCGGAGGAGGGCGAGAGTATGACGCTGGGTTCCCCCTCACCCCGGCCCTCTCCCTCAGGGAGAGGGAGAAGCGCCGCCAGGGCGTTGGCAAGTCTTGAGCGCCTGGTATGTTCGAGCGACAGGCTGACGGGCTCCCTCTCCCTAAGGGAGAGGGCCGGGGTGAGGGGGAACGGATGACAGCGACTCCGATGCGGTGAATCGTTCTTAACCACAATGATTATGAATACCAATCAATTCCTCCAATTCATGGACAAGGTGCGGCGTGTACGACCTGACCCAGCCGCTGAGCATCCACACGCCGCCGTGGCCGAGCTACATGCCGCTGGGCATCCAGTACTTCAAGCGCATCGCCGGCGCGCACATGGGGCAGGGGGCCAACGGCCAGATCATCACCACCAGCAACCACGTCGGCACGCACATGGACGGCGAAATCCATTTCCACTCCAGCGGGCGGCCCATCGGCAAAGTCCCCCTCGAGGAATGGGTCGGCCCCGGGGTCGTGGCGGATATTTCCAAGGAAGTCGGGGACTACGATCTCTATACGCCGGAGACGATCACTAAGAACGTCGAGGTCAGGAAAGGCGACATCCTCATCATCAATACCGGCTACCACCGCTACGCCTGGGACCAGAAGGAGTCGGATGAACTGCGCTATTTCGTGAAGCATCCGGGCCCGGGGCCGGGCTTCCACCAATGGGCGCTCGACATGAAGATCAAGTGGATCGGCGTGGACTGCGGCAGCGCTGACCATCCCATGAATACCATTATCCGCAACTGGCACCCCGCCCGCTTTGCCGAGGCGGAGCAGAAGCTGAAGGCAAAGTATGGCAAAGGCTGGGATGAGATGTTCCCGCCCGACGAGTATTATCAGGTGATGCATTTGAAGCTCTTCCCCCGCAAGCTCGTCCACGCGGAGAATATCGGCGGCGACATAGACAAGGTCAGCAACCAGCGGGCGTGGATCGGCGCCTTCCCGCTGCGGGGCATCGAGATGGAGTCGGCCATGTGCCGGATCGTGGCGATGCTGCCGCCGCGCTAAGCCGTTTATGTGGAGTTCCACATAAACGGCTAAGTAATTCCGAGCGGAAGTACCGTGCTGTATAAGCGAACGCAGATTCCTACGGCGCGAAGCGTTTGGAGTGCGTGCAGCTTGCTGCCGCTTTGGCACCAGTCCGTATCTCCGAAAGCGGCAGCAAGCTGCACGCACTCCAAACGCTTCGCGCCGAGGCACATCCGGCCGCTGAATTGGGCTGTATCACAGGGACGAGGCCGTCCCCGCCCCTTGCGGCGCCTCAGACTCGCAACCTGCCGGCCCCACGGCACTTCCGCATCCAGCCTCAACCGAGCCCCCCGGGGCCTCGCCGGAACCTCGCCGGAACCTCGCCGTAGAACCTCTAACTTCAAGTTAGAGGTTCTACGGCGAGGTTCCGGCGAGGTTCCGGCGGGGTTCCGGCGAGGCGGTGCAGCGGCGGGACGATTCTCCCAGCAAATGACGCCGGTGGCGGGGGGACAGGATGCTGAGCGGTTCAGGCCGGCTGCGGTTGACTGGCCGGCTGCGCCCGAGGACCGGGCAGCCCTGCTAGTGTGCTGTCTCAGAGCTACCGATAGTGTCTTCGGGGGCTGGAAAGCGGCAGAGGACACTGCACCCTATATGGATTCTCGGTTGTCGCGAACGCTGTCTGGGCCAGAGAGACAATTCCCCCTCACCCTACCCTTTTTCCATGAACCGCAAAGTAGGACAGGCGTCTCGCCTGTCCCTGCCGAGGCGCAGTCCACCGAAGGCAGGCGAGACGCCTGCCCTACTTTGCCGTTCATGGTCCCATTGCAGGGCGAGCGGGCCGTGGAGGCTCCGCAAGGAGAGGGAACCCCGAACTGCCGCTACAGTTGAGGCTTATCTTGGCGCGCGCGTTTCAAGCATTGCTGGATATGGCCCAGTGAGATAGGATTGCGGCATGAGACGTTTGACGGCAATCATCTACCCTGGCGAGACGGGGCGGTGGCTGGTGGCGTTCAACCCGGAAACCGGCACCACGAGCCAGGGCCGGACGGTGGAACAGGCGGTGGAGAACCTCAAGGAGGCCACAGAGCTTTACCTGGAGGAAAACGATTTGCCCGAACGCGCGCCTGCATTCTTGACCACCTTTGAAGTCACCCATGCCTAAGCTCCCGTGCGTGTCGGGTCAGAAGGTGGCGCGAGCGCTGGAGCGATTGGGTTTTGAGCGACGCCGGCAGCGGGGCAGCCATCTGGTGATGCGGCGCGGCAGTGCGGTCTGTGTGGTGCCCATGCACCGCGAGGTGGACCAAGGGACATTGCGAGGGGTATTACGTCAGGCCGGCGTGAGCGAGGAAGCATTCATAGGCGCGCTTTAGCGGCACGATGGCCATCCGGCATCAGTTTCAGTATTTCAGAGCTCCCACAGTGCGTGAGGCTGTGTCGTTGCTGGGCAAGTACGGCCCCCGGGCCCGCGTACTGGCGGGCGGCACGGACCTCGTCGGCCTTATGAGCGATGGTCTGGCTGAGCCCGAGATGGTGGTGGACATTAAACGCATCCCCCGCCTGGGGCAGATCGAGTTCAAGAACGGCGCGCTGTCCATCGGCGCGCTGGCCACTTTCAGCGACCTGCGGGAGTCGCCAATCATCGCAAAGAAGTTCCCCGTCATTCGTGAGATGACCGGATGGGTGGCATCGGTGGGCGTGCGGAACCGGGCTACACTGGTCGGCAATATCTGCTCGGCGGTGCCCTGCTGCGACAGCGGGGCGGTGCTGCTGGTTTATGATGCGGCAGTGCGGATTACCGGCCCGAACGGGAAGCGCAAAGTGCCTTTGGGCGAGTTCTTCCTGGGGCCGCGCAAGACGGCCTTGAAGCACGGGGAACTGGTGACGGCAGTGACGGTGCCGTTGCCGAAGAAGAAGCACGGCGCCTGCTTTGTGAAGCTGCGCCGCTATGAGGGTGAGGACCTCGCACAGGCCAGCGTGACCGTGCTCGCACTGGCGGGCCACAGGTATCGTGTTTCCTTTGGGGCGGTTGCTCCACGACCGGTGGCCGCCCGGCGAATCCAGGCGCTGCTCGAAGGCCAACCGCTCTCGGATGCTTTGGTCCAGGAGGCTGTGCGCCTGGTGCCGGAGGAAATAGCGCCCATCACCGACATCCGGGCCAGCAAGGAATACCGGACCCACATGGTGGGCGTCATGCTCGAGCGCGGATTACGGGCCGCCGTTGCGAGGCTGAAAGGCGCGGGGCCGGAATACGGGACCAGCCTGATTTAAGGGATACCTATGGCCAGACAAATCACCTTCAAGCTCAACGGTGAGACAGCGTTCGGTTGAAATCGAGCCTAGGGACATTCTGCTGGAGGTGCTGCGGGAGAAACTGGGCGTCCCGAGCCCCAAGATGGGCTGCGAGCGGGGCGACTGCGGCGCCTGCACCGTCCTGCTGAATGGGAAGTCGGTGCGGACCTGCCTCATCCTGGCCATTGAGGTGGACGGCTGTGAGATCACGACCGTTGAAGGCTTAAGTCAGGCGGGGCTGACGCCGTTGCAAGAATCCTTTCTCAAGCACGGTTCCTTCCAGTGCGGCTTTTGCGCCCCGGGCATTGTGCTCTCGGCGACGGAGTTGTTGGGGAAGAACCCGCGTCCATCCGAGGCCGAAGTCAAAGAGGCCCTTGCGGGTAACCTTTGCCGATGCACCGGCTACCAGCCGATCATTGACGCCGTGCTGGCGGTCAGCCGCAAACCGAGGAGGCGCGCATGACCCCGCTGAAGGTTGTCGGCAGCTCGCCTGGCCGCATTGACGGGCGGGACAAGATCACCGGGGCGGCTGCCTACGTGGACGACCTGGCGTTTGGTCCCGACCTGCTGCACGCCGAGATTGTGGAGAGCCCCTACGCGCACGCGCTCATCAAAAGCATTGACGCCTCCGCGGCGGAGCGGGTGCCGGGAGTCGTCCGCGTGGTCACCGGCAAGGATTTCCCATACCGGTTCGGGTTATACATGCAGGACCGCTTCATCTTTCCCACCGACCGCGTGCGATTCGTGGGGGAACAGGTGGCGGCGGTGGTGGCGCGCGATGCGAAGACCGCCAGGCGCGCCGCGAAGCTGGTCAAGGTGGTGTATAAGGAACTCAAGCCGGTGCTTGACCTCACCGAGGCACTGCGCGAAGACGCGGTGCTGGTTCACCCGGACCTGGGCAAGTATCCGCGTTGTCCCTGGTTCTTCCCCCAGGCCGGCACGAACATTGCGCACTTCCGCAAGACCCGAAAGGGCGACACCGCTCAAGGGTTCAAGGAAGCCGATGTCATTCTGGAGGATACCTACACCGTTCCCCGCTACGCCCATTGCGCGATCGAGCCCCATGCCATCGTCGGCCTGTACGATTTGGCGGGGCGGCTGACGCTCTGGTCGGCCTCGCAGTCACCCTACACGCAGCGGCATGTCTTTGCGCAGGCACTGGCGCCATTAGGCCTGGCGCACAAGGATATTCGGGTCGTGACGCCTTACGTCGGCGGCGGTTTTGGCGGCAAAGCCGGGGTGTCTATGGAGATCATCGGCGCCGCTCTGGCAATCATGGTCAAAGGCCACCCGGTGAAGGTGCGCTGGTCGCGCGCCCAGGAGTTCTACAATACCTACCAGCGGCAAGGCGTGATCGCGCGAATCAAGCTCGGCGCCAAGAAGGACGGCACGATCACCGCCATCGAGCACACCTTGCACTGGGATGCCGGCGGCTACGTCGAATACGGCGCCAACGTGGTTAATGCCGTCGGGCTCTCCGCCACCGGCCCTTACCGGGTTCCGAACGTGAAGATAGACTCAGTCTGCGTCTATACAAACCTACCGCCGGGGGGCCCTTACCGTGGTTTTGGTTACTCCGAGTTCCATTTCGGACTGGAATCCCACATGGACCGGCTCGCTCGAAGGCTCGGCATGGACCCGGTCGAGTTCCGACGCAGGAATGCGATTCGCGAGGGCGATACGCTGGCCTACGGCGCGAAGATGAACCCGAGCGGCCTGCACGAGGCCATAGACCGGGTGGCGGCGGAAATCCGCTGGGGGCGGCGGGAGAAGTCCCAGGACCCGAACAAGGTGGTCGGGAAAGGCTTCGCCTGCTTCTGGAAGGCGCCCGCCATGCCGCCCAATGCCGCTTCCTCCGCGTTCATTAAGTTTAACGAGGACGGCAGCCTGAACATCAGCGCCTCGGGCATGGAAATCGGGCAAGGTTACATGACCGTGATGGCGCAGATTGCCGCCGAGGTTCTTACCGTGCCGGTCAACCGGATACGGATTGAGCCACCCGACACCGACCGCAACGCCTACGAGTGGCAGACGGTCGGCTCGCATGTCACTTGGGGCTGCGGCAATGCCGTGAAAGCCGCCGCGCTTGATGTGCGCGGGAAGATGTTCGAGGTGGTCGAGCGCGCGCTGGGTCTCTCGCGCGACACGTTGTATCTGGAGGACGAGAGGGTCAAATGCCGCGCCCGCCCGGACTTCGAATTGCCCCTCCGGGACTTCGTGATCAGCGGCATCCAGACCCCGCGCGGCAACTTCATCGGCGGACCCATCCTCGGCAGCGGGGTCTTCATGCCCGAGTTCACATCCGCCTTGAGCGACCCCGAGACCAGCCAGGGCGGGCACCCGAACGTCCATTACACCGTCGGAGCCGCTGCTGCCACTCTGGAAGTGGATAAACAGACCGGGCGCATGCGCGTCCTCAAAGGCGTGCTCGCTGTGGATGCCGGCAAGGCGATCCATCCCGACCTGGTGAAAGGCCAGGTGGTGGGCGGGTTGGTGCAGGGCCTGGCGACCGTTCTCTACGAGGACATCCGCTACGACCTCAAGGGCAAGCTGCTCAACGCCAACTTCACTGACTACAAGATTCCCACCGCCCAAGACCTGCCGGATGAGATCGTGCCGATCATCATTGAGGTGGCGCAACCGGACGGTCCATTCGGGGCGCGAGGGGTAGGCGAACACACCATGATTCCCGCTGCCGCCATGATCGCCAACGCCGTCGAAGACGCCGTCGGCTTGAGAGTCAGGAGGCTGCCCATCACGGCTGAGAAGGTGGCCCTCGAGCTGCATGGGATTCGTTACGACGACGTGAAGGGGTCATACATGGGGCTTTGTTTTGCCGGCGAGCCGGAGTCTTATAAGTTCCGCACGGCTGGTGACAAATCAATGAAACCACCGATGGACACCGAGGGACACAGATAGGACCCAATTTGATTATGTATTTCCCGCAGATACGACCGCTGCCCCTGGATAGTGGCCCGAAACAGAACGGAAGCCGACCAACGCCCGGCCCTGAATATCTGTGTCCATCTGGGTTTATCTGTGGTTTCCTTCTTTATGCGTCCAGATAAGCACAAAGCCGCGGATAACACACCCGCCGCGCTCGGGTTCTCCATGCCGGCGGAATGGGAGCGACACGAGGCGACCTGGCTGATCTGGCCGCACAACCCGGCGGACTGGCCCGGCAAGGTTGACACCGTCCGCTGGGTCTATGGCGAGATCGTTCGCAAGATCATCCCGGGCGAAGCTGTCCGTATCCTCGTCAACAGCAAGGCCGACGAGAGACTCGCGCGGCAGTACCTCGCGCGCGCGGGCGCCGACCTAAGCCGTGTCGGATTCATCCTCCACCCCACCAATCGCGGCTGGACGCGTGACACCGGCCCGATCTTCGTGCGGCGCGAGGCGAAGGCCAAGGGCCGGGCGCGGGACACGGCTATTGCGCATTTCCATTTCAATGCGTGGGCCAAGCACGAGGATTGGCAGAAGGATCGCCGCCTGCCGGAGGTTGCCGCCAGGCTGCTTGGCAAGCGCTTGTTTAGCGCGCAGTGCAATGGCAAGGACTTCGTTATCGAAGGCGGGGGCATCGAGGTCAACGGGCGCGGCACGCTGCTGACGACCGAGCAATGTTACCTCGACCCAAAGGTCCAGGTGCGCAACCCCGGCCTGGGACGGCGCGAGATTGAAGCAACGCTAGAGACCTATCTCGGCGTGACGAATGTCCAGTGGCTGGCCGCTGGCCCAGTGGGCGACGACACGCACGGCCACATTGACGACATCTGCCGCTTTGTGAACCCGAAGACGGTGGTGCTCATCAAGGAAACCAACCGCAAGGACGTCAATTACCGTCCGTTGGCGGAGAACTGGGAACGCATTCAGGACCTGCGCCTGGAGGATGGTTCGCGGCCGGAAGTCATGCCCTTGCCGATGCCGGCCCCGCTCTATTTCGCCGGCAATCGCCTCCCGGCCAGTTACGCCAACTTCTACATTACCAACGCCGCCGTCCTTGTCCCCACCTTCAACGACCCCAACGACCGCGTTGCCCTCGGCACGCTGGCTGAGCTATTCCCCGACCGCCCCGTAGTTGGCCTCCACGCCGTGGACCTGGTGCTGGGCCGTGGCACGGTGCATTGCCTGACCCAGCAGCAACCGGCCTGACCACCATCGTTCCGGCTATCGCAGCACCCGCTGGACACGTTCCGCCCAAGCCCGACAGCCTGCTAACCCGTCAAGCCTGGGTCGTGTCGCTCGGTCCTGCGGTCGGCTTTGACGCATGACTGATCTTGCCTCGAATGGTGAGCATCAGCACGCCCCCGATCACGCCAAACGGCGCCATGAAGTAGAAGTAGTTTCCCAGGCTCCGGTCGAGCAGGGTGCCCAGAAAATAGCCCGCCAGGCTCCCGCCGAAATACTGGAAGGAATCAATCAGGCCCAGGGCAAATCCCGCCATGCGGCGCCCGCCGATGTCCATCGGCGCGGCTGAACCCAGGATCGAGTGGGTCGAATTCGCCGTGAAAGAAATGAGCACCAGGAACAAGATAGCCGCATTGGCGGTGTGAAACTGCGCGGCCAGCAGGATGATCGCTGTCTCCAGGAAGTAGAGCATCGCCGCCACCGGCGCGCGCCGTCCTTTGAAGAGCGTGTCGGACACGTAGCCCGAAATCAGCGAGCCCGCTGAAGCCACGAAGGGAATCAGGAATGCGAGAAACTGGAATCGCGCCGACTGCAAGTTCACGTGATACAGGTCCTGCATGTAACGCGGGAACCACTGGTCCACGGCCTGGCGCACGGCGCCGGTGCAGGCGTAGGCGCTGGCCGTAATCCACAGCGCGGGGTTGCTCAGGATCACGCGAATAACCTGCGAGAATTGGGCGGTTACTCCCGTGTCGGCGGGGCCGGTGTCGTCGGCGATCACTCCGGGGAAGCCGGCTTCCTCGGGCGTCTCCTTGACGGTCAGCGCCATGCCGACTGCTGCCGCCGCGCAGATCAGCGACGGGGTCCAGAACAGCCAGCGCCAGTGAAGCGGCGGGATGTGGATCAGCCCGAGGATGGTGAATCCGGCCAGCAGCGCCGGGCCCAGCGTGAAGATGCCCAGGCGCCCCAGGTTGATCATGAAGCCAAAGATGCCCGAGAAGCGCCCGCGCTCGCGGTGGGCGAACCAGGCCGTATTGATCTTGACCATGCCGGGCGCGCCGAAGGCCTGCACATACCCGTCCACGCCGCGAATGGCGATAAACAGACCGAGCATTCCGGCGAATGAAGCAGCGCCAAAAAGCACATTCATCAGGATGGTGCCCGCGGCGCCGATCAGCATGGCCCGTTTGCCTCCTATGCGGTCCGTGAGCAGCCCATTGATGATCTGGCCGCAGGCGTAGGCGAACAGCGCCGTCGTGATGATGTAGCCCATCTGCCCCCGGCTGAACCCAAACTGCTCGCTGATCGCCTTGTTCGCGATCGAGAAGTTGTAACGGCACATGTAGAATGACGTGTACAACAGGCCGAGGAAGGTCCAGTTCAGGCCGCGCCGCGCGCGGAAACCGGGAGGATGGTGGATCACCAGGGACTTCCGAGAGTCGGCTCCACTCATGGTGCAATGAGGCCGCCCCATTCGTGCGGGCGATAGCAGGCGATCTTAAGCAGCGACATACGAGTTTACCCACACGCGCGAATTCGAACGGTGCGAGTTGCGCCGCAGCTAATCAAACCGTCACGTGCAGGTCAAAAAGATTCCGCTTTTTTCACGCCGTCCGGTTGACGGGCGACACCTTTTGCCAGACCTTAGCGCCTGAAAGCGAGAAAGCCTATGAGTGATTTGCCAGAATACGTGAACGGTGTGCCCAATATCTGCGGCGCGGAAGACCAGATCGAATCCGCCCTGCGCGCCAGTGCCGCGGAAGCCGGTCTTTCTGCCGGAGAGCCGGATTGATTTCGGCGGCATCAACAGCGCCTTTGCCGCCGCGCTGCACATGCACCAGCCGCTCATTCCCGCGGGCGGCGGCGATCTCCGCACGGCTGAGATCATCAGCAACCTCAAGCACATGATGGACAACCCGGGCATCGGCGATAACCACAACGCCTCGGTCTTCCACTGGTGCTACAAGCGCATGGGCGAGTTCATCCCGCAACTGGTGGATGAAGGCAAGCAGCCGCGCATCATGCTGGAATACTCCGGCACTCTCCTGCACGGCCTGCGCCAGATGGGCCTCAACGACGTCTTCGACAACCTGAAGCGCATCACCTGCGACCCGCGCTACCGGACGGCGGTGGAATGGCTGGGTTGCGCCTGGGGACACGCCGTGGCGCCCTCCACGCCGGTCGCAGGATTTCCGCCTGCATGTCCGGGCCTGGCAGCATCACTTCGCCGCCATCTTCGGCCTCGAGGCGCTGAGCCGCGTGCGCGGCTTTTCACCCGCCGAAATGGCGTTGCCCAATCATCCGGACACCGCCTACGAATTCGTCAAGACCCTCAAGGACTGCGGCTACCAGTGGGTCCTCGTGCAGGAGCATACCGTCGAGCGTCCCGACAACGGCCACGGGCCGGAGCGCAAGCACCTCCCGCACCGCCTCGTCTGCCGCAATGCTCACGCGGCGAGGAGGCCTCGATCATCGCCATCATCAAGACCCAGGGCAGCGACACCAAGCTCGTCGCCCAGATGCAGCCTTATTACGAGGCCAAGGGGCTCTCCCGCTGCGGATCTCGCCGGCAAACAAGTCCCGCCGCTGGTGACGCAGATCGCCGACGGCGAGAACGGCGGCGTGATGATGAACGAGTTCCCGTCGAAGTACATCGAGGTCATGCGCGAATGCTCCGGCTCCAACACGCCCGGCCATGAACGGCACCGAATACCTCGAACACCTCTTCGCCCTCGGCATCCAGGAGAAGGACCTGCCCGTCGCTGCAGCCCATCTGCCAGAAGCGGATTTGGGACCGATTCAAGCCCGGCGAGGGCGCCGACCGGCTGGCGCAAGGTCATTGAACAACTCAAGAAGGAGGATCGCCGCTTCCACATGGAAGGCGGCAGTTGGACCAACAACATCTCCTGGGTCAAGGGCTACGAATCGCTGCTCGGCCCGATGGAGCAGGACCAGTGCCCTGTTTTACGAGAAGGTGCTCAAGCCAGGCGTGCCGACCAGCGAGCCCCGCTTCCGCAACGCGCTGTTTCACCTGCTCTGCTCCCAAACCAGTTGCTACCGCTACTGGGGCCAAGGCATCTGGACCGACTACGGCCGCGAAATCTGCCGCCGGCTCGAGGCGATCCTGACACACGACTTCTGAAGACACAAGGCTTACCGCGGCGTGACCTTGGGCACGCCGAATTGGCGCACGCGCTGGACTTCATCCCAACGATTGAATCGCCCGCGCAGGAAGCGCAACATCCACAAATCCCCCCGGCGGCGGAACCGCGCTATCCTCCGGCGCTCCGCCCGAATGTGCCCCCGCAGCCGCCAGCAATCCGCCAAGGCATCCCAATAAGCGCGGCGCACGAAGCCCCAACGCCGCACGAGCACCAGCGCGACGATCCCCTCCAGGACCAGCAGGCCGATTTGGAGCAGAGCCAGCAGCAGCAGCAAGTGCCGCGCATTCTTCAGCAGAACCAGCAGGTTGTTTCGGTTGGCATAAAAGCGCTTGGTATCGCTGGTCCGGAACTCGACCATCGCGCCGCCGCCGGCAGGATTGACCTGTGCCGCCCCGCGATGGTGCAGTCTCGCCGCCGGCACCGCCACCGCCTTCCGCCCGGAAATCCAAACCCGCCACGAAAGGTCCAGTTCATCGGCGAACATGAAGAACTCGGCATCAAACCCGCCCAACTCCTGAAATAGTTTCCGCTCGATCAGGTAGGCGCAGCCTTCCGGCATCAGCACCTCCCGCGTCTCCGTCGCCTGGGCGCGCGTACTGGCCAGGCCGAACAGGTCGAACCCAAAAGCGCCCAGCGACTGAAAACTATCATCCTCGTAATTCAGAATGAGCGGTCCCGCGGCGCCGGCCCCAGTCCTTCGCACTTCAGCCAGCAGGATCTCCAGGCACTGCGGCTCGAGCCAGGCATCGTTGTTCAGGAACAGCAGGTATTCGCCCCGAGCCGCCGCTGCGGCGCGATTGTTGCCTTCGCAGTACCCAAGGTTTTGCCCATGTTGCACGAACACGCCACCTGTCCAGGCTTCGACGATTCGTTGCCCCAACAGGTCCGAACCATCACTCGACTGGTTATCGGCCAGGATGATTTCCGTCCGGTCGAAGATCGTCTGTTCGTGCAGCGATTCCAAACACCGCTCCAGCCACCGCGCGCCGTTGTAGTTAAGCACGACAACTGAGACCAGTGGGTTGGCGGGAGAATCCTTCACGCCCGGGAAGTGGTGCGCCGCCGAGCCTGTTCCTCCAACCAATCGCATGCCGGCGGGAGCACTTTCTGCCACGCAAACGTCTTCGATCGCTCCCAGGCGTTCACGCGGAGCCGGTCATACTCGGTCGGTTTGTTCAGCAACCCTTGCACGCCATCGGCCATGGTCTCAGGCGTTTCGTCGCTGGTCACAATACCGGTTTGGCCGTTGAGTGTGGAATCCACCAGGCCGCCGACCGGGTAAACGATGGCGGGCGTTCCCAGCGCGTTGGCTTCAATCACATTCAGCCCCCAGCCCTCGCGGAGAGAAGCATGGATCAGCAAATGCGCCCGGCGCAGCTCGGCGTCTTTGCCCTCCTCCTGGAGCAGGCCGGTGAAGGTGACATGTTCTGCCAGCCCCGGCTGGCTGGCCATCTGCCTCAGTTGCGCTTCCTGCTCCCCCGAGCCCACGATCGTCAAGTGTGTCTGGATGCCTCGCTGAAGCAGAATCCGTGTCGCTCGTAGCGCATGGTCCACGCGCTTGTTGGGTGCCAGCCGTGAGACCGCGACCAATCGCACTGGTGGTTGCAGGGGCTTTGGTTCGAGCGACGCCAGCGGCGTGGCGTCTGTCCCGTTGGGGAAGACCCTTACCTCGCGGACACCGTGCCTGTGGAGGAGTTTCTTGGTGGATTCCGAGGGTGTCCAGAAGGGGACTCCGCGGTAAAGCCAGTGGGTCCAGCGTTCCTGCCATTGGCCGATCCAGTTGAGCGGCCAACGGTAGAAGGCCTTCCAGATCGGCCCTAAGACCTCGTGGATGTAGGCAACACAGTTCGTCCCCGACCACCAGGGCGCATACCAGGGAATCCCATGATGCTGGTCAATCACCAGATCAAAGGGGGGTTGTCGGCGATACCATTGGCGGGCCTTCAAGACGGAGGTGCCCTTGCCACCGCCCCGCACAATCCGAATGCCGCGCACGCTTTCCTCAGATGCGCCCCCGGGAAAGTCATTTGCGAACCACCACACCTCGTGCCCCCTCTCGAGCAGCGCCCCGAGATAAGCCTGGCTGACCCGTTCGGCTCCTCCGGAGATGGGATTGTTCGGATCACGCCAATTAAGCATCAGGAAACGCATCACTTAAGCCCAGTGTTTATGGACAAAGCTTGCCCCGCAGACAACCATAAAGTGCCTTTCCATTGCCAAACAATAACTCTTGCATTTCTGATATGGACCGGCCACACCTTACACGTTGCATCAGCGTAAAAAGGTCAGAATGGGAAAGGATGACCTATGAGCTGTCGGGTTAGGCCTTTCATCAGGTTCTTCGGACCGGCCCTCGTTCTGGGTGTCGGCGTCTGGTTTGTCAGCACGACCGCATCCGCCGCCGGTGGGCCCGGTAAAGCCGTGCCTGCTCCTTCGGGTCTCGTCGCCTGGTGGCGCGGCGAGGGGGATGCCAAAGATTCGGCAGGCCGGGCGGATGGAGAATTACATCGCCGGGTGAAATTCGCCCCCGGCAAAGTTGGGCAGTGCTTCGCGTTCGACGGCGTCAGCAGTGGGATCAACGTGCCGGATGTTCCCGCTCTGGCGCTCACTAACTCCCTCACCATCGAGTGCTGGCTGCTCGTCAACCATCCGCCCACGGCGCCCGGCATGGTGCTATTCCGCGGAGATACCCGCGCTGGTTTCGATCCCTATTACATCTCTCTCGAACCGGAGGCGGAGACTTCAGGGGTATTGAACTTCGTCGTTTGGGGTGAGGATAACATCAATGCTTCGGCTACTGCGCCGATGCCTCTGGATAGCTGGACCCACGTGGTGGCGACGCTCGACGATTGCGCCGGCCTCATGCGGCTATACACCAATGCCGTACTTGCGACGGAGACAAAAACGACAATCAGGCCGCTGGAGGCATTGGACCCGGATTTCCAGCCCGGCCTTGGCATCGGTAATCACTCCGGCCAGCCGGGCCGTTTCAACTACCCGTTCCATGGACTCATTGACGAGCTGAGCGTGTACGACCGGGCGCTTTCTGCATCTGAGATTGAGGCCATCTACAAAGCCGGGAGTGCGGGCAAGTCTCCCGTGCCACCGAGCCACTAACGGCTACGGGACGAGGCCGCTGCCGCCGGAAAGCCCACCACCTTATAGCCGCGAGATCTTCTCGATCAGTCCCGTCGTGGACTTGCCCGGCACGAATTGAATAATGACGATCCTACCGCCCGCCTGCTCGACCGTTCGCCGCTCCTCCTGGTTGAGCGTGTCCAGCGTGTAGTCGCCGCCTTTGACGTAGATGTCCGGCTGGGCGGCGGCCAGGAACCGCGTCGCGGTTGATTCGGCGAAGATGCAAACGCCACTTACGCTTTCCAGCGCGGCTAGCACGGCGGCGCGGTCCTCCTCCGGCGTCACCGGGCGGTTGGCCCCTTTCAATTGGCGCACGCCGGCGTCACCGTTGACGCCAACCAGGAGCGCATCGCCCTGCCGACGTGCCGACTCCAAATAAGTCACGTGGCCGACATGCAGCAGGTCGAAGCAACCGTTGGTGACCACCAGGCGTTTGCCGCTGGCGCGCATCGCCGCCCGCCACTCTGGCAACCCTTCCCAGGCAATGACTTTCTCGCGGAAGCTCACCCGCGCATTCTGGCCGAACGGTCCCCGCCTTGGCAAGCAGGGAGGCATCGGGGGTAGGGAGAGGATTGGATAGAGTCTGATGCCAGACTCTTCTCCCCCCAGTATTCCATCATTCCATCATTCCATTATTCCATCCTTCCATTCTTCCAGCAGCCCCTCACTCCCTCCTCCGCTTCTCCCCATAGTTGATGCTCATAACTCCACCTAGCAGGGTGACGATTCTCACGTTGGCCAGTTCCAGTTCGCGCATCTTCGCCCCCACGCCCTGCTGGGCGGGGTAATGCTTGAGGGATTCAAGGATATACGCATACGCGCTGGCGCTGCCACAGAAGATGAGCCCGAGGCAGGGCACAAATAACTTCAGGTAACCGAAATACAGGCCGCGCCAGAGCCTATTGTCCGGCTTGCCGAAATCCAGCACCACCAACCGCCCGCCCGGCCTGGCCACCCGCCGCATCTCGCGCAATCCTGTTTCCCAGTCCGCCAGGTTGCGCAAGCCATAGCCCACGGTCACGATGTCGAACGAGTCATCCGGAAACGGAATAAGCTGGGCATCGCCGCGGAGGAAGCGGGGGGGGTATGACGCGTGATGCGTGACGCGTGATGCGTGATCCGCCGCCTGTGGTTCAGGTTTCCGGATGCCGGAGGTTCGCCCCGACGCCACCTCCAGCATTCGGGCGGTGAAATCCAAGCCAACGACCCGTACGCCCCGCTGGGCCAGCCCCAGCGCGAGGTCGCCTGTGCCGCAGCACAGGTCCAACGCCCGCTGCCCAGGTTGGGGTTGAGCCATCTGGATCACCCGTTGCTTCCAACGCCGATGCAGACCAAAGCTTTGAAGATCATTGATCAAGTCGTAGCGCGGGGCGATGCGGGAAAAGAGATCATGCACTTTCGCGGCGCGCTGGCGGCCGGGATCAAAGAATACGTTGGCCATGGGCAGACCAGTTTGCCCCAAATCCTGCTTTCAGGCGACGCGAATCTTCTGACAAGTGCCCCTGAAACTGGAATGCATCCTGCTTTAACCAGTCCAGAGACGGACCAGATTACGGGCGTTTTGCCCGGTAACCTCAGGATATAACCCCGAGGTGAACCCGTGCGGCCCGTCCGCAACGCGCAGTTGGCAGAACACTATGAGTCGCAAGAAGATCCTGGTCGTGGATGACAACGAGGTGATCCTCAAAACATTGTCCATGAAGTTGACTGCCAGTGGCTACGATGTGATCACTGCGGAGGATGGCAGCAGGGCGGTCAGCGCGGCACGCCAGGAAAGACCCGACCTCATTCTGCTCGACCTCAGCTTCCCGCCCGATGTGGCTCACGGGGGAGGCGTGGCGTGGGACGGATTCCTCATCATGAATTGGCTCCGGAGGATGGACGAAGTCAAGGACATTCCTATCGTCGTTATTACTGGCGGCGAGTCCGCAAAGTGCAAAGAGCGCGCCTTGGCGGCCGGCGCGGCGAGTTTCTTTTCCAAACCCATTAACAACGATGAGTTGCTGAGTGTCATTCAGCAAACGTTGGGAGATAATGCTGTGCAGGCACAGGCAGCGCCCGCCCCGGTTCCTCAGCCGGCGATTTAACCAACCACGCGGTGACTCGGATTCGCGGAAGCGTGCTGGCCCTCAGTCACGCGAAGGCCTGCCGCAAATACTCCAAGCTCCGGCTGGCAATCGCCTCCGCGCCTTCCTCAAAGTTGAAGACCTCGACGGAGACAAAGCCTTCGTAGCCCACCTCCTTCAATGCGGCGGCGATGGGTTTGAAATCCACATCGCCGAAGCCGGGGCCTTTCAGGTTCCGGTCATTTGCATGGAAATGGGCGAACTGCGGCCAGGATTCGCGGATGACCTGCGGGATGGGCTTGGATTCTGAGGACATCGCCTTTACGTCGAGAATAATCTTGAACCGGGGCGACGGCACCCGCTGGACGAACTGAAGGGCCTCGGCTGCGGTGTTGATGAAATTCGTTTCCGCCGGCGCCAGCGGCTCGAAGCAAATAGTGACCCCCCTTTGCTCAGCTTGTTTGACGGCGTCCCGGAATGTGTTCGCGGCCCAGTCCCATGCCTGTTCGCGGGAAACACCCGGCAGCACGTTCCGCTGTTTTGGCGAGCCGACCACCATCACCTGGCCACCGAGATCGGCACAGAAACCCACGAGATCGCAAAAATACTTCGCGGTGCGTTCGCGGACGCTGCGGTCCGGATGATTGATATAAAGCCCTTCAGGCTTCACGAGCACCCAGTGGATACCGACAATTTCAATCCGGTTCCGCGCTGCAGCCTCGCGCATGGCCTGTCGTTCGCCGGGGGAGATCTCCGTAACTGAGTTTGCCAGCGTGAATGGGGAAATCTCCACTCCGGCGTAACCCAGCCGTGAAGCACAAGCCAGCGTGTCCTCCAGTTTCCAGCCTTGAAAGATCTCGTTGCAAATGGCGAATTTCATCGCCCCCAGCCTCGGATTTTCCGTCCGGCACCTCAAGACTGAATGCGCCAGCAGCCCCGGGGTGTCTCGAGATTGCCGGCCTCCTCTCCCCGCCCCTCTCCTCCAGAGGAGGAGAAGGAGTCACACCGTAGCCGTGGGGGGGTAATAACAAGACGCGCGCAGCGGCCTGGGGAGCATCTCCCTTTTTGAACACCGCAGGCTGCTTCGCGACGGCACCTGCCTCGGCGTCAGATCCGTTCCCCCTCACCCCGGCCCTCTCCCTCAGGGAGAGGGAGAACGGCCGGCAGCGTGTCGGCGAATTTGAGCCGTACGGTATGTTCGAGCATTGGCGTGGGTGGCTCCCTCTCCCTGAGGGAGAGGGCCGGGGTGAGGGGGAACGGGGCTCACGGTCGCCAGAGGGTTATATGGGGTTTCCCCTTGGCCCTCGCAAAAGCTGAGATGCTCCCGCAGCCTGCGCTCGGGAACCTTCAACTTGCCACGCGGCGGCTCGCGACCTAACATGGTGAGGATGTTCGATACAATTACAGCCGAGTTAGCCGTCGCCGCAGATAAATTAGCCCACCTGCGGAGGTTTCTTTGACGTGCCAGGGGCACAGAAACGCCTGGGCGAGATCAACGCCCTGATGGCGGCTGAGAGTTTCTGGAATAACCGCGAGCAGGCACAAGAACTCATCAACGAGGCCAATTCCCTTCGCAACCGGACGGAGCCGCTCCTCAAGGCGGAAAAGCAGCTCGAGGACTTCCATGTCATGGTGGAGCTGGGTGAGGCCGAGCCGGAAGCCGCACAGCCTAAAATCCAGCAGGAACTCGAACAGGACCTCTCTGGATTCTTCAAGGACCTCGATTCCCTTGAATTGAAGGTATTCCTCAACGGTCGCCACGATAACAGCAATTGCATTGTGAGTATCAACGCCGGCGCGGGCGGCACCGAATCGTGCGATTGGGCAAACATGCTCCTGCGGATGTACCAGCGCTGGGCGGAGAAGCGAGGTTGGGAGGTGGAGGTGACTGACGTGCTGCCGGGCGAGACGGCGGGCATCAAAAGCGCGACGATGGTCATCAAGGGCGAGAACGCCTACGGCTATGCCAAGGCTGAGCGCGGCGTGCATCGGTTGGTGCGCATCTCGCCATTTGATGCGAACAAGCGCCGGCACACCAGCTTCGCGAGCGTGGACGTGATTGCGGAAATTGAGGAGAATGACGAGGAGATTGTCATTCCCCCCAATGAGTTCCAGGTGGACACGTTTCGTTCCGGCGGCAAAGGCGGCCAAAATGTTAACAAGGTCGAAACCGCTGTTCGCATCACGCATCTCCCGACGGGCCTGGTGGTGGCCTCGCAAAGCCAGCGCTCGCAGCACCAGAACCGCGCCGCGGCGATGAAGCTCTTGCTCTCCCGCATCTACGCACAGCGGGTGGACGCGCAAAAGGCCGAAATGGAGCGCTTTTACGGTGATAAAGGCAGCATCTCCTGGGGCAACCAGATCCGCAGTTATGTCTTCCAGCCCTATCGCATGGTGAAGGACCTGCGCACGGGCACTGAAACCAGCAATGTGCAGGCGGTCATGGATGGCGATCTGGACCAGTTCGTCAACGCCTGGCTGCGCGCCGGCTGCCCGACCAAGCGGATGCAAGGGGTCAAGGATGAGGAGGAGTAAGGAATGAAATCCGAAGTCCGAAGTCCGAAGTCCGGAGTTCGGGACACGGATTGCACGAATTCCCACGAATTGGGTTCGTGTCAATGCGTGAAACTCGTGTCTGAGGTTCCCGACTACGGTCTAACCGGTTCAGGGCTGTGAGCATTCTGGCTGCCATCGTCCAGGAAAAGCGGCGCGAGGTGGCTCGGTTGCCGCAGCGTGGAGTTTCGGCTGCGGATCTCAAGGCGGCTCTAAAGCAGCGCGGGGATTTACGGGATCTCGCCAGCGCGCTAGGGGCACCGCTGCGTGGTCCTGTCGCGCTCATTGCCGAGGTGAAGAAGGCCTCTCCCTCTGCCGGCGTGATACGCCCGGACTTCGAGCCGGTCAGTATCGCCAGGGCGTACGAAGCGGCTGGGGCCAGTTGTCTTTCGGTGCTTACGGACGAGAAGTTCTTCCAGGGCTCGCTGGAGTATCTGAGGCGCATTCGCGCCGCGGTGAAACCGCCGTTGTTGCGCAAGGATTTCATCATTGATGAGCGGCAAATCCTCGAGGCCGTCGAATGGGGGGCCGATGCGATTCTGCTGATCGTCGCCATCTTAAGCGATGGGCAGTTGCGGCATTTCCACGCACTGACGGTCGAAGCGGGTCTGGCCGCGCTGGTCGAGGTGCATGATGAAGCGGAGCTGGACCGCGCGCTGGCCGCGGGGGCGCAATTGATCGGCGTCAACAACCGTGACTTAAAGACCTTCAAAGTGGACCTGGCCGTGACTGAACGCCTCGCCGCGCGCCTGCGCCTGCCCTCACGCATCACGAATCACGCGTCACGAATCACGCCTCCGCTTCTCGTCGCCGAGAGCGGCATCCACACGCGCGCCGATGTCGAGCGCCTGGCAAGAGCTGGCGCAAACGCGATTCTCGTGGGCGAATCTTTAATGCGCCATCCCGACATCGGCTCCAGCGTGCGCAACTTGCTTCCGGGGTAATCTCCGCAGGCTTATTGCCGCCCATCGGGATGGTGAGCCGCCCGTTGGCGACGGGCCGCATTTGCGTGGTCACGGGGTTTATTGAAAGCGCGAAACCAGCACGCCTAACAGAAAAGCCACCCATCGAGAAGGGGTGGCTGAATGGAACAGCTCGTTGATTATCTGCGCCACCGCAGGAACATCACCAGGGCCGAAGTACCCAGGAGGCCCAAGCTCAGACCTCAGTGAAAGGCCAGTTTCGCGCCAAAAGGATTCACAAGGAGAACTCCCGTCTTCTGAAGAGCGGACCCGTTGTTCCCACTTGGCCGCCAGGGCCCAGAACAGGGAAATGAACCTGCGATAGTCAGTGCCGGCAAAAGGGGGCCTGTTAGCGAGGTCTGAACCAAGGCCGACAGCCGGCAACGGGATGGAAGCAGCACTGCACAAGTGCCTGACAATCCAAGATTTCTGCAACCCAGAGGGAAGGTTGTGGAGATAGGTTGTTCTGGCACCCCCCGGATGTCCGATGCTCAACCCCTCCGGGGTCTGTCTTGCACTGTGACCATGTAGTGACCAGGTAGTGACCAGGTAGTGACCATGTAGTCACCAGGTAGTGACCAGGTAGTAGCTCTACTACCTGGTCACTACCTGGTGACTACATGGTCACTACCTGGTCACTACATGGTCACAGCGGGATAGAGGGGCGCGTGCTGGTCAGGGGTGGCTGGGAAGAGGATGCCCCGAACCCTCTCCAAAACACGGGAGGCTGCTTGCGATTGCCCCTCCCGATCCCCAACGGAGAATGCCGATTAGGGGCGGGTACCCGCTACCAATCCCTGCTTCCCGCCAGTGGCCAAAGTCCAATTCGCAAGCTGTCGCCCGCTGTTTTGGGAGAAACCCGCGCGCAGGCTTAGCGGTTAGGGTCTGCATCACGTGGAAAAGCGGGAGTTCTACTGGCGCATGTTTTTGGTGCGAAACTGGCTTTTTGCTGGGGTCTGAAGCTAATCGTCGAGGGCTCTGGAACGAGCGCTGTTCCACGACTCAGGGCGTCTGGTACACAGTTGGATTCATGCGGTCGCGGGCTTAAGGTATGGGAAGTTCCTGCCGCGCAGCCGGCGTCGCCTCGGCGCGAGAGCGTTCGGCACGCGGCAGGGTGAGTTTACGGATAATGTCATGAGCGGACTCTTTTATAACCTGGGACGGCAGCTTGGCCGCCGCGCGGTGCCCGTCATCCGCAAATCCGGCTGGATCTGGAAGGGCCTGACCGGCAGCGAGGAAGAGGCCCGACGGGCGGAACGGGGGCTGGGCGAGGCGCTGGCTGTCGAGGTTCGCGCGGCTACGGAGCCGGCGAATGATCCCGAATCCTCGGCCTTGGTCAACGACCTCTGCCACCACCTCGAACAGCGGTTGCGCGCGCCTCATCACCGGTTCCACTGTGAAATCGTCCGCGCTGGGTCCCCGAACGCTATGGCGTTGCCTGGTGGTTTCCTTTTCGTGAGCGACTCGCTGGTGGACCTGTGCGAGCGCGAGCCGAGCGAACTGGCCTTCGTCATCGGCCACGAAATGGCGCACGTCGTGCGCGGGCACGCATGGGACCGGACGATCCAGCAGGTCGGCTTGAACGCGGTCTCGGTGGTGGCGGCGCGGACCAGTCCTGTGGGCACGTGGTTGCGGCAGCGGGGGATGCAGTTGCTGATGAGCGCTTACTCACGAGGCGGCGAACTGGAGGCCGATGAACTGGGCACCCGGCTCGTGGCTGCCGCCGGATATGACACTGCCGGCGCGCTGTCGCTGCTGCGCCGGCTCGAACGTTTAGGTCCCAACACCGCCGCCCTCGGCCAGTATTTTGCCTCCCATCCTCCCGCCGCCGAGCGGATCGCCCGGCTGACACCGTTATGTCGGAAGCTGGCCTGCGGGCCGGGCCACACTGAGGGAGAGAGCGCCAACCTATAGTTTGGGTCGGTTCAATGCGGTTGTTCGGTGATCAGCTTTTCGAGCCGCTCCAGTCGGCACTTAAGCGCCTGGATTTCGGCGTCCTTCTCCTTTACGACCTCGTTCAGGCCCTGTATGGCCGCCAAGGCCACGCCGTCGGCATCCACGGTGGCGATGGATTTGTCATCCGCGCCCAGGCCGAATGCGGCGTGGAAATCCTGCGCCATCGGGCCCAGGTGAACGCTGCCGTCGCTTTCTTTGTAGGTCCACCGTGAGATCGGCATCGCCGCCACTTTGGTCAGCACGTCGCGCCCCGCCACCGGCTGGAAGTTCTCCTTGGCGTTGCGGTCCGAGGCGTTGATCCAGCTCATCCCGTCGCATCGCGCGCTGCCCACCATGAGCTTATTGGTCGGGGCCGAGTTCCCGATACCGACATAGTTGGCGGTGAACGTCACCACGGTCCCCTTGAGTTCCAGGTGATCGTCGGACCCGGTTTCGCCGATGTGGACGTAGTCACCGTCGCCGAAGTAAATCAGTTTAGGGTTACCGCCCGCGGACGCCGCACCTACCTGGAGGCTGCCGCTGACGCCATCGGCATCAATAATCTGCACCCGGCGGGTGGGGCTGCTGGTGCCAACGCCCAGGCTGCCGGAACCAGTCAGGCTTAACCGGTTGGCACCGCCGGTATAGAAATCCAGGCCGAACTGGTTGCCGCCCGCGGACCGTTTGGAGGCGATGCCTTCCGTGGCGGAGGGACCGAAAGTCAGCCCAGGCGTCAACGCCCCGGCATTCGTGCCCGCGGGATCAAGCACGACATTGCCCTGGCTGTTCCAGGTCAGCGCCAGCACCGGTCCCGTGCACAGCGAGCCCAGCCCGCCGCCGGCGCAGCCGAAGAGAACCGGGCCGTCCGGGTTGGCGCCCGCGAAGGTGCCGCTTGCGAACCAGCCCAACCCATGCAGGAGGTCTGACCCGCCGCGGAAGAAGATCCCCTGGTCGCTCATGCGCAAGGAACCGCTGGAAATCACCTGCGGCCCGGTAAATACATTGCCGCCGCTCCGCAGGGCGACATTGCTGGAAAGCCGGGCGTCTGGCACGGTGCCGGTGAGGGCGGCGGTTGGAACGTTGTTCAAACCCGAACCGCTGCCCTGGAAACTGGTGGCGGCCACGATGCCCTTGGCCTTGAGCGCGAACGCGGGGTCGCTGCCGGTATTGATGCCGACCCCGCCCGCCGCCGAAAGGACGAGGTTGCGACCGGCGGAAAGACTCACATCGTAACCCGCTGAAACTGACAGGCTGTTAGCGATTGACATGGAGGTGTCGTTGTTCACGGTGAGGTGGAAGTCCTTTTGTGCTGTGATCCCCAGCAGCTCCTCTCCTGTCGCATCGTCGAACATGATCTCGTTCGCGCCCCCACCGCCTTTGGAGGACCTCGTCCTGATCAGGCTGACGGTCTTGTCGGCGGGCAAAGGGCGTGGGACGGCGTTGTTACCATTGTAGAAGCTGCCCGTGATCACGGGTTTGTCGGGATTCCCCTGCACGAATCCTACGAGGACCTCGTCGCCAATTCGGGGCAGGAACAACATACCGCGGCCATTTCCCGCCCACGGGCTGGCGACCCGAACCCAGGCGCTCGATTGCTCATCCTTGCTCCCGTGGCGGTCCCAGTAAAACTGCACTTTGACGCGCCCGTACTGGTCCACATAGATTTCCTCCGAAGACGGCCCGGTGACCACCGCCGGGCAAGGCTGGGCGACAGGCCGGGGCGCTTTGAAGGCAGGCCGGAACTGCGTTGCCGCCGGAATGACCTCGAACTCGTTGCCGTAAAAGAAGCTGACTGCGCCTTTGACCGTGCGCCGGAAGCCTCCGTGCCGCACGGCGGTGACGAGGTAGGTGCCGCCGACGCCGGCGCCCGACCGGTCATCCAGCTCGAAGGTGTATCCCGCGCGCAGCCCCGGTGCGTTTCCCGTGCCGAACCGGGTCGCGCGCTCCAACAGGCGCCGTTCCTCGCGGCGGCGAGCCTGGCTGCTCAGGTCCGCGGTGTTCTTCCAGGGCGACCCGAACTCGTAGTCTTCGCCTCGCCCGATGCCACTATTGTTGCTTCCCTCCAGCGTCAGGCTGGGCCTTTCAAAATCGTAATCCCGGATAGTGGAAGTGCGGGTCGAACTCCGCGTGGACCTTTGGAAGGTGCGGATGAATTCCGCCCCGGGCGGTATGTCGCCCCCTTGCTCGCCGTAATAGCGGACGCTGGAGTAAGAGCTCCGCGGAAAGGCCTGGGCGCTATCTCCCAGCACCAGGACGGGCGCGCCCGCTCCCTGCTGGAAGAAGTAGAAAATGCCCTCGTCCTCCAGCAGGCGGCTGACGAAGTTCAAGGCCGTCTCGCCATACTGGATGACACACTCGCGCCGGGAGTAGGTGTCTTCCAGCGACCGCGTCAAGGTATCCGACGCGAGGGTATTATAGAGACCGGCCACGAGGTCGGGTACCGTGATGTTCTGGTTCACCACGTAATCGGTGTTTAAGGCGAGGTAGGAAAGCGCCGGCGCGAGGCGAAACGTGTAAAGCCCGTTTTTGCCGTCGTAAGAAGACAAGGCGCAACCAGTAACCAGGCCCGCGAAGCTGGTGCTCTGGCCGTTGCGCACAAAGGTAAGCCGGCCCTGGCGCCCCATTTGCGCATCCGGGTCCAAAGCGCCCGGCTCGGCGATGGCTTCGACGACAAACTGGTAGGGCTCGGATATGCTCTCGTTGCCCGCAAAGCCCAATACCGTGCCAAAAGCTCCTCCATCCAGCGTGAAGTTGAAGGAGGGCGGCTCGCCGTTGGTGCCAACCAGCAACAGGGTGCTGAAGGGCAGGGGATCCTCTGTGCTCAGCGCCCGGGCGGTTACACCAAAGCCCGCGTACGCCGCGCTGCCGCCGTCGTCAATATTGGAAGATGTCACCGCCGCCGGCCCGATCTTGGCAGTTGTTACGGCCCCGTCCGCGATCATGCTCGAAGTCACGCCGCCCGCCACTACTGCGCTGGCCAACCCCGCGCCCGGCGCATATTGGGCATAGGGAGCCGACGCCAGTGACTGGCGGGGCGAGAGCTGGGTGAAGGTCCCGCTGCCGTTGGTGCGCACGCTGGTCTCCAGCCACAGCGCGCCGCCGGTGAACGCGTTGCCGAAGTCAAGCGCGACGGTGAACAGCCCATTCGTGACGCCCACAGCGGCGTTGGTCACCGGCCCGCCGGCCAGCGTGCCGCTGGTCAGGGCGTCATACAGGGTGAACTTCAGGTCGTAGGTGCCCGTAAGCGGGTTGGTGCCGGAGGTGAGCCGGCCCTGGTAGGTGAACGAAGTGCCCAGTGGGGCGGCGGCAGAGCAGGCGATAGTCGCCAGCAGCACGGCGATAAGCGGGAAGCGTTTCATAGGTCTATCAGGGAATTTGCGGTTTAGCAGAGGCACACCGGGTGAATGTTTGAGCCACAATCCAGGCCAGCATTAGGTGGCTCGCGTGCCGCTGTCAAGCATGTTGAGGAGGGTGTTGTGGAGGGGCATCCTGCATTCTGCCTTCTTCCTTCTGCCTTCTGCTCCCTCTCCTCCTCTGGAGGGTGTTTGTTTAGCGGGGAGCGCGCCCGCCTCGGGCGCAGCGAACGGCGCCCCCGCCGTTCGCACCCGGTGCGGCAGTGCTCGGCGCGGGGGCGCGCCGAACGGCAGCCGGGGCGGCTGCGCTCCCCGTTAAACACATACTCTGGGGGAGACATCTGAGGTAGTCCGTCAATGGGAGTTTCATACTTATTCACAATTAGTAGCGGGCACCAGCTCGGCGTAGGTTTTGAGGCCATAGCGCTGAAGACTTTTGAGGTAGCGGCTTTCGTCATAAGGCCGCCGTTCTTGCCACATGCGCCAAATGATTCGTTGCCACTTGTAGGCCAGTTTGCGCAGCGCTGCATGATGGCCCATGCGTTGGCGCAGTTGGTCGTAACAGCAACGGGCCCAAGCGCAGAGCTTGATCGAGCAGCCCGCAAATTCATGCCAGCTTTGCCGTTGGAACTTGGGGCAACTCCAGCGCAGATGCACCCAGTACCTGGGTTTTGCCACTTTTCTCGGTCACCGGGGCGATGCCGCTGGCACAGTTGACGGCCAGTGCCGTGGGGTAGCGGCTGCGGTCAGTGCCGAGGGCGGCGAGCAAGCGCGGGGCCAGCGCCGGCCCAGCCCCGGGCAGGCTCTGGAAGATCGGTGCGTCGGGATGGCTGGCGAAGACCGCCGCGATCTGGCGGTCGTATTGGGTGATGGTCTGGTGCAGGACCGCCAACTGAGCGGCCAAGCTCTGGATGGCCAGGCTGTGGGCGGCCAACAGAGCCTCGTCGCTGGTCAACGGTTGGGCCTTCTGGACCCGCTCCAGCCGCTGCTGGATGAGTTCTTCACTGCGGCTGTTGTGGCCATAGTAGAACTTGCGCAGCACTGCCGGTTTGACCTTCTGCACGAGCTGGAGGGTGGGCCATTTTTTGAGGAAGTCCGTCGCCAGGGGGCTGCCCAGGTCCTGCCCGATGAGTTCCAGCGCCTGGGGAAAAATGCTCTTGAGATGCGTTTGGAGGGCATTGGTAGCCGCGGTATGCTGGTCGACAAAGCCGCGCCGGTCCTCCGTCAACAACGCCAGTTGGCGAGTCTGCACGGTGTCCGGTTGCCAAGGGCGGAAGTGCTCGCGGTGTTTGCGCACCAACTCCAAGGCCAGATCGGCATCCAGCGGATCGTCCTTGGTGTGGCTGGGATGCAGGGCCTCGCGCAGGCGAGCCAGGCTCTTGGGATTGATCGGGTAGAGGACCAAGTGCTCATAGCACTGGAGTCCGTAGATCAGGGGTCCGCGAGCTTGTTCCAGGCAGACGGCGATCTTCCCACCGGCGAAGCGTTGCCGCAGTTCGCTGGCCCAGGCCACCAGGGCCTCGGGAGTTTGCTCCAGGGTGCGGCGCTCGATTTGGTCGCTGTCAGCAGCGGCCAAACTGACGGCGTGTTGTTCGTCTCCCCAGTCCAGACCCACGTAGGCGGCGAAGACCAGCGGGGTGGGCGTGGCGGCCTGAGGTGTGCTGGGCACGTTCGATGTATTCATAATCAGGATTGTCTTGGTTTACGGTTGCGGCCACGCTGGCTTGGGTCCAGCGAAGGCCTTATAGACGAGACATCGGACTGTCGGCATCTGAGTATTCGTTTTGGACCCAAGCGCCGCGCTGGGGCGAAGCTCTCTCCTAACTCGTCGAGTGAGACGGTCAGGGAATTCGTCACCCAGCGCGGCGTGACCGCGGAGCTTTCGGCTCTGCGGCAAAGGTTATTCACCCACCGGCGCGGACGCCGCGCAAAGTTATTCACCGTCGGCTGCGGGGAGAGGTTCCAAAGGCTCTCCTCGCCGCCGGTGAATAACTTTGGATCACCTATAAGGGTCAGGGAGAGGGGCTCGTACACGCGAAGACCAGTGGATTGGCCGGGCTTCAGGAAATGGGGCCTCCTCTCCCCGGCCCTCTCCTCCAGAGGAAGAGAGGGAGCTGCGCCAAAGTCGTGGTAATGGAGAGATACGCTCCGACGCGCAGCGCTCTCCCGGTGGACCTTGCCGCCCAAGGTAGCCTCGGGGGAGCCTGAGGGTATACTCGGTGTAGCCTCAGGGGAGCCTCAGGGTGGCTTCGGGGTGCCTACCGGTTAGCCACCAGATGGCCTGAGGGTGGCCTCGGGAGCGCCTGCTCATACTACTCATCAGCCCTCGCCGCAGAAAATCCATTATCGGCACCATCCGCTTTACGGTTCTGAAGTGGAAGTGGTTCGTGTTCGGCGCCGGTGTGGGGAAGAAGTTCTTACCGTCAAAGTTCCCGCAGGATACCAGCTAGTCCTTCCGAGCTGGATGCTGGACCCGATCCACTGCGGCGGACTGCCGCAAGAAGCGCGGCCTCGTGTGTCGTTGGCCGCCCTGTTGGAGCTGCAGGCCCTGATGCTGAGTCAAGACTTGCGTTGCGGCCCCGGCACGGTTCAAACCGCCGGCACCAATGCAACCAAAAACAAAGACCGGTTATTATCAGACTCACCTCACCTTCCCCCAGAAGGATCTGTGGGAAAGGTTTCCCCAACCCCAGCGAGTTCGCTGCCGCGAACTGATCGTGCAGTTATTACGCGCGGTGGTCTTAACACCCGTGCCACCCCGGAGGCGCCATGAACGAGAAGATTAAACCGGAGCACCTGCAGCGGGCGGCTTATATTTACATCCGCCAATCGACGGCGCACCAGGTCCGCTTTCATCTGGAAGGCCAAAAGCGGCAGTATGGGTTAAGCCAACGCGCCCGCGAGTTGGGGTTCACGCAGGTGGTGGTCATTGATGAGGATTTGGGCCGCTCGGGCAGCGGGCTGCAAGCGCGGCCCGGTTTTGGCCGCTTGTTAGCCGCCGTTTGCCAGGGAGCGGCGGGGGCGGTGGTGGCGCTGGAGGCGTCCCGCCTGGCGCGCAACAATCGCGACTGGCATCACCTGGTGGATCTGTGCGGGTTGACCGATACGCTGCTCATTGATGACGACGGCATCTACGATCCCAAACTGCTCAATGATCGGTTGCTCCTGGGCCTCAAAGGCACGATGAGCGAGTTCGAGTTGGGCTTATTGCGACAAAGAGCACGGCAGGCTTATGTGCAGAAGGTCAAGCGCGGCTGTGTGTTGTGGGAGGTGCCGGTGGGTTTTGTGCGCACCCGGGAGGGGCAGATCCAGAAGAGTCCCGACCGGCAAGTGCAGCAGGCCATCGAGGCGGTGTTCAGTAAGTTCAACCAGTTGGGCAGTGAGCGCCAAACGGTGCTCTGGTTTCGCCAAGAGCAGGTTCTCTTGCCGCAGGTCCAGCCGGGCAGCCAAGGCCAGCAGATCGCTTGGTTGCCGGCCACGACCAGTCGGGTCCATCAGATGCTGCGCAATCCCTGTTACGCCGGGGCCTTTGTCTATGGGCGTACCGGCAGCCAGACCCGGCTGGTCGAGGGCCGAGCCCAGCGCCGGGCGGGGCGGCTGGCCAAACCCATGGACCAATGGGAAGTGTTGATCCGGGAGCATCACCCGGGTTACCTCTGTTGGGAACAATACCTCCAGAACCAAAAACTTATGAGCCAGAACCGGGTGCCAGCGGCGGGAGAGGCCGGCGGAGCCGCCAAGGGCGGCACGGCCCTCTTATCGGGTTTGTTGCGTTGCGGTCGCTGCGGACGCAAGCTCCGAGTCCGCTACAGCGGCCGGCAGGGCCAGGTCGCCCGTTACCACTGCCGTGGTGACGGAGGGCAACGGGGCTCGGACACCTGCTTGTCGTTGGGGAGTTTGCGCGCCGATGCGGCGGTGGGAGGCGAGTTGCTGGCGGCGGTAGCGCCGGCGGGCATTGCGGCCGCCTGCCAAGCCAGTGAACAAGTCCAGCGGCAGGAGCAGGAGAAACACCGAGCGGTGGAACTGGCCTTAGAGAAAGCGCGCTATGAGGCGCAGCGAGCGCAGCGGCAATTTGATGTCGTGGAACCGGAGAACCGCTTGGTGGCCGCCGAACTGGAAGGGCGGTGGAACCAAGCCTTGGCCCAAGTGTGCGCGCTGGAGAGCCGGCTGGAGGCGTTGTCGCGGGCGGCGGTGCCGGCGCTCAGCGTCGAGCAGCAGCAACGCTTAGGGGAGTTGGGCCGGGATCTAAAGCAACTGTGGGAAGCGCCCCAGGCGCCGGTCGAGCTCAAGAAGCGACTGTTGCGAACGGTGATTGAGGAGATCGTGGTCACGAGGCCGGAGCCGCCGACCGAACACCGGTTGCAGATCCACTGGGCCGGGGGAGTGCACACCGAGTTGCGCGTCCCCCGCAATGCCCGCGGCATGCATGGACGGATGGCGGACCGCTCGGTGGTCGAACTGGTGCGGGAGTTGGCTCAAGTGTGCGACGACCAGACCATCGCGGCCGTGTTGAACCGTTTGGGATTTACTACGGGTCAGGGCAACGGTTGGCGGAAGGCCCGGGTAAATGGTTTTCGGCACACGCACGGCATCGAGCTGGGCGAGGGGCATGCCGGATGCGTGACGCTGCAAGGGGCGGCGCGCAGACTCCAAGTCAGCGATACCGTGGTGGAACGACTGATTCGTCGAGGGATATTGCCGGCTCGGCAGGTAGTTCAATACGCCCCTTGGGTGATCGAAGAAAAGAATTTGGAATTGCCAGCCGTGCAAGCGGCGGTTCAGGCGGCGCGGCAGGGAAAGCGAATCCCGTCAGCCCTCGCCAACCATCCAGAGTTACCGATAAAATAAGGCAAATTGAACAGATGGTTATTATGTTGAAGCACTCGGGGTGGCTTCGGGGGCAGCCCGCAGATGATGCTGCACCCGAAGGCAGAGGCTGCATCACCCCAGGCGCTGCTGATGTAGTGTCAATGGTGAGGACACTTGCCTCCTGCCCGTGACTGCCACGGGCCATCACATGATACACCGAGCCTGGATGGCGCCAAGTAGTCGCCAAATAGCTCCTGCGAGACCGCCGGCGATTAGGCAGTTTTAATTCCGCCCTGAAAGACCAACGGCTCCAGATCGCTGACATTGTTAGGCACGTGGACGACGCTACCCAGGGAACTCTGAACGTTCCTGAGTTTCAGAGTAAGTCTGAGCCGGCGTCACTTTGTCCTGGTTATGAAGGGGGCGTAGCTTTTCTCTATTTGGCAGCCGCTCCAGCTTGCGCTTGGGCACGTGCGCTCGTCGCCCCGGCCGCCGATTCATCCGACTCACGGTCTGCGTCACCCAGGTGTCGTGCCGATCGCCCAATGCCCACTCGCCCACCGCAGCCGCACCGCCACACGCTGCCGCAACCACCAGGCCAGCACCCCCGCCGGCTGGATTGCGCAAGACAACTGCTACATTGACGCTTTCACTTGTTGGGCTTAGATAATCCTCAAGACGAATTACGTTATATCCATGGCCACCCTCACATTGGATCGAGTCCTGACCGAAGCCGAGCATTTGCCTGCGGAAGAACGGCAGATGTTGGAAGACTTGCTGCGCAAACGCCGCATCGAAGCCTGGCGTGCGGAAACGGCCGCTGCGGGCAGAAAATCCGCCGCTGCCTTTCGCTCGGGCAAGCTCAAAGCGCAGTCGGCGGAAGATGTCATCGCTTGTCTGCACGACGTTGAGTGAGCCGTGCCCCCGCTATAGCCGGGATGAGACATGATGCGGACGACTGCGTGTTCCACGATGGGGCAGCTTGCCCAGCCTGACTTGGCCCGGGGCGCCCACCAAGCGTGCGCCCGCTCATGGAAGGCATGGTCCGGGCCAAGCAAGGCGATCATCAGGGGGAGGGTCAGAGTAGAAAGAGCCCGTTCTTCTTCGTGAGCCACCATTGCTCATCCAGCCCGAAGCCGAGGCTCTTTCTACAGTCTGGCCCCGCTTCCGCGCCGCCTTTGGCAAAGGCTCCGCTAAGGCACTGGCACCAGCCGGTAGAGCCGTTGCGGCTGGCGCCAGGCGGAGGTGTCGAAGTAGAACTGGGAGGTGTTGGTCAGCGCCACTGTGTCCAGCGTGAACCAGGCGTCTATCGGGCCGAACTGGTTGATGGCATCCACCCGCACCGAGCCGCCTATGCTGCCGGCCAGCGTGATGGCCGGAACCAGGTGTAGGTCCAGGGACGGGATGACGCCCGCGGCTCCCGTCTGCCACGCCTGGAAGAAGTGCTGCCGTGGGAGCGGCAAGCTAAGATCGAACCAATATTGCGACGTGCTGATCAGGCTGACGGAGCCGACCGTGGCCCATTTCGGGGCGGGCCTCAGGAAATCGGCGTAATCCAGGTTCAGCACCTTTCCGGATTGGCCCGTCACCTTCACGCCCGGAACCAGCCTGCGCTCGACGGGTGCAATCACATTGAGCATGGCAGGCGAACTGGTCGTCGCCCCGGCGAGGTTGGTGACAACGACGGTATAAGCGCCGGCCTGGGAGGGTTGGACGTTGGTCAGCAGCAGGAACCCATTGGTCGTGCTGCCGGCAATGGCATTCGTGCCGTGGCAGAACCATTGATAGCTCGCCAACACGGTGTTAGTCGCCTCAGCGTAGAATTGAACGTCGGACCCTGTCTCCGCAGTTTGGCTTTGCGGTGGGGTGGTGATGGTCGGCTTGGCCACAACCGTGAGTGTGGCACTCTCGCTGACGTGAGTTCCGTAACGATCCATCGCCACCACCCAGTAAGTGCCGGCATCTGTTAGCTGCGCATTCGTGATCTGAAGGCTGGTGGAATAAAGGCCCGGCCCGGGGTTGGTGATATCCGTGGCACCCGCAATACTGCCGCCCGTGAAGACCCACTGAAAGCCCGGCGCTGGACATACCATAGCCGTGACGGAGAATGTTGCACTCCCCCCCGAAACGACGGTCTGGTTTGTTGGCTGGTTATCGAACCCGACCCAATAAGGGCCTAAGCATACCACCGCCAAAAGCTCGATGCCGCCGTGAAATACGCCAGGCCCAAATATCCCGGCCAGGTCGGTCGGCTCGAACGTACCGGGCGCCCAAGTCGAGTTGACCGGAGGGTCTGTAGAATATATTGGGAGGAAGTCGTCGGCCGGAGTCGCCATAAAGATCGGGCTTTCGCCCGCATACCCGTCTCCATAATGGGTCCATGCGTAGTCGGCACCACCTCCATAAGCACTCGGATCAGCTCTGCTGTCAAAAACCTGGATCTGAAACCAAGCGGGCGTACCGGGCGGCAGCGTGTTGAACGTTACATTTACCGGTACCACCCGGCCTTCGTTGGCGAAGGTGTCAACCGTGGTGATTGTCTGGAGCTCCAGATAGTCGGGCGACCAGCCGGCATAAAGCGCGGCAATGAATGTCGGAGAGCCATCCAGCGCAGCGATGGTTGATCCCGGGCCCGTGTAGGCGCCACTGCCAGCCAAGGGAAAGCCGTTCACGATCTTGCTCGCGTCAACCCAGTTGAGGTGATTCCGGTCAGGCGTGAAATAGATCAGATTGTCGGAGTTAATGGCGAACTGCAGTTTGCCTTGGGCGAGCGTTAAGGTGGTCACCGTTAGCACAAGTATCAGCGAGAGTAAGGTCTTCATAAGGCAGTGTTGGTTTGGTATGATGTTGGGTTGGAAGATGGGTATTCTCTGCCGGGCAAAGCCCATTCCGGGACTTAGGGGACTTGAACCAACCGGTAGAGCCTTGGCGGCTGGCCCCAGGCGGAGGTATCGAAGTAAAGCTGGGAGGTGTTGGTCAGCGCCACGGTGTCCAGGGTGAACCAGGCGTCTATCGGGCCGAACTGGTTGATGGCATCCACCCGCACCGAGCCGCCAATGCCGCCGGTCAGCGTGATCGCCGGAACCAGGTGCAGGTCCAGAGACGGCATCACGCCCGGCGTGCCCGCCTGCCACGCCCGGTAGAACCGCCGGGGCGGAAGCGGCTGGGTGAGATCGAAGTAGTATTGCGAGGTGCTGGTCAGGGTGACCGAGCCGACCGTGGTCCAGTTCGCGGCAGGGTTCACGGAGTCGGCGTAATCCATGTTCAACAAACCTCGGGCTTCGCCCGTCAGCTCGACGCCCGGAACCGGTCGGCGCACGACGGGCGCAATCACCTGAAGCATGACCGGCCCGCTGGTGACGGTGCCGAGCACATTGCTGATCACCACGTTGTAGGCACCCGATTGATCCAATCGCACATTGGGGAGTTCCAACTGCCAGTTGGTCCCGGAACTGAGGAGGTTCGTGGTGTTGAAATGCCAGAAGTAGAACAGCGGTAATGGGCTGCTCGCATCCACCCACAAGCCAACCGCCGACCCTGCCTCCGCCGTCTGCCTTTGGGGAGGTGTTTGGATGGTGGGCACTTGAGTCCAAAGTGCGGTCGGACGACCGCCAAAGGTTGTGCCCCAGCCCGTGGTGCCGGGCAAGTAATAGACGGTCGCATGATTGTCGCCTTGGAACACATAGGCCCCGCCGAGGCTGGGGGCGTTACCACCGAAATAGAGTGCCCTCAGGTTGGTGCAGTCCAAGAACGCATAGTCCGCTATGCTGTTGACGCTGCTGGGGAAAGCGACGTTGGTCAGAAGGCAATAAGCGAACCCCCAGATCCCGATGGTGGTGACACCGTTCGGGATCGTGTAGCCTCCGGCTCTGCCACAGGGACATTGCATGAGCGCGGTCTGGTTCTTGTTGAACAGGACCCCGGCTACGCTGCTGTAAGAGGGGTTGTTTGTATCCACCGTTATCGCGATCAGCTTGGTGCAGCCCCCAAAGGCCGCGTCCCCGATGTTGGTCACGTTGCTGCCTATTGTCAGGTCAGTCACGCTAGAGCAGCCAGCGAACGCATAGCCCCCGATGTCGGTGACGTTGTTCCCTATCGTCAGGTTAGTCGTGCCAGAGCAGGAATTGAACGCGTAGTCGCCGATGCTGGTGACGCTGTTAGGGATCGTGATCTCGGTTAGGCTCGAGCAGTAAGCGAACGCCTCGTATCCGATGCTGGTGAGATTAGTGCCCATCGTCACACTGCCCAAGAAAGTACAGAACCAGAATGCCGAGTCTCCGATGTTCGTGACGTTGTTGCCTATCGTGACGCTGGACAGGTCGCAGAACTCGAACGCCCCGCCTCCGATGCTGGTGACTGGCAGGCCAAAGATGGTGTCGGGGATGGTCACCGGGCCGCGGCCATAGGGGCATCCCCCCGTAATAGTAATCGTGCCGTTGATGATCGAGTAGGTGAATTGGGCCTGCACGGCGGGGGGCAACGCCAACACCAGCAAAAGCACAATCCACGGCGCGCAGATGCTGCGCGGTGCGCGGGGGTTGGTGAGTTTGGAATTGCGGGTATTGTTCATATTGACCTCGATTGTTAGTGGTTAAGGACCTTCAACCAGCCGGTAGAGCCGTGGCGGTTGGCGCCAGGCCGAGGTATCGAAGTAAAGCTGGGAGGTGTTGGTCAGCGTCACCGTGTCCAGGGTGAACCAGGCGTCTGCCGGACCGAACTGGTTGATGGCATCCACTCGCACGGAGTCGCCAATGCTGCCCGTCACCGTGAGCGCCGGAACGATGTGCAGGTCCAGAACGGTGAGCACGGGAGGATCCGCTGTCTCCTGCGCCCGGTAGAAGCGCTGCGCCGCGAGCGGGAGGGTCAGGTCGAAGTAATATTGCGAAGTGCCGGTCAGGTTGACGGAGCCGAGCGTGGTCCAATTCGGCGCGGGCCGGAGGAAGTCGGCGCAATCAAGGTTCAGCACGTTTCCGGCTTGGCCCATTACCTCGACGCCCGGCACCGGCCTGCGCTCGACGGGTGCAATCACCTGGAGCATCGCCGGGGCGCTGGTGACGGCGCCCAGCACGTTGCTAACTACCACGCTGTAGGCGCCCGCTTGAGCGGATTGCACGCTGGGGAGTGCCAACTCACGATTGGTGCTGCAACTGATGAAGTTGGTACCGTTGAGACACCATGCGTAGAACAGCGGCGCAGAGCCGCTCGCCTCCACCCACAGGCCCACTGCAGACCCAGCTTCAGCCGTCTGGGTCTGCGGAGGTATCTGAATGGCGGGCGTTTGGTATTCATAGGCCCCGATGTCCACGGTGCCGCCGGCAACTCGCGGGTTGCCGTCAAGGTCGGTCACGGTAGTCACGTAGGCGTTGTTCCCGGCATTGATGCAGGGAGAATTGGGTTGCAGGCGCACGTTGCCGTTAGCATAGCTTACGAACAAGGGGTCTCTGGTGATGTTGCCGACGCCGTTGGTGGGGAGGGGTGTGGTGCAGGAGTAGTCGAGGGTGCTGTAGCCGTAAGGGTCGTAGTTTGCCCCTTGCCCAGCAGTGTTGAAATAGGCGATGCAGTTGTAGAGCGTGCATGCCGCCGCCCCGCCCCCGTATCCACCAGCCGAGTTGCCTGTCAACGTGCAGTTGTTGAGCGTGCCGCCAAACGCCCCGCCGCCGACGCCAGCCCAGTTACCGTTCAGCGTGCAGTTGTTGAGCGTGCCGAAGAAGGTACCGCCGCCATCTGCAGCCAAGTTGCCCGTCAACGTGCAGTTGTTCAGCGTAGCGGCTTGAGCCCCCCCGCCGAAGTAAGCAGCCGAATTGCCGGTCAGCGTACAGTTGTTCAATATGCAGCCATCCCACTCGCCAGATACCCCGCCGCCGTCAAAAGCCGAGTAATTGCCGCTCAACGTGCAGTTGTTCAGCGTGCCGCCCAACGCCCCGCCGCCAAAACCGTCATAACCGTTGGCTACATTACCGGTCAGCACGCAATTGGACAGCACGGCGCTGGCGGATGGGCAATATACCCCGCCCCCGTTTTCGGCTACACCATGAGCGAGCGTAAAGCCGACGAGGCAGGCTCCGTTGGTCAAGAACACGCACCTGACGGTGCTGCCACCGTCTATGACAGTGGCCTCCGGGCCGTTGACGCTTTGCAGCGTCAGCGGTTTGACAACCGTCACGCCGCCAGGATACACCCCATTGGTCACCACAATCACATCATTAGTCGTCACCACGTTCACCGCATCCTGAATGGACGTGGCTGCCGTAACCCAGTCCGTATAGGGCGGTGTCGGGTTTCTGCTTTCCAGTGATACGTAGTGCATGGCAGCGGAGAGGCTGGAGACTGCCAGCAGTAGCGTGACGACTGTGGGAGGAATCGAGTTCTTCATAATGACGCCCGTTGTTGGTGGTTAAGGAACTTGAACCAACCTGTAGAGCCTTTGCGGTTGGCGCCAGGCGGAGGTGTCGAAGTAAAGCTGCGGCGTGTTGGTCAGTGTCACCGTGTCCAGGGTGAACCAGGCGTCTATCGGGCCAAACTGGTTGATGGCATCCACTCGCACCGAGCCGCCAATGCTGCCCGTCAGGGTGATGGCCGGAACGATACCCAGGTCCATAGAGGGAATCACGCCCGGAGCTCCTGTCTGCCACGCCCGGTAGAACCGCTGCGGCGGGAGCGGTTGGGTTAGATCGAAGTAGTACTGCGACGTGCTGGTCAGGCTGACGGAACCGAGGGTGGTCCAGCTTGGCGTCCGGCTGAGTGCGTTGGCGTAATCCACGTTCAATAGGCTCCCGGTCTGGCCCGTCACCTTGATCCCCGAAACCGGCCTACGTTCCACTGGCGGAATTACCTGGAGCATTGCCGGCGAACTGGTGACGGCTCCGGCAGCATTGGTTATGACCGCCGTATAAGCACCCGCTTGAGAGAATTGCACGTTGGTCAGGTTCAGCTCGCAGCCTGTGCCGCAACTGATGAGGTTGGTGGCGTTGACATACCACAGGCAGAACCGCGGCCATGAGGGGCTCGATTCCACCCACAGGCCGACTGCCGACCCCACCTCAGCCGTCTGAGGTTGGGGGGGAGTCAGGATCGCAGGCGCCGGCCAGACCGCGGTCGGCCAACCTCCAAAGGTCGCACCCCAGCCGGTGGTTCCAGGCAAATAGAAGACGGTTCCCATGAAACGACCAGCAAACACGTCCGAAGCAGCACTGGGAGCGTTGCCCTTAAAATAGACCCCGGTCAGTCTGAAGCAATGTGCGAACGCCCAGCTCCCGAGGGTGGTAACGCTGTCAGGGATTATGACATTGGTCAGGCTCGTGCAGCTATCAAACGCCCCGGGGCCGACACTGCTAACGCCATTGGGGATCATGACCCTGCTCAGACTGCTGCAACCAGAGAATGTCCAGCCATCAATCAAGGTGACGCCGTCGGGTATGGTGACGCTGGCCAGGCTGCTGCAACCACAGAACGCATACTGGCGGATGCTCGTGACGCTATTGGGCAGGGTGACCCTGGTCAGGCCGGAGCAACCCCAGAACGCAGAGTCCCCGATGCTGATGACGCTGTTGCCGATCGTGAGGCTGGCCAGGCTCGTGCAGTTGGAGAAGGCACCGTTGCCGATGCTGGTGACCGGCAGGCCGTAGATCGTGTCCGGGATGGTCACGTCGCCGCCGGGCCCGGTGTATCCCGTGATAGTGATCGTGCCGCCGTCAGCGGTCATGCAAAAGTACCCCGATTGTGGGGGGAACCACGGTGCAGTCGGACGCCCTCCAAACGTCGCCCCCCAGCCGGACGTTCCAGGTACATAATATACAGTGTTGTTGTCGTATGCGAACACCGACGGACCAGAGACGAGGCTGGGGGCGTCACCCAGGAAATAAACGCCTGTTAGACCGCAGTCTGCGAACGCCCCGGTGCCAATGGTCCGGAGGCCGTTGCCTAGCGTGGCGGTCGTCAGGGAATAATTCCAAGCGAACGCATAGTCCCCGATGCTGATAACGCTGTCAGGGATCGTGATGCTGTTCAGGATGTAGGGTAAATTGGCGTAACCGTTGTAAAACGCCTCGTAGCCGATGCTGGTGACCAACAGTCCATTGATCGCGCCCGGGATGCTCACATCACCGCCGGGGCCGGTATATCCCGTGATGGTAGCCGTGCCGTCGCCATTGTCGGTGTAAGTGAACTGGGCTTGTGTCGGCGGCCAGACTTGCAGCAGCGCCGGGGCGCTGGTCGCCGCGCCGTAAAGATTGCTGACGGTCGCGCTGTAAAGTCCGGCCTGGGTGAGTTGGACGTTCGCCAGGCTCAGGTACGCGCTCGTCGCGCCAGGGATGGCCGTCGTGCCATTGAAGACCCATTGGTAAGCCAGGGGCGGTGAGCCGACGGCCCCAACCTGGAAGTAAGCCGTGCCCCCAACCGGCACCGCCAGGCTCGCCGGGGAAGCGACGATAACCGGCGGCCAGCCAACTACCGTGAGCGTTGCGGGAGGACTGGTCACGCTGCCGAAGGCATTGGTGATGATGACTGTGTAGGAGCCCGACTGTGCGGTCTGGACGTTGATCAACTCAAGCGAAGTGTTCCCCGCGCCCGCGATGGGACTGGCGTTGAACAGCCATTGGTAACTCAAAGGCAGGGAGCCCCCTGAGCTGACGGCGAGGACCACGGTGTCTCCCACCGACACGGTTTGACTGGAGGGGCCGGTCAGGATGACCGGTGGCGAGGCAGTCACGCTGAGCATTGCGGGTGCACTGGTCACAGCCCCGAAAGCATTGGTGACGACCACGGCGTAGAAGCCCGCCTGGGAGAGTTGCACATTTTCCAGGCGCAGCGCGGAAGAGGCCGCCCCGCTGAGGGCGTTGGTGCCGTCAAAGAACCACTGGTATGCCAAAGGCGGAGGGCCGGCTGCGCTTACCAGAAGATCAACCGCCGAGCCGACCGTCACCGCCTTGCTGGCGGGATTCGTGAGTATCGTGGGGGCTATCGCGAAATAGAGCGCGAAGACGACGCCGTTGTTGGCATCGCCGCCAGCCGCAGTGGTCCCATAAAGAGCCCCGTTTGACCAGGCCAGGCGCCCTCGAGGTCCAGACCCATCGCCGCCGGTGAAGCTTTTAAGCACGCAGAAATCACTGCCATCGGTGTTGACCTGGAAGACAGTGCCCTGGCCGCCAGAACCGCCTCCATAGGTCGTCCCGTACAGCACCGTGCCGTACAACGCCAGGCCCGCCTGGGGATTCAGCCCGTCCGCGCCGGTGAAATGCTTGAGCACGGCGAACCCGCTCCCGTCGGTGTTAACCTTAAAGACGGTGCCGTCGTTGGCCGTGCCGCCCTCAACCGTCGTGCCGTACAGCGTGTTCCCTGACAGCGCCAGGCCCCCGTTCGGCCAGGACCCGTCGCTCCCGGTGAAACTCTTGACGACGGTGTAGCCGCTCCCATCTGTGTTGACCTGGAATACCGTGCCAAATGGCTGGCTTCCGGTTCCGCCGCCCGTGGTTCCGTACAACGTCGCGCCGCTCAACACCAGGCTGCCGCTGCCCGAAGGCCCACCTCCATCGTCTGGAAGTAAACCTCCTGAGGACGGTATAGCCGCTGCCATCGGTGCTGACCTTGAAGAGCACGGGGGTGAACGATGTGACCCCATACAGCGTTGTGTCGGACAGCGCCAGGCCGGCGTAGGGCTCACCGCCATCCTGATAATTGAACTGCTGGAGGAGCGTGTGATTGTTTCCATCGGTGCTTATCTTGAATACCGTGCCGTAGTTGTTCCCGCCGCCCATGTAGGTTGTCCCGTACAACTTCGTTCCCGACAGCAGCAAATCTCCGCAAGGCCCCACGCCATCGTTATGAAGGTACTGGTGGAGCAGGGCGTAACCGCTGCCATCGGTATTGACCTTGAACACAGTGCCTTGCCCGAAGCTGCCGCCCTCACTCGTTGTTCCATAGAGCGTCGAACCGGACGCCGCCAGGCCTGCTACCGAAAAGCTGCCATCATAGCCGGTAAAGCGATGCACTACCGAGTAGTAGGGGTTGGTAATGGTCAAGGCAGCTACCCTGCTCGTCACGGTGCCGCTGGGGTTGCTGATGACCACACAATATCCGCCGGCATCCCCGCCGCTCACGGCCTCCAGCGTCAGGGTAGCGGTCTGTGCGCCAGAGATATTCCCGCCATTGTCCAACTGAGCGCTGTCTTTGAACCACTGGAAGCCAAGGGGCGCCGTTCCCGCGGCCACCACGCTGAACGAAGCGGTGGTTCCGAGGATCACCAATTGGTCGGCTGGTTGAGTGACAATGGCCGGATCCAGGACGGTCAGGACGGCGGGCGGGCTGGTGACAGCGCCGAAGGCGTTGGTGATGATGACAGTGTAGGAGCCCGACTGTGAGACCTGGACGTCGGTCAACTCAAGCGAGGTGGTCCCGGCACCCGGGATGGGACTGGCGTTGAACAACCACTGGTAACCCAAAGGCAGGGACCCCGCTGAGCTGATGGTGAGGACGACGGTGTCTCCCAACGCCACGGTTTGGCTGGAGGGGGGGGTCAGGATGACCGGTGGCGAGGCGGTCACCATGAGCATGGCGGGGGCGCTGGTCACGGCCCCGAAGGCATTGGTGACGACCACGGCGTAGAAGCCCGCTTGCGAAAGCTGCACATTTTCCAGGTGCAGCACAGACGATGTTGCCTCGCTGAGGGCGTTGGTGCCGTCAAAGAACCACTGGTACGCCAACGGCGAAGCGCCGGCCGCGCCTGCCACAAGATCCACCGTCGCGCCAACCGTCGCCGTCTGGCTGGCGGGGTTCGTGAGTATCGTCGGGGTGGTCGAGAATATGGGAGGCACCTGAAGACTGAAGACCACACCCTTATTGAAGTCCCCACCCAACGCCGTTGTCCCATAGAGCGTTCCGCCCGCCAGGAGCAAGCTCGCTTCCGGGAACATCCCATCGCTGCCGGTGAGGTTCGTGAGCACCGTGTAGCCCGAGCCGTCCGTGTAGATTCTGAAGACGACGCCATCGCTTGAACCGTCGCTGGGCACTGCGGTCCCATAAAGCACGCCGTCTTCCAGGGCCAGGCCCCCGTACGGCCTGGGCCCAGTGACGCTGTCAAAGTACTTGAGCACCGAGTAACCTGACCCGTCGGTGTTGACTTTGAAGACCACGCCGGGGAAGGACGCGCCGCGATTCCCACCATAGGAACCTGCTGCGGTTCCATACAGGGTGCTGCCCCCCAAGACCAGGTCGGCCGTCAGGTCGCTGCCGTCGGAGCCGTCGAAGCTCTTGAGCATGGTGTAACCCGACCCGTCCGTGTTCACGCTGAAGACCACGCCGCGACCTCCACTGCCGCCGGAATATGTGGTCCCGTAAAGGGTGCTGCCCACTGCAACCAGTCGGGTACGGGGATACGAACCATCGCCGCCCCCGAAATCCTTCAACACGGAATAACCCGACCCGTCCGTCCTGACCCGGAAGAGCAAGCCAAAACCCGAAGCGCCGCCATAACACGCCGACCCATAAAGTGTGTCGCCCACCAAAGTCAGGCCCGCCGCAGGTTCTTGGCCATCGGGGCCGCTAAAACTCTTGAGCACTGTGTAAGCGGAGCCGTCCGTGTTCACGCTGAAGACCACGCCCCCACCCCCGCTGCCGCCGGAATAGGTGGTCCCGTAAAGCGTGCCGGCTGCCAGAACCAGGCCTGCATACGGATAGTAGCCATCGCTCCCCCCGAAGCTTTTCAACACCGCGTAGTCCGACCCGTCGGTGTTGATCTTAAAGACCACGCCAACCCCTGCGCCAACCCCTGCGCCGCCAGCATAGGTTGTCCCATAGAGCGTATTGCCACCCAATGCCAGATCCGTGTAGGGTTGATCGCCATCCCCTCCGGCAAAGCTCTTGAGAACCCTGTAGCTTTGGGCAGACGCAACGCTGGCCCAGGACAGAGCCAACGCCATGCACAGCCGGACCATCTGCGGCCAGCAGCCGGCGTTTTCCTGGCTGTTCTCTTCCGTTCTTGGAAATACTTTGGCTTCCGTCAGTGAGTTCATATCATCGTTACTCCTTTCTGTTATGGTACCGGCACCAGCCGATAGAGTCTTTCCGGTTGGCCCCACGCGCAGGTGTCGAAGTAGAGCTGCGATGTGTTGGTCAATGTCACCGTGTCCAGTGTGACCCAGGCGTCTATTGGGCCAAACTGGTTGATGGCATCCACCCGCACCGAGTCGCCAATGGTGCCTGTTAACGTGATCGCTGGAACTCTGCCGGGCAGGCTCAGGGATGGAATCACGCTCGGAGCCCCCGTCTGCCACGCCCGGTAGAACCGTTGCGGTGGTAGCGCCTCAGACACGTCGAAGTAGTATTGCGACGTGCTCACCAGGCTCACCGTGTCCAATGGGAGCCAGCTCGGCGCGCTACTGAGGGCGTTGGCGTAATCCACGGTCAGCAGGCTCCCGTCGTCGCCCATCAGCTTGATTCGCGGCACCGTCCTGCGCTCGACAACCGGGATTACCTCGAGAACTGCTGGCGCACTGGTGACGGTGAGGGAGGGGTTGGCGACTACTACTGTGTAGGTGCCGGAGTCGGAAAGCTGCACATTGGTGAGTTGCAGCTCGCGGTCTGTCCCCGAACTAATGAGACTATTGCCGTTGAAATACCACTTACAGATCAGCGGCATGCCGCCGCTCACCTGCACTTCCATTGCGACTTTCGAGCCCACCTCAGCCGTCTGAGTTCGCGGCGGTGTCTGAATGACGGGCGGATCCCACAGCACCATCGTGAGACCGCTAAACCAACTCGACCAACCCGCGGTGCCCGGCAGGTAATAACCTGTCGCAATGAAGTCGTCCGCAAAGACCTGCCTTCCGGCGATGGGGGCGTTTCCTTGGAAATAGACGGCCGACAGGGCAGAGCACATCGCGAATGCGAAATCCTCGATGGTAGTAACGCCCCGGCCGATGGTGACACTGCTCAGGCTGCCGCAGCCCATGAACGCGCCCCCTCGGATGCTCGTAACGTTGTCAGGGATCGTGACGTCAAACAGATGGGAGAAGCCAGCGAAAGCTTCGTAAGCAATATCCGTGACCGTATCCGGCACCGTGTAGTCTCTGGTTTTGCCAGCGGGATATTGAATGAGCGTAGTCCGCGTTTTGTTGAATAAGACACCATCCAAGCTGCTATAGGCGGAGTTGGCTGGGAGCACCGTTATCGCCGTCAAACCTGAGCAGCCTGCGAACACATTGATTTCGATACTGGTGACGCTGGCGGGGATCGTGATGCTGGCCAGGCTGGCGCATTGCCCGAATGCCGTTTGCTGAATGCTGCCAACGCCGTTAGCAATTGTGACGCTGGCCAGGCTGGAACAGGCATAAAATGCATATTCCCCGATCGTCATAACGCTGCCGGGAATCGCCTGGCTTGTGAGGCTGGTGCAGTGGTCAAACACGGCTGTGGGGAGACTAGTGAGGTTTCCTGGTAGCGGCGCGCTGGTCAGCCCGGTGCAGTTCTGGAATGCTTTGGCTCCGATGACAGTGATGCTGTCGGGGATGACAACACCGGTCACGGTGGGGCGGCCGTAGAAGGCCTTCTCCCCAATGGCCGTGACGGGCAAACCATTGGTCGTGCTGGGAATGATCACCACCCCCCCGGAGCCGGTGTATTTCGTAATAGTGATCGCAGCGTTGTTGGTCGTGAATTGGAATTGGGCTTGGGCAGCACCGGGCGGTGTGAGAAGCAAGAGCCAGAGCAACATGCCAGTGCGTGCAGGCAGGCGTTTGTCCAGTTGAAGCCATGACCACCTCGTTAGGTTTGGGTTTGTATTCATAGCAGATTCCTTTCTCGCAGTTGAAGGGAGACTCTCCTGTTGGCGCTCAGGGCATCACCAGCCGATAAAACCGGCAGGCGCTGCCTGGTGCGAAAGTGTCGTAGAATGGAACGGTTCCGTCGTTCCCGATTTGGTTGGTGGCAAATGAAACCCAGCTCGAGAAGTCCGGGCTGCACAGCAACCGGCAGGTCCTGCCCGTGTTGCCGGTGGCTACTATGTTCACCCCCGTGTTGCCGGACAGGCTCAGCGCGATAGTGGGGATCACCGAACCGTATTCGAAGGCGCCAATATCAAACGCCTCGCCGGCCGGGCGCGGGAAGCCGCGCTGGTCGGTCGGTGGAACGCCAGTGCCGGTTCCGGCATCAATGGCTGGGCTGCCCGACAAGAGGGCGAGGGTCAAAGCGTTGCCACCGTTGTCAGCCAGCGGGCCGAGTTTGGGGTCCAAGGGCGCGGCGCTTGAGCCGACGCGATCATCGCTAAGGCCAAAGCTGGTGCCGCCGTTGGTGACCCCGATGAGGTTATGTCCCAGGGAAATGAAACTGCCGCAGACATCCGGCGCTTCGCCGGAGTTGAGTGCGATGATGGTATTCAAACATCGAAACGGGCGGGGCGGAAGGCCGGCGGGTGCTGACCAGACGCCTCCGCCGGTCCCGTTCTCACCGTTCGGTCCGCCAGGGAGTCCGGCGAGATTACGGGCGATGCTGCAACTGGCGAGCACGGCTAGGTTCGTTCCCGATGCCCGGTAGATTCCGCCACCCTTGCCAGCGGCGCCGTTGTCGCCCGGTTGGTCAAAGGGGTACACCGCGTTGCCCCCCTGCCCTCCGTCGCCGCTGGTATTGTCACTGACGGTGCAGTTGGTCAGTGTGAGATCGAGTAACGCGCAGATCCCGCCTCCGAAGCCGCCGGCCCCGCCCGCTCCTGCCAAGGCATATGCGTAAGAGTCCCAGCCTTCACCTTGGCCGCCCCCGCCGCCGTTGCCACAGAAGTTGGAACTTACTGTGCAGCCGGTCAGTATCAGATTCCCGCTGGCGTAAATCCCTGCGCCGGAGCTACTGGACCCACCGCCTCCGCCGGTGCTGTGTCCGATGTAATAGGGGAGGGCGTCCCCGCCGCTACCTCCAGTGCCACCATGGTTGCCGATGATCATGCAATGGACCAACACGGCACCGTTTGTGCAGCAAATCCCGCACCCTGGACCGCCGCTGCCGCCATTGCCGGCGTACGGAGCGTCACCGCCGCTGCCGCCTCCGCCGCAATAGTTGGCGCTCACAACGCAATTCGTCAGGGCAAGAAACCCTCCGCACCAAATCCCGCCGCCGGACCCTCCCATGCCGCCATCGCCCGACAAGTAACTGTCACGCCCCGCGTATCCACCGCTTCCGGTCGAGTTGCCAAGGAATTTGGAACCGTTCGCCGTAAGACTCGCGCTGCACCAGACGCCCCCTCCGCAACCACCATCCCCGCCTGCCGCTTCCAACGGGGTTCCGGCACCGGAGCCGGTCTGATTGTTCGTGATCACGGTATTGAAGAGGCTCAGCGTGCCGGAACTGCAGATGGCCCCACCCGGACCGCCCTGTCCACTTTGCTCACTGAATGTCATTTCAACCCCGCTGGCACCCCCGGCCCCGCTCGCGTTCTGATAGAGCAGGCAGTTGGTCAGCGTGAGAGATCCTTTGCTATAGATAGCTCCGCCTGCGCCACCATTCGCGCCACGGCTGCCGAGGCTGCGCATGAACTCCCCCGGGGCTCCATTGCCTCCCCGGCCTGCGGCGTTGTTCCGGAAAATGCAATCGCTCACCGTTAACGTCCCCGCCGTGGAGAGGGCACCGCCCGGTTCTCCAGGAGTGCCAGGCGACACGTTTCCTTCACTGAATACCACTCCATCGGCGCCGTCAGGGCTGTGCCCGTCACGAAGCGTGAATCCGGAGATTGTCGCCGATACACCGTTCGGCACGGAGAGAATACGAGTCTGGTGGTTACCGCTGATGCTCAGGTTTGTTGGGCCCGGCCCATAAATGGCCAGGTTCTTGGCAACCACCAACTCCCCGCTGGCAAGCGAGATTGTTCCAGTGACCCCAAAGAGAATAGAGTCGCCCGCTGCGGCGTTCTCAATGACCTGTCGCAGCGAGCCAGGGCCGCTGTCGGCAAGCGAGGTCACGGCGTTCGTGGCAGAATGAACCTGGCCGGCAGATGCCAGCACAAGCAAAACGGTGATGGTTGAGACGAATCCAATGGGCAAATTACCCCTCAGATTCCTTAGATCTTGTGACGTATTCATACAAGGCCTCTTTCTCTTTCCTCTCGTGATTAATCCAAGTGAGTCATTGCAAGGGCTCCTTCCCAATTGCCCACACTCGGCTATGGAAAGGGAACCAGCCGATAGAGCCGTTGCGCTTGGCGCCAGGCGGAGGTGTCGAAGTAAAGCTGGGAGGTGTTGGTCAACGTCACCGTGTCCAGGGTGAACCAGGCGTTGGTCGAGCCAAACTGGTTGATGGCCTCCACCCGCACCGAACTGCCAATGCTGCCTGTCAGCGTGATGGCTGGGACCATGTGCGGGTCGAGAGACGGGACCACGCCTGGCGCCCCCGTCTGCCACGCCCGGTAGAACCGCTGCGGCGGGAGCGGGTCAGACAGGTCGAAGTAGTATTGCGACGTGCTCGCCAAAGTGGTCGAGCCCAACGGCAGCCAAGTCGGCGCGCCACCGAGAGCGTTAGCGTAATCCACGTTCAGGGGGCTCCCGCTGTCGCCCATCAGCTTGACACCGGGAACAGGCCGTTGCTCGACCGCCTCGATCACATTGAGCAGGGCCGGCGCGCTAGTGATCGAGCCGCAGACGTTGGTGATAACAACGGTGTAGGTCCCGGCATGTGAGAACTGAACGGAGCCCAATTTCCAGTTACCGTTTGTACTGGAGCCGAGCAGATTCGTGCTGTTAGCAAACCAGAGGTATTCAGGTGGTGGATCTCCATCGGCATTGGCGGAAAATGCAACCGTGGATCCCACGTAGGCAGTCTGAGTAAGGGGACCGCTGTGCAGCGCCAAGGCAAGATAGGCTCCCATAAGCCGGGCTACGCGCCCAGACGGAGTCTGGTTGACAGCGGTGAAAATACCTCCGATCAGGATCTTTCCGTCGGCTTGAAGCGCGATGGCATCCGGGGCAGGGCTCCACAGAAAGTCTGCTGGCTTGAAGTCAACGACGAAGGCGCTGTCGAGCGAACCATCCGGGTTTAGCCTGTTGAAAACCTCGGTCGGACCGACGCCCACAATAGCCGCCAAAAGGATCATTCCGTCAGGTTGGACGACCAGCGCCTTGACGACGTCCACCGAATCCGGCGCGACGTAGGTTAGCGCCGGATCCACCGACCCGTCGGCGTTGAGAAGGGTAAGGTTGGGCCGGGCCAGACCGTTAAAGAGAGTAAACGTTCCGGCGACCAGGATTCGGCCGTCGGCCTCAATCGCGACCCGATCAACGAATCCGTTCGGCCCGTCCAATCCCGCCAGGAACGAAGTGTCGAGTGTGCCACCCGGGTTGAGCCGGGTGAGGTTGGCTCGGGACACGCCATTGATGCTTGTGAAGGAACCGCCAATTAACACCTTCCCATCCGCCTGAACAGCAATCGCTTCGATCCAGTCATTCGTTCCGATTAGCACGCCCGGAAACGAGTTATCCAGTGATCCATTCGCATTGAGCCGGGCCAACTTCGTCCTCGGCACCCCATCCACCGCTGTAAAGTCGCCTGCGACCAGCACCTTGTCGTCGCCCTGAAGGCAAAACCTGCGAACTGCGAGGCCAGCTCGAACCGAGAGATGGGGAACGAAAGAATTGTCGAGTGTTCCATCGGCGTTAAGCAGTGCGACACCGGTGCGTGTGCTCCCATTAACCGCAGTGAACGGGCCTTCGATGAGCACCTTGCCATCGGATCGGAGGGCCAGCCCGTCCACGTAACTATCTGGGCCAGACAGACCGCTCATGAAATCGCTATCCAGCGAACCATCAGCGTTGAGCCTGGCAACGCCGTTCCGCGGCACTCCGTTTACTGTGGTGAACTGTCCGCCGATCAGCACCTTGCCATCGCTCTGCACCGCGATGGCACCGACTTCTCCGTTCGCGCCGGAACCTGGGTCAAAAGTCGGGTCCACGTCACTGGGCGCACCGCGAGGTTGAAGGAGAACTGCGGTCACCAGTGTCACCGTCAACAAGCTCGTCTTGACCGCCTTCGTGCTAGGGTTGGGAATTCGAGTTAATGCCAAGTCCCGGATTTGCATATTTGTGTTTGTCTCCATAAGAGTCTCTTTCTCCCGCTTTCTGGTGTGGTTGTGGGTAGGGAGGCAAAAACGGCGGTCCTTCGAGATTATTGAATCCCTCTGGCGGGTTCGGGACAGAAACGACATTGTCTCGGACGCGTCGAGCCGAACGCCGCATTTGGCAGACGATCCCACCGCTCCAAAGATTATTTCCTGCCGGCCTGCGCCCGCGGCCAATCCGTGCCGCACGCAGACCGCCTTGCCCGTATATTGTCATCATGCGGGTTTCTGTCAATAGGGATTGTGATAAGCGTGTTAAATGAATGTCCACCGCTCCGCTTATCCTGTTGCGAAGAACAAAGCGACGAAGGCCCAAAAGTCTGGAGCAAGAAACCTGTTGAGTGACGGGGGAATAGAGGATAATCGGAATAGAGCTATGACTTACTCGGTGATGCAAAGGGGACTGGAGCCGCCTTCGGCGGAGCAGCTTAAGAAGGCGTTTCAGCAGGTGCCGGGGCTGACGGCGTTGGACGTAACTGTGCTGGGGCGGGATGCCTTCGGCGTGTTGGTGAAGGGTTTTGAGCGCGAGCGGGCCGCGGCGATGCAAGCGGCCTTTGCGGCGGAGGGGGTGGAGACCGAGGTCGTGGAAGATGCAGCTCTGAAGGAACTGCCGCCGCCCAGGCAGTTGACGAAGTTGGAGTTTACGCCCGAGGCGCTGGCCATTTACGACTTGCTGGGCCGGAGCGTGCCGCTGGAATGGAAGACGATCGAGGTGATCGCCGCCGGGAAGGTGCGGCTGACGGAATTCAAGCGGAAGCTGGTGAGCAACCTGGTGACCCAGCCGACCGGGGATGGCGTGGATTTGAGGATGGTGACACAAAAGGTAACGAAGGAGGAGCAAAAGGACCATCTGCTGCTGGAAATCATCACGACTGGCGCGGCGGGGCGCTACCACACCGTGGCGGACCGGCCCGAGGCCTTTTTGCTGTTCCAAGCCCTGGGTGAGCGGCGGGTAAAAGACCCGGCCACGAATCTCTCGCTGTTTGTGCAGGACGTGGCGAGGTCTGCGCCGTCCGCGCTCCTCAATCACGGTGCGTATTTCATGTGCGAGGGGGGAGACGCGTCCTTCTCGTATCCGAGCCAGACGGCGTTCTACCGGGAGATCACATGGCTGTTGTGGTTGGTGGCGACTGGGCGGACGCCGCAGTGATTGGGTAGGTGCCGTGGCTCAGGTCTGCACTTTACGCGCTTCTCTTTCGGCCTCGTGAGTTGGAAGCTCCCCGGGTTCATTGACGGACCGCGCGATAGAACAGGGCAGGGCTCTTGCGGGGGAATTCCACAATCATGACCGCCCCATGAATCTGGGTGACGACCGCCCCGACGGCTGGGCGCCAGCTTCCAGGGGTCAAGTCCGGGCTTTCCTGGAAGGCCACCGATTGGCCGGGAAACTGGGTCTGGAGGGTGAACTGGAGGCTCCCGTTGCCGGCTACGCGTGCGGCGGTGATCCGGATGGCGGGATTGGCGACGAGTTGAAGGGCATTCACAAACACACCGTAGCTGGTTCCGCCGTGGCGGACGCCCTCTATCCGCAATTGGCCGGTCGGCGAGGAGGTGAGCAGGGCGCCAAAGGAATAATCGTAATCGGCGGCGGGGAGGTTATTGCCATCGAACGTGTAGCCGGTGACGATGGGCACAGGCGTGCCGGAAGCGGTCTCGGTCCAATCGGAAACCCGTGTGCCGAGGCTTTGGGGGTCGAACGACCAAATCGTTAGACCGTAGGGGGTGTTGGGAGCCAGGCGTGAGACAAGGATGCTGAGCCCGGTCCCGTCTGAGGTGCTGCTGGCGAAGGCAAAGTCGTTGTAGAGCCGGGCTTGACTCAGGGCCGGTGGATTATCGGTGACGAGTGGCGCAGTGGAGCGTAACCGCTCAGCAAGGGTGACGGCGCCGATGGGGGAGAGGGTCACCTGAACTTCATTGCTGAAGAGGGCACCGTTGGCTCCAAGCGTGAGGACCTGGAAGCCAGGCTGGGTGTTTGGCTCGCCAGTAAGGTCAATGTCCAGCTCCAGGGCCGGACCATTCGTGGCCGGCGTGAAGCCCGTTACGGCCAGTTGAACAATGCTGCTCGTCACCGCGCCCGCCACGTTGGTAATCACGACGCAGTACGCGCCGGCGTCACCGGTTTGCACGCTGGCGAAGCTGAGTACATTGCTCACGGCACCAGGGTTGTTCAGAGGGGAAACATCCGCACCGTCTTTGCGCCATTGGTAATGGAGCGGGCCGGTGCCGCTGGCCAGCACACTTAAAGTCACCGGATCACCGGCAAAGATGCCGTTGGTCTGGTCGGTCGGCTGGGCGAAGATGGCCGGGGGAATCGGCGCTGCAATCGGCGGGATGCCATTGGTGGCGACCTGCCGGATTTCCGTCAGCGTCAGCCGCCGGTTCCAGACAGCGACGGCATCAATCGTGCCGGCGAAGTAATTGGCCGGTCCGGAGCGGACGAGGGCCGCCAAGGCAGTGGAGTCAAGCGCGAGGCGGGCTCGTGAGTAAGAAAAGTCTGTCTCGTCGAGTTCCCCATCAACGTAGAGCTTTCCCTTGCCGTTTTCGTCGGCCCAGACAACGTGGTGCCAGGTATTGTCGAAGACGGTGCGCGAGGTTTTGCGGTCGGCCATGCCCGGATTGACCTTCACGTTGAGCGAGCCACCGGCGGGCGTGGAGTTCTCGGTGCCGAGCAGGAAGAAATCACCGCCAGCTCCGCCTTCGGCGAAGACCTGGCGGTTGAACTGTCCCGGCGCGCCGTTGACCCAAAGGGAGACCGTGTAATTGGTCGCAAGGTAGATTGGATACCCGCCGGTGCGCTCGCAGTATTGGCGGTCGCCATTGAAAACGAGGGCTTTGCCGAACTGCCCGGGGACCAGGTTGGTGGGTTCCATGAACTGGAGCAGCAAGTCATTGCGGCTGTAGAGGTCGGGTGAAGTCAGGTTCCCGGAATCGTTGGTCACCGCATCGAGCGGCCACGAGGAAACCAGCCCGGCGGAGACATCGGGCGGCGGGTCAGGCAGAACCACCAGGGGAATGGGCGCGCCGGTCACCGACCCGCCGGCGTTGGTTACGGTCAGCGTGAAGTAGTTCGAGCCGCTTTCCGAGGTGGGCACCACCAGGCTCGGCCCGGTCGCGTCGGCCAGCGCGCTGCCGTTCTCGGACCATTGATAGCCCAACGGGGGATCGCCCAGGACCTGCGCGGAGAAGGCGAGGTAGTCGCCCATCGCGACCGTAGCGCCGGATGATTGCTGAGCGATGGCGGGCGGGGTCGGAGCCGGCACGGGCAGGGAGTTTGTCATGACTGATTGCACCTCGGCTTGGGAGAGCGCGCGAGCCCAAACCATGACGTCGTCAATCGCCCCGCCGAAATAGCCACTGGCATTGCTGCGCACCAGGGCGCCCACACTTGTCGTATTGAGAGCGAACGTGCCCGTAGGGGTATAGGCGAAATTCGTGTCGGCCTGGCCGTCAATATACATCTGAACAGCGCCGGCGTTGTCCACGCAGGCGAAGTGATGCCAGGCACCGTCGAAGACCGGGCGAGTGGAAACGATATGATTGGCCAGAGTCGCGCCGCTGGTCGAGCGGAGGATGAGGTCGAGCCGATCGTTAAATGCCGCCGCCTGGCCGGTCTGGAGGACGAAGAGCGGGTTGTTGTTGGTCGTGCTGCCTTCGGCGAAGATATACTTCGCGGTCTGGCGCGGACCGCGGACCCAGCCGGCGATCGTGCAGGCGCCGCCCGGTTGGTAGGCGGGCAGGCCGTTCGTGCCGCTCGGGCTGTGCGCGACGCTCAGGTATTGCGAGCTGCCATCGAAAGAAAAGGCATTGCTGACCACGCCGGGCACGATGGACGGCGCTCCATTGATGACAAGGTAATTGCCCAGTCCCAGGTCGGGAGTCGCGCCCCTATTCGCGGTGTCCAGCGGCCAATACGCCAGCAGGCCGGCCCGAGGGAATTCATTCGTGAAAAGACCAACGACACTGGTGGTGAAGGAGGTGAAGGTGGGATAGCTGCCGCGAAACCAAATCAGCGCGGGAACACCCCTCCGGTTGCGCGGGACGTAGGGCCGGAAATTGTCCACCGTGGAGTTGGTGGTCAGGGCGGTCCAGGTGAAGCTCAAGCCGCCGTCGGCGGTGACACCCTGGTACAGCTCAAAATGCGCCGCCAGCGGGACGTTGGAAATAGTGGTCAAGTCGAAGGGAGCCGCGGCATCCGTCGAGACATAGACCACCGATGGGTCCTCGGGGTCCAACGCGATGCCGCCCGCATAGTCGTCTTCGGAAGTGTACAGTGGCCGCCCAGCCTGCGCGATGAACCGCTTCTGCCAGTTTGTCCCGGTCCAGCGTGCATAGTAGTAATAGATCCGGTCGTCCGCCCAACTGGAGCCCATGACCGAATCGCGCTGCACCGAGAACACGCAAGCGGGTGAGCCGTTGGTCTGATAGGCGATTTCCCAGCACCAGGCACGGCCGGTCGGGATATGATCGTTCGGGTCGGAAGTGTCGGCGGCGCTGTATTGGTAGATGACCGTGCCGCGCTCACCCGAGTCGTGCAGCAAGGGGAGGGCACCGAAGCTCTTGAGGAAGGTTCCGTCCGTTTGGTAAAGCGCGCCGTTCGCGTAATAGGTATGGTAGAGCGAGTTGTTGAGGTCGCGCGGGTGGCCGTCGGTGTAAAGAAAATCAATCCGGCTGGAGTAATCGGAGCAGTATTTGACGTAGGGCCGCGTGCTGCCGGTGCCGGTTTTTATGAACAACTGGGGGGTGGACCACGTCGTCCCGGCGTCGGTGGACGTGAGCACCGTGGGATTGAAATTCAGGTCGCGGCAAAAGTCATAAACCTTGCCCGCCTCCGCGGCGAGTTGATAGGGGTTGGAGTAAGTCAGGCCTGTGCCGGTGGGAGGAAGGGTCTGCTCGGCGCCCCAGGCGGCGGGCGTGGTGGGATCAGCCGTTAAGGAGAGGCGGTAGCTGAAGGTGGTGGTTGAGCCGTGCCGGGCATAAATGGCCAGCAGGCGGCCATCTTGGAGCGACAGCAGGCCCGCGTTGTCATGGTCGTCATATTGGGACCAGGTGCTGGTCCAAAGGCTGCGGGTGGTGCCGTTCCGCATATCGAGCACGTTGAGGGTCGAGGCGCCGTCGCTGCGCACACAGCCGAAATACAGCGCGCCGTTGTGGAACAGCGCCCGCGGGTCATTGAACCACGTCCAGGCCCCGTTCATCGCCAGGGTGAGCAGGTGGCTCTGCGCGGCGGCGCTGGCGGACAGGGCAAGCCCGAGGACAAGGACAATGGCTCGCCCCAAGACCTTCCCGATGCCGGACGAGTGTTCGCGTTGAGCCGCTTTCAAGGCTTCAGCGCGACGCTGTTTACGGGCAGGGTGGGCGGGTAGTCGTCCTGCCAGAAAAAGCACCGCCGGTCGGAGCTCCAGCTATGGAGGAACCGTAGCTGGTTTACCTTAATCCAGCGGGTTGAGCCGTCGGCGAAGACTTCGTTGGCGCCGGACGGGTAGTGGGAGCGCGACCCATGATGGGCGGGCGATCCCTCGAAGATGTCGCTATCGCGCGGATCGGAGAACACACCCCAAGGGTCGGAAGCGGTCTTCAGCACCAGGTCGGCGGCCAAGGCCCAGGTCGGCTTGGACAGGGAGAGTTTGACCGGGCTGTAGCCGGGATACCGGCCCGAGGGGTTGATCCAATTGGTGATGCCGCCGAAGTACCTGGTAGCCGATTACGTATTGGTTGTAAGCCGATTCGTAGATCGGGTATTTCTTGGGCCGGCCCGGGCAGTTCCAAATGCAATTGGAGTAGTTGGTCACCGTCACGGTCAAGCCCACCGTCGTGCAGTTGGTCGCTTCGGGCGGGTTGATGGCCACCTGGACCAGGTTGTCTCGGGCCTGGAGCACCTTGTCGCTGTTGTCCAGCGCATAGACCGACATTCCGATGCCGATCTGCCGCAGGTTGTTTACGCAAGCGATGCGTAGGGCTTTCTGCTTAGCCGCGGCCAGCGCCGGTAATAACAAGGCCGCCAGGATGGCAATGATTGCGATAACTACGAGCAGTTCAATTAGCGTGAAGGCGCTCCAGACGGGTATTCTGCCGCCAGCCAAAGCCTGGCCTCTGGCCCTTTTGACTCTTGCGTAATTGCACATTGCTTGCTCAGGGTATCATAGGGCTTACGGCGCGGTAGAACAATGGTGTCTGGCTGATGGGGAATTCGATGGATAAGACCATGCCGTTGGTGGAAAGGGTGTTGCCGCCGACCGCCGGGACCCAGGTTCCACCAGCCAAGTCGTTGTTCTGCTCGAAGCTGATTGGCTGGCCTGGATATTGGCCGACCGCCAGCCAACTGGAGGTTGCCGTTCACGACGCTCGCCCCCATGATTCGCGACGTAGGCGTGGGAGTCGCCTCGATGCGGAGGGCGTTGAGGAACACGGTGATGTCACCACCGCTCTTGACCCCTTGTATTTGGAGCTGTCCTGCCGGCGAAGATGTCAACAGCCCGCCCAACGTGTACTCGTAGTCGGTCACCGGCAGAACGCTGCCATTAAAGGTATAGCCGGTTGCGATGGGCACCGGCGTGCCGGAGGCAATTTCCGTCCAATCCGACACTCTGGGGGTGGTGGTGCTTTGGGGGTCGAACGACCAGAGCGTCACCCCATAAGCGGTGTTGGGGACCAGGTGCTCGATGAGGATATTGACGCCCGCGCCCAGGGTGGAATTGTTGTTGCCGAAGATGAAGTCATTGTAGAGCTGGGCCTGGGTCAGGATGGGCGGATTGTTGACCACGTAGGCGCCAGCGGTGTTGGCGCGGTCACGATCGGCAAGACTGATGCCGCCGACGGCCGACACACTGATGCCGACGCCGTTCAGGTTAGCACTGGGCGCCCCAGCGTCATCTCCGCGAAGCCCGGCTGGATGTTGGAAGAGGTGTTCGCATCAAAGTCCACTTTCAAGGAGTCGCGGATGAGGACCAACTGGGCGACCCGGCTGGTGACCGCGCCCGCGTTGTTAGCGATGAAGACCGAATAGCCGCCGGCCGCGTCGGGCGGAAGCAAACCGCCCAGGGTCAGCACGGCATTGGTGGCGGTGGGATTGCTCGCGGCGGGAATATCTATTCCATCCTTTCGCCACTGGAAGCTCAGCGGTCCGGTGCCACTGGCCGCGACGCCGAAGCTGGTCGTTGCGAAGAAGTAGTTGGTCAGATCGGCAGGCTGGACCAGGATCTCCGGGCCAACCGTGGCGGTGGGCGGCGGGACGGCGGCGGCGTGAATCTGCTCGATCTCCGTCCAGCTCAGCCCGCGGTTCCAGACGGCGACGTCGTCAATGGCGCCAGCAAAGAAGTTGCCGGTCGTCGCGCGCACGATGGCGCCAAGGGCGGTGGTATCCAGGGTCAACGTCCCGCGAGTGTAGGCAAAGCTGGTTTCATCGAGCACCCCATCCACGAAGACCTTGGCCTGGCCGTTTTCATCCACCCACACCAGATGGTGCCAGGTGCCGTCGAACACGGCCCGCGTGGTCTTGCGGTGATTGATCGGGATCACGCCGGCATCGGTACGGAGATAGACATCCGCCGAGGCGGAGCTGCCGGCGCTGTCGGTTGCGATGAAGAAAAGCGGCGTGGTGCTGGCGCTTGAGCTTTCGGCGAAGACAGAACCGGACGGTTGCGCATAGCCATTCACCCATAGCGAGACGGTATAGTTGGTAACGAGATAGACCGGGAAGCCGCCGACGCGCTGGGCATACTGGCCGCCGTAGAAGGAGAGCGCGTTGGAGAACTGGCCCGGGATCAGGCTGTAAATATCCAAACCATTAAGCAGCAGGTCATTGTGGCTGGCGAGGTCAGGGCTGGTCGCGTCGGGCCCTTCGGTTGCGGTATCCAGCGGCCAATAATTCAGCAAATTGGCGCTCAGGTCGGGCAACGGATCGGGCAGCACCTCCAGATGAGCCGGGTCGCTGGTGACTGAATCGGCGATATTGGCGACGACCACCGAGTAATCATTCGTAACGGCGGCGGTCAGGAGGAGCGTCAGCACGTTGTTGGTCTCGTCGGCGAGCGGGGTTCCGTCCTTGAGCCATTGAAAGCTCAAGGGTTGACTGCCGGTAGCGGTGACCGAGAAGCTGACGCGGTCACCAAGGCGGTTGGTGCTGCCGAGCGGTTGTTGCGTAATGGCGGGTGGGATGCGCGTCTCGGGCAACGGCACGCCGTTGGTGCGAACCTGCTGGATTTCGGTCCAGGTGAGAGCGCGGTTCCAGAGGGCCAACTTCATCCACCGACCCAAAGAAGAAGAGGCTGGCCGAAGCGCGGTAGAGCGCGCCGACGCAAGTCGCGTTCAGCACCAGGTTGGAGCGGTAATAGGTGAAATCCGTGGCGTCCACCACGCCGTCCACATACAGTCTGGCCGCGCCGCCTTCGTCCACCCATACCACATGGTGCCAGAGGCCGTCGAAAACCACCTGCTTCGATTTCAGATCGCTCAGCCACGGGACTGGCGCTTGACTTGACATTCAGCAGGCCACCGCCAGCCGGGTTCTCGGTGCCGAGCAAAAAATAATCTCCGTTCGCGCCGGCTGCATTGGTCCCCCCTTCGGCAAAGACCATTTTGTTGGCCTGGCCCGGACCGCCTTGCACCCAGAAGGAAATGGTATAGTTGGTGGTGGAATAAATCGGCGTGCCCCCGATCCGTTTCCCATACTGATTAATCGCAAACGTCAGCGCATTGCTGAACTGGCCGGAGACAATGGCGGTGCTGCTGTCCATGTTCGTCAGGCCGAAGTCGGTGTGGTCGTAGTAAATATCCGGCGTGTTGGTCCCCGCCGGCGTCTCGATGACCGTGTCAAAAGGCCAATACGAGACCAAGCCATTGGTCAGGGCCGCCGGCGGGTCAGACAGGGTCACGACCGGCGCCAAATCGCTCGCCACGGGCGTGCCGCCGTTGCTCACGAGGACCGAAAAGCTGTTCGAGCCGCTGTCCGTCAGGTTGGTCAGGACCAGCGTCCGGCTGGTGCCGCCGTCAACCGGCGCGCCGTCTTTGAGCCATTGGAATGACACGGGCGGGGCGCCCACCGCGCTGACCGAAATGCCGACGCGCCGGCCCGGGCGCATTAGTGCTGCCGGTTGGCTGCCCGACGATGGCCACCGCCTCCGGAATGGCAATGCCATTGGTCCGCACCTGGTTAACTTCGTCCTGCGAGAGCGGCCGGTCCCAGAGCGCGACGTCATCAATCTGGCCGTTGAAATAGGCATTGGCAGCGGGCCCGGCGGCGCGGACCAGTTCCCCGATGGTGGTCGTGTTCAAAGAAAACGCGCTGGGCGCCGGCGTAATTGTATTTGAAACTCGTCGCGTCGAGGTTCCCATCTACATACAACTTGGCGTTCCCATGATCGTCCACCCAGGCAATGTGATGCCAAGTGTTGTCAAACACGACCGACGAGGACTTAACGTGGCTTAACAGTTCCGCTCCCACCTGTGGTCCGAATGTAAATATCCAGGTGAGTATTGGTGTTCGCCGCACTTCCGGTCTGAAGGAGCAACAGCGGGGTGGTGCTTGCCGTGCTGGCCTCGGTAAAGAGATACTTGCTGGTTTGTCCCGCACCCTTGACCCACATCGCAACAGTGTAGCCGCCCGCTGCGGCATAAATCGGCAGCCCGTTGACGCTGTTGTCGAACCCGTGCGTGACGTTCAAATACTGCGAGCATTCCGTTGAAGGAAAAGGCGTTGCTGAATTGGCCCGACACAACTGTCGGCGCATTGAACTCGTTCATGGAGTTGCCGTAGTACGCAGCCATATCCGGCGTTGTTCCGCCATTGTCCACGTCCAATGGCCAATACGTAATCAGACCGACGCGCACGTCGGCAGACAGGCCGGAGATAATACCAACCAGCCAGAAGCTGGTAGCGAGGAGTTTAATAGGAGATTTCATGATTTGAGGGGTTTTGGGTTAAACGGTTAACTTTAAGGGTATTTATCCGTGCCTTAATTGTCAGACAGCGCTCATTTTCTTCCCACGTCGGTGTTTAGGCCGGGTTAATCACCCGGTTGTAACTACAGTACTTACCGTAATGTATGTGCTCCTGTCAACGGCCTTTTTTGTGAAAATCTCCAACAGTCAGGGGGTGCCTCAAGCTCAGCCTTCGCCGGGCTGATGCGGCGATGGAAATGGTTTTGAGGTCCATGGTACCGCGTCACCTATGTTGTCCGTTAAGGCGAGGGGTCAAGGCAGGGCGGGTTCAGGAAACGCGCGTTAAGGGTGGGAATGGGCCACCCACAGCGTTAGCCGGCACATTCTTTCGACCGAAGAGACAGCGCCGACGGATGCCGGCCGCCACTGGCGTTAAGGGTCGTTTGGCCTGGCTAAGGGTTGGTGGGCAGGGCGTTGATTTCAACGGCCTTGCCGCTGCCGATCACGACCTTGCCGGAGATGCGCGAGTTGAGCAAGGGCGGGAGGCTGGGCTGGGCTGGGCCAGGTTGGAATCTGCTGAAGCCGGTGGCGTCTCCCAGGTTGGTCTGAGCTGGACGGGTCAAATACATGTTAGTGGCTGTCAGCAGGTTGCCGATAAAGACCACTTTCTTGTTCAGGCTCCGGTTGGTGCCAGTGACGCGGAACGAATAGGTTTGGGGCGCCAGTTGGTCCAAGTCGAGGCTGGAGGCGGCTCTTTCTTCGAGCACGGCCCCCATCGCGCGGGAGGAGCGGGCTGCCGCCGGGGCTTCGGCTTCGGGGGCACGGGCACGCCGGGTGGTGGTGGCAAGCTGCAAACAACCGCGGTAAACCGAGCCGTCGCCATCCACAATCCGCAGCTCGCGGCCTGCCTGCTCGACCTCGAAGGAGGCCAGAACCGGGTGCGTGGCTGTGGGCCGGTCGGCAAAGCTGCCTTGGGCCTTGCCTTCAGGCAGAATCTGCACGAAACGCTGGATAACGGCGGGTGCCTTGGCCTTCTTCGCGACCTCAGGGACACCGGTAAGGAGGCTGTCCTTGGCGGCAAGGGATGGGTTAAGGCGGTTGGCCGACTCATCAGTGGCCAGGGACCTGTAGTAAACTCCCGCTTGGCCGGAATCGGCGGGAGTGAGTTTGGGCCTTTCGGCGGCTGCCAGTGCTGTGGATGTTGCGGGCATCCCGGCCGGGGCGGGAGGCTGCGCGGCGACAGGCGGAGTGCTGGCAGGCGGGACGGGCGTGGAGGCGAGGCCATATCGCATGGTGACAGCACCGCCCAGGCTTCCGACAGGAGCTTGCGTTGGGGGGCTGCTGGACGCAGCAAGGTTCAGCCGGGCGGGCTCCTGCCGGTCAGCGAGCTGGTGTGCGGCGTCCAGCGCGATTTTGTCCTTGGCCTGACTTGGCTCCCATGAGGCCGTGGCAGGCCCGGCGACTGGTTGCGGCTCAGTCAACGGCTGGCGAGCAGAGGCAACTGGGGCGGCCTGCGGTGTGTTCGCGTAAGCGATCACTGTGGGCTCCTTCTTTGGCACGGGCGCGGCAGGCGGGGCGATGCGCTCCGCGGTGGTCTGGGCCGGCAACCGCAGTTCCTTAGCCAGCATCGGTTCGGATGAGCCTCCGTTTCGGGCCAGGGAGGTTTCGCGCTTCCCGCCCCCCAGGCTGGGCAGCAGCAGCCAGAGCGTCATCCCCAGTATGGCCACCAGTCCGGCGGCGCCGGCGAACTGCGGCCACAGCCGCAGCAGCACCCCGGCGAACGATCGGCTCGGGCGCTGTGGTTTGGCGAGAGTCCGCGCCACTTCCCCCTGCAAGAGGCGCCGGTTGGCCGGGTGCAACTCGACGGGTGCCCCGGCCTCGTCGCGGCGTTTGTTCGCGGCGGCGCGGAGGAGCTTTTCAATCGGGCGTTCCGGTTCGTTGGCCATATCAGCTTCTAGTTAGACGGAAAGGCGGCGGGTTTTCCCCCCGCAAATACCTGCCGGGCGATCCCTTCGAGCCGATCCAGGCATTTGCTGAGGCGTGAGCTGACGGTCTTGGGGTTGAGGTTGAGGGAGTGGCTGATTTCGTCGTAGCTCAGGTCGCCGAAATAGCGCAACTCGATGATCTCGCGGCAGGGGTCGCCGAGTTGGTCGAGGGCCTGATGCACCAAAGCAACCTGCTCGGCGTTCAGCAAGGTGAGGTCCGGTGTCGGGGTACCGGCGGGCGGGTCGAGGGTGAGGCCGGTCTCTGGGTCCTCGGCCTGGAGCGAAAGGGGGGTCTGGCCGCCGCCGCGCTTGGCGGCATGCTGGCGCTGCCGGTAGTCGCGCGCTTTGTTGGCGGCGATGCGGAACAGCCAGGTCTGAAACTGGCTGCCGCCGTGGAAAGAGTGGATGTTCCGGATGACGGACAGGAAGACTTCCTGGCAAATCTCCTCGACGTCCTCGCGCGTGAAGTCGTGCCCAAGCTGAAAGACAAAGCGCCCGGTGGCGGCGTAGTGCCGGTCGAACAAGTCGTCCCAGGCTTCCGCGTCGCCCTGGCGGCAGCGCGCAATCAGCTCGGCTTCAGCGTCGGAACCCATGCTGAATCAGACTCTACTTGAGGCGCCTCCGTTTGAACAGGGTTGTCTCGCTTGGCAATTCGAGCCTTGACCGGAATGGCATTTCAGAGAGATTCGACTGGCTTGGTGACGGCTTGAATGAGTTACATGATGGGCGCTATGGGCAACCGATTGTTGCTGGTAGGTTGGGACGCGGCGGATTGGCGAATCCTGCATCCATTGATTGATGCCGGGGACCTGCCGGTACTCCGCAGCATTGTCGAGGGGGGGCCGTCAGGGCAACTGCTTGCCACGCAGCCGCTGGTGCCCGTGGCGCAGTGGACCTCGATCGCCACCGGAAAGCGCCCCTGGCAGCATCGGGTATGTCATCCCATTGAGCGGATCACGGACGCAAATGAGCGGGTGGGCGTCACCGCCGGGCCACGCCGCTCTCGGGCGCTCTGGGAGATCCTGGCCCAGGCGGGGAAGCGCAGCCTGGTGGTGGGCTGGCCGGCGACGCACGGTGGGCGAACCGAGAACACCGTCATCGTCTCGGACCGTTACGCCCAACCGACTGCCGGACCCGGGATCAAGCCCTGGCCGCCGGCCGCGCCAGGCACCTACTGGCCGGAGGGAATCGGTGCGCGGTTGGACAGTTGGCGGGTGAGCCCTGAGGAAGTCCAGGCGGACATCGTATCGCTCTGCGTCCCGGAGTGGAAGAAAATAGACCAGAAGCGCGATCGGCGCCTGGGACAATTGCGACTCTTCCTGGCGACGGATTTCTCGCACCAGGCGGCGATGATGACCCTGCTCGCCGACGGCAAGTGGGATTTTGCCGCCGTTCGTTTTCCCGCTCTGGGCGCGATTAGCCAGCTCTTTTTCCACTACCGTCTGCCTCGACCGGACTGGATTCCCGAAGCGGAGTTCGGCGTGTATGAGCACGTGATCCGTGGCGCCTGCCGCCTGCTGGATCAAATGCTGGGCAAGTTGGTCAAGATCGCCGGAGGTGACGCTGGCGTGCTGGTCGTTTCCGCCAACGGAGTAGGCCGGCGCGCATCTCGACCGCCCCGGGCGCGCGCCGGAGATGATGAAACCTGGAAGTCGCCCCACGGCATCTTTGCCGCCCGCGGCCCGGGATTGGCCGAGGATGCGCTGATAGTCGGCGCAACGGTTCTCGATGTGGCTCCGACCGTTCTCACCTGGTTCGGCCTGCCCATCGGCGATGACATGGAGGGCCGCGTATTGGTCGAAGGCTTTGTGAAGCCCCCGGAGGTCAGGCGGGTGGCGACTTGGGAGCCAGCCCAGGCCATGCCCTACTCTCCGCCTGCTGAAAGCCCCGGCGCCCGGAACCATTCCCAGGCCGCTCTCGTGCTCCAGCGGGAATCGGAATGGAATCTCGCGCAGTCGTGTTTGGAGGCCGCCCGCTACGAGGAGGCGCTGCCGGTCCTGGAACGATTGTTTCGCGAATTCCCAGAGCGGCCGGAACTGGGGCACGCCTTTTTCCAGTGCCAACTAACCGTGAGGAGGCTGCCAGAGGCGGCGGAGACGCTTGAGGTAGTCCTGGAGGGGTTGCCGGCCGGCATTTGGTCGCTCCTGTCGCGGGCTGAGCTTTGCCATGCTCGAGGGGATACCCGGGAGGCGCGCCGCCTGGTCGAGGAAGCGTGGGCGCTCCAACCCACTGACCCGGACGCCATGCGCAGGCTCGGCATGCTGTTGCTGCGGCTCCGGCAGTGGGATGCCCTGGCGGACCTGGCCCGGCAGGCGCTCAAGCTCGACGAAAACGAGCCCCTGGCCTGGCTGGGATTGGCCGAGGCGCAATTACGGAAGCGGCTGGCGGCGGAGGCCGAGGAAGCCGCGCTGCGGGCCATCGGGCTGAACTATTACCTGGCAGATGCCCATTTCGTGCTCGCTCGGGCGTTCATTTCCCAGGGCAAGTGGGAGCAAGCTCGCGACACGATGCAGACCCTCCTCCAGCTACAACCAAGTAACCAGACTGCCGCCGCCTATGCTAAACGAATGGGCCGGCAGCCCCCGCCTCCCGCGACTGAATCGCGCTGATATCCCGACGGGTTAAATCAGTTACATGGGTTACATCGTTACATGCAGCAGTGGCGCGAGTCGCTCATGCAACCTTGTAACCGTGTAACCATGCAACTATTCAACCTTGTAACCTTACGGGTGTGCCAACTGGAAGAATTGAGGCGTTCCGGTTTCTGGAAGAATCACCTGCCAGTTGGCCCCCACCAGGACCGGTGCGTTCGGCAGCGGCGTCCAGCCGCTCCCACTAGTAAAATCCGTTCGTGACTCCACCGTAAACCCGTAGTCCGACGCGGGCCACGAGAGAATGATTTGCCCACCGCTGTGGGAGACCTTCACCGTCGGATGGGCGGACAGTTGAACATACTGGTCCGGCCCGACCGCATCATTGAGGGCGATCGCCTGGATCGGCAGGACGCCTTGGTAAATGCGGAGTTCATGGATGGTCCCGGTCAAATACGGATCAGCGGCGACCAGTGACGCCCCAATCCAGTTATCAACGTCATTGATGCCGGCCAGGGATGAAACGACGCCGTTAAGCGAGGAGACGACCGACGTGCCGTTGAAGTAGCACAACACCGCCTTAGTGGGGTCCACGATGACGGTCACGTGGACGTTGTTCGATCCGAGAAGACTGACGTCGTTGTTGGCATAGGCATCTACGCCGTTCGTGTTCGACAGGTCCAGATTCTGGAAGCCGCCGCCGGCGTAGGGACAGAAGTCAACTCCTGACAGTTTGGTGCCGGTGGTCCCATCACCGAAGGAAAAGACCCGCGTCCAAATCTGATTGCTCGCCCCAATGTCGGCCCAGAATTCCACCGTGAAGGCGGTATAATTGCTGGTAATATTGGGCGGCAATGTCGCGTAGCAGCCGGGCGCCCCGTCCAACTGGAGGCCGGAACTGGTAAGGGTTGCGCTGCCCTGGACCGTCCCATCCCAGGCGGGGCCGCCGACCGAGTCGGCAAACGTCGAGCTGCCCACCGAGTCTTTGAAGCTATACCGGTGGACCAGCGTGGCCGGGCTATCCGTCGCCGCGACCACGGTCAACGTTGCCGGGATCGAACTCGTGACGGCGCCGTATGAATTGGAGACCACTACCACGTAGTCCGCCATGTTCGCCGGAGTCAGGTTTTGAAGCGTTAGGGTATTGATGGCCCCCTGGCTGACGCCCGCGCCATCGGGAAGATTGGTGTAAACGCCACTCCCAACGGCCCCCGCGCGCCACTGAAAGGCCGGCGCCGGGAAGCCCGGGGCGACCGCGGTCAGTCGAGCGGTGCCGCCCAGGTAACCCGTCTGCGACGAAGGCGGCACAGCCACCACCGGCTGGCCGGTTTCAGCCGTCTGGCCGGTCAGAATGCCAACATCAGCAACCGTTTCTATGGCGGTGTCCACCAGCCTGAGCGTGCCGGTAGCACTGTCATAAGGCGACACCCCGTTCTGGTTGTAAATGAAATGCGCCCAGCCATAGTGCGTCCCCTCCCCGTCAATCATCTCCAAGCCGACATAACCCTCAATGTCCCCAGCGACGGTCCAACCGCCGACAACATTGCCATCGTGGTCCTGATTAAAATAAACCCTTGTTTGCAGGCTTTCATAACTGCCATCAATCATCGTGCCCGCCGGTGTGAGCGGCAAACCCAGGCTTGCCTCCCCAAGAACAAACGCGGTTCCGAAGGAAGGCCCGTTGTCAATGTACGGCTTGGCCGCGCCCCCATCGAATTTAAGCAGGTAGTCCGACGCACCATCCTGGTTGAGATCGAAGTCCAGCGTGGCGTTGAGAGCCATCGTGGTATTGAATGGCGTATAGAGGACGGCGCCGTGCGCGGCGCCAGCCGCAAGAGCAGACGTGGACAAGAAGGTGAGAGTCTTTCTGGTTGAGGTCATGAGTTGAATGTGTTCCCGTTTGGTTTGCCCTTTGAATATCACACCCACCTTGCCCGATGCAATAATGAAAGCGTTTACAACGAAGGCGGGGGCGCAACTCAGCTTATAGGCCCCGGCCCCTGGGAGCGCCGGCATCCCTGCCGGCACCTTGCAGCATCGCCCGATTTGAGGTAGATCCCAAAGTGTCCAGCGAGAGCACGCCGGCAGGGATGCCGGCGCTCCCAGGGGGCGATAACGTGAATTGCGCCCCGAAGGCGGCGCCTGCCGCAATTTGCTTTCTCACCCGGGGAAAACCAGGCAAGCTGTGTCCCAGTTCAACAACCGAATCGGATAAAACTATGAATACAAGCTCGACTCTCACCATGATCGGTCTCGCCCTTTTGGGCACACTGGCGTCCCCCCTGCCAGCCGCCGCCGCCGAGGCGCCCGCCAGGATCAAAGTGCTCCTGGTAACCGGGGACGATGTGCAACCCGCCCACAACTGGTTCGAGGTTTCACAAGCCATCCGGGAAACGCTCATCTCCAGCGGGAAATTTGACGTGAGGGTATGCGAAGATGCCGGCGTGCTTGATTCCGCCCCGACCCTTGGCCGCTATGACCTGGTGTTCCTCCACCTTTACAACGCCAAGACGCCTACCCTTTCCCCCGGCGCCAAAGAGAATCTCCTCAGCTTCGTAAAGGACGGGAAAGGCCTGGTCATCTCGCACCTCTCCAGCGCTTCCTTCAAAGAGTGGGAGGAGTTTCCCAAGCTCTGTGGCCGCTGCTGGGTGATGGGCAAGTCGGGCCACGGACCGCGCGGGGTCTTCAAAGCCCACATCGCGAACAAGGACCACCCGATCACGCAGGGCCTGTCCGACTTCGAGGCCGATGACGAGCTTTACTCCAAGCTGCAGGGCGACACACCCATCACCGTGCTGGTGGAAGCCGATTCCGACTGGAGCAAGAAGACCGAGCCGCTGGCTTTTACGGTCGAGTACGGGAAAGGCCGGGTCTTCCACGAAACATTCGGTCATGACGGTAAGGCTCTCCAGAATCCCGCGGTGCGCACTCTCATTCAGCGCGGCTGCGAGTGGGCCGCGACCGGCAAGGTGCAGTAAAACTCATCCTTCGGGTGGGCAGGGAACCCTCCGGCTTTGCCGGAGGAGTGCCGGGGTTTGACCGTTCCAGCAATCGAATGGACGTGGCTGGTGGAACAAGCCCGAGGTAGCCGTACTTAGGGGGCGTGTGCTCAGCCGGCCGAGCGAGGCGCACGGGTGCGCCAGTGTCAGTCTCGCACCGGCACGTACCATTCCTCGGCCCGCTTGCGTTCGACGTCGGCCTTCGCCGGTTGGGCGAGCAGCTCCAGGATTTGGGCCCGTTTCAGATGGCAATCCCGCGCGACCGGCGATTCGGGGAAGGAGCGGACGCTGTGAGTGAAAAGATCGAACACTTTGCGGAGCGTGTCTGAGTTGTCGCCCGGGCTGGGCGGGTCGAGCTGCTTGAGCAGCGAAAGGCCCTGCGGCATAATCCTCTTTCCAGCGCTGGGCCTGCGGGTCCATCCGTTCGGCCTCGGCAAGACCCTTTGAAGAGCGGCAGCAGCATGTCGGGCTTGAGCGGCTGGACCGGCGGCCTTTGTTTCAAGGCGAAGAAATCTTCGACGGCCCGGCAGTAGGCCCTGGCTTCCTTCCGGTTGTAGGCCGGCTGCTTGAGGCGCCCTTCTTCCTTGGCATTGGTGAAGAATGAGGCTTCGCCCAGGATGCCGGGGATGCCGTACGATTCACGGAGCACCGCGCAGCCGGCATTGGGGAAGAGCACGAAATCGGAACAAAGACTCACGGGTGTTCTGGCGCGGAACAGCGCCTTGCGCAAGCGCCGCGCCAGGCAGCGTCCGAGGGCCACGCTGCCCGCGTTTTCGGAGGCGTGGCCATGATAATAGAGGATGGGGAAGTTCGCCGTGCGGTCGGCGGTCGCGTTGTGGTGGATGGACAGGAACAGGTCGGCCTTCTGCTCGCGGGCGAGCCTCGCGCGGGCGGCCAGCGGCACGTCCACGTCCGCTGTGCGCGTCATCAGGACCCGCGCGCCTTTGGCTTCGAGCAATTTCTTCAGCTCGAGGGCGACCCGCAAATTGATCCATTCCTCGCGTTCACCGCCCGGGCCGACGCGGTAGGAGTCGGTGGCGGCGGTGCCGCCGTGACCGGGATCGAGGCAGACGGTTTTGCCCGCGAGTGAGGAAGCGGAACCGGTGGAGCAGAGCATAGAAAAGGCAGCCAGAACAAGTGTCAGCGCACTCGGCATGGTTCTGCAAGCCAGCATGACACGAGACTACGGGAAGGCAACCAGAAGGGACAGACAAATGGTGGGGGCCGCTGAAAGAAGAATGGCTATTCCTCAGGAATAAGCCCCATGCTGGGCGCGCAATTCTAACATTATACCCGGTCGGGCGCGTGGAGCGGTTAGAACGTTAGAGCGTGAGCAGCTTGGACCACTGGCCACGCTCTCACGCTCCATCCTAACCAGAATTTGTCTCTGCGCGGCCCCTTAGCTATTCCGTCGGCGAGCAAAGAACCCGAGGGCGCCGAGGCACAAGAGCGACAGGGTGGTCGGCTCGGGGATGGACTCGATGGTCAGGTTGTCGAAGATTTGGGCGTTAAAGAGCTGGTTGTTGGCCGCCGAATTACCGCCCAGGCCGGTATCATCGTTGCCAAGCGATACCTGGCTGCCGCCGAAGGTCGCGTCCGCCACTGGCACAGTCGTGATGGTGGTGTCGTCAATGGCCCAGATCACGTTTTGCCCGTCGTCAGTAATGGTCCACGTGTGCCACGCGAAACCTGCTGCGCGACATGCCTGAGCCACCTCAAGCAGCGGTGAACCTAATCTTTGACCCTTTCGCTCGCCACCTTTTCGCTCCCGGCCACCTCCATGCCGCCCCCTCAGGCCCCCTCCAGGCGTATCACTGGCCACCCAGTAGCCACCCAGTAGCCAACCGGTAGCCAACCGGTGGCCAACCGGTCCGATGTGGATCCGATCCACATCGGACCGGTTGGCTACCGGTTGGCTACCCCTTAGCCAGACCCAGGCTTGCACCGGGCCTGAGGCAGGTTTTCGGGGTGCTTTGGCGTTGCGTCCGCGTAAGTGCTTGTAGCCGCCGACGTAAAGAGGCTCAAATTGTTCGACGGGGCCTCCTCTGCCGGACTGATCCCAAGGCAGCGCAAGGACCTCGCGTGCAACTCCGGCACCTGCTGGAGCTGCGGGTTTCATTTCACCGCTACAGGTTCACGCTGGACCAGACCCGCATGACCGACATAGGCTGGAATCGTTCGCATGATTCAAAGGCTGCTGCTCGCTCTGCTTTGCCTGCTTGCGCCCCTATCGGCCGGGGCCGACGGCTTGGAAGTTTATGGTGACCTGATCGGCAAGGCCGTCCTGAGGCCGGCGACGCTGCCTCCCCTGGGAGATTCCATCACTGAGAACTTGCCGAAGGACAAAACCAACGCCGTAGCCGCCATCGAACAAGCACTTGCGCGGAGGGGACTCGAAGTCTTGCAGGATGGCCCCCATTTTGTGCGCGTCTTTCCCAAGAATGACCAAGGGTTCCTCACCAACGCGCCGCTGCGCGGGCGCGAGCTCGCCACCCGCAAAGACCGGGAAGCTCTGCCGACAGGAATGGTTGATTTTCAGGACGCAGACTTGGCCCAGATCCTGGACATTTACACTCAGCTAAGCCAGCGGACGGTTCTACGCCCCGCTACGCTTCCGGCTCCAACATTCAAGCTCAGAAGCCGGGGGGCGGTGTCCAGGGAGGAGGTCTTATACGCAATGGCCACGTTGCTTGCTCTGAATGGCATTTGCGTGGTGGAGGACGGGGCGAAGTTCGTGCAGGTGGTACCGATATCCCAGCGGGCGGCGGTGAAAACCCGCGCTCCGAAGCCGGAGCCAGATGCCAGGCTGTTTGATCCCAGAAAAGTGCCAGCAACGGGCGGTCACTGGACCCACGCACCTCTTTCGGAGAAAGAGCGCTTGGAACAGGAGTTCGAGCGGTTGCGCAGCGCTTTCTATGATTTCCTGCACGTGCGGCAGACAACCAGGCCGGCTGGCCGGCGCTTGTTCGAGCTTTATGCCCGGCTGGCGGGCAAGACCGCCGTGCCCTCGCCGAAGTTCGATGGGATGGGCATTTGGTTCCATGTCGAAACACCTTTGACCAGAAGGGAGCTGCTGTATGCGATCGAGACCACCTTTGCCCTGAACAATGTCGCGATCATCCCGGTGGAGGATGACAAAGTCCGCTTGGGCCATATCTCGGAGCTACTCAAGAATACAGGTGGTCGGTTGGATAGGGTCCCCAGGGAGCCTTAGTTGAACGGCCCATGCTCAGCCGGTCGCGCAGCGCACGCGCGGCCTAGTCAGTGGTATTCCTGGAGCGTCTTGACCCCGTAACCGCTTTGGCGGAGGGCGGCGATGCCGAGAGCGGCGGCTCTGGCGCCGCTGAGGGTGGTCATGATCGGCGTGCCGGTATAGACGGCCGTGGTGCGGATCTTCACGCCGTCGGCGTGCGGGGTGGCGCCGGAAGGGGTGTTGATGACGATCTGGATTTCGCGGTTCTTGAGCAGGTCCACCGGGTTGGGCCGGCCTTCGGAGAGCTTATAGATGCGCCGCACTTTGAGGCCCGCCTTCTCCAGCACGGCAGCGGTGCCGCTGGTGGCGACCAGTTCGAAGCCAAGGTCGGCGAACTGTTTGCCTACCTCCGCCACTTCGTCTTTGTGGGCGTCACTGACGCTGATGAAGGCCCGCCCGCCGGTCGGCAACGGCGCGCCCGCAGCCATTTGCGACTTGGCATAAGCGACGCCAAGGTCATCGTCCAGCCCCATGACTTCGCCCGTCGAGCGCATTTCAGGGGAGAGCAGGATGTCCTGGCCGTGGAACCGGTTGAAGGGGAAGACGGATTCCTTCACGGCCCAGTATTGCGGCCAGACCTCTTTGGTAAACTTAAGTTGCTTGAGGGTCTTGCCCGCCATGACGCGGGCGGCGAGTTTCGCCAGCGGCACGCCGATGGCCTTGCTGACGAACGGCACGGTGCGCGAGGCGCGGGGGTTGACCTCCAGCACATAGACCGTCTCGCCCTTCACCGCGTACTGCACGTTCATCAGGCCGATAACCTTCAGTTCGCGGGCCATGGCGTGGGTGTATTCGCGGATAGTGTTGACGACGCGCTGCGAGAGGGTGTGGGGCGGCAGGACCATTGCCGCGTCGCCGGAGTGGACCCCGGCGAATTCGATGTGCTCCAGGACGCCGCCGATGACGATCGTGCCCTGGTTCGGGTAGTAGAAGTGGCCGATGTCGGCGATGCAATCCACGTCCACCTCCGTGGCGTCTTCCAGGTACTGGTCCACCAGCACCGGACGCTCGGGGGAAGCCTCCACCGCGAAGCGCATGTAATGGCGCAGTTCGTCGTCGGAATAGACGATCTGCATGGCTCGGCCGCCGAGCACGAAGCTGGGCCGCACGAGGACGGGGTAGCTGAGGGTCTTGGCCACGGCGAGCGCCTCGGACTCGCTGGTGGCAATGCCGTTGGGCGGCTGGGGAATGTTGAGCTTGTGCAGCATCGCCGCAAAGAGCTTGCGGTCTTCGGCGATCTCGATGCTCTGGGGTGAGGTGCCGATAATGTTGACCCCGTTCTTCTGCAAGCCCAGGGCCAGGTTGAGCGGCGTCTGGCCGCCGAACTGGGCGATGGCGCCCCAGCATTTCTCGCGCTCGTAAATGTGCAGCACGTCCTCCAGCGTCAGCGGCTCGAAGTAGAGCTTGTCGCTGGTGTCGTAATCGGTGGAGACGGTCTCCGGGTTCGAGTTGATCATGAGCGTCTCGAAACCGTCCTGCTTGAGCGCGAACGAGGCGTGGACGCAGCAATAGTCAAACTCGATGCCCTGCCCGATGCGATTCGGCCCGCCGCCGAGGATCATCACCTTCTTGCGGTCGCTCGGTTTCACCTCATCGTCGCCGCGGTCGTAGGTCGAATAATAATATGGCGTGTAGGCCTCGAACTCGGCCGCGCAGGTGTCCACGAGGCGGTAGCTGGGCACCAACCCGAGCTTGTTGCGCTCGGCGCGCACGGCGTCCTCCGTTTGCCCGGTCAAATTCGCTATTTGCCGGTCACAAAACCCGAGTGACTTGGCTTTGGCTAGCAGTTCTGCATTCATCTATTCCGTTCGCGGATCAACGTCCGCCCAAAGAAACTGTATCGCCGGGGGAATGTCGAGTGCCGAGTAGCGCGGGAGCGATGTTTCACGCTTGAACCCGAATGACAGAGCATTATGATCGCCGACGTGAGCCGGATCAGCAGTGAATGCTCTGACCATCGCGTAGTGCCCCAAGGCCGTCCTCCATTCGCTTTGGGTGCCGGTCAAAACACCTCCGGCCCTGCAAGCCACGCCTGATACCATCGAAACCAAAGAAAGCCCTATATGAAACAAAACCACCTCATCTCCGGCTGTGCCGGCTGTCTCATGAATCGGCGCAACTTTCTCACCACGGCAGGCACCGCAGCCGCTGGCGCGCTCGGGGCCATTGCGGCTCCGGCCTGGCTCAACGCGGCTGAGCCGAAGGAGAAAACGCGCATCCATGTGATCTATGCCTTGCACGGCGAGACTCAGGCCGGACCGGACTGGCCCAACAAAGGCTTTGACTTTCGCCCGGTCATGGACCGCGTCAACCAGACGCTGGCGAAGCAGTGCAAGGGGTTCGAGTTCACCGCTTCGTTGGCCAACGGGGAGGAGCAGGCAAAGAAGCTCGTTGAGGAGGACAAAGCTTCGGGCGGCATAGACGGCTACCTGGTTTACCAAATGAACTGCTGGAACCGCGTCGTGCAGACCGTCGCTGCTACCGGCAAGCCTGTGCTCTACGCCGACTTCCAGTTCGGCGGCAGCGGCGGCTTCCTCGTTTACAACGCCGCCTTCCTGCGGAGCAACGCGGCAAACGTCGGCTTCGTCGCTTCCTCAAGGATGAAAGACCTCGTCGAGGCCGTGAAATGCTTCCAGGTGGCGAAACAAGGCGGCACGCCCTCGGACTTCGCCGCTGCCATCACCCGGCTGCGGCTCAAAGCGACGCACCACGCCGGCCACTCGGCGGGCCACGCGGACCCGGTCCAGTGCCTTGCCCCGGATGAATGCGTCCGCCGCCTGAAGGAAGCCAAGATCCTCGCCGTCCGTGACCAGACCTCCGGGCCGGGCGGGGAGATGATGGGAATCCAGGTGCAACGCATACCGTTTTCCGAAGTCAACGAGGCCTGGCAGCAGGCGGACAAGGACGAGGCCTGCGCCGTTGCGGACCGTTGGACGAAGGATGCGAGGAGAATCGAGGGGGTTACGCGGGAGACGCTGGAGACGTCGGCAGCCATGTATTTGGCGGAAAAGGCGCTCCTGAAAAAGCACGGCGCAAACGGAATCACCATCAACTGCCTCGGCGGTTTCTACGGCGGCCACATCCACGCCTATCCGTGCCTCGGTTTCTACCAACTGAACAGCGACGGCCTGATCGGCGGTTGCGAATGCGACATCCACTCCGCCGCGACCATGGTGATCGGGACCACGCTCACTCAGGGGCGGCCAGGCTACATCTCAGATCCGGTCATTGACACCGCCAAGCGGCAGATCATCTACGCGCATTGCGTCGCGCACAACAAGGCGTTCGGCCCGTCGGGCAAGGCCAACCCGTTCGAGATCCTGACTCACTCCGAGGATCGCCAGGGCGCTTCCATCCGCTCCATCCTGCCGACCGGTTACATGACCACCAGCCTCAAAATCGAACCCGGCCGCAAGGAAATCGTGCTTCACCGCGCGCTGGCAGTGGCCAACGACCCGGACGACCGCGCCTGCCGCACCAAACTGGGCGCCGAGCCGGTCGGCGACATCGAGAAGCTGTTCCGGATGTGGGACCAATGGGGCTGGCACCGCGTCACCTTCTACGGCGACCTCAAAGAGCCAGTGTACGCTCTCGCCGACGCCGTGGGCTGGAAGGTAGTCGAGGAAGCCTGAGGTTTGCGGCGTGCCGCAAGGGGGCCAGCCAGCGTCGCAGGGGTTCCGTAATCGGCACCAGCGCCGGCTGGCGGCCTTCGTCTTACTGGCCTTGGCTCGATATAGTTGCCCTCAAGCCAGGGGGCGTTGCCGCCCCTGTCGGCGTTAGAGACCGAAGTGGCGCTTTGAAAAGGCATGGCCGGAGCCACTTTTCAGGTATCGTTCGAAATGTTGGGCGAGTTCCAAGGTTTCGAAGGCCGCGTAGAACTTGATTCTCCAAGGTGCGTATTTGGATGTGTGGAGGCACTTGCCCGTATTGTGTTCGGCCAGCCTGTTCTTGAGATCGGTCGTGTGGCCACGATAGAGCTGTTCGGGATGATTTATGCTCTAGAGAATACATGCGTAGAACATGCGCTGTCGTTTAAACAAGGAGCGCCAGGCCGGAAAGTCCAAAATGGCCTGCCATCCGTAGCTCGGAACCGTGGGAAGCGCCGGCCCTCCTTCGCTAAAGCTACGGAGGGCACCATCCTCCGCTCGAAACCGCTGACGCGGTTCCGAGCGGAGGATGGTGGAGGCGGCGGGAGTTGAACCCGCGTCCTTGGCAAAGTTGCCAGCCGCGACTACATGCTTAGTCAGGAGAGAGTTTTCTACCGGGCGATGACGGCCTGACACCGAATCGCCCAGCCTAGCCCGCAGGATAAGAGATTCAATCGGACACGCGCAGGCGCCGCGCCCGACCTAACCTGCTGTTGCGTCCGTCCAGCGTAGCAGGTGTCCGCCGGCGAACGTCGTGGCACTTAGGCCGCGAGAGCTAGTTCTTGATTAGCTATTAATGTTCGGTCCGGTGTTTAACGAGGCCAACGAACCATCCTCGGCATGCCGCCTCTGGCGCGTCTGCTAAGTCGAAACCAGTACGCCCCCGGTTGCACTAGTTGCAGCTTCGCCTGACTTCAGGCCCAAGTCAAGCTGTGAGGCAAGATCATGATACCCGTCTGCGACTAGAAACATCGGCGGGAATAACCGGGCACTTGGGCTTTGGGGGCCATTCGCTCGGATGGACACCCGGGCGCAGACTTCCTGTCTTCGAAGCCACGCCCGTCAATTCGTGTGGGCCGCTTGACCCCTTCAGCCTGGCTGACGCCGTTTAGTCGCCGCCACGGCGGCACCGTGCCGCCAGCACGCCGACCAGGACGCCTACGCCAAACACGACTCCAAGGGCTTGATAGGGATGTTCCCGGACGGCTTCGTCCGTGGCCTTGGCGGCGGCGACGGTCTTTTCTTCCAGGGTTTGGCAGACGGCTTTGGCTCGCTCGACGGCGGCTTCCAGTTTAGTCTGAAGCTCACTCTTCTCGTTGTCTCGGCGTACTGTTGCTTCCATAAGTATTTCCTTTCTTGGTTTACCTTCGCCCCAAAGTTGAATCAGTGCAATAGCATTTGCTCGCTAAATGGGCCGAGCAGCCGAATGATCCTGGCTACCCAAATCGGTCGCCCGAAACCGGCGCCTCCTCTTCTCGCCGCTCATGGTCCCTGGAAGACGGAAGAAACTCCCCGGCGGCAGGCTGGAGAACGGCTCGCGATGTTCGACGTTCATCCACCCTCCGCAGTACTGTCCACCCTCCGCAGTGGTGCTACGGAGGACGGGCTACGGAGGACGGGAGGTTCGAGGCTTAAAGTTCAGGGTTCGGCATCCTCGATAAGCGTTCCGAATACATCCCCCCTTCCGCGCCCGCCTCGGGGTGGTCTGGGGGAGGTCTGGTGTCGGGCTGGTGTTGTGCTGGTACCATAGACCCCGCTCAGAGGCCCGTTTTCAATCAGCCAGACTTATCCAACTGCCTTCTCCTTCGCCTTTCCGCCGTCATACCCCCTCGGGCTTTGGGTGTTGGACTCGCCGCGCCGAAGTCCGGCGTAGGCAGGTGTTCGATGGTGGATGCTTTCTACATCATGAAGAGAAGGGGCTCCCGCCCCTGCTCCCCGGTGGTTTCTGCTGCCCACGCAACTCACCCTTCCGCGTTCGGCGGCATCTGTGATCGCCCCGGCGCGCAAAGCCTGGTCGAGGGGTGCGGCGTTGGCCTCGACGCCGGCCTCAACCTCGGCGCCCGCCTGAAGCAAACGCCTGCCGACCTGGGTGCTATTAGCGGCGGCGGCAAAATGAAGCGCAGTTTCGCCCCCGGAGCGCCTCTTGGGCCCGGTAGCCGGCGAAAGCACCTGGCCGGCGGGCGTCGTGGCATTAACGTTAGCCCCGGCGGAGATCAGTTCCCCAGTGATTACGGGGTTGCCGCAGGCGAACACCAGCGGGGTTCAGGACTTCTCGGCCTGCTGGCGAAGGTTTACATCCGCTCCGGCAAGGATCAGGCGGCGAACCTCCTCCCCGTCTCCGGTTTCGAGGGAACGCAGCAACTGGCGCTGAACCGATGCGCCAGACATAACGCTCAGCTCACCGATGGCGGCCCGCCGCTGACACCCGAATCGCCAACCGACGCGGTCGGGCCGCCATTAGATGCAGCGCCTGGTTCGACAGCCGGACGCGGCACATCGTCGAACACGAGTATCCTGACTCGCGTGAGGCCGACCGCCCAGCGGATGAGCACGAAAAACAAACCGCTCGAAAGGCCAAGCGCTACGGGGCCAGCGCGCCACATCATCCCGACGTAACCCCGGGTTTCGTCGCTGTAGTTGTCGTGTGCCGTCATCACCATGCCGCCTGCGATGTTTAGGACAACCATATAAACAAAGCCCAACACTAATCCAGCGAGCAACCCTCTCCCGAGCCGTGCCCCGAGACCGAAGAGCCAGGGGCTGCGGTTTGAGCCGACTACCCCAGCCACGACGCCACCGAGCAGGCACGGGAACCCGACCATAATCGCGAGGAAATTGCGGCTGGCGCACAGGGCCATATATGCGAAACCAATGGCGACGCCGACGCCCGCTCCGCATAATGCCCGGCGCCATGACCTCTGGACCCAGCCAAGCCAAAGCCCAACTACAGGTGTGTAAATGAAGCCCAGCCGGTCGGCTAAGAGGATGTCGTGATCACCTGGGCTTGCGACCTGCTCAGGTATGAGGACTTCCGCCAACAGATAGCAGCCTGCACCAAGGAGCAGCCCCGTTAGGAATACCAATCCTCCGTTCAGCTTTCGATTCTCCGCAAGGGTGCTCACAAAGGTCTTGTCGAACGCTGCGCACCAGGGGCGCGCCGCCAAGGATGCACAATATCAAACAGATGCGCGATCGGCGCGTCCATTGAATGCGCCTTGTTCGGCCAGAGGACCGCCCCGGAGCAGACGAATGAGCTCACGGGTGTCCGCCCTCCCCGTAGTAAGTATCGTCAAAGTTTGCGCTACGATAAAACTCTCCATCATCGCCTTGCACTTTGGCACCCAGCGCCGATGCAATCAGGAGCATCTTTGCGAGGATGGGCTCGTCTGGGTTCTTGGTGTAAATGTCGCCGTGATCCCAGTCGAGCCACGCAGTCGGGTACTTGGATCCCGGAACGGCCATAAGGGCCATTGACTTGCTTTCGGGCGAGAGCCGGAGATCGGGATCCGAGGCCACGTATGCCAGCCAGTCCTCCAAGCTGATAGTTGGTCCGTCCTCGTCAACCCAGTATTCTTTTCTAGTGATATGGATGTCGTAGCCCATATGTTTTACGCAGCCGAACGGCGAGGTGAGCGATGGCGGCGGGCACCAAGCACCCAAGTTTGCGAAGAGGCACCGCCCGCCGCCATTCGCCCCACCGTAAAGTTCGGCGACATATCAGCGCACTATTTGCACTTCCAGTGGTGTATTGTTCACATCAACGTCAACTGTCCCTGCAACGTCAACCGTTCCCTCCACACGAACGAGTGGAATTCTCAGCAACATCTCGGGCCTCTGCTCTGGCTTTGCCTTTCGCAAATCGGCCAGCGTTGGTGAACCTGTCTGCATGCGATAAAAAATGAGTAACTGAACTACCAGTACCGCCGCCAGCAGCACGACGACAACAATTCTGTAAAGCGATTCATTCTTCATATGCTCGGTGAGTATCAACGAACGATGTGAGCCACAGCCACCCAAGACCGAAGTCGGCAGGCAACTCGACCTTTGAACCTCTCGCAGCATTCGCTCGCGTGAAGCCAGGTGGCTGTGGGCTCCGCTGAATGGTTCGGCATTCTCATTTCTTCGTGATGTCTGTGCTGTTGAGCACTTCGTGGGCGAATTGCCGCAGAAGTGGAAAATGGTGATTGTCGAGCGACTGCCTCGTAACCTGGCCCTGCGATATGGTAGTGAGCGTGCCAACTCCCTCAATAAGCTCGGCAGCCTTTGTGCCGGGCTGTGCGTCAACATGGGCACCTCCGTCCTGATTCGCGGCAGCAAGGACAATATCCCTCCTGGTCAGCGTTTCCCTCGTGCACATGATGACCTCTAACCACCATTCCTCAGCCGAGATAAAGTCCCGCCGCATGACGTCGTCAAGCGGCGGCGTGCGCTCGCCTGTGGGCTCAATCCATAGCGGTACAAACGCGGACAGTAGTCCGGGGGTGGCAGCCTGCCGTGAGCCAAGCCCAAACGTGGAGAGGACTCGTGCGGATGCCTTAATGCCAAGATGCGCGAGGAGTGAAACGCTTTTCGAGGTGTCGTGGAACAGCACGCGGAGGCTCACGGCGATTCGAAGCGCTTCTTCGTGGTGCCCTGAGTCGTATAAAGCGCACGAGCTCTCCAGAAAGCCGATCTGCCGCTGGAGTTGTGCTGCGAAGTCAGGTTTCATTTTGCCGAACACTCGTGCTCAGGCAGGCCGGACCGAGCGCATTTGATTGCCAACAGGGACGGAATCCCGCCCTTGCCTGGAGCACGTTTGTTCGGCCTTTTCAATCTACTGACCATCAAAGAATGTCGCGCCGGAAAGAACCATCCGGGCGAGTGGGACTGGTAGAATAAACCACTGCTGATGGCTATAACTGTGCGGAAAACCATTCGGCCTCTCCGTGGGGTCCGGGTTCCACGTCACGCCAATGCTTCCATCGGTGCTCTGTGCAACGGCATACTCTGGTAACTCGGCCAAGTATGTCTGAACCTCAAATGCGGAGGTTGATCCTAATGTTCCTGGCAATCGCTTGGGCATGTGCATGATGTTCCTAATGTAAAAATGAAAGGGTCAGTCCCGGAAAGTGAGCGATGGCTGGCCCCGCCGCAACTCCAGTGGGCCGCCGTGGCCGACTCCTGACCTGAATTACACTCACGCGTGGATTAAAGCCGGGGAAGCGATTTCTGGCAAGTCTAAAGTCCAAAGTCCAGAGTCTCAAGTCGGGGCTTGGGATGGGATACGGTACGGGGATTACAAGTCGCGCCCTGGGGCAGAGCACTGCTGCTTGGCGGTGTGTAGTTCATAATTCTTGTAGAGGGCTATTGCGCCACGGCTTTTTCAAGGGTGAAGTTGCACTTCTTCGTGACGTGGTAATCCTCAAAGTTTCGTGCTTGCCATGAATTGCAGATAGAATGCCGCCATCTTGACCACGTTGTCCTTGGTCGTAGCGAACTCTTTGTCCGATTCTCCGCTCAGCGACTGGTTTACAATGACGAACCTCTCTCCGGGTGGTATGACGTGGGGGCCTTTGACTTCCTCCGCAACCCAAGGGGTGTCGCTGGTGTAGCGAACCTCTTGCTCTGCGACATTCTCCCCCAGCTCGTCGGTGACCGTCCACTTCCCTTTGAAGGCGGCTATACCAACGTTCCCCGTGTTTTCATACTCGGCAACAAGCCACGCTCCTGTGGGCGGGTTGCCGAGCTTAATTGTGTACAGGCGTCGAAAGGCAATCGCGGTTCCTTGTGTCGGCCTCACCGTTCGCTCCGTGAGCTTCTCAGGTTTCTCCCCTGTCGCCAATGGCTGCTCCGCTTGCCTGGAGCAAGCGGGAATTAGAGCCAGAGCAAGGAGCAGGGCTGCTTGGGTTGGTTGTGTGCGTTTCATTCGTTTGCCGTGAACTTGTCGTGTTTCGGCCTGTGCTTACGTGCTGTTTTCGTCGGCGCTGCGGCCGAACAAGGAATTAGACAGACCTGTCTATCTTCCCATCTTGGGGTGATAGGCCAACGGCTCCCTGCGCCCGCCGATGAATCCGTTCGCTGCATCACGGGCATTTCTAGCCCGCCGGGCTTCCGTTGTAAAGGACTCTTTTCACGAGTTTTCTGCTTGCCGCCCCCGGCGATTTGCACCGCTGTTCCAAGCACGCGCCCAAGGGTGCGCGATGAGAGCCAAAGGCCTCGCGAGGCAACCGCCCTTTCGGCTCGTAAGCGTCCCGATTCTCATCTGTTACGCCCCGCCGCTCGCCCTGGCAGCGGCCCCAATCCTAACCGGCCGATTTGGAGCCGCGCCGGCCTTTCTTCTTTGCGCCCGCCGGCCGCTCTTTATCCGCCAAAGGCAGAGGCAGATAATCGTAGTCGAGTTGTGCCCAGGTGCAGGCGGATGGCGATCTGCTTTACCGAGAGCGTGGTCTCCTTGCGCAGGCGCTGCGCGATGGCCAGTTTGGCCGGGTCGTGCTTACGGCGCGACACCCAATCCGTTTCTTGCCCACGCAGGCGGAAGCTTCTCCATCCTCGCCGGCCTGCTTGAGCCTCGCCCAGTGCGGATCAGGCACGGTAGTTGCATGAAGGGAGGGGACAACCGCCGCCCCGAACGCATAGACAGGGGCGTGAATAAGCGACGCTCGGCGAAAGCCGTTAAGGGCGGCGTGCGGCCCCCTTCACAGCGCGAACTCGCCCACAAAGCTTCCTTGGCCAAGTGGGCCAAGTGGGATTGGACGAAACGGGATTTCGAGTTGGCTGACGAGACGGGCCGCAGCCGGGAGCGCATCCGCCAGGTTCGGAAGATGGTCGGCGCTCCCAAACCCAAAGGTCCCTGCTCGGCCCGTCATACCGTCGCCGCCCTGCGCTGGGCCACTGAGACCATACAAACGCCGCCAGTCCTTGTAATTGAACAGGCCGGCCCGCACCCGTAAGCTGTTTTGGCACAATGAACACTCCGGCGCAGACCCATAGCAAGGTGATCGGCTACGTGCTCTGGATATTCGGCTTCACCGGTTCCCACCGGTTCTACTTCGGCAAGCCGGTTACCGGCACGATCTGGTTCTTCACCGCCGGTCTGCTGCTCATCGGCTGGTTTATTGATCTGTTTCTCATTCCCTCGATGGCGCGGCAGGCCGACCGCCGCTACGTTTCCGGCCCCACCGATTACTCGGTCGCATGGATTCTACTCACCTTCCTGGGCGTGTTCGGCCTCCACCGGTTTTACATGGGCAAATGGGGCACAGGGATTCTCTATCTGCTCACCCTGGGGCTATTCGGCATCGGCCTGATTTACGATTTCTGGACCCTCAATTCGCAGATCAGTGAACTCAACTGGCGCAGGCAAATGAAGTGAAACAGTCTACTTCCATCCGCACTGCTGCTCCAAACGGCATCGGGTTTACGTGCGCGTAGAGCTCCGGCAGCAGCCGGAGGCCATACCGCCGCACAACCGACGCGGCTTTGACGCCCGCCTTATGGTTGGCGAACCGTTCCTCCGGGTCTAGTCAGAGACCCTTCGGCGTGTCATGCGTGCCATCGGTGACGAGGCTGCACACTCCCGCGAGAGTTGATTCGGTCAATCCGCTCGCCATCGTCACGCCTCCAGAATCTCCGCCACGTTGCCGGCGATGGTTTGTTCGAGCTTCGCACCCTCACCCTTACCTCTCCCAGCGGGAGAGGAGTTGGGAGAGGAACTGAGCCGGCGATGGTTTGTTCGAGGTTGCGCGCCTGCCATGCGTTCTTCCTTGAATCCCGAAGGGATTCCGCCCCAAAGCCCAGGGTTGGGAGGAACGAGCTACCCTGGGAAAACGTGCAACAAGAATCCCCAACGGGGTTGCGGCAGATCAATCGTGCGCGAGGGTGCAACCCCACCATTTGGGGTTGAATTCGGCACGCTCGACCACCCAGGGTAGCTCGTCCCTCGCAACCCTGGGCTGGAGGACGCAATCCCGTCGGGATTGTGCGGCGCGGCGCTCTTGACGCGGTAGCCGACGGAGATGATGGCGTCGAGGTTGTAGTGGTTGGTGCGGTATCTTTTGCCGTCGGCGGCAGTTATTAAGAATTCCTGAATAACTGAATCCGGCTGTAATTCACCCTCCGCAAAGATGTTGCGGAGGTGCATGTTCACGTTCGGGACGGTAGTTTGGAACAGCTCCGCCATGTGTGCCTGGGTCAGCCATGCCGTCTCGCCCTGCAGGCGGACATCAATCTTTACCTGACCGTCTTCGGCTTCATAGACCAGGAACTGGCCTTTGGCTGGTGGATTGGGGTTTTTGGGTCCGCTCATGTTTCCAGAATCTCCCCCACGTTGCCGGCGGTGGTTTGTTCGAGGTCGCGCGGGGTGTGGCCGGGACCGCGTGTCGCCCTTTCAGGGCAAACCATTTTGTGACTGGCCGAGTTCCCGGGGCGTTGCCCCGGGCTGATGAGTGATAGCCCTTCGGGCTGCGGCCTTGGGCTGCTGGATGGAGGCCCTTCGGGCTGCGGCCTTGGGCTGCTGGATGGAAGCTCTTCGGGATCAAGGACGGACCACATTTCGTGGATATGATCCACGGCGGACGGCGCAACAGCGTCCGTACCCGCTGGCAGCCGCGCCAAAGGCGCCGCGACTCTACAGCCCAGGGCAACGCCCTGGGAACTCGGCTCGGCGGGCAGCCCCGCCCAATCGTGCCGCGGGCTGGTCACAATAACCGTCCACGGCGCGCCCGGCACTGGCGTGGCTTGCGTTGATTGGCTCAATCCCACACATATTGCTCGTCATAGGCGACCTTGTATCGCTCCAAAAACTTCCTGTACTCCTCTTGGAACGTGACCTTTCGATGGTGTCCCTCCTGGTTCTGGACGTAATGGATCACCGCGTCGGCCTGCGATTCGCCGATGGAAAACGCCCCATATCCTGCCTGCCATGAGAACGTCGGCACGCCGCCCTCGGTCTTCATCCACTTGGAGGAACTTTTCTTCACCTCCTCGACCACGTCGGCCTGGGTGATCGTGCGGCTCAGGGCAAAGAGAATGTGAACGTGGTCCGCCACGCCGCCCGTCTGGAGAGAAGGCGATTTGAGATTGCCCAGAATGCCGACGAGGTAGGCGTGCAGGCGGGGACGGATTCCGGGGCCGATCAGCGGTTCACGGTGTTTGGTGCTAAAGATCAGGTGAACCAGGACCTTGGATAGGGATTGGGGCATGGCGGGTGAGGCCCTTTCAGGGCTGATGAACGTTTTGGTGGCCGGGTCCCCAGGGCGTTGCCCTGGGCTGGTGAGTCTTACCCCTTCGGGGTGTGGGTCCTCGTGGGGTCATGTTTCCAAAATCTCCGCCACGTTGCCGGCGATCGTTTGCTCGAGATCACGCGCCTGGGCGTTGAGGGTTTCGAGTTCCTCGTTCAGCGTTTCGAGTTGTTCCTTGAAGTCCTCGTCGCTCACGACTTCGCCCGCGGCCACGCCAACGTAGCGCCCGGGATTCAGGCTCCAGCCCTGGGCCTCGATCTCTTTCAAGGTTGCCGCCTTGCACAAGCCGGGCACGTCGCGATACCGGGGCGAGTTGAGGGTTGGTGGTTGAGAGTTGAGGGCCTTCTTGCCACCGGCTTTACCGAACACTTCTTCAATCTTGGCGCGGGCCTCGTCGCCGCCGAGGGTGAAGTCGAGGGCTTCGCCGCGATAGAGGCGGACGAGGTTGGCGAGGAAACCGATCTGCGCGGGCGTCCATTCGCGGTGCGCGCGGTCCACCTGACGATAGATGTGGCGGGCGTCAATGAAGAGCACGGTGTCCGCCCGATTTACGATTTCGGATTTACGATTTACGATTTGAGCTTTGCCCTTGTCCAGGAACCACAAGGTGCATGGCAGCGTCACCGTGTAAAACATGTTCGGGCCGACGGCGACCATCACGTCCACGGCACGAGCCTCGATGAGACGGCGGCGGAGTTCCTGTTCGGAGGAGCGGGCGTCGGAGGCGGAGTTGGCCATGACGAATCCGGCGCGGCCCTTTTCATTCAGCACGGAGAAAAAGAGCTGAATCCAGAGGTAATTGGCGTTGTCGGTGCGCGGCAGGCCGAAGGGGAAGCGGCGGCCCGGGCCGACGGAGTCTTTCAATCGCTCCTTGTCCACGGCGTTAACGTTGAACGGCGGATTGGCGAGGGCGAAGTCGAAGCGGCCCGTGGCATTGTGCGGGTCGTCGTAGTAGCTATTGACGTTGCCACCGTGGCGGATATCGCCTTCGAGGCCGTGGACGGCGAGGTTCACGCGGCAAAGGCGTCCGGTTTCGTCGGTTTTCTCGATGCCGTGGATGGAAAGTTCCGCGGCGGGGTTCTTTTTGTGTTCCGCCACGAACCGGGCGGACTGGACGAACATGCCGCCCGAACCGCAAGCGGGGTCGAGGATGCGCCCGTGATACGGTTCGATGACCTCGGTGATGAGGCGAACGATGCAGCTCGGGGTGTAGAACTCGCCGCCTTTCTGACCTTCGGTGCGGGCGAACTCGCCCAGGAAGTATTCGTAGATGCGCCCGAAGGCGTCGTAGTCCACGGTGGCGGGGGTCTCGGAGACTTTCTTGAGCAGTTCCTTGAGGAGGGTGCTGGTGAAGAGGTTGTAGGTCTTGGGCAGGACGCCGGCGAGCTGCGGGTTATGCTTCTCGATGTCGCGCATGGCGGCATTAACCTTCGCGCCGATGTTCTCGGCTTCGGGGCGGTTGAGCAGGTAATCGAACCGTGCCTCGGCGGGCAGGTAGAGGATACCCTCGGCGTGATAGGCCCCGGGTTCATCCACGCGCGAGCCGCGCCTGGCGGACGTGCCGCCCCTTTCCAGTTTCGTGCGCTGGGCCGTGAAACGGACTTCGGCAAAGCGCAAGAAGATGAGGCCGAGGATCGGGCCGGAGTATTCCTGGGGCTTGAGGCCGGAGTTGGCGCGGAGTTGGTCGGCCGCGTCCCAAAGGCGCTTTTCCAGCGTGTCAGTGGCCGTGTCCTTCTCCGATGGTGCGATCCAAAGCATAAATGGGGCGTGTTGCCAGCCGAACGAACGTTGAAGCCGATAGTATTTCGAAGGGTTTCATTGGCAAGCAAAATCTCAACCCGTGAGCACAATGAGGCCGGTGCCCGTGCCACTGGTTAGTCGTGCTCGGCAAAGAATGAAGCAACCGAGACTCTGAGGCATGCGAGACGAAACAAGAAACTTTGGCTCAAAAGGTTTTCCTAACAGGGGTCAAGCCTGCAAGTCGCCCTGTCCGTGCTTGCTTTCAAATTCCGAGAGAGGTTTGGAGGCGATTAGATGCGGCCCGCTCCGCCGAAGCGGTCAGCAGGCGGAGACCGGCGCTTCGAGTTGTGCCCAGGTGAAGGCGGATGGCGATCTGCTTTACCGAGAGCGTGGTCTCCTTGCGCAGGCGCTGCGTGATGGCCAGTTTGGCCGGGTCGTGGCCAGTCGGGCGCGTCTGGGAAGAGAATGCCCCGAATCCTCTCCAAAAACGGGAGACTGCAGGCGATTGCCCCTCCCGGTCCCAAAGAGAAGATGCCGATCAGGGCGGATACCCGCCACCAACCCCTTTTTTCCTGCCAGTGGCCAAAGTCCAGTCCGCACACCGGCTCCCGTTTTTTTGGGAGAAACCCGCGTACAGGCTTAGCACCGACCTAAAAAAGTCCTGTTGATTTGCAGGCACTTACGACAATTCGGCAAAATAAATTCACCACCAAACCGCTCTTTTCTCGCAGCCCAATAACGTTAACGGTATGCGTAACTACGCCCATATCAGCCACTTCCCGCCAACACTGTTTTCATCAAACGGTTCCCCTATATATGGAGAGGCGCATTTATTTGCGCGGCGTTCGCATCCTGAAAAATCTTGCAGGGGAACAAACCTTCCTTTGGCCTTCAAAGAGTGCGGCGGTTGGCTTGGACCGACTCAGGGGCCCTGAAGCCGGAAGAACTTGGTGGGCGCCAGACCGGTGAATGGTTCGCGGTGTTCGAAGTTGAAGCCCGATACCGGGTAGGGGCCGCTGAGCGACTGCCAGCTCGAGGCAGGCGACAGATCCGGCCTGGATTGGAGGGTGTAGGTCGGGTAATTCGTGTTCCAATAGACGACTACGGAACTCGGGTCGAGACGGACGTAGAGCTTGGGCAGGTGGGGCGTTGGCGACGCCACAATGATGGAACCGGCGAAATCTATGTCATCGCCCGGTAACGTCGGGAGCAGGATCGGGTAGCCGGCGCACTCGCTCAGGTCGGCGTTGAGTGGGATGATCCACAGGCCATTGATGCCGATGATGTTGCCGGCAGCCACCAGCGCATCGCCGTCGGGCGACCACAAGGCGCCGTGGGGGAAGCCGCTGACGCCGTCGGTGAACTCAGTGATTTGGTTCAGGGCGCTGCCGTCCGGTCGAACGACCCAGAGATTGGTGCCGTAGTCGGCGCTAAAGGCGGAGTTGGCACTGTTGCCATCGGCGAAAGCCAGCCACTGGCCATTGGGCGACCACTCCGGCCAACTGGGGACAGTGCTGCCCAGGTTCAAGCGCTGCTTGGCGGTGTAATCCGGCGTGGTGATGTACAAGCCGCTAATAGCGGGGTTCTGGTTAAGGTTGTGGAAGGCAAGTCGGCCATCCACCGGGTTGACGGCGGGCGCGTCGTCATCGCAATCCGGATTGGGCAGCGGCAGCACCGACCCCACGTCCATGATGGGGTTGATGCTCCAGAGCCAGCAGGACCAGTCGAAGATCAGGTTCGTCTCCGTGAGATCCCAGTCGTAGCCGATGGTGTAACTGGTGTTGGAGTAGAGCAGCGATTCCTGTCCCGTGCGGAGGTCGCGCACCCAGGCGTTGCCCTGCGTTTCGAGCGGAGTGCCGCCGCGCAGGAAGGCCATGTAGTGACCGTCCCGCGACACGCGCGGCCGGGCGCCGGTGGTAATGAAGGTGTCGCCGCTGCCATCCAGGTTGATGGCCCAGATAGTGTAGTTGTTGTTGGCCGACCGCCGCCCGTAGAAGACAGTGCCCACTGTGGAGATGGGCACGGGGTTCGTCACTACGGGCGGGGCCGGCGGGTTGGTCGTACTGGTGCCATCAATCAGGTTGAACGGTCGGGACAGGCTGGCCGTTGCGGCCGAAAGAGTAACTGGCGAACTGGATCAGTGAGCGGGTGGGGCTGGCGGCGTTCGTCCCATAATACTGCACGGTAGTATCGTTCGTCAGTGAGAATGCCCCGGCGTACTGGTGCCACGGGTCCGAAGTGCCGGCGCGGTAAAGCACTTTGTCAGCCGCATTGAGTGTGCTGAACGAAACCTGGAGCGGGCTGCCATAGCTGCCCGGGGGCGGAGAGATGGTGACGATGACCGGCTCGGCTGCGCGCGGGCTGGAGTAGCTGAACACGGAAATGGCGGCGTTGTACTGGTTCGGAAGACCGAACGCCGAGCCACCTGGAGGCACGCCCAGACTGGTCGTGGTGGTGCTTCCCAGCCCCGAGTTGGTGCCGCCGTCGCTCTCTTTCGTGACCGAGAGTGCGCCGGGCAACCCGCTTACCGTGTCGCTCCAGTCGGGATCGTTGAAGGAGGCAACGAAGCCGGCCTGGCGGTTGACGAACGGTTCCCGCTCGAAGAGCCAAAGATTGGCCCGGGTGCTGCGCACGCTGAGCGTCGGGAGGTTGGCGGCGCTGAGCTGCGTGAAGCTCGTGCCATTGAATTGAACGACCTGGCCATGCACGGCAGTGCTGGTGCCGGGCGGGGCGTCGAAGATTGCCAGGCGGCCATTGCCGAGCGGGACAAGACCGGTGAACAAGTTGCCGGCGCTGCCGGTCCCGGAAGCATAAGTGGTGGATAACACTGGCGCTCCTCCGGGCAGCCGCAGGCCCTGCACCCCATCACCAAATTGGATCAGCATGCTGCCGTCGGTGCCGAGGTCAGTGTAAAAGACGTGCTGCACGGCCTTCGCAAAGGACGCGCCGACGGGCGGACCGAATGCCAGCCCGCCGTTAGTCTGGATAAGGGCGCGAATGGTCACGTTGGATTGCCCTGGCACATAGAACAGAAACCGCGGCAACGCTTCGCCGTTGAAGCGGCCAAAGGCGTAATCGCTCCCGGGCGGCAGGTTGCTGAGCGAGGCCATTACGCTCGGCGAGTTCGTGAACTGCCAGATATGCAGTGTGTCGTTGGTGCCGCGCACCAGCCCGGCGGCTAGCGTGGCCGGCGAAATCGAGAGGGGCAGGGCATTGCCGCGCTCGAAGGAGGCGGTCTCGGTGAATTGACCCGCGGCGGTGGCGAATCCCGCGTTGATGCTCATCAGGTCGAGCCGCTCTGCCGGGGAATTGTTCAGCGAGCTTGCGGCGAGCAAATAGTTGTAGGCCGGGGCGACGCCGCCAAGCGGATTGCCCAGCGCGACCAGCGTGTGCGGTCCGAGGCCGGTCGGGGTCACAACCACCGGCGAACCGGCGAGGTTCGGGTTGGACAGGTCAACCAGGTTAACGCGGTTCAGCGCGGCGGCGGTCACCGCGACGGCGTCGCGCGTGGTTTGCAGCAACCGGCCGACGGCGCAGCCGCCGGCGTCTTCGACGCCCGTGACCAATGGCGCCGACCAGGTGAGCGTGCCGTTGGGGTCCGCGTAGCCGACCCGCGCGTTGCCGGTGAGCTTATCGAGCACCAGCGCGTCGGTAACACCATCGCCATTGAAGTCACCCGCCGTGAGGAACTCGGCAGGGGTTTCATAAACGAACGCGGCGTTTGTGGTGAACGGCGAGATGAAAAGGAGTGCCAGGAGGAGCGACGAGCATGCCCGCAGACCGAATAGCCAATCGCCGATTGCCAATAGCAAATGGCAGATGGCAGATGAATGAGTGTTTCATGGCTGCGTCCTCAGCTCCCTGGGATGGTGACGGTCCCGGCGGGGATGATCTCGGAGATCTCGTGCTGGTCGTTCAGGCGCACTACGAAATACTGGTAAGTGGCGCCCAGCATCACCGGTTGTTGGTCGCGCAAGTAGAGGAAATGGCCCAAAGCGTCGTAGTTGTAGTCACTTTCCGCGCCGGCGCCCAGGAGCAGGTCATAGATATGGACGGTCGTCCCGGCCGGTTGGCAGTTGGCGCACGGCGCGGTCGAATAGGGAATGCGCTCGAGCAACGGCGTCACCTGCGTGAGCGCTCCGGACACCCGTGGGAAATTCGCGTTGGTCACCTGCTGCCGATAGACCACGATCGGCAGTAGCGATTCGCCCTTGTGCGTCGGGTCCTGCGATTTGCGCCGGAAGATCAGCGTGTGCGGGTCGGCCGGCGGCGGAATAAAGACGGTGCCAAACAGGGCGGCGACCTGGTAGGTGATCAGGTTGCTGGTGCCGATGGTCTCTGGCGGCGGATAGATGGAGCCGAAATCGCCGATGCGGATGCCGACCGGATAACGCAAATCGAGTTGGAGATTGGGGTTCCGCAGCAGCACCGCCGCCACCCGTGGCAGGAAGGGGCCGTTCGTGCCCGCGTATTGGTCTTCATCGAAGCTCTTGGAGGGCGGCAGCGGGCGCGCCGGCCACGGGACTGTCGGCGCGGCATTGGTAGGGTGCCAGGTGAAGGTCCAGGCCTGGGAGGCGTCGCCGGCGTTGCCCTGATTGTCCATCGCTGAAACCGAAATGTGATAGGGCACGCTGGGCAGAACATTTGCCGTCAGCGTGAACTGCGGGCCGGGGCCGAAGCTGGCGCCGATGGGCGGGGTGAGCTGCGCTTCGTCGAAGTGGGCCAGGAGTGTGCGGTCTTCAAACAGGCCGTAATAGCGCGCGTTCGGATTGAAGGCGCTGAAGCGGGTGAGCTTGCTGCTGGTCAGGCCGGTCGGTTGGCCGCTGCCGGGTTTGTCGGCGCGCTCGATCTTGACCTCGAAGCGGTAAACGCCGGCGGTCGGGCAGAACCAGTTCAGCATTACCTGCGGGCTGTTGGTGTCGCCGGCCGGTTGCGGCTCCGCCAGGACGGGCCGCGGCAGCTTGGCGGGTTTGATTTCCTTGCAGCCGAGCAGGACCATGGGACTGCCATCACCGTGCTCATCGAGCAGTTGAACGAAGTAGCAGACATGCGCCGCGCTGGGCGGCATGGCGTCATCCGTCCGCACGATCGTCCTCCCTGGAATCAATGGGTTATAGAGCTCCGCGCCCTGGCCGATCAGGGTGAGGGGGCCGTCGTTGACGCTGCGATAAAGACGATACTCGTGCGTGCGCGGAGTGAGCAGGAAGCGGATATGAATCGGCGCGACTGGGCCACCGTCCCCTGCGCGGGCCACGTGTTGATAGCAATCGGTCCCGCCCGGCAGGTTTACCCGGCAACCCCGAAACGGCGGCAGCGGGTCGAGCGGGCAATCAGGGTAATAGACCCAGTAGATATTATTGGTGTCGGGCGTGACCACTCCGATGTCGGACCACTGGGCGCCGGTGCGGGGATTGTTGTTCGTGTTGACCTGGATGAGCAACGGCGTGCCAGACGCAATGTCAAAGCGCATCGAAATGGTCCCATCGGGGTAGGCGAAGGCGCCAAAGCCGGGCAGGCAGGAGTTGGGGTTCACAATTCCTGCCACCAGGGGATCGCTCGAACTCAGGGCGGTCAATAGCAGTTCACCGGTATAGAACACCGCTTCGGTCCGCTGGTTCGGGAGCGGTGTTGCCGCGAAGTAAGCGGTCGCCGGTTGGGAAACCATGGCCGTAGAACGTCCCCACGACGCAGGTGACGGAGGCCAGGGCATTGGAACCCGAAATAGTGATGGAGTAATCGGCCTGAATGGTGTCCCCGTTGGGCGGGAAATAGAGCGGGCCGATGATGTCGCCCTGGCCCAGTTGGTTGGTGGGGAAGAACTGCACCCAGGCGATGCCGGGGTCGCGCCGCTGGCAGGTGAACCGGTAGGTAACGTGGAAAACATCGGCGGGGCCCGGGTTGGTCAGGGTGTTGAAATTGAGAAGCATCACCGCCGGCGTGCCGCAACTGCCGACAATGGAACCGGTCGTGCCCGCCGGTCCGAAACGCTCGCGCAGGACTCCCCAGGCCGGCGGCGTATGCGGCGAGAGCAACGGGCCGCACGCGGCCTGGCTGACGGCGCGGACGGTGTACCAGTAGTTGCTCAGGCTTGGCGTGAGCGGGGCCGTGGAGCCGTTGTCCAGGAAGGAATTGACATTGGTGCCGAGCGCCTGGGCGACCACGCCCACCCGGTTGCTCAGCGGCGCCGAATCATTGGTGAGGGCCATTGCGGGATTTGGCCAGCGGTAAATCCAGTATTCGGTTACCTGGTCGCTCGCGTTGGTATTCTGCTGCCAGGTGAGCAGCAGGCTTTGCTGGTTGGTTTTGGTGCTGCCTATGGTGAGAACGTGCAACGTGTTCTGCACCTGCAGCTTCGTCGGCGGCTGGGGCGGCAGCCGGCGGCAGGCCTGGGCACGCCCGCCCGGTGAAACCAGCCCGTCACGACCCAACACATCGCGCGCGGTGACGAAATAATAGAACTGGTCGCCATCATTGAATGCCGGCAGGCCGTGCGAGCGGCCATTATCGTCAGAAAGGAAATAGGTGATGGGGTCCGCGGGGTCATCCGCCGCGCCGGCACCGTGGCCGGTGGAATAATCCTTCGTGGCCATCACCGGCGACTGGTTGGCGGGAGTGAAGTGGGGATCGTTATAGAGCTGGCTGAGCGTGGGTGGGGTGGTGTTGTAGCCTGCGGCGACGGCGTCGGCCAGCGGGATGCGCCAGACGTTGAAGCCGAAGCTCAGCAGCCCGAGCCGGCGCAATTCGGGCGGCGTCCCCCAACGCAAACGGATGCGCAGATCGTCGCTGGGATCATTGGTGACGACCTGGAACGGATAGCCGGGCGCCGGAAGGATGACCGGCGCGCCGGGAATGATTGTGACGCGCCCCAGCACGTCGCCCGGCACGCCAGTGGCCAGGTTGACTTCGCGCACCTCGTAGGTGGTGATGGCGGTGATCTGCTCGGAGAATGCCTGGCCGGCGCACAGCGTCAGCCCTGGGTTCACGTGTCCCAGCAGGCCCAGCATCTGGGCGGTATTCGGGTCGCTCGCGGCAACTTGGAAAGCGGTCGCCACTTTCTGCGCCAATGGGAGGCTGGTGATGCCGGGCACGTTGTGCAGCAGGATGTTCAGCACGTTGCTGAGAGAGGTCAGGTTTTCGCCCAGGGCGATGGATTGGTTGAGCAGCGCATTGATGGCGCCGGGGTCGCTCTGCTGGAAGATCGTGCCGCGCAGGGTGAAGGTGCCGGCGTTGGTCGGGAAGCCGGACTTGCCGAAGATCGCGAAGTGCTTCCCGGCCAGAAGCTGCGGCTCCGGAGCGCCGATCAGGACGTAAGACCAGTTATGGGCGCTGGCGTCCTGGATCGTAGTGCCGACGGTGAAGACCAGATTGCTAACCGGCGACTGCGCCCCCGCTTGAGTCCCCGACGAAAACCACAGCGCCAGAAAGAGAAACCCGGAAACCGAAAGCCCCGCGGCGCGAGTCAGCCTTCGTCCGGCACACTTCGGACTTCGGACTTCGGACTTCGGACTTATCGTGGCTTCAGTCATTTGGGGCGTCTCGTTCCCCCTCACCCCGGCCCTCTCCCTTAGGGAGAGGGAGAACCATTTGCCACGTTGCGACGATTCGAAGCGCTCAGATATTTCCGCTGACGGACCATGATGTCTCCCTCTCCCCAGGGGAGAGGGCCGGGGTGAGGGGAAGGAGACGTAGGGACTGAACGCCGCTCACAAGCTTTCCACGGCTCTCGGAACTCGGACTTCGGCGTTATTTCGGCTCTCGTCATTGGGCGTACGGGATTGCTTAGTAGTCAATGTTGTAATCAATGCCCCCTGCCTTCACCACGCCGGTGATCGTGATGCCGGCGCAGCCGGAGATGCAGAACGGGCAGGGGCCGATTGAGCCGCAGATTTGCGCGTTGCCGCTGAGGTCCAGCTCGTAACCGGACGCGGTGTGTGTCAGCGCGCCAAACATGGTCGTGCTGGCGTTGCCGCTCAGGAGGCACAACAGTGACAAATCCAGCTCCAACTTCTGCCTCATGCCGATCTGTTGTTTCGTGGGCCCGCCGTTGTAAAAGGTCGCCGTCGCCACCTTCGCCTCTACGTCCAACAGGCAACTCGATGAGCCGAACAGAATCTCCGAGAGCGATACCCCGCCGCCGAACTGGACGTAAATGCCGCTGAACTCCACCGCCTGGCCCCCAAGCACCTTGTCGGCATCCGGGTCAATGAAAACCAGCGGATCAAGCGAGCAGGCGTGGCCGACGAACAGGCCCGCCTGGACATTCACCGGGACGCCGATAATGGTGATCGTGCCCGCGGCCTTGGCGGCAAAATAGTTCTCCAGTTCGCCAAACGCCAGGGTAGCGCCGATCTCGTTAATGCTGCAGCCCTTGAAGCCGACTTTGCCTTTGATGTCCACCAGGCCGCCGATGCCGATGACATTGCCGCTCTGCAAGGTCCACCGGGCTTCGACGGTGAGTGTTAACGGCGTGCCGGACGGATTCAGCGAGGCCCAATCCAGTTTCACGTCCTTGGCGCCCAAGGTCACCTCCGCCGCCGGCGCCCCCGCCGGCACGCAATCCACCGGCGCGGATTGGGAGTCCAGCTCCTTGATCTCCATGTAGGCGTTGAAGTTCATCGGGTCCGGCACGTTCAACTGGATTGCCGCATCGAGATGAATCTTGCGCAGCGAATCGCCGTTGAACGTGGGCGAGCCCCGAATCTTGGCCGTCAGGAGCGACTGGGGCATGGTCCCGATGCCCTTCATGCTCTGGAAGACTGCCGTCCTGCGCGTCGGTAATGAGCGAGGAGAGCCCGTCGCGAATGGTCCGGTTGATCTGGTCGAACAGCACGTCCATGAGCTGGTCCACCACGTAGTTGTCGTCGATACAGGAACTGCCGCATGGTTTGCTGGCAGTTCGACGGCAGCGCCGAGCCGAGGAAGGCGAGGACAAGCTGCTTGCGGATCGCCGCTTTGGCGGCGGCTGGGTCGGCGGTGAAATAGTCGCCCGAGGCAGTGATGACGGCGGCCAGGTAGTTCGACAAGCCGGCGCCGGCTGAATGGACAAACTGGTTCATGGCGCCGACGTCACCCAAGGCTTCGCCGAGCGCCTGGTTGAAGTCGCCCGAGACCAAGGTCAACTGTTGGTGCACCTGGGCGATCTGGTTGCTGACGTCCGTGAAGTCGCCCTGGATCTCCGTAAGCGTCGGGTCAAGGTCCATCAGCAGCGGATCCACTGCTGTGTCCGCCAGGTCGGCCGACGAAGCCGAGGTCTGGCCCCTGATCGGATACCAGTTTCTGGACAATTGTCCGGACGACATGGCGCTTGCCGTCGCCGGGATCTTTGTTCAGCACGCGGGAGAACAGCCCGATGGTGTCGGTCACTTTCGTCAGCGTGCCATCGAGCTGCCCGATGACGGTGTTGGCCTGCCCGGCGGCGCCATTGATGTTGGCAATGGCGGTTTGCAGGCCGTTGGCCGGGCTGTTGACAATGGCGACCACGTTGCTCAGGAACGCCTGGAGATTCGTCTGCGGCAGGGCCGCGAGCTGTGCGTAGAGCGTGTCCACCACCGGGTTCAGCGCCGGCTCGAGCACCGGCTCGAAGAAGTCTCCTGCGTCCTCGCGTAGCGCATGCTGGAGTTGGTTCAAGCCGGTTGTGTCGAGTGTCGCGCTCAGGGCGGACCGAATCGCATTGGAGACCGAACCCAGCGGGCCGTTGAGCTCGTTGGCGGCGTCGTTGAGGAAATCGAGCGCCTTGATGCGGGGCAGTTGCAGGCTGATGTCCTGCGCGAAGTCGAAATCCACCTTGCCGGGCGAGAGTTCTTTGAGGCGGCTGTTGACGTTGATGACCGGGAGCATGACCTGCGCGTCCTGGAAGCCGGCGAACTCGCGCAGCGCCGGATTCCATTGGAGCGAGTAGTCGAAAAAGGCCACTTCGATCCAATCCCGCTGCGCGCGCGGATGGTATTGCGTGGTGCTCGAATTGCGGTAATCGGCGATGTTGGGAGTCTGCGCCACCGGCCAGCCATCGGCATGCGGGTCGAATTTGGCCTGGTTGAAATAGTTGCTGGTGTTGATGCTCCAGCCCAGGTCCGGCGCGGTGCTGTCTGGGCCGGGCCAACCGCCCATGATGTCAATGTGCGCCGTGTTGGTGCCGGTGGGCGTGACATGCAAGTGGACCTTGACATCGGTGAAGAACGGCACGCGCAGCTTGCCGACGAGGTTGTAAAAGCCGCTCGAGGGTTTGCCCGCCGTTTCCCAGTTGTTGAAATAGCCCTCGCTGGCGGTCGAGAGCGGGAAGAAGCTCGTTCCGGGCCCCTGCAAGCTCAGCTGCGCGGGCACCGCGAAACGCGAGTCGCACCGGCCACGGTGTCCGCCGGCGTGACGAGGTTGCCATTGGGCTTGAACCCCAGTGTGGCGTGGAAGGCCTGCGGGATGAACGGCAGATGCGTCTCCACCCCCAGCACCAGGAACCGCGTGCCGGTGCCGCACGTGTCGCTGATCTGGGGATGGAACTCGATGCTCTGCGGCGTGAAATCAGCCGTCCAATAGTTCAGGTGCTTGGAGCCGCTGTTGGGCGGCACCTCGGCGGAATCCAGCGCGCCGCGGCAGGTAAACTTCATCCGCTGGAATTCCTGCGTGAAACCTGCCGGCTGCGTGGGGAACGAGATGGCCCCATCGGTCCGCGATTCCCAGTTCTCGCTGTCCAGGAACGAGAGGCGGTAATACAGGAAAGTGAACTGGTAACCGTAGAGCATCAGGCCGCTCGGGAAAGTCAGCGCCTGGTGCTTGCCGCTCACGCCGCCGGCCCGCACGTAGTACTTCGAATCGGTCAGAGGATAAGTGCCGGTGTCCTGGCCGGCGAGGAAGCTGCGGCCATTCGCCGGCAGCCGGAAGTTGAGCCCGGCATAGTTCGCCGCGCCGACCAGGTAGTTCGATTGGCCGGGCCGCTCGAAGTAGCTCGGGTTGGAAGCCGTCGCCAAAGCCCGTAAACAGCAGGACCGCCGGCTGAACCGCGGGAGTCGAGGGTGGTCTGATCGCCGCGCAGGAAGGTGCCGGGCATGTGATACGCCCCGGCCTGCACCGGGCCGGCCTGCTGCGCGTAAGTTGCCGCTGCCCACATAACCCCAGGTCAGATTGGCCGACGGCACCGACCCGTAAGCCAGCAAGCCGCCGTCCGGCGTGAACCCGAGCTGATTGCCGGCGGCGCTGAACTGCAGTACCGCCGGGCCGGCCAGCGACGCGCTGCAATTCGTGTCCTCGCAGTCGCGCGCGTAAGCCACCGGCACTGTGTTGCTCAACAGCAACACGCTGTTCGACGGCCACCAGACCATCCTGAATCACCAGGCTGCCGTTTGGCGCGGTCGGAATCTGCATGCCGGGGGCGGGACCGGCGTAGGGGAAATGCGGTCGCAGTTCCGGCGGGATTCAGGGCCAGCTTAACGGACAGCCGGGCCGCCCCGTTCGTCGTCGGCAGAGACGATGACCTGGCTGCCCGGCACCACGCTCGGCATTGCGGTAATAGCCGTCGTTCGAAATTCGGTTCGCCGAGTTGGACTCCACTAGCACCGACTTATAGCTCGTCAGCAGGTCGTCCTCCGCCTGCCGCACGAAGACCCCCCCGTCGGATTCAGGACGATCTGGCCGCTGGTTGACCATGCCAGGTCACCGACGGCGCGGCGATCCAGAACGGCAGTTCTTCATCCATGCCATACAACGGACCCGGCGTGGTAAACACGTTACTGATCGGGTTCAGGTTCTGGTCCAGCGGCGTGTTCGGATATTCCAGAGCCCGCGACGGAAAGACGATTGGTCCGGACTGATGCCGACGCTGAAACCGACCGGGAAGTGCAGCGCAATGAACCCCGTGATCGAATCATTGCTCAAGGTGACGCTGGAGCGGGTGAAGCAGATGTTCTGGATGCAACCCATGTCGGATCCTGTCAGGGACACAGTGGTGCCTGCCGTGGCGAGCGCGTCTCCGTTGCTGAGCAGGACGACGTTCAGCGGCGTGCCGTTGCCATAATGGTAGGCCGGATCGGCAGTGAGGGTGCCGGAGTTGTTGGTAACGGCCAATTGCGTATTAATGCCGCCTCCGCCCGAGGCCCCGGGGTCGGCGCGTTGCCGATAGCGGTGAAATAAGTCGGGATTGAGCCGAAGAAGAGGTTGCCGTCAAAGTGCAGCAATTGGTTGGCGGGAGACAGGAGAGCGTTGCCGGCCAGGTAGGGAGGCCCCGGCCCCTCATCAACCGAGAGGTTCACGACCACGTAATAGGCGTTGGAGACTGATTCAAGCTGGCCCACGGGTTCCAGAAGCAAGGTATCAGAGACTCCCAGGGCAGCGACGCTCTTGGGCGTGCCGGCGGTGTAACTGGGCACCGCATGCACGAAATTAGTCGTGCTGTTCTTCAAGGGAATCAGCGCGCCATTGGTCGCGTTGTGCAGCTCGTAATTCAAATGGACCTTTACGTTATCCATCGTCGGCAACGCGGCGTTAAAGCCATCGTAACGGTAGAGGCCGTAGAAAGTGCTGGCTTTGAAATGCGTTCTGGCCCGGGGCCGTCTTGACCGCGTAGGTCTGCACCCAGGAAACGGCAAGCTGGTAAGGGATGGTGTTGAGGGCCACGTCCCCGCTGACCAGGTTGGTGAACTCCAGATACGTCGTTGGCGAGGAACTCCCGGTTGCCCCGGTGAAGACCCCCAGGCGGAATATCCGCAGTTCGACGGAGTATTGGTTGTAAGGGTCGAGTTTCGCGGCCAGCTTGACTGCGGCGGGGTCGTCGAAGTCACACTGCCAAAGGCCCCGATCAGGATAGTATTGGTTACATTGTAGGTGTAGCCCGTATTGGTCACACCGCTGGAATCGTAAATGGGGTGCGGCAGGCTATTGGTGTCCAGCAACCGATAGCTCAGCACATAGGTTGTGTAGTGCCGCGCCGAGGAGGTGTTCGTCGAAAGGACAGCTCGAGGTGATCAGCAGCTTGTCCCGGTTATAGACCCCTCCGATCAGGGCATCCGAGTCATAGATGAAGTTGCTGATATTGGTGACAGCGGTGGAAATCACGGTCTCATTTACCACCGGGTAAAGCCAGGTCAGCGTGTAATTGCCGGAGACCCCGTTATAGCCGTCCACCGCAATGCGATATTCAGTGCCGCTGACGGCAGCGAAGGTCACCGTGCTGGTGGTGTCCGGGAGCAGGACATCGTCGTTGGAGGCGACCAAGGCTGAGGGCGCTGACACTCGTCCCGACTATAAACCCCCATGATTGTGTCAAAGGCGCTCCCCTCGGTGTTGAAGGTAACCGTTCCGTTGACCGGCGCCACCCAGCGAAACCAGACGGAAGCACCCCCCGGGTTGCCGGCGTGGTTCGGTTCGCCCGTTTCCTTGGTGGCTCCCACCGTGCTGCCGGCAGTCGCGCCGGAGACGCCCGTAATAACCGTAGCGCTGGCAAAATTATCATTGGCCGGGGCGGCAGCGGCACTCAAGGCGCCGCCCAGAAACAGAATGGCCAGAAGGCCGCCTTTCCGCAGTCCACCAGCCGGATGATGGTCCGAGCGCGCAGCATCGAAGGATGCGAGTGCTTGCCCACGCCGCAAATCCGAATAGTTGGCCATGCAAAGTGCCTGCGCTACTTAGTAAGGTGAACTGCTAGTGCTGATAAGTAGATAGCACACCGTCTCTCCCTGTCAAGCCGCGGTCGGCAATTCCTTTATCCCCACCGCTGAGCCGGCACGCGGCGCGCGGACTCAACCAAATGACCAAAAAAGCGAGGTTGGCGTGCGCCAACCTCGCTCGATTTCCCCGTTCCTCCCGGAACCGCAGCGGTTGAGAGCAGGCCAAAGCCCGCCCTCACACTGCGAATGGCTTAATAATCCATGTCGCCCATGCCGCCGCCGTGGCCGCCCGGCATCGGGGCTTTCTTCTCCTTCTCCGGAATCTCGGTGATGAGGCATTCCGTGGTCAGGAGCAGGCCGGCGATGGACGCGGCGTTCTGCAGCGCGGTGCGGGTGACCTTCTTCGGGTCCACCACGCCGGCTTTGACGAGGTCTTCGTAGCTGTTGTCGGCCACGTTGTAGCCTTCGTTGCCCTTGCGCTTCTTGACTTCCTCGACGACGACGGAGCCTTCCTCGCCGGCGTTGTTCGCGAGTGCGCGGGTCGGGAACTCGATCGCGCGCTTGACGATCTCGACGCCGATGCGCTCGTCTTCGTTGGAGCCTTTGACCTTGTCAATGGCTTCGAGGCAGCGGATCAGCGCCACGCCGCCGCCCGGGACGATGCCTTCTTCGACGGCCGCGCGGGTCGCGTGCAGGGCGTCTTCGACGCGGGCTTTCTTCTCCTTCATCTCGGTCTCGGTCGCGGCGCCGACGTTGATGACGGCGACGCCACCGGCGAGCTTGGCCAGGCGTTCCTGCAGCTTCTCGCGGTCGTAGTCGGAGGTGGTTTCCTCGATCTGACGGCGGATCTGGTTGACGCGGCCCTGGATGTCGGAGCTCTTGCCGCCGCCTTCGACGATGGTGGTGTTTTCCTTGTCCACCACGATGCTCTTGGCGCGGCCGAGGTCGTCGAGTTCAACGTTCTCGAGCTTGATGCCGAGGTCTTCGCTGATGAACTTGCCGCCGGTGAGGATGGCGATGTCTTCGCACATGGCCTTGCGGCGGTCACCGAAGCCCGGGGCCTTGACGGCGCACGACGTTGAGCGTGCCGCGCAGCTTGTTGACCACGAGGGTCGCCAGCGCTTCGCCTTCGACTTCTTCGGCGATGATCAGCAGCGGCTTGCCGACCTTGGCGACCTTTTCGAGCAGCGGCAGCATGTCCTTGAGGCTGCTGATCTTCTTCTCGTAAGATGAGGACGTAAGCGTCCTCGAGCTTGGCTTCCATCGTCTCGGCGTTGGTGACGAAATAGGGCGAGAGATAGCCCTTGTCGAACTGCATGCCTTCGACCACTTCGAGGGTGGTCTCAATGGACTTGGCTTCCTCGACGGTGATCGTGCCGTCCTTGCCGACTTTGTCCATCGCGTCGGCGATGATCTCGCCGATGGTGGTGTCCCAGTTGGCGGAAACGGTCGCGACCTGCTTGATTTCTTCCTTGTCCTTGACCTTCTTGGCGATCTTGTCGAGGTGCGCGACGGCGGCCTCAACGGCTTTGCCGATGCCGCGCTGGATGCCGATGGGGTTGCCGCCGGCGGTCACGAATTTCAGGCCTTCGCGATAGATGGCTTCGGCCAGCACGGTGGCGGTGGTGGTGCCGTCGCCCGCGGCGTCGCTGGTCTTGCTGGCGACTTCGCGCACCATCTGGGCGCCCATGTTTTCATAAGGATCCTCCAGTTCGATTTCCTTGGCGACGGTCACGCCGTCCTTGGTCACGGTGGGGGAGCCGAATTTCTTGTCGAGCACGACGTTGCGGCCTTTGGGGCCGAGCGTGGCGGTGACGGCCCTGGAGAGCTTGGTCACGCCGCGCAGGATGGCCTGCCGAGCGGCTTCGTCGAAGAGTAATTGTTTTGCTGCCATAAGTTATTAGATAGTCAATTGTTAATAGTTGATGGTTCAACCGTTGATAGTTATTCGATGATCGCCAGGAGGTCGTCGGAGCTGAGGATCTTGTATTCCTTGCCGTCGAGCTTGATTTCGGTGCCGCCGTATTTGCTGACGAGCACGCGGTCGCCCATCTTGACTTCAAACGGGACTTTCTTGCCGTCGTCGTCGGTCTTGCCCGTGCCGAGCGCGCGGACGATGCCTTCTTGCGGTTTTTCCTTGGCGGTATCAGGGATGATGATCCCGCCCTTCTTTACTTCCTTCTCTTCGACCGGTTCAACCAGAACGCGGTCGCCGAGGGGTTTTACGTTTAGTGCCATAGTTTGTTGTCTTGTTCTTTCAGTTTATGATTATGCGTTGAATCAAAATCCCGCCGCACCGCGCTGCGGGAAAAAGCTACTTCTTGTCGTCCACCACTTCGGCGTCGATGATCGGGCCTTCGTCTCTTGCCCTTCTTGCTCTTCGGCCTTCGGCTTCGGCCGCCAGGCTTCCGGCCGCCGGGCTGGCCCTGCGGCCTTGCTCGGCGCGCGCCTTTTCGGCGGCCGCCTTGTAGAGTTCGGCCGAGACCGCCTGCCAGGCCTCGTTGAGCTTCTCGCTGGCCGACGCGGATGGCCGCGGCGTCGCCGCCTTTGACGGCTTCCTTCACTTCCTTGATGGCGTCCTCGATCTTGCTCTTGTCCGCGCCGGAAATCTTGTCGGCGTTGTCCTTGAGCATCTTCTCGGAGCGATACACGGCGTTGTCCGCCTCGTTGCGCGTCTCGATTTCCTCGCGGCGCTTCTTGTCGTCCTCGGCGTGGGCCTCGGCGTCCTTGCGCATCTTCTCGATCTCGTCCTTGCTCAGGCCGCTGCTGGCGGTGATGGTGATCTTCTGCTCCTTGCCCGTGCCCAGGTCCTTGGCGCTCACGTGCAGGATGCCGTTGGCGTCAATGTCGAAGGTGACCTCGATCTGCGGCACGCCGCGCGGCGCCGGCGGAATGTCCGTCAGATGGAACTTGCCGATGGTCTTGTTGTCGCGTGCCAGTTGGCGTTCGCCCTGCAGCACGTGGATTTCCACGCCCGGCTGATTGTCCGAGGCGGTGGAGAAAATCTCCGACTTGCGCGTCGGGATCGTGGTGTTGCGCTCGATGAGCTTGCGTGAACACGCCGCCGAGGGTCTCGATGCCGAGCGAAAGCGGCGTCACGTCGAGCAGCAGCACGTCTTTGACCTCGCCCTTGAGCACGCCGGCCTGGATGGCCGCGCCGACCGCCACGACTTCGTCCGGGTTCACGCCCTGGTGCGGCGCCTTGTTGACCAGGGTGTGCGCCGTTTCCACCACCTTGCGGCATGCGGGTCATGCCGCCGACCAGCACCAGCTCGTCAATCTTCTCCGCGCGTCGAGGCCGGCATCCCGCAGGCAGTTCTTCACCGGCGCTGATGGTGCGCTCGAACAGATCGTCGCACAGCTGCTCCATCTTGGCGCGGGTCAGCTTCATGCTGATGTGCTTCGGCCCGCTGGCGTCGGCCGTGATGAACGGCAGGTTGATCTCATAGACCTGCGAGCTGGACAGGGCGATCTTGGCCTTCTCCGCCTCCTCCTTAATGCGCTGGAGGGCATCGGGCTGCTTGCGCAGGTCCATGCCGTGCTCCTTCTTGAACTCGTCCAGAATCCAATCCATGATCCGGCCGTCCCAGTCGTCGCCGCCCAGGTGCGTGTCGCCGTTGGTGGCCTTGACCTCGAAGACGCCGTCGCCGATTTCCAGCACCGAGATATCGAACGTGCCGCCGCCCAAGTCGTACACCGCGATCTTCTCGTCCTTCTTCTTGTCCAGCCCGTAGGCCAGCGAGGCGGCGGTGGGCTCGTTGATGATGCGCAGCACTTCCAGGCCGGCGATGCGTCCGGCGTCCTTGGTGGCCTGCCGCTGCGAGTCGTTGAAGTAGGCGGGGACCGTAATCACCGCCTGCGTGATCTTCTCCCCCAGGCGCATCTCCGCGTCGGCCTTCAGCTTGCCGAGGACCATCGCCGAAATCTCTGCCGGGCTGAACTGCTTGGTCTTGCCGTCCACCTCCACCTCGACATACGCGTCGCCGTTCGGGCCGGCAACGACCTTGTAGGGCACGCGCTTGCGCTCCTCTTCCACCTCGTTGAACTTGCGGCCCATGAACCGCTTGATGGAATAGACGGTGTTCTTCGAATTGGTGACCGCCTGCCGCTTGGCGGCATCGCCGACCAACCGCTCGCCGGTCTTGGTGAAAGCCACAACCGACGGGGTCACCCGCCGTCCTTCAGAATTCTCCAGCACAGACGGGTTCCCCGCCCTCCATGACCGCCATGCATGAGTTCGTCGTGCCCAAATCAATGCCAATTACTTTTGCCATAATGTGCTCTCGAATAGAAAAATCCAAATCTACTAGAGCACCGCTGGTGCCATCGGGCAGGTTTATGTGTAATATCCTAATGCACTGCGACTTACGCAATTAGGTAGTATCTCGAGCAGCAGGTCGAGGTGTGCCAATGGTGTCATATTGGCACACTTCAAGAGCCGTTGGCGCACTGCTGGTGGCACACCGCGGTGTCTGAGCCTCAATAAACCCGGGTGCTGTGGTCCTGCATCCAGAACACGTCCTTGCTATTCGGTTGAGCGACGTTCAGTTGCAGGGTAGTGGTGAGTGGGGGGTAGGTGCGCGCATCCTTCCATTTGTGGATTTCAGCATGACCATCGGCGAAAGCGAAGTCAGCCGCCCGACCGTGATAACTGGCAGGGAAGTCAACCATGACGGTTTGCGCCAGGTTCGGGTAGCCGTCCATTTGCACGATGAAGAAGCCGTCGTTGATGCTGTCCTCCCGCTCTTCCAGAAACACAAAAGTCATGCTTGGCCCGGGCCTGATCATTTCCGTCAGTTTACGAAAGACCTTGAAATTTGCGCTGGTGCTCCAACCCCCTCTCGGGTCTGTCGTGTCCCCGCGTCCGCCCGCCCAGATGTTCATGGACATGCTGCGAGGACGTGGCACGATGTCGCCGTTAGGCTTCCTACCCTTGCTCATGTCGGCCGGGCAGTGCCAGATTCCCACACTGTTTCCGCAATAAGGCCAGATCAGGCTCTTTTTGATAGTGTTATCCGCGTCCCAGTTGCCCTGCTGGGTGGGCACGGCCAGGTCCAGGTCCCAAGGCACTCCAGAAGGGACCCAGGCATATTGGGCCATTGCGCCGATTGCGTAGCCGTAAGGCAACTGATCGCGATAGTCTTCGGCATACTGCCGCCAGGCCAGCAGGATCTGACGATTGTTGTTCATGCACGCAATGGCTTGGGCTTTGAGTTTCGCCCGGCTCAAAGCCGGCAGCAACAGCGCCGCCAGGATGGCGATAATGGCGATTACTACCAGCAACTCAATTAGGGTGAACGCTTTGGTGCGACCCCGCGCGGTTTGTCCTCCGGCAAGAGTCCTTTGGATCTTCGTGCTCATAAGCAGTGGGATGTTCGTGCGTGTCCTTTTTGTTGTGGGAATGAGCCGGCGAGAATGGCATAAACTCCCCCCTTCCACAGAATCCATCTGGAATTCCGCTTTCATACCCGGCACTGGTCTGGCCCAGTATGCTCATATAATCCCCTTCCAGCTTTCCCCTCGTGAATCGCAACAATGGATTCGACGAAGCGCACTCATTTGACCTCGTTTGGGGACGGCCGTCAATCGCAAAGCGCGGTTTCCCGGAGCTGCTGCTTCAAGCTCTGGACCGGACCCCTCAGTCGCAAAAGGCACGCTCCATCCTTTGTGTCCTTGAACGGTTGCGCATCCCACCCGCATATTGATGTGAATGCCAGTTGAACTCACAGAAGCTTTGCTCAGCCAGGCCGCCGGTTGGGAGGTGATGAAGCGCGCGCGCGCTTATCTGGAGCAAGGCGAGGTGCTCAGTTCCCATTGGTCGCCACCCCTGCTGCGCGGGGTCGTGCAGGCGGGCGAGGTCTCGTTCCGGGCTTCCATGGTGATCAAGGGCGAGATTGACATCGAGAACCTCTGCACCTGTCGCGAGGCGCGGGAGTGGGGAAAGATTTGCGCGCATGGTGTCGCGGTGGGATTGCATTGGTTGAAGGCGCAAAGGCCGGCAACCAGATCCGACTCCGGCACGCTCGGCAGCCGGCGGAGCGCAAAGCAGCATCCCGGCCCAGGAAAGCCTTCCACGCTCCAACGCGATGCCGCGCGGCGAGCCGGCCGAACTGTTCATCATTCTGCCGCCGAATCTCGATCAGGCCATCGCGCGCGGCAAAGTGATGCTGGTGTTTGAAGCGAAATGGAGCGGCGGCCGGGTGTCCGCTGAGCGCGCTGCCGAAAGGACGCTCGTTTGCCTTCTCGGCACAGGACAACGCGATCATCGAGCACCTTGAAACGCTGACGAACGGCGAGACGCCCGCCCTGCTGCAAATGGAGACCAAGGATTTCGCCGCGCTGCTGCCGCGTGCTGGCGGAACACCCGAACATCACGCTCGGCAAAGCCAGCACGGTCGACGGTCACGACCAGACGCCTTTGAGACTCCCGCTGCGCGCCACGCTGGAGGCGAATGGAGAAATTGTCCTGGCGTTGAAGGATAGAGACGGCGGCGTTCGTGATGGTCGGAGATTGGGTTTGGCAGGAGCACACGTTTCAGCCGCTCGGTTTGCCGCCCGTCGCGAAGGAAGTGTTGCGCGCGCCGGTGCGAGTGCCGCGGCTCGCAAGTGCCGCAGTTCCTGAGCCAGCATTGGCCGCAATTGCAGGCGGCGGGCGGCGCTGGAGGCGAATTTCAAGCTGGAAGATTTCACGCTCGAACCGCAGGCGCCGCGCTTTCTGCTGGAACTCAAAGGCGGCCTGGCGCAGCTCGGCGCGCTGCTGCAATGCGCCTACGGCCCGCGCATCATGACCCTCGGCGTCACGGCTTCCGATGAAAGCGTGTGGCTGCCTGATCCGGACAGTGCCGACGCGCTATTCCACCCGGGACCTCAACGCCGAGCGCGCGGCGCTGGCGCGTCTGCAGCGCAGCGGTTTCTCCGGGCCGGACGCGCAGGGGAGGATGCAACTGCTCGGGCAGAACGCGGTGCTGAACTTCTTCGCGCGCGAGTTCCCGAGGCTGCAACGCGAGTGGAGCGTGACGCTGGACGAGCAACTGGAGAACCGCACGATGAAGAACATCGAGCGCGTCGAGCCGCAGTTTCAAATCACCTCCTCGGGCGTGCAATGGTTTGATCTCGGGGTGGTGTTCGCGTCGAGCGGCGGGGAGACATTTTCGCCGGCGGACATCCAACGATTGATCCTGTCCGGGCAGAGCCACACGCGGTTGAGGAATGGGAAGATGGCGGTGATTGATACGGGCGCGGTGGAGGAATTGCAGGAGGTCTTGCTCGATTGCGCGCCGCAACAACATGCGCAGGGCTATCGCATCACCAGCCAGCAGGCCGGCTTCCTCGAAGCCACGTTGCGGCAGCACACCGATTGGCAGGTGCAGGCGCCCGCCGCCTGGCGTGAGCGCGCGGCCAAACAAAGCGGCGAAGCCAAGCTGGAATGCCCGCCGCTCGGCGACCTGGAAACGGTGCTGCGGCCCTACCAGAAGCAGGGCGTGGCGTGGCTGCGGTTCCTGCGCGAGAACGGATTCGGCGGCATTCTCGCCGACGAAATGGGCTTGGGGAAGACGCTGCAAACGCTGGCGTTCCTGCAGCTTTCGAGTTCGGCCAAACAGTCAACCGGGCTGCTTCGGCTCCGACCTCATGTTGATCGTTTGCCCGACGAGCCTCGTGTTCAACTGGGTGGCCGAGGCGAAGAAGTTCACGCCGGAGCTGAAGGTCCTGGCGCTGCACGGCCCGGACCGGCACGCGCGCTTTGAGCAGATTCCAAGCGCACGATATCGTGGTCACCAGCTACGCGCTGATTCGGCGCGACGCGGAGCGGTATCGCGAGCTGGAGTTCGACACCGTGGCGCTCGACGAGGCCCAGCACATCAAGAACCGGCAAACCCAGAACGCGCAGGCGGTGAAAGCCGTCCGGGCCCGGCACCGGCTTGTGCTCACGGGCACGCCGCTGGAGAACTCCGTGCTCGATCTCTGGTCCATCTTCGACTTTCTCATGCCCGGTTACCTCGGCACGGCGAAGGACTTCCGCGAGCGCTACGAGTTGCCCATCGCCAAGGAGAAGGACGCCAAGGCCCAGGCGCGGCTGGCGCGGCGGCTGCGGCCGTTCATGCTGCGCCGGCTCAAGCAGGAGGTGGCGTCCGATCTGCCGGCGAAGCTCGAGCAAGTGTCCTTCTGCGAACTGACGCCCGACCAGCGGAGCGTGTATCAGCAAGTCATCGAAGCGAGCCGCAAGGAAGTGCTGGAAGCCGTCGGGGCGCAAGGCGTGGCCAAGAGCCGGATGGTGGTGCTCACCGCGTTGCTGCGGCTGCGCCAGGTGTGCTGCGATTTGCGGCTGCTGAAGCTGGACGATGTCAATCCCGCCAACGCCTCCGGCAAGCTGGATATGTTCGGCGAACTGCTGGAGGAAGTCGATTGACGGCGGCCATCGCCTGCTGGTCTTCAGCCAGTTCGTCGGCATGCTGACGCTGCTGAAGGAGAAGCTCACGGCGGAAGGCATTGAGTTCTGTTATCTGGATGGCTCGACCACCGACCGCGCCGGGGTCGTGGAGCGGTTCCAAACCAACGCCGCGATCCCGGTGTTTCTCATCAGCCTGAAAGCCGGCGGCGTGGGCCTGAACCTGACGGGCGCCGACACGGTGGTGCATTTCGATCCGTGGTGGAATCCGGCGGTGGAGGACCAGGCCACGGACCGCGCGCATCGCATCGGGCAGACGAAGGTCGTGACGAGCTACAAGCTGATCACGCGCGACACGGTGGAGGAGAAGATCCTGACGCTGCAAAACCGCAAGCGCGAGATCATCCAGGCGACCATCGGCGGCGAGGAGGAATTCGCCGCCGCGCTGAACTGGGAGGAGATCCAGGAACTGCTGGCGTGACTTGAAAGGAATGTCTCTCCTGCATGGCTGATGCCCGAATTGAAGAGCTGAAGACGCTGCTGCCGCAATGCCTGTTGCCCGATTGGGTGCGGCTGGGGCGGCGGCTGGGCCGGCTTTTGCGCGATCATCATCACCCGGCCCAGCGCGACGCTTGCTGGAGCGGTTGCGGCAACAGGTGCTCGCCTCGATCGCCTTGCGGGAGGAACGCCGGCTGAATGTTCCCCGCATCGCCTACCCGCCGGAACTGCCGATCACCGCGCGCAAGGATGACATCGTCGCCGCCATTCGCGCGCACCAAGTGGTGGTCATCGCGGGCGAAACGGGCTCGGGCAAGACGACGCAGATTCCCAAGATGTGCCTCGAAGCCGGCCTGGGGATCGAAGCCAAGATCGGCTGCACGCAACCGCGGCGGGTGGCGGCGCTTTCGATCTCGCGCCGCATCGCCGAGGAATTGAACGTCGCGTGGGGCCGCGAGGTGGGCTGCAAGATTCGGTTCGACGACCGGTCCAGCGCGCAGACTTACATCAAGATGATGACCGACGGCATCCTGCTGGCGGAAACGCAGGGCGACCCGCGACCTCGCGGAATACAACGCGATCATCCTCGACGAAGCGCACGAGCGCAGCCTGAACATTGATTTCCTGCTCGGCCACTTGAAGGGCCTGCTCGCGCGGCGCAAGGACCTGAAGCTGATCATCACCTCCGCCACGATTGACACGCAGGCGTTCTCGCGGCACTTCGACAACGCGCCGATCATCGAAGTCTCCGGGCGGCTGTATCCGGTCGAGGTGCAATACCAGCCGTTGGACGCGGCGTCCGAGGAGCAAGGCGAAATGAGCTACGTGGACGCGGCGGTGCAGGCGGCGGAGCGCATTCTTTACGAAACCGATTCGGGCGACGTGTTGATCTTCATGCCGGGCGAACGGGACATTCGCGAGACCAGCGACCAGCTGGAAGGCCGGTTTGCCGGCGAGGCGGAGATCATCCCGCTGTTTGGCCGGCTCAGCGCGGGCGATCAGCAGCGCGTCTTCGCGCCCGCCGCGCGCCGCAAGGTCGTCGTCGCGACCAACATCGCCGAGACGTCGCTGACCATTCCCGGCATCCGCTATGTGATTGATGCCGGGCTGGCGCGCATCAGCCGTTACAATCCGCGCACGCGCACCAAGCGCCTGCCGATCGAGCCGGTCTCGCAGAGCAGCGCCAACCAGCGCAAAGGCCGCGCCGGCCGCGTGCAGGCAGGGCGTTTGCATCCGGCTTTACGCGGAGGAGGATTTCAATGCGCGCCCGCCGTTCACGCAGCCGGAAATTCAGCGCGCCAACCTGGCCGAGGTCATTCTGCGCATGAAGGCGTTCCACCTGGGGGACATCGAGACCTTTCCGTTCGTCCAGCCGCCCACGCCCGCCGCCATCGCCAACGGCTACGCGCTGCTCCAGGAACTCGGCGCGCTGGATGAACAGCGCGCCCTCACGCGGCTCGGCGAAGACCTCGCGCGCCTGCCGATTGATCCCACGCTGGGACGCATGTTGCTCCAGTCGCAGCACGAACACGCCACGCGCGAGTTGCTGATCATCGCCGCCGGGCTGAGCATCCAGGATCCGCGCGAGCGTCCGCTGGAGCAGAAGGACGCGGCGGCCGCAGCCCACAAGCAGTTCGCCGATCCGCAGTCCGACTTTCTCACGCTGCTCAACATCTGGAACGCCGTCCACGACGAGTGGGACCGGCTGCGGACGCAAGGCCAGCGGCGGAAGTTCTGCAAGCAGCGCTTTCTTTCCTACTTGCGCATGCGCGAGTGGCAGGACGTTTATTCGCAGTTGCACGACGCGCTCGATGATCTGGGCACGCTCAGGCTCAATGAAAGCAACGCCGCTTACGAGGCGATCCATCGCTCGATCCTCGCCGGACTGATCGGCCACGTCGCGCGGTTCGAGGAGCGCAACACTTACAAGGCGGCGGGCAACCGGCTGGTTTCGGTGTTTCCCGGCTCGGCGCTTTATGCGCGCGGCGAGCCGCGGAAGAAGACCGGCCCGCAAAGGCAGCAAGCCGCCGCCCAAACCCAAGTCGAACCAGCCGCAGTGGATTGTCGCCGGTGAGATCGTCGAGACCTCCCAGCTCTTCGCGCGCACCGTGGCGGGGATTGATCCGCAATGGATCTACCAGCTCGCGCCGCATTGCTGCAAGGTCACGCATCAGAATCCGCACTGGAGCCCGAGCGCGGGCAATGTGCTGGTGGAAGAGATCGTCACCTTGCACGGCCTGGAAGTGCAGCGCCGCAAGGTGGCCTACGGGAACATCAATGCCCGGGACGCCACGGCCATCTTCATCCGCTCGGCCCTGGTGGAGGAAAACCTGCTGCCCTCGCGCAAGCCCCGAGGATGACGAGGCCGAGGCTGATCGCGATGAGGTCCGCGTTCTCACCTCCGGTGGAGGAGAAGAAGCCGGAGCTGCCGCCGCAGTATCGCTTCCTCGCCCACAATCGGGGCATCCGCGCGAAGATCGAGAACTGGCGCACGCGCGTCCGGCATTATGCCTTGGGCGATCTGGATCAGGCCCTGGCGGACTTCTACGCCCGGCACCTCACCGACGTTTCCTCGCTGCACGATTTGAATCGGCTGTTGCGCGACCCGGACGCGCAGGAGCGGCTTTGCATCTCGGAAGCCGAACTGGCTGGCGGGCAGTCGTTGGGCTATGACGCGGCGGCATTTCCCGATGCGGTCCCGGTCAGCGGTCAATCGGTGGCGCTGGCCTACGCGTATGCTCCCGGCGAGGAGCACGACGGCGTGACCATTGAACTGCCATTCACCCTGGCGCAAACAGCCTCCGCCGCGCTGATCGAATGGGCGGTGCCGGGGCTGCGCGAGGAAATGATCGGCGGGTTGCTGCGCGCGCTGCCCAAATCCATCCGCCGCGAGCTGATGCCCTTTCCGCCCAAGGTGGCCGAGATCGTCCGGGAGTTTCAGCCGACGGGCGCGTCGTTCCTGCAAGACTTCGCTGCCTTTCTTCATCGCCGATACGGCGTGGCGGTGAAAGCGGCTGACTGGCCGGCCAACGCTTTGCCCGCGCATTTGCGCCCGCGCATCGAGATCGTTGACCATGAAAGGAAATCGCTCGGGCACGAGCCGCGACCTCGCCCGGCTCCAGCAACGCCTGAAGCAGGCGACGCTCGAGCCCGCTCGCAAAGGCCGATTCCGCCGCCTGGACGCGCGCCGCCCAACGATGGGAACGCTTCGGCCTCACCGATTGGACCTGCGGCGATCTGCCCGAGCGCATCACCGTGAGCGAAGGTCCGGGACTTGCCGGTGTATGCCTGGCCCGCAATCGAGTTTGCCGAAGGGGTCGTGAATGTGCGTCTCTTCGCGCAACCCGGAGCAGGCGCGCGCCGCGTCGCTGACCGGCGTGCAACGGCTCGTCGAGCTCGCCATCCAAAAAGACCTCGCCTGGCTGGAAAGGGATTTGCGCGCCTTGAGCCGCTTCGATGCGCTCTACGCGCCGCTGGGTGACAGCGCCGAGCTGCGGGAAACCGCCCTGGAACATCTGAAGCGACTACCTCCTGCCGGCGGAACCTTTGCCGGCTTTGACCCGCGCGCATTTTGAAAAGCCGTGGTAGCCGCAGCGCGCGAGCGGCTGCCCGGGCTGGCGCCGCAATTCATGGATCGCCTCGGGCCGATTCTGCAATTGCGGCAACAGGTGCAGCAACGCATCGGCGCCGCTCGCAGCTCCCGCGCTCGCGCGCTCCCGGACGCTTTCGTCGCTCAGCCAACTCGGAGCACCTGCCGCCGTTCGCGCCGCCAATCCGCTCGCCGATGAACTGGCCGGCCTGGTGCCCTCCCGTTTTCTGGAGCGCATCGAGTATGACCGGCTGGCACATCTGCCGCGCTATCTCAAGGCGCTGCTTATCCGCGCCGAGCGCGCGGCGTTGAACCCGGCCAAACACCAGGAACGTCTCCGCCAACTCGCCCCCTACCAGGACGCGCTGAAGAAGCTTCAAGCCCAACCGGCGCGCTCACCCGAAGCGCAGCGCCAGATCGAGGCCTTCCGGTGGATGGTCGAGGAGTTCAAGGTCTCGCTCTTCGCGCAGGAAGTCGGCACCGCGGTGCCGGTGTCGCCCAAGCGGCTCGATCAGCAACTGGAGGCGGTCCGAGCTAAGGTCTAATGTGCTGGCTTAGGATTGCCAGTGCTGTTCGGTGGTTCCCAAAAGCGGTAGAGGACTACCGCAGTCCAAGACGCTTCGCGTCCGCTGGCGCAACGGACAGCGCGGCAGCGTCAGACATCTTGATCCCGTGGAAACAAGGTGAGCCCAGTTCCCCCATGAACCCGCGGAACATCCAACATTCAACATCGAACATCCAACATCCAATAAACGCCCGGTGCGAGGCCATTGGATGTTGGATGTTGGATGTTGGATGTTTTCCTCCGGTTCATGGGTTCGATGCGCGAACTTTCGGATAGTTCGTGAAAGTCTCACCCCGGCCCTCTCCCTCAGGGAGCTGGTCTTTACCCATAGTCAAGATTGCTGGACACCGCAGGCGAGCGCCGGACCGACGGCAGCGCCGCAAACACTTGGTACATCGCCCCGAGGTCATCCAGTCGCTGCAAGCCGCGCCATAACACTTGCGCCCCGGGAGGACCATCGCTCTTGCGCCCCAGCCAACCGCCCAGCGTCGCGACCATCGACATCGCCGCCCACAGGCTGGGCGGCGTCGGCGGCGGCGCCGCACACTGGGTCGTAAAGGCCACCAGCGCCTTCCACTCGTGCTCCTCGAAATACACCGTGCAGGGCACTGCGGGCGTCGCCCGGCCCAACTTGGTCAAATGAAACACGCGCCACGCCACCACCAGATCAATGGCCAAACAACTCTCCAGTTGGTCGGCCCCACCCAGTTGGCGGTCCTCGATCCGGCAGCCGCTCTTGAGCGTGCGATGGTAGACTTCAATATTCCAACGCTGCACATACCAGCGCAGTCGCTCCAGGGCTTGCTCGGCATGGGTTACGGGCACGGTGGTCAGGAGCATCCACTCGATCGGTTCCACGCCGGGCGGGGCCCCCACTTCCTGCGCCAGCACCGCCCACGCCCGCACGGGCCCCAAGTGCGGCTGCCGTGCCGGCGCTCGCAATTCCACCTCGCCATACCGCACTTCCAAGCGCGCGGTGCGGGCGGGCTGGGTTGCGCGACGGGGCACGCGCACCACCAAACCCACTTCGAGGACCTGCGCCTGGACCTGCGCCCACAGGTGGCCTTGTTCCCCGGTCACGCACCGGTCTTGCGTCGCCCGCACTAACAGCTTGGGTGCGCCCGACGTGGCTTGGGCCCAAGCGAAGAGTTCATAAATATCGGCCTCCCGATCGCCCACGCTCACCAGCAGCGTCTGGGGACAGGCCGGGCCTATCGCCGCCACGGCCTGGGCGCTGTGTTGCCATTTGGCGCTTTCCTTTTGTTCAAACGGTCGTTGGCGCCGCTGATGTTTCTGGCCCGCTGTGTCCGGATCGCGCCCCCAGCATTGCACGTCCAATAAGCCCAGGGGCGTGCCCTGGACCGTGAAGGCCAGCGTGTCATGCACCAGCAGCGGGCCTGCCAATCGGCGGGCAGGCGCCGGAGCCCCTGGGCCAGGCTAGAGGAGGCCAAGCCAGGCACCCGCACATGAGCCCGGATGAGAAAGCGGCTGTTGTTGACGACCCGGTGCAAGTTTTCGGCCCGCGCCACGTCGTTCCAGCCGAGCCACTGATCGCGGGGTGCCAAGCGCCAGGCGGCGGCGCTGAAGGCCAGCCCGCCGAGATAACCGTGCGGGCTGGCGATGAGGTAACGCAACTGCGCGCCACAGAGCGGACCGGCCCCCAGATAATGTTCCTGCTCGAAGAGTTCGCGCCAGGCGCGGCCCAGCGCGCTGCGGCCCGGCGGAACCAGCTCCAGGGTCACCGGACCCACTTGGTCCAGTGAACGGTGCAACGGAGGCTGGGGCGTGGCCCCCGCCGTGCGCGCGGAGACGACGCGGCGCGGCGGCGGCGGCGCCAGGGGTGGGGGCAGTTGCAAGTGGCCGGAGCGTTGGAGGGCGACCAGGGCTTTGCGGGCGGACATCTCTTGCCAGCGCCCGGAGGGACCTTTCCAATCCAGCCACTGACAGAGCAGACGGGCCAGTTGACGGCGGGACAAACCGGCTCCTTCCCGCTCCAAGCGCTGGAGCAAGTGAGGCGAAAAGTGTTGCCCGGCCACGATCACCCCGCGAGCTTGGCCCGCGGCGGCGGTGGTGTTCAGCGAAAAAGTTGTGGCGCAAGATCAGCTCCTTGGGGAGAGAGTAGGGTGAGGGGGAACGGGCTTCGTAATCCACAGAGCCCATGCCGGAGGTACAGATCCGTATAAAGTGCAGCGTCCCCGGGCGCACCCCGTTAAAGACATGCGGAGCCAGGGTGTGGGCCGACGGTAAAGCACGCTATTCCATCCATTCCAGCGAAGAATCACGCTTGCTGCGGACAGGGACGCCCGCGCGCCGGCCCAGAACATCGTAGGAGACGACGTAAGGAGTCTCTGACCAACAGCTTACGCAAGGACCAGACTGGGTTTAGTGAGAGACTCCTTACGTCGTCTCCTACGAGTGGTTACGCAGGAGCTTATCACTGGTCGTGGTGGCGATGCCGCCATCCGTCCCTTTTTGCTTGCACCCGGCTCGCCCCGGCTTAGCTTCCGCACCCATGAAACGAACTTCTCCTTACGCTCTGGCAACCGCCACGCTCCTCATCGCCGCCGCCTCGCTGGTTGCGGGCGAAGTCGAGCCCGGCTTCACTTCGCTCTGCGACGGCAAGACTTTCAACGGTTGGAAGCCCGCCGAGGTCAACAAGGAAACCTGGAAGATCGAGGACGGCGCCTTCGTCACCCGCGGCAAGACCTGCCACCTGTTCTACGTCGGCGACCAGGCGCCGTTCAAGGACTTCGACCTCAAGGTGGACGTTATGACCGATCACAGCGCGAACGGCGGCATCTACTTCGACACGAAGTACCAGCCGGAAGGCTGGCCGCGCGCCGGCTTCGAGTGCCAGGTGAACAATACCCATACCGATTGGATCCGCACCGGCAGCCTTTACGGCCTGGTCAATATCGCCGCCTCGCCCGCCCAGGACAACGTGTGGTACACGCAGGAAATCATTGTCAAGGGCCACAGCGTCACGGTGCTGATTGATGGCCTGAAAGTGCTCCAATACAACGAGCCGCCCGGCGTGGAGCCCGGCAAGGATTTCGGGCGCAAGCTCGGTGAGGGCACCTTCGCCTTGCAGGCCCACGACCCCAGCAGCGTGATCCGCTACAAGAACATCCGCGTCAAGAGGCTCGACTGAAGTCTTTAGACGCTCCCGCGGCACAAAAGTTACCCCCCCAGGCCCGCCGGGCAGCGCCGCTGGCAAAATGGCCCCCCGCCGCTGGCGCCGGCGACCGGAATGCAGCGCCAAGGCGCCCCGAAAACCTGCCTCAGGCCCCGTGCCAGCCTGGTCCTGGCCAACTGGTAGCCAACTGGTGGCCAACCGGTAGCCAACCGGTCCGATGTGGATCGCATCCACATCGGACCGGTTGGCTACCGGTTGGCTACCGGTTGGCCAGTAATACGCCTGCAGGGGGCCTGAGGGCGGCCCGGCGAACCGGAAAAGGTGCCATACAAGCCCGTGCCCCGGGGTTGGTGGGTGGGCTCAAGGCCACTTCGAGCTGAGATCCTCCACCACATTGAGGAGCAGCGGGGCAAGTGGCACTATGGAGCGGCACTTTGCGAATCGGCGGAAGCCAAAGCGGAGCGCCCCATCGCCCAGGCGCTCCGAGCCAATGGCGTCATTCAGGGGCAGCTCGCAGCCCGGCACAACTCAGCAAGCTCACCACCCTGGCCACTTCCTCCCTGCCACCACGAATGTGGTGTTGCCCCCTCTCCTCCTTTGGAGGAGAGCGTCGGGGAGAGGAGGCCCCGCGTTTTAAACCCCAGCAGAGCCACCGGCCCTCGGGAGCCTAAACGAACCCCTCTCCCTGACTCTCTCCCCGCAAGCGGGGAGAGGGAAACGCCCAGCAACGCAGGGTGGCAGTGTCGAGAAGCGCCCTTCTGGGTCGAGGGCGCCACCTGGCCATTGACCGCCAGGTCCGTTAAAAACGCTTCGATCTTGCCCTCTCCGCCGGCCAGGTCCTCGCGGCGGCGCATGGAGTGAAAGTGAATTTAGCGATTGACCCAATCCGTGTAGTTCCGCTCGGTGTGGATCGAATAATAGTGCTGTCGCATCACGTTGCGAACCTGGTCCAGTAGTTCTGGAGTCTGCTCTTGACTTCTCATGCCCGCTCTCTACATTTCGTCTGGTTATGGCTGCTTGGAATTTCCGCCTCGATATTGCCCCGCCCAATATCAGGGCAAAACTGCCCGAAAACCAAGCCAATGCTATATTATCAGGTCAAAACGACCTGTTAATCAATAGGCCGTGGCGCATGGAAGATTTCGCCAGATTTGTGTTGCACGCACCACTTCGTCACCCACAACTGCGGCATGAGCAGGGACCTTTTTGAACAGACACACTTTGGTGACCTCGAAGGACTAATAGAGGTCCTGACAGACGAGCATCGGATGGCCGTTTTGTACGGCGATAACTCAGGCGCATACGTTGAGTTCACGACGCCGAAATTGGACACGTGCTACCGATTTTGGTGGAATGAAAAGCTGGCAGAAAAGGGCGCGTGGCAGGCGGAGAAGCGCGCGAAGGTGGACTGAGACCGCATGGAATTCTACATTGACATAGGCGGCGAAACGAAAGGCCCGTACACCCTGGGCCAGTTGCAGGCGATGTGGAAGGCAGGCACGATCACGGGCAACATGCTGGTACTGCCGTGAGGGATTCAAGGAATGGATTCCCTTACGTGCGATGGCGCGCGACCTGGAGCCGCCGCCCGCGGTTCAAGCCCCGCCGCCGCAGGTGGTGCAGGTGCCGGTGGAGAAAAAACCTTCTGGCTTTGGAAAAGCCCTTGGCATAGGATGCCTAGCCATCTTGGCATTCTTCGTTTTGATGGCTATCATCGGCGCGCTTTCGGGGCCAGGCGGCGGTGGCAGTTCCGGGGATTCACAGTCCCTCGGGCCGGGAGCCGATCCATTCGCGGAAATTCACTCCGGAATGACGGCGAGCGAGGTCGAGGGTCAGATGGGTCCACCGAGTTCGCGGGAGTCCCTCCCCAACAACGCGGAACTATGGCATTACAACAACGTGCAGGGCATAATTCGATTCCAAGATGGCAAGGTGGATTGGAGCGCACATGAGTAAGTCCCATCCGCTCTCGATTGATCGAGGTGAACTATGAAGAAGAGGCGTGGGTCATGGTCTGGAGGGCTAGGGTGACGACCCTGTCCCGGCGGCTTCAGGCAATGGCGCGATGACCCCTTTATTCCATGGTGGTTGCTCGGGGCACACCGGAGCCAAGCCGCGCCGTTAGCGCCCGGAGAATGCAATCAGACCATCACGATCTTTGGATCAAGCTCCATAACTCAGTAGAAGGCCTGGCGACCGGACCAGGTTCACTGAAACGGCGCTTGGAGAATGTCCTCATCTCATATCTCGTGCCCCTCAATGTGGATAGTTCACGGTCGGACGTGGAGAGATTGATCAGTGAGGTTGTCGCCCTTGCGACCAGCAAGGAGGATCGGACGGGAATCATAGGCCACCTCCACTTCACATTGAGCAGCAGTCACTGGAAGACAGATAGAAAGATGGCCGAGAAGGTTTTTGAGGCGTATGAGCTTGCATCTAAAGCATACTACCGGGAACGAGCCTAAGTTTGCGCTGCACTCCTATGAGGGTTGTCAAGGGGGTCGTGCGAATTCCGTCAGGTTTTTTTAATGGGTGAGGCTCATATCGTGCGGAGCGCAGCGGACGCGGAGCGCAGTCACGCGCGGTAGCGGTGAGACTAACGATCCTCTGCCGGCGTGGCCTTGGCTCAACGGCCCCGCCCCAGTCCTTTCTTCGAAGCCCTTTTTCGCTTCTCCTCCAGAGTGAGGCTTTCTGCAGAGCAGCGTGGGAAGCAGGTTGCCGATCGGTGTCACCGCCATGACGAGTGCCTGACCGCGAGGTCCCGCACCGACTCCTATCCGGACAGTTGGGAGCTAACCCAACGCCCATCGTGTCGTTCTTGTGTGACTGGCGGCGACCGGGGGGTCCGTCCCATCTGAACCACGGGCGAACCAGGGGTTCACCAAGTGCAGCTACGGACAGGACCCGCCCGATCGCAAAAGGCTTTTTCACGGAGGCTCTGGAGGTTGGGCGAAGCAAAATTCCAGGGGTGGTTTGGACGGAGCTGACTCAAGCGGCCAGCAAGCCCAGATCGGCCAGGGTGCAACGGCCGGTGCGCCAGCGCCACAGATCAATGGCCAGTTGGCGGGCCAGGGCGATGACCGTCTTTTTGCGCATCGCCTGGCCGTCGGCGAGTTTGACTTTCATGCGTTGGGCCGCTTTCCAGTTGGGTTGCCAATGGAGGAAACGCCACACCGCTTCGACCAGGAGCGCCCGGACCCGGCCATTGCCCATGCGGTCAATGGAGCCGACTCGCCGTTTGCCGCCCGAACTGTGCTCGCCTGGGCAGCAGCCCGTGTAGCTGCCGACCTGCTTGCGATTATGAAACCGGGCCCAGTCGCAGATCTCGCTATCGAGGGTGACCAGCGTGAGTTCGCCCAGGCCTTTGGGACGTTCCTGGCCCTGGAGGCGCTGCAGGAGCTCTTCCTCTAGGGCCTTGAGCTGGATTTCCAACGCCACGATCAAGTCGCGCAGCTTTCCCAGTATTCCCAGCAGCCAGGCATCCAGCTTGGTCGAGAGCTTCTTCCAGAGCCGAGGTCCCCACCAACGGCTGGGCAGGGACTGGTGGCAATACTCGGCCACTTGGCCGTGGCCGCGATTGGCCAGGCAACGAACTTCACGTTTGAGGAACTGTCGGCGGCGTGTGACTTCGCGCCGGCGTTGCTCCGCCTCGGTGGGAATGCGGATGGGGGCCAGTTCGTCGGAGTTGCCGTCCAAGTAGCGGGACAAACGCAGGCAGAGGGCCCGGGCATCGAGTTTGTCGGTCTTGCGTTTGCCGTTCAGGGCCAGGGGGGTGATGAGGAAACTTTGGGCGCCGACGCTCACCAGTTGGCGGTGCAGCACGAAACCGAAGCCACAAGCTTCCTGCACGCAAAAGACCTGCAAGCCTTGGGCCACCCACTGGCGAACTTGCTCGACCAGTTGGGCGGGGGTGAACTCCCGTGGCGCCTGGGCGGAGGTATTGCCGCGTTGGGATACAGCCGTGATGGATTCCAGATGCACGTCCAGACCGAGTTGGAGTCTGGGCTTGGCGGAATCGATCACCGGCTGCGGCAAGGGTTGGCGGGGCGGCAGGGTGGGCTTGGGCAATGGAGACGGCGCAATGTGCTGGGTCGTGGCTTGCACTGCCTGAGCGCGCGTTAGGCCTAGGGCCTTGCCTTGCATGGGCGAGGTGGTTAGAGTTGCGAACGTCGTGTTGGGATTGAGGATGTATGTTTTTTGCATAATTACTGCATTCAGAGTGGCACTGAGTGGTGTCGCCATTCAACCCAACATGACATCTGGACCGGGAGCAGCCGGTTCAGTTCGTTGCAATGGGGACGCTACTTGCGGCTGCTCCCGGCCAGTGAGCTTCGACGTTCGGCATGAAGCAGACCAAAGAATATCCGCAGGGGTCTGGGGTGCGTTACGGCTTGGCGGAATAGCATTATTCACGTCCGGCAGCCGGACATCCCGCAACCAGAACAGGCCCCTCAAGGCCGCAAGCTACAGTCGAGCATTGCCAACCCGGCTCATCGTGGGGCAAGCAGGCTCCTTTACCGTGACGCCGCAAAACCGCGTCGTGGTTGAGAACGAGGCCTTCGTGCAGAGTTTGTTCTCCACTTTGAGCCAGCCCGCCGTCAACGCGTTTATCTTTGTTGATGCGCAGGAGAATTGGAGACAGGAAGATGGGACTCGCTGCATTTTCCTGTCTTCAATCTTCCTGTCTCTAATTCTTCCTGCCGCCCGGCCCTGGATTTCACCGCGGCGAGGCAACAAGTTCTGACCGGCTTTATTCTGGTTCACCTACCTGATGAGATCGAGAACCTGCTTAAACTCGGCGGTTCCCGCCTGCCCGAGCAGTTCAAAGAGCGCCATCTCGGTGGAGACGATGACCGCTCCGGCGGCGCGCATGCGCTCCACCCCGATGCGATAGTTCTCCGGCGTCCGCGAGGACACGGCGTCTGCCACGACGAAGACGCGCAGCCCTTCGTCCAGCAGGTCCAGGCACGTCTGGGAGACGCAGACGTGGGCCTCGATGCCGCAAAGGATGGCATCCGACACCTTCCTGCGCTTGAGCGCGGGGATGAAGCCGTCGGCGTCGCACGCGCTGAAGGCGAGCTTCTCCATCGGCGCAAAGCCCGCGATGGCCGTCGCCACCTGTGGCACGGTCGGCCCCAGCCCCTTGCGATACTGTTCGGTCGCGAGGACAGGCACCTGGAGAATGGCGGCGCCGCGGATGAGGCGCAGGGCATTCTGGACCACACGTTCGTGTTCGAAGATGGCCGGCAGCAGCCGGTCCTGGATGTCCACCACGACCAGCCCGGCTTTGGACCGCATCAAACGAAGCGTCTTCTTTCTCATGGTAAGGCCGCTCACCGCTTGCTCGTAGCCTTCCTCGCGCGCTTCTTTCCCAGCTCCTTCATGAGCGCCTTGAGCGGCAGCGTGTTGACCACATCCTCCTTGGTCAGCCAGCCTTTGCGGGCGATGCCGGCGCCGAGGCGCAGGAAACCGGCGTGCTCGAAGCGGTGGGCGTCGCAGTTGATCGACGCACTTCACGCCCTTGCTCTTGGCGTAGGGCCATAGACGCCAGTCCAGGTCGAAGCGCATCGGGTGGGCGTTGAGTTCGATCCAGGTGCCTGTCTCCGCGCAGGCGTCAATCACGGCGCGCTGGTCCACCTTGTAGGGCTCGCGCTCCAGCAGCAGACGGCCCGTGAGGTGGCCGAGGATATGGACGTACGGGTTCTGCGCCGCGCCGATCAGGCGCTGGGTCGTTTCCGCCTCGCGTCTGGCTGAAGCTCGCGTGGATGCTCGCAATCACTACATCCAGCTCCGCCAGCAGGTCGTCCGGGAAATCGAGCTTGCCATCCTTCAGAATGTCCACCTCCGTGCCCGTGAGCAGGCGGAAGTCGACTTCCCTCTTTCTCCAGCGCGGCGTTGATGGCGGCGATCTCCTTGAGCTGCTTCCGCACGCGCGCCGCATCGAGGCCGTTGGCCTGAAAGGAGGACTTCGAATGGTCGGTGACGCCCCAGTAGGCGAGGCCCAGTTCGCGCATCGCCTTGGCAATCTCCTCGGTGCGCTGGTGCCCGTCGCTCCAGGTCGAGTGATTGTGCAGCGAGCCCTTGAGGTCCGTCCATTCGATCAGGCGCGGCAGCGGCCCCTTTTCGGCCAGCGCGATTTCGCCCATGTCCTCGCGCATCTCCGGCGGGATATAGTGCAGACCGAGCTTCTCGAAGATCTCCTCTTCGGTCCGGCATTTCACCAGCAGCTTCGGGTCGCGGGTTTCCTCCTTCGAGCGGAACAGGCCGTATTCGTTCAGCCGCAGGCCGCGGTCAATCGCCCGCTGGCGCATGACGATGTTGTGCTCCTTGCTGCCGGTGAAATACATCAGCGCCGAGGGATACTCCGCGTCGCTGACTACCCGCAGGTCGGATTGGATGCCGCCTTCCAGCAGCACGCTGGCTTTGGTGTCGCCCTTGGCCAGCACCTTCAGAATGCCGGGCTGGCTGGTGAAGAACTCGATGACCTCCGCCGGCTGCTTCGACGAGGCGAGCAGGTCAATGTCCCCGATCACCTCGCGATGCCGGCGCAGGCTGCCCGCCGCGCTGCAGCGGATGACCTCCGGGTGCGAGCGCAGCGCTTCGAGCAACGGCTCCTCGCGTTGGAGCGCGTCGCTGAGCAGATGGCGTGAGGCGTAAGCGCGACGGCGGCTGATACCTTCGAGAATGTTCGCCTGGGTCTTTTCGCCGAATCCCGTGAGCGCCGCGATCTTGCCCTCTTTGCAGGCCTGTTCGAGCTGCTCGATGGTTTCGATCCCCAGCTCGTCGTGCAGCGGCCTTGATCTTCTTGGGTCCCAGCCCGGAGATGTCGAGCATCGCCACCAGTCCGGGCGGCGTCGCGGCCTTCAATTCCTCGTAATACTGCAAGCGCCCGGTGGTCACCAGCTCGGTGATCTTCTTCTGGATTCCCTCGCCGATGCCTTTGACCTCGCCCAAGCGCTCCTCGGCGACCAGCTTGTCCAGCGGTTCGCTCAGCGCCTCAATTGAGCGCGCGGCGTTGTGATACGCGCGGGTCTTGAACGGATTCTCACCCTTCAGCTCCAGCAACGTCCCGATATTGACCAACACTTCGGCTACCTGATCCTTGTCCATGCGTGGAATATGGTGTCCAACTTCGATTAGCGACTCAACAGGTCGGCCACGTCCACGGCCATGTCAGGGAACGCCAGTGGCTTGGCCCGGTCCCCCGCGCCCAAAACGGCTTTGCCGGCGTAGCCGGTGAAATGCGGCTCGCGATAGACCTCAATTGTCGAGTGGCTCAGGTCCACAATCCACACCTCGGCGATCCCCGCCCGGCCATAGGCGGGCAACTTCTCGGCGCGGTCCAACTCCAACGTGGTATCGGACACTTCCACGAGCAAAAACACGTCCCCCGGCACCGGATGCCGCTTACGGTAAAAGTCGGCGGCGGGTTTGAGCAGCATCAGGTCGGGCTGCGGCTCCGAATGGTCGTCCAAGTGCAGCGGATTCTGAACCGATGTCCGCCACCGGCCCCGGGAAGCCGCCGTGAAGAGTTCGTTCAGGTAGTTGGTCACACCGCCATGAAACGGGCCTATTGGCGACATATCAATAATCTTCCCATCCAGCAGTTCCACCCGTGCGTCGGGGCGGAGCACACCCGTCTCCGCCATGCGGTAGTAATCCTTTACGCTGAAGCGATGTTGGGCCTCGATCAAGACGGCTTAAACCTAACCAATCCTCGCGGGTGCCGCAAGCCGCCATTCGCCGTTCGCGGGCGCATTTTGCCGGTACCACCAGCCGGGAGGCTGGCGGCTTATGGAGTGCGCCGGCAGAGCGAAGCGGCGACGGCGCTCTGGCTGCTGCGAGGCGCCGGCCCGATTGAAAGCGCCGTCGCCGCTTCGCTCTGCCCTGCACCTCATACGGGTTTTCATTCGTCTCGAATCCGGTCTGGATGAGAGAGACCAATTCCCCCTCACCCTACCCTCTCCCCAAGGAGAGGGAAGCCCCTCGCCAGACGGTCGCCCAATCTGAAGCGCTCGGACATTTCGAGAGCTGCAGCCGGGGGCTCCCTCTCCTTGGGGAGAGGGTAGGGTGAGGGGGAACGGGCTTGGCAATCCACAGAGCCCATACCAGAGATGCAGATTCGTATAAGGTGCAGGGTCTGCCGGCGCGCTCCAAGTAGTGGTACCGCCAAGATGCATCCGCCATTCGCCGCAGGGGGGTTTTCTGTTTGCAAACGCGCCCCTGGTCAGTAGTGTGGCCCTAAGCCCATGATGTCAGGCAATACCCGTCTGGACTTAGTCAATCACTGGAGTCAGACCGAAGCGTGCGAACCCGCCTCCATCGAGGCCGGCTTGGAAAGTCACCAGGCTATGACCGGCGCGAGAACAACCGCGGGCGGGCTTGAGACTGATTCCCAGGGGGCGGCGTTTACGTTGATCGAGCTGTTGGTGGTCATTGCCATCATTGCGATCCTCGCCGCTTTGCTGCTGCCGGCCCTGGCCAAGGCAAAAGATAAAGCCCTGGCTTCGGTCTGCCTGAGCAACGCGAAGCAGATCGGCATGGGTGTCATCATGTACACCGGTGACAACCAGGACTACTTTCCGCAGGTGACCCCGTGGTGGACGCAGGGTCCGTACCGGAACTCGTTGGGTTTGGCGTGCGGCGGGGAGTGGTTTCGCGCCGACCGTGCCACGCCCAACACCATCGCCCCCATGCTGAGCAGCTATGTCCCCAACGACCTGGTTTGGACCTGCCCCAAGCGCAGGCGCGGCCTCGATTATGTCACCCCGGCCGGCGTCCAATCCGGGGAACCCCACATCACGGGTTTTCTTTCCTACGGCTTCAACGAAATCGGTGTGTTCGGCGGGCCGGATTTGACCACCGGCCAAATGGGCGTCGGCCACATCCAGAAGTTCAGGTCCGCCAGCGTCCAGCGGCCCGCGGATATGGTGGCCCTCTGCGACATCAGCGGCTCGAACGACCCCTCCCACATCAATGGCGATGCCGACGCTGCCTGGCTGGATACCGTTTGGGCGGGCTACTCCGGCCCGTCTTACGGCGTCACCGGATTTAACGGACGCGTGCAGACCGCCTATGCCAAGCACGCCAACCGAATCAACGTGATTTATGTGGATTGCCATGCTGCCCCCACTCTTCCCAGCCGGCTCACCTGGGGGCAGTTCTGGGGCGTTTTCACCCCGGGTGTCCTGCTGAGAACCCAGGGCATGGTGCAGCGATCGGACGCCTCCATCAGCAAGCCCCAATACGATCCCCTGGAATGGTCCAGCGCGCAGGAGTGAGGGAGGGTTGAGGGGAAGAGGATTGCAGCCGGGACTTTCACTTTACCGGCTGCGGTGTTTTCACACTTCCCCGATGCGGTGGCATCTGCTACGGGCACATCTTGTTAGTACCACCATTTCGGGCAGCCACAGGCCGGAAACCCGAAGCCCGAAAGCCGAAGGCCGAAAGAAGGCCGAAATCCGAAACCCGAAAGGCGAACCTGCCCCATCCCAGCGCCTGGGCCTGCGACCCAGTCGGCGGCGGCTCAATCAGCGCTACCAGAGACGCGAGAGCAGGCTTTTCGGACTTCGGGTTTCGGATTTCGGCCTTCTTTCGGCCTTCGGGTTTCGGGCTTCGGATTTGGGGGCCTGGCGGTTGGTGGTACTGTTGAGATGCCCATTTGCTACTGGTTCACCCGAAACCTGTCGCCTGAGTTCTGGGCTTGGCGTAGTATTCCGCCCAGCATGAGAAGAAACCGGAGCATCGGGTTGGCGGTATTGTTGTTGAGCCAGGCGACGTTGCTCAGCGGCGCGCCGGCCACCGTATCCTGCGTGTGGGACCCCGCGACCCTATGCGCGCACGCCACATCCGACTATATTGATGCGACAGTCTCGCTGGCTTATCCCGGCTTCACGGGGTTGTCGGTGGACAGTTTGGGCAAGGAACGTTTCCCGCAAGTGACGATGCGGGCGCCGGCCAAGCCCGGGCCAGCGGTTGAAGCCATCCAGCACGGGGCCTGGATCGAATACCGGCGCCCGGGAGCCGCGCCTTCGGCCCCTGCCCGCTGGGCGGTTGAAATCGGCAGGCGCGAAATCCGGCTGGAGTCGCATTGGTCGGCGGATGACCCGCCGGAACCGCTGGTGCTCGAAGCGGAGAACAGCATCTGCCATGTGACGTTGCTGGGGCGAATGGAGTCGGATGGCTCGGTCCAGCTCCCCGCCGTCATGCACTTTCCCGACCAGGGGTCGTTCCGAATTTCAGCCGCTCCCAAAGCGATCAAGGCGCTCGGCTACGCGATAGGGCCGGGTGACATGGGCGCCAACCAGGCCAAGGCCGTGAGGATCACTTTTCCCTGCGCCACACGCGAAGAACCGGTCGTGAAGTATCGCTGGGAAGTTGTCGAGATTCATCCGAAGGTTGCGGGCATTGACGGGGATGCGCGGTTTGATGGCTTCCGGCGCAATTGGCTGAACATCCTTCAGCTTAGTCCGCATTGGCGCATGTTGGCCAATCATGCCGCGAGCGACACCTGCGCCTTCTGTTATTACGAGTATGCGGACATCGCCGAGTGCACGCCGGCGCTGGCGAAGGGCGTCACCGCATTGGACCTCGTCCGCCAGACCCTCGACAGGATTATGGGTGGCGCCAATGCCTATGGCATGCCCGGGCATGGGGCCTTTCCCGAGTTCTCGGCGGATACGTTTCCTTCACTCCTGATCGCCGCCCAGGCCTATATCGCCGGCAGTAAGGACCACCGATGGCTCGCGACCAACTACAGTCGTCTGAGGGCATGGGCCGACAAAATGCTGGCGACCGATCACGACGGCAACGGCCTCATCGAGTACTCCTTGAGCGGCAACTCGGGTTCCTGGCCTGCGAAGCTGAAGTATCGTCCGGCCAACTGGTGGGACACCATTGGTTTCGGTCACGAAGATGCGTATGCCAATGCCCTGGCCTACCGCGCGCTCAATGGCATGGCGGAACTAGCCCGGCAATCGAACCACCCCGATGACCGGGCTCGATACCGCGCTGCCGCCGAGAAGCTGCGTGGGGCTTATTTCAAGGCTTTCTACAATCCGGCCACAGGCGTTCTGGCTGGCTGGCGCAGCGCGGATGGCCAACTGCACGACTATTACTTCCTCTGGGTCAACGGCATCGCCATCCACTACGGGCTGGTGCCAAAGGACAAGGCCAACGCCATCATGGACCGCCTGCTGGCCAAGATGAGAGAAGTGGGTTACACCCGCTTCGATTTGGGCTTGCCGGGCAACCTGATTCCCGTCGCGAAGAAGGATTACGTGGATCACAATCCCCGGTTCGGCGGCGGGAAGCTGGAGGACAATTCCGACGCCTTCGAGCGCTACGAGAACGGCGGCGCCACCGGCTGCTTCGCCTATTTCACGCTGGCTGCCCTGTACGACTTGGGCCGGGTTAAGGATGCGGACCGGATGCTTTTCCCGATGTTGGGCGCGTTTGCCGAGGGCGCCTTTCAAGGGCGATGCGACAATGGCATGAGCAAGGATTGGAAGGCCTGGGATGGGACCTGCTGGGGCTACGAAGGCTTTCTGGTGGACAATTACTATGCTCTGCTCGCCGTGCTGGACCGCGAAGCAGCCCTGGCTCGGGCTCGCTGAATTCATTGATACGACAATGCGCAACTCCCTTCTGCTGTTGCTTCCGCTCTGCCTCCTGAGCGCCGTCTGTGCGGGCGAGCCTGGCGGCAGACTCGAACTCAAGCTGAGCGTTGAGGCGCCGGAAGTGTTTGAGCGGGTAGAGATCGAGGTGGGGGGCGTGCCGGCTGCCACCAATCCCTTCGATCCCGCATCCATCTCGCTCGACCTTGAAGCCGTGGGGCCCTCCGGCAAGAGTGTTCACGTCCCTGGTTTCTATGACCAGGAATTCGATAGGAAGATCGAGGGAAGGCGCGAGGTTCTTACCCCGCGCGGCCAAGGGGGCTGGCGCATCCGCTGGCTGCCTCTCGAAGCAGGCCGGCACACGCTGGTCGTCACTGCCAGGGTCGGCGGCAAGCCAGCCGGGCAGGCCAACACCGTCATTCAGGTCGCCGCCGGAAAGCGGCACGGGTTGGCCCGCGTCGAGCCCGAGGGGAAGCGTTACTTCTGCCTGAGCGACGGCACGCCGCTCTTCCTGAACGGATTATGCGCCTGCTGGTACGGCAGGCGCGGCACGCAGGATTACGACGATTGGCTTGCGGCTTACCAGAAGGCGGGGATCAATTACATCCGGATCTGGATGTGGCCGCAGGCCTTCGGCATCGAATGGGACCGGGGGGACAAACTCCATTACCGGCAGGACAATGCGTGGCGTCTCGACCGCGTGCTCGCCGAGGCGGAGCGGCGCGGCATCTTTGTGATGCTCTGCCTCGACTACCACGGCATCTTCGAGGTGAAGCCCGACTACTGGGGCGGAAACAACTTTTGGACGCGCCACCCATACAATGCGACGAACGGCGGCCCGTGCCAGACGCAGGACGAGTTCTTTACCAGCGCCGAGGCGAAGAATTTGTATGAGAAGCGCCTGCGGTACATCGTAGCGCGCTGGGGGGCTTTCCCGAATATCCTGGCCTGGGAGTTCTTCAACGAGATTGACAACGAGTACGCTTACCTGAAGCACAAAGATGTGGTGGCCTGGCATCGCGATATGGGCCGTCGCTTGCGAGCGCTCGATCCGTACCGCCACCTCATATCCTCCAGCTTCACGGGGGGCAGCGAGCGGCCCGACTTGTTCGCCCTCCCGGAGATGGACTTCGCCCAGTATCATTCCTACAACGAAAAGCACCCCGCGCGCATGATGGCCGAGAAGACCGCCCGCTTCCATGAGAAGTATGGGAAGCCCTTCTTCGTCAGCGAGTATGGAACCGACTGGAAGGGATGGAAGCCCGACACCGACCCCCATTTCCGGGCTCTGCATCAGGCGATCTGGAGCGGAGCCTTCACCGGCGCCGCCGGCACTGCCATGACTTGGTGGTGGGAACATATTCACACGGGGAACCTGTATGCCCACTGGTCGGCGCTGAGCGCGTTTCTCGAAGGGACGGGCATCGGCCAGGCGGGCATGCGCCCGGCAAAGTTTGAGAACGCCGAAGGCCCCGTCCTGCCCTTCGGGGTGGCGACGCATGACGAAGCGCTCGTCTGGCTGCTCGATCGCGCGTGTGATTGGCCGGATGGGGCAATGGTGACCAATCCCGCGCCGGTCTCGGGCGCAAAGGTAGCCCTCGTGGGCGTGGAGGATGGTCTCTGGTCCATCGAGTGGTGGGATACGCTCTCCGGGAAACGCCTCGCGCGGGTCGAGGCGACAGCCTCCGGTGGCGAACTCCGACTCCAACCGCCCGCTTTCCAGGCCGACATCGCAGCTCGGCTTAAGAAACGATAAGGCTAAACTCCCCAATTGGATGGGAACAGCGAAGACCCGGGGGCGCAACTCACGTTATCGGCCCTGGGAGCGCCGGCATCCCTGCCGGCCTGCTCTCGCGGGACACTTTGGGGTTTACCGCAAATCGGGCGCTGTTGCAAGGTGCCGGCAGGGATGCCGGCGCTCCCAGGGGCCAGGGCCGATAACGTGAGTTGCGCCCAGACGCGGCCTTCCTTTTCCATCAGCTTGACACCCTCGGGTTCGCTGCTATTCTGCCGCGCTCCGTTAGCGGAGTGTTTCCGGACACAGCGTCAATGGGGACATGCACTCGCGGGTGACGAACTGAAGTGAATTATGAAACGACAATATCAACCATCGAAGATCCGGCGGAAACGGCAGCACGGTTTCCTCGCTCGCAACTCCAGCAAGAGTGGGCGGGCGACTTTGCAGAACCGCCGGCGTGTCGGGCGCAAACGGCTCACCCCGGTATAAGCTACCGGGGCATGGCCGCGCAAAAGCCACAGCGCCTGGGGTTTAACCGCGCCGCGCGCATCAAGCAGGGACGTGATTTTGCCCGCATCCGCCAGGCCGGGGAACGGCTGGTCGTCGGCTGCCTCATCGCCAATTGGCAGCGGCTGCCGGCCCATTCGGCCTCGCGCCTGGGCGTGATCACCAGCGGCAAGATCGGCGGCGCCGTGGTGCGCAACCGTGCGCGGCGCCTGCTGCGGGAGAGCTTCCGCCTCCACCAGCGCGAGCTGGCCGCGCCGGTGGACCTGGTGCTCGTGGGGCGCCCGTCTATTGCGGCCAAGCGCTTTGCCGAGGTGGAGAGGGACTTTTTGACAACCCTGCGGAAAGCGAGATTGTTAAAGCAAGCGAGCGAGTGAACCGAGTGAATGTTGCCCAGCACATCTTAATCTTTTGCGTGCGCCTGTATCGCTGGGTGCTTTCCCCGGCGAAGGTATTCCTTTTCGGCCCCTTGGGGCGGTGCCGGTTTACGCCGAGCTGTTCGGAATATGCGCTGGAAGCCCTGCGCCGCCACGGCGCGCTGGCCGGAAGCTGGCTGGCGTTGAAACGGATCGGCCGCTGCCATCCGTGGGGCGGTTGCGGCGATGACCCGGTGCCGGCGCAACGGCCCGCGCCCTTACCGGCTTCGGATTGGGCGCTCCGGATTACCCACTCGCGCCGCCAGGTTCATTCGCAACGGCATTAAGCAGCATGGATCGTAAATCAATCATTGTCCTGGTGGTCTGTTTTGGCCTGCTGATGCTCTGGTATCCGCTGGTCAATAAGCTTTATCCGCCCAAACACTTGCCGCCCGTTGCCACCAATGCCGCCGTCGGCAACACTGACCGCCACCAACCCTTACGCAACCTCTCCGGCCGCGCCGCCCGTCCTCGAGCAGCCCACGGTTCCCCTCAAGCCTGTCGTCACCGCCAATGTCCCGGAGGAGTTGCTGACCATCACCAATGCCGATGCGCGTTACACCTTCACCTCCTATGGCGGCGGCCTGAAACTGGTCGAGCTGCTCCGTTATCCCGAGACGCTGTCCGTGAGTCACAGCGGACTGCCGTCAGTCCAATAACGTCGCCACGTTGGACACGTTCACTCCGGCCCCAACGCTCGCGTTGCTCGACGGCGAAGCGGTGCAAGGTGACGGCATTTTCCGGCTCACCCGGACGGACAATACCGTGCGCGCCGAGAAGACCCTGACCAACGGGCTCACCATCGTAAAGGAGTTCCGCCTCAGCACCAATTACCTCGTCACTGCGACCGTGCGGCTGGAGAACCAGTCGTCGCACGCGCTCGCCTTGCCGGCCCAGGAATGGGTCGTCGGCACGGCTACGCCGATGGGGCCCGGCGACAAGGGCATGGCCGTGGGCACGCTTTGGTATAACGGCACGAAGACCGCCGAGGCGGGCGCGAGCTTCTTTTCGTCGCACGGCTTTGCCTGCATGCCGCGCGTTCCCCCCGCCGAATATCGCGCCGGCGCGGGCAACGTAGTCTGGGCGGCCGTGCACAACCAGTTCTTCGCTCTGGCCGCCATGCCGCAGGACCAGGCGAAGGAAGTTGTGGTCCGCAAGGTCGAATTGCCGCGCCCGGTCGGCGAGGACGAGCGGCTCTTCGCCACCAACGGGCCGCCGCCCGAGGGCTACGAAGCCGCGCTGGTCTATCCGGCCCAGACCCTGGCGCCCGGCCAGACCTGGAGCGACAAGATCTTCCTCTTTGCCGGACCCAAGGAATACCGAACGCTCGCGCGCATTGCCGACCGCTTCAACAACAACATTGACCTGGTGATGGGCTACAGCGGGTTCTTTGGCTTCTTCGCCAAGGGGCTCTTGCTGGGGATGAACTGGCTGCACAGCGCGCTTGGGCCTCTCCTACGGCTGGGCCATCATCGCCATCACCGTCATCATCAAGGTGGTCTTCTGGCCCTTGACCCAGGCCAGCACCCGCTCCATGAAGCGGATGCAGGCCCTCCAACCCCAGATGAACGCCATCAAGGAGAAGTACAAGGATGACCCGGTCAAGATGAACAAGAAGACGATGGAGTTCATGAAGGAGAACAAGGTCAGCCCCCTGGGCGGCTGCCTGCCGATGCTCCTGCAGATCCCGTCTTCTTCGGCTTTTACCGCATGATCCAGAGCGCCATCGAGCTGCGCGGAGCGCGCTTCCTCTGGGTCAGCGACCTCGTCCAAGCCCGATACGCTCTTCTATCATCCCGGGGACGCAGCTTGCCTTTCAACCTGCTGCCGCTCATCATGGGCGTCACGATGCTCTGGCAGGCCCGCCTGACGCCTCCCTCGCCCGGCATGGACCCGATGCAGGCCAAGATGATGCGTTACATGCCGCTGATGTTCCTGGTGTTCCTCTATAATTTCTCCGCCGGCCTGGCCCTTTACTGGACGGTGCAAAACCTGTTGACTATTGCGCAGACCAAGCTGACCCGGACCACCACGGCTGCCGCGGTCCCCGCCAAAGGTCCGGTGTTGACACCGCCGCAGAAAAAGAGGAAATAGAAGGCCAATGGAACAGGCAACCTGCGGCTCTTAACTCTGGACATCAACTCTCAACTATCAACCCGCTTATGCCCACCGAACCGCGCGCTACACTGCAAAAGATCCTGGAACTCCTCGGCTTCTCGGTAAGCGTCGAGGAGCACCACCTGGAAGACGGCCTCCTGCTCGACGTGAAGACCGAGGAATCCGGCCGCCTCATCGGGCGTCAGGGCCAAACCCTAGCCGACCTCCAATACATCACCAACCGCCTCCTCTTTCAGCAGGACCCCTCCGTCCCCAAAGTCACGGTGGATGTCAGCGGCTACCGGGCTCAGGCCCGCGAAGCCCTCGTCAAGAAGGCCAAGGATGCCGCCGAAAAAGTCCGGCGCTGGGGCGATGTCGTCGAGTTGGAGCCGCTCAACGCCTTCGACCGCCGCATCATCCATCAGGCCCTCAAAGACGACCCCAGCATCGAGACCCACAGCGTCGAAGTCGAAGGCACCGACAAGAAAGCCATCCTCCTCCGCCCCAAGCGCTAGCCCGGATATTTCACGCTGGTAGGGACGCCTCGCCGAGGCCTCCGTCAGGTGCCCACAGCGGACGTCTCGGCGAGGCGTCCCTACCTTGCAGCCTGTGGGTGTTTCAATCGGAGCATGAAATATGCGGGCTAGCCCGACTTGGCGGATTGGAGGGGTACCCTTGCGTAAGTGCCTGCAAATCAACGGCGGCATCTTCTAGGTCTTCACTACAGGACTAGTTTGGCCTGGCGGTTTAGGATTCATGATCTTCGGTGGAGGCTGGGGCGGCAGCTCCAGCTTCAAACGCTGCAGTAGTAGTTGCACGTCCGACTCGGGCTGCGTGTAACGCCTCATCACGACCGTGCGTTGATCGGTGGTGGGCAGATGGACATCGAGCATCTGGATGGTGGCGAACTTCTCCAACACCGCACGGGCCGTCAGGCCGGGAGCTAAGTCATGCAGGCGTCGGCGCAATGTCACGTGCAGGCAGTAAGCCAGGAAGGAGATAAAGATATGGGCCTCGATCCGCCCTTCGAGTTGATGGCGAATAGGGCGCAAGTTCAAGTCGTCCTTCAGATTTTTGAAGGCCCCCTCCACCTGGGTGAGTTGGATATAAAAGTGCCATAACTCCTCGGGGGAACGACCCGAGACGATGTTGCTGCGCAAAAGGTAACGGCCTTCCCGTTTGCGCGCCTGGCGCAGTTTGTCTTTGCGCAGGCTGAAAGAGAGCTGCGCTGCCTTGGGCGCCACGGCCGTTTCCATCAGGCGGGCCGCCGTGGGAAAATCGTGCAGCGCCGCTCCCAACTTCTTGAGCAGTTCATCGCGCTTGAGATCCATCTGCTGGAGTTGCTTGAGCCGTTTACAAAGCCCTTTGAGCTGGCGCCGACGCATGGCCCGTTCCTTACTCACCCGGTCCTGGCTCTGGGCAAACACATACAGTTCCTTGTCTTCAACCAGGAGCTTGACCGACACGCCTTCCCGCACCACCTGCCAGGGCAAGCCCAGGAGCTTGTCTTCATATTTGCTGAGCAGGCCCCGCGGGGTGCCCACCAGGTAGTAAATCGGCGGATCGGCCGCGCGCATCTCGGCCAGGACCTCCTTGGTCGGAATGCCCCGGTCCATCACCCAAATCCGATCGGCTTTCCCATACTGTTGCTCGATCTGCTGGAGGAACTCTCGCAGCGTGGTCTTGTCGCTGGTGTTGCCCGCCATCACCTCGTAGGCCAGGGGAAAGCCTTCCGGAGTAACAATGAGCGCGATGACCACCTGCACGCAATCCGAGCGCTTGTCCCGGCTGTAACCGTAGCGGCGCTTATCTCCTTCGGGAAAGGGCGGGTCGCTCTCAAAATACGTGCTGGTCAGGTCGTAGAGCAGCACCTCGAAGCGGGCGTTAAAGAGGTCTTTCCAGCGCCCGGTCAGATGATTGAAAAGCTCCCGCTTGTGCGTCAGCAACCGATCGTGACATTCATAAAGTTTGTGGATGTCAGCCAATTCCAAATCGACGGCGAGCAAATCGGCCAGGGCGCTGTGCTCAAACCAGTGCCGATACAGGCGCCACTCGCTGCCCGGTTCGATCAAGCGGTAAAAGACCAGGATCTGCAGCACCCAATCCCAGCGCGTGCCTTTGCGACTGGGCGGCAACCGCTCCGCCCAGAACCGGTCCAACTCCAACTGTTCCCAGAGTTGGCTGGCCAGCCAGCAAGCTCCCCATTGGCGCGGCCGATGCAACGATAGTTCGTTGAGACGAAGGCGCACGATGTCCGCGTCGGCCACCGGACCGATTCGGTCCTCGGGGAATAAGGCGACCGTCCGCGAGCGAGGTTGGCCCTCCTCGAACATCTCGATGGTCTTGCGCCAGGACTCCTTCTGGCTGTCGTTGATCTCGCCCAGGTAGAGCACAGGCCGTTGCACCACTCGCCCGCCGCTCACGCGTTGGTTCTCAACCAGACTGTAATAGCGGTGCTCCTTGCCGTTCTTCTTTCGGGTTGTGAAGCGCAGAAACATAATGCCGTCCCATTATGCATACTTGCAGAACGTTGGGAATAGGGTGGGTCTTCACTACAAGCGGTTTTGCCCCCTTTGGGAGAATCCCTCCCTTGGAAATCAACGACTTACGAAGCGAAAAAAGTTAGACCGTGGGTCGAATCCGCCAAGTCGGGCTAGCACCCCATCGGCTCTCGGCTATCGGCTCTTGCCTATTCTGCGCCGGCAGGCGCCCCACCGCATGTGGGCGCCGTGAGTTGCACCCCCTTTGACCAAAGCCCGAGATGAGGTAATGGGACTATGTGAAAGCGATTCAGACGAGGCGGGTCTATGACCCGCTTGCGCCCGACGATGGTGCGCGTTTGCTGGTGGATCGGCTCTGGCCGCGCGGGGTCAAGAAGGAGAAACTGCAATTGGCTGGCTGGCTAAAGGAAGTCGCCCCGAGCGATTCGCTGCGTCAATGGTTCCATCACGACCCGACGAAGTGGGAGGAGTTCCAGAGCCGCTACTCGGACGAACTGGAGAAGAACCGGCAGGCCTGGCAGCCGATCCTGCAGGCGGCCCGGAATGGCAACGTGACCCTTCTATACGCGGCCAAAGATGCCGAGCGCAACAATGCTGTCGCCTTGAAAGCCTTCCTCGAACGCAAGCTGGCCGAGAACTGAGCTAGAACCGCAAGTGCTTCACTGTCAGCCCCTGGTTGATCAATTGGCACAGCGAATCAATCCCCACGCGCAAGTGCATCTCCGTGTAGTCCGCCGTGACCCGCTGATCGCTTTGCGAGGTCTTAATCCCCTCGGGGGCCATCGGTTGGTCTGACACCAGCAGCAACGCCCCGCTGGGTATCTCGTTGTGGAACCCGGTGATGAAAATGGTCGCCGTCTCCATGTCAATCGCCATGCACCGGATTCGGCGCAGGTATAGTTTCAACCCCTCATCGTGCTCCCACACCCGGCGGTTGGTGGTATAGACCGTGCCCGTCCAATAATCGCGCCGGTAATTGCGGATCGTGGTCGAGATGGCCTTCTGCAGGCTGAACGCCGGCAGCGCCGGCACCTCGGGCGGGAAATAGTCATTCGACGTGCCCTCGCCGCGAATTGCCGCAATCGGCAGGATCAAATCCCCCAGCTTGTTCTTCCGCTTCAACCCGCCGCACTTGCCCAGAAACAGGCACGCCTTGGGCCGCGCGGCGCACAACAGGTCCATAATCGTCGCCGCGTTGGCGCTGCCCATGCCGAAGTTGATGATGGTGATGCCGTTCGCCGTTGCGTTGAGCATCGGGCGGTCCTCGCCGCGCACCGGCACTTTGTGCCACTCCGCAAACAGGCGCACGTAGTTGCTGAAGTTGACCAGCAGGATGTACTTGCCGAAGTCCGACAGCGCCGTGCCCGTGTACCGCGGCAGCCAGTTGGCCACGATCTCGTCTTTGCTTTTCATCGCTTTGGAATCAAACCTTCCGTTCCGCTGACACCGCATCCGAGCCATCGCTCGCCGCGCTCAGAAACCGCATGATGCTGTCACCGTGTTTGAGCAGCTTCTTCTCGTGCCAGGCGGCGGGCAGGCTGAGGGTGTCGCGTTTGGTGTGGCCCAGCACCAGCAAGCCGCCGGGCGCCAGCAGCCCGGGCAGCTTCCCGTCATCCAGCAACTGCTGCGCAAAGGAAGTCGAGCGGCGGCCGATGTTCTTCTCCCCGTAAGGCGGGTCCGCCAGGATGACATTAAAGCGCTCACCCGTCGCGGCCAATTGCCCGATGGCGGCGAACACGTCCTGCACCCGCATCTGCAGCGTGTGGGGCGGGAAACCGGCCACCTCGAAGTTCTGCCGCAGCACCTCCGCATGGCGCGAGGATTTCTCCACGCACACCGCCGACACCGCCCCGCGGCTCAGGCATTCGAGGCTCAGCGCTCCCGTGCCGGCGAACAGCTCCAGCACCCTCGCCCCCGCCACGCGGACGCCCAGGCTGTTGAACACGGCCTGTTTGACCAGGTCCGGCGTAGGACGCACGTCCAGCCCCTTCGGCACCTTCAGAATACGCCGAGCTGCGTTGCCACCCGTAATGCGCATGTCAGATTCTAGTCAGAGAACATCCAACATCCAACATCGAACATGCGTGAGGCGTGAAACGTGATACGTAATGCGTGATGCGTGAAGAGGCGGAGTGTGGTGGTCCCTTCACGTTTCACGTATCACGCATCACGGATCACGCATCACGCATCAATTGGACGTTCCCCTTACCTGAATATCTCCGCAAAGAACACCTTCATCGCCTCCCACGACCGCCGGTCGGCCCTCTCGTTGTAGGCCACCCCTCGCGACGGATCGTCGCCCGCATCCCACTGCGTGAACCCATGCACCGCGCCGCCGTGCTTCACCTCCTGCCAATCCACTTTGGCCTGGCGCAGCTCGTCCTCGAACGCCGCCAGGTCTTTGGCCGACTGATGCGGGTCGTCCGCACCGCACAACGCCAGCACCTTGCACTTGATGTTCTTCCCGTCCTCGGGATGCGGTGAATCCAGTCCGCCATGAAAGCTGACCACTCCCGCAATGTCCGCCCCGCTGCGCGCCAGCTCGATCACCGCCGTGCCGCCGAAGCAATACCCGATGGCCGCAACGCGTTTCGGGTCGGTCAACTCGTGCTTCTGCAAGACCTCCAACCCCGCTTGCGCCCGAGCGCGCAACAGCGCCCGGTCGTTCCGGTACTTGCCCGCCTGCGCCCCGGCCTCCTGGGCCGTTTTCGGGCGAACGCCCTTGCCGTAGATGTCCAGCGCAAAGGCATTATAGCCCAGTTGTGCGAGCATCTCGGCGCGTTTCTTTTCATAGTCCGTCAGCCCCTTCCACTGGTGAATGATCAGCACACCCGGCCGCTTTCCCTTTATCGCTGTATCATAAGCCAGGTATCCTTGCAGGACGGTATCGCCCTGGCGGTATTCGATCGCCTCGGTATGAATTTGCGCCTCCGCGGCCAGCGCGCAGCTCAATCCCAGCACTGTGCTCACTAAAGTTTTCATACCACCACAGATAAACCGGGAGAGGCAGAAATGCTAATTTGATGCGACATTATCCCGCGATGCATACGCTCGAACCGCCCGATACTCATTATTTGTCCGGCGCCATTGGTTGGCTGGAACTGGGCAACCCGGCGGAAGCCAGGGCCGAATTGGCCCGGGTCAGCCCGGCCCAGCACGAGCACCCCGACGTGCTGGAAGTGCATTGGTCCATCGCGGCGGAGGCAAAGTGTTGGGACGAGGCCCTGAAAGTCGCCCAAGCCTTGCTGCGTCGCGCCCCGGACCGCTCGTCCGGTTGGCTGCATCAGGCCTATGCCCTGCGCCGTATCCCCGGCGGCAGCGTGCAGAAAGCCTCCGAGGCGTTACTGCCCGCCTTCGACAAGTTCCCCAAAGAACTCACCATTCCCTTCAATCTCGCCTGTTACGCCTGTCAGTTGGGCCAACTGGACGCCGCCCGCGACTGGCTCCAGCGCGCCATCGCTGTCGCCGGGAAGGAAAAGATCAAGCAGATGGCGCTGGAGGATTCCGATCTGCAGCCCCTTTGGGACGAAACCCTTCGGCTCTGACCAGGCACGTGACAGGTCGCGGGCACGGCGCCCGGCGTGGGCGTGCCGCCCACTACCTATGGCCAAGGCCAGGGGCCGGTCGCAGTCAAGCCGGGGCGGGGTGGAAGCGGCACCCCCTCCTGGCGCGACCAGCAATAGCGGGGGTGGCCATATACGCTAGACATACGATACGTGTACACGCATCTGTACGCCATCTGTACGCCATGCGTACACCATCCCAGGTCCAGGGATGGTCCAGACAGGGGCGCAATTTGGAGGCCGGCGGCGTGCTGGTGCCTGACCTGCGATGCCCGGGTGTTTGGGAACGGTTGGGACCGGCTGGGGACTACAGTTCCCGGATCCAGATGTTCCTGTAACGCACCGGGTTATGGTGGTCTTGCAGAGCCAGGGGTTGCTTCAGGGGATGGGCCTGGTACTTGGGATGGTCACGGCCGGTCGTGCCCTTGATCTCGACATGGTCCTGTATCAGCACCCCATTCTGGAGGACCGTGACTGTGGCGGCCTTCAACAGCTTGCCGTCCCCATCGAAGCGCGGCGCGTGGTAGATGATGTCATAGACCTGCCATTCACCCGGCGGGCGGCAGGCATTGACCAGCGGCGGGTATTGCTTATAGACGGCCCCGGCCTGCCCGTTGAAATAGGTCTTGTTGTTAACGGAATCCAGGACCTGGATTTCGTAGCGCTTTTGCAGGTAAACCCCGCTGTTGCCGCGGCCCTGGCCGTCGCCCTTCACCTCCGCCGGCGTCGCCCACTCGATGTGCAACTGGCAATCGCCGAAACTCTGCTTTGTGGAAATGCCGCCGGTGCCGTTCACGATGGCGGCGCCGTCCTTGATGGTCCATTTGGCGGGGCCGCCATTCTTGTCGCTCTTCCATTGCGACAGGTCTTTGCCGTTGAACAGGATAATGGCATCGGAAGGGGGCGGGCCGGGCTCAATGACGCGCGGTTCGGCATCCTGCGCCGGCAAACGGGAGGCGGCAGTGAAAGTCAGAACGGTCAAACCAAACAAGCAGTGAGAAAGCAATCGTTGCATAACGCTAATGCGTGGCTGGATAGCAGACCGGGTTCGATTCGCAATGAAAAAGGTTGCGTGCCGCTCTCGTGGCGGCGGTGGCAAGCGGCGCTCCCAGGAGCTGTGCCTCCGTGTGCGACCTTGACGAAGCTTCTCGCGCCTGCTTCGATGGCGCCGCAGCGGAAATGAACGAAAGCTATCCAACGCCCGCGGGTGGCTCGCCCTTTGTCGAGACGCGCCCGGTGCCCCTGTTGGTGCGGCTGCGCATGCTGTTTGGAGGCGGGTTCAGCCAGTTCGCCTGGATCTTCTTCGGCTTCGGCATGGTCTTCTTCTGGCTGTTTGCGTGCCGGGCGGATTTCAGCAGTTGGTATCGCTTCAAGGGGCATTTGGAGACGGCCAAGGGCCGCGTGACGGCCAGCAGCAACGCCGGCGCATCCGAAGGCGGCACCAAAAACAGACGGGGCACGCCCATCTACCGGAACGAATTCTCCTATGTCGTGGATGACAAGGCATACCACGGCGTCTCCTACGCCACAGGCCGCAACCTGCGCGCCGGGGACACAGTCACAGTCGAATACGCCCCCGGCAAGCCGGGCTTCGCCCGAATCCAGGGCATGCGGGCAAATGTGTTCGGCGCCAGTGCGCTGATGGTAGTGATCTTCCCCCTGATCGGGCTGGGCGGCGTCGTGTTCAGCCTGGTGCGCGGGGTGAGCGCGTGCGCGCTGCTGGCCCAAGGGGTCCCCGCTACCGGCAAGCTGGTCTCCAAGGAGCCGACCAACCGGCGGGTCAACAAGCGGACGGTTTACAAATACACCTTCACCTTCAAGACCCTCACCGGCGACGTGGGCATGGCCGATGCCAGCACCGCAGCGAACGAATTTCACGACGGTGCCGAAGAAGCGCTGGTCTATGATCCGCGCCGGCCTCAGCGAACGTTGTTGCTGAGCAGCCTGCCCGGCTCGCCGCAAATCCGCGAGGACGGCCAGATCGTCTGCCAGCGCCCCGCGATGGGCTTGTGGTGTTCGATCGTTCCCCTGGTCACGTTGATCGGGCATGGCTGGTGGGCGCTGTGGCTGGCGAGGCATTGAGGCGGGGTCATCCGGCTGAACAGGAGATAACCGAGGAAACGGAGTGGAGAGAGGGGAGCCCGGGGAGGGTTCTCAAGCGCGCGGGTGCTCGCTGAATTGCGAGGTGCTATGGCTGCCCTTGTTCTTTGCCGCTGCTTTGCAGGATCTCCGTTTCCTCTGTTCCCTCCGGTTCTTTCCCGACGGCTCACTCGCCCCAGCCTCTCAGCAAAAAAGTTCCGGGCGGCGCTTGACAGGCGGCGGGCGGCGCGTATATTATTTCGTTGTATGGCGAAATATAGTATATGAAGATGCGTGAGTTCATGGCGGTGACGAAGGCGCTGGGGGACGAGAACCGGGTCCGCATGTTGCTGGCGCTGCGCGGCGGCGAGATGTGCGTCTGCCAGATCACCGAGTTGCTCGGGCTGGCGGCGTCCACCACCTCGAAGCACCTGTCCATTCTCTACCAGGCCGGGCTGGTGGATTCACGCAAAGACGGACGCTGGATTTATTACTCGCTCCCCGGAAAGGAAGCGCCGGCCTCCGCCCGCGAAGCGATTCGCTGGGCGGTCAGGGCGCTGGCCGAAGACGGGAAGATTGCCGCGGACGGCAAGCGCCTCAAGCAGGTGCTGGCCCTGGACCCGGTGGAATTGTGCCGGCGGCTGTGTCGGTGATGAAAACAAAGATATGAATAAGACGAAGACAACCAATGACGCGGAGGCCGTGCGCGCGGCGGTCCGGGAAGGTTACAGCGAAATCGCGCGGCAAGACCCTTCGTGCTGCTGCGGCGTGAGCTGTTGCGGCTCGAGTGTCGAGGAATCCGACCAAGCTGGCCCAGTACGTCGGCTACAGTGCGGAGGAGCTGGCGGCGCTGCCGGAGGGCGCCAACATGGGCCTTTCGTGCGGCAACCCAACGGCGCTGGCCTCGCTGAAGCCGGGCGAGGTGGTGCTGGACCTGGGCAGCGGCGGCGGTTTCGACGTGTTCATCGCGGCGCGCAAGGTCGGAGCCGACCGGCCGGGCCATCGGCGTGGACATGACGCCCGAGATGCTGGCCAAGGCGCGCAAGAACATCGCCGCCTATCGCGAGCGGTCGGGCCTGGACAACGTGGAGTTCCGGTTGGGCGAGATCGAGCATCTGCCGCTGGCGGACAACAGCGTGGACGTGGTGATCTCCAACTGCGTCATCAATCTGTCGCCCGGACAAGCCGCAGGTGTGGCGGGAGATCGCGCGGGTGCTCAAGCCGGGCGGGCGGGTGGCGGTGTCCGACCTGGCGTTGCTCAAGCCGCTGCCCCCGGAGGTCCGGGAGATGGTGGAGGCCCTGGTGGGTTGCGTGGCCGGCGCGGTGCTGGTGAACGAAACCGAGCGGATGGCGCGCGAAGCCGGGCTGACGGACATCCGGCTCAAACCGAAGGCAGGTTACGTGCGAGGCCATGACGGACTGGAACGACCCGCTGTACGAGAAGATCGTGGAGCATCTGCCCGCGGGGACCGGGCCGGCGGATTACGTCACCAGCCTGGAAGTGACGGCGCGCAAAGCATCCTGACGAAGCGGCGCATGAGCGAGGCAGCATCTCAGCAGGAGATCGTGAGACCGGTGACGGAGCCGAAGCGGCTGGCGTTCTTCGAGCGCTACCTGACGGTATGGGTTTTCCTGTGCATGGTGGCGGGGGTGGCGTTTGGCAAGGCTGCTGCCGGGCGTGACGGCGGCGCTGAGCAGGCTGGAGTTCGGCCAGGGCTCGCAGGTGAATGTGCCGATCGGGGTGCTGCTGTGGCTGATGATTTACCCGATGATGCTGAAGGTGGATTTCGGCGCGATTGGGGGCATCGCGCGCAAGCCCAAGGGGCTGATGGTGACGCTGTTCGTCAACTGGCTGGTGAAGCCGTTCGGCATGGCGTTGCTGGCCTGGGTGTTCATGCAGCATGTGTTCGCGGCGTGGATTGATCCGGCGACGGCACGCGGCTACACCGCGGGGCTGATCATCCTGGCGGCGGCGCCCTGCACGGCGATGGTGTTCGTGTGGTCCTATCTGACGGATGGCGACCCGGCTTACACGCTGGTGCAGGTGGCGGTGAACGACCTGATCATGCTGGTGGCCTTTGCGCCGATCGTGATGTTCCTGTGCGGCGTGGCGCACGTGGTGGTGCCCGCGAAGGTGCTGATCACCTCGGTGGTCGTGTTCATCGTGATCCCGCTGACGGCAGGCTGGCTGACGCGGACGTGCGCTGCTGAAGTCCCACGGCAAGGAGTGGTTCGAGCAGAGGTTCCTGCCGAAGTTTCATCCGGTGATGATTGGGGCGCTGCTGCTGACGCTGGTGCTGATCTTCGCGTTCCAGGCGCAAGAACCTGACCAGCCGCTGGGTGGCGGTGCTGCTGATTGCGGTGCCGATTATCGCTCCAGGTGTATTTCAACTCGGGGCTGACGTATCTGCTGATGCGCTGGTTCCGAGTGGAGCACAATGTGGCGTCGCCCGGGGCGCTCATCGGCGCCAGCAACTTCTTCGAGCTGGCGGTGGCGGTGGCCATCACGCTGTTCGGCGCGGACTCGCCCGCGGCCCTGGCCACAGTGGTCGGGGTGCTGGTCGAGGTGCCGGTGATGCTCTCGGTGTGCAACGTGTGCAACCGGACGCGTGGGTGGTATGGGGCGGGTGCGGGCCAGAGGGCGGGAGCGGAAGGGTTGGCTTCGAATGATGCGTGATGCGTGAAACGTGAAACGTGAAACGTGAAACGTGAAACGTGGAGAGTGAGATTTATGAAGAAACTGCAGATACTTGGAACGGGCTGCGCCAAATGCAGCAATCTGGCGGCAGCGACTGAACAGGCGGCGAAGGCGCTCGGCCTGGAGTACCAGATGGAGAAGGTCACCGAGCTGAACCGGATCATGTCCTTTGGCGTGATGATGACGCCGGCATTGGTCGTGGATGGGAAGGTTAGAGTTGCCGGGCGCGTGCCTTCGATTGACGACCTCAAGCAGATGCTCGCCTGAAAGGGGGCGTCCACCTTTATGCCCGAATATCTGGAGATCACAGCGGACAAGTTCACATTCCGGGTGGCCAAGGACCGGCTTTACACGACGGAAGGCGTTTGGGTTAAGCTGGACCCGGATGGCAAGCGCGCGCGCGTCGGCTTGGCTGACTATCCCCAGCAACATAATGGCGACGTCGCGTTTGCCAATGTGAAGTCCAAGGGCACGAGATTGACGGCGGGCGCGCAGTTCGCAGAGATCGAAACCATCAAGGCGATGGTGGACCTGCACTCGCCCATTAGCGGCACGCATCGTGGAGGTGAACGCCGCGCTCACGGCGGGTCCGGAGGCCATCAACCAGTCACCCTACGAGGACGGTTGGCTGGCCGCCATCGAGCCGAGCGCCTGGGACACCGAACGTTCGAGGCTGCTGGATGCGTCTGCTTATCTCGCGGTGATGCAGGCGCAGGTGGAGGAGGATTTGAAGAGCTTATGAGCGCTTCCAAAGAGGCCGTAGTAGTCGTGCCGTGCAGTGGGATAGGCAAGCCGTTTGGGACGGTGAGCCGCGAGGCGGCCTATGAGTTGTGCGAAGAGCTGCGGCCAGACGACACCCGGTTGGTGGCGTTGGCCAAGCTGGTGTCTGGGTGACGCTGCCGCTCGCGACCTGGTGGCCAAGCATCCGGCGGTGACGATTGACGGCTGCAAACAGATGTGCGCCGCCAAGATGGTCAGACAAAGCGGCGGCACGGTGGCCCGGGAAGTGGCGGTGCTGGATGTGTTTCGCCGGCATAAGGACCTCAAGCCGGAAGGCATTGCCGAGCTGAACGAGGCGGGGCGAAGGCTGGCGCGTGTGCTGGCGGAGGAAGTCGCGGAGAGCCTCGACCAGAAGCAAAGATAGACAAGCAGTAACAAGAAGCAAGCCATGTCTGAATTGCTGGAACGTAAAGTCGGGATCGTCTCGTGCAGCGGCGAGGAGTTGGCCGAAGGCACCGTCAGCCGGTTGGCCGCGCTGAAGGTGTTGAACGAGCTGCGCCCGCGGGACACGGTCACCATCTGCCTGCCCCTGTTCCTGGCGGGCGGGCGCGGGGGACCGGGCCTTCGCCAAGCTGCACCCCACGATTACGGTGGACGGTTGCGACTTGCGGTGCGCGGCGCGCGGCGACTGAGAAGTATTCGAGCAAGCCCGCCGCCAGCCTGGTCGTCAATGAACTGGTGGCCGAAGCCGGACTGGAGCGGCCGGAAGGCCGGCGGCGGTTGAATGCGGCGGGCCAAAAGGCGGTAGAGCTGACCGCCGAGCGGTTGGCGGCGCTGGTGGACCAGGCATTGGGCAAGGAAGCCGGAACCGCAACTGCCAGCGAGGCCACTGCGGACCAGGGCGGCAGCAGAACCGCGCGAAGCCACCTGCTCGTGCGGATCGGGCGTGGCTGTTACGAAGGTCCCGATCAATGGCCAGACCGTGGAGTTAGTGGCGCTGCCATTGATCTTCCGGCATTTCCGGCAGACCGGTCGGGGGCAGGATGAGGAGTCCAAGCGGGAGTTATTTGAGACCGTGAAGGTCTACAACTCCGTGCCGGCGGAGGCCGAGGCGAGTTACCGCGAGGCGGTCCTGCGCGAGTATGCCGCCTTCTGCCAAGAGAAGAAGCAACCATGAGCCGCACTGCCACCTACAACACAACCGTCCGTTGGACCGGCGAACACTGGGGCCATCTGGTCATGGGCAACGGCCCGGAGATGAAGTTCTCCGCCCCGCCGGATGCGCACGGCCATGCCGGGCGTGTTTACGCCCGAGGACGCCTTCGTGGCGGCGGCCAACACCTGCGTGATGATGATGTTCATTTGGGCGACGGAGCGCTTCAAACTCAAGCTGCTCTCCTACGAGTGCCGCGACCGAGGGCACCAAGCTGATCGAGTTGGACCGCACGGAAATCTTCACGCGGCTGCGCTTCCGGCCGGTCATCCGCATCGCGGCGGCGGGCGAACCGCGGGCGACGATTGAAGCCCGCACGCGGCGCGCGCTCCAGGCCGCCCAGAAATACAGCCTGGTCGCCAACTCGGTGAAGTCGGAAATCGTGGTGGAGCCGGAAATCATTATTGAGGAATGAAGCGAGCGCTGATCCGGCCAGAGAAGTGCAGCAACTGCCAGCCGTGTGAAGTGGAAGGGCAATGCGCGATGAAAGCAGTGTTCCGAGAGCAGACGAGCGAGCCGTGGGTCGATTTCTACCGCTGTTCCGGATGTCTGAAGTGCAACACAGTCTGCGTGAGCGAGGCCATCGAAGAGATTTGTCAGCCCTGTGATGGCCGGGGCCGGATGGGCTGGTGAGCGGCAGAGCATAGCGTGAAGCGTGAAAGCGAACTGAATTATGAAGACGCCGATTAAAATCCTTATCGTGGCGGCGCTGGCTGTGACGGTGGTTGCGGCGGTGGCCCTCAAGCAAGGCAAGAACGAATCCAAAGACGCCTCAGCGGCTAGCGAGCGGGCCCCGGGCTGCGGTGCCGCGCCTGGTGGACCTTGGCGCGGGCAAGTGCATCCCGTGCAAGAAGATGGCCCCGATCCTGGAGGAGCTGAAGAAGGAATACGCCGGGCGGATGGACGGTCGAGTTCATTGACGTGTGGAAGAACCCGGACGCCGGGAAGGCCTACGGCGTGGAGATGATCCCGACGCAAATATTCTTACGACGCCAGCGGCAAGGAGCTGTTCCGGCACACGGGTTTCTTCGGCAAGGAAGACATTCTGGGCAAGTGGAAGGAACTCGGCGTGGAGCTGGCGGCGGCGGAGAAGAAATAACGGCAAACCTTGAAATCGAACACTGAATATGAAGACCTCACTGAGAAACATCTCTGACAACGAGCGTTGGTTTTGGTGCGGCGGCGGCGTGGGCGGCGGAGCCAGCGAAGCTGCCCAAGCTGATTGACTTGGGCGCGGACAAGTGCATTCCCTGCAAGGCGATGGCCCCGATCCTCAAGGACCTGAAGGCGGAATATGCGGGCCGGATGGACGTGGAGTTCATTGACGTCTGGAAGGACCCCGACGCCCGGCAAGGCATACAAGATCAAGCTGATCCCCACGCAGATTTTCTTCGACGCTTCGGGCAAGGAGCGGTTCCGGCACGAAGGGTTCTTTGGCAAGGAGGACATCCTGGCCAAGTGGAAGGAACTCGGGGTGGACCTCAAGGCCAAAGCGCTCCGCCGGGATCGTGCGGGAAACACCGGTCGCGGCGGACACTCGCCCGCGCGATACGGTCTGCTTCATGTGCGATGGGGACGTGAATCCCAAGACCAAGACGATGGTGAAGGGGCAGAGCGAGCAGCGGGTGTTGTGCGGCCCGCACTGCTACTTCATTTACTTCTCCAGCATCGTCGGCGCGGACCCGAAGGCGGAAGAGGCAAAAGTGAGCGTGACGGATTGGGCTAGCGGCAAGCTGGTTGCGGCGAACACGGCGCAGCTATCGTATATGGCATGGACGCCAAGGGCCGGGCGACCGTCAAAGCGTTTGCGGATAAGGACGCCGCGGCGAAGGAACAGCAGAGCAGCGGCGGCAATGTCGTGTCGTGGGAGGTGCTGCGCTCGAAGGAATTGGCGACGCGGTGCGCGTTCTGTGACCGGGCGGTGTATCCCGAGGACGCGTGCGGCGTGAAGTTCGGGACGACGCGCGGGTACGGGTGCTGCACGCATTGCTCGATGGGGGTGGCGGCGCGGCTGAAGCAGGACATCGAGGTCGAGGCGAAGGACGGGCCAGACCGGGCGAGCCCATCCGCGTGAAGACGCTCGACGGCCAGATTGCGTCGCTGGAGCCGGCGACCGCCATTGCGTGGTTCGGGCAGAAGAAGGGGCCGGACGGGAAATGGGCTTCGGCGGGCTGCTTCAAGCAGGCATTTTTTGTGAACGAAGCCAACCTGCAGAAATGGCTGGAGGCGCGGCCGGCCATGACGGGGCGGCAAATCACCATTGCCCAGGCCCTGGCGGACAAGATGAAGCTTTCGCCGGAACAAATTGCCAAAGCATGCAAGCTCGGCGAGTGCAAGTGAGGCGTGGAACGGGAAGTCAAATCGATAGCCGATAGCCAATGGCAAATGCAGTGGCAAATGAAACGTGAAAGGTGAAGCATGAAGCGGCGGACGCAAATCAGCCCTGATCGGCGTGGTCCGGCTGGTGGCGGCGGCGGTGTCTTCGATGAAGCGCGGAGCGAGGATCCGTGTGCCGCGGAGCAGCGGTGGCGGCGCGTGCTGTCCGCTGATGTCCGGGCTGAATGCTGTGTGCCGACGCAACTCATCGGCGGCGATTAATCTGCGAACGGCGAACCGGGCTGACGGCCAGTGAATCAATCACCAATCGCCAGCGATAACCATGGAGCAACTCTTTACCAGCCTCAGTCACGCCGTGGAAGGCGCGCCGCTGATGGCGCTTGGGCGCGTCGGCCGTCTGGGGCATCCTGAGCATCATTCTCAGCCCGTGCCATCTGGCGAGCATCCCGCTGATTGTGGGTTTCATCAGCGGCCAGGGGCGGGTGAGCACGGCGCGGGCGAGTCGGCGATCGCGACGCTGTTCGCGGTGGGCATTCTGGTTACCATCGCGGCGATCGGAGCGATCACGGCGGCGGCGGGGCGGATGATGGGCGACGTGGGCCGCTGGGGGAACTACTTCGTGGCGGCCATTTTCTTCGTCGTGGGGCTGCATCTGCTCGGGCGTGATTCCGATGCCGTGGTCGGGGCCGGGCCAGGTGAACATGAAGCGCAAGGGACTGCTGGCGGCGTTCATGCTCGGGCTTGGTGTTCGGCATTGCGCTGGGGCCCTGCACGTTCGCCTACATGGCGCCGATGCTGGGCGTCACTTTCAAGCTCGCGGAGACCAATCCGCTCTACGGCGTGTCGCTGCTGCTGGCCTACGGAGTGGGCCATTGCTCGGTGATTGTGCTGGCGGGCACGTCCACGGAAGTCGTGCAGCGGTTCCTGAACTGGAACGAGCAATCCAAGGGCGTCACGGTCGTGAAGGGCGTCTGCGGCGTGCTGGTGCTCCTGGGCGGCGTGTGGCTGATCTACAGCGCGCCGTGACTCTTAATGGACTGTCTGTAACTTCTTGAGAATCCCCGGCTCAATCGTGATTAAAGATTAGCTAAGTGCGCAATACCGACCGGCCCCGACAAGCCGCCGATGGCGGGGGCGGCCCGGCGGAGCCGGTGAATGAAACAAATGAAAAACGCAAATAGTGTAATTCGGTTGTGGCTGGTTTTGACCGCCAGCTCGTGTCTCGGCTGGGCTGACAATCTCGCTGCGCGGAACGCTTCCGGGTTGACGGATGCTCCTTCGCCAATCCGGCTCCCTTTCTCCGAAGCGGTCGCCGAGGCGCTCAAGCTCAACCCGGGTCTTGCGGCTGCCGGGCACCAAGCCAAAGCCGCCCAGCACAACGCCAGCGCCGCTGCCCCGGGGCCGCTGGGGTGAACTGGACTTTTCAGGTTCTTATTCCTACTTGAATGACAACCAGATTCTACGTCCGATTTCCAGCGAACTGCTCGCCAATGGATTCAACGGGCTGCCTTTCGATCGCAGCCAGGCACAGTATGGCCTGGTCTATCAGATCCCCCTCTATCTGGGCGGGAAGCTGAATAACCAGATCCGCATTGCCCGGCTGGAATCGCAAAAATCCAAAGCCCTGCTCGAAGGCAACCGCTGGCAGGGGCGCTTTAATGTTGTGTCGCTTTACTCGACCGCGCAGGCCTTGGACGGGGTGCAGATGTCGCTGGCTGAGCAAATCGCCGCGCTGGAGCAGACGAAGGCGCGGTTGGATGAAATGGTGCAGTTGGGCAAACGCCCGGATGTGGATCGGCTGAAGGTCGTGGATGAACTCGAGGGTGTCAAAGGCCAGCGGGCCAACGTGCAGGCGGACCGCATCAAGGTGGGCGCGTTACTGTTGTCGGTGTTGGGCCGGGACCCGGCGGCGGGCGTCACGGTGGACTCACTGCCGGAGAAGAACCCCTGTTGGCGCCTGGCGAACAGTCCGGGTTGACGGCTCGGGCGGCAGACAATGCCGCCGTGCGCAGCGCCTGGTTGGCCGCCCAACAGGCTGAGAGCGGGGTCAAGGTCGTGCGAAGCGAGTTCCTCCCGAAGGTCTATGCCGGGGCCAATTACCTGGACCACACGGGCACCGAGATTGACCGCACGCTGGACACCTGGGGCGCGTCGGTCTCCGTCGTGTTTCCTCTCTTTGAAGGCAACGCCCGGTTCAAGCGCATGGAGGCGGCCCGGCAACGCCAGGCTGCTGCTCGCGAAGCGTTCACCGAGGTGCAGCTCAAAGTCCAGGCCGAGCTGCAGGAGGCACTGGCCAGGCTCGGAGCCGCGCGCACGAACCTAGGGGCGGCGAGGGCGCAAGTAGCAGCCGCCACGGAAGCGGCCCGCATCGAGCAAGTGCGTTATGACACGGGAGCAAGCACCATTGAGGATTTGCTCCGGGCACGGGCGCGCGAGGAAGGCGCCAGGGCTGCCGTGGCGTTAGCCCAGGTCGGCCTGGTCACCGCCGGCGAACGCATCAACACCGTGGTCGAGAAGGAAGTTGTTCAATGAAAAAACTCATCGGAATCATTGTTATCGTTGGCATCGTAACGGCGTTGGTCATTGTGCGCACCAAGCGGGTGAGACAAGTGGAAGGCGCGGCGCTGCCTGTTGAATTGCCGCCCGCCGTGGAGGTTGCCCTGGTAGCGCAAGGCACGGTGGTCAACCGCCAGCATGTGCTGGGCACGGTCAGCGGCGCCGATGAAGTGGATGTGGCGCCGCAGGTGATGGCTCAGGTGCTGGAAATGAAGGTGCGGGAGGGGGCGGTAGTTCAAAAAGGCGACTTGCTGGCCGCGCTGGACCCCAGCGAGTTCCGGGACGCGCTGGCCGAGGCGGAAGCCGGCGTGGCCTCCGCGCAAAAAGCATACGAGGCTCAGCATGCCGCGACTGCGCGTGACCGGCGGTTGTTCGAGGTCAAAGGCGTCGCGCTCGAAGAGTGGCAACGCTCGCAGGCAGCCGAAGCCGCCGCCAGCGCCGCGCTCCAGGTGGCGCAGACGCGACTGGAACTGGCAAAGACAAGGTTGGGTTACACCCAAATCACCGCGCCCCTTAACAGCGTGGTAGCGCGGCGGCTGGCTGATCCCGGTGACCTGGCGGTGGCGGGCAAGGCGCTGTTCAAACTGGTCCGCCAGGAGTCGGTCCGCGTGCGGGCCGAACTGCCGCCGCAGGATTTCCCCGGGCTGCGCGTTGGCCAGCCCGTAATCTTGAGCCTGTCGGGCCGTCCGCTGGATGCCGCCATTTCCCGCGTGTTCCCCGCCATGGGCGACAGCCACCTGGCCGCCTTCGAATGCGATATCACCAATGCGCCCCCGGGGCTGGTCTCCGGCGCGACGGTTGGTTTGGATGTGCAATTGAGTTCCTCCGAAGGCGTGGTGGTCCCGGCCGACGCGTTGCTGGAAGGGGAGAAAGGAACATGGGTGTTTGCCGTGGAAGACGGCCTCATCCGGCCGTTCAGGTCCAGGTCTTGGCCCGTTCGCTCGACCGGGCGGGCGTGAAAGGCGAGATGCGGGTGGGCGAACCTGTGGTTGTGGCCCGCCCCTCACGCCTGATGACCCTGGCGGCGGGAATGAAAGTCATCGTGGCCGCTGACTCGAGAGGCGGAGAGGGCCGGCCGTGAACTTTGTCGAAGGTTACCTGAAGAAGCCGCACCTGATCACCTCGCTGGTCCTGCTGGCGGCAGTGATTGGGTTTGTGGGTTACCGGCGCATGCCGGTCAACCTCTTCCCTGATTCCGAACGCCCGCAGATCGCGGTCGTCACAGTGTATCCGGGCGCTTCGGCGCAGGATGTCGAGTCGGAGGTGAGCCGCACAATCGAAAAGGAACTCAATACCATCGAACTGGTCCGGCGCGTCACTTCGGTCAGCAAGGACGAGGTCTCAGCGGTGACGGTCGAGTTCCGATATGCCAAGGGACTGGACTCGGCCGCGACGGACGTGGCCAACGGCCTGCAAAAGATCAAGGCCCTGCTGCCGGATGCCATCCGGCCGCCGATGGTTTTCAAGGTCTCCTCGGCCACTCCGGCGGTGCTCACTCTAGCGCTGCGGCCCAAGGCCGACTCGCCGCTGGACCTCTCGATGGTGCGGCAACTGGCCGACAACGAAATCAAGGAGCGCCTCCTGCAACTGCCCCAGGTGGCCAATGTCGAGGTCTTTGGCGCGCATCAACCCGTGGTGCGGGTCGCGTTGGAGCGGGACAAGCCTGGAGCGTTTCGGCCTGACCCCGCAGGACATCAGCCAGCGACTGATCGCGTTCAACGCCAACCAGCCCATCGGCCTGCTGATCACCGCACAGAGCCAGTTCCTGCTCAAGCGCACCGGCGAGTTCCAGAGCCTGGCCGACGTGGGCCGCATCACCGTCGCTCACCGGTCGGGGGGCGACGTGCATTTGAGCGACATCGCCAGCATCCGGCGCGGCGTGCTCGAACCCCAGAGCGCTTATCACGGCAACGGCAAGCCTGCTATCGCGGTCAACATCCAGCGCGGCACCACCGGCTACGCCCTGCGCACCATTGCCGACGTGGCGGGGGCGCTGCCGCGGCTCGAAAAGACCTATCCCGGCATCGAGTTCAGCATCCCGGATACCCAGGGCGATCTGATCGGGCTGTCCGTGGGCAACATGCTGGACGCCTTGCGGGACGCCGTAATCATGACGGTGATTGTCATCTTCCTGTTTCTGGCCGACCTGCGCGGGATGCTGTTGGCGGCCATCTCGATCCCGTTTACCTACCTGCTCACCTTCGCCATTCTATGGCTCATCGGCTATGAGTTCGACATGGTGACGCTCACGGCGGTGATTATCGCCGTGGGCATGCTGCTGGACGATGCCATCGTGGTGCTTGAAAATATCGAGCGCCATCTCCATGAGCAAGGCACGGATGCCCACCAGGCCGTGGTCGGCGGCACGCAGGAAGTGATGCTTGCCATCTTCTCGGGCACCTACGCCACCGTGATGGTCCTGCTGCCGATTATCTTCATCGGCGGCTTTGTGCAGACGGTCTTGCGACCTCTATCAGTAAGCCTCTGCATTGCCTTGATCGCCTCTTACATCATCTCGGTGACGGTGATTCCGTTGCTGGCACCCACGCTGCTGCGGCGCAAAGCCGGCGCCGGCCGCAACCGGTTCGAGAAGCTCATCTCCCGGTTCGACACCTGGGTGGTGGACCCGGTGCGCGATTTCTACGTGCGGCTGACGGCTTTTGCGCTCAAGCACCGGGTCTGGTTTCTACCGCCGGCGCTGATTTTGTTGGTGCTCTCCCTGCGCCAGATGCCGCTCATTGGCCGTGACCTCATGCCGCCCATGGACACAGGCATCGTGAAGGTCAACTTCGAAACCGACGCCAATACATCGCTGGCCGACACCGACCAAGCGCTGACCCAAATGGAGGAGGCGATTTACAGACGTCCCGAAGTCACCTCGGTCTCCTCGCTCCTGGGGTCGGAGCCGGCGGTGATTTCCTTTGGGGCCGGCCGCCTGCCCCAACAGGGCAACCTGACGGTGCATCTGACCGACCGCTTTCATCGCAAGGCCTCCATTTGGGACATTGAGGATCAGTTCCGCCGCGAGTTTGCCCAAATCCCCGGCTTGAAGAGCGTGGATGTCTTTGACTTCGGCGCCACCCCGCTCTCGACTATCCGCGCTTCGGTGGACGTGATGCTTTCCGGCCCCGACCTGCAAATGCTGGACCGGCTTGGCAGGGATGTGGAGCAGCGGTTGCGCCAGAACCTGCGCGGCGCCACCTCGGTCACCCGCTCCTGGACGCTGGATTCGTTGGAAGTCCAGTTCGTCGCCAACCCGGAACAGTTGGCTCTGTATCAGGTCTCGCCCGCAACCGTGGCGGGCCAGTTGGCCGGGGCGGTGCGCGGGCTGCCCAGTTCGGTGTTCCGGGTGCCTAACCAGGACGGCCTGAATGTGTTGGATTCAGCTTCCCGCAGCCGAGCGCGCCCACGCGGCCCAATTAGCTACCTATCCGATTCAAACACCTTTTGGCCAGGTGCCTTTGGCGGACCTGGGCACTGTGAGCCGCCAGCCTGTGGCCTCGGTCATCACCCGCCAGGGACTCCAGCGCACCCTCGACATCCAGGCTTACCGGGCCAAGCAACCCATTTCCCACTTGCAGGAGGACGTGGTCAAAGCGTTGGCGGGCCTCGAGTTGCCCGCCGGCTATAGCCTCAGCCATGAAGGGGAGATCAAACAGATGAATGAGTCCTTCGGCCGCCTGGGCATGGCGCTCGACTCTGGGGTTGGTCCTGCTCTACTTCTCGCTCGTGCCGGCCTTCAAGTCGTGGATGCATCCGCTGACCATCATGGTCGCCATTCCGCTGGCGCTGATTGGCGCCGTTTGGGCCATGCTGCTGACCAACAAACACGGCTGCATGCCTTCCATGATGGGAATGATTCTGCTGGCGGGCATCGTGGTAAAGAATTCCATTCTGCTGATTGACTTCATCACCGCGGCCAAGGAACGCGGCGCGAGCACTTACGACGCGCTGGTGGACTCGGTCCGAATTCGCACGCGGCCCATTCTGATGACGGCGGTCGGCACGGCAGTGGGGATGATCCCGATAGCTCTGCAATGGGCCATTGGCCTGGAGCGGCTTTCGCCCCTGGCGGTCGTGGCCATCGGCGGCCTGCTGGTCTCGACCTTCCTGACGATGGTTTATGTGCCGATTTTCTATTCGCTCTTCGAGGACGCGCAGAGCGCTTTGGGCCGCTTGTGGCATCGGCTTTTCCACCGCGAACCCACAGGCCCGTCCACCGAGCCTGCACCCCAGCCTCCTGCGTAAGCATGAATAATATAAACAGAAAGGACAAAGCCTTATGCCAAAGGATCTGAGCCAAATCAAGTGGCACGGAATCCCGCGAAAGGAACTCCCGTGGTTTCCCACAGTAGATGCCGACACGTGCATCGGCTGTGAACTCTGTACGTGACCTGCGGTCGCGAGGTGTATGAAATCGCGCCCGGCCCGCCGCGCAAGGCGCGGGTCGAGCGCGCCTACAACTGCATGGTGGGCTGCTCCACCTGCGCGGTCGTCTGCCCCACCTCCGCCATTACCTTTCCTCCGCGCGACCTGGTCTGGAAGGCGGAGCGCGAGCACAAGATTTTCGCCGAGGTGCGCAAGGAGGCCGCCGAGAAGCGCGGCAAGCAGCAGGTCGCTCAAGCGCGTGAGCGCGCGGAGGGGGAGCTTCGCAAGGTGCAAACCCGGACCCGCATTGGAATCGCCGGTGGGTTCGGCGACAAGGAGTTCCTGATGAAGTCAGAGGCCAAGGTCAAAGACCAGCCCTATGACATCGTCAACCTGAAGCTCGAAGTGCCGACGGTCAAGGGGCTGCTGGAGAAAACGCCGGCCTACATGACCTTCGAGATCACCTCCACGGAGCAGAAAGCCGTGAGCGGTTTTCTCGCCATCATCAGCGGCTGGGGCCTGCTGCGGGACAGCGCGCGGATTCTGCTGGAAAGCACGCCGCCTGGTTTGGACTTGGCCGCGCTCCAGCGCGACGTGCCGAGCATTTCCCGGTGCGCGGTCTGCATCACGTCCATGTCTGGGAAGTGAACGCAGGGCGAGTTGGTCGCCGCGCATGCAGAAAAACCGGGCGAGCGCACATCTGGGTCGTCGGAAGCCCCGGAGCCTGCATCGTCCCTTGGATGAAATGAACGCAATCCAAAGACACCTCAAGTTTTTGAGCGGCGAAGCGTCACAAGTTTTTCACAACAGCGAAACCCCGGTCCAAAGCCGGAAATCAACGACCGTTAGATTATGAACCAAAGGGAAACCGAACAAAAAGCAAACAAACCTGTGAACGCCCAAAAACCGACCGTGGAGGAGGTCTTTGCCATGATGCGCAAGATGATGGGATCGGTGCCTAGCGCCATCGAACAGGCGGTCAAGGTGGAGGAGGGGCTGCTTTACGAACACCTGCGCTCGCGCGGCTATGCCATGCCGCCGGAGGGCGCGCTTGATGAGGAAACGCGCACGCTGATTTATTTGGCGTCGGCGCTCGCTGCCAGCAGCCACGCCTGCATCCGGGCCATGGCGAACAAGGCCAAAATGCAGAACATCCCGGCGGAAAAGGTGCTTGAAACCGTGCGCATCGTGCGGTTCGCGCTGGCGACGAAAGTCATCGGTGAGGCCGAGCCGGTGTTCGCGGCGCTGGCGAAAACCTGATGAGGCGGGAAAAGGAAGACCGCGTTGCTGTTCCTGTTTGCCGCCGAAACGGTGCTCTGCAGCTTGCTCTGGCACAAGAGACCAGCGCGGTGGCGAGAACAGAACCAAATTGATAATCCGAACCAAATGCTTGCCTGCTCCCTTCGGCGCATCAAGGGATATTTCGAGAAATGGAAGGGCAACTGCAACGAACTAAGAGTCCACCATTGACAGGGCGCGTTCGCTGAGGCTTTGTAGCTTTCTTGTGGACGCTCCAAAGCGAAAAATGATGGCACTTACCGTGATAGGCATTATTCACTCCCCGCACCAGCGAGCAGCCGGCACGCCCATCCAAGCCGCTCTGGCGACTGGCGTCCAGGGTACGGTGGAGGTGTTCGCCGAATATGCGATGGGCTTGCGCGACCTGGACGGCTTCGAGCGCATTTGGCTGGTCTATTGGTTTGACCGGGCGAAGCCGCCGCAACTCGTGGTGACGCCCTACCTGGATACCACGCCGCGCGGCTTGTTCGCTACCCGCGCGCCCTCCCGGCCGAATCCCATCGGACTATCCCCGGTTCGGCTGCTCGGCATCAGCGGCAACGTCCTTACCGTGGAAGGCGTGGACATCCTGGACAATACCCCACTGCTCGATATCAAACCTTACCTCCCGACATTCGACGCGTTCCAGGCAATGCGGATTGGGTGGTGCGCTCACGCTCAGGGCCGGGTTAGGACGGCGGATGACCGGTTTGAAGGTGGGGAACCAGAGAACCATTGACTTGCCTGGAATGGAAAACATCCAACATCCAACATCCAACATCCAACACCCAGTGATTGGCCGAATGGAGGCCATTGGATGTTCGATGTTGAATGTTGGATGTTGGATGTTCCCCTTCGGCTCAGCAATCTATGACCACTGACACCAAACCCGCCGGCACCGGCAGCCGCCTCGCTGCGCGTAGCGCGATTGTCCTCTCCTTCATCGTCGCGCTCGAATTCGTTATCATGATCAGTCCGTTCGCGTTCGTCTTCTACGCGGCGATGAACCCGTTCCTGCTGGTCCTGAACCAGTCGGCTCTCACCCGTTGGTTGACCGCCTTCTTTCTCCCGCACATGGTGGTGCCGCCCAACGCCTTCCTGAAAGGCATTCGTGTCCTCGGTTCAGTGGCCTTCCTGGGTGGCATGGCCGCGTTCCTGGTGTGCGCCCTGCAAGTGTATGGCGGCAAACTGCTCCGGCCCGGCGTGGCGCACCGCGGGCTCTATGCGTTCATCCGGCATCCGCAATACCTGGCGTTGGCCATCGCCGCCTGGGGGTTGGCTGTGATGTGGCCGAGGTTTCTTACCCTTACGCTGTTTGCGGTCATGCTGTTCCTCTATTACCTGCTCGCCCGGGACGAGGAACGGCGGATGCTGAACCAGTTCGGCGAGAGCTACCGCGCGTACCTGGAGCGGACGGGGATGTTCCTGCCCCGTGGGGTCGAGCGCCTCCTGGGCCGGCGCGGCCATCGGTCCCACCTGACGGTTCCGAAAGCCGCTGGCATTCTGTTGGCTCTGCTCGCGGTGTGTCTGGGCACCGGCTTCCTGCTGCGAGCCTATACCGTGCGGCACCTTCCCCTGGCGCGCGTTGCCGGCATTGATGTCCTCACCATCACTACCGACGACCTCGCCTCGGCAAAAGACCTGTTGCCGTCGGTGCTGGCGGAACCCGTTATCGCCTCCAAACTGCAACCGACAGGTGCTCGCGCCGGCCACCGCCTGCTGGCCTATTTCATTCCCATCAACTACATCATGCAGGGGATGATTGCCGACACCGGCCCGGAGTGGAAACTGTTCCAGCATCACCGAACCTTCCGCATGATCACCGAGTATATCCTCCATCCTTTCGCGCACGTGGCGGGTGGGCACCAGCACATGGCGGGCATGATGCATCATGACCCAAGCCTGCACAACAGCCCCATGATGAAGCGCCGCATCATCTTTCTGGACCTCTCGGCCGGGCATGGCCCGCTCTCGACGCCGGAGGAGGATTTCGGCATCAACGTCCAGCGTGCGCCGCTGTTCTTTGTGGACGTGCATCTGCACACGGCGGAAGTCCTGCAAGTGCGAGACCTGGCGGCGGGTAGCGGCTGGGGAACAGTGCCGACGCCAATGTTTTAGTGCGTTGGGCGGTTAAATGGGTTAAATGAGGAGCATGGGTTGCATGAGTTACATGGTTACACAGGGCGGCGAGACGCCGTGCGGATGTAAATCAGGCAACCCTGTAACCCGTGTGACTTTGTGACTTTACTGCGCCCCTTCCAATTATGAAACGAGTTCGCATTGTCATCCTGGTTTTAGCTGGTCGGCGGCCTGGCCGCGGCATTCTGGTTTTGGCAACACCGGGAGCAGGTGCAGGCCGAGGATCGGCTGGTGCTGTATGGGAATGTGGATATTCGCCAGGTACAACTGGCGTTCAATGGCAACGAACGCATTGCCGCGCTGCTGGTCGAGGAAGGCGACCGGGTGAAAGCGGGCCAACTGCTGGCACGGCTGGATACACAGCGGTTGGAGCCCAAAGCCGCCAGCCGCGAGGCTCAGGTGCAGGCGCAGCGGCAAGTGGTTGCCCGGCTGGAAGCGGGGAATCGGCCGGAGGACGTGCGCAAGGCCAAAGCGGACCTGGAAGCCGCCAGGGCCGATCTGGTGAATGCGGAACTGACCTACAAGCGGGTGATCCAGCTCACTACCCAGGGTGTGGAAACGCCGCAGCGAAAAGATGATGTCCGGGCCGCGCTCGATGTCGCCAAAGCGCGCGAGGCCGCCGCGAGCGAAGCCTACGACCTGATGGTGCTGGGGCCGCGCAAGGAAGACATCGCGGCCGCCAAAGCCACCTTGCAGGCTTACGAGGCGGACCTGGCGCTGGCGCGGCGGGAACTCGCCGATGCCCAACTCTACGCTCCTACCAACGGCGTCATCCGAAACCGCCTCCTGGAAACCGGCGACATGGCCTCGCCGCAGAAGCCGGTGTTCACCCTGGCGCTCGACGACCCGGTCTGGGTGCGCGCTTACGTGCCGGAGACGGAGTTGGGGAAGATTCGGACCGGCATGAAGGCGGAAGTGACCACGGACAGCTTCCCCACCAATCGCTACCCGGCATGGATTGGATTCATTTCACCCACCGCCGAGTTCACTCCCAAGGCCGTCGAGACGCCCGAGGTGCGCACCAAGCTCGTCTATGAGGTCCGGGCCTTTGTGCCCAACCCGCAGGGCGAACTGCGTCTGGGCATGCCGGCGGTGGTGACTGTGCCGCTCGATCAGCCCCAGAGCGCCGAAGCGCAACCACTGGTGCCGCAAGCCCGTGAGGGAACGTATGAGCGTGGAGCGCGGAGCGTGCATTGGAGCGTGAGAGCGTGGGCGCATGCGAGGGTGTCGAGCGTTGGAGCGTGAGACGTGTTGCGCTCCGACGCAGCCGCACGCTCTTACGCTCCACGCTCGGACGGCCTCTAAGAGCCCTACCGATGCCGGGCAAAGCCGAGCGGGCCGCGACACAGCTCGGAGGCCGTGCTGGAGTTGCGGCAGGTGGCCAAGCGATTCCTGGTCGGCAAGCGCACCGTCCAGGCCCTGCGCAACGTCAGCCTCGAAGTGCGGCCCGGCCGCGTGACGGGGTTGATCGGGCCGGATGGCGCGGGCAAGACAACCCTCATGCGGCTGGCGGTGGGGCTGTTGGCGCCGAACGAAGGGAGAGATTCGCACGCTGGGGTTCGATGCCACACACGAGTCGCTGGCGGTGCAGGCGAATGTGGGCTATATGCCGCAGCGGTTCGGGCTCTACGAGGACCTCTCCGTGCAGGAGAACCTCGACCTCTACGCCGATCTGCAAGGCGTGCCCGGAGGCGAGCGGTCGGGCCGTTACGAAGAGCTGATGCGGATGACGGGACTGGCGCGGTTCACCAAACGGCTGGCCGGGCGGCTCTCGGGAGGCATGAAGCAGAAGCTCGGACTGGCCTGTACGCTCGTGCGCCCGCCCCGGTTGCTGTTGCTGGACGAGCCGACGGTCGGCGTTGATCCCGTTTCCCGGCGTGAGCTTTGGCAGATCGTGTATCGGCTCGTCCGGCAGGAAGGCATGACGGTGCTGTTGAGCACCGCTTACCTGGATGAGGCGGAGCGCTGCGAGGAGGTGCTCCTGATGCACGAGGGCGAACTGGTGGGCCACGGCCCGCCCCGAGCAGTTTCGCGAGCAAGCCCGGGGCCGCACCTACCTGGTCTCGGCGCCCGGCCAGCGCAAGCGCGCGGTCCAGGCCCGGCTTGCCGCCGCGAAGCCGGTCGTGGATGCGCTGATCCAGGGCGAGCGCGTGCGGTTGGTCATGAATAGCGAGACGCCGCCGGACCTCGCAACGCTCCTGCCCGGTATGCCCGGCGTGGCGCTCCAGCCGGCGCCGCCCCGGCTGGAGGACAGTTTTGTAACCATGCTCAGAAAGGCAGGCAGGCAGAGCAACGGCGCCGCCCGCCCCCGCGCGCCCAGCCTGCCGGTCCGAAGACCGCGACACGCGCGGCAACGGCAAGGGTCCGGTCATTGAAGTCCGGGGCGTGAAACGGCGCTTCGGCGACTTCTACGCCGTTAAAGGGGTGACCTTTCGAGGTCGGGCGCGGCGAGGTCTTTGGCTTGCTGGGCGCCAACGGGGCAGGGAAGTCCACCACCTTCCGGATGCTCTGCGGGTTGCTGCCCGCCACGGAGGGCGTCCTGCGCGTGGCCGGCCTGGACCTGCGGCACGCCGCCGCGACGGCCCGGGCGCGGGTGGGCTACATGTCCCAGAAGTTCTCGTTGTATGGCAATCTCAGTGTGGCGGAGAACCTGCGCTTCTTCAGCAGCGCCTACGGCCTCGCTGGGCCCCGCCAGCGCGAGCAGATTGACTGGGCGTTCGGCGCAATTCGAGCTGGGGCCGATAGCCGACACCAACAGCATGGACCTGCCGCTGGGCCACAAACAGCGGCTGGCAATGGCTTGCGCGCTGATGCACGAGCCGGAAATCCTGTTCCTGGACGAGCCGACTTCGGGCGTGGACCCGCTGGCGCGGCGCGAGTTCTGGGGCCACATCAACTCGCTGGCCGAGCAGCATGTCACGGTCATGGTGACGACCCATTTCATGGAAGAGGCGGAGTATTGCGACCGGCTGGCGATTATGGCGGATGGCGAAATCCTCGCCCTGGGCACCCCCGAGGAGATCAAGCAACGCCAGCGCACCGCGGCGCAGCCCGAGCCGACGATGGAAGACGCCTTCATTGGGCTGATTGAGGGAAAGGGACAGCAGCAATGAAGAGGCCGGAGCAACTCACTCTTTTCCTCCCACGGCGATCCGGTGATACGATTCGTGGCTCGCCAGAGCCTCGGGCATCCTGTTCCCCCTCACCCCTGCCCTCTCCCTCAGGGAGAGGGAGAAGCGGCCGCCGTGCGTCGCCAAACCTGGAGCGCCGGCCATGCGGGGGGGGCGGGCTACGTGTCTCCCTCTCCCCGAGGGAGAGGGCCGGGGTGAGGGGGAACAGGACGCACCTATCTCCTGAAACGCCCCTATCACAAGACAAGTGCGAGCTGCTCGGCAAGCTCGGCGGGTTCCAAACGCCTCGCACCACAAGACCCGCGTGAGCCCTATGAGCCCCGAGCCCAGACCACCAGACGCCCCCCGCCTCGGCAGCGGCACCCGGCTGCGCGGATTGCTCCGCAAGGAGTTTTACCAGATCCTGCGCGACCCGAGCAGCCTGGCCATCGCCTTTCTGCTGCCGCTGGTGTTGCTGCTCATCTTCGGCTACGGCGTCTCGCTGGATGCCGAGCATGTGCCGGTCGCGTTGGTCGTCGAAGTGCCCAGCCCCGACACAGCCAGCTTCACGAGCGGGTTCCAGCAGTCGCGTTACTTCGAGCCCGTTTTCCAGCGCAACCTGGGCGAGGCCGAGCAGGCGCTGCTGGACCGCCGGGTAATGGCCATCGTACATTTGCGATCGGATTTCGCCCGCCGGTTGCGCCAACCGGGCGGCGCGCCCATCCAGGTGATTGTCAACGGCGTGGACGCCAATACCGCCCGCCTCATACTCGGCTACGTGCAGGGGGTCTGGCAAAAGTGGCTGCAGCGACAGGCGCTGGCCCGGGGCGAGACGCTCGCCATGCCGATCCAGCTTGAGCAGCGGGTCTGGTTCAATAGCGAACTGCGCAGCCGCAACTTTTTGGTGCCCGGCTTGATTGCCGTCATCATGACCCTGATTGGCGCGCTGTTGACCGCGCTGGTGATGGCCCGGGAATGGGAGCGCGGCACGATGGAGGCGCTGCTGGTGACGCCGGTGACGATGCGCGAAGTGCTCTTGGGCAAGCTGGTGCCCTACTTCGTTCTCGGCATGGGCGGCATGTCGCTATCGGTGGCGATGGGCGTCTGGCTGTTCGGGGTGCCGCTGCGGGGCTCGGTCTGGGTGCTGTTTGCCGCCGCCGCGCTTTTCCTGCTCGCCGCGCTGGGCATGGGGCTGCTCATCTCGACCGTGACCAAGAACCAGTTCGTCGCCGGCCAGGTGGCCATTATCACCACGTTCCTGCCGGCGTTCATCCTGTCGGGGTTCATCTTCGACATCGGCAGCATGCCGCCGTTTGTGCAGGGGCTCACCCACTTGCTGGCGGCGTCCTATTTTGTGGCCATCCTGCAAACGGTGTTCCTGGCGGGCAATGTGTGGTCGGTCATTCTGCCGAACGCCTTGGCGCTGCTCGTGATGGCGGCGTTCTTCCTCGGCGTCAGCCGGCGCAAGCTGCGCAAACGACTGGAGTAGGAGCCCGATGCTGAAGCGAATCCGAGCCCTGATGATCAAGGAGTTCCTGGCGCTGCTCAAGGACAAGCGCAGCCGGGTGGTGGTCTTCGTGCCGCCGATCCTGCAGTTGCTCGTGTTCGGCTACGCGGCCACGTTCGACCTGAGCCGCATTCCCTTTGCCGTCTATAACGAAGACACCGGCAGGGCGGGGCGTGACCTGGTGGCGCGCTTCGGCGCCTCGCCCAATTTCCGGCAGGTGGCGGTCATCACGCACGAGGAGGAAATCACCCCGCAGGTGGACGCGAAGCGCGTGCTGCTGGTCCTGCACATCGGCCCCGAGTTCAGCCGCGAACTACTGCGGGGCCGCCCGGGCCCGGTGCAGATCATCGTGGACGGGCGCAACTCCAATACGGCGGCGATCCTGCTCGGCTACGTCAACACCATCGTCGCGGCCTTCAATGCGGATTGGCAGCAGCGGGCCGGCGGCGCGGCGGCCCTGGCGCACCTGGAATACCGCGCGTGGTTCAACCCCAACCTGCTCAGCCGGTGGTTCATCGTGCCGGGCATCGTCGGCTTGCTGACCCTCGTGGTCACCACGCTGGTCACCGCCCTGTCGGTCGCCCGCGAGCGCGAGCAAGGCACCTTCGACCAGCTCCTGGTGACGCCTTTCCGGCCTGGAGAAATCCTGCTCGGCAAGGCGCTCCCGGGCTTCATCATTGGCTTCTTTGAGGCGACCCTGATTATCCTGCTCGCCACGCTCTGGTTCCAGATTCCCCTGCGCGGGAGCCTCGTGACGCTGTATGTCGGGCTGTTCTGTTTCCTGATCTCGACGGTAGGCATGGGGCTGATGATTTCCTCGCTGGCAGTGACGCAGCAGCAAGGGTTGCTGGGCGCCTTCCTGTTCCTCGTGCCCTCGATCCTGTTGTCCGGCTTCGCCACGCCAATCGCCAACATGCCCGTCTGGATGCAGCAGCTCACCTACCTCAACCCAATGCGCTATTTCCTCGTCATCCTGCGCGGCGTCTTCCTGCAAGGCACACCATTCCACCTGCTGCTCGACCAATTCTGGCCAATGGTGGCTCTCGGCGTGGCGAACCTGCTCCTGGCCGGCTACCTGTTCCGCCACCGGCTTTACTGAGCTTATTGAGGCATGAAAGACCAAGATTGGAAGCTGCGGGTGTTGTTTCTATGCACCGGGAATTCCTGCCGCAGCCAGATGGCGGAGGGCTGGGCGCGGCACCTGAAGGGCGCACAAATCCAGGCCTGGTCCGCCGGCCTGGAGAAGCACGGCCTGAACCCGCACGCGGTGAAGGTGATGGCGGAGGCGGGCGTGGACATTTCGCGGCAGCGCTCCAAGACGCTGGCCGAGCTTGGGCCGGTGGAGGTTGATTACGTGGTGACGGTCTGCGGCCATGCCGATGAGAACTGCCCGGTCTTTCCGGGCAAGACCAGGGTGGTGCATGTGGGATTCGAGGACCCGCCCAAATTGACCGCGCACCTGCCGGATGGGGAACAAAAGCTGGCCGTGTATCGGCGTGTGCGCGACCAGATTCGCCACTTCGTAGAAACCCTGCCGGAGGCGCTCACGGCGCCGGGCGCAAGAGCAAACAAAACCTGACCGCATGAAAGCGGAGGCAAGCGACCGTCGCGATTTCCACCGGGCCAGCGGCCCAGCCGGTTCCCACGGTCACCGCCGCTGACCAGCGGCAACCCGGTTGCCGGCAGCTTTACGTCAAAGGGCGCAACCCACGTTATCGGCCCCTGGGAGCGCCGGCATCCCTGCCGGCGTGCTCTCGCGGGACACTTTGGGGTTTACCTCAAATCGGGCGATGTTGCAAGGTGCCGGCAGGGATGCCGGCGCTCCCAGGGGCCAGGGCCGATAACGTGAGTTGCGCCCTACGTCAAAGAATTCCGCGAATACCGCTTGCAACTGGGCGGCGGCAGTGCATTATAGGGGCGTCTGATAGATAGCTTGTCGCTTCCAGCACATGGTAAATCCTCAGGTGAACCTCGTTCAATGATGATTTGAAACCCGAAGAACGGGAACAGTTTGGAGATAGCAGGGTAGAACTAAGGACGTAGATAAATCACATTATGAACGCAAAATTATTCGTGGGAAACCTTTCCTTCAATACGACTGAAAACGACCTGCAGGACGCCTTCGCGGCGCACGGCACGGTCGTCGAGGCCAACCTGATGATGGACCGCGCCACGGGCCGTCCGCGCGGGTTCGGTTTCATCACCATGTCCACGCCCGAAGAGGCCCAGAAGGCGATTGACGCGCTCAACGGCAAGGACATGGGCGGGCGCGCCCTGACGGTGAATGAAGCCAAGCCGAGGGAAGAAGGCCGCTCTGGCGGACACAGCTCCGGCGGGCGCCGTGAGTACAGCCACCGCTACTAAGCGCCGGGATCTTAAGCCAGGCGTGGGGCCAGTGCCCCACGCCTTTTTTTGACTATTCCATCGCGGACAGCACCTCGTGCAGGGTCAGCATGGCCCTGTTTGGCTAACTCTTTGCCCAGTGCTGGGGCCGCTTCCGGCCCTTTCCTGTCGGACGAGTCAGCTCGATGATTTCGGGCATTTCCCAGCCCAGCTTTCCCTCGATGATTTCACTCAGGGCAATGTCGGCGGCCCCGAGTTGTCCTACGTCGGCCAGGAGCGGCCGGCTCATGGCTCCACCGCCGGCATTCAACTGGCGGACGCGCCGTGAAACCAGGTTAACCAGGACGTTAGGGTTAATGACTATCGCCAGCGCTTGTTTGACTAGTTCAGCATTCATTATTATTTGCAGATGGTTGAAGGAAACAGCCTGCTCCGGGCAGACCGCAGTTAGTTTTTGGCGCCATTGCGCCTTCCCTTGGGTTGAAAGATGCCAGGCCCGGCCGCGCCGCGTTGGCTCAAGGCGGCGCGCATCGAAATGTTCGCGTTCAGCGAGCGCGAGATGGGGCAATTCGCCTTGGCTCGCAGCGCCGCATCCACAAAGTCGCACTGCGCCACCTTTGGCACCGTGGCAACCACATCCAGATGGATCTGCGTCAGCGTCCATCCGGCGGCGATGTTCTCCATCGTGACGGTGGCCGTGGTGTCAATTTGACGCGGGCGATAGCCAGCCTCGCCCAATTCATTGGCCAGCGTCATTGAGAAGCTGCCGGCGTGAGCGGCTGCAATCAGTTCAGGCGGACTCGTGCCCCGCCGCCTAAGCTCGCTGCCCGAGGCGTAGGGCGCTCTCTTCAGCACCGCACTAGGAGTGCTGATAGCGCCTTTGCCATGCTGACGGGTCCCCAGCCAGAGGACTGACGCCTTGCGAGTGTATGGTTTCGTCACGGCCCCCAGCATCGTCGCCCTGGACGGCCCGGGGCCAATACTTAGTTAGTGCTCTGGCGATACCTTTAGACTATGGGCGGGTTGTAGTTCGGGGTTTTCCAGCGGCGCATGACTGGTTGCTACCGCGTATGAACCTGCTAAATTGGCGCGTACGTTATGGAACTGCGTCACCTGCGGTATTTCGTGGCGGTGGCTGAGAATCTGAATTTCACCAAGGCCGCCGCAAGACTGCATTTAGCCCAGCCCTCGCTCACCCGCCAGATCCATAATTTGGAAGACGAGATCGGCGTGCGCCTCCTGAACCGTTCCAAAAGCCAGGTGGCCTTGACCGAGGAAGGGCACTCTTTCCTGGTTGACGCCCGGCGTATTCTGGCCCTGGCGACGGAAAGCGTCCTCGCGGTGCAGCGTCTAAGCCGGGGCGAAACCGGTCAGTTGAATATCGCGTATTTGTCCAATTTTGATTTCGAGCTGCTCCCCGAAACACTGGCGGCTTTCCGCCAGACCTTCCCCCACATCGCGTTGAATCTCTTCGACATGACTCCGGCGGAGCAGTTCCGCGCATTGGAGACGCGGAAGATTGACCTGGGCTTTGTGGGGCTGCGTCCTCCGGCGAGCGCCACGGGCCTACAATGGGAAAGCATCGCCCGGCACAGAACCGTCGTCGTCCTGCCGGCAAAGCATCCGCTGGTCAGCAAGCGCCAGGTCAAACTCAGTGAGTTGGAAAGGATGTTCTTTGTCGGCATGTCCGAGAAGACGCATCCGGGCTTTCGGGACTGGCTCAACGGGACGTGCCAGCAGGCGGGCTTTACACCGCGGGTTTTGCAGGATGCCGAGCTGGAGCCCGCCCTGATGACCTTCGTCGCGGAAGGCTTGGGCGTGACACTGGCGCGCGAGCACATCAAAAAGTTGCCCCACCCCGGCGTGGCCTTCCGGCCCCTGGTCCCGCCGGTCATGAGTGACTATTGTATTGCCTGGAACCGGGATAGCGATTCCCGAGCCTTGCAACAATACATTGAGATCGTCAAAGGTCTCGCGGTCTCTGACCCGCATCGCTATCGCAAGCGAGTCGAGTGATCCTGCAGCCACGCGACGTCCGGGTTGCCGGGGGACTGCGTCATGCGGCTGAAAAGCGGGTTCGCCCCAAACGTCAGCGGCGGCATGGTGCGCGGGTCCCGCCAGCGCTTGAGTTCGGAATGGCCGTCGGCAAAGGAGAAGCCGCACGCGAGATGGTGGTACATGCCGGGGTAGTCGCCGTCGAAGCCATACTCTGACGGGGCAGTGGGGGAATAGCCGGCCATGTAAGTCATAAAATTGCCCCAGTTCACGCTGTCCTCGCGCATGTCCAGGAACACAAAGATCTTGGACGGTGGCTCGACCTGCGACAGCTTGGCAAAGATGCGGTAAGCGTGCGCCCAGGGCCAGTTCCCGTCGGTCCCGTCAAAGCCGCCGACAAACAGGTTCATGGACATGGAGCGCACACGCGGCTTTTGCTCCCCGTTGACGGTCAGGAATGACTTGTCCGACGGGCACTTGTAGATCTGCGGATTCTTGGAGGTGTAGGGCCAAAGCGGGCGTTTGACCATGTCATACTCGATGTCCCAGTTGCCGCGGTTGTTCGGATCAAAGTCCATGTGGGTCAGGGTCCAGGCGTATTGGTCGAGCACCTGCCAGTTGACGTTGGGATCGTACGGGTCGTCGCTGGCATAGACCAGCACGTCGCTGTTGTCCTCGGCATATAGCCGCCAGGCCAGAGCCAACTGCCGATGGTTGTTCATGCACTGGACTCCCTGCGCCTTCAACTTGGCGTTGATCAGCGCCGGCAGCAGCAAGGCGGCCAGGATCGCGATGACGGCAATGACCACCAACAACTCGATCAGGGTGAAGGCCGGGGGCCTGAGCTGGGGCGCCTTACGCGACAAGCCGGAATGGTTGGAGGCCGAGTGCATGCTGCACCATCATTGCGGGCACTATAGCCGCAGAGATCAGGCCGGTCAATTCGCCGATTGAACCACCTGGAGCGGCGCAGTTTTTGGCTGACAGGCCGACCGACCTCCTCTAGATTCAGCGGACATGATGAGACCGCCACTGATTTTGATCTCGCCGAATGTCGAAAAGAAGGGCGATGAATTCGGCGATCTCTCGATTAGTCTTTCGGAGACCTACCAGCAGGCGCTGATGGGCTGCGGGGCGATTCCCATGCCCTTGCCGGCCACCGTCTCGCAAGAATTAATTGCCGAATGTGTCAACCGCTGCGACGGTGTCCTGCTGACCGGGGGCGAGGATGTGGACCCTCGCCTCTACGGAGACGGGCTGCCGCCGCGCCTGCGCGGGACGGTGACGGTGACTCCGGACGGCGGAGCGCGCGATTTGCGGGAATTGCTGCTGATTGACGAGGTGTTCCGGCAGCGCAAACCGCTGCTGGGGATTTGCCGCGGGCACCAGGTGCTGAACGTGGCGCTGGGCGGCACGCTGCTGGCGGATATTCTGGGCCAGGCGCCGCGGGCCATCAACCATCGCCGCATGGACCGGCGCAGCGAAGTTGTGCATGAAGTGCGGTTGACACCCGGTTCGTTACTGGCCAAGATAACGGGCAGGCAGAAGCTGGGTGTGAATAGCACACATCACCAGGCTGTCGCACGGGTTGCCGCGCCGTTGAAGGTGGCCGCCGTCAGCAGTGATGGGATTGTTGAGGGTTTGAGTTGAAGCCGGGCGCGGCCAGGATGCTGCCGTTCCTGTTGAGCGTGCAGTTTCATCCGGAGCGGCTGGTGGATCGGTATCCGGAACATCGGGCGATCTTCCAAGCCTTCACCCAGGCCTGCGCGCTCAGTCGCAAAGAATAGTTTATGAAGGGCAAGATTCTAATCGTGGATGACCTGGCGGACTTTCGTAAGCTGCTCAGGAGCACACTTGAAGATGACAACGTCATTACCGAGGCTGACAGCCGGGCGGCGCTGGAAAAGGCGTTCGCGCAGGAGCAGCCCGACCTGGTGCTGCTCGACGTCAAGCTGCCCGACGCCAACGGGCTCGAACTGTTGCCCGGCATCAAGAAGCGCTGGCCGGAGACCGAAGTCATCGTGCTCACCGGGGCGCCCGGCGACGATGAGGCGCTGTCCTGGGCGGTCGAGGCGACCAAACGGGGCGCCTTCAATTTCGTTCGGAAATCCGCTCAGTTCGACATCGAGAAGCTGCTGGCCGACGTGAATAACGCCTTGGAGCCGCCGCCGGCAAAGCGAGGAGACCAGCATCCTGCGGCGCGCCCTCGAAACCATGAGCGGCACCGCCTCGCCGATATTCCAGAGCCCGGCGATGCGCGAGGTCGTCCGCACCGTCGAGCGCATCGCGCCCAGCGACGTCGCCGTGCTCATCACGGGCGAGAGCGGCACCGGCAAGGAAGTGATTGCCGACCTGATCCACGCCTTCAGCCCGCGCAGCAAGGGCAAGATCATCAAGATCAACTGCGCCGCCCTGCCGCGCGAACTGATCGAAAGCGAGCTGTTCGGCTCGGTCAAAGGGGCCTTCACCGGCGCGCACACCGACCGCGAGGGCTTGTTCCGCCAGGCCGAAGGCGGCACGCTGCTGCTGGACGAGATCTCCGAGATGCCGATTGACACGCAGAGCAAGCTCCTGCGCGTGCTGCAGGACCAGGAAGTCCGCCCGGTGGGCGGCAAGACCAGCTACAAGACCAACTGCCGCCTCGTCGCCGCCACCAACCGCAAGACCGACGAGGCGATTTCAGCAGGGCAAGCTGCGCGAAGACCTGTTCTACCGCATCAGCGCCATTTCGGTGCATCTGCCGCCGCTGCGCGAGCGGCGCGAGGACATCATGCCGCTGGCCAATGCGTTCCTGAAGCGGTTCGCCGCCCAGGCCAACCGCGTCATCAAGGGCTTCACTCCGGCGGCAGTCGAGCGGTTAACCGCCTTCGATTGGCCGGGCAACGTGCGCCAGTTGCAGAACGAAATCCAGCGCGCCGTGCTGCTGTCCGAGGGCGATGACGGTGGACGCGACCGATTTGTCCATCACCCAAGCCGAGGACCACCGGCGAAGGCGGCGGCGATACCAACTTCACCCTGCTCGAAGGGGTCGAGCGCAACGCCATCGTCCAGATGCTCAAGGAGACCGGCGGCAACAAGCTCGAAACCGCCAAGCGCCTCGGCATCGGCCGCCAGACGCTCTACAACAAGATCAAGGCCTACGGGATTGAGGTGTAGGGGGAGGCGTGATGCGTGATGCGTGATGCGTGAAACGTGATGGGGTGACCAGGTGCTGGCCCTTCACGTCTCACGCATCACGTTTCACGCCCCAGATACCTGCCAATCCCCTCCCGTAATGGCACCGGCTGAAGCCCGAACACCTCATTCGCCCGCTGCGGGTTCCCCACATTGTCCTCTTGCAGCATGAGGAGTTGATCGCGGTTGAGCGGGGGGGCTTTTCGCAGAAGGCGGCGGAAGACCAGCTCCAGCAGGGCGGCCTGACAACGGGCGAGGCCGAACGGGACCCGCACCTTCAACCGCCGCCTTCCCAGCACGTCCAGAATCCGGTCTATGATCTCTGATAGCGTCAGGGCTTCCGGGCCGCACAGATCATAGGTCTGGCCGATGGACTGCGGCTCGTTCAGCGACTTTGCGAACGCCGCGGCGACTGCCTCGACGGGGACAGGTTGAAATCTTGCCCGCGGGCTGGCCAACAACGGCACGACGGGCGAGAGGCGAATGATCTTCGCAGAACAGGTTGACGAACTGGTCGTGCGGCCCATAGATCAGCGAGGGCCGGAAGATCGTGAACTCCAACCCGCTATGCCGCACCAACTCTTCGGCGGCCCACTTACTCTGGTGATAGCGCGAGGCGCCATTGGGCCGGGTGCCCAGCGCGCTCATGTGAACGAATCGCCTGACCCCGGCCCGTTGGGCCGCCGTTACCATGTTCTGCGTGCCCCGGGTATGCACATTCTCGAAGGTGCTCGTCGCCAACCTCGCTGATGATCCCCACGAGATGGATCACAGCCTCCATCCCCCTGGTTGCCCCTTCGAGCGAGGCGGCGTCCAGCACGTCACCGCCGTGGGCCTCCGCCCCGTAGCGCGAAACCACCTCCTGCACGCGCGACGAGTCGCGGGCTGCGGGCCAGAATGCGAATCGAATGCCCGCCGTCGCGCAGCAGTCGCAGCACTTCCTGCCCCACGAACCCCGTGGCTCCGGTCACCAGGACGTTCATTGAAGATGTGGAATGATGGAAGACTGGAGTAATGGAATGATGGAATGATGGAATAATGGAATGTTGGAATGTTGGGATAATGGGGCTGCGGCCCAGCGTTCCAGTCTTCCATCATTCCAGTCTTCCACCATTCCATCATTCCATTATTCCAGTCTTCCCTCATTCCCTTTCCCATTCGGTTCCTTCAGTTTCTCCAATTCCCCCCGCACCAGGCCTACGAGTGGCGCCATGGTCTTCCGGCTGAACTCGAACTTGCAGCCGGCGGCGGCGAACAGTTCCGGCAACGGGCGCGAGCCGCCCAGCGCCAGCGCGTGCTTGTAGTGGTTCAACGCTCCGGCTTTGTCGCGCTTCGAGTTGGCCCAGACCTGCAAGGCGCCGAGTTGGGCGATGCCGTATTCGATGTAGTAGAACGGATGGATGAAGATGTGCAACTGCCGGTGCCAGAGATTGGCCCGCGCCGCTTCGTACCCGCTCCAGTCCACCTCGCCGCCGAAGCGGTCCATCAACTCCAGCCACGCCGCCGTGCGCTCCGCTCGCGTGTGGCCGGGATGGGTGTAAATCCAGTGCTGGAAGGCGTCCACGGTGGCGATCCAGGGGAAGATGTTCACGATCCCTTCCAGGTGCGTGCGGCGGGCGCGGTTGGCCTCCGGCGCGGCGTAGAACTGCTCGAGGAACTCGTTGCCCAGCAGTTCCATGCTCATCGAGGCGACCTCGCAGAACTCGATCGGCGCGCTGCGGTAGGCGTGCAAATCCTCGTCCCGCGTGGCCAGCGCGTGAAAGGCATGGCCGGCTTCGTGCAGGATGGTCTCCACGTCCCGCTGCAGGCCGACGGCATTCATGAAGATGAACGGCACGCGCGCCTCGGCCAGCGTGGCTTGGTAACCGCCCGGCGCCTTGCCTTTGCGATTGGCCAGGTCGAGCAGGCGCAGGCTGCTGCATCCGCTGGAATCCTGCCGCCAGGTCGCGCGTCGAGTCGCTCGAAAATCTCCTGCGTGCGCGAGACCATCTGGTCCACCTGCTCGAACGGGCGCAGCGGCGGGCGGCCCAGCGGGTCCACCGCCAGGTCCCAGGGCCGCAGCGTTTCCACGCCAAGCTGCCGCTTCCGCTCCGCCTGCAAGCTCGCGCAGCACCGGCATGATCTCCTGCTCGACCGCCTGGTGGAATTGCACGCAATCCGCCGGCGTGTAGTCGAAGCGGCCCAGCTTGCGGAACGCGTAGTCGCGGTAGTTCGCGAACCCGGCATTCTTGGCGATCTGCTCGCGCAGCTTGACCAGTTGGTCGAAGATGTCCTCGAACTTCTCCGCCTCCTGCAACCTCCGGTTCGCGACCAGTTCCCACGCCTCCTGGCGCAGGGGGCGGTCGGGCTCTTCGAGGTAGCGGCCCATCTGGATCAGCGTCTTTTCCTCGCCGCGGAACTGCACGGTCAGCGAGCCGCTCAGCTTCTGGTACTGCTGGCTGAGCTTGGCCTCCTCCGTTTCCAGCGGGACATTCTCCTCGCGGAACAGCTCGACCTGGACCTGGGTATCCCGGTCGAACACCTGGTAGCGCTCTTTCGGCAACCGTGCCCGGAGCGGTTGCGCGACGTAAGTCTGGGCCAGCTTGAACTGGCGCGGCTTGAGTTGCGGTTCAACGTGCTCGACGAAATGCAAGAAGGCCTTTTCCGCTTCCGCGTTGTCCGTGTGGCACGTCATGGCGATGTAGCGCCGGGAGGACTCCTCATCCAGGGCGGCATTGAGTTCGCTCCAATCCAGCAGCCAACGTTCGAGGTCGGCAGCGCTGGAGCAGGCCTTGGCACGGGTTTCCAGTTGGTCGAAGAGCGGACTGATCTGCCCCCAGTCCCCGAGGTCAATCTCCCGCGGCACAAAGCGGCGCGGCTTATGGGCAGGCAATGTCTTAAACGGCAGTAGATCCATGCGGCGAAGATAGCCCACCCCCGCGTCCCGCTCTAGCCTTAATGCCGCCCCGAGGTTTCCTAACCCAGGGCCGATTCAAGAAGAGGGGCGGGGACGGCTCGTCTCCGTGCTTCCAGGCATGTGCAGTTGATTTCTGGGACGAGCCGTCCCCGCCCCTGCTTCGGGGCCTTTTTAAAACCACGCATTTTGCCCAGGCCACAACTCTGTCATCGCGAACGGATTTGACGTGAATCCAAACCGGAGGCCAGATCCCAAGGAATCCGTATAAGGTACAGGTACTCCCCCGCTTTCGATTCGGTTCGTATTCGTCGGTGAGAGGCGGTTGGCCCCCTGGCGCTGAATGCCGAACGTTTGGCTTCATTCCGCTGTCTAATCTTTTCATTACACAAAGCTAACTCAACAGCGACGAAAGGAATCACAGCCATGCCAAATCAAAACCAGGCCAGGTATGTGCCAGCCGGAACTGGCCCGCTGTATTGGGGGCCGGGCGACCGGGTAACGTTCCTGGTCACGGGCGCGCAATCCGCTGGAGCCTGTTTCATCATCGAGGTCACGGTCCCACCGGGCGGAGGCCCGCCGCCGCACATTCATCACTTCGAGGAGGAGTCGTTCTACTTGTTAGACGGAACGCTCACGATCCAGGCTGCCGGGCGGACGTTTCACGCGTCGCCAGGGGATTTCATGCACATCCCGCGCGGTTTGGTGCATACGTTCAAGAACGACGGGGTGACCGCGGCCAAAATGCTCGTGGTGATTGCACCGGCGGGCTCCGCGGCCTTGCAGCGGTTCTTTGAAGAATCGTTCCATCCTGCGACGGACCGTGAGGCAACCCCGCCGCTGATGACCGAAGAGTTGCTAGGGCGGATGATAGCCGCAGCCCCGAGGAACGGCTTTGAGTTCGTTCTTCCAGCCCAGCGATGAACCCGAATAGCCGAATGGCCGAACAACAGTATGGCGGACCTGATCCAGTCGCGGCTGGCTCCCGGCGCTCATGCTGAACGTTCGACTACAAGACAGAAAGGCAGGAAAAGACGAGTATGCACAAGACCAGCGTCAATCCTTCGGAAGAAGGCATCCAGATGGGTACGACAGGGATAGCGATACGGTTCCTCCTGACGCGGGAGGACACCAACGGCAGCCTGTCCGTTTTCGAGGTGGACGTCCCCGCCGGGCAGAGACTAACGGCCCCCGCCCACAAGAACGACGCCTACGAGGAGGTCCTCTACGGCATCGAGGGCGTGTTAACCTGGACGGTTGACGGCACGCCCATCGCGGTGGGTCCCGGACAAGCGTTATGCATTCCCCGGGGCGTGGTACACCGCTTCGACAACCTCGGCACTGTTGATGCAAGACAACTTTGCCTCATCAGTCCGCCGATCATGGGACCCGCGTATTTCCGCGAAGCGGCCGAGGCCATTGGCGCTGCCGCTGGCGGCCCGCCCGACGGGGCGAAGATGGCGGAGATCTTCCGGCGTCATGGCATGACGATCGTCGGGCCCCCGCCTGCGTAGTAGCCGAGCCAGGAGGCCGACATTATGTCAGATGAGAAAGGAAGAGCCGGAGGCAACGGTGCAGCGCACCGGAGCCAGCCGGTTCAGGCTGAGACAAATCGAGCGTCAGCGGCGGCTGGCCCCGGTGGCTGATGCGTACGCTCGGCGTGGCCGTGGGCGGTGTCATGGGCGGTGTCAGACCGTAGAAAGGGGCGGCCTTTAGACGTGACAAACCACGATAAGTAACGATGTCCTGTTTCCGGCAGCCGTTGACCGGCTGGCGGGCGGCGGCGGCGCTCTGGGCGCCTTTGCAATAGCCAAGCCAGACCCCCCGGATGTCCGATGCCCAGCCACTCTGGGGTCGGTCTTGCTCTGCGACCACGTTGTGACCAGGTTTCCACCATGTCGGGGTCAGGCAAGAACAAAATGCCTGAAAACCACATAGCCAGAGCTCCAGGATCAGCCAGAAAGGCGTGGTGAACCGGTAAACCGAACCAACCGCAGGCAGCGAGCTTTCTCGCGGCAGACATTGCCAGCATCGCTTGTTCCCGGGCACAAGTGGCCGCCCCCACAGTACATCCGGGAAGGCCGCTCCGGTAACCTCGGCCCAAATTCCCACTCTTTACACCCTCCGCCCCGGGATTATCCTCAGCGATACAGATCATGGAACCAGTCGCCGCCTTTGCAACCATTGTTGGTCTTCTTCGTATCTTCAAGCAGGAGCGGGGAGACCGGAATAAAGCGGACCACCAGACCTTTATGGAGTGGCTGGATTATCACCATCACGAGGAATTGAAGAGCCTCATCGTGAATACCGCCGCACTTCGCACCGAGGTGGACAAAATCCTGGCTGCGGATCACGCCGCGATGCTGGAGAAACTCGATGACATTCAAACCATCGTCGCCCAGCTCCTTAGCCGAGTGGACGAATTCCGCGGCCTCTCCCTGGCGGTTGCGCCCGGCGCCAGCCTCTCCGAGCAGGCCGTGTCCGTGCTCCGCCAATTTGCGCATTCCGGCGCGGATTTTCTATTCTACGCGAACTACGGAGGCGGCCAATTCGCGCTCCAGCCGGAAAACGGCGCACCACTGCAAGTGTCCGAACCTCGCTTCCTGAAAAATGATCTGGACCAGTTGGTGGCCCTCGGTCTGTTTAGCGTCGAGTGCAATTCCCAGGGCGATCCACTCTTCAGCCTCACCAGAAACGGAATGCGGTACCTCCAGGCGATTGACGGCAAACCGCCTCCGCCCAACAGCCCCGAAGCGGCTAAGAATGACTGACCAACCGGGCCGGTGTCGCCCATTGATAGTTGCCAGCAGAGAAACGCGTCCCTGGAATGGCAAACCCGAAGGGGAGAGCGAGCTGAGCCGGTGGGTCCTGGCGCCCCCCCCGGATTCCGGGTTGCTCAACCGTCAAACCACCGGCGCCACTGCAGCAACACCGGCAGCGCCGTCACGAATCGGCTCTCGACCTGGCGGCGGAGTTGTGCGGCTGCGTCCGGAGCGGCTTGCGCGCCCTTTCCCGCCACAAGAAGCACCTGAAAGGCTTTGGGCGGTGACCGCCTGGTTGCTGGACACGGGCCCGCTGGTCGCATCGGAGTGAGGGTGTGCGGTGGTGGCGGGGCGGGGTCCGAAGCGCGTGCTGGCCGAGGAGGGGGATTTCTCTACCTGTAGGGGCTATTGTGCCTGCGCGAGCACAGATATAGGGGTCTTCTTGGCGTTTGAGGCTTAAAGGGCGCCGGATTGCAACGGTTGGGTTCGCGGACGGGTTTCGGGATGGGGATGCGAATGGGGGCCAGAAGAGGGAAAAGGCTGAGGGCTAAACGCTAAATGCTAAAACCGATTGTCCCATTCCCGCCGAGACCCCCATGGCGGGGTCAGTGGCAGGGTCAGAACAAACCTTCTGCAGAACTCGGGGGATTATTAACACTCTCGCCTGACCGAGACAAGCGCGGTGCTGGATATGGCTCGGATGTAATAAGCTATGCCGGCGACGTGTTCCAGATTCAGGTTCTTCTTTTTCATGTGGGCGCTCATTGCGGTTCGTCGCCCGGTCACGTGCCGGGGTCAGAAGATCTTATTCTAACGAGGGAGAGAAACCCGCCGCTCGCGTTAGGCGGACAACCGGCGGTTGACCTGGGCGATGAGTTCTTCAAACCTGGTCATGGCCTGGGGTTGCCCTTTAAGCTCGAGCAACGGCCCTAGCTCGGCGCTGACCTGGGCCAGGTTCAGGTTCCCGTGCTGACGGATGAGGACTTGCTCGGCGTCACCCCAGTCCACACTACGGCCAGCGAACACCTTGTGTGTGAGAAGGTCCTCGGCTGAGCAAGTAGTAAGCGTCAGCCCGCCGCGGATTTCCCAGGGGCTGGCCCGAGCGATGGTGCGCTCCTCAAACGGCAGGGCTCCCAACGCGACGTCCACATCAATGCCTTCGGGAGTGCGAGCCAGCAGGACCCGGTGCCGCAAGGCAAACTCCCGCGCGTTTGGACGGCGGGGCTGCAAGCTCCGCAGCAGTGGATCCACGAAGCTCTCTTCTGCGCCAAAGCCCGTCAGGAGCGTGAGGTCTATGTCCGTCGTGAACCTGGGATTCCCCCAGCGTTGAATGGCAACGCCCCCGATGAAACAGAAGCGCCAGCCGCGCTCCAGCAGCAAAGACTGGACGCGCACCGCCGCCAGCAGCAGCTCTTCAACGCCTAAGGCCATCTTTTCTTATGAAAAATTGCCTGCTGCTCGACCAAGCCCATTCCGTTCAGGGGCTTCGGCGGGATAGCGACAAACGGCCGCAAGGCATGGATCATCTCCCGCGCACGCTCCTCGGTCAGGGCGGCAAGTTCCTGGGCTTTGACGCTTTCCACCGCTTCCCAACGGGCGTGGTATTGCGCGGCAAGCTTCTCCTGCGATTTCAGCGGCTCGGAGCCCATGCTCAAAGCATGCCTCAACCCCACGCCGAAGTCAGCAATTATCCGCCCCGCAGGCGGCTGAGAACGGGGCGTATTCATGAAGGCGAGAATAAAGGGGCGGGGACGGCCTCGTCCCCGTAATACGGCCCAATTCAGCAGGCGAATGGGGACGAGGCCGTCCCCGCCCCTTTCATGAATACGCCCTGCGGCTGAGAACGGGTCAGGCGGTGGATTGGTTTATTGAGGGCCGTCCACAGCGAAAAAAAGTGGTTCCGACCCGACTTGCGGTCAGTCCAGTCCGTATTTTTCAATCCATGCCTGGGGAATCGTCCCGAAGCTCAGCAGCCAGTCGTTGAACTTGCGCAGGCTCCAGCCGCGGCCTGTGATCAGGCGCTGGCGCAGCCGTTCGTTCTCCAGCCGGCCCAGCCAATAGCTCATCGGCACGGCGGGTTGGGCGGTGTACCAGTTCACGTCAGCCTCCGCCCGGGCGCGGGTGAAGCCGACATGCTTCTGCAAATGGCGGACGGCCTGTTCGTAGCTGTAGCGGCCGCTTTGCAGGCGCAGGTCCACCAGGATGCGATGACAGCGCCAGAGTGCGTCGTGGAGTTGCTGCACCGGCAGCCACGGGGAGCGGTCAATCCTCAGGTCCACCAGCATCTGTTCGCACCAGAGCGTCCAGCCCTCGTAAAAGACCGCATGGGCGACCAGGCGCCGCCATTTGCGCGGAAGCTGGTTGGCCGTCACGAACTGCAGGTGGTGGCCCGGGTAGCCCTCGTGGGCGCAGGTCAGCGGCAGGCCGAAGTGCTGCTGCTGCTCGGCGAGTTTCTCGGCGGCGCTGGTTTTCGTCAGGCTCAGGTCGTTCACCCAGAACACACCGCGCTGGGCTTTCACGAAGGCCGGAGGTTGCTGATAAGCCGCGGTGGGGATTACCGTGCGCAAGAAGTCAGGCACGGGTTTGACCTGGAGCACTTCTCCTTCGGGGAACGTCACTGCGCGGGCCTTGCGGAACCCTTTGGCCATACGCTGGGTTTCCTGTTGATAGAGTTCCAGCAGCGGTTTGGCGGGATGCCAGCTCGCGCGTGCCTCGGCGATGATCTGGCCCGCCGACCGGTTGCGGCCAAAGCGTTGCGCAGGCGGCGTGGAGCAGGTTGCCGACGCGCTCGACTTCGCCCAGCGCCAGCGCTTCCACCTGGCCGAGCGTGTAATCCAGCCCCAGTTCATCTCGCACCCGGCGTTGCAGCGCGGCGGCTCCGATGGCGAATGAGCCCGCCGGCGCCGTCCGACGCTGCTTGACCCGCGCGCGGTAACGCTGCATGGCCTTGCCCGCCGCGCCAATCAGCGACTCATCACCCGGCTGCGGCCCTGCCTTCAGAAAGAACTTGCCCACGCCCTCCAGCAATGACATGCCGCCCGCCACAGTCTGTTCCATTACCCGCAGCCAGACGCGCTCGGGATTGCGGACGACCGGGGCGGCCTCGTCCAGAAAGTCCGGCGCCTGGCGGAGGAGGGAGCGCAGGTTACGCGCCGCCCGCTGGGGTTCGTCGTCCCCGCGCTGCAGTTCGTGGAGGAGGATGTTGAGCAGTTGGTCAGGGGCATTCGGTTCGAGCGCATGGCGGCCCCGGGCGTAATCCTCGCATTCCTTCAGCAGGAGGCTGCGCAGCGCCAGCCGGTCAAGCTGCTGTTCGTTCGATAGCTCGCGCGGTGAAACCGCCTCCAGAGCGCGCAGCGCCCGTTGCCTCTCGCGCTCGCGTTTCTCCTGAAACTCCAGTGTCAGACGGCCCAGTTTCCCTTCGCCGTCGCGCCGCCCGGCGCAGATGGTCGAGAACGTTGGATTATCCCCAAGCAGCGTCTCGAAGTAGCGGTCGAGCAGCCCCTCAAATTGGTTGGCGGTCTTGTTCATGACTTAAACAACGCACAAAAGGCCCGTGCTTGCACGAAGGAATTGGAGAGTAATGTGGACCTGGGTGCGCCTTGTCGAGAGGGTTGTCCGTTGTTAAGGTCGTGCAATAGCGCGACAATGAACCGACTCCATCTCACCCGATACGTTACCGCGTTGCTCACGGTAGTCGTTCTAGCCGCCGTCCTGGCGCTGGAGCCCGCCTTTGGGTCACCGGGTGAATCCGGGACGAGCGGCACGGCTTCGCCCGGTTTTGCCCAGGCAAGAAATCCAGCCACGATCCCGGCTGCCGTGGCCGCGACAGCCGCCTCCAGGGATAACATCGCCGCCATCGAGCGGGTGGTGGTCTGGAGTGGCCGGAAGGCGGGCAAGAGCTCGTTTCAGCCGCGCACCTGCCTCATTCCCTCTGCCGACAAATCCGGGAAGCCGACCGTCTTCATGGCGCTGCAGGAGATTACCGGCTCCGACTTTTATGGTCCGGTGCATTGGACGATGACCACGGATCTGGGCCAGACGTGGTGCGTACCCGAGCCGATCCCCGGCTTGGGGCGGCATACGCTCGCCGACGGCCTGGAGGAGGGAGTGTGTGACGTTGTGCCTCAATTTCATCCGCCCACCGGCACGGTGCTCGCCATGGGCCACAACGTTTATTACAAGGCCGGCAAACTCACCAAACCGGGGGAGGACCGCTTCCCGGTTTATGTTGTCAGAGGGGCAGATGGCCGCTGGTCCGAGCGGCATCGGTTGCAGTGGAATGACCCGCGCGGTTCGGGTATCTATACGTGCGGTTGCGGCCAACGGTTGGTGCTGGAGAATGGCGACATACTGGCGCCCATTTACTTCGCGGCGAAGGGGCAGAAGACCCGCAGCGTTACCACCTTTCAATGTGCCTTCGACGGGCGCACGCTCACTGTCAAGCGGGTTGGCAACGCACTGACCAATCCCGCGGGCAGGGGTTTGTTGGAGCCAAGCCTCGCGCGGTCGGGTGGTGAATACCTTATGACGATTCGCGCCGAGGACGGCCACGGCTACGTCGCCCGCTCGAACGATGGCCTGCACTGGGCGCAACCGCAGCCTTGGACCTTCGATGATGGCGAACCCCTGGCGATGTCCTCCACGCAGCAACACTGGCTGGCGCATGGCGACCGGCTCTATCTTGTCTATACGCGCAAGACGACAGACAATGCCAGGGTCATGCGCTGGCGCGCCCCCCTGTTCATCGCGGCGGTTGACAGCCAAACGCTGCGCCTCCAGCGCTCGACCGAGCGGGTGGTCTTCCCCCTGGAAAGCGGCGACCCGGCTCACGCCGCGCGGATGGGCAACTTCCACACCCTGGCCATTTCTCCGCTCGAAGGGTGGGTTACCGTCGGCGAGGCCCGGCCTGCGGCCGGTTACAAAGGCGATCTGCTGCTTGCGCGCATTCGTTGGTCCACGGCCTACGGACACTGATTATGCTTGTCCACGTTGGTTCCTGCTGATTCCATCTTATTATGCCAAATGCAATTCTCGCCGGACGCGATGTCGCGTAGGCGCCCCGCCTCGTCCAGGAATTATGTTCCGTGTGCGTAAGAGCGTTTCGTCGAGCCAGGTCGCTCGGAGCTTTCTGCCGTTCATGCTGCAGGCGGTCCTGTTGTCAGCGCCGCTGCCTGCTCAAACCATTCAGGTGCGGTTCCTTGACAGCGCCACCGGATGCGCCCTTGAGCCGGAGACGGTTACTACACGCGCGCAGCAGCCCGGCGCGGTCGAGCGGCGCCTGCCGTCGTGGCAGATCAGCAAGGCGGGGCGGGCGGCGCTTTCGCTCGAACGTGGACGGCACACCCTGGTGGCGGTCGCGCCCGAACCATAAGCCGATGTCGGCTGAGGTGGAAGTCAGTGACAGCCAAACATACATGCTGGAATTCCTGCTGGACCCGGTGGTTGAGCCGCCTGAGCTGCAGCCTGATTACATCGCTTCACTGCAACGCGACGATGTGATGCTCATCCAGGGCTTCGTCGTGGACGATGACACCCGGGAACCGCTGAGCGGCGTAAAGGTCTCGTCGGCGCCGAGCGGCGTGGTGGCTCAAACCGATGAGCGCGGCTTTTTCCAGTTTTATGTGCCTCGTGCAAAGTGAGGCCGAGGCAGCTCGCCGCCCCGGCCGATCTGGTCTTCGAGAAAGCCGGCTATCAGACTCAGGAGCGGCAGCACCTTGAATTGTGGTCGAGGGGTGACTGGACTTACCGCATCCAGTTGGCCGCCGGGAAAGGGCGGCAGATCGTGGATGAACGAGAAACCCGGCACTGGCCCGCGCCGGAGGCCGCACCCCGGCGGCGTCCGAAACCCAGCTCGCCATGGCCACCAATGCGGCCTTAAATGCGCTCCTCGAGCCGAAGGAAGTCATCACACCAGAGCCACCTCCGCGACCAACTCCACCGTGCGCGTGCCGCGCAATATCCGCGTGCTGCGCTCAGACGGTGTCACGATTGACTATGTCACAATGACCTACTACTGCGTTGCGTGCTGCCCTCCGAATGGATTGCCAGTTGGGGCGCCACCGGCGGCGGGACCAATTCGCTCAATGCCGGGGCCGTCGCCGCGCGTTGTTATGCCATCGCCAAGCTCAATGCGGCGTCCGACACCAGCAGCTACGACATTTGCGGCACCACTTCGTGCCAGGTTTATAACCCGGCCAACATCAATTCCCGCACGGACACGGCGGCTTATTTCACCGACAACTGGGTCGTGCTCTCGGGCAGCACGATCCCGAGCACGGAGTATTCGGCGGAGAACAATTCGCTCGGGCTATTCCTGTGGTGACGGTTCACCCAGCCGACTGGCGGGTGCATTTTCGACCCAGTGTGCGCGGGAAAGACCCGCAGCGGTCACGGCCGCGGCATGTGCCAATGGGGCTCTTACCGCTGGGCGATCGGGACTGCCGGTTATCCACGCCGGGACTGGCAGTGGATCGTGCGGCATTATTATCCCAATTACACGCTCGTGAAAGGTGCGGTGCTGTTGATCGGCGACGAGGTGAAGGCCTTGAAGCAGCGCGCCCCTTTACATGTGCGGTGACGGGGGCATCGCCAGCGGTGTCAACTGCACCCGACTGACTACGGTGGCTGCCAGTACGATAGGCACGATCGTGGATGGCGCGCAACAGGTCACAGCCGATGGCAAAGGCTTCACGTGGTACAAGGTGCAGTGGAACGACGCCAGCCATACCCTCGGCTGGGCGAAGGAGAATGACATCGAACGGGTATTCTCGACGCCGACCGCGCCGACTAGTCTGAAGGCGACAGGAGTGGTAACCAACCGGATCAACCTGGCCTGGGCCGATACCTCCGGTGGCGCGGCGGCCGGGTTCAAGATGGAGCGGGCGATTGCCGTCGCCGGTCCGTGGCTCCAGATCAATACCGTAAGCGCCGTGCGCACGACTTACTCGGACAGCAGTCTCTATCCCGGCAGCACGTGGTACTACCGCGTCCGGGCTTACAACGCGGGCGGCGATTCCTCCTATTCCAACATCTCCAGCGCCACTACGTCCAACACGCCGCCAGTCCTGGCCGCTATACCCAATCGGATCATCAACGAGAACGCAACCCTGACCTTTACCAACTCGGCCAGCGCCCCAGACTTTGCGCGGCTCCTTACGGATTTCGAGAGCTTCACTACTGATACCACCAACGGTCTGCCCTTGTTTCGTAATCCACGCTACTCCGGCAGCACCAGTGCCAACCTGGCCACCACGCCGGACCTCGCTGTTGTCACCGACGTTTACAATACGACCGGCCACGGCACCGGCCGCGTTCTCCGGGTGAACTACAACATCACCAATGCGGCCAATCCCTGGCTGCGACTCACGACCGCTAACACACCGAACTGGCCCAATCCTGTAATTGACTTCACCAGGAAGCTCCGGTTCGACCTCTACTCGGACAAGGCGGTGAAGGTGGCCGTCGGCTGCCGGGAGACCACCGTTGCCGCCGGGACCCCTATCGGCTCGGACGGCGGCACCAGCGGCGGCATCGAGTGGGCGGGGGTGACCGGTGTTTCGGGCACCGCGCCCGTGCCGACGCGCATCGTCGCGGGCGGCACCTGGACGACGCTGACGTTCGATTTGCCCAATGAACCCATCCGCAATTTCTCCGGCGGCAACGGGATCCTCGCCACCGCTTCCGGGCTGGGCGTCCTCGAACACCTGGCCATCGTCCCAACGACGGGAACCGGCACCAATAACCTCTATGTGGATAACTTCGCAGTTCTTGTTCCCAGGACCCTGACATACAGTCTTGGGCCCGGGGCGCCGACGAACGCTGTCATTAACCCCGCGACTGGCGTGTTCACGTGGACGCCGACCGAAACGCAGGCTCCGAGCACCAATAGCATTTCCATCCTCGTGACCGACAACAGCTCACCGCCGGTGAGCGACATGAAGACCTTTGCGGTTACAGTTGTCGGGCGGCCCAGCATCCAATCGGTCGCCTTCACCGCAGGAAACGCGACCCTCACCTGGAGTGCCATTGCCGGCGCGAAATACCGTGTACAGTTCAAAGACGATCTGAATGAAGGGGACTGGACCAGCCTGGTGCCCGATGTGGTTGCTGCCGGCCCCACCGCATCATTTACGGATGCTCCCGGCGTACCGCAGCGCTTCTACCGCGTTTTGCCGGTGAATTAGCGCTGCCAGCAGGCTGCACCTTATCCGGATTCTCATTTGTCGGGAATACTGTCTGGATCAGAGAGGCCAATTCCCCCTCATCCTACCCTCTCCCCAAGGAGAGGGAACCCCGAACTGCAGCGCTTGAGATGTTCGAGCGCTCCAGGTGGGGCGATCATCTGGCGAATGGGTTCCCTCTCCTTGGGGAGAGGGTAGGGTGAGGGGGAACGGGCTTGGCAGTCCACAGAGCTCATGCCTGAGGTACAGATCCGTATAAGGTGGAGGTCAGCAGGGGCGCTTTCCACCGTGTCCCATCCTTGACCCCGGGGAACGCGCCCGCGTCAAGGCCACGGCACGCCGGGGTGCTTCTTTTGGAGAGCGGGCTTGAGCTTGGGATAGCTGTTCGTTCTGAAAGCAGGCCAGTTGAAGGTGGCCTCGAGCCGTTTGCCGTCCGGCGCGCAAAGCCAGAGCTTCACCGGCAGCCGGCCTTCGCAAATGTGCGGATGCGTCTTGAGGGCGAAACATTCGTGCAGTTTAACCTGCAATTCAGGCGAGTTTGGCTGTCCATCCTCATCCCGCGCTATGCTCGGGATACAGGAGCTTCACTTTGCGGCCATCCGGCCAGGGCAGGCTCGTGGGTGCGAGTTCGTCGAGCCAGCCGAGTTGTTCCTTGGCCAGGGCCTGAGCGAACACCTCGCGCAGCGGTGTCGCCTGCGCCTCCTTGGCCAACGTCAGGCCCTCGAACGCCCGCGCCAGGCACTCTGTTATGGCGGCCTCATCGAAGGGCGGGAATTCCAGTTTCGGCATCACGGCCACCACCAGGTTCACTCGTCCAATGAGCTGCTTCACCTCGTGATTGAACAGCGGCAGCTCGAAATAGCCCTTCCGATGCGCCTCCGCCAGGCAACGGCCCGAGGCCTTGCGGGTCCACCTCGCGCTGGTGCTCGTGATGAATGACCAGGTCACGGAAGCGGACCAGCTTCACCGCCGCAACGCGCTTATGGGTGCGGTCGTAGAGATGCTCCACCTTCGCGGTGACCTGCTCCGGGAAGGTTTCCTCGATCCATTCGCGCTTCACGGCGCTGGCCAGCCCGAGCAGCGTCAGGTTCTCCGAGCCGCGCCCGGTCACTTCGCGAATCGTCGCCGCCACGAACAGCGGGGCGTTCTGCACCACGCTCTCGCGCATCAGCGTGCCTTGCCGTCCTTCGGTCAGCTCGCACTCCAGCGTTCCCTGGTCGTGCCGGAGGCACAGTTGGTCAATGAAGCCGGTCATGATGCAGCGGGGCAGGGGATCGGATGGGAGCGTGATGCGTGATGCGTGATGCGTGATGGGGTCATGGCTCGGCAGGGGGCTTTTGCGTCATCGCTGGCCACCAGGCCCTGCTGCCTCGCGATCTGCATGATCTGCTCGAAGGTCTGCTCCACCTGCCGCGCGGTCTGGGCGTGGATGCCGTAGCGGCGGCAGGTTTCCACGCTGAAGTTGCTCTTCTTCGCGAACTGGTAGCGCGCGCATGAGCGTGTAGAAATCCGATTCCTGGCTCGCCTCGAACAGCTCGCGCGCCTCCTGGATGTGCTTGTCGTCGCGGCCCAGGCGCATCAGCATGTCCCGCCCGCTGACCAGCGCCGCGCACAACGCCGCCGCCGGCACGCAACCAAACTTCGCCGCCTCGACCAACATGCGCGAGTAGCGCGGATGCATCGGCAGCCTCAGCATCTGCCGCCCAATGGGCGTCAGGTCCGCCTCGATTGACGATTGGCGATTGACGATTGGCGCGTTGGCTCACTGCCCCGGCTCGTAAATCGTGAATCGTAAATCGTAAATTGCTCAGGGCTCCCAGCGTCACCAATAACTGCTCCGCCCGCTCCACCGCCTGCGGGTCCGGCTTGTCCAGCCAGTCAAACTCCGCTGCGCGCTTGATGCCCAGGGAGTGCAGCAGCAGGACCACTTCGGCCAGGTCGCTGCGCTGAATCTCCGGGGTGTTGCGCTCGGGCCGGTCCAACTGGCCGCTCTCGGTCCAGAGCCGGTGGCAGGTCCCCGGCGCGGTGCGTCCCGCGCGGCCCTTGCGCTGCTCGGCCGAGGCCCGGCTGATGGGCTCCAGGAACAGGGTGCTGATGCCGCGCTCGGCGTCGTAGCGCGCGACCCGCGCCAGCCCGCCGTCCACCACGTGCCGGATGCCGTCAATGGTGACCGAGGTCTCCGCGACATTGGTGGCGACGACCACCTTGCGCAGGGGATTGGGCGCGAAGGCGAGGTCCTGCTGTTCGGGCGGCAAGTCGCCGTGCAAGGGGATGAAGGCGAGCCGCTCGTTTGTCCGGCTGGCCCGGGCGGCGCCAATGGTGGCGTTGATCTCGCCCATGCCGGGCATGAAGACCAGGATGTCCCCGGGCTCGCCGGAGTTGACAATCTGTTCGACGACCTCCGCCGCCTGCTCGGTGATCGGGCCGCTCGTCATGCTGGCTCAAATAGCGGACCTCGACCGGAAAGCTCCGCCCTTCGGAACGCAGGACAGGCGTCTCGCCTGTCCCCTCTCCGCCGTCCAGGTATTCGGCTACCGGCTCCGCTTCGAGCGTCGCCGACATGACGGCCATCTTCAGATCGGGCCGCTCCGTTCGCTGCAGCCGCTTCACCAGCGCCAGCGCCACGTCGCTCAGCAGGTTGCGCTCGTGGAACTCATCGAAGACGACCACGCCCACGTCTGACAGCGTGCGATCGTCCTGCAGCCAGCGCAGGAGGATGCCCTCGGTGACGTAGCTGATGCGCGTGCCCAGGCTGGTCTGGTCATCAAACCGAATCTGGTAGCCGACCTCGGCGCCGAGCGGGCATCTGCGCTCCCACGCGACTCGCGCTGCTACCGTCCGCGCCGCCACGCGGCGGGGCTGGAGCACAACGATCTTCTTTTCGCCGGCCAGCCCGGCGTCCAACAACCATTTGCGGGAACCTGGGTGGTCTTGCCGGAACCGGTCGGCGCCACCAGCACCAGCCGGTTCCCCGAACGCAGCGCCTCGACTACCTGCGAATGAATCTGCCAGATGGGGAGGCGATCCGGAGTCACAGGTGCCGCAATACGAGGGCCAGGCCCGTGATGACGAACATCAGGCCGCTGGGCATGAACTTCCGCTTCTTCCCCAACCGGATCGCGAACACCACCAGCAACGCGGCCATAATCACGTCCGCCACTATTCGCCCGAAGCGCTGGCGTAAACAGGCCCGGGATCGCCGCCAGGATCAGCGCCGCCGCCGCCACGGCGGAGGTAATGAGCGACACCTTGCTGCCGGCCTTCAGAAAGCCGATCAGCCCGCCGACCAGCAACAGCACGATGTAAATCCAGAGCACAGTATGTGGGTTCATAGTTTCTTCGCGGGCAGAATGTAGCCGCAAAGCGGCGTAAAGGACACCACGAAATTCACCACCTTCAGTCCGGCTTGTTTGACTACTCAGCGGTGCTGGCTTATGATCAAGGTAGGCTGGTGTATAACTAGGCCTGTAGTAAAGAATGATTGTATGCCTGGGCCGCTGCGAGTATTGATCGTCGAAGATTCCGCGGAGGACACGCTGCTGCTCGCGGCGGAACTTCAGCGCGGGGGCTTGGACCCCGTGTTCGAACGGGTCGAGACAGCAGCGGCCATGCAGGCGGCCGTGGAGGTGCATACCTGGGACCTTATCCTCTGTGATTATTCCATGCCGGAGTTCGATGGGCCCGCAGCCCTGGCGCTTTATCGGCAGAGTGGCCTGGACATCCCCTTTATTTGCATCTCGGGCGCCGTCGGCGAGGAGACCGTTGCGGAACTGATGAAGGCCGGCGCGCACGACTACGTTATGAAGGACCGCCTTGGCCGGCTGGTGCCCGCGGTAAAGCGTGAATTGCTCGCTGCCCGGGAACGGCGGGATCGGAAGCAGGCGGAGACTATTTCGGCCTACTTGGCCTCCCTTGTCCAATCCTGCGATGACGCCATCATCGGCAAGACGCTGGAGGGCACTATAGTAAGTTGGAATCCGGCTGCGGAGCGCCTTTATGGTTATCCGGCTGACGAGATGATCGGGCGTTCGATTTCCATCCTGGTCCCGTCCTACCGTCCGGCCGAGGTGCCTGAGATTCTCGACACGATCAAGCGCGGCCAGAGCGTGGACGGTTTGGAAACCCTTCGCCTGCGCAAGGACGGAACACCGGTGGAAGTCTCGCTCACCATTTCGCCGATCAAAGACGCCGCCGGACGGGTGGTGGGGGCCTCGACCGTGGCCCGGAACATTACGCGTCGCAAACAGGAGGAGAACGAGCGGTTGGGCTTGATCAAAGACCTGACCTCTGCGCTGACTCACGTCCAGCACTGACGGGTTTATTCAATCCCCGTTCTTGACCTGGATCGTTCTCAAGTCAAAGCCCGGCGGCCTCTCATAAATCGGAACCACCGCCGCAAACGAATCCAACCCCAGAAAATACCCCGTGGAATGGTCTGACTTGCCTTTGCACTCCAGCCGCAGCACGTGCCGCCCGGTGCTCAACTTCTGTTCGCCCCACGGATACGACTTCCGTATCGGTTTCGGGCTGTAAAGGTCCACGACTCCCAATTCCTTCCCGTCCAGCGTCACGCGGTAGATCCCGTAGTTGAAAGAGTGGATGAACTTGCCCCATAAGTGCGCCGTGATGTCCTTGTCCAGGTTGAACGGGCACTCCACCCAGCCCGTGTCATCCTTCGGAGTGAAGAACAATTGTTTGCCTTCCTTGGACACGCCCGGCAGGTCCTGGACCTCGATCGGGCTATCCGAGTGCCGGGCCGTCGCCACTGCCTTCCAGCCGGTGACCAATTGCAGGGTTTGCTCCGCCAGCCGCTCGGGGCCAGGCGGCAGTGCCGGCCATGGCTTGTGCGGCTCGGTCTGATACCAGAAGGCGACCGAGGACATCAGGTCATCGCGCTCGATGAAGCCGCTGCTCGTGCCATCCGGGAACACCTGCGAGCCCTTGTGCTCAATCTCCACCCGCAGCGACTTCTTGAAGGGCACCGGGTCGGCGATGTGCCAGCGATAGACCGAGCCGCGATTGCCCGCCTTATAGCCTTCCCAGAGCGGCACGCCGTAAAACGGCCCGTCATGCGGGCGGAAACCCCAGCCGTCACAGAAGTAATCCTCCGTGCCCGTGCCCCGCAGCCGCGGCTCGGTCTCGCCGTCAATGAAGAAGAAATCATCCCCCTCGCCATACCAGCCGTCGGACATGTTCTGCACGCTCTGGACGGTGCCGACGTAATGGCCGCGGCCCACGATGTCGGCAATCAGGTAGTTGCGGCCCATCACGCACGGATACTCCTGCCGGTACATCGCATGGAAGTAGGCGGTCTTCCTGGGCAGCGATTTGTACTTCTGCCAGTCAAGGTAATAGTAGAACGCGTCGCACCGCTGGTGCCCTCGTTGCTGACGGTAATGCGGGCGGATTTGCGGAAGGGCATCGGCCAGTAGCAGTTCCGCCCTCGGCCATCGGACGAGACCTTGATCGGCAGCGAAACGTAACGGCTTGTCCAGCCCATGGCCCACGCCGAAGAAGTCGCCAATCGGCGACTCCACGCTGGGGTTCTTCTCGCCATCCCAGTAAATCCGCAGCGTCAGCAGCCGCGAGTAAAACGGCTCCCGGTCCGCGATGGTGTTCCAGAAGTGCGCGATCATGCCGGGGCCTTTCAGGTCGGCCAGCACCAGCGTGCCGCCGGGCTCGATCGGGCGGGAGTCGGCGTTGCCGTTGCGCCAGTTCGGGTCGGACGACGAGGCCCGCATCGCCTCGAAGTCCTTGAGCTTTTCCAGGCCGGCCAGCGGGTTGCCGGGTGAGAGTTGAGCGGGCGCCTGGCGCGCAGAAGCCGAGCGCGAGGCTGAGGACGAGGAAGCGTGTATTCATTGCAACGTTGAAGTCAGTGTTTACTGCTATTCAACGGCGCATATAACAGGGTTCCGCAAGCCGATGCAACAGGGGAGTTGAGAGCAGTGGCTGCGATTCCGGGCTGTTGACAAAGTTGGCCCTGGGAGCGCCGGCATCCTTGCCGGCACCTGAGGATAGCGGGAATACGCCGGCAAGGATGCCAGTGCTCCAGGAATCCGCCTGGTTGGCCGACTGTGTCGCTCGCCCTGGGGCGCGATTTCGCTGGCCGGCAACCTTGTCTGCGGGCTACGCTAGCAGGCAGCCTTATGAACACGGACCAACTCTACCAGCAACGCCTCAACCGCTACGTCACCGCCATGCGCAACGAAAAGCCGGACATGATCCCGGTCCGGCCTTTCGTCGCCGAGTTCACCGCCAAGTATGCCGGCTACACCTGCCAGGAGGTGGCGCACGATTACAACAAGGCCTTCGAGGCCGCCATCAAGACCGCCAAGGATTTCGACTGGGACGCCGTCGTGCCGAACATGGTCTATGTCTGGACCGGACTCGCGCAAGCCGTCGGGCTGCGCTATTACGGCATTCCGGGCATCGACATCCCGCACACCACCGGCTTCAACTACATCGAACCGCCGGAGGATCAGGCCTGGATGCGCGCCGACGAATACGACGCGCTGATCGACGACCCGACCGCCTTCCTCTACAACATCTGGCTCCCGCGCGTGTCCACCGAGGTGACGAAGATCGGCGAGCCCGCCACCTATCGGAACAACCTCTCGTTCGTAAAGGGCGCGATGGCCATGCTCTCTTACTTCTACGCCTTCGGGCCGCAGATCGCGCGGCTCCGCTCCGAGTGCGGCACCGTCTCGGCCATCGCGGGCATCTTCAAGGCGCCCTTCGACATCCTCGCCGACAAACTGCGCGGCTACGTCGGCCTGACGATGGACATGGCCACCCAGCCGGACAAGGTGCTCAGGGCCTGCGAAGCGCTCATGCCGCATCTGTGCCACGTGGGCCTGACCACGGCCGACCCGGGCAAGCAGGTCCCCATCGGCTTCTGGATGCACCGCGGCTGCGTGCCGTTCATCAACCCGAAGACCTTCGCGTCGCATAACTGGCCGACCCTCAAGCCCATCATCGAGGAGTTCTGGAAGCACGGCCACCAGACGCTGTTCTACGCCGAAGGCAAATGGCACCATCACTTCGACGCCTTCCGCGAACTGCCCGACCGCAGCATCGTCTTCCACTGCGACCAGGACGACATCTTCCACGCCCACCGCAAGCTGCACGACAAGTTCGCCCTCAGCGGCGGCATCCCCAACGCGCTGCTCAGCTACGGCAAGCCCGATGAGGTCCGCGCCTTCTGCCGGCGCGTGATTGACGAAGTCGCCCGCGACGGCGGCTACATCATGGACGCCGGCGCCATCATGCAGGACGACACCAGCATCGAGAACATGCGCGTGATGACGCAAACGACGCGCGAACACGGCGTCTATAGCGCCGGCAGTTACCAACCGCCCACGCCACGCCGCCGTGCGACTTGCCGTCATCCGTAGCCGACCGCCAGAAGGTCAGACGGCCTGAAGGGCCGCCCCCAGCCGCGTGTGCGGCCCGGGGTTTGCTTCCCCTGGGAGGAGCGGGTCAAGGACCTGCCCGAGATTACCGGCAGCCCTGAACTCATTCGCAAGATATGGGAAGACATTGATGGCTTCGGCAACATGTACATCTGGCAACTGCTGCTGAGCTTCTAAACTCGCGACCGGGCCGGCCTCGGCCACCGTTATGAAAATACCCTTCACGCCCGCCGTTTATGAGCACGCCGCCCGGTTTGTCGGGCGCACTCCGGCCGAGGTCTCCCGGGATGCCGAACTCCTCTACCAGGCCCACCGTGGCGCTTACCTCGAATACCACCATCAGCCCATCGCCGTCGGCATTGATATTTACAACCTTGAAGCCGAAGCCTACGGTGCCAAGGTGGAACTGTTCGAGGGTGACGCCATCCCCGCTATCTATCACCCGCTGCTGACCTCGCTGGAAGACGGCCTGGCATTGAAACCCTTCCACCCCGAGCGCGATGGTCGCATCGCCATGGTCATCGCCGCCGGGTGCCGCCTGAAAAAGGAGTTCCCCGAGGCCGACGTGCGCATCCCCGTCGCGGGCCCTTTCTCCGTCGCCTTCAACCTGCGTGGTATCAATGCCCTGTGTGAGGATGCTGTCGAGCGGCCCGAGGAAACCGCCAAACTCCTCTGGCACCTGGCGGAAAACCAGGCTGTCCTCTGCCGGGCTGTGGCCGTCGCCGGGCTGGACATTGCCTTCTTCGAGTCCGCCGCCGCGCCGCCGATGCTCTCGCCCCGGCAATTCCGCGAACTCGAACTGCCCGCGCTGCGCCGTATCCTCAAACTGGCCGCCGCCAGCGTCGGCCACCCCGTCCCCTGCATCATGGGCGGCAACACCTATCCCATTCTTGATGACCTCCTCTCCACCGGCACCAGTTACCTCGTTTCAAACGTCGAGACCAACCAGCCTGCCTTCGTCGAGTCCGTCTCCCGCACCCACCCGCACGTGAAGGTGCGCGTGAACATGAATCCCGGCATTGTGGCCTGTCCAGACCCCAAGGCCATCTACCAGGAGATTGACCGCGTGCTCGCCTTCGCCGGCGGACACCCCAACTGCCTCCTCGGCACCGGCGCCCTCCCCTTCGAAACTCCCCCAGACAACATCCGCCTCATCAAGGCCTACCTCGCTCGCTAACCCCCAGCGGCTCCCCAACCAGCGGCTAGCTTCCGGGAAGCCCTATGGTTTTCCTCGCACAAGGAGTTCTCGCCGGGTTCTTACAGGGCAGGAAAACGGAAAAAGCTTGCCCCGGAGGCGAACTCGGGTGAAATAACTGCCTGATGGCTGGGAGCGCGCCGGACTGGCAACGGGTGTATTTAGCTTGTTGGGCCCATAGCTCAGTGGTTAGAGCAGGCGACTCATAATCGCTTGGTCGGGGGTTCAAATCCCTCTGGGCCCACCATACTTGCGCAGATCCCGCGAAAAGCATCATTATGACTCAGTACCTTCGACCTGCTGCGCCATGTACTGGAGCACGGGAAATTGAGAACAGACCGCACCGGCACCGGCACCTACTCGGTGTTTGGCGCCCAGGCGCGCTTTCCGCTTGCCCCGGGATTTCCTCTGCTAACCACGAAGAAGCTCCACCTTAAGTCCATCATTTACGAGCTGTTGTGGTTCCTGCGTGGCGACACGAATACCAAATACCTGCACGAGCACGGCGTGACGATCTGGGATGAGTGGGCGGACAAGGAGGGCAGCCTGGGCCGCATCTACGGCGCGCAATGGTGCGACTGGCGGACCCCCGATGGGCGCTCAATCAACCAGATTGACCAGGTCATTGATCGAATCCCGAAGCAGCCCGACAGCCGGCGGCTGATTGTCAGCGCCTGGAACGTCGGCGAGCTGGAGCAAATGGCGCTGGCACCCTGCCATGCGCTGTTTCAGTTCTACGTCCAGGGGGGCGAGCTCGACTGCCAGCTTTACCAGCGCAGCGCGGACCTGTTCCTGGGGGTGCCGTTCAACATCGCCTCTTACTCCCTGCTGACGATGATGGTCGCGCAAGTCTGCGGCCTTAAGCCAGGCACATTCGTCCATACCTTCGGCGACCTGCACCTCTATGTGAATCATCTCGACCAGGCGCGACTGCAACTCGCCCGTGAGCCCCGCCCGCTGCCGCGGATGAAGCTCAATCCCGCGGTGAAGAACATTCACGAGTTCAAATACGCCGATTTCGAGCTGAGCGGCTACAACCCGCAGCCCGGCATCAAGGCGCCGATTGCCGTGTGAAGCCAGATGTGTTTAGCGGAGTGCGCCCGTCCCCGGGCGCAGCGATGCGGAATTCAAGCACCGCACAGGGTACTCCATGTGGCCTGGGTTCCTGCGCCCGGGGACGGGCGCACTCCGTTAACCACGCACGTGAAGCCCTTTAAGGCCATTGCGGCCATGTCCCTCAACCGGGTGATCGGCGCGGGGAACCGTATCCCCTGGCATTTGCCCGAGGACTTCAAGTGGTTCAAGAAGATGACCACCGGCAACGTCATCGTGATGGGCCGCAAGACCTTTGCGTCCATCGGCAAACCGCTGCCGAACCGCACCACGATCGTGCTCACGCGCTCGCCCGAGTTGATACCTGGCGTGCGAACGGTTTCCAGCCTGGGGCAGATTGATCGCGCCGATCCTGTCCTGGCGGGGAGGGAGATTTTCATCTGTGGCGGGGCGCAGGTGTATCAGCAAGCCCTGCCGCTCTGTTCAGATCTTTACCTCACCCTGGTGCAGCGCACGGTCGAAGGCGACATCCTGTTTCCGCCCTTTGAAGACCAGTTTCAATTGGTGGAAGAAGTGCTGAGCTGTCCGGAGTTCAAGATCCAGCACTACCGGGCGAGGGGAGAAGGCTAAAGGCTAAAAGCGGCCCGGTCATTCGTGTGCCCCATTTCCCCCTTAACCCCCGGAACATCCAACATCCAACATCCAACATCCAATGGCCTCGCACCCGGCGTTCATTGGATGTTGAATGTTGGATGTTGGATGTTGGATGTTCCGAGGGTTCATGGTAAGGGGGGAATGGGAGGCACCATCAGCCCGTATGCGCCCGAAAGCTGTGATGGGCGACTTTAGCCTTTAGCCTTTAGCCTTCAGCCTTTACCTTCCGCGCCCGATGTCGCAAATGCTGAAGTCCTCCGGCGCGATGGCCGGCGCAACGCTCACCAGCCGGCTCCTCGGTATGGTGCGCGAGGTCGTTTATGCGGCATTCATGGGCAACGGCGCCGTGGCGAGCGCGTTCATCCTGGCCTTCCAGGTGCCCAATCTCTTCCGGCGGTTGCTGGGCGAAGGAGCGTTGACGGCGGCCTTCATCCCGATCTTCAAGCAGAAAGAGGCCAACGAGGGGGAGGCAGAGATGTGGCGTTCCGCCAACGCGGTCATCTCCGGGCTGGTCATTTCGGCCGCGGTGGTAACGGTGGTGGCGGTGGCGGGCATTTCCCTGGGCTTGGCCTTTGGGTCTCTTGCCGCGGAGACCAAACTGATGCTCCGGTTGCTGCGCCTGATGTTCCCTTACATGCTGTTAGTGTGCCTGGCGGCGGCGTTCATCGGCATGGCCAACGCACGCGGCCACTTCTTTGTGCCGGCGCTCGGGTCGGTCATCCTCAACGTCATCCTCATTGCCAGCGTGCTGTTCCTGGCCCCGCACATGGGGAAGAAACTGGACCAACAAATCTTCGGCCTCGCCATCGGCGTGCTGGTGGCCGGGCTGGCTCAGGCCTTTTTCCAAGTGCCGAGCCTGTGGCGGGAGGGTTACCGCTATCACTGGATCTCGCCCTGGCGCGACCCCACGGTGCGCGAGGTTGCCCAAAAGATGCTCCCCGGGTCCATCGGCGTGGCGGCCTTTCAGATTAATGTGCTGGTGACGCAATGCTTTGCTTTCTGGTTCGGCAAGGACATCGTTGCCACGTTCAACTATTCGGTGCGGCTGATGGAGTTGCCGCAGGGCATGTTCGGCATTTCCCTCGCGACCTACCTATTGCCCACGCTCGCCGGCCTGGCGGCGGCCAAAAAGCTGCCCGAGTTCCGCCGGACGCTGAGCCAGGGCCTGAGCTACCTCGCATTCGCCAACCTGATCGCGGCGGCGATTGCGCTGGCCTTGGCCGTACCGATCGTCCGGCTCATTTTCCAGCACGGCAAATTCGGGCCGGGAGCCACCGTGGAGGTGGCGCAGGCGCTGGCCTGCCTGGCTCCGGGGCTGTTGATGTTCTCCATGAACAACATCCTGGCGCGCGCATTCTATGCGGTGAATGACATCAAGACGCCGATGAAGATCAGCGTCGTCTGCCTGGCTTTGAACCTGGTGTTCGCCGTGTGGCTGGTGCGGCCTTACCGCGCCGCCGGCTTGGCGGTGGCAAACACACTGAGCGGGTGCTTGAACCTGGCGCTGCTGATGTACGCGCTGCGCCGGAAGCTGTCGCGGTTGGGCCTGACCGAGTTGGGCCGCAGCCTGCTGGTCCTGGTGCCCGATGCGGTGCTGGCTGGTCTTGTGGCGGCGGCGTTAGCCTGGTTCTGGGAGCTGAGGCTTGGCCATGCTACGTTCGTGCTCAAAGCTGGCATGGTTTTCGTGCCAGCCGGCGTCGCCGGCCTGGTCTATTGGGTGCTGGCGCTGTGGCTGAAGGTCCCCGCCGCGCACGAAGTCACCAACCTGGTCCTGCGCTGGTTCGGTCGTGCGGAGCGGTAGAGCGCTGGAGCGTGGGAGTCGGAACTCATGACTCGCCGCAGGATCTTCGAGCGGCATGGGATTTGTCTGAACCGGGTTTCGAGTAGGGTCGTCGCTTTCCCCTCACCCCGGCCCTCTCCCTTGGGGAGAGGGAGAGCCCCCCGCCGTGCTGCGACAAATCAGAGGGGCCAGGCATATCCCGCGACAGTCGGCGGGGCACCCTCTCCCTAAGGGAGAGGGCCGGGGTGAGGGGGAACTGGGCTCACCTCGTTCCCACGGGGTCAGGATGTCTGTCGCGCCATGACAAGCCCAGAGAGAGGGGCGGGTCTCGGAAGACCCAAAACTCTCTACAGGAACTCAGTGGGTACACTGGAATCCCACCCGGGAAAGGCTGGCCACCCCCGGAAGCGAGTTATGCGTAGTCGCTGGAAAGCAGCGGCACGAAGCGTAAACAGCCAGTGCTAAAGCCGTGTTATAGAGCCTCGAAATAATGAGATCGCTGGAGCTCTCGTCGTCAGACAAGCGGGAGCAGCACTGAAGCGCCGCGAAGGCTAGGCGCCGAAGTCCGGCCGGGGTCTGAGAGCAGGGCAAAGGCACAATGGGGTTCCTGGGAACATGGGAGACCCGTCCGCGTCCTTGGGACTAAACGCCGGGATGGATGAACCGGCTTAACAACATCCGGGCCTTGAGGCAGTGGGCTTGCCCGCCTCAAGGAGCGAAACAGCCAAGCCGATCCAGGGTATTCCGTCGCAATGTGACGAACAGAGCGAGGGAAGAAGCGCGGTGGGAGTCTTAGCGGCGGCATAGTACCGCAGACAAAGCCGGCGAACCTCGACCGTCGAGGGAGCCGGGGAGTAGGGAAGGCCGTCGCACGAACACGGAATCGTTGTTGAGAAACATGAAAGATACACAGAGATCACAAAACGTGTGCACGAAACAACAACGGATAGCGGAACTAGCTCGTCAGCGACCGCAGGAGCGGATGACGGCGCTCAACCACTATCTGGATGTCGAGTGGATGACCGAAGCCTTCCACCGGGTGCGGCGAAAGAGCGCACCGGGAGTGGACGGGCAGACCGTCGCTCAATACGAAGAGCACCTGGAGGCCAACCTTCCCGGATTGCTGGACCGCGCCAAGAGCGGAGCCTACCTGGCTCCGCCGGTCAAGCGGGTGTATATACCGAAGGACCACGGGGAGTCCCGGCCCATCGGCATACCCACGACCGAGGATAAAGTGCTGGGTCGGGCCATCGTCATGCTGCTGGAGCCCATTTACGAGGAGGCGTTCTACGGCTTCTCGTATGGGTTTCGGCCTGGACGCTCGGCCCATCAAGCACTAGAAGCCTTTTGGCAACAGGCCAGCCAGGGGAGAGTGCGCTGGGTGCTGGAAGTGGACATCCGGAAGTATTTTGACAGCGTCTGTCGGAAGCGCCTGTTCGAGCTGATCAGCCAACGGATCGGAGATGGAGTGGTGCTGAGATTGATCAGCAAATGGCTCCACGCCGGAGTAATGGAAGAGGGGTTGGTGCATTACGAGCCCGAGGGTACCCGCAAGGCTCGGTGCTCTCGCCGCTCTTGTCCAACATCTATCTGCACGAAGTATTCGACCGCTGGTTCGCGGAGGTCGTGCAGGAGCGGATGGAAGGCAAGGTGTTTGCGGTGAGATATGCGGACGACCTGGTGATTGGCTTCACGCATCGGAGAGATGCGGAGCGGGTTTACCGGGTCATTTTCCAACGCTTCGAGAAGTACGGACTGAAACTCCATCCGGAGAAGACGCGCCTGCTGCGGTTCGCCCGACCCAAACGGTCGGACCGGACGGCGAAGGGCCGGACGAACCGGGCACGTTCGACTTTTTGGGCTTCACCCACTATTGGGGCAAGTCTTGGAAAGGCCACTGGGTTATTAAGCGCAAAACTGCAACCAAACGGCTGCGGCGCACCCTCAAAGCCCTTGGACACTGGTGTCGCATCAACCGT
>CAVXLO010000023.1:0-31085 GCA_963762555.1 uncultured Verrucomicrobiae bacterium
AATGGAATGCTGGAATGATGGGACTGAGTGAGCCACCAGCCCGCCACTCCACCATTCCAACGTTCCAATATTCCATCATTCCATTATTCCATTATTCCATTATTCCATCATTCCACCATTCCCTCATCTCCCTCCTCCTCCCATCTCCCAATCCGTCCACCTCACGAGGTCGGCCAGCGCGGGGCGGCCATCGTGGCGCCAGGGCAGCGGGGGTTCCTGCATTTGGCCGAGGTGGCAGACGCGGGTTGCGCCCCAGCGCGCCAACTCCATTGCCATCGCCGGCTCTTTGTCCTCGGGCGCGGCCAAGCCGACCGTTGAGACCTGGCCGCGAACGCTCTCGGCGCTTTGCAGGGCCTCTGTCATGTCCTTCACCCCTTTGACGTAGATGAAGCGGTTGAGGCAGGAGAGTTGGAAGCGCGGGTCGGCCTCATAGACCACGGTCCAGGCCGTCGAGTTGCGGCTGCACCAATGGCGGGTGTCGGGCGAATGGGCGGCGCGCACTTCGTAAAACGAGCGGCGCGACGCGATGGCCGCCGCCGCTTCCACCGGCAACTCGCCCCGGGGCTCGGCTTCTTCGCGCCGTTCCAATTCCTCCGCCAGCATCTCCGCAAACTGGTCGGGCGGCACCACACCACCCTGCTCCACATAGACAACGTGCGGCGAGAGACAGCCCTGCTGGTTCCACGCCGTCACATCCGCCGCGGCCTGGGCGGCGGCTTCGCGCGCGTGGCGGCCGCTCAACACGCCGCCCGCCACGTAGGCAAAACTGACGCGATGACCGTACCCCAGGAAGCGGACCTTGGCCGGCAGCCGCTGGCGAATCGCAGCCAGCGTTTCATCGCTGCCCGTCGCGGTAACGCAGTCCGCTTCGTCGAACACGGCCTTTTCCAGGGCAGCGTTTCCGCCGCGCCACTCGGCCACCTCGAGGCAGGCGCCCAGCTTGGGTTGCACCTCGTAAAGCGAATGCGCAAACAGGCGCGGCAGCAGGGAGGTGCCGCTGGCGCACTTCACGAACTGCGCCGACCGCGCCAGCACACCCAGCACCATCGCGGACAACGTGGGGTTCGGCAGGTTGCCCGCGGCGATATGCACCAGCAGTTCGGGCGCGGTCGCCAGGGCGGCGCGGCGCGACTTCCGCTCGGCCTCGCCGGAGACCCATTCGTCCAGCCGCTGCGCGTGGCCGAGGTCTTGTTCGAGCAGGGTGTGGAAATGCTCGCGGGTTAACTGTTTGAAGAAGGCATCCAGGCCCCGGGCCAGCGTAGCGCGGGAAAAGCCGGTGGCTGCCGGCCCGCGCTCCAGCGCCAGATTCGCGGAAGGGGTAGTCCGGCTCAAGCCAGCTCCGGGCGACGTCGCTAAGAACCGTAACCAGGCTGTGAGTCGAGCGGTGCGCCAGGTAATGCTCGCGGTTGCGCTTAAGCGTCTGGCACGCCTCGCCGATCATGGTGGCGCTGAGCGTCGCCTCGGGCGGCAGGTCCGCCAGGAAGTAGTTTGGCAGGTTCATGTTAACAAGGGCATCGAGCCTTCTCCTGCGGGTGCGGGCGCCACCGTGCCTTCCCGCCGCTGAATCGCCCGCAAGCAGAACAGGCCCGAGAGCGATACCAGCACCAGCAAGGCGACCCCCGCATAGATGGGGAAGTAGCTGCTGGCCAAATGGGCAGCCGGGCCGAGCTGCTTTACCTTGGCGCCGACCAGCCAATGGGACAGGTTGCCGAGCACACCGCCGCCCATGACGAAGATACCGAACACCCGCCCGCGCACGGCGTCGGGCACCGATTCCATAATCGCCGCCTCCGTCATCGGATAGCTGGCCATGAAGAAGAAGCCATAGACGATCAGGACCGGGAACGTCCAGCGCGACGACACATGCGGAAAGAGCGCCACCATGATTGCCGCCAGCACCAGCGCCAGGGTGATCCAGCGCTTGCGGCCTCCGTCACTCAGGCTGCCAAAGAGAGGATTGCTGATCGTGGCGGCGACGTAGATACCGCTCAACGCAATTCCGGTCCACTTCGGGTCGTAGTTGTGGGCCGTTTGGAGGAACAGCGAGCTGAGGCTGCCCATGCTTGCCCCGGCGAAGTCGCGGATGCTGAAGGCCAGGCAGTATGCGAGAAAGAAGAACCACAGGGCCGGTGTGGGGAACATCTGCCCCGCAGGCACGGCCTTTCGCTCACTTGCCGGCGCAGGTTGCTCATTGTCGGCCAGCCAGGTGAACAACGCGGCGACGATGATGCCTAGGATGCCCAATTCGAGCACCGGCTGCCGCCAGGCCGCGGGCCCGAGGGCGGGTTCGAGCATCTCCGCGCGCCAGCCGGCATAGATCGGTCCCACAAAGAAGCCCACGCCCGCCCCGATGCCGACCAAGCCCAGCGCCTTGCCTGTGGTCCGCGGGAACAAGCGCGCGACCATCGCCGTCGCCGCCGGGTGATAGAAGCTGCCGCCAAACCCCGCCACCGCTACCGCGACCAGCGCCCAGGCGTAATTAGGCGCCAGCGCCAGCGCGGCAAAGCCCACCCCGTTGAGGGCCAGGCCGAAGCCCAGCAGCTTCTTGCGATTGAGCCGGTCTGCCAGCACGCCAATCGGGTAGCTGGGCCCGAAGCAGGCCGCCATCATGACGGTCAGCAGCAGCGTCGCCTGACCCACGCTGGCGAACTTGAAATCCCGCTGGATCAGCAGGTAGAGCGGCATCAGCGCCACCTGGTACAGGTGCGTGAAGGCGTGCAGCACGCCGGTCAGCCAGAGCGTGCGCGTCTTGTGACGGGCGTCAGTGCTCATTCTATGGCCATCAACGAACATCCGCGCGGCTCGACGAATGCCGCCCGGCCTGCAAGGGTAAAGCCGTCCCCGTGCCGGATGCCCAAGTCTTCGGTTTGAATTGCCATCACCGAATAGACATTGGCCAAATCGAACACGCGAATCAAACCGGTTTCGCCCTCCCTCACTTCCCGCGCCGTCTCAGGGGAAATGATCTGCGCTCGTGCCCAGTGGGGGAAATGGAAAAGGCGACTGGGATTTCCAGAAGCCATAACGCTAGCTGCGACGTTTGGTAATCGCGCATCCTGTTCCCCCTCACCCCGGCCCTCTCCCTTGGGGAGAGGGAGAGACGCAGCCCGTCTGGGGACAAACCGGCAGTGCTTGAGCGCAGGAACATGCGGGCGGATGGGCTCCCTCTCCCCAAGGGAGAGGGCCGGGGTGAGGGGGAACGGGACGCCCGAACTCGCAGCCCACGGAGATTCCGAAGCATGCGCCACGACCTCCAGGTCATACGCCTGCGAGCTAAGCTCGCTCATGCCGTATTCGCAGACGATACGGTGTGAAGGAATGCCCAAATGACGCGAGATCAGGGCGTGCAGGGCTGCTTTGGGCAGACTGCGCGAGAGGCCCTTGTATCCCCCGGTTTCGAGCGCGCACGAGCCGGGCGGAAGGGCGAAGGCCAGGTCGCGCTCTGCGAGGCGATCGAGCAGGTGCACGAAGGAAAAGGCGGTGCCGAACACGAACAGAGGTTCCCCGGCGCCTCTCGCTTTCCTCAACCGGCCCAGCGCAGCTTCCAGGTCCAGCGTCCAGCCGCCATCCTCAGCCGCTGTGCCGACATAAGCCGAGCTGTCCTGACCGGCCTCGCGCCGAATCGTCTCGAACATGTGGACCAGCGAGGAATGCGGCGCCGCCGTGGGGGACGGCGTAAGGATCACCAGTTGGCTATCGGCTATTGGTAATTGGAAATGCGCCTCGAACCAGCGCAACAGGGATGCCTCATACAGCGCCAGCGACTCGGCATTATGATAATTCCGGCTGGGCTGCTGGGTGGTCGTGCCGCTGGAATGGAACACTGTTGTCCGCTGGCTTGCCGGCAGGCAGGTCAACTCAAACTCCTTGAAAGCCGAAGTCGGCGCAGCAGGGATGGCGGTCCAATGCATCACGGTGTCCGGCCGCACACCCCGCGCCTCGCAAAGTCGGCGGTAAGGGGCGTTGTGCTTGAACTGGAGAGCGAACAGTTCGAGAGCGAGGTGGCCAAAGACTGACCCATCGGCGCCCGCGGCGGCGTGTGGATGCCCTCAATGAACCGTCGCAGACGCGCGGCAAAGCTTGATAACTCGCTGGTGAAACTCATGCGGTTTTTATTTAACCAGGCTGGTTTTCCGCCACAGCCCGGAAGGAATATTTAGCCGCGAAGGTTGGCGCGTGCAAGCGGATTGCAGACAGGATCGGGGGCATGGGCGCATCTCCTTGCTGCCACCACGACTGTGGTGTCGCTCCCTCTCCTCCTCTGGAGGAGTATGTGTTTATCGGGGAGCGCAGCCGCCCCGGCTGCCGTTCGGCGCGCCCCCGCGCCGAACACTGCCGCACCGGGTGCGAACGGCGGGGGCGCCGTTCGCTGCGCCCGAGGCGGGCGCGCTCCCCGCTGAACAAATACCTGGAGGAGAGGGCCGGGGAGAGGCGGCCCCGCGTCTTGACCCCAAGCAGAACCATCGGACGCCGTCAGCACAATCGAGCCCCTCTCCCTCACTCTCTCCCCGCAAGCGGCGAGAGGGGAATGCTCAGTAACGTGCGGTGGCAGCGTCAAGCTGCGCCCGGGGGGCATCGCCACCACCGCTGCGACGGCAGTTAACTCTCTTTCCTCGCCGGAGGGGGACGGTTGGAGTGGGTGTCCTAAAGGTCCAGCCAGGCCCGGATTGCCGCGCGTATGTCCTTGAGGACGCGCGCATCAAGCTGGCCGAGTTTGCGCTGGAATTCGACCCAGGCAACAGGTTGAACGGTCTGCGCGTTGCAGTAGCTTTGCTCGCGCAACCAGGGTACCCGGGGCAAGGTAATTTCGTAGGGAGTGCCGGCAAACTGCGTAGTGACCTGCATCACACTGGCGATCGCCAAGCGGCAATTGCGCTCAGGGTTAGAGACAACTACAGCCCTGCGAGCCTCGCCGTCGCAGCCCAAATCCACCGTCCAGACCTCGCCGGGCAGCGGGTTTGGCTTCATCCATTAGGTCCCAGAGTTTGGCTCGGCGCTCTTTTGAACCGAGGGCTTCGGCTTCCGGGCTATCGGCTTGGAGGGGGAACGGTATCGCCCGCCGCTTGACCATTTGGGTGAACAGCAATCGGACCACCTCCCCGGGTGTCGTGCCGATTTCCTCAGCAATTCTCCTGGTCTCGGCGGCCAGCTTGCGGTCAATCCGCACGCGGAATTCTTCGGTCGCTGTCGCACTCATGTATCAATTCTGCGCCGTTCTCCCGTGTAGTCAAGCCGCGCGGGGGACGCCGCGATCAGCACCACGCGGATTTGACTGGCTCCGGGGCCGTTGGTAATTATGGCCGAGCCAGCCGATAGAATACCGCCGGGTTGGCAGGGTCCATGGGGATGGCCACCAGGTTGACGTCGTCAGTGTCGGGCACATCAAACCACTGGCCGCTGCTCAACCCGTTGGTTTGGGCCTGGAGCGTCCAGCCCAGATGATCGGCGGGCCACGCGAGCGTGAGCGTTTTGCCGCTGACGCTGGCCGTGACGTTGGTCGGATTGTCGGCGACATAGGGGTCTGAGACGCCAGGCGGGGTCTCCAAATCGAAAGGTTGCACATATTCCGGGCCGATTGCCTGGTTCAGAAGATTACTGAAGGAGAGGAAGCTGACGTCTAGATTTGTCCCGGAGTTGCTGGCGCCCGGAATCAGAAGCTGGGTGGTCGCGGGAGGTTCCGCCAGGGTCAGGGGGGTCAGATCACGCAGTTGGTCGAAGGTTTGGGCGGTATAGAAGGCGCGAACCAGATACTGGGAGGTCGCTGTTACCTGCCGCAGCTCAAAGACGAGCGCGCCACCGGGAGCGCAAAAGTCTGGTTGATAGCCGGGGAGCAACCAGTGCAGGTCGAGCAACCCGGCCAATCCGGCCACATAGTAGTCGGAACTGATAATCACCAGGATCTGTGATTGGGCATCCCCAAATGCCCCATCAAGAGTCTGACCATTGATGACCTGGTTCATGGAGCGCAGGACGTGGGAGGCCGCGCTCGAACTTTGCACCCTGGCGAGATAAGGCTGACGCATGGAGATTTCAATTTGCAGGGTGTTAATCCGGGTTTGTTGGGAGATCTGATCCAACGTCAATCGGCCCCATGCCACATGGTTGGTGGCGAAGCCATCGGCATATTGCATCACGAATGGGTCGGCGGCGTTCACCGTTTTATTCAATCCGCCCATATCAATCACATTTCCCGTATAATAAGGTGGGTAGTTTGTTGGCAGCGGGGCGGACGCCACCAGCGTGATCGGCAGGGTGGTTGGATCAACTGAGCCTTGTGGGGCGTTGGTGATGGGGTGTGTGCCTGGCGGGTAGAGCACTTTACTGATCAGGGAAAGCTCGCCGCTGTAGGCGTACTGAAGGTCTGGTCCACTATTGAAAACGCCCTGAACTTCGGTCAAGGCGCGCACCGGGTCAACCGTCGCCACCCTTGCCAGAAGGGGATCAAAAACCGGGTCGGCGCCACCCGACGCATAGGTATGAACGGGTATGGTTGCCCCCGGGATGAGCCCCGCCCCGAACTTGGCGGCGGTCATGTAGGAACGCTCAATGGTATTGGCGCGGAAATACGAGTGAGCCAAATCCGTATTGGTATCGCCGGTCAGGAGCGCTTCGTGGAGCAGATAATCGTGGAAGTAAGAGCCGAGCAAACCTGCCGCCCGCCGTCCGTTCGGGGTCAGGTAGCCGGCGGGGACGCCGACGAAACTGGGGTAAGTATTAGCTGCGTAATTACTCAAGGTGCTTGGGTCGGTTGTGGGGGCGCGTATGCTGTGGCGGCCAAAGACGATGATTTCTTTAAGGACCGTGCCATCATCCACGGCCTTAACCGTCTGCGCCAGAACAGGACCAGCGCTGGCAAGGGCAAGCAACAGAACCGTCAGGACCGCTTTAAGGAAACCTTCGGCCACTGCTGTTCGGAGCTGGAATGACGGTGTGGGTTCGATATTTGGACTGATTGCATTCATAGGTGAAAGAGTTGTTCTTGCGATTCGCATATTCTGCCGCCGGCCTATTCGCGTCTTCATCCGGGTTCTTCTATTATCTGCTTATCAATTGCCTTTGGGATCAGCGCGGACTAGTTGAGTTCCATACCTGGAGGCGGAGGGCAGGCCGGGTTCACCCACTGGATCACCACCGCCCACCCGGCGCTGTCCGGATCGTGCTGCAGGTAGCCTTGGATCGGGCGAACCACTTGCCAGCCATCCTTGAGGTGCACGCTCAGCACCGGATCCACCTGCGTTCCTGCACAGACGGCCTCCACATAATCGAAGGCGCTCATCTTCTGGCTGACCGCACCGTAACCGGGAAGTCGGCTGCCGCCGACCATTCGCCAGAGAGATTCCTCGACCACAATGGCGCGTGCCGCATCGGTGAGCGCGTGCGCGAGGCCGTGGTGCTGGTGGTCGGGGCTCACCATGATGTCCGCCCCGTAGAGCGTGTGGCCCAAGGGATCATCATCGTCGAAGGTGCCGTGGTCGGTGAGCACATCCCACGAATCGTCCACATGAAAATCCTCAAAGCGGAGGCGCAGGGTGAAATGAACGCCGGCGACGGCGGCGGTTGGCACGTGCTCAGCCACCACCTGACCCTCGGGGAACCGGCGGTGGTGCTCGGCAAGTTCCGCCACCGTGTAGGGCGTGTCCGCCGGGTAAACCCGCGCGCAGATGTCCGCGATGGCCGGGTAATCGGCTTCACGCATTGATCGCAGGCGGTAGTCAGGGGGAAGCATAGCGTTCAACTGATATGAAACCGCTGTTTGCCTGCCCGCAGGCACTCAGCACTACGCGGGGGTCTTCCGACGCCGTTGCCGGCCTGGCAGCGCCGTTCAGCCGGAGGCTGATGCGCATGAGCGTGGCCAGCAGAGCTGTGGCGTTTTCCCGCATTACAATCTTTGTAGTGCCGATCCTTTCGGCTGGGCGGGCGCAGTAAGTGAGGCTCCTGCAGTGAACGCCGGGTTCCTTGCAGTGAACGCGCCGGTTGGTCGGCAAACATCCAACGGGCGCCAGCCCTGTGGATTTGAATTGCAGTTCGAGGAGGCCTGCGTTAGAAGAACGCAACGAAACGGAAGCCTCACAACTATCCCAAATGAACCCGACCCTCCGTGTTCTGATGACACTACCGCTACTGGGTGCCTTGCAGTATGCTGCCGCCCAGGTCCCCTTCACGCTTTCCTCGTCGCCGACCATAGGGAGCTTTGTTCGTTCGGTCACCGCGGCGGATGTGAATAACGACGGTAAACCGGACCTGATCAGCATACGCGCCAGTGTGAGCGTGCTGGTGATTTACACGAACAGCGGCGGCGGTATTTTGGTCTCCAACACCGCCTATTCCGTCGGCTCGTTCCCTTATCAGGTCATCTCGGCGGATGTGAACAACGACGGCTGGCCCGACCTAATCACCGCCAATAACACCGGCAAGTCCCTGACCGTTCTGACCAACGACGGCACGGGCGGCTTCGGGCTCGCCTCCACTCTGTTCCTCGGGTTGCCCAGCGCGCCGCATTCGGTTGCGGCGGCGGATTTCAACGGCGACGGCCGGCTCGATTTGGTCTGCGCGAACTCGCAGAGCGCCTCCTTCACCGTCTGGACCAACAGCGGCGGCGGCAACTTCGTCTCCAATGTCACCTTCACCACGGGCACCCCGCAGATGAACGTTCCGCAATGGGTTACGACAGCGGATGTGAACGGCGACGGTAAACCGGACATTATAGGCGCGGGCAACAACTCCGGCTCCTATCTTAACCTTTGGACCAATAACGGCGCCGGCGGCTTCGCATCCTCCCCTGTGCCGTTTGTATCCTCCGGCATCTCCTGCGTTGTGGCGGCGGACGTCAACGGCGACGGCAAACCGGATTTGGTTCTGGATACCGACCAGGTCACCGTCCTAACGAACAACGGCAGCGGCGGCTTTGCGCTCTCCGGCGCCTATCCTGTCGGCCTCACTCCGTATGCCGTGGTGGCGACGGATGTCAACGGCGACGAGCAGGTGGACGTGATCACCCCCAACCAGGGCAACAACACCCTGACCGTGCTCACCAACAACGGCAGCGGCGTTCTTGGCTTCAACGCCACCCTGAACGTCGGCGGCGGGCCGGAATCGCTCACCGCGGCGGATGTCAACGGCGACGGCCGTGTGGACTTGATTGGCGGCAACTGGAATGACGGCACCCTCACCGTGTTGACCAACGCGGCCACGTTCCTGCCGAGGCTGACCCTCACCCATCCGGGCAACAGCGTCATCGTATCGTGGCCGGCTATCTGGGCGAATTGGACGTTGCAGGAGAACACCAACCTGCAACCGGCCAACTGGACCAGCTTCACTGGCCCAATCGGCAACGACGGCACGACCAGGCGGGCAACCAACTCATCGCCGGCGGGCAACCGCTTCTTCCGACTGGCCAATCCATAAGACCCCGGCGGGTAAAGGCTCCTTTCCTGTAGCTCCAAACCGCTCACTAACCGGTGACGCGCAACGCAATCCACTCAAGAAGGGTTCTGGCCCGGGGAATCTGTGTTCATCGGTATTCCGTGGAGAATCCTGCGGCAGGAGCGCAATGCTCTCCGTGGCCGGAATGACGCAAAGGCGCAAACGCGCAAACGCGGCATTGCAGCCAGCCGCCGGACTGGCCTAACCTGCCGCAAGTTGCCTAGAGGCTTGAGATCGCGCGGGTGCATGCCTGCTGGAAGGTCTGTCAGGGCTCGCTTGATGGATACAGAAGCCGGGCTCTGTAGGTTTGCGGTGCAGTTGTAGATCGGAAACCCACCGGGCATGTTTGACCGTTACTTTCGTGGCCACAAGCAACCCAATACTGGAATGGCAAGATCAGTTGGAAACACAATCAGACTGATGAGTTTGCTGCTCGGGGGGCAACTTCGCACTGCCACGACGGCTTGCAGCATAATTCCCTCTCCCCACTTGCGCGGAGAGGGCCAGGGAGAGGGGCTCGTTCATTGGATGATCCGCAGAAATCGCAGGGAGTTAAAGCGTGGGCCTCCTCTCCCCCACCCTCTCCTCCAGAGGAGGAGAGGGAGATCCACCAAGGTCGTCGTGGTGGTAGTAGCAAGCTGCGCCCTGCTGCTCGGCGTGGCCTCGAACGCGGTGGCGGCTTCAACCTGGACCTGTGACGATCCTGCCGGGGCTTTGGGACGAACCATGTCGCCGGTTGCCGTAACGGCGAAGTTGGGTAAGCACGAGACGGCGGCCGCCCGCGAGGGACTCCTGGGATTGGCGGAATCGGCGGCTCAAAAGACCCGGAACGTCATTCCCGTCCAGTGGCAACACGGCGGCCCCGGCCAAGAATCACGCGGCGTGCTCCTTTTGCCTGCCGGCCCCGCGGGGCGGCGCCAGTTTGTGTGGCGCGAGAGTGGGCGGCCTTTCTCGCCGGTTATGCAGGCCACGCAAGACGTCGCCACCGGCCAGATCGAGATCACCGACGACGGCAAGCCGGTGCTCCGCTACAACTACAAGACTGTCGAGCCGGGCGCGGTCCTGGAGAAGGTCACCCCGGCAAATCGCATTTACGCCCGCGCCCGCAGCGACTACATCCATGCGCTTTACGGGCTGAACGGCGAAGTGTTGACCCGCGACTGGCCGGTGGATCACCCGCACCATCGCGGCATCTACTGGGCTTGGCCGGAGGTGGACTTCGGCAAAGAGCGCGGTGATTTGCACGCACTGCAAAGAGTGTTCGCGCGGCCCACCGGGAGAATAGCGCTCCAGAGTGGTCCGGTTTTTGCCCAGATCGAGGCCGAGAACCAGTGGCTCTGGAATGATCGCGAACCGATTGTGCGCGAGCGGGCGCTCATCCGCGCCTATCGTGCAACCCCGCAAGGCCGAGTGGTGGACCTCGCGTTGCAGTTCATCGCGCTCAAGGATGGTGTCACCATCGCCCGCCGGGGACTGGAGCACTACGGCGGCTTGAATGTGCGACTCCAAACACCCGAGGCGCAGGCAATCTCCGTTTTCACCGGCCCATCCAACGCGGTGCCCCGGCGCGCGTGGTCGGACTTGAGCGGGCGCTTCCCCGGCAGTGCCGCGGCTTCGGGGCTGACGGTGTTGCAGCAGGCGCAGAATCCCGATTACCCCGGCGACTGGGTTCAGTATCCGGAGCTGTCCTGGTGCCAGCCGACCTTCCCCGCCAGCGGGCAGCGCTTCGCGCTGCGGCGTGGTCAACCGCTGCTGCTGCGCTTCCGGCTCTGGATTCACCCAGGCTCTACGCCAGAGGAGGAGTTCTCCGCGAGACTGTGGGATGCGCTCCATGCGCCTGCCGCCGCTCTGCCGATGTTTGAGTTGCCAGAAGTCACTCCTGCCAAATAACTTCGTAAAACCATGAACACTGCCATCCCTTCACCCCAAGTCACCCGCCGCCAGTTCTTGAAAACCGCTACTGCCGCCGCCGTCGCTGCGCCGATCCTGATCCCGGCCTCGGCTTTGGGCCGGGACGGCAAGCCGGCGCCGAGCGAGCGCATCAACCTCGGCATCATCGGCTGCGGCGGCATGGGAACGTCGAACCTCACCACCTGCGCGCGCTTCAGCGATGTGGTGGTCACCGCCGCCTGCGATGTCTGGGATGCGCGGCTGGAGACGGTCGTGGAAGACTACAAGGGAACCTGCAAGGGCTATCAGGACTACCGGGAACTGCTCCAGCAGAAGGAACTCGACGCCGTGATCATCGCCGCGCCACCCCACTGGCACGCGCTCCAGGCCATCGCGGCTTGTGAGGCCGGCAAGGACATCTATTTGCAGAAGCCGATGACGCTGCATCTGGCGGAGAGCTTCGCCGTGCGCAACGCGGTCAACCGGCACCGGCGCATCTGCCAGGTCGGCACGCAGATCCACGCCAGCCAGAACTACCGGCGCGTTGTCGAGTACATCCGGTCCGGCAACCTCGGTCCCATCGGCACGGTCCGCACTTTCAACGTAATGAACCAGGGCCCGCGCGGCATCGGTGTCTTGAACGACAAAACCGCGCCGGGCGATCTGGGCCTGGATTGGAACCTCTGGTGCGGCCCCGCGCCGCTGGGCAAGTTCAACCGGACGCTCGTGCGTGACGCCTACAACCACTGCTCCTGGATGGAATACAGCGGCGGTTGGACGCCCGGCATGGCACCGCACATCATTGATCTGCCGATCTGGGCGCTCGACCTCGGCTTCCCGACTGAGACCAGTTCGTCCGGCGGGCGCTTCATCATCAGCGACGACGGCGACGCTTACGACAACCACGAAGTCCTCTGGCGTTACCCGAAGCTGACGCTGGCCTGGATGTCGTCGCTCACAAACAGCTACGGCTTCGACTTCAACGGCGAGCCCAAGCGCGCGCGCCGCCTGGGGATTTACTTCCACGGCGTGAACGGGACCATGCAGGCGGACTACGGCATGTTCAAGATCGTTCCCGAAGGCGATGGCATGGACGGCAAACAGCCTCCGCCGGAGTCAATCGCCGCCTCGCCCGGCCATGAACGCGAATGGCTCAATTGCATAAAGTCGCGCCAGCCGCCAAGCTGCAACCCTAACTACCACGTGAAGGTGGACGTGCCGATTCTCCTGAGCCTGCTCTCGCTCAAGCTTGGCCGCACAATCCGCTTCGATCCGAAGACGGAGAAGATCGTCGGTGATTCCGAGGCCGCGAAGCTTGCCGTCCCGAAATATCGCGCGCCGTGGAAGTTCCCGGCGCAGTACCTCTGAGCCATCTTGAGCCAGCACACCTTCGGCGTCTTGATTCACGGCGCGGGCCGGGTTGCCGCTCAGCACCCGCCGACCCGTGCGCCTGCCACCGTTGTAGAAATCGCCTGACCCATGACCTCCAAGGAACTTGTCCACGCCGCGTTGGCCGGCCGGCCCACGCCGCGAGTGCCGACCGGGCCGCTGGCGGTGCATTTCTGCGCTCGCGTGGCCGGCTACACGCTGCGCCAATATGCCACAGAGGCGCAGGCGCTGGCCGATTCCGTTATCCGTTACCACGAACGCTTCCGGCCCGACGCCGTCTGGCTTTCCGCCGATACGTGGATCAGCGCCGAGGCGATGGGCGCGCAAGTCGGCGCGCTGGACGACAACCAACCCTTTGGCGGGCTCGGCGATCCGCTCGTGCGATCCGCCGCCGACCTTGACCGCATCCCAGCGCCGAACGTCGCCACGCAAGGGCGCTACCCGCTCATGATCGAAGCCCTCTCCCGCATTGTCTCCGCGCTGGGGAAGGACGTCTTCATTGTGGCGTGCTTTGACCAGTATCCGTTCTCCCTGGCCGCCGCGCTCATGGGCATCAACGAAATCATGCTCAAGCTCCACGAAGACCCGGCGTTCGTGCAAGCCGTGATGGCGCGCTGTGAGGACTACGCATTGGCCTATGGCCGGGCGCTGGCCGCGACCGGCGCGGACTTGCTCAGCGGCGGGGATTCGCCAGCCGGCCTGGTTGGCCCGCCGTCTTACGAGCAGTGCCTTCTTCCCGCCGAGCAGAGCCTGATCCGCAAACTCAAGCTCACCACGGGCAAGCTCGTATCGCTCCACATCTGCGGCGACGCCACGCGTATTCTGTCGGAGATGGCCTCGTCCGGCGCGGACGTCCTCGAAGTGGACCACGCTGTGGACATCGGCGAAGCGTGCCGCGCCGTTGGGCCGGGCATTGGGCTCTGGGGGAATCTTGATCCTGTCGCCGTGCTGGCGCAAGGCACGCCGGCGAAGGTCACCGCGCGGGCGCGAGAAGTGCTGGCCGCCGTCCGGGCGGCTGGACACCAGCGCTTCGTGTTGAGTTCCGGCTGCACGTTAGCGATGGAAACCCCATACGAAAACCTCGAAGCTTTGTTGGCTGTGTCCGGTACCCACTCGCACCACTAGTTTGGTGTCTCAGGATTGTGTGTGCGCTTCCAAAAGAAAGCGGCAGAGGACAGCCGCACTCCAAGACGCTGCCGCGCCGCACCGCGCGCTCAAAACCGCGAAGCGTCTTGGAGTGCGGCTGTCTTCTGCCGCTTTTCCCCCGCTGCAATCGGTAACCCTATTTCTGAGACATCACACCGGGTTAGGACGGTTTCAAATGCTGCCGGGTAGAGGCCAGCCTCCGGCCCTGATAGCCCAACCCCCCGAGCCATCTCAAGACTTGAATTGCAGTTTGAGGAGGCCTGCGTTGGAACGGGGCAACGAAACGGAAGCCTCACAACTATCCCAAATGAACCCGACCATCCGTGTTCTGATGACACTGCCGTTGTTTGGCGGCTTGCAGTACGCTGCCGCCCAAGTCCCCTTCACGCTTTCCTCCTCGCCGAGCATGGGGAGCTTTGTTCGTTCGCTCACCGCGGCGGATGTCAACGGCGATGGCCGCGTGGATTTGATCAGCGGCAACTGGAATGACGGCACGCTCACCGTGTTGACCAACGCCGCCACGTTCCTGCCGAGGCTGACCCTCACCCATCCGGGCAACAACCTCATCGTATCGTGGCCGGCCATTTGGGCGAATTGGACGTTGCAGCAGAACACCAACCTGGAACCGGCCAACTGGCCCAACTTCACTGGCACAACCGGCAACGACGGCACGACCAGGCGGGCAACCAACTCATCGCCGGCGGGCAACCGCTTCTTCCGACTGGCCAATCCCTACAGGGCGTATTCATGAAAGGGGCGGGGACGGCCTCGTCACCATTCGGCTGCTGAATTGGGCCGTATCACGGGGACGAGGCCGTCCCCGCCCCTTTATTCTCGCCTTCATGAATACGCCCTGAATCCATACCTAGGGTGCTGCCCTTTTGCTGCTTTACCGCAGCCGGAACGGGTGGCACATACTACGGAACATGCTTATGCGAACCGCTTTTTGCTCGGTCACTTGTGCCGCTTTGCTGGCCGCGACGGGTTGCGCTCCGACACGGCCTGCGGCTGACCGGGCGAGTGCTTCCCTCTCGACCTCCACCCCGTCGGACGCTCAAGTCTCGGCTCCCGGCAGGGCACGCGCTTTACCCCGGGAATTGCCCGGCCCGAAGCCCGACGGCTCGGTGCTGTTGCCGAATCAGTGGTCGCTGCGGCCGGTGGGGACGCAGGTGCCGCTGGGGGATTTCCCGATCAACGTGGCGGTGCATCCGGGCGGGCGGTTTGCGGCGGTGCTGCACAGCGGGTATGGCGCGCACGAAATACTGGTGGTGGATTTGGCGTCGGCCAAGGTCGTCTCGCGCACGCCGGTGCACGAGGCGTTTTATGGGCTGGAATTCTCGAAGGACGGGCGGCACCTATTCTGCAGCGGCGCGGGGGATGAGGTGGTTCACGCGTTTGAATTCCACCAGGGCGATTTGACCCATCACCACGAGATCAGGCTGCGCGACCCGAAACTGCGCGCGGTGCCGGGCGGGCTGGCGGTGACCGCTAACGGGCGGCAACTGTATGTGGCGAACGTGTGGGCGAACCGCGTGACGCGCGTTAAACTGCTGCCGCAACCGGAGGTCGCCGACATTCTGCTGGGAACCAACGTCGCGCCGCTTTCGAGACCGCCGGTCCCGCCGTCGGAGGATTTCGACAACGAGGCGGCGAACAAGCGCGAGGAGGCTTCGCTGTACCGCACGGGGCCGGACGACGCGTTCCCTTACGCCTGCCGGTTGGATGAAAAGCGACAGCGGCTCTACGTCAGCCTTTGGGCGCAGGCGGCGGTGGGGGTGATTGACTTGAGCACGGAAAAGGTCATCGCGCGCTGGCCGACGCAGGAGCATCCGTGCGAGATGGCGCTGACGCGCTCGGGCAAGCGGCTGTTCGTGGCCAATGCGAATCGGAACACGGTGACGGTGCTCGATACAGTCACGGGCAAGCCGCTGGAGACCATCTGGGCGGCGCTTTATCCGAAGGCGCCGCCCGGCTCGACACCCAACAGCCTGGCGCTTTCGCCGGACGAGCAGACGCTCTTCGTCGCCAACGCCGACAATAACACCGTGGCGGTCTTCGACGTCAGCAAGCCGGGCAAGAGCCGTTCGCTGGGGTTCATTCCCGTGGGCTGGTATCCCACGTCGGTGCGCGTGACGCCGGACGGCAAGCATCTGCTGGTCGCCAACGGCAAAGGGCTGGTGTCCAAGGCCAACCCGCTCGGGCCGCAGCCCGGCCTCACGCCTTCCGCAGGCGCCAAGGTGGAATACATCGGCGGGCTCTTCCAGGGCACCTTGAGCATCATTGACCTGCCGCCGCGCAAGGAGTTCGAGCGGCAACTGGCCGGCTACACGGCGCAGGCCTACCGCTGCAGCCCGCTCAAGCGCAAGGCCACCGTGGTCGGCTCCCAGGCCGAAGGACAATCCCATTCCTCGCGCGCCCGGCCAGCCAAGCCCCATCAAGTACTGCATCTACATCATCAAGGAGAACCGCACCTACGACCAGGTGCTGGGCGACATGCCGGAGGGCAACGGCGACCCGAAGCTGTGCCTGTTCCCGGAGCACGTCACGCCGAACCTGCACCAGCTCGCGCGCGAGTTTGTGCTGCTGGACAACTTCTACGCTGAACGCCGAGGTCAGCGCGGACGGGCACGAATGGAGCATGGGGGCCTACGCGACGGATTTCGTGGAGAAGATGTGGCCCCTCAACTACGGGCACAACCGCATGCAAGAAGTTTCCTTATCCCGCCGAAGGGCTATTTCCCCATCGGCGCTTCGCCGCGGGCGGTTACCTGTGGGACCGCGCGCGGGAAGCGGGGGTGAGCTACCGCAGCTACGGCGAGTTCGTCGATACCGTTCACGACGCTCCAACGCGCCGCCGGTCACGCGTGTCGAGGCTCTGCGAGGCCACATTGACCGAGTGGTATCGCGGCTGGGATTTGGCCTATCCGGACGTCAAGCGCGCCGACGCGCTTCATCGCCGAACTGCAAGCGCATCGAGGCCGAAGGGGACATGCCGCGCCTGCAAATCATCCGCCTGCCCAACGATCACACCCACGGCACCACCGTCGGTTGGCGCACGCCGACGGCTTACGTCGCGGACAACGACCTGGCGCTGGGCCGGATCGTCGAGGCCGTCAGCCGCTCGAAGTTCTGGCCCCAGACGGCCATCTTCGTCGTGGAGGACGACGCGCAGAACGGCCCCGACCACGTGGACGCGCACCGCACGACGGCTTTTGTCGTCAGCCCCTACACCCGGCGCGGCGTGGTGGATTCAACCATGTATTCCACGGCCAGCATGTTGCGGACGATGGAGCTGATCCTGGGCCTTAAGCCCATGTCGCAGTTCGACGCCGCCGCCACCCCGATGTTCAACTCCTTCCAAGCCACACCAGACCTGACGCCCTTACCAGGCAGCTGCCGGCCAACGTGGACCTGGACGCGAGGAACGACCAGCACGCCTGGGGTGGCAGCTCAAGATGAACTTCGCCCAGGAGGACGCCGTGGACGACCTGCTGCTGAACGAAGTGATCTGGCGCTCCGTGCGCGGGGCCGACAGCCCGATGCCCGCCCCCGTGCGCGCCGCCTTCGTCTTCGCCCATCGCGACGACGACGATTAGGCCCGGGGGAGTGGACCTGGCGGGATCGCGCCTTATGGGGATTGAGGGGCCTATCCAAAGGGCACGGGCTAAATCCGAAGGCCGAAGCCCGAAGGCCGAAAGAAGGCCGAAATCCGAAATCCGAAGTCACCGACGTCGTTGCGGGTCTGGTAGGAGCCTGCTGCCCAGCGCTTTGGCCTGCCGGACGCTCACCGGATTCGAGCAGTGTGGGCTGACCTCTTCGGATTTCGGATTTCGGCCTTCTTTCGGCCTTCGGGCTTCGGCCTTCGGATTTAACCAACCAGCCATCCCGATACAGGGGGAATACAGGGGGATTACAGGGGGATTACAGGGGGATGTGGAACGGGGAGTCGCCTGCCGGACCCTTGCTTCAGCCTTGATGGGTAGCTCCGCGAACGGCAGGGCGGTTGCGACCTCGGCCACCGTCAGCGAGAACGGATTCCAACGCGGGGGCGCCCGCAAGGTTCCAACCTCGTTCACCTGAATCGCCTGGTCCGGCTCTCGGGGAGCTCGGGTTGCGGTCGAGGGTGTGTCAGCGGCCCAACCTTGGGCTAGCTGGCATGAGCCTGCTTGAGCTTGGCTACGGCGGCGGTCATCTCGCTTAATTGTGTCTCGGCACTGGGCGAGTCCGTCACGTGCTTGATCTTGCCGTCGAGTCCGATCAGGAAGCTGACGCGCCGGGCCATGTCCCGGCCTCGCATCCGGACGCCGTAGGTGTCGGCGATCTTCCCATCGGTATCGGCCAACAGGGGGAAGTTCAGATGATAGTCGGCGATGAATTTCTGGTGGCTTCCCTCCGAGTCAAAGCTGACACCGATCACCTGGACGTTTTCCTTCTGCAACTCTGCCAATTGGTCGCGGAAGCCGCAGGCCTCCTTGGTGCAGCCGGGGGTGTGGTCTTTGGGGTAGAAGTAGAGCAGCACGATCTTCTTCCCGACAACATCCGCCAGCTTCCAGGTCTTGCCGTCCTGGTCTTTCCCCACAATGAGCGGGGCCTTGTCGCCCACTTTGGGCATCTCCGCCGCGCCGGCTGTGGCGAGCATTGGGCCGGTCAGCAACGCTGCGGCCAGCAGCGGCAGCGTGCCAGGTAAGTGTGCCTTCATAAATATCCTGCCATGGTGTTGTTGGCAGAACCATCGCCGCGAACCGGCGCTTTGGCAAGGGGACGGAGGCGAATCCCGAACCTCGGTCGAAAGTGGTAGAGGACTACCGCACTCCAAGACGCTCCGCGCTATCGGGCGCATGGGCGGGCGCGTTAGCGTCCTGGACTGCGGTAGTCCTCTACCGCTTTGGATTGGCCCCGAAGGGGACTCGGAATTCCGGGACGCCCCACTAATGGCTTTCGAGCGATTGGCGGGACACCGGCCCGGGCGGTTCCTGTCGTTTCGGGGGCTTGGTCTCGTCGGTCCTGGGGGCGGCAGGCGGCGCGGGCGGGGCAGGCGGATGCCGGCGCATTTTGTTCTGGAACCAAAGCCGCCAGACCATCAACAGGGCTTCCTGGATGATGTGTCCGGACATCTTGGAATGGCCCTGGGCCCGCTCCGTGAAGATGATGGGCACCTCCACGATCTTCAGGCCCTGGCGCCACAGCCGGTGCGTCATCTCGATTTGGAAGCTGTAGCCGTTGGAGTTGATTTCCTGCAGGTTGATCGTCTGGAGCGCGCGGCGCGTGAAGCACTTGTAGCCGCCGGTCGGGTCGGTGATCTTCATCCCGGTAATGATCCGCACGTATTTCGCGGCAGACTTGCTGAGCATCAGCCGGCTCAGCGGCCAGTTGATGATGCGGATGCCATTGAGATACCGGGAGCCCAGCACCAGGTCCGCACTCTTGGCCGCCTCCAGAAACATTGGGATGTCGTCCGGGTTATGAGAGAAATCGCCGTCCAGCTCGAACACATACTCGTAGCCGCGCTCCAGCGCCCACTTGAAGCCCGCGATGTAAGCCCGTCCCAGGCCGCTCTTCTCGGTGCGGTGCAAGACGTGGATGGAAGGGTGCTTTGCGGCCAGGTCATCGGCCAGTTTGCCGGTCCCGTCGGGCGAATTGTCATCCACCACGAGCAGATCCACCGGCACGGGGAGGCCCAGAAGCCGGTTGGCGAGCGGGAGTAGGTTGTCCCGCTCGTTGTAGGTCGGCACAACTACGAGGGTCTTGTTCATGTAAATGAAGCCCGAGCATAGATAAGCGACCTCAACGGCTAACACAAGCGGTGATTTCGCGCGGCAGCAGCGGTTTCAACGGGCACTGCGCGCAACGCGGCGCGCGCGTGCGGCAGAATTCCTTGCCGACGATCACCAGTTGCGCGTGGAAGTCCTGCCAGTAATCAAGCCGCTGCCGGCGGGGCTTTTCGTCCAGCGCCGACTCGCATACGAGCTGCAGGTCCTCATAGCCGGCGTCGGCGCCGCACCACCGGTGCCGTTGGAAGATGCGCTTGGTGTAGGCGTCAATCACAAACCGGTGGTGCCCGCCGGCATACAGCAACATGCTGTCCGCCGTCTCCGGCCCGATGCCGTTAATGGCCAGCAGGCGCTCGCGCACCTCGGCTGTCTCCCCGGCAAACAATCGTTCCAGCTCGCCGCCAAAATCCTCCACCAGCACCCGCAGGAAAGACCGGAGCCGCCGCGCTTTGACGTTGAAGTAACCCGCAGGCCGTAGCAGTGCGGCGAGTCGTGCTTCCGGGAGGGCAAGCAGCTTCGCCGGCTCCAGCACTCGGGCGGCCTTGAGATTGGCAATGGCGCGCTCGACGTTGCTCCAACTGGTATTCTGGGTGAGAATCGCCCCAACGCACACCTCGAACGGCGTCTCCCCCGGCCACCAGTGCTGATGCCCGAAGTGCGCCCGCATCAAAACGTAGGCGCGCCGCAAAGCCCGCGAGCGCGCCCGGGCCTGCTGATAAGGTGTCTTTGCCACGCCAAATATCTATCAATTCCGCCGGTTCCCGCCAATGACAACGGCGACACGCGCAAGCTTCTGTTGGGCAAAGAATCGCAGCGCGCTGACAGGGCTGGCTCATGAAAGCCACCATGGGCGATAATCACTCCAAAACAATCTGGAGCCAAGTCAAGGCATCGGCAAGGGGGCCGCTTGGCTGACGCTTCGGGAACGCCTGCTCCTTCGTGAATTGGCGCTGCATCAATCGGGAAATGTTACATTGTCGCTGACGCCTTTTCTTTTTGCCGTACTGTAACGTAACGGACTGCGCCGACGAGCAACACCAGGCCGGCGATTAGGTAAAGGGAGAAAAAGACGGCGATTTGCACGAGCGCAAGCTTGTGCAGGCACAGTCGCGCGGCAGTGGTCACCGCCGTCGCCAGCCCGACGCAAAGACAGAATCCCCGCCACCCGAACGCCACCGCGAAACCCCCTTCGCCGGGGGCAGGCTCTTGCCGCGACCGCACCAGGCACCGGTAGAAGATCAGCAGCAACGCCGCATAGATCATCCAGACCGTCAATTGCCCGTGAAGTATCGGCGGAATGGCCTTGGGCTTGATGGCGATCCCCCAAAAGACATACCATGCAAGCAACAGCCCGCCCAAAATTCTGAGTCCTCTGACGCCTGGCAGCAGCTCCCGCAGTGAATACCGGTTGCCGCCCGACCGCCGCCACCAAAGCACGGCCAGCCCGACCACCAACCCATTCCCGGCGCCGGACCACAACGACCTGAGCGCCGAGGGCGAATTGACAAACTGCATCAGCCCGAACATCACCATCAACGCCCCCAGCCAAACCTTGGGATGCGCCTGGATCGAGTTGCGAGCCCGGCGGGGCAGCCCCTCGAACACCTCGCTGGACCGGGTCAGCAACATCTCGGTGAAGGCCAGCGGGACCACAAACGCCAGCAGTGGATGGAGGAAAAGCACGAGGATGAGGGTTTCGAACAAAGCAATCCCTCCGGCCTGGAAGATCGGCCCTTCGGGCCGGAACGAGACCCATACCACTTTGGTGATATACGCCTCGTACATGCCATAGAGCATCCCCGCGGCATACAGCGGCCAAAACCGGGGCCTGCCGTACCGGAACACCACCCCTGCCAGAAAGACACTGTGCAGCAGGTAAAGCGGCCACACCACCAGCAACCCCCAGACCGTGAAAAACGGAAACATCGAGGACCCCGCCGGCACTTCCACACAAACCACCGAGAGCATCCCGGCCAGCAGCCAGAATGCGACCTTCCGTCCCCGCGCAGGGCTGGTCGGCGCAAGCCCCCCGCCGACAACCGGTGTCCCCGGTGTCCCGGCCCCGTATGAGTCAGCCGCTGCGGTTTGGCTGTTGCCAGTGGAGTTCATCGCGCGCCTAACGTCCAATGCTCGAAGTGGATCAATTCATGGGCGGCGACGCCTGCCAGTTGCGGCAAACGTCCGCCAACCGCGACTGGTCGCCGCAGTTCATCACGTGGCACCTCGCCGCGGAGTAATGGAGGCGCAACTTGCTTAGCCATAAACCTTGGCCGCAGCTAAGCCGTTCGCAGCCATCCCGTCAACCAGGCAATGTTGCATTAGACCGCCACGTATATCCACTCCGGCACCTTCCCCCTGGGCGCGAACAACGGTCAGTGGAGTTGGATGCTGCTCTTGGTAACCAATGTGGTGGATAAATTTGGCTATCGCACGGTGGGCGACACGTCGTTTGGGACGACGACCGGCGGCGCCGATGGCGGAATCAACAACGGCACCATTCGGTTGGAATCTCCCTGGCCTGCCAGAAACGGGCCGACCATTGCGGCGGTTGCTTTTGGGCCGCATGGAGCGTTCGGGACTTCCAACCAGGTCAGCCGCTTTTGGACTCCTATTAATTGCTCGCCCGAGCCGACGGTGAACCTGGCCTATACTGATTTCAATCAAGGCATTACCAACAACCTTTCCGTGGTGAATGATCCCAACCTGGGCGAGACCTACAGGGTCCAGAGCGGAATGGACCCGGCGGCGGACCCCCGCATCGCCATTCAGTCCACCAGTGGCGTGATTGAGTTCCCTATTCCGAACGATTATCTGGGACAGCCCTGCAATCAGAACCTGGTCATGCAGGTCCCGGCCTATCATTCTTATCTTAGCACCAATACACGATAAGGATCTTCTGTCCTCCGCCACAGCGGCCGAAAGATAGCTATTGCGAGGCCACAGTAGTTCATTAAGCTCTAAAGGTTGCTCTCTGATTGCCGGGAGCCCGGCGTGACTGGTGAGCCGCTCGCTTGGACCATGCAAAGTATATGAACAGATCGTCTCTGAATTGTAAGCTGACTCGACGCCAGTTTCTCACCACCACCGCTGCCGCCCTGGCACTCCCTTCAATTGTCCCCAGCTCAGTGCTGGGGCGCGAAGGCACGCCGCCTTCCGAGCGCATCACCCTGGGAGCCATTGGTTGTGGCAACATGGGCACCAGCAATATCCGCGGATTCCTGAAACTCAAAGAGTGCCAGGTAGTCGCCACGTGCGATGTGGACAAGAAACACCTCGGAGCGCTCACGGGCGTGGTCAACCGGCAGTACCAAGAACAAGGACTGCAAGACCTACCATGATTTCCGCGAGCTGTGCGCACGCACGGATATAGATGCGGTGATGATGGCCACGCCGGACCATTGGCATGAGCTGGCGGCGGTCGAGGCGGCGCGGCACAAGAAGGATGTGTATGGCGAGAAACCGCTGGCTCACACCGTTGCCGAGCAGCAGGCGATCGTGAAGGCCGTGCATGAAAACCAGCGGATTTGGCAGACCGGCTCGTGGCAACGGTCGGTCGCCAACTTCCGCAAAGCCGCCGAGATCGTCCGCAACGGGCTCATCGGCGACGTGGTCCACGTGGACGTCGGCCTCCCGGGAGGCAACCATAACTCGGGCAACGCGGCCACGAGCATGACCCCGAGCGACCCGCCGCCGGAGCTGGATTACAACTTCTGGATCGGCCCCTCGAAGATGATGCCCTACATCCAGGGCCGCGTTCACCGGAACTGGCGCTGGAACTACAACACCGGGGGCGGCCAGTTGATGGATTGGATCGGCCACCATTGCGATATCGCTCACTGGGGCTGCGACTTCGACAACTCCGGCCCTTACGAACTGGAAGGGCACGGGGAATTCCCTCCCAAAGACGCGGTCTGGAATACCTGCCCCAAGTACCGCATCGAGCTGAAGTATCCCCGCAATATCACCATGACCATCGCCGGGCGGCTACCCGGAAATCCGCAGCGGCGTCAAGTGGACCGGCACCAAGGGCTGGGTCTATGTGGACCGCGGCGCTTTCGAGGGCTCCAATGAAGAATGGCGCGACTACCGCGACCTGCCCGAGGAGTTGTGCAAGGTGAAGCTTTACGTGTCGAACGACCACCACCTCAATTTTCTCCGGTGCGTCAAGTCGCGCAAACCCACCATCACCCCGGCGGAGACCGCCCATCATTCCGCCATTCCCGGGCCACCTGGGCCTCATTTCGATGCTGGTCGGACGCAAGCTCAGGTGGGATGTGCAGACCGAGCGCATCCTCGACGATCCCGAGGCCAGCGCGCTGCTCACCCGCCCGTTCCGCCCGCCCTGGGAGCTTGGCTGAGCAACCTTCGTGTACCCGTTGGAAACGAGTTCGCCGGCAATCCGCGCACGTTGAGCGCGAACAGCCGCCCGTGAGGCCGGGCTGATGCCCGCCGGGCGGTGGGCGCTTAGGTGGCGCAGCTTGTTACTGCCGCCATACGACGCAGGAACCTCGCCCCGCCATAGGCGCGCAGCCTTCAGGCTGCAGAAGCTCGGAATACCGTACGGCGCTGGTAGAATCCAACGCTCCCTTGGAACTTCCATGCTTCTGCAGCCTGAAGGCTGCGCTGCTGCGGCGGGGCGGCGGAGGCAAGACGCGCCGCCGGGCCGGAGCCGGGGGGAGCATCTCACTTTTTGTACACCGCAGGCTGCTTCGCGACGGCACCAACCTCCTCGTGAGCACCGTTCCCCCTCACCCCGGCCCTCTCCCTCAGGGAGAGGGAGACCTGCCGGCAGCGTGTCGGCGAATCTGAGCCATCCCGTATATTCGAGCGTTGGCGTGGGTGGCTCCCTCTCCCTGAGGGAGAGGGCCGGGGTGAGGGGGAACGGTGCTCACGGTCGGCAGAGGGTTATACAGGGTTTCCGGTTGGCCCTCACAAAAGCTGAGATGCTCCCGGAGCCGGGCGCTCAAAATCTTGCTGCTGGCGCATCGTGCGCCTATGTTGCAGCAGGAATGATATGTTCGTAAGACCGTTTCTCCGGTGGGAGTGTTTGTCCGACCTCCCGGTCTGATGGGCTCGGCCGATGACCAATCGAATGGTGCCGGCGGGCTTGCGCTGCCCGTCCCGCGCGTGCGCCTGCCGTTTCTGCATGAGCTGCGCCACTACTCGCGCAGCAAGCTCCACGCTGATCTCATCGCCGGCGCCACCCTCACCCTCGTCTCGATTCCGCAGGCGATTGGTTTCTCTCTGATTTTCGGCCTGCCGCCGACGCCGGTCATCACTTCGGTCATGATTGGCGGCTTCGTTGGCTCGCTCTTCTTTGCCTCCCACCACCATGTTTTCGGCCCCACGACCTCGGTCTGCCTGATCGTCGCGTCCGCCCTGGCCGCGCACTCCAGCAGCGGCTCGACCCCGTTGCAATTGGCCGCCTTCATGGCCTTTCTAATCGGCGTTACCCAGTTTGTGGCGGGGTTGCTGAACTTTGGCAGCGTGACCAGGTTCATTTCTCGCTCGGTGGTGGTGGCCTACACCACCGCTATTGGGGTGCTGCTCATGGCTAACCAGGTGCACAACTGGGTGGGGTTCGAGAGTCCCGCCGGGCAAGGTTTTGTGCGCGAGCTGCGGGGGGTCTGCGAGGCCGTCGGACGAGGAGAGTTCTCCTTCTGGGCGATTGGCGTCGGCGCGCTGACCCTGGTGATTTTCGTCCTCATCAAACGGTTCCGCCCCAAGTGGCCCGAGGCGCTGATCGGCCTGAGCCTGCTCGGCGTGGCCACCCGGCTCCTGGCCATCGTGGACCCGAATGTGCCCTTTCGCCTGGTCCGGGACGAAGGTGCGCTGAGCGCCATCGTGCCGGTCTTCGCCGGCTTGCCCGCCTGGCGCGAACACCTGGCGCTGCTTCCCGAACTGGCCGGCACGGCTGTGGCGATCGCCATTATCGGGATGCTCGAAGCCACTGCCATCACTAAAACCCTCGCCGCCCGTAGCGGCCAGAAAAGCGAGCCCAACCAGGAGCTGCTGGGCATGGGGGCGGGCAACATCGCCTGCGCCCTCTTCGGCGTGACCCCGGGGTCCTCCTCGTTCACCCGCTCGGCTGTCAACTTCCAGAGCGGTGCCGCCACCCAAATGGCCTCCATGCTGAGCAGCGTCGTCGTGTTGCTGATCCTGCTCTTCGTCACGCCGATCTTTAACTACATCCCCGTGCCGGCGCTGGCCGCCCACTTGATCCGCGTCGGCTACAAGCTGATCAACCGGGCCCAGCTCCGCGTCGCCTGGGGCGCTACCCGCTCGGACGCCGCCGTGCTCCTCATCACCTTGGGCACCGCACTGTTCATTAACCTGGAATCCGCCATTTATGTCGGCATCGGCGTCGCCCTGGTCCTGTTCCTGCGCAAGACCAGCACCCCCACCCTCGTCGAATACACCTTCAACGAAACCGGCCACCTCCGGGCGCTGCCCGAAAAGTCCCAGCGCCTCCATCCCCAAATCTCCATCATCCATGTCGAGGGCGAACTGTTCTTCGGCGCTGCCGACCTGTTCCAGAACGAGGTGCGGCGCCAGGCCGAGGACGAGAATATTCGCGTCTTTATCCTGCGCATGAAGAACGCCCGGCACCTGGATGCCTCGACCGTTATGGCGCTGGATGCGCTGCTCGACTATTTGCGCCAAACCCAGCGCTACCTCGTCATCAGCGGCTGCAATCCAGATGTCGTCCGCGTCCTGCGCAACAGCGGGCTCCTCGAGCGGCTCGGCAAAGAAAACATCTTCCCCGTCGAGCCCAACCCCACCCTGTCCACCCGCCGCGCGCTGCTGCGCGCCCGGGAGTTGCTTCACCAACAGACCGCCGACATCCGCGTCTTCTACGACCATGCCAATCCGGCGGAGAGCGATGCCCCCGCGGCTGACGCGGCCAGACCGCCGGAGTACGAGATATAGCCTGGCCGCGGCTTTGGCCGCGAAGTCCCGGCGCTGCTCTGCGGCGCGAAGCGTATGGAGTGCGTGGAGCTTGCTCCCGCTTTCGGGTGCCGGGGGCGATGCAAAAGCGGGAGCAAGCTCCACGCACTCCATACGCTTCGCGCAAAGGCATCCACTCCGGTCGCTGCCGATTACGCTTCCGTGAATGGCAAGGCGTGCCTATAGGTAACAGCCATGGACGATTACTTGCCGCCGTCGCCGAATAGCTTTGCTCTCAAGCCGCCAGTCACCAAAGACTTCCGCCAGGAGGCTCCCCCCAAAGACTGGCCACATGCCCCGGTCCACCGGCTGAGCGGGCACGGGATCTACTTTGTTACCGCGGGCACGTTGCATAAGCAGCATCTCTTCGATACACCAGCCAAGCGCGATCTGCTGGAGCGGATGCTGTTATCGCTCGCCCGGAATGGAGTCTGGCAGCTTGAAGCGTGGGCGGTGCTGGTCAATCACTATCACTTCGTCGCGCGTGGCGCGCCGGATTCGGTGCCCATGCGCGAATTCCTGCGGGAACTGCACTCGCGTTCGGCAATCGCGCTCAATCGCCTTGACGGTGCCGCAGGCCGGGTGGTATGGCACAACTTTCGCGACACGCGGCTGACCTACCAATATTCCTACCTGGCGCGGCTCAACTATGTCCACCGCAACGCGGTGAGGCACGGGTTGGTCACTGTGGCCAACCAATATCCGTGGTGCTCCGCGGCATGGTTCGAGCGGGTCGCTTCTTCTGCACAGGTCAAGACGATCTACCACTTCAAGACTGACCAGTTGCAGGTGGAAGATGATTACTGAGCCCCAGGCCACGAGGTCGCGAAGCGTATGGAGTGCGCGGAGCTTGCTCCCGCTTTCGGGTGCCGGGGGCGATGCAAAAGCGGGAGCAAGCTCCACGCACTCCACACGCTTCGCGCCATGCGGGCGCGGGTCTGAAAGCGGCGCTGTGGAAACTCCACGTCAGCCGGTCAGCGCCGGGCCGTTACCTCTGCTTTTGGGAACGAGACTCGCCGCTCTTTTCGGGGGACGACGATGTCCCGATTGGCTGGGACCGGTCCCGGGCAATTCCTTGATTTCGGCGGCCTGATAGTAACCTTTGGGCTGGTACACGTGCGGGTTGCGCGCGGCGGTTGCGGGCGGCCGATCGGCGGCGCGGGCGTTGTTGAGAGCCGGCAAGCCCGCGTCAGAGCGGTAGCCGGGTTTCACCGTTGCCCCTTGTTTCCAGCTCTGGGTCGGCTGGCTCCAGGTCCGGGTGGCGGGCGCGGTCGTTGCTGGCTGAGCAGTCCGCGCGGCCGGCTGACGCTGGGCGGTGGAGGCCGATCTTGTGTCGCTCGACCGAGGCGAGGGCCTGGGCGTTGCGGCGGTCGGCGCCCGCGGCGTGGCCGCCGGGGCCGAGGCGCTTCGACCCGGCGCGGATGTGCGGGCCGTCCGTGCGGGTGCGGGCGAGGCGTGCTGGATCACCGGGTGCTGCGTGTCCACTTTCTGGGCCACCATCCGCACCTGTCGTGCCGGAGCCTGGGGAGGCCGCCGATACACCACCGCCGCGCTCTGGACCGGTATGCGGGCCGACCCGCCCGGCCAGTCATGCACCGTCGCCCGGGGGACCGCCACTCGCGATGCCGCCGTGACGCGCTCAAGCGGGATGCCGCGATGCACGACGACGTTATTGTTCACCACGTAATTATTGATGACGGTGGTTTGGCGATAAACGGTCGTGACCCGCGCCGGCGGCAGGCAGCGGCGGGCCAAATCGTGATTGCAGAAGTCGCCGAAGGAAACGAAGGCAAACGCGTTGATGCCGAGGCCGAAGTCAAAGTTCGCGGCGACCTTGACGCCGTTGAAGCGCCAGCCCAACCGCACATCAAAATCGGCGTGCGGCGGCAAAGGCGCCCAGCCGCAACTGTCCCCGCCCGACCGCCAGGTCACCCACGCCGGCCCCCAAACCCGGTCCGGCAGCCACACCCACCCGCAGCGCGGATGCAACGACCAGCGGCCATAGTGGAACGGCGCCCAGCCCCATGAATAGTCCGATTGCCAATACCAGCCGGCGTCCGAGTAAACCCAATGGCCGCCGTCACAGTAAGGCCGCCACCCGCGGGCGATGACGACTGTTTGCGGCTGCCAGCACCAGCCGTAGCCTTCCAGGTAAGCCCAGGTTCCGTAGGGCGAAAGCGAGTCGTAGAAGTAAGTCACGTCCGCCGGCGGGCTGGTGACGTAAGTCGGCGCCGGGGCGGCGACTGGCGTTGGGGCCACTGTCGGCGCGGGGGCCGCCGGGGCAGCGGGCGTTTGCCAATCGTAAGTCGCGGGCGCTCGGGCAGGTGCCGGGGCGGCGGGCGCATACTGTTGCGCCTGGCCCCGCAGCGCGGTGTCGCGGTTCAGCATCGCTGAGGTTACCGTCGAGGACACGCCGATGTCGTTGAGGTAAAGCACATCGTCGGCGGTCAGACTGAACGGCGCTTGCGAGTTCTGGACGTAGGCGAGGACCACGTCTTCGCTGACGCCCGAGCCGGCCAACCGGACCACTTCAGCCGTGCCCGGCGACAGATTCGGCGCGGCGGCTGCCCCGGCTGGTTCCGGACCCGCTGGAGTTTGCGCTGTCGCCGTTGGCCCGGAGGCCATCAGCAACGGAAAAGCCAACGATACAACCCATCCGACCCACTTGATGTTTTTCATAAGTTGTGCACTAGCGTTCTCAGTTATTCGATTAGACCACGAGGGCACAGGTTTATTCAGCTTGCCCGACCCACTGATATTGCGGGAGATACGCGGCGGATGCCACCAAATTCGCTGCTGACCCCGGGCGGCCCGCTATCGGCTATTGGCTATCGGCTATTTCTGACCCCCCATCGGCCACCGCAAAAGCCACCCCATGCGACCCTCAAGCCACCAACGAAGGTGGATCACGGCTAGAATGCTCGGGGATGGTCAGGGCAGGTGGACGCTCTCGACAGTACCACCAAGCGCCGGGCTGCCAAATCCGAAGCCCGAAATCCGAACAGTCGGCTCTCGCCCCTCTGCTAGCGCTGATTGAGCCGCTGGGGGCTGGGGCGTTGGCCAAGGCACGGGGATGGCGTAGATTCGCCTTTCGGGTTTCGGACTTCGGCCTTCTTTCGGCCTTCGGATTTCGGGCTTCGGGTTTCCGGCCTGTGGCTGCCCGAAATGGTGTTACTAACAACTGCGCCCAGGCCAGGGGCCGAGCAGGCATCGGGCTGGCGGCGGGGTGGATTTGTGGTAGATTTGCGCGTTGTTTGAGCATAGTGGAAGTCACAATTGAATGTTAACCACGCCGGAATTGATTCAGGAAGCCGCCCTGCCGTATCGGCTGGGCCAAGTCTTGCCGCGATGGTTGCGCGAAGTGCCGCTTTACCAGCGCACCGGCGCTTTGCCCGAGTTCCGCGGGGAAGCGGTGTCCTGGGCGGAGTTGCGCCGCCTGCCACTGATCACCAAGCAGGACATCCGCCGTGATTTCCCGCGCAATTTCCTGCGTGCGGGCGTGGAGCTCGATACGCTGCTGGACCAGGACCTGGTCGAGTTGGAGCACACCTCCGGCACGTCGGAGGAGCGCACTCCGCTGCTGCTGGGGCGCGGCTGGTGGGCCGAGCAGGAGGAACGGGCGCTGCGGCTCAACCGCTTCGTGGCGGGGGTGCTCGATGAGTTTCCCGAGGCGCGCCGCGTGACCATCAACTCCCCAGTCTGCAGCGGGGACATCTGTTACTCGGGCGTGCCGTCACGCGCCGACCGCATCGTGGGCAACGCTCTGTTCGTCAGCCTGTCCCGCTATCCGTTCCTCTGGAGCGAGGCCGACCTGGCGCGGATGGCGGCGGAGGCGGTCGAATGGCAGCCGCAGTTCCTGGACGTGGACCCGGTCTATGGCGTGCTGTTCGCGCTTTACTGCGAGCGGCGGGGCATCCGCTTGCCGTCGCTGCGGTTCATCCTGGGCAGCTATGAGTTTGTGAGTGTGGTCCATCGGCGGATACTTGAGCGCGTGTTCGGGGTGCCGGTCTTCAACCTCTACGGCTCGACCGAGACCGGCCATCTGTTGATGGAGACCGCGCGCGGGGAAATGCGGCCAAGCCTCGAAACCGCGATGCTGGAAACGCTGAACACTGATGGGCAAGGCATCAGCGAGCTGGCCGTCACAACGCTTACGAATGATTTCATGCCGCTGATTCGCTATCGCATCGGCGACCTGGTGGAGCGGCAAGAGAGGCCTTATTACACGAACTATGTCGTCCATGGCCGGGTGAAGGATGCCTTCGTCGTGGCCGACGGCAGGCGCGTCACCACCTGGCAGATTGACCGGTGTTTGGCCGACCTGCCGGGCATTGCCCATTACCAGTTGTGCCAGCGGGCGGGCGGCGAATGGCTGCTGCGCTTTGTGCCGGACATTGCGGCGCCTGCGCGGCGGAAATCGAGGAATTGCGGCAGCGCCTGGCCCGGTTGCTCGGGCCGGCGGCGAGCTGGTGATTCAGCAAACGGATTTGCTGGTGCCGGAGAGTTCCGGGAAGTTCC
>CAVXLO010000024.1:0-156899 GCA_963762555.1 uncultured Verrucomicrobiae bacterium
GCCGAAGCCCTCGGTTCAAAAGAGCGCCGAGCCAAACTCTGGGACCTAATGGATGAAGCCAAACCCGCTGCCCGGCGAGGTCTGGACGGTGGATTTGGGCTGCGACGGCGAGGCTCGCAGGGCTGTAGTTGTCTCTAACCCTGAGCGCAATTGCCGCTTGGCGATCGCCAGTGTGATGCAGGTCACTACGCAGTTTGCCGGCACTCCCTACGAAATTACCTTGCCCCGGGTTACCTGGTTGCGCGAGCAAAGCTACTACAACGCGCAGACCGTTCAACCTGTTGCCTGGGTCGAATTCCAGCGCAAACTCGGCCAGCTTGATGCGCGCGTCCTCAAGGACATACGCGCGGCAATCCGGGCCTGGCTGGACCTTTAGGACACCCACTCCAACCGTCCCCCTCCGGCGAGGAAGAGAGTTAACTGCCGTCGCAGCGGTGGTGGCGATGCCCCCCGGGCGCAGCTTGACGCTGCCACCGCACGTTACTGAGCATTCCCCTCTCGCCGCTTGCGGGGAGAGAGTGAGGGAGAGGGGCTCGATTGTGCTGACGGCGTCCGATGGTTCTGCTTGGGGTCAAGACGCGGGGCCGCCTCTCCCCGGCCCTCTCCTCCAGGTATTTGTTCAGCGGGGAGCGCGCCCGCCTCGGGCGCAGCGAACGGCGCCCCCGCCGTTCGCACCCGGTGCGGCAGTGTTCGGCGCGGGGGCGCGCCGAACGGCAGTGCGGGGCGGCTGCGCTCCCCGATAAACACATACTCCTCCAGAGGAGGAGAGGGAGCGACACCGCCACAGTCGTGGTGGCAGCAAGGAGATGCGCCCATGCCCCCGATCCTGTCTGCAATCCGCTTGCACGCGCCAACCTTCACGGTTAAATATTCCTTCCGGGCTGTAGCGGAAAACCAGCCTGGCTAAAACAAAACCGCATGAGTTCCACCAGCGAATTATCGGGTTTCGCCGCGCGTGTGCGCGAGTCCATCCTTATGTCAGAATGGGGAGGTCGGATCGTGCCGAGCTGCAAGGCGGGGTTGGGGGCGGAGTTTGAGGAACTGGCCCGGCAACTCTTCGCGCTGCAGTTCGAGCATAATGCAGCCTATCGCCGCTTATGCGAAGCACGGCGCGCGCGGCCTGCCGCAATCGCGCACTGGACAGATATTCCGGCCGTGCCGGCCTCAGCCTTTAAGGAGTTCGACTTGACCTGTCTGCCGCCGGCGGAGCGGACGACGGTCTTCCATTCCAGCGGCACGACGGGGCAGCAGCCGAGCAGGCATTATCACAATGCGGAGTCGCTGGCACTGTATGAGGCCTCGTTGTTGCGGTGGTTCGGGCGCATTTCCAATGCCAATGGCAAATACCATTGGCTATTGGTGATTCTCACCCCGCCACCCGCGCAGGCGCCGCGTTCGTCGCTGGTGCATATGTTCGAGACCATTCGGCGCGAGGCTGGTCTGGACGGATCGGCTTTCTCGGGAAAGCAGCCAAGGATGGCGCGTGGACGCTTGAACAGGAAGCGCGCTGGGCCGGTTGAGGAAAGCGGAGGCGCCGGGGAACCTCTGTTCATGCTGGGCACCGCGTTCTCATTTGTGCATCTGCTGGATTACCTGGCCGAACACGACCTGCGCTTCGAGCTTCCGCCCGGCTCGTGTGCGCTCGAAACCGGCGGTTACAAGGGCCGCTCGCGCAGCCTGCCCAAAGCCGCGCTGCACGCGCTCATCTCACGACGGCTCGGCATCCCGCCCAGTCGCATCGTCTGCGAATACGGCATGAGCGAACTCAGCTCCCAGGCTTACGACGGAGGTCTGCGCACCATCGAATCCCCGTGGGCTCCGAGTTCGGGCTCCCGTTCCCCATCACCCCCTCCCCTTGGGGAGAGGGACCCCATGCCCGCATGTTCCTGCGCTCAAGCACTGCCGGTTTGTCCCCAGACGGGCTGCGTCTCTCCCTCTCCCCAAGGGAGAGGGCCGGGGTGAGGGGGAACAGGATGCGCGATTACCAAACGTCGCATCACGCATCACGCATCACATTTCACTCCCCTTCTCCTTTCCCCCCGTGGGCGCGCGTGCGGGTCATTTCGCCCGAGACCGGGTGTGAGGTGGCGGAGGGCGAAACCGGTTTGATTCGGGTGTTTGATTTGGCGAATGTCTATTCCGTGATGGCGATTCAAACGGAAGATCTGGGCATTCGGCACGGGGACGGCTTTGTCCTGGCGGGCCGGGCGGTATTGGCTGAGCCGCGCGGCTGCTCGCTGCTGGCGGTCTAGCGTGATAAACCTGAAAATGAACAAACACCCCTCCCCCCCCTGGAATGAGCACGAACGCCCGTCGGACCGCACGCTCTGGCTGACCGGCATGCTGCACGCCTTCACGCACCTTTACCAGGTGGCGCTGATGCCGCTCTATTTGTTGATGCAGAGGGACTTCAACTTCGCCAGCGTGAGCAAGGCGACGTTGCTGCTGACCGTGATGATGGCGGCCTGCTTCGCGCCGAGCTACCCCATCGGCGTGCTGGCGGATAGAATGAATCGCAAGAAGCTGCTCGGCTTTGGGCTCGCGCTGAACGGCGTGGGGTTCGCGGCGCTGGCGTTGGCGCCGAACTATGCGTGGGCGCTGGTGGCCGTGGTGGTGGCCGGGTTGGGCGGCAGTTTCTACCATCCGGCCGCCACGGCGATGGTGGCGCGCCTGTTCCCGCGCAATACGGGCAAGGCGCTGGGTTTGGTCGGCATCGGGGCCGGGGTCGGCTTCTTTGTGGGGCCGATCTATGCCGGCTGGCGCGCGGAAATGCTCGAACCGGTGCTGGGTCCAGCCGCCTGGCGGCGCCCAGTGCTTGAACTGGGCATTCTGGGCATACTGGTTGCAGCCATCTTCATGTGGCTGGCGGATGATGAGAAGCCCGCGCCGGCCAGCGAACGGAAGACCGTGTCGGCGGGTAAGATGTTCCCCACGCCCGCACTGTGGTTTTTCTTCCTCGCCTACTGCATCGCCTTTAGCGTGCGCGACTTCGCCGGAGCCAGCATGGGCAGCCTGAGCTCGCTGTTCCTGCAGAAGGCGCACAACTTCGACCCGAAGTGGACGGGGCTGGCATTGAGCGGGATTTATGTCGCCGCCACGATCAGCAATCCGCTCTTCGGCAGCCTCAGCGACGGCGGCCGCAAGCGCTGGATTGCGCTCGCCCTGCTGGCGGCGGCGGTGATGGTGCTGCTTTTCCCCCGCGTGCCGCCGCACTGGATGATCCCGGTGCTGGTGGTTTACGGCTTCTTCTTCATGGCCAGCTATCCAATGACCGAGGCGGCGCTGATGGAGTCGGTGCCGGACGCGGTGCGCGGGCGGGTGTTCGGGGTGTTCGTGATGGGCGGCGGCGTGATCGGCAACCTCTCCCACTGGGCCGTGGGGGTGAAGGTGAAACATCTCGGCGAGGCGGCGCACTCGGTCAGCAGCTACCTGCCGATCTACGCCGTCGTGGCCTTGCTGATCGTGGTATCCCTCACGGGTCTGTTGTGCCTGCATGCGATCCAGCGACGGGAAGGACCGGTAGCTCATAAACCCGTGGAGGATGAATCGATGCCACTGCTGACATGAATCTGCCGAATTACTTCCTGGCGGACCTGCCCCCCGAGGCGACGCTGAGCGCCGCAATGATCGGCGAGGCGTGCCAGACGCTGAAGCGCAACCGCGAGCATTACCTGGCCCACCGGTCGACGCACAGCCTGGTTACGGTTCTTAGCGACGTCGCGCGGAGCTGGCTTGAGCCGGAGTACCCCTTCCGCAAGCTGGCGCTGGAGCGCGGGCCGGCAGCGACCGGCTTTTCCCGCCCTACGCTGGCCCGGGGCCTGGACTCCTTCTTCAAACAGTTGACCCCGAGCATTTCCACGCCCTGCTGGAACAGGATCTCGGCCACGCGCAGCGGCTGGATGAATGGTCGCCGGCGAGGCCGAGCGAAAGTCGGGCCGCGCCGCCCTCGCCACCGCGCCCGAGCTGCTGGTGCATATCGCCGCGGGCAACCTGCCGAACCCCACGCTGTCAGCGATGGTGCTGGGGGTGCTGGTGCGGTCGGCGCAGTTCGTGAAGTGCGCCAGCGGCACCTCCCTGCTGCCGCGCCTGTTTGCGCATTCACTTTACGAGGTGGAACCCAAGCTGGGCGCCTGCCTCGAGGTGGCCGAGTGGCGCGGCGGAAACGCTGACCTGGAAAAGGCCCTGTTCGACGAGGCGGACTGCGTTACCGCGACGGGCAGCGATGAAACGCTGGCTGCGATTCGCCAGCGGCTGCCGGCCAAGGTCCGCTTTCTCGGCTACGGTCATCGCGTCAGTTTCGCCTACGTGGCGGGCGGCGTGCTGACCGGCCGAACGTGCGCGAAGTCGCCGCGCAGGCCGCGGCGGATGTGACGGCCTGGAACCAGCAGGGCTGTCTTTCGCCGCACGTCATCTATGTGGAGCAGGGTGGTGCGGTGCCGCCCGAGCCAGTTTGCGGAGATGCTGGCGGAGGAATTGGAACGGCGCGAAGAAGCCGAGCCGCGCGGCGAGTTGCCGGTGGAAGCGGCGGCGGCCATTGCGTCGCGCCGCTCGTTCTACGAAGTGCGCGCCGCCCATTCGCCCGACACCCGCCATTGGTGCAGCCGCAACTCGACGGCCTGGACGGTGGTCTATGAGGCCGACCCGCGCTTCCAACTCTCCTGCCTCAACCGCTTCATCTACGTCAAAGGGCGTGAAGGATCTGACCGAGGCCTTGCAGAGCGCCGAGAGCGTTCGCGGCCAGGTCTCGACGCGTCGGCTTGGCCGCGCCGGAGGACAAAGCGCCGGCGATGGCAACGGAGCTGGCGCGTTGGGGCGTGACCCGCGTCTGCCGCCTCGGCCAAATGCAGGAACCGCCGCTGCCCTGGCGCCACGATGGCCGGCCCGCGCTGGGCGACCTCGTGCGGTGGACGGATTGGGAGATGGGAGGAGGAGGGAGATGAGGGAATGGTGGAATGATGGAATAATGGAGTGATGGAGTAATGGAATGATGGAATATTGGAACGTTGGAATGGTGGAGTGGCGGGCTGCTGCTGAGCTCCACTCCAGCACTCCATCATTCCAGCATTCCATTATTCCCCATCACTTCCATTCCCTGCCTATGATGGAATTACGAAAGACGTTTCAGTTCGAGGCGGCGCATCTGTTGCCGCGGTTGCCTAAGTCGCACAAATGCCGGCGGCTGCACGGCCATAGTTTCAAGGTGGAGATTGTCGTCGCCGGCGAGTGCGACCCCCGGCTGGGCTGGCTGATGGATTATGCCGACATCTCCGCCGCGTTCAAACCCGATCTGGGAGAGGCTCGACCACTACTACCTGAACGAAGTCCCCGGCCTGGAAAACCCGACCAGCGAGAACATCGCCGTCTGGATTTGGAAGAGGCTAAAGCCCAAACTGCCGCTGCTGACCGAGGTAGTCGTGGCCGAGACTTGCACCGCAAAGCTGTGTTTGCCGTGGGGGAGTAGGCGGCTGGTGAACCAGCCCGCGAACCCTTCACGTTTCACGCATCACGCGTCACGGTTGGTCACGTTGCGCCACCCTCACCAATTGCCGTAGTAGAGCACGTAGGAGGACGCGTAGCGCTGCCCCATTTGCTTTATTTTCTTCCAGGAGGCCGAGCCGTCGAGGTGGCCGACATTGCCGCCCACCGCGCCAGGTCTTGTCGGGGTTAGAGCTCCGGCGCCGCTGATGAGAGTGGCGGGAGATGGTTGAGGCGGGGCTGGTAAGCATTGTGCGGCCCGGTCTTGCAGTGCGGCGCCGCGACCAGACCGCCGCCCCAGGTGTTGGCATCCGCCACGATGAAGTTGGTGCCGGACTCGGTGGTCTTTACCGCGGGTGCCAGTAGAACGGCGAGATTTTCGGCCAGGCGTTGGCGGTGCCTCATCCAGCGCGCGACCCAGATAGGCGTAGCCCACCAGGTAACCGTAGATGGCGCTGTAGCGCCCAAACGTGCCATAAGAAAAGTTCGGGCAGTCCATGACTTTGAGGTTCCCGGTGTATTGAACCAGATTCGTCCAGGTCTCGTTCGGATGCGGATCGCGTGCCAGTTGCCGTGGTTGTCGCGCCCGTCGGGCAGATAGTCCTGGAAATCCATCCCATACATGTGGCAAGCCATGATGGACTGGTGCATGTTGCTCTTGCAGGCGGCGCGTTTGCCCTTCTCTTTGGCGCTGGCCAGCGCTGGCAGCAGCAGGGCCGCCAGGATGGCGATGATGGCAATGACCACCAGCAACTCGATGAGGGTAAAGGCCTCGCTTCCGGCTCTGCGAAACCTGCGGTCCAGAAGGGTCTGCATGAACAACTTTCTGTCAGGCATTATGCAATTATCGGCCCGCGACCCCGGCATGGCAACCAAAAACCACCTGGAGTTTGTCCGCCGGCACCGGACCGCGAGCCGTCCCCGGCTCGCAGCGCGTAGGAGGTTCCGACGCCGTTCCACATAAGTGGCCGCTGCGAGCCGGGGACGGCTCGCGGTCCGGTGCTTCCCCCTCAAGGGTAGGCCATGTTGGTACCCGTGAACGGGTCCTGTGGGATGGCCTTGAGATAGGCTGGGACCAGGTCGGCAAGGGTCTTCGGCGGCGCCCCCTCCTCCAATGCATAAGCCCGCGAGGCAAGCTGGATCATCAGGCGCCGCTCCCGCTTTTGCTGGGCCCTTACCTTGGCGACGGCCCTTTGGTCCAATCGCTTCAAGGACTGGAACTGGATAAGTCTGACGATCAGATACCGAAGACCGTAGGTTCGGCGCGCCCATGTCTGTTCCCGTGCCAGGACCGGCCAATCGGCTCGCGCCGGGCATCACAGGATTCGAGCGCCGCGACGGTTTGGCAGCATTGTTTAGCATCCAGCATCGGGACCAGTTTCTCCAGTCCGGCGCTGCCAATCGCCTCGACTGCGGTGCCCACGAGCGAATCAATCAGCAATCCACCCCGGCTGCCGGCAACGCCCAGGCGGATTGCCGTGAGATAAGACTCCGCCGCAGCAGCCGGATGCTTTTCCAACTCCGCCAACTGGCCTTGCGCTGCCAAGGCTTGAGCGAGGCGCTTTAACGTGCTCAGATTCTCAAGCCGGGGCTGGCCCATCTCAGAGTATTCCAGCGGCACCTGGCAAGGACGGCTCAGTCCGGTCTTCGCCAGTTTCAGCGCGGCGGCGTTGCTGTTCACGAGGGAGCGCAGAGCACTCCTCGCTCATCGTCTCGAAGTCCGAGGTCTTGTCGGCGACCATTCCGCCTGCCCGCACGAGATCGTCGTAACCATTCGGCTTGGGCAACGGCGGCGGTGCCGGTGCGGGCTGGGCCAGGGTGAAAACCAGAGCGGCAACGACCAGCAGCACCGCGGCGATGAAGAAGCCGGTCAACAGTTTGACAGCACGGGTGGCCATAATCACACGCAGGCGGACACGCGGAGCAGCTTGTGGATTTCCGGCGCGCTGGCGGTGCCGGTCGTTCCCAGTTTGTGAATAACCACCGAGGCGGCGGCATTGGCAAGCTCCAGGGCTTCTCCCGGACTCGCCCCAGCGGCCAGGGCGGCAGTGAGATTTGCGGACACCGCGTCCCCCGCCCCCACGATGTCAATCGTTCCGCGGCACGGCAGCGCCGGCATATACTCAAGCTGGCCCTCCGGCGTCGCCCCAAGGATGCCGCGGTCGGCCAGCGTGACGAAAACACTCTGGCCATTCGTCCTCGCCAACGCGGCGGCGGCTGCCTCCACCTGCTCCGGGCTCAACTCTCCCTTCGCTCCCGTCAGCGCGGACAATTCGGCCGCGTTCATCTTCCAGACGACCGGCGGGTAACCCCGCAGCCCGCGCCGGCTGTCGGCCAGCACCAGCAGCGCCGGCTTGGCTTCCACGACCGCCTTCAGCGCCGCCAGGACCTTCCGGGTCACCACTCCGGTTTCGGGAATATCCACCTGGTCCAGCACAATGATCGCATCCACCAACTCCGCCACTTCCTGGAGTTGGCCGACCAGGAGCCCCTGGAGCCACGCGGAGGTCGGCGTCCAGTTCTTGAGGTCCAGGCGGTTGAGTTCGACGGGTGGTTTGGGCGGCTCGAGTATCACCGGCTTGCAGTACGTGAACGTGCGCCGGTGCCGGGTGCGCACGAAATGGCTCATCCGCACCCCGGCCAGCTTCTCCAGCGCCTGCGATAGCTCGTAGCCTTCGCCGTCTGTTCCGACGAACCCAACCGGCAGAATCGTCCCGACCCCCAGGGCCGACAGGTTGTTGACAATCGTGCCCGCGCCGCCTGGCTGAGCGCGCACGTTGACGACATTGTGCACCGGCAGCCCGGTTTCCAGCGAGACTTCCGCCTTGGCCGGGTCTATCTCCAGGTAGCGGTCGAGGCAGAAGTCGCCGAGGACCGCCAGGCGCAGGCCGGGGTAGCGCTCGACGATGGCGTTGAAGCGCGCGGCGTCCATGCCCCTTACACCGGCAGCAGCTTGAGCAGGTTGTGCAGGAAGGCGACGTTATCGCACTGCACGTAGCGCATCGTGCCGCCCATACGCGAGAAGCTCTTGCAGAAACGCAGGTAGTAGGCCGGGTTGTCCTTGGGCGGCTCGCCCTTGGACCAATCCCAGTTGCCGCCGGCCTGGATGTCCACGACGTACATCGTATGGTCGCGGACAATCCCCCGCCCGGCCTGCCGCCGCAGGTTGTTCACGCAACTGAGGCTCTTCTCGAACACCTGCGGCGCCATGATGGCCGAGCCAACCGACAGCACCACGCCCCCATCCAGCCCCTCGACCGCTCGGCTGAACAGGCGGAAGTCCAGCGTGGCCGCCCGGCCAATCGCCGCGCCGTTGAACATCGGATGAGTCGAGATGATGTCGTAGCCGATGCCGGGATGGACAGTGAGCGGAACATTGTGCCGGAACGCCTGCGCGAGGATGGAACTCTCCTTCCGCGGATGCTTCACCTCGATCCGGCCGGCCGGAAGCCGGTGGGTGAGCATGGCCTGCAGCAGTTCGGCCCGGGCGGGCGCGAGCGGGTCAGCGGGTTGCTCCCGCAGCGATGCCTCCAGCGACTCGGCGGTCGGCAGGGTCACCCCGTCCTCGCAAATGAAGCGCCCCAGGCTGCGGCCGTAGCCTTCCTGCCGGAGCGCGCCGGCCAGCAGCGCCAGGTGGATGCAGCGCCCGGTTTCGTCCCAGGTGCCAAAAGTGCCCGTGGCCACGTTCTTCCGCACACTCTCTTCCGTGCGGCCGAGGAACGCCAACTCCCAGTCGTGAATGGTGCCCGCGCCATTCGTCGCCAGGTGGGTTACCCAGCCACGTTCGATGAGCTGATTCACGATGGCCATTGCGCCGTTCTTGATCAGGTGCGCGCCGTACAGCAGGATTACGCTGGCGTCGCGCTTGCGGGCGGCGACGACTCTCGCGGCGCACTCGCGCACCAGCGCCGCCGCCGCCGGGTCGCAGGCGCGGGGCGGCTGGCCGGGATCAACCAGTATTGCTTCAAGCGCGCTCAAGCTTTGCCGCTCGGCCAGCGGATAGACTTTCACTCGGGTCAGGTCCATCGGTTCAGGGAATTTCTTCATAAGCAGTCAAGTTAGTGTCCCTACTCATTGGCCCAGGATACATTCCACCAGGGCAGCCGCGTCACGATAATCGGGAACCAGCACGTCCGCGCCGGCGGCGGCCAGCACCTTGCGCTTGTGCGGGTCCATCCGGCCCGAACCGTTTCGCTCCTCGTCGCTGGCGACGGCGACGGCCAGCCCGCCGGCTTCCTTCGTAAGTTGAATCTCCACCGGGCCGTCGCCAAACGACAGTAGGCGGTCGCCCGCCAGCCCTTCCTCACGCAGCAGCCGGTCAATCACCGCCCGTTTGGACGACTGCGCCACATCAGCCGTGCCCCCGTAAATGTGCCCGCCGAAATAGCGCGCCAGGTCAAGCAGTCCGGCCTCCTCCTTCACCCGGGGTTCCGCCGTGCCGCTCAGGATCACCAGCGTCAGCCCGCGCCGGTCGAGCGCCTCCAGCAGGCTCCGGGCGCCGTGCACCACGAAGTCATCGCGCTGCGCCGCGCCGCGCTGAATCGCCTCCGTCCGTTCTTGAATCACCCAATCCAGCCGCCGCTGGTACTCGCGCAACAACCCCTCCGGGTCCGGCGCCTGGCCGCCCCGCTCGCGCAACCGCTCCGCCCCGCGGATCATCTGGTGGATGGACGGCTTGCCGTTCAGGGAAAGGATGTCCTCGAGCAGCAGCTCGTGCAGTGCCGCGCCTGCCTCGCCGGTCAGGCGGGGGAGACGCTCCTCGAGCAGTTGAGCCATCATTTCCGGCCACCCGTGCCGCAGCCAGGAAAGCGTCCCGTCGAAATCAAACACCACGTGGCTGATTTGCGGGCGCGGCGAGAAGCCCGAACTCAATTCCACCAAACCCCTGAAGGGCGCCACCGAACGCATTTGCCTGCCAGTAGAGCGAACTCTCTCCGCCAAGTCAACCGCGCGACGAGCCCCCAAATCCTCGCCTAAGGCGACACACTCAGAGGCTTGGGGAGCACACGCGCCCTCGCGTGTAGTGGCCGGCGCCCTCGCCGGCCACACCTGGCTGGGGCTATAGGGCTCATATTGAGTTGAGGTGAAGCAGTCGGCGAGGGCGCCGACTGCGACACGCGGGGGCGCGTGTGCTCCCCGAAGAGTTGCAATTCCGGGCTTAGGCGAGGATCGGGGGAGCCGAGGCCGAGCCCCACATCCAGACGAACCGACGTAACTGCCCTCCGGACAGCCGGGGCGGTGGAACCGACGTATAACGGACGTTTAACCGGTGTGCAACGGATTTGGAACCGAATTAGAACCGAACTGCGACGCAATTCAAACGGGCCGCCCTGGGACCTGTTCCAACCTTTGCCCAGATCCGCCGCCCCCAGAAATCGCTAGTGCCGGGCCGCGGGCAGCACTACGATGTCCCGCATGTCGGTTGCGTACCATCAATTGCTGGACGGCGCCATCCAGTACCTACAAGAACTCCAGGACCGAGGCGTCCGCTTCGTGCCCGTCTCACCGGATACCCTGGAGGCGTTGAGCAAGCCGCAGCCGGCGACCGCCGCCGCGCGGCCGTCCGCGCCGTCCGTCCCTGCCCCGGCGCCTGCGGCAAGGCCCCTCGCCCAGCCAGCCGTGAGCCCGGCCAACGCCGTCGAAACGAGGCCCCCATCGGAACCGGCGCTGTCGCTGCCGCTCCCCGGCGAAACCATCCCCGCCGCTCCCGACCCCGGGCTCACCCCGGAAGCCCGAGCCGCCGCCTTCGCCGATTTGCGCCAGCGCGCACTGGCCTGCGTGAAATGCTCCAACCTCGCCGCCGCCCGCAAGCATGTCGTCTTTGGCGTAGGCGACATCAATGCCCGGCTCATGTTCATCGGCGAAGCGCCCGGGGCCGACGAAGACGACCAGGGCGAGCCGTTCGTGGGCAAGGCCGGGCAGTTGCTGACGAAGATCATCCAGACGATGGGCCTGACCCGTGACTCGGTCTATATCGCGAACATCCTGAAATGCCGGCCTGACACCCCGGGCCAGGCCTCGGGCAACCGCAAGCCCACTCCGGAGGAAATGAACACCTGCATTCCCTACCTCCACGAGCAGATAGACCTGATCCGGCCCAAGGTCATCGTCGCCCTGGGTGGGACGGCTGTGGAAGGGTTGCTCGGCAAGACCATCGGCATCACCCGGCTCCGCGGCCAGTGGCGCACTTACCGCGGCATCCCGCTCATGCCCACCTATCATCCCGCCTACCTGCTGCGCAACCAGGCCCTGAGCGAAAAGCGCCGCGTCTGGGAAGACATGCTCGCAGTCATGGAAAAACTCGGCCTGCCCACCAGCGAAAAGCAGCGCCGCTATTTCCTTCCCCCCGCACGCTAACCGGCGCCCCCGAGCCCATTCCCCCTCACCCCAACCCTCTCCCCAAGGAGAGGGAGCCTTGCCGCCTGCCGCTGATAATGCTGGCGCGGCGTGGCCGGCGGATCTCCCTCTCCTTGGGGAGAGGGTTGGGGTGAGGGGGAACGGGGCTTGCCGTCAGCGGAGAGTTAATGAGTGGCCTGCGAACGCACGAGTTTGGCGGCAGGCACCCCCGAATTAGGCAGTAGTCGCCAAACTGGGTTGCGCCCGTTCGGAAAATGGTCTTAACATGGGAGTCATGACCAGATCTCCCCTCTGCCGGGCTGTCGTAATTGCCGTGGTTCTCCTCGGCGTCGCCGGAGCACGTTCGCAATCCGTAACCTACAGCACTCTCGCGGGATACGACGGTCACGGCGGAGCCGACGGCAGCGGGAGCAACGCCCAGTTCTACAGCCCGATGAGCGTGGCGGCGGACAGTGCTGGCAACGTCTATGTCGCGGACACGGCCAACCATACGATTCGGCGGATCACGCTCTCCGGAGTGGTCAGCACGCTGGCGGGGTCAGCGGGACTCAGCGGCAGTGCCGACGGCACCGGCAGCGCGGCGCGGTTCAATCAGCCGCAAGGCGTGGCGGTGGACAGCTTCGGCAACGTCTATGTGGCCGACACCGGCAACCAGACGATTCGCAAGATCACCTCCGACGGAGTGGTAAGCACGCTGGCGGGGTCAGCGGGGAAAAGCGGCAGCGCCAATGGTCTGGGCAGCAGCGCCCGGTTCTATCAGCCGGAAGGCGTGGCCGTGGATAGCGGCGGCAACGTGTATGTGGCCGACACATGGAACCATACCATCCGGAAGATCGCCCCGGGCGGAGCCGTAACCACCTTGGCAGGGTTGGCGGGCAGCTACGGCAGCACGGATGGCATAGGCAGCGAAGCGCGCTTTTACGAGCCACAGGGCGTGGCGGTGGACAGCGCCGGCATTCTATACGTAGCCGATACCGGCAACGAGACGATCCGCAAGATCGCCCCCGGAGCAACGGTGACCACACTCGCGGGGTTGGCGAATAACTATGGCAGCGTGGATGCCACAGGCAGCAGCGCGCGGTTTTACGGTCCGGCAGGCGTGGCCACGGATGGCGTCGGGCAACGCTTACGTCGTGGATTACTTCAATCAGACCTTGCGGAAGGTGACCCCAACCGGAGTAGTGAGCACGCTGGCCGGCCTGGCTGGAGCCTACGGTAACACCGATGGCACGAACAGCGCAGTGCGGTTCCGGGGCCCCGCCGGCGTGGCGGCGATCGGGACGAACAACGTCACGGTGTACGTGGCGGATTCAGGGAACGACACCATTCGCGGCCTGACGGGCGCCGGCGCTAACTGGGTGTCCAGCACTCTGGCCGGGTCCGCCTCGACGGGCAGCGCGGACGGCACGGGCACCGCGGCGCGGTTTTACTCGCCGGGCGGGGCGGCGGTGGACGGCGCGGGGTTGGTGTATGTAGCTGACACGGAGAACGGAACCATCCGAACAGTCACGGCGGCTGGGGTAGCGCAGCACGCTGGCGGGGTCGCCAGGCAATTACGGCAGCGCGGACGGCACGGGCGCCAAGGCGCGGTTCTACGGGCCGCAAGGCATCGCGGCGGACGCCGCAGGCACAGCGTATGTGGCGGACACGGTGAACGCGGCCATTCGGAAGGTCACGGCTGGAGGATTCGTGAGCACCTTGGCCGGCACAGCGGGCAATCACGGCATCGCCGACGGCACCGGCAGCGCGGCGGAGTTTTATGAGCCGCAAGGCGTGGCGGTGGACAGCGCCGGGACGGTGTATGTGGCCGATACCTGGAACCACACGATTCGGAAGATCACTCCGGCAGGAGTGGTGAGCACGCTGGCAGGTGTGCCCGGCAGCGCCGGTTCCATTGACGGCAATGATCTCAATGAAGGCACCAATACCGCCCGGTTCAATTCCCCGGCGGGAGTGGCGGTGGATGGTGACGGCAATGTGTATGTGGCGGATTACTTCAACCACACGATTCGGAAGGTCACGGCCGCCGGGGTAGTCAGCACGCTGGCGGGCTTGCCCGGCGTATGGGGCAGCGCCGATGGGACGAACAGCGACGCCCGGTTTTATGAGCCGGCCGCGGTGGCAGTGGACAGCGCGACGAACGTGTATGTGCTGGATTCGGGCAACCACACGATCCGGAAACTCTCCCCGGCAGGCACCAACTGGGTGGTGACCACAGTGGGCGGAACTCCCGGGGTTAGCGGCAGCAAGGACGGCATGTCCGGCGATGCCCGCGTTTAACTATCCCGCCGGGTTGGCGGTGGACGCCACCGGCTTCCTCTATGTGGCGGATACAGGCAACAACACCATCCGGCAGGGGGCGCTGACCACCAACGGCGCGCCCATCATTGTGACCCAACCGCAAGACCTGGGCGTTAACCCGGGCAATGATGCGACGTTTACCGTCGGCGCGCTCGGCCAGATGCCGCTCGCCTACCAATGGCGGTTCAACCAGGCCGACATTCCCGGCGCCACCAACCGGAGTTACACGCTAATCAATGTGGGCAGCGGCGATCTGGGAAGCTATTCGGTTTTGGTCACCAATCAGTTCGGCAGTGCGACCAGCGCCGTGGCGCTGCTGACGTTGAACACACCTCCGTCCATCGCCACCCAGCCGAAGAACCAGACCGTGCTCCCTGGTCAAAGCGCGACGTTCACCGTAGTTGCGGAGGGCACCGCGCCGCTCAGCTACCAGTGGCAGTTTAACGGCAGTGCCATTCAGGGAGCGACTGACTCCTTCTACACGCTGCCCTCGGCGCAACGGCCCGATGCCGGGGCTTACTCTGTCCTCGTGATGAACCCGGGCGGCGCGGTGCTGAGCGCCGATGCGCTGCTGAGCTTCGTCCCGCTGGATGCATGGGGCGACAACACCTGGGGCCAACTGGACTTCACCGCCGCGGCGCACGACGTGATCGCCATCGCCTCGGGCGCCTGGCACAACCTGGCGCTTGCGGGCCGATGGCGGCGTCGTGGCGTGGGGCAACGATTCGGACGGCCAATGTGATGTGCCGCTGACGCTGCAGCCGGCGCTGGCCATTGCTGCCGGGGGTTATCACAGCCTGGCGCATCCAGGCCGATGGCACGGTGGCGGCCTGGGGCTCAGACGCCTACGGCCAGACCAACGTCCCCGCGGGGCTGGCCAATGTGATCGCCATCGGCGCGGGCACCTGGCACAGCGTCGCGCTGCGGCGTGACGGGACCGTCGTGGCCTGGGGCGACGACAGTAGAGGCCAAAACACCGTGCCCGCTGGGCTGAGCAACGTCGTGGCCGTCGCCGCCGGGGGCAATCATAGCCTGGCCTTGCTCGCGGACGGCACGGTGGTGGCCTGGGGCGATAACAACGACGCCCACGGTAATGTCGTCGGAGAGTCCCTCGTGCCCCCGGGACCTGACGAACGTGGTGGCCATTGCGGCCGGGGAATATCACAGCCTGGCGGTCCGAGCCGACGGCACGGTAGTGGCCTGGGGTGACAATTCCGATGGCCAGAGCACTGTCCCCGTCGGGCTCACCAACGTAGTGGCGGTGGCCGGCGGCGGCGCGCACAGCCTGGCGCTCAGGGCCGATGGCACTGTGGCCGCCTGGGGCGCCAACTGGAACGGCCAGTGCGACGTGCCAGCCGGCATAGGCAACATCGTGGGCTTGACTGCCGGAGAATATCATTCCCTGGCGTTGCACGCCGGCACTCTGCCCATCCCGCAATTGCTCGATCCGGTCAAACAGGCCGGCACGTTCAGTGTGCTCGCGCAGACCTTGAGCCGGAAGAACTATGCCCTGGACTACAAGGATTCGCTGACCGAAACCAACTGGAGCGCCGTCTCCACCAATGCCGGCAACGGCGCCCTGCGGTTGCTCAGCGACCCGGCGGCCGCGCCAGCACAGCGGTTCTACCGCCTGCGGCAGTGGTAGCTGGGCGTAACACGGCGCCGTGAGTATGGAGTAGTAGGGTAAGCCTCCGGCTTGCCAAGTCTGCCAACCCTCCGAGTTGGCCCACTACGTCTTAGGGAGGCGCCCAACCTCGACAAGCCAGAGGCTTGTCGGGACGACGCAAGCCAGAGGCTTACGCCACTATAGCCGCGCTACACGTCGCAGATCAGGACGCACTGCTTCAGTGAAGCCAGCGCATCGGGGCGCTTGGGCACGAACTCCTGCCCGACGAAGCCCTTGTAGCCCGTGGCCACAATGGCCCGCATCACCGCCGGGTAGTAAATCTCCTGCGTGTCATCTATCTCATTGCGGCCCGGAACCCCGCCCGTGTGATAATGCGCGATGTATTGATGATTCTCGCGGATGGTATCAATGAGGTCCCCTTCCATGATCTGCATGTGGTAAATGTCGTAGAGCAGCTTGAACCGCTCTGAGCCGACGCGCTTGCAGAGCTCGACGCCCCACGCGGTGTGGTCGCACATGTAGTCCTTGTGGTTGCGCTTGCTGTTGAGCAGCTCCATGCAGACGGTGACCTTGTGCTTCTCGGCTATCGGCACCAGGCGCTTCAGCCCTTTGACGCAGTTCTCCAGGCCCTCTTCGTCTCCCATGCCGTTGCGGTTGCCGGAGAAGGTGATGATGTGCGGGAAACCGAACTCCGCCACCTGGGGAATGGCCTGCTCGAATTTGGGCAGCAGCACGTCGTGGTGCTCGACGCGGTTCCAGCCGTAAGGGATGCTGTCCGGCCCGTTGCACATCGCGCACGTCAGCCCGGCCTTCTTGACCACCGGCCACTCGCCTGGCCCAAGCAACTCGACCGACTCAAGGCCCATCTGGTAGCACTCGCGGCAGAAGTCCTCGAAGCTCATCCGGGCCGGCTTGTTCTTGCCCGGATTAAACAGGCTGCCGTAGCACCACGCCGAAACGGAGTGATGGATATTGCCTTTGAGCTTGGGTCGGTTGGCCTCGTCCGCCGCCTGGAGGCGGGGTGAGAGACTTGCGACGGCGGCGAGGGCGGCCGTGCCCCCGGTGATCTTGCGCAACGCGGCCCGGCGGGAAAGGGTCTCATTCATGGGGCGCAACCTACACGCAGATCTGCCCTTGGAACAGTAAATCTTTTGACCGGGCGCGTCTCGCTTTCTCAGGGGGCGGCTCCGAGCCACCCTGAGGCCACCTCTTGGCTGGCCAGGCTGGCGCCCGGCTCCGTCTGGGGTCGCCAGGCCGGGTTCAGCGGTTTATCTGTCTAAAGGTTCAGGGTTCCTCCATTTCTGCCCGGCTCGCCTATTCCCTTGACTGCCAAATACCGGTACGTCCAGCCTTGGCACGTGGCGCAGAAGCTGCAGATCGAATATTCCGGGAGGCTCATAAGGTCATGAATCGCCTCATGCTGTTGTCGTTTTGCCTGATGCTTTGCGGTTGGAGGGTCGCGGCGGAGGCGCCCACCGAGGCTCCCGCGCCCAGGGACCCGCTGCTCCAAAACGGGGGCTTCGAGCAGGGAACCAAGGGTTGGGACGCAATTTGGGCGCGTGATACCGGCGCCGCCAAGGCTGTCCTCGACACCACCGAACGTCACGGCGGCACCCAGGCTTTGCGCATCGAGCATGCCGGCCAGAGGGACTGGAGTCTGGCGCATTCGCTCAACCTGAAAGTGCAGCCGGGCGGGATTTACGAGCTAAGCGCCTGGGTCCGGGTGCGAGGCAGCGGCAACGCAACGCTTGGCGTCGTCACGCGCGACGCGGCTGGCAATACGATTGACTGGGCCTACGGCGGGCAGTCAACGACTGAGACCAAGGGGTGGCGGATGTTGCGCTCCCGATTTGTCATTCCGCCGGAGACCGCGAATATTTGGCCGCGTCTCATCGGCGACGGCCCGGCCACTGTCTGGTGCGACAACTTCGTTCTCACGCGGCGCGGGAGCGTCGCGGAGCTGCGCGGTTCGGGCCTGCCGGCGGCGGTGAGCATCCGCAACACGGCGATCGAGGTCACCTTCCGAACGTCCGACGTGACCTTGGCCGCGAGGGATCAGCGCACGAGCCGGACATGGGCTCAAGGACAGAGCGGAGCCCACCTGGTTGTCCTCGGGGCAAAGGCTGACGGGCGAGAGATGGATTTGAAGCTGCTCGATCCGGTGTCCCTGCGTGAATTGGCGGCCAAGGTGCGGCTCGACGGCGATACGCCCGAGGTGGTCGTCACCCTGCGCGCCGAGGGCGAGATGGATGCCCCGCTTTCCTGGCCCGCGCCGTTCGCCTCCGCCAGGGGACAGTTGCTCATCCTGCCGGTCAATGAGGGGATCAGCTATCCGACGGATGATGAGTCGCTGCCGGCGATGCATTACTACTTGTATGGCGGCCACGGACTGTGCATGCCGTGGTATGGGACGGTGGAAGGTGACGCGGGCTGGATGGCGATCATCGAGACGCCGGACGATGCGGCGGTCAACATCCCGCGCCGCGAAGGTCTGCTGTCCCTCGCGCCCGAGTGGGAGCCGCAGAAACAGCAGTTCGGGCCGGAACGGGTCATCCGCTATGTCTTCCTGGATCACGGTGGCTATGTCGGCATGGCCAAGCGGTATCGCGAGTATGCGAAGCAGACGGGGCTGTTGAAGACCCTGGCGGAGAAACGCCAGCGCGTCCTCGCAGTGGACCTTCTGGTAGGCGCGGTGAATATCTGGTGCTGGGAGAAGGATGCCGTCGCGTGGTGCCGGGAACTGCGCGCCTGCGGCATCCAGCGCATCCTCTGGAGCAACGCGTTGCCGCCGGACCAGATCAAGGCGCTCAACGCCTTGGGCATCCTGACCAGCCGCTACGACATCTACCAGGACGCCATGAACCCGGAGAACTTCCCGCGGCTGAGGTGGGTTGCCACCGACTGGACAAGCGAGGCCTGGAAGAACGGTGACCTCATGACCGACGCGCACGGTCAATGGGTGCGCGGCTGGCAAGTCGAGACGAAGGACGGGAAGATGGTCCCATGCGGTGTGCTCTGCGACCGGCAGGCGGTGGCTTATGCCAAGCGGCGCATTCCGGCGGACCTGGCGACGCATCCCTATCGCTGCCGGTTTATTGACACCACGACCGCCAGCCCCTGGCGCGAGTGCTATGATCCGAGGCACCCTATGACGCGCACCGAGAGCAAGCACTTCAAGATGGACCTGCTCCGCTACGTCAGCGAAGACTGCGGCCTGGTTTGCGGGAGCGAGACGGGCCATGACGCGGCGGTGCCGTTTGTGGATTATTTCGAGGGGATGCTCAGCCTGGGTCCCTACCGCGTTCCCGACGCGGGGCGGGACATGCTGCGCGCCTGGGACGAGGTGCCCGCGCGCGTCGCCAAGTTCCAGACCGGTCACGTCTATCGGTTGCCGCTTTGGGAACTGGTCTATCATGACTGCGTGGTGGCCCAGTGGTATTGGGGCGACTACAACAACAAACTGCCCAAGCTATGGGACCGGCGGGATCTGTGGAATGCCCTCTACGGCACGCCGCCGATGTTCATGTTCAATCGCGCGCATCTGGGAGGCCAACAAAGAGCGGTTCGTGCAGAGCTATCAACGGGCGACCGTGGTGGCGCGGGCGACGGGCTATTCCCGAAATGACTTCGCACGAGTGGCTGACGCCCGACCACGCCGTCCAGCGCACCCGCTTTGCCAACGGGGTAGTGGTTACCGCCAACTTTGGCGACACGCCCTGGTCACCCCCCGGCGGCAAGGCCCTCCCGCCGCTGGAATCCCGCGTCGAAGGGCTCCCGCAGCCATAAGCCCTTCCTGACTCCGCGTGCGCATCTTCTTATACCACCATTTCGGGCTTCGGGTTTGGGGGCCTGGCGGTTGGTGGGACTGTTGAGATGCGCCCTGACTCCGCCCCTTCACAAGTCTTCTATTGTCTGCCGCTCGTCCGCGTGGCAATTATGGAAGCGTGTCTGCTATCAACAGCTCCAGATTATGAATACAAGAGTTACTCTCTCGATCACAGGAATTCTCCTCGCTGCCTCTCTCCAGGCGTTTAGCGTCGCAACCGCCGCCGAGGCGGCGGCCAAAGCCGACCGGCCCAACATCGTCATCATTTACATTGATGACATGGGCTATGCCGACATCGGGCCGTTCGGGGCCAAGGGCTATACGACGCCGAACCTGGACCGCATGGCGGCGGAGGGGATGAAGTTCACCAGCTTCTACTCGGCGCAGGCGGTCTGTTCGGCCAGCCGGGCGGCGTTGATGACCGGCTGCTACCCGACCCGCGTCGGCTTCGCCGGCGCGCTCGGGCCGCATTCCAAGATCGGCATTTCCAGCAACGAAATGACCATCGCCCAGGTCTGCAAGCAGCAGGGCTATGCCACCGCCATTTTCGGCAAGTGGCACCTGGGCGACGCCATGCAGTTCCTGCCCTTGCAGCACGGCTTCGACGAGTACTTCGGCCTGCCCTACTCGAACGACATGACGCCGCACCGTTATCCCGGCGAAACGCGGAAGTACGGTGAAACTGCCGCTCATCAACCAGAACACCGTCGTCAACCCCGACGTGGGCGACCCCGCGCAGGACCAATTGACGACCTGGTACACGGAGCACGCCGTGAGCTTCATTCACCGGCACAAGGACCAGCCGTTCTTCCTCTATGTGCCGCACGCGATGGTGCATGTGCCGCTGCATGTCTCGGACAAATTCCGCGGCAAGACCCCGCGCGGCCTCTTCGGCGACGTGGTCGAGGAACTGGACTGGTCCGTCGGCCAGATCCTGGCGGCGCTCAAGCAGGACGGCCTGGACGAGCGGACGCTGGTGATGTTCTGCTCCGACAACGGCCCGTGGCTGTGCTTCGGCGACCATGCCGGCTCGGCCTATCCGCTGCGCGAGGGCAAGGGGACCAGTTGGGACGGCGGGGTGCGCGAGCCGACGCTGATGCGCTGGCCGGGCCACATCCCGGCCGGGCGGGTTTGCGACGCGCCGCTGATGACGATTGACATGCTGCCGACCATCGCCCGGCTGATCGGGGCCAAGCTGCCCCCGAACAAGATTGACGGCCTGGACATCTCGGCGGTGATTACCGGCCAGACGGACAAATCGCCGCACGACGTGCTCTATTTCTACTACCACAAGGACGATCTCGAAGCGTTGCGCAGCGGCCAATGGAAGCTCGAACTGGCCCGCAACTACCGCTCGCTCAACGGCCGGCCCGGCGGCAAAAACGGCCGGCCCGTGCCGTATGTCGAGCTGAAGATTCCCCAGCCGGAGCTATACGACCTGGACGCCGACCCCGGCGAGCAGCACGACGTCGCCGCCGAGCACCCGGAGGTGTTGAAAAAGCTGCTGGCGGCGGCTGACCGGATGCGCGCCGAACTGGGCGACGGCCTGACCAAACAGCCGGGCACCGAACGTCGCGAGCCGGGGCGAGTCACCGACCAGGACGTGTTCCCCTCCGATGCCGCTTTTCCCAAGGCGTTCGATCCGAAGTACCGGCCCGGCCTGAAGGAGCACGGCAGCGGCTCGTGACTAAGAGCCTGGTTGAAAAACGTAGCAGCCGACGTAAGGAGGCTCTGATCATTAGCAGGATGGCCCGTTTCCGAATGAATTTGAGCCTCCTTACGTCGGCTGCTACAGGCCGCGCCATTTTTCAAACGCGTGCTTAGCGTTCATTAGCGCCGATTAGCGGCTGTTCCAGGGGTGCTCCCAACGCCTCACAAGGAGGTGTGGCGGCATTGCACAAGCCGCTGACACCGGCGGCGATCCAAGCATTAGGAAATTCTAACGTTGGCTTAACGGCTTTCAAATATTGGTGTGGAACTCTGGGGCAGTATGAAAAAGCAATTCATCTCACTGATCGGCGCCGTGCTCGTCGCGGCGGTTATTCCCGCACAGGCGAAAGTCTCGCAACAGACCCTCGACAACCTCAACGCGGCCTTCCAGGGCGAATCGAACGCGGCCCATCGGTACGAGGCGTTCGCCAAGAAGGCGGATGCCGAGGGCCACGCGCAGGCGGCGCGCCTTTTCCGGGCGGCGGCACGAGCGGAATCCATCCACCGGGAGAACCACAAACAGGCCATCCTCGCGCTGGGCGGGAACGGTCAAGGACTTCAAGCTGGACGAAGTAAAGGCCGGCGACGACGGCGGAGAACCTCCAGGCCGCGATCAAGGGGGAGAGTTACGAGCGGGACACCATGTATCCGGACTTCCTGAAGCAGGCCAGGCAAGACGGGGCCAAGGAGGCCGTCCGCACGCTGCTCTATGCCCAGAAGGCCGAAGCCGAACATGCGAAGCTTTACCAGGGGGCACTCGATAACCTCAGCCAGGAACAAGCGACGCCCATTTACGTTTGCAAGGTGTGCGGCTACACCACGACCAAGCTGCCGGAGCGCAATTGCGTGAGCTGCCGGGAGTCGGTGAGCCAGTACGTTCGTGTGGATTGACCTCGCCAATGCCAACCGAGGTGCGCTATGACCTTCAATACCTGATCCTCTGCATCCTGCGGTAGTCCACTTCCCGATTGTCCTGATCCTGCTGGGGGCGGGGGCGGCGATTGTGGCGGCATTTTGGCGGGGCGGGCACCTGCCGCGGTTTGCGGCCATACTGCTGGCGCTCGGCGCCCTGGGAGCCTGGCTGGCGGTAGAATCCGGTGAGGACAGCGGTGGATTGCTGGAATCCGGCTCAGCGGAAATGGAGGCGCTGGTTGATGCCCATCAGACCTGGGCAAAGCGGACCTTCGTGGTCACGATTGTGGCCGCGTTGGCGGCGGTGGGATCGGCGTTGGCCGGACGAAGGCCACGACTGGCACGTGCCGTGGCGGTCGTTGCGGCTGTCGCCTCCGCTACCGCCGCCTACGCTGTCTATGAAACGGGGCATCGCGGGGGGGCGCTGGTTTATCGCCATGCTGCCGGGGTAGAGATGGCCGTTGCCACTTCTGCGCCGGCGAGTGGCACAGCGGCTACTCCGGAAGAGGCGAGAGAAGCCCGGCGCGAGCCGAAGGATCAAGGCGCCGACTGAGGCCGCGTCAGCCAGGCGGCGGCGGCACGCAGAGCATTTGCTTTGCAGGGGCGAATCAAGGGCGAGCAAGGTAATGCTCTGCGCACCGCCGCCGCCACGTCTGGACTGGCGGAGCGGGGGACGCGTTTTTTATTCCGGCGCCGCGCCAAGCTGGTAGAGTCGCGTTGGCGGGAATCCGCGCGCGGTTATGAAAATTCTCCTGGCAGAAGACGATTCCAAGCTCCTGCGTCATCTGGCGGCCGGCCTGCGCGGGGCGGGTCACGTGGTGGATTGCGCGCAGGACGGCTTCGAAGCGCGTTGGGCGGCCGAAAACGGCTCCTACGAGGCGTTGGTGCTGGACATCATGATGCCGCAGGTGGATGGCGTGTCGCTCGTGCGCGGGCTGCGCCGCCGCGGGCTGGCGGCGCCGATCATCTTCATTACCGCGCGCGGCGAAGTGCGGGACCGGGTGGCGGGTTTGGACGCCGGCGCGGACGATTACCTGGTAAAGCCGTTTTCCCTGGATGAACTGCTGGCGCGCCTGCGGGCGCTGCGCCGGCGGCACCGCGGCAAAGTCAGCCAGGTGCTGCGGGTGGGAGACCTGGAATTGGATCTGGTCGCCCGGACAGTCCGGCGCGGAGCCCAGACCATCGAACTGACGAACCGGGAATTCGCCTTGCTGGAGCTGCTGGCGCAGTCCTCGCCCCGGACCGTCTCGAAGAGCGCCATTGTCGAGCGCGTCTGGGACCAGCACTTCGACGGCGGGACCAACGTGGTGAACGTCTATATCAACTATCTGCGCGTCGAAGATCGACCAGCCCGGCCAGCCATCCCTCATCCGCACGGTGCGCGGCATCGGCTTTGCCCTGGTTCCCCCGGAGGCGAAATGAAAGCGCTGCGTTGGCGTCTGACGCTTTGGTTCGCGGTCAGCCTGCTGGTGGTGGTGACGGTCTTGATGGTCTCGGCCCACTGGCACCTCGACTACGAACTGCGGAAGGAGAAATGGGAGCGCACCAACCCGTCGCATCCGGATTGGATTCTGCACGGCAGCTTCACCGATCAGGAAGTGCACGACATCCTGCGGCGAACTGTTGCAGTTCTGGCTGGTGGTGGGCGTGCCGGTGGTCGGGCTGGCCTTGCTGGCGGCCTACTTCCTGGCCCGGCAGTCCACCAAGCCGGTCCGCGACGTCAACCGGCAACTCGCCCGTCTTGGGTCCGGCACGGCTCCGCGAGCGGATCCAGGCGCCGGATGCCGACCCCGAGTTTGCCGAGCTGGTGCGCCACCTCAACGCGCTCCTGGACCGCCTCGAGACCTCCTTCGCACACTTGCAGGAATACACCAGCCAGGTTGCGCACGAGCTGCGGACCCCGCTCCAGTTGATGCGCCTGCAGGTCGAGACCAACGCCGCGAAAATGGAGCCCGAGCCTTGGCCGAGGAACTGCAGCAGGAACTGGCGCGGCTTTCCAACTACGTCGAGACGGCCCTGCTGATTGCGCGCGCCGAGCAGGGACGGCTGGAAACCCGCCTCGAGGCGGTTCCCCTCCGGATCTTCCTGGAAGACGTTCTCGAACCCTTTATCCGGCTGGCGGAAACCGGCGGCCGCCGGCTGCTTTGGTCCTGCCCGACCGGCCTCGCCGTCACGACGGACCGGGACCTGCTCAAGCAAATCCTATTCAACCTGTTGAATAACGCCCTTGGGCACGGCAGCGGGGACATTCTGGTGCGCGTGCGAACGGGCTCGCAGGGCGCGGCGCTCCTGATGGGCAACCGCAACGCCGCGCAGAAGGGCCAGGCCGGGCTGGGCATCGGGTTGCGCCTGGTCCGCGCCCTCGCGCAGCAACTACCCGCGACGCGCCTTGGCATCCGAACCGGGGCGTATTTCTGGGCCCGGCTGAGCGTTCCTGTCGCCACCAATGCCCCGGCAGAACCTTCCCGGGCACCCCTAAGCGCGCAGCAGCGCTGAGAACCGCCACGGGCGCCGGTTAGTTTGAAAACCTGCCCTGCGCTAAACAGGTGCTCTCGCTGACCGGCCAAGCCCCATCCCGCGATACCCCAGCCCCCCGCAAGCCATCCACAAGCAGGGGGAGAGCAGGGGGAGAGCAAGGGGAGAGCAGGGGGAGACCTCTCCCCCTGCTCTCCCCTTGCTCTCCCCCTGCTCTCCCCCTGCTTGAGATACGCTAGTCCCGGGCTTGCGGGTGACTGACGAGTCTGGCCCGGGACCTGAATGGCGCTTATAAGACTCAACAAAACTGCGCTTTTCTGGGGGGCAGGCTCCCGAATCGCAGAGCGCCAACGACTCGGAGGCCGCCCCAAGTCCCCCCAAAACCCCGGTTTTCGCGAGCAAGCCTGTGGCGATAGCGGCAACAAAGGGGCAGGTTTGCTCGCCGCTCCCAAGTGCCTATTGCCAAGTGATTTACGCCTTAACTTAGCGCCATTCGGGTCAGGGAGACGACTGGAGCCGGTAGAAGCGCTGCGGTTGGCCGGCGGCGTCGGCGTCAATGATGCGGATGGTGCCGTCGCCGCCTGCGATGTTGGTGGCCGCAGGGGACCAGGAGTTGCCGGCCAGGTTGCTGGTGGTCTCCAGCTCGTATCGGCTGCCCGCCGCTGCGCTGAAATCGAGCAGGCAGTCGGGTCCGCTTACAGTGATGGCGCTCAACGCGGGGGCGCGGTATTCGTAGGCACCGAGGTCGAGATGGCCGTCGCTCGGGCGCGGGCGGTTTTGCAGGTGGTTCACGTACTCGAATGCGGGCAGGCCGGAATGGGCAACGCCCGCGCCGTCCAGATAGGTGAGGGCGCTTAAGCCGCGGTTGCGGCAACTGGACGCCGCAGTGAGGTGCAGTTCGCGCGCGGCGCGGTTGACGAAGCCGGGGTCGCTGCCAAGAGTCGAGGCATAGAAGGTTGCGGGCACCGTCGCGCTGGATTGCATCCAGTTGTTGGAGCCGGCAATGCCGCCGCCGAGGGTGCCGACGATCTTGCCGCTGCCGTAGAAGATGTTGTTGTTGGCCACCACCGTTGCTCCAGCGGCATTGGCGCTTAGAAACTGGATACGCCCGTCGCCGGCGATGAAGGTATTGTTGAAGGCGAAGAGTGTGCCGTTGTGCTGGCCGCCCGAATCCTGCCCGAACTGGATGAAGCGCCCGGAGTTGTAGCCGCTCACCCGGGGCTTGCTGATGATGATATTGCCGATCATCACCGCGTCGCTGTTGGCGGCGGCGGTCTCCGCGGCGTCCACCAGTCCCACCTCGCCATCCTGCGAATCGGCGATGTAGTTGTAGAGCAACTCGGTGTAGTGCGCGCGGGTCTTGAAGTTCTGCCCGTAAAGCGAATCATGGATATAGCAGAACCGGATAGTGGCGCTGTCGCCGCCGAGGTAGAAGTTGTGGCTGTAGCCGTCATAGAGCGACGTGCCGTTGGAGGCAATCTCCGAGGCTTCGATGACCAGGTTGCTGTTATGGTCGGACATGACGCCCATGTCGCACATCGTGATGCGGCAGTTGCGCACGGTGACGTTATTGGCCCCGGTAACGCGGATGCCGGCGCCGTTATTGCCGTTGGTCGCGTGCTGGAACTCCAGGTTCTCCAGGGTGATGTAGTCGGCTTCGACCTGAAATACGGCACGGGGGTGCGGCAGCGCGCCGTCCACGTTCTGGCCCGTGGCGTCGAACACCGGACGGGAAGCGCCCACGCCGCGCACGACGATGGGCTGCGCCGCCGTGCCGGGGCGGGTCCAGCGCTTGACCTCGCTGTAGGTCGCCGGATCAATCTCCACGACATCGCCCGGGCTAAGCGCGGGCAGACTGCCGACCGTGTGATACGCGCGCGCCGGCCCGACCTGGTAGGTTGCCGCCCAAGCGCCAGACCCCCCGGCCAGCCATGCCATCAGTACGGCGACCAAGAGCTTCGGACCTATCCTTGAATGGCTCACGGTCCCAAGTCTAACGCACCTCGGCGCGGAAGTAACGCACGGAAGCGGCTATTCAAAAGCCGATTGAATGCCGGAGTCCGTAACGACAGAAATGAGCGGCGTGGGCGGCCCGTGGCTCCCGAATCGCCAAACGACACGATCCGCCCGCGTCCGCTCCAGTGATCTTAGCCATTAAATATCCGCCTCGGTCACCTCGGCGATCTTCATCAGCGACCTGAGAAGCCCGATTTTCAGGGGATGGTTGCCGTGAATCGGAATGACGATTCGCTCGCGGCGGCCCTCCTTGACGAATATGTGATGGCTGCCTGTGATACGGGAAAGCGTCCAGCCCTTTCTTTGGATCGCTCGGGCGAGATCTTTGCCGGAAACCTGCCTCACACGGCAAGCTCCAGAATCTCATCCTGCTGGTTCTGCGCAGATTCGGGTGCTCCTGCTTCGAGCCAGCCCTCGATGGCCTCTCGCAGATTCCTGCGGAGATCATCCATGCTTTCCGCCTGGGTGACGCAACCTGGCAGCGCGGGCACCTCCGCCCAGTATCCGCCTTCTTCGGCTCTATGGACGACGGCTTTGATGTTCATGGCAGCCAATATACCCGCTGAACCGCCCGGTGGTCAACCGGCTTGGAGGCCAATCGTCACCCCTCATGGTCAATTCCGAGGAAGCTCACGGAAGACCCGACCCGCCTTGGTACGCCTCTCCTGCAGAGGGTAGAGGGCCCGCATTTAAGGAATAGTGCGTTGGCTCCCCATTCGGACTTCCCGCTGAAACCCGATAGTCGCTCACGTAGGTGAGCCCCGGAAGTTTCGCCGCCAACGACTCATTTGCCGGCAGCAACCTTACGCTCGTTACCACAGCGACGTCCGTGGTTAGCACTCTCAGCTTTCCGTCTTTCGCGGCCTTTGTGGCATAGCGGGTCAGTTTCATCTTGGAAGGCAGCAGCAGGCCGTTGAGATTCGTCGTGGCCTCCACCTCATAGCGCGCCGCCAGCCCCATCGGCAGAGGCACGTCACTTACCTTAATAGTGGCAACTGTTCCGTCCGGCAGAAACTCCTTGCCCACCCAGTTGTACGACGCGCCCGAAACGAGCTTGGGCGACTCCACAAACTGAGTCCATCTGGCCCTTCTGAACCGAATACGGTGTGGATTTCCCTCATCCCAGATTTCCGGCAACATCTGGTTTGTCCCATCGCCTTGCGCGCTGGGGGGAGTAAACGCAAACCAGAGCAACCCGGCATAAGAGGGGTCCATTGGCGGATATTGGCCATTCAAGAGGGTGGCTATCGCGACATTCCTGACTGAGTGCCCAGACGGCGCCTTGGAAGAAGATCGGGCAGCCCAGGCAGGCAGTCTTGGGGAAGCATTCGTAAAATAGACGTCGCCCTTCATGGAGTTCTTGAGTTCGCCTCGCAAATCCTGAAATGGCGAGTCCGAGGGTTTGTACGCAGCTTCAAAAGCAGTCAGGGACCAAATGCAGTTGTTCGTGTCACTGAATCCTTCCTGATAGGCAATGCCGTTCTTGCATTCAATTACAGGTTCCGTGCGGACGTGCCACGTCCTGCTCACCTTTACATCGAACAGGATGATCCTCTTGGCGGCAGGCTTCATCGAGTCGTCGAAAGCCGTGTATGTGAGGTGCCCAATTGCCTCATAACCCGCGGCGGCGCGGACCGTTTCACCCGTAACGCCGAACGTGAAGAGAATGCCCAGGCCGGTCAATGCATGCTTGATGTCCATTCTTGTGCTCAGAAATGCGGTGAAGGCGTGACGCCGCTTGCGTTCTGCTTAACGTTGCGCATCAGCGACCCCGCGCCTCTGGTGCCTGGCATGAAACAGAGAGGTCATCGCGGGGTTCGCTGAATGCGCTTTGTTCGGCTCCCGTGCCTCAAACTCATTCGTGGAATACAAATGTCAGTTCGGGGATGTCCGCCACTTCCGCGAGGCTGACCTTCTTGACATTGTGGAGGATAATCTTCACAGAATTCGTATCTGAGGAGCCTTTCGCCGAGACCGTGCCAGTCTCGGCACGGAGCGTTGAGGTAATGGCGCCCGATGCAGTGTTCCAGACCATGATATCTTTAAGAGAGTCGCCATCACGTTGCTGAACGAGCACAATACAATCACGCCCTTTGATAAACTTGCCCGCCTTCAAAAGGTCGTTGGCTGGGTGTGACGATGTTGGCTGTTTCTGCGAACAGCAACCTCAAACAAGCAGAGCCGAGAGTAGAATGAAGTATGTAGTTTTCATAAATATTTACTAGCCGAACCATTGATTAACAGGTCGTTTGACCTGATAATACAATATTGGCTTGGTTTTCGGGCAGGTTTGCCCTGATATTGGGCGGGGCAATATGGAGGCGAACAGTCCAAGTATCCATAGCGAGAAGAATTGTGGAGGGCGGGCAGGAGAAGTCAAGAGCAGACTCCAAGATTACTGGACCAGGTTCGGGACGTTATGCGACTGCGCCATTATTCGATCCACACCGAGCGGAGCTACACGGATTGGGTCGGAGGGTAAGAATCAGAGCCTCCTTACGTCGGCTGCTACGTTTTTCAACCAGGTTCTCAGGCCCGCCGGGTGCGAAAGTCGTGGAGTATTTGTAACCTGCTTGCCAGTTTCGGTGTCTATAACAGGTGCGGGGGCGTTTGGGGCGATGCGCGACGGGCCGGGGCGGATGGCCGAGGCCAGGGGAGAGGAAGAGGAGGAAAAAGGACGTTCAAACGACGTTAAAACCACGTTCAAACCACGTTCAAACTCTAGCAGCAGTCTAGACGGGCTCCGGCGAAACGGCGGGGGAGGCGTGCAGCGGAGGGCGCGCTCTACCGGACGCGTTGGGCAACACGCCCGCGCGGGGAGTGCTACAGGCCGTGCCATTTTGCGAACATGCTCTCAGCTTCGTTCCAGCACATTGACCAGGCAATGCAGGCAACCGAAGTGGCGGTAGGCGGAGGTGCAGTCAACGGGACGCACTTCGTACCCGAGCCGCTCCCAGACCGCTCGGGCCGCCGCGTTCAACCGCTCAACGCCGCGGTAAGCGGGAAGGTAAACCACGCGCCGGCTTCCTTGCTGGTCCATCAGCACATTGACGTAGGTCAGGTAGGTCCGCCCGTCCCGCGCGGGGACAACCGGGAGGCGCACGACCCGGTAACCGACCGCCGCACACTCGGCGGCGACCGCGTCGAAGAGATGCTGTGTGTGCGGGGTGAAGTCGGCGCCGCCGGGCAGGCCCATCCAATCGTTGGTGGCGGCGCTGGTATCGGCCGCCGGTCCGCCGGGGAGGAATGGCTTGGCGAGGCTCGGGTCGCCGACCAGCATCGCCCTGGCGCCTATGGAAGCCATGAACATCCCGGCATGGTGGTCGGGCGCTTCCCGGAGCAGGATCACGCGGCGCTTGAGTTCACGGGCCAGGATACGGACCAATTCCTCCCGGCTGACCACGGTCTGCTGGAGGTTGCGCTGCATTACCCGTGGTATGACGAAGACGTTGTCGCTGTCAGCCAGGAAATCGCCGCCGTCGAAGTACAGGCTGCTGCGGCGCGCCCGGACTGACGGGGCCAGCGCGGCCGCGATGTCACGCCCCACCCGTTCATCGCCCGCGCGCGCGGGCCAGATCGCCTGGCCGGCTTCGCCGCGCGGACTCCAGAGGGTCGTGGCGCCGCCGGCTGCCGGAGGCGTCAGCGCCACCCAGCGGTCACGGGCCCAGGCGGTGATGGGGTGGCCGGTGAAGATCGGCGACAGGCGGCACCGGACGCGGCCTATTGCGCCGAGGAAGTCATCGTATGCGGCAGGGTCCGGACAGACGACGCGAACACGGACATCGGGGTCCAGCGCGCCCAGGAAAGCGCGATAGACGGGTGCGACGACGCTCCTGGCGGCGGGCTCATACTGGAGCGCCAGCTCGCGCAGGTGGCCATCGCACTCCGAGAGAATGGGGCCGGAGGGCGCGGACCTTCGCTCCGGGCTGCCGCTCAGGGCGAGGATGGCGGTGCCGAGCAAGAGGCCGATGATGATGCCGGTTGTGGTTGGCCAGCGGGGCATGGGGGTGGGACGTGATGCGTGATGCGTGATGCGTGAGGCGTGATGCGTGAAACGTGATGCGTGATGCGTGAGGCGTGATGCGTGCCGTGGGGAAGGGGTCTAGCGAGTTAGAGCGATTACGGGCTTCGCGTTGGGGACCACTGTGGAGAAGGTTAGCGCGGTGATGCCGCCCGGGACTAAGCCCGGGCCCGGGTTTTGGTCGCGGAGGGAGACGGAGATCACGCTGTTCGGAGGGAGGTTCGTGTGGGCGGAGAGGGTCAGTGTTTTTGTTTCACCGGGGCTGAGCGTCAGCGATTGGTCTTGCCGCCACAGGACGCTTGGCAGGCGGATGGTGCGCGATAAGGGGTCGGCGGGCGAGGAGGCGGACAGGCCGACGGCTATGGCGGCGGTGGCCGCTTGCGGCGTGGGGTTGAGCGCGGTGAGCTCGAACTCCGGCTGGTCGCCCGCCTTGAAACTCCGGCCACCAGCCGGGGCGAGCGACAGCTCGATCCCGTTAGAGACGAGCCGGGCTTTGGGGATTTTGGGGGGTGGGGCATCGGCGTCATTTCCGGCGTCCGTTGGACCGGCCCAGAAGGCCACGACGGTGAGTGTTGCGGTTCCGAGGGCGGCGGTTGCAATTGTCAGCAGGTCTTTCGTTTTCATTGTCGTTTCTCTTTCGCAAGGTTCATTTGATGATGGCCCGGCCAACCGCCGGGCAATTCAACTGTCGGCCCCAGTAAAGCCCATGCGGCGCGAGGAGTTGTCAGAGAGGGGTAAAAAGAATGTAAAAGGCGTGTCACTTGCACGCTCGACACTCTGTGCTACGTTCCTTGGGTTTTTTCTGAAAGGGAAATGGAAAGTATGAAGAGATTGACCGCACTAATCATGATTGCTGCCGTGTGGGCTGCTGTTCAAGCCGCCCCGGCCGCCGACATTACCGGCACAGTCACACTCAAGGGCACACCACCGCCAGAGCTTAAGATCACCCCGATGATGGATGATCCGGTCTGCAGCAAGATGTATAAGACGGTCCCGACCACCCAGTTTTACGTGGTCGGATCACAAGGCGAACTGGGTGGCGTGGTTGTCTATCTGCAAGGGGTCAGCGGCAAATCTACCGGCGCGTCGGCGCCGCCGTTCGTTCTCGACCAGCAAGGCTGCGAGTATCACCCCTACGTGTTCGCAGTGCAGACAGGCCAGAAGATTATTGTCAGGAACTCCGACCCCACACCGCACAACGTGCATATCGTTCCGGCTGCGGGCTCGGGCAATGAAGAGCAGAATCAACTCCAACTGCCGAAGGGGCCTGACCTTACTTTCTCCTTCTCCCATCCCGAGAACTTCCTCAAGTTCGAGTGCAACGTCCACAAGTGGATGTTCTCCTATGCCAGCATCTTCGATCATCCCTACTTCGCGGTGACCGGCAAGGACGGGCTGTTCAAGATTGCCAACGTCCCGCCGGGCAAATACACCGTCGAGGCGGCTCATCGCAAACTGGGCACGCTGACCAAGGAAATCGAAGTCAAGGCGGGCGAACCCGCCAAGGTGGACTTTACCTTTGAAATCAAATAAGGCCGCGCCAATGCAATCTCGCGGCCTTCATCGTTTCGCGGTTCTAACCGCGCTCGCCACGCTGGGCCTGGTGGCCCTGGGCGGTCTGGTGACCAGCCACGGCGCCGGCATGGCGGTGCCCGATTGGCCCAATACCTACGGCTATAACATGTTCTTCTTCCCGGTCTCGTATTGGGTGGGAGGGATCTTCTACGAACACACCCATCGGCTGTTGGCCTCGGGAGTCGGGCTGCTGACCATCGTGCTCGCCTTGTGGCTCTACGGTCGGAACGCGCGCCCGGTGATGCGCTGGGGTGGCTTGTTGCTGGCGTTGCTTGGGGCGGGGATCGCGGTGGCCGTGCCCCGGCCCTGGACGGACGGATTGGTGCTGGCCTTGACGGGCCTGGCTGCCTTTGGCGCAAGCTGGGTCTGGCCGCGCTGTGAACCGAGCGCGAAATGGCTCCGCCGCTGCGGGCTGGCGGCGCTGGTCGCGGTCGTCTTGCAAGGCGTCCTCGGCGGGTTGCGGGTGGTCGAGCACAAGGACGCCATCGGGATCTTCCATGCGACCCTCGCGCAACTGTTCTTTACGCTCGTGTGCGCGATTGCTCTCTTCACCAGCCGCTGGTGGCAGAGGCCGCCGGATAGGATTGACCCATTGCGCCTCTCGCGGCTCTCGGTCATCTTCCTCGCCACCACCCTGGTGATCCTGACGCAACTGGCTTTGGGCGCAGCGATGCGGCACCAGCACGCCGGCCTGGCCATTCCTGATTTCCCGCTCGCCTATGGAAAGCTGTGGCCGGTTACGGATGCGGCTGCCGTCGCGCGCTACAACCAGCAACGGATGGAGATCACCAACGTCAACCCGATCACAGCGGTCCAGATCGTCCTGCAGATGGTCCATCGGCTCGTCGCGCTGCTGATCCTGGCCGCGGTCGCGTTTGCCGCCTGGTCCGCCCGGCGCGCGGTTGGCGGGGCAAATGTGCTAAGCCGGATATCCCTGGGCTGGCTGGGATTGATTTTAACGCAAGTGCTGCTCGGGGCGGCGACGATCTGGTCGAACAAAGCCGCCGACATCGCGACCGCGCACGTGCTCGTCGGCGCGCTGGCGCTGGCGGTGGGCGCCCTGCTGAGCGTCATCTCATTTCGGGAACTGGTGTTTAATCGCCGCGTCACCGAGTCGCCCAGCGCGGCCGCCGCATTGCCTCTCTCGATGTTCGCACCCCAACCCTCCGGCACTACCAGCCTCTGAACCCATTGAAAGCTACCGCACAGATTGTCAGCCAAACCGTTCCGGTCGAAAGAGGATGGCTGGCCGTTTATGCGGACCTGTTTAAGGCGCGGTTGACGAGCCTGGTGCTGCTGACGACCCTCGTCGGCTTTTACCTCGGCTCGCGCGGGCCCGTGGACTTTATCCTGATGGGCCACCTGCTGCTGGGCACGGCCTTGCTGGCGAGCGGAGCCTCGGCCCTGAACCAGTTGTTTGAGCGTGAGCACGACGCCCGGATGCGCCGGACGCAGGACCGCCCGCTGCCTTCGGGACGCCTCCAGCCGCTGACTGTGCTGTTGGTCGGCTGCCTCGCAGCGACGCTTGGTCTGATTTATCTCGAGCAGGCCGTCAACTTTGCGACGAGCCTCGTGGGGGCCGCTTCCCTCGGTTGTTACCTGTTTATCTATACGCCGCTCAAACGTGTGACCTGGTTGAACACCGTGGTCGGCGCCGTTCCGGGCGCGCTGCCGCCGTTGATGGGGTGGACCGCGGGGCGCGGGAGCCTGACCAGCGAAGGGTTGGCCCTGTTTGCCATTCAAGCGTTCTGGCAACTGCCGCACTTCCTGGCGATCGCCTGGATGTATCGCGAGGAGTATGCCCGCGCCGGCTTCAAGATGCTGCCTGTCGTGGACCCGGACGGCCGCCGCTCAGGCGTCCAGGCCGTCGGCTTCACCCTTGCCTTGCTGCTCGTAAGTCCGTGCCCGTTCCTGTTCCATCTCGCCGGCCCCGTTTACCTCTGCAGCGCGCTCATTCTCGGGTTGAGCTTCGCCTGGTTTGCCGTCCAGTTTGCCCGCCAGCGCACTATGGCGCGCGCCCGGCAGCTCTTTTACGTCTCGCTGCTGTACCTGCCGCTGCTGCTGACGGTGATGGTGCTGGACAAGATTAAAGGCTAGGCCCAACCGATTCGACCATGACCAGGAGGCGCGCGCACAAAGTTGACGGATCGGAGATTGGCATTACTGTGGCAAAATAGGGCTACTATGGCGCACAACGCACAATAGAGAATATGGAAGCAACCGCTCAGGCGATTCCACATCCAACCTATCACGAAGTCGCGCACGAGGAGGCGGGGTTCTGGCGCAAGTACGTCTTTTCCACGGATCACAAGGTCATTGGCATCCAATATGGCATTACAGCCTTGTGTTTCCTGCTGTTCGGGCTCTGCCTGATGCTGGTGATGCGCTGGCAGATCGCCCATCCCTTCAAGGCGGTGCCGGTCATAGGCCCGCTGCTGGCGGGAATCTTCGGCAACGAAGCGGCGAAAGGCATTGTCTCGCCCGACCTCTATAATTCCTTCGGCGCGATGCACGGGACGATCATGGTCTTTCTGGCCATCGTGCCGTTGGCCTTTGCGGCGTTCGGCAATTACGTCGTCCCGCTGCAAATCGGAGCGCCGGATATGGCCTTCCCGCGGATCAACATGGCCAGCTATCAGTCGTATGTGATTGGCGGGATAATCATGTTCACCAGCTTCTTCATCCCGGGCGGCCCCGCGCAGGCAGGGTGGACCTCCTACTCGCCGCTGGCGACGTCCATCCCGACCGATGGGCAGACGTTCTGGATTATTGGCATGGTGTTCCTCATCACCTCCTCGCTGTTGGGGTCGGTCAATTTCATTGCTACGATTATCCAGTTGCGCGCGCCGGGCATGACCTGGATGCGCCTGCCGTTTTTCGTCTGGGCGCAGTTCGTGACGGCGTTCCTGCTCCTGCTGGCCTTCCCGCCGCTGGAGGCCGCGGCGGTCATGCAGTTCATGGACAAGGTGGCCCACACCAGCTTTTTCCTGCCGACCGGCCTGGCGGTGGGCGGACAGCTCGCCCATGTCAGCGGCGGCGGCAGCCCGCTGTTGTGGCAGCACTTGTTCTGGTTCCTGGCCCACCCGGAGGTCTATGTGCTCATCCTGCCGGCGATGGGCATTGTGGCGGAGATCATCGCCAACAATACGCGCAAGCCGCTCTACGGTTACAAGTCGCTGGTCTATTCCGTCCTGACGATTGGTTTCCTCTCCTTCATCGTCTGGGCGCATCACATGTATCTCACGGGCATGGGGGTGAAGATAGCGACGTTCTTCCAGACGACCACGATGATCATTTCCATCCCGTCAGTGATTGTGCTCACCTGCATGTTCATCTCGCTGTGGGGCGGCTCTATTCGGTTTAACACCCCGATGCTCTTCGTGCTGGCTTTCCTGCCGATGTTCGGCATCGGCGGCCTCACCGGACTGCCGCTGGGGCTCAGTTACAGCGACATTCACCTGCACGACACCTATTACGTCATCGCCCATTTCCATTACATCGTGGCGCCGGGCACCATCTTCGCCCTGTTTGCGGGCATCTACTATTGGTTCCCGAAGATCACGGGGCGCATGATGAATGAATTCTGGGGCCGGGTGCATTTCTGGTTGTCGCTGATCTTCATGAACCTGATCTTCCAGCCGATGTTCGCCCAGGGTATGGCAGGCATGTTGCGCCGCATGGCCGATGGCGGCGCCAATTACTCGCAGGCGCGCGTGCCGGGCGCCATCGGCGGCCTGAGCCCGGGAATTATGCACCTGCACACTTTCATCCTGTGGGCCGCGGTCGGCCTGTTCCTGGCGCAGATTCCCTTCATCATCAACGTGTTCTGGAGCATCAAACACGGCCAGCCGGCAGGCTCGGACAACCCCTGGGAGGCGACTACTTTGGAATGGCAGACCCCCACGCCGCCCCCCCACGGCAACTTCGCCAAACCGCCCGAGGTCCACCGCGGGCCATACGAATACAGCATGCCCGGCCACGCGCGGGACTTCACGCCGCAGAACGAGCCTGATTAAACATGGACATCCCTTACACAGTTGCAGCCCGCCCGGATACGGGTCTCTATAACGCCAAGGTCGGCATCTGGGTCTTTCTGGCGTCCGAGGTCATGCTCTTCGGGGCGTTGTTCTCGTCTGTACATCCTGTTGCGCGTGGGCGCGCCGGAAGGCTTCTGGCCGCGCGGCTGGCTCAATGTGCCGCTCGGCACACTCAATACCATCGTGCTGATCACCTCCAGCATCACCACCGTCATGGCGTGGGCCTCCTGCAAGATGGGCCAGTTTGGCCGATTCAAAGTCTTCCACGCCTGCACTCTTTTGCTGGCTCTGACCTTCCTTTGCATCAAGTCCTACGAATACCACGACAAGCTCACGCACTTCGAGATTGACCTCAAAGACGGTCGCATCGCCGACGGCCACATTGTGGAGAACGACCCGAAGGCAGACCATGTGGTGATTGCCGGGCGCTACGTCCAGAACCGCGAAGACCTCTATGACCTGGAAGTCCACAAACCGCCCGCGCACCACCAGGAGATCAGCATCCCGCGGAGCCAGATCGCGAAGATGGAACGTTATGGCCCCTGGCACAACACCTACCTGGCGCTTTACTTCACCCTGACCGGCCTGCACGCCCTGCACGTCATCGGCGGCGCCGTCGTCATTGGCTTCCTTTGGGGGCCCGGCAGCAAACTGTGGGAGACCGACCCCGAGCGCTTTACCAACCGGCTGGAGATTTCCGGCCTGTTCTGGCACTTCGTGGACCTGGTCTGGATTTTCCTGTTCCCCGTGTTATACTTGATATAAGAATTTATGACTGCCCAGGAACAAGCGCATTTTACGGAGCACGTGCGACGCTACCTCTATGTCTTCTATTCGCTGATTTTCGGCACGCTGATAACGGTCGGGGCGTCCTACATTCCTTTTGGCAATCATGCGATCAACATCGCCGTGGCGTTACTTATCGCCTGCGGCAAGGCCTCGCTGGTGGCCGGGTTCTTTATGCACCTGATCTCCGAGCGGAAGATGATCTACGGTCTGCTGGTGTTCACGGCCTGTTTCTTCCTGGGGTTGATGTTTTTGACGGTCTCGGCCTTTGCCGACGTGCCGCATTTGAGTTTCCTGCGTTGATTATGTCGCTGAAGCTGTTTCACCTGATCTTTATCACCGCTGCCGTGATCCTGGCCTTTGGCTGCGCGGCGTGGGGATTGGTGCATTTCTTCTCCGCAGGGGGCGGCGCGGGGGACCTCTTTTTTGGCCTGGGCGCCCTGGCGGTCGGGGTGGGGTTAATCCTCTATGAACGCTACTTCCTGAGAAAGCTCAAGCGCGTCGGCTACTTATGAGCAGGGATAAACAAGGGGCGCCCGTTTCGGGTTTCGGGCTTCGGCCTTCATGCGGTCTGCGGGCTTCGGCCTGCGGGCTTTTCTTCCTCATTTTCGTCCTCTACCCCGCCTCGCTCCACGCTTGCGCTGCCTGTTACGGCCAGTCGGACGCTCCGATGGCGAAAGGGATGAACTGGGGGATTTTTAGCTTGCTCGGGGTGGTCGTGGTCGTGCTTGGGGGCATTGCCGCGTTTTTCGTCCACCTCGCCAAAAGGTCAGCGGCCCTTGCGGCCCAACCCGTCGGGCCCAACCCCGGGAGGGCGAGCGTCACCGCGAGCCCGGATTCCCTGGGATTCGATGGGCAGGTCGGGCTCTCGGGGAGATTTGCTTTCCCGGACGGCGCCGCGCCACCGCTGGAACCAACCGACTTGGGGGTATGATGGAAAAGTTGTTAGGATTGCCGCCTGCCGCCTCAGAGCAAGCCGCGCACGTCGACATGCTGATTATCTACATGCACTGGCTGATGATCGCGCTGTTCGTGGGCTGGCTGGGTTACTTTACCTACGTGCTGGTTCGCTTCCGCCGCGCGCGCAATCCCCGGGCGGATTATCGCGGGGTCAAAAGCCATGCCTCCAACTACATCGAAGGCGCCGTCGCGCTGGTCGAAGGCATCCTGCTGGTTGGCCTTGCCATCCCGCTTTGGGCCAAAGCGGTGGAACAGTTTCCCAAGGCTAGCGAATCCACCGTCATTCAGGTCGTCGCTCAGCAATTTGCCTGGAACGTCCGCTATCCGGGGCCGGACGGCATCTTCGGTCGCCAGGACATGCGCTGGGTCACTTCGGACAATGTCTTCGGTGTGGACCCCACCGATCCGCACGGCAAGGATGACATCCAGACACTCAACGAAATCCACGTTCCCCTGGTCAAGCTGCCCAACGGTGAGTTTAAACCGGTCATTATCTATGTCTCGTCCAAGGATGTGATTCACTCTTTCAAGGTGCTCGCCATGCGCGTCGAGCAGGACGCTATTCCCGGCATGCGCATCCCGCTCTGGTTCCGGCCTACCAAAGAGGGCCGCTTCCAAATCAACTGCGCGCAACTCTGCGGCGACGGCCACTACAGCATGAGCGGCGGTTTCCTGACCGTCGAGAGCGAGGCGGCTTACGAGAAGTGGCTCGCCTCCAAAGCCGGCGCCGCCACCAGCTTCGAATAGAGCGCTCCGAGGAATCGGTGTTCCGACAGCGCCTAATGGGCGAATTGCCCCAGCACGCCCCCCACCAGGACAAAGAACGACTCCTGGATTACCCACGCTCCAAACACGAACCACGCCGCGCGCAGGAAGGGCACCTTGGCCAGCTTGGCGAGGCCCACCGAGAGCACACCTATGCCCCAGATGGAAAAGACGTTAGCGGCGCCGAGCAGCAGCGGGCTTTTCCGGCTCGGGTCAAAGTCGCTGAGCGCCGTCGTCAGGTTTGTCGTGGAAAAAAGCCGGGGCAGGTTCACCATCAGCAACAGCATCACCACGCTGCCCAGCAAGCTGATCATCAACCCCAGCCCGGCCACCTCCAGCGTCTTGGGATAACTGAGTCGAACCTTCAGAAACAGCCGGCCGAGGAGCCAAAGCACGAAGGCCCACCAGAACACCCGGGTGACGCCGATCATGGCCGCAGCCGAGCCGCCGAGGGCCTTTAGTGTGGCGGGTTGAGTCAAAGCGCGAGTGACGGCCACCGCGCGGTCCGCATCGGCCTGCTTCACTTGCCCCGCCTTGACCTGCTGTGCCAGCACCTTGGCTTGCCGGTCCATCAATTGGTCTAACTGCTTCTGGATGGCCGGCTGCGACACAATGACGATCGCCGTCAGCGCCGCGACCACTCCCGACAGCAACGCCGGCACGAGCCAGTTCGCGATACTATGGCGGCTGGCCTTGACCACGGCGAACACCTCGCCCGGGATCGCAAACACGTTCAGCAGCCGGGCCGGGAGAGACATCGCGGGCGGCGGCGGGGCGGCTGGCGGCGATTCCAGGACTGGCAGGGGTTCTTCCATAAATTGAAATCAGGAACGATCACTACCCAACAGGGCACTCCGCCAACATGCGAGACCCGCCCGCGATTGTCCAGTCGTTACCCGCCCCCCGCCGGGCGCATCTCAACAGCACCACCAACCGCCAGGCCCCCAAATCCGAAGCCCGAAACCCGAAGGCCGAAAGAAGGCCGAAGTCCGAAACCCGAAGGCCGAAAAGCTTGCTCTCGCGCCTCTCTTAGCGCTGATTGAGCCGCTGCCGGCTGGGTCGCAGGCCCGGGCGCGGGTTCGCCTTTCGGGTTTCGGATTTCGGCCTTCTTTCGGCCTTCGGGTTTCGGGCTTCGGGTTTCCGGCCTGTGGCTGCCCGAAATGGTGGTACTAACAAGAAGCGCACCCCGCCGCCATTCACGGAAATGGGTTGCGCCCGCCTGATTCACCCGACACATTCGGCCCGGCTCAAGCGGGGTGACCGCGCGTGCTCCAGTTGAACGGTCACGGCGCCTCGGCCATTCGAATATGGACGCCACCATCAAAATCGCCCTGGTCGGCACCGGCATGTTCGGCGGGGACGTGCATGCGCGGGCGTATGCGGACCTGCAACGCGTGGGCATCAGCCCGCAGCTCGGACGAGTTGGGCTGGACGGCTGGGCGCGGGAGCTGACGCCGATCAGGTTCCAGCTCGCCGCCGTCGCCGCCCACACTCCAAAGTCCGCCCGCCGCGCGCGGAGCAACTTCAAGCGTTGGACCGGCCATGCGCCGCGAGCCTTTGCCGGAGAGAAACCCTGGCTGGACATCCTGCGCGCGGTTCCCGACCTCGATGTCCTGGCCGTAGCCACCCCCGATCCCTTGCACGCCGAGGTGATCCTCGCCGCGCTCAAGGCCGGCGTCCATGTGATTACAGAGAAACCGATGTGCCTGGACATCACTGAGGCGGACCGGATCATCGAGTTGGCCCGGGCGAAGAACCGCATTGTCGCTGTGGACATGCATAAACGCTATGACCCGGACCACGTGCGCATTCGCGAAGAACTCCGGCAGCGCATCGGCGAGCCCCTTTACGGCACCGCCTACCTCGAGGAGCCGTTGCACGTCTCGACTCGCACTTTCAAGTGGGCTGAGCAGAGCGATCCCTTCAGCTACGTCGGCACGCATTGGGTGGACCTGATCTACCATTACTACCACAGCAAGCCCGTCTCGCTCACGGCTGTCGGCCAGAAGAAGCGTCTGGTGCGCGACGGCATCAATGCTTACGACGCGGTCCAGGTGCGGGTGGACTTCGAGAACGGCATGAGCATCAGCTTCCAAAACAATTGGATCACCCCGCCCGATTTCGAGGGACCAGTGAACCAGGGCCACGAAATCGTCGGCACGGACGGCAAAGTCGAGAGCGATCAGCAATACCGCGGCTTGCGTTGGTGGCATCAGGGCGGCGGCTGCCGCACGGCGAACAACCATTTCACCCGCGACGTGAAGCGCCCGGACGGGTCGGCGGCCTACGTGGGTTACGGGATAGACAGCCTCACGGCAGGTTTGGTGGCCGTCTGCCAAGTGAAGTTCTTCAGCGCCAGCCGGGCAAGCGTCAGCGGCCTCTATCCCACGCCCGAGGAGGCGCGGATCACGGTAGCCATCGTCCACGCGGCGCGGGTGGTGCGAGACCTCAACTTCAAATACCTGCGGGCGGGCAAGGGCGCCCCGGTCACCGCGCGCTTTGGCCGGGAGGGGATCACCATTGTTGATCCTCTCGCCGTGAGCAAGGGCTTCCGCCGGATTTACGCGAAGCCGATCTGAACAGCATCCACCCTTCCTCGACAAAGCCCGCGCACTGTGACTACATTGGCCGGGATGCCCCTGTCCAATCAGCCATTAGTCATCGCCGGACGAGCCTTCCGCTCGCGTCTCATCCTTGGGACTGGCAAGTTCTCGGCGCCGGAGGCCCTGCGCGATGCTCTCGATGCCAGCGGCGCCGAAATGGTGACGGTGGCTTTGCGGCGGGCGGATTTAAGCGGCAAGAAGGACCCGTTCGCGAACATCCTGGAGTTCATTGATCCAAAGCGGTATCTGCTCCTGCCCAACACCAGCGGCGCGCTGAATGCGGAGGAAGCCGTGCGCCTGGCTCGCCTGGCCGCGGCCGCCGGCCTGCCCAAATGGGTCAAGCTGGAGATTCACCCCGACCCGCGCTACCTGCTGCCCGATCCCATCGAGACGCTCAAGGCGGCCGAGGTGCTGGTCAAGGAAGGCTTCACCGTGCTGCCCTACATCAACGCCGACCCGGTGCTCGCCAAGCGTTTGCAGGACGTTGGCACCGCCACCGTCATGCCGCTCGGCTCACCAATCGGGTCGAACCGCGGCATCCAGACGCGCGACCAGATACGCATCATCATCGAGCAGGCAATCGTGCCGGTGGTGGTGGATGCCGGCCTCGGTGCCCCCAGTCACGCGAGCGAGGCAATGGAGCTGGGCGCCGACGCAGTGCTAATCAATACGGCCATCGCCATCGCAAACGACCCCAACCGGATGGCCACCGCCTTCAAAATGGCCGTCGAAGCCGGCCGCGCCGCTTACGAAGCCGGCCTGCCCCGCCCAGGAGGAAACCGCCAGCCCCACCAGCCCCTTAACCGCCTTCCTGGACTGACTCCCCCCGCACGCCCCTCACGCATCACGCATCACGTTTCACGTTTCAAGTACCTAATCTCCCCGACATCCAGCGTCCCCGCCTTCGCCTCATAGAACGCCTTGCCCTTCCGCACGCCGACGGTCCCGTAGCCGCCCGCTGCGGCAAAGAAGCACCGGAAGTCGCCTCGGATGGCGGGTTCGAGGTAAAGGACCTTCTCGACGGCGTCGTAGCGCGCGCCGCTCAGCCCGAACAACAGCGCGTAGGAGGACATCGCCCGCGCATACCAATGGCCGCATTCGTATTCGTCGAACGGGTTGCGCACCCGGCCGTCGTAGCGGTCGCGGCAAGTCCGCACGATGTCCAGTCCCTCATTAACCCCGCCCATGCGCATGAGATGCGAGGCAACCTGGTATTCGATGCCGGTCCAGACTTCGTTCGAATAGACAAAAGGCAGAGATAGCTCGCCACCTTTGGGCCACGTGCAGAGGACCAGTCCACCCTCTGCGCCGCAGGCATAAGTCGGCCGCTGAGGATTGGCGAAGCCGGAGAGGTCGTGCTTCAGATTGTATTTGTGCACGGCCTGCAAATGACTGGAGACTTTGGGAGCTGCGACCACCTGGCCGACGCCGCAGACCAGCGCGAGCCACGAACCGAGCACGCCGTCCGAGAGACAGCCGTTGCCATACTGGTATTTCGGGCCTTCCTTCTCGAGGATGGCCGCCGCCTCCGGCGAGTAGCTCCCGACCATGCTCTTGGTTTCCAAGGGGCTCTTGGCCCGCAGGTTCTTCCACTCGATGCGCTGAATGAAATACTCGCCGTTGAACAGCTCCGACTCGGCCTTGCCCGTGCCGCTCGCCAGCAGGTCAGCGTAAAGCGGCGCCGCGTCCCCCAAGGCCTTTCCCATAACCACCGCCGCCTGCAACGCGCCGAGGTAGAAGCTGGTGCACATCCCGTCCGGCCCCCAGAACTCGATGTCATAAGTGTTATGATGCGGCTCCTCTACCAGGCCCTTGTGCCCGGGGTCCCATGTCTCGATGCAATAATCCAGGCTGCGTTTAACCTTCGGCCAGAGCGCCCGCAGCCATTCGGTGTCGCCGCTGATGCGCCACTCGCGATACACCTTCATGATGCCGCCAAGCTGGCCGTCGGCGGCCGCGTGGAAGTCGTGGGCTACGGGACGAATCGGCAATGCGCTGCGGAATTGCTGGTGTCCCGCCTCGTCCTGCGACGGCCCGAACTCAGTCTCGCGCAGCGTCCGCTCCAGGCTGGGGAAGAGGTGGGGGATGGCCTGCGCATAATTCCAGACGTGCGTGCAGGAGCCAGCGCAGCAGCCCGCATTGTCGCTGCAACCTTCCCAGCCCCACAGCCTGCCGTCGGTCTGACGCATCACGGTGGGCGACTTCAGGATCGTAAGGTTCGCGGCCACGGCCTCAATGACCTCGGGTGGCAGCGTCGAGTCGTGGAAACAATCAGCGAACCGGTTGGTCTTCTGCCGCAACTCGTCGTAATGGTCGCGCCAGTAGAAGGTCACCCCGTTGATATCGGTGAAGCGGCCCGCATACCAGGGACGGTAATTAGCCGGCTGGTTCGGATCGGGTTTAAAACCAGCCGCGTCTTTGCCGATGTGCAAATTGGTTCGCCCAACAAACCACGCCAACCGCACCGCGATGGTCCTGGACGCCCCGGCGGCAAGCTGGAACGGGACGAACAGCGTTGCCCCCGGGCTGGGCCCACCTTCGGTAAGCGGTGCCCGGTCGTAACAGGCCCCTGCGGCCACGTCCTTCCAGGCCAGGGTCATCGCGTCCCACCAGCCGCCGCGGAACCAGCCATGATTCACCTTCGCGCCGGGCTCGGAGACGGTCGCTGAAAAGGCGGCTTCTTCCCACGGTTGATCCTTCCCGCCGCCGCCCCACAGGATAAACCCGCCCGCCACGGGCCTCACGGCCTGCGGGTTGCCTCGGGAGGCCATGAAATTCTTCGCGTTGAAAGAGAACACAGCCTCGACCGGTCCCTTGCTGCGATTAGTGAACCGGTATTCCAATGCCGCGACCGGCAGGCTGGAGCTGTCGGGGTCACCGGGCTCGAAGGGGCTCCAGCCGGTTATCTCCACGCTCAGTGGAAGCTGCGGGTCACTGAGCGCCACCGCGCCAAAAGGAAACCGGCTCTGAAAGGTGGCATTGCCGTAGCGCGGCAGACCGTAGGTAGTGCCGCCGGCTCCGTTGCCGGTGCCCTGTGCCCCAAAGAGCTTTCGGCCCGGCACCGGACCTTCCAGCACGCGCGCTGTAGGGTGTTTGCCCTTGATCGAGATGGCCGCGAACATGCACGGCTCATTGAACACTTCCGGGTGGTTGCGCAGCGAGACATGTGACAGCGCGCCCGTGCCCTCGAGACAGATCATTCCCGCGCCGATGCCGCCCATTGGAAACGCCACCTGGTTCAGGTGCTCGCCGGAGTATTCGCCGTTGTAAGCACGACGGGTGCGCTCCCTCGGCTTGCGAGAACTCCGGACGCCCGCCGGATGGCGTCCCTGAGCGTGGCCCAATTCCGCGACCGGTGCCGCGCCCAGACTGCCGACGGCGCCCATCGTCACGGCGGACAGCGTTAGAAACTTCCTGCGGGGCATGGGCGAGTCGTTGTGGGATTCAGTGTTCATGGCGGATTCTTTGGTTTCTTAACGGCATCAGGTGACCCGTGTATGCGCCAAAGCGAGGCCGGACTCAAGCATGGTTTGCCGCGAGCCAGCGAAAACCCGGCAGAATGATTCACAAGCATCCGAAGCCCGGAATCCGAAGGGAATCCGAGATCCGAATTCCGAAGGCTCAGGCGCGCAGCGATGCGCCGAAGGTGGCCGGGCGGCAGATGGGCCTTTCGGATTTCGGGCTTCGGACTTCCTTCGGATTTCGGGTCTCGGACTTCGGGCTTCTGCCTGATTAAGACGGTGATCGCTCCAAGAAACGTCCCAAAGGCGCCCTACCTTGGCTTGCCACTTGCTCTCTTCCCGCCTGTGGGTTACGAATGTATGGGTGATTTTAAACGATATGACGACCGAATGCCGGGGGCTTGTGGCCTGCGCGTCGGCGTTCGGACCGCCTGTCGGCGCCGCAAAGCGAGCCTGACAGGGTTGTCCGCCTTCTCTCCCCGCTAATCCAGGCCAATGATGAAGTCCGAAAACGACGTCTTCCAAACCTCTGTCCCTCGACCGACCGTGGAAGTGCTCCTGCCCGATGGCCGCATCCTCTGCGGACCCCGCAACCAGCCCATCGCCTCCTTCCTCAGGCACCTGTCGGAGTGGGATTCGCACGACCCCATCATGGGCGCCGTTGTCAACGGCGAATTGCGCGAGCTGACGCACCCCGTCGAACTGGACTCCCGGGTCCGGCTCGTCCGGATGTCCGACCCGGACGGCTCAGGCATCTACCGCCGCTCGATCACCTTCCTGCTCGAGGCCGCCTTCGAGGACACCTTCCCCGAGTCGGATATTTCCATTGATCACTCGTTGTCCTCGGGCGGTTTCTATTGCTCGGTGATCAACCGCGGGCCGCTCTCGAAGGAAGAGCTCGCCGCCGTGGAAGCGCGCATGAATGAGCTGGTCAAGGCCGACCTGCCGTTCGAGCGCCAGGTCGTGCCGTTGCCGGATGCCATTGCGTATTTCCAAGCGAGAGGCCAGGAGGAGAAGGTCCAACTGCTTAACTTCCGCAGCAAAGGCACCCTGGTGCTCTACAAGCTGCGCGACCGCTGTGACTATCACCACGGCTACATGGTCCCCTCCACCGGGTATCTCCGCTGCTTTGCCCTCACGCCGATGGACGACGGCTTCGCGCTGCGTTTCCCGCGCCGCCACGCGCCGAACGAGCTGCCGCCGCTGGCCAATTCCAAGAAGCTGCTCGCCACCTTCCGCCAGTATAACAATTGGCTGGTGCGGCTGGGCATCAGGAGCGTGGGCGTCGCTAAACACCGCCATCCAGGCCAGGCGCGTCAGCGAGCTGATCCTCATCTCCGAGGCCCTCCACGAACACCGTATCGCCGAAATCGCCCGCCTGGTGATGCAGCGTGCCAACGAAGCCCGGATCGTGCTGGTCGCCGGACCGTCGTCTTCAGGCAAGACCACCTTCTCCAAGCGCCTCGCGGTCCAGCTCCTCGCGCAGGGGATTTCGCCCTTCCCGCTCGAGCTGGATAACTACTTCCTGGACCGCGAGCACACCCCCAAAGACGAGAATGGCGCCTACGAGTTCGAGTCCCTGGGAGCGCTGGATACCGCTCGCTTGCAGGCCGACCTGCAACACCTGATTGCCGGTGAGGAAGTCCAGTTGCCTAGATTCAACTTCCCCCTCGGCCGCAGCGAGCCGGGCCAGGTGGTAAAGCTCGACCCGGACCAGCTCGTCATCCTGGAAGGCATCCACGGCCTGAACCCCCGTCTCGTCCCCGGCCTCTCTCGCCGCCAAACCACGCGCATCTACGTCTCCTGCCTCACGCAGTTGAACCTCGACCGGCGCAACCGCATCTCCACCACCGACACCCGCCTGCTGCGCCGCATCATCCGCGACGCCCGCGACCGCGGCTACAGCGCTCAGCAAACCATCAGCCACTGGGACGCCGTCGGGCGCGGTGAGAAGAAGCACATCTTCCCCTACCAGGAGAACGCCGATGAGATGTTCAACTCCGCCCTGGTGTATGAGCTGTCGGCCATCCGAATGGTCGCCGAGCCGCTCCTGCGGCAGGTTGTCTTCGGCACGCCGGAATACATCGAGGCCAAGCGCCTGCTCTCCTTCCTGCAATGGTTCCTGCCCATCGGTGAAGACCTTATCCCCGATAATTCGCTCCTGCGCGAGTTCATCGGCGGCTCCATCCTCAAGAACTTCACCCTCTGGCAGAACGGCAAGAACCACGCCAACTACGGTTCACACAGCGTCCTCTCCGAGCTGAATTGTTAGAGTCAAGGGATCGTCGTCCGATACAGTTCAACTCCTTCGTCGTTAATAAAAGCCGCCTTCGCCTCCGCCGCCGTCAGCGTCATGGACAGGAAGCCCGCGGATCCCGCGTCGAAGCGCACGTCCGCGCGGTCTCTAACGGTGCGATGCGAGGAGCCGCCACCGCAGACAAAGAAGTTGAGCCGCCCATGAACCAGGTGTTCCAGCACATGATCGTGGCCGCAGAAATAGAGTTCCACCCCGCGCTTCTCCAGCACCGGCAGCACGTCCGCAACCAGCTCTTTGGTGTCCCCGTGCATCGGGGCCGAGGAATAGACCGGATGATGCCCGATAACGATCTTCCAGCGCGCGTGAGACGCCGCCAGGACCGAGTCCAGCCAGCGCAGTTGGGCCTTCGGGTCCTGGCCCTGCACGCGGTAAACCGAGTCCTTTTTGTGGTAGGAGGCAACGAACGGGGAGGTATCCAGGTGAACGAACAGCGCCTCATTCGTGCCATCAATCTTCTCCGTGTGCGTGTAGTACCGCGCCGGCATCTTCCACCGGGGGCTGAGTTTGGAGTAAGCGATTTCAGCGTCAGCGTCACCCCGGTTGTCGTGGTTGCCGAGCGACGCATACCACGGGATCATCAGCGAGGGAGCCTGGTAAACGTCCTCAAACTCCGTCTTCCATCTCGAACTCTCGGCGCTGGCGATCCCGCTGCCGTGGTAATTGTCGCCGCAGGTGATCACAAAACTGCTCTTCTGAGCCGCCGCGACGCGCCCCATCTGATCGGCGACTGCCACCTGTGTCTTGCCAGCTTTGCCGCCCCAGTCGCTGATCACCAGGAAGTTGAGGCTGCCGGTGGCTGCTTGCCCCGTCGCGCTCTGGGCAAGAACCTGAAGCGGCAACCACAGCAACAGGGTTAGAATCAGGACGACAGCCGCTGGCGCCTGAAGGCGCGCGCCTGAACGATGGCGAAGAGACAAATACATCATGTGTGCAAGAGACGGTTTCCAACGGGGCATTGTTACAGAGGCCCGCTACAGAAGAATGGTCGGGGCGGTGAGATTCGAACTCACGACCTCTTGTACCCGAAACAAGCGCGCTACCAGGCTACGCTACGCCCCGACCCTGAGCGGGAGAAATTGCCGCCTGCGCCCGCGAATTGCAACCTCCAAATTGCGGAAAATCGGAAAATCGCGGGGCGCGCGCTCGATCCTGCTACCACCTGTTGCTCGGTGTTTCCCTCTCCCCGCCTGCGGGGAGAGGGCTAGGGAGAGGGGCTTGTGGATGCACCGGAGGTCCGATGCGCTTTGTCAGGCTGGAAATGAGGGGCCTCCTCTCCCCTGCCCTCTCCTCCCGAGGAGGAGAGGGAGTCACACGGCAGCCGTGGTGGAAGTTACAAGACGCGCCCTGGCGAGGTTAGCCCAAAACCCCCTCGGCCGCCGGCTCCCGGGGCCCCTGCTTGGCCGGCTTCTTCAAGGCGGCTACGGCTTCGTCCACGGCTTCGCCCAGCACCGCCAGCCCTTCCCGCACTGCTTCCTCTTTGATCGTCAGCGGCGGCGCGATCTTCACGGTCTGCCCCCAGGCGCCCACCGGCGCGAAGAAAAGCAGCCCTTTGTGGAAACAGCGCTCGATGATGTCGTGCGCCAAATCATGATTCGGTTCTTTCCGGCCCGGCTTGATGATTTGCAGGCCGCCCACCAGCCCGCGGCAACTGTAGTGGCCGATAATATCCGCATGGCGCTGCTGAATGGCGCGCAGGCCCTCGTCCAGGATCTTGCCTACCCGCGCGGCGTTGGCGGCCAGGTTTTCCCCGACAATCTTCTTCAGGCTGGCCATCGCCGCCGCGCAGCAGACCGGATTGCCGGTATGCGTGCTGGTCATCGAGCCCGGCCCAAACTGGTCCATGATCTCCGCGCGGCCAATGACAGCCGAGAGCGGCAGCGAGCTGCTGATGCCTTTGCCGCAGCAAATCACATCAGGGGTGACGCCGTAATGCTCGAATGCCCAGAACTTGCCCGTGCGGCCAAACCCGGCCTGGACCTCGTCGAATATCAGCAGGGCGTCATGCGCCTTGCACCATTCGACCAGCTTGTGAACGTAATCCAGCGGCGCGAAGTCCGGTCCCACGCCTTGGAACGTCTCAAACATCACCCCCGCGACATTCTCCGCCCGCAATCCTTTCTTCTCCAGCGTGGCCAGGAACAGGTCGAAGCTGGTGTCCTCGGTCCAGTAGCCGTCCGGGAAGGGGACCTGCACAATTGCCGGATCCTCGTTGACGATCCATCCCTTCTGCCCCGGGATCCCGCCTGCCTGCTGAGCGCCGAGCGTGCGCCCATGAAAACCCCGTTCCGCGCCCACGATCCCGATCTTCTTGTTGCCGCCTTTGCGGATGCCATGCGAGCGGGCCAACTTGATGGCGCACTCGGTGGCCTCCGAGCCAGTCGTGAGCAGGAACACCTTATCCAGCCCCTTAGGAGCAACCTTGACGAGCTGCTCCACCAGCATGGCGCGCTCCTCGCTGGGGAAGACGTAATTGTGCAGCAGCCCGCTGTTGACCTGGTCGAGAATGGCCTGGCGCACCTCGGGCGCGCCGTGGCCTGCGTTGGTGACCAGCACGCCGCTGCTCCAATCCAGCCAGCGGTTCCCGTATTTGTCATAGACAAACACATCCTCCGCGCGGTCCCAGACCAGCGGCGGCTGGCCGCGCATGGACTGCGGCTCGAACTGGCGCAGCTTCTCCAGCGTCGGCACCGAATCCGGGTGCGGCAGCGGCGTTACGATGCGGCGATGCTTGGTTTCGACCCGTGCGACCGTGCGCGGCGTGATGCTGAACTCTTTGCCCATATATGCTTTAGCCCGAATGTCTTAATTCGGAGCCACTGATAGAACATCTACTGAGGGCCGTTGGAAAGGAGGAAATGCGCGGGCGAAATCTGAGGGGGCATCTCGATTCCTGGACATCCTCAGGCTGGTTCTCAACAACAGCCTGCTACCCGTGCGCCCCATTCCCCCTCACCCCGACCCTCTCCCCGAGGAGAGGGAGCCCCTTCGCCCGTCGCTGACAATGTTCGCCAGCTTCGCCTGGCCGTCCTATTGCCGATGGCTCTCCCTCTCCTCGGGGAGAGGGTCGGGGTGAGGGGGAATGGGGCTTACCGTCAACGCGGGCCTCATGTGCGGCTGGCAAACCCAACCTCTTGGCAGCAGGCACCCCCCGCTCAAAAATGAGATGCACCGGTAATCCGAAATTCGGGTCGCTAGCCTCCCGCCACAATCTTCACGATCTCCAATCGGTCTCCGGCGTGAAGCTGTCGTTGGGCGAACTCCGATGGCGCCACAGCCTCGCCGTTGTGCTCGACGACTACGCTGCGCGGCAGCAGCTTTTGGGCGATGAGGAATCCCTCGAGTGAGCAGGGGAGCTCAGCACGAACCTGCTGGCCGTTAGCGGTGACCAGAGAGCTTTCGGCGGTCGCCGATGCGGGTCTGTTCGTCATATCCTAGTGCCTGATTGCAGAAGTTCGCGCTACGCCGAAAAGCGGCAGAGGACAGCCGCACTCCAAGACGCTGGCGCGTGCTCCAAGGCGCCAGAACTCGCCCAGCGTCTTGGAGTGCGGCTGTCCTCTGCCGCTTTCAAATCGGTTATCAGCGCAGGCAATCACTTCAGGCACTCAAGGCGGTATCCCAATCCTTCCAAACCGGCTCATACCCCAGTTGGCGAATCATGCCAGCCACTTCGTGCGGGGGGCGCTCGTCCGCGATCTGGAATTGGCTGGTGGCATTGACGGGCCGATGGTCCGGCGTAGCCCACTCGCTGGCGCCCAACTCGACAATCCGCCCGCGTTCGGTGTGATGAAGCTTGCTCTGGCCCGCGCCGGTGTAGCCACCAGGCTCGGTGTGGCTGCCGGCACTCATCAACGTGATGCCCAACGGGATCAGGCCGTTGCGCAGCTTCGCCGACTCCCGCGTCGAGAGCACGAGCCCGACATCGGGGAACATCAGGCGGAAGGCGCACACCAACTGCACCAATTCGCGGTCGCTCAAGTGCGTCAGCGGCTGGAACTCCCCGGCGCAGGGACGAATCCGGGGCAGCGAAATGGTCAGTTGGGCCTTCCAGCAGTTGCGGAGCAGGTAATCCGCGTGGGCCGCGAGGCTGATGGCTTCCATCCGCCAGTCACCCAGGCCGTAGAGCGCGCCGATGCCCAGGCGCCGAAAACCCGCGGCGTAAGCCCGCTCGGGCGTCTCCATCCGCCACTCGAAATTCCTCTTGGGTCCCGCCGTATGCATCGCCGCATAGAGGGAGCGGTCGTAGGTTTCCTGATACACTACCAGCCCATCGGCCCCGGCCCGCACAATGGGCCGATACTCCTCGGTCTCCATCGGCCCGACTTCAAGCGAGATGCTCGGCACCTCCTCGTGCAGAAGCCCGACGCAGCGCGCCATGTAATCCGTCGAGGCGTACTTCGGATGCTCGCCCGAGACGAGCAGGATGTTGCGAAAGCCCTGCCGTAGGAGCGCCCGCGCTTCTCGCTGCACCTCCTCGGGCGCCAGCGTCACGCGCAGGATGGGGTTGTCGCGCGAGAACCCGCAGTATTGGCAGTTGTTGACGCACTCGTTCGAGAGATACAGCGGCGCAAAGAGGCGAATAACCTTGCCGAAGCGCTGCTGCGTCATCCGCTGCGAGCGCCGGGAAAGCGGCTCCAGCAGCCCCGCGGCGGCGGGTGAGATCAAGCGGGCAAAGTCTTCCAGCGACAGCTCGGGCTTGCCCAGGCTCGCGCGCACGGCCTCTGTGGACGTGCTCAGCGAGCGCCGCACCAGCGCAGCCAGCGGCAGCCTGTTAAATTCCGTAACGAATGTCACAACCTGAACTTAGCAAAGCGCAGGCGGATGTCGAGAGGCGGGGCTCGGTTGGAGATCAGTACCCTGCTGCGCATTTGGGTCGCGCTCGACTTCTGGTAGGCGGTTCGGCCCCTCTCGACCAGGTCGTTCATCACTCCGACAATGCTTTCGCAGCGCCCCTTGCAACTGCACGAAAGGCCGACCTCGGCGATGCAGTCACGGCAGAGCGCGCGACCGCAGGACTTACAGACCCCGACGGCATCGGCGTTTGGATGGTTGAAACATTTCATAATCCTGGCTGGGTGTTAACGTTCCAGATCAGCGACCCGGTGCCAACGACTCTCGTTTGTCACGCAGAGCGTGATCGCCGGGGTCGCTGCATCAGGCTTGTTCGGCCCCATGTTCATTCAACCAACTGCCTCAATGTACGCTCCCACAAAATCCTGTAATTTGTGCTGTACGGCGACCACATATGCTGGGCAGGAATATCCGTCTCAAAGATGCTCAGGTCCATCTCGACAACGTAATTCTTCCCGGCCACCGGTATGCCGTCCGGCTTCGTATGTAAAAAGGTCGTGCCCAAGTTAAAATCGAAGCCTCCAGACGACCCTCCTCCAGACAAGCCACCGCGGTCAGTCCGGGAGGGCCTCGTTTCGCCCTCGGGGTAGATGTATGTATGCCATTGCACTCCAGTCACCATCTTTGATCCCACCAGGATATTGGTGGGTTCACGCGAATTCCGATCAACCGTGATCGAGAGCGTATTGCTCCCACGCTCGACCGTGAGTTGCGTCGGAACTTTTACCTCCACTTTGTGGCGAACAGAGGGATCAACGTCGGATATTGGCGCGAGAATTGGGAAACCGTGCCAAACAAGGTTGCCATTTGACTGCGTCTGCCCCTCTGAGCACGGCGGTTGGCTCCCGTCCGCTGCACCGTCGGGTTCGCCTTTGTTGTCTCTGTTTTCAGCAGGCGCTTTGGATCGCATCAGGTCCACAGGCACCAGAATAGTATCAAAGACCACGGAGACCGGGAAGTCTACGACCGCGCCAAGGGTGTATGCGATTCTGGCTGGCGGACGATTCCTCTCGTTCGGGTCAATCGTTGCGAATAGGGGCTCCCCCTTGAGCCCGTTGTGCCATAGAAACTGAGCGTCCAATGCAGTGGCCGGGAATACGTGTTGAGAATGGACTGCGTTCTCCGAGCGCACAAACGCGGTCGCGCAGCCGCTCGTGAGCATGAGCACCGCCGCCGCCACGCTTCGAATTACCTTACTCGGACGCCGTGATTCCATATGGTATGTGGCGAACGCATCAGCTCACCGATGGCGGCCCGCTCTGAAGCGCCCGCGGTATGGTGTGTGCCGGGAATCTGGCAGACAAGATCACGATCCCACGGGTCTTTGATGTCTTCGCCGTTCAGGAATACGATCTTCTTCTGATTCAGGAGGGCATTGGTAGAAGCCGTGAGTTCAGTGAACCAGTTCGTCTGTGGAGGAAGGAAGCCATAACAGGCTTCAAACGAGGCACACGCCGCGGAAATCATGTCAATCTTCATCCCCGCAGCAATATGCGGCGCGACATAGGCCTGTGCCGCAAGCGAGGTTGCTGCAAAGACGGCTGCTATGAATCGGAGGACGCGCATTAGTCCTGGACCGAACAGTATTAGTTCACCACAAGCCGCTGACCAAATATCAACTCCACTTGATCCTTCATGAAGAACAGTTTATCCCTGCTCGCACGAAAGGTGCAAGAAGTGTTTGCGCCCTGTTGTTGGTTGACTGGTGGGATTACAAGGACTAACGGAGTCAGTCTTTGCGCGAATGGTCGCCGAGGGCCTCAAATTGAGCAAATGTCCTCATTGTTGGCTCTTCCAGGCCGCGCTCGCAGGGCTCCCGCATCTGGATAACGAATCTCAAATACCTCCGGCAGGGGCGTAAGCAGTGAGGACTTGCCCCGACCTGCTCCTGTTAGGCCTGCTGGACGCGAAAGTCGTCGAGTATTGGTAACCGTCTTACCGGTTCCGGTGTCTATATTGAGAGCGGGGGCGTTTGGGCGGGCGCGCCACGGGCCGGGGGGAGAGAGCCGGGGCTGATGGCGGAGGCCAGGGGAGAGGAAGAGGCGGAAAAGGGAGGTTCAAACCACGTTAAAACGACGTTAAAACGACGTTAAAACCACGTTGAAACTCTAGCGGCAGTCTAGAAGGGGGCTGGCGAAACGGCGGGACGGGGTTCGGCGGGGGCGGCGGTGAGGGGGAGGGTGGCGGATTGCAGGCCGGGGGAGGCAGCGGTCAGGGTTAGGGGGCCGGGGTGTTGGTCGGTCTGGACGATGATCTCGGCCAGGCCGTTGAAGAGGCTGCGCTGCCATTGGGGCTGGACGGGCGTGCCGCGGGCGGCCAGGAGGACGCCTTGGTTGAGGCCGCCGACGCCGTCGTGGTTCTTCACCGAGACCGCGATGGAATTGGTTCCCGCATGCAGGAACTGGCCGATGACATAATACGGCTTGGCCGACCAATCGTGGGATTCGCCGACTTTGTGGCCGTTGACGAATATCCATCCCTCGTCGTCAATCATCCCGAAGTTGAGCGTGACGGTGGTGGCGGCGAGGATGTCGGGTGTGGCTTCGAACTCGGTGCGATAGAGGGCGGTCTGGCCGGGCGCCAGGGGGCCGTACGGGATGTCCACGTCCGCTTTGTCCCAGTTGGCGGTGTCCACCTGGGCGGCGGCGTCGGGCGGCTGGGGGTAGGGGACGCCGCGTTTGAAGCGCCAGTCGTGCAGCGCAAGGGTGGAAACGGGCTGCGTGGTGAGATAGACATCCGGCTCGTGGCAGCTCGGGTCGCCGTTGCCGACGCCGATGATCTTGCCCGGGCCGGTAAGCGAGAACCGGACGTGGTTGTCCGCCACGGGCACGACGCGCCCGGCGGCATCCAGCGCGCTGACGGTTATGACCGAGACGTCCTCGCCATTGGCGGCAATAGTGGAGCGGTCGGCGGCGAGCTTGAGGCGGGCGGGGGCGGTGGTGGTCTCGACCTTTTCTTCGGCGACGACCTGGCCGTCGCGGTAGCCCTTGGCCAGCAGTGTGCCGGGGGCGTATTTGACGTGCCAGCGGAGGCGGGAGTTGGCGGGCATGGTTTGGCGACCGAGGCTTTGGCCGTTGAGGAACAACTCGACTTCGCGGCAATTGCTGAAGCAGCTCACCTTGATGTCCTGGCCCTCGCGGCCGGGCCAGGTCCAGTGCGGCATCAGGTGCAGGACGGTGCGGTCGCTCCACCAGGACTGGTAGTAATAGAAGTTGTCCTTGGGAAAGCCGCAGGTGTCCATGATGCCGAAGTGGGAGTTGATGCACGGCCAGCCGTAGGGGCTGGGCTCGCCGCGGTAGTCGAAACCGGTCCACACGAAGCCGCCCGAGAGCCAGGGCCGGACGGCATAGACCTTCCACCACTGCTCGGCACTGTTAATGCCCGCGTGGGCTTCCTCGTCGTCGGCGCTGACATAACCGCGGCGGGCGTCGTTGGCGTAAATGCCGCGCGTGCCGACGGTGCTGGCTTGCTCGGTGCCGACCTCCGGTTGCTCGGAGGGCCTGGTGGTAGCGAGCCACCGCTCGGGCGAGTAATTCCAGCCGCGCACGTCAATCACGCTGTTGATGCCCTGGAAAGCGTCGCCGTCGTTGGCGGCCGCCGTGCAGAGGCGGGTCGGGTCGAGGCGGTGGGCCAGGCGCTGCATGGTGACGGTGACGCGCGCGCCGGCGGGGGAGGTTTGCTCCGGCTCTTCGTTGAAGAGCGACCAGACAAAGATGCTGGGGTGGTTGCGGTCACGGCGGATTTGGCCGGCGAGGTCGGCCAGATTGCGGGGATTGCTGCCGAGGAGGCGGTTTTCATCCATGACCAACAGGCCGAGGCGGTCGCAGGCCTCCAGCAACTCCGGCGTCGGGGCGTTGTGGGAGGTGCGGATGGCGTTGCAGCCCATATCCTTGAGGCGCTGGACGCGGAAGTATTGCAGCCGGTCGGGCAAGGCGGACCCGACACCGGCATGGTCCTGGTGGTTGCAGGTGCCTTTGAGCTTCGTAGTGCTGCCCATTGAGCAGAAAGCCCTGGACCGGGTCGAAGGCGACTGTGCGGATGCCGAATTCCGTCTCCGTGCGATCCGCGACCGCGCCGCCGACCAGGACGGTCGTGACCAGCTTGTAGAGGCGGGGCGTTTCGGGCGACCAGAGTTCGGGGAGCGGACCTTGGCGGTTTGGACCGCCTCGGCGTTGGTCCAGCCGCCCAGCTTCAGGGAGCGCCGGAAATGCGCGACCCGCTTCCCGCCCGGGTCGAGAATCTCGCACGCTACGGTGGCGGACACCGGATGATCCTGCTCGTTTTGCACGCGCGTTTGGACGCCGACCGTCGCGGCGCCTTTGGGCACGTTGTGCGGGAAGCGGCTATAGACGAACGTGCCGTCCGGCGCGACGTGCAGCGGCCCCGTCGTGACCAGCCAGACATGGCGGTAGATGCCCGCGCCCTCGTAGAACCAACCCTCGAAGGCCGAGGCGTCCACGCGCACGGCCAGCACGTTCTCGCCGCCGCGGTTGGCGACGTCGGTGATATCGTAGCGGAAGCTGGTGTAGCCGCTGTCGTGGCGGCCAAGGAAGTAGCCGTTGAGGAAGACGCGGCAATCGCGATAGACGCCATCGAACTCCAGCGAGAGCCGCTCGCCGGGGGTGCCGGCGGGCAATTTGAAGGAACGCCGGTACCAGCCGACGCTGTTGGTGGGCCAGCCGGGGCCGATGGGCTTGAAGCCGTGGTTGCCGTCCGCGCCGTCGCGCTGGAAGGGCAGTTCGATGGCCCAGTCATGCGGGAGATTGAGGGTGCGCCAGTTGAGGTCGTTGTAGCTCGGCCCCGCCGGGCCGGGATTGACGCCGGCTTTGTCGAGGCGTTCGCAGGGCACGCCTTGCGGGCCAAGGTGGAACTTCCATCCGAAATCGAGCAGCAGGCGTTGCTGCGGGGATTCGCCGGACGCCATCACGATAGAGGCAGCCAAAATCGCGCACGCCGCCGGCAGGTTCAAAGCGCGCATAGCATCGCAGGTTTCATGGCTTAATCAGTTTACCGTAATGGGCGCATCAACGCTTTGTCAATGCTCGCCGCTCGCTCGTGACGGGGCAAGCGCCCCGGGGCCAGCGTCGTTTTTATTGCCAAATGGCTGCGGGCTCGCAACTCTAGGGGACCCGCCAGGATTTGGCCCGGCCTTGAGGGTCGGGCTGGCAGGACGACCGATAACACAACCAAGCATCCATGAAAGGCATACCGGTTCTACACGTAGAAGGTGACTGCATCGCACGCGCCTGGGAACTTTCCCTGATTGAACTTCACCGCCAGGGCTGCGACCTCAAGACCGAATATGACAAGCCCGAAGACCCGCCCAGCAAGGACGCGACGATGATCATCACCATCGCGGACCCGCTGAGCGAGCCGATGATCCACAAGGATTTCCCGGGCGGGCCGGCGGAACTGCAGGAATATGTCATGGAGGTCTGCGACGGCATCAAGGATCACCTGGTCCGCCAGCCCGATGACCCGAAGGACACACGGTGGGAATACACCTACCATCAGCGGCTGTTCAAATACGAGGTGCCCTCCCTGAAACCCTTCGACCAGGTGGAGATTCTCTGCCAGAAGCTGACCAAGACCGCTCACACCCGCCGCGCCCAGGCCATCACCTGGAAGGTGTGGGAAGACAACGATTGCTACGATCCCGCCTGCATGCAGAGTGTCTGGTGCCGGCTGCTGGAGCAGGAGGGCCAGCGCGTCCTGAGCATGAACGTGCGGTTCCGCTCCAACGACGCGTACAAGGCGGCTTTCATGAACATCTTCGCCTTGGTCCAGTTACAGCAGCGCATCGCCGCGCGCATCGCCGAACTCAGCGGGCAGCCGGTCGTGGTGGGGCGCTACTGTCACGTGGCGGACAGCTACCACATCTACGGCTCCTACTTTAAAGAGTTCGAGGGGCGTTTCCTTGGGATGCTGCAAAAGCGTTCCTTCGAGCAGCGCACCCTGCGTTACGCCGATGTGCGCGAGATGATGGAGGAGGCGCGGCCGATGATCCTGCAGAAGGCCCAGGCAATGGGGAAGGCGTGAGGCCGCGGGTAGATCCGGCCTGGAAAACCGGGGCGGAGTGGCGAAGGCGAGTCGTGTGGGCTAGAGTTGGCTATGGCCGAGGAACCAACAACGCTCAGTCATTTGAGCCTCGCGTACCTGGAGAGCTTGTATGCGGATTACGTACGCGACCCGGCGTCGGCGCCGCCGGCGTGGCAGCGCTATTTCGAGGGGTTAAGAGATGGCGAGCAGCCGGGGACTATGCCGGTGCTCGGCCCTGCCTTCCGGCCGTATAGCGTGTTCAATCCGCCCGCGCGCCTCCGCGAGGAGAGGGAGCCGAGCGTCGCGGGCTTGCAACAGCGGGTGGACGCGCTGGTCCGGAGCTACCGCTCGCGCGGGCATATCATCGCCCAGATTGATCCGCTCGGTCAGCCCCGGGCGCAGGCGCCGGAACTGGACCCTGCGTATCACGGCCTGACCCCGGCCGACCTGGACCGGCCGTTCGCCTTCGCGACGATGGAGGGGACGCGCCTGTTGCACCTGCGCGAGATCATTGAGCGGTTACGCAACACGTATTGCCGCTCGATCGGCGTGCAGTTCATGCACATTGATGACTATGCGGTGCGGGTATGGCTGCAGGAACGCATGGAGCGCACGCAAAACCGGCTCCACCTCAGCCGCGACGAGCAGCTCCGCATCCTGACGCGGCTGACCGACGCGGTGGTGTTCGAGGAGTTCATTCGGCGCAAGTTCATCGGCGCCAAGAGCTTTTCGCTGGAGGGCAGCGAGAGCCTGATTCCCCTGCTCGATCTCGCCATCGAGCGGGCCGGCGAGCAGGGCGTGGAGGAAATCGTGCTGGGCATGGCCCATCGCGGGCGCCTCAACGTGCTGGCCAACATCATTGGGAAGAGCCCGCGCGAGATCTTCCGCGAGTTCGAGGACGCCGAGCCGGAACTGCACCTGAGCGGCGGGGACGTGAAGTATCACCTGGGCTATAGCAACGATTGGACGACCGCGTCCAAACGCCGCGTGCACCTGACGCTGTGTTTTAATCCCAGCCACCTGGAGTTCGTCAATCCGGTCGCCTCAGGGCGGGTGCGCGCGCTTCAAGACTGTGGCGGGGACCGGGACCGGACGCGGACTTTGTTGTTGTTGGTTCACGGCGACGCGGCATTCATTGGCGAAGGCGTGGTGCAGGAGACGCTCAACCTGAGCCGGCTGCCGTCCTACAGGGTGGGTGGCGCGCTGCACGTGATTGTGAACAACCAGATCGGCTTCACCGCATCTCCGAGCGAGGGCCGGTCCACCATGTACGCCACCAGCGTGGCCAAGATGCTGGCCGCGCCTATCTTCCACGTGAACGGCGAGGACCCGGAAGCGGTGGCGCAATGCGTGGAGTTGGCGCTGGATTTTCGGGCGAAGTTCAAGCTCGACGTGGTGATTGACATGTACGGCTATCGCCGCCTCGGCCACAATGAGAGCGACGAGCCGACGTTCACCCAACCCGGTACTGTATCGGCGCATCGCGGAGCGGAAGCCGGTGCGCGAGGGTTACCTGGACCACCTGTTGGAGCTGGGCGAGGTCACGCGCGAGGAGGCGGACGAGATTGCCGAACGGCGGCACGCCTTGCTCGAACAGAACCTGGCTGAAGCGCGCCGCGAACCCGCAAGTGTAGGGCAGGCGACTCGCCTGCCCCTGGAACACGGGAGACGGAGGGCAGGCGAGAAGCCTGCCCTACTACCCGGTGCGGAGCCGAAGGAGGCCGACACGCGGGTAAGCAGGGAGAGGCTGGTCGAGTTGCTCGAAGCGCAGACGCGCCTGCCGAGAGGCTTTCACCCTCACCCGAAAATCCAGCGGGCCATCGAAACGCGCGCATAAGATGGCGAGGGGCGAGCATCCGCTGGATTGGTCGGTGGCCGAATCGCTGGCGTTTGCCACCCTGGCGACTGAGGGCGTGCGAGTGCGGCTCAGCGGCCAGGACAGCGCGCGCGGCACTTTCAGCCAGCGACACGCGGTGCTGCACGATTTCGAGAATGGCGAGATGTACACCCCGCTCCAGCACCTGGCTCGGGGCCAGGCGCCGTTCGAGGTCTGCAACAGCCCCTTGTCCGAGACGGGCGTGCTCGGCTTCGAGTATGGCTACAGCCTGGATTGCGCCAACGGGCTGGTGCTGTGGGAGGCGCAGTTCGGCGACTTCGTCAACGCGGCGCAAGTGATCGTGGACCAGTTCATCGTCAGCGCCGAGAAGAAGTGGGGCCAGGCGAGCGGGCTGGTGCTGTTGTTGCCGCATGGGTTGGAGGGGCATGGGGCCCGAACATTCCAGCGCGCGGCCTGAGCGCTTTCTCCGGCTGGCGGCCGAGGACAACATCCAGGTCGTCTATCCCACAACCCCGGCCCAGTATTATCATTTCCTGCGCCGCCAGGCGTTGCGCCGAGCGCGCAAGCCGCTGGTGCTGCTGACCCCCAAGAGCCTGCTGCGGAATCCGAAATCGGTCTCGAGCCTGGAGGACCTGGCGGAAGGACGGTTCCAGCGCATTATCCCCGATAGCTCGACCCCACCGGGGGAGGGAGTTGAGCGCGTGCTGCTGTGTAGTGGCAAAGTCTATTTCGAACTGGCCGAGCAGCGCGAGAAGTCCCGGCGCGACCGAGTGGCCCTGACCCGGGTTGAGCAGCTTTATCCGCTGCCATCGGAAGTGTTGGAGTCGGCGCTGGCGGGGTATAAGGATGGAACACCGGTCTTCTGGGTGCAGGAGGAACCGGAGAACATGGGGGCATGGACTTACATGCGCATGCGATTTGGCGAGCGGCTCTTTGGCCGGCTGCCATTCGCGGGCATTTCGCGGCCGGCCGCGGCCAGCCCCGGTACGGGGTCGGCCCACGGGCACAAACTTGAACAGGCGCGGCTGATCGCGCAGGCATTGGGAGAAGAGCCATGAGCATTGAACTGAAAGTACCGGAGGTGGGGGAGTCCATCACGGAAGTGGAGATCGGCGAGTGGTTGAAGGCCGAGGGTGACACGGTCAAGCAGGACGAGACGGTCGCCATGATCGAGACCGAGAAGGCGACTGTCGAACTGCCCGCGCCGGCGACCGGCAGGCTGACGAAAATCCTCAAGCAAAACGGCGAGGCCGCCGCTGTGGGCGAGGTCATCGCCCGGATGGAAGAAGGCGATCATGAGCCGGAAGAGCCAGAGAAACCCGCCCCCGCCAAAGCGCCAACCGTCCCGCCGCCTCGCGCCAAACCGGCCGCTAAAGAAGGCCGTGCCGAACCGGTTCAGCGAGCCAGCGAAGCCCCGGTGAAAGGTCGGGGCAAACAGGAGCCCGAGAAACCCGCGGCGCCTGCTGTGGAACGCCGGCAGGAAGAAAAGCCGCCCGAGCAACCCGCCCCACCGGCCGTCCGAGCCCCGCGAGAGCCCGCAACGCCCCCGCCGAGGCCTGGAGGGGCCGCGCGCGAGGAACAAGTCGTGCGCATGACGCTGCTGCGGCGCACCGTTGCCAGGAGATTGGTGGAGGCGCAACACACGGCGGCCTTGCTGACAACCTTCAACGAAGCAGACATGTCGGCCGTGCTCGCGCTCCGCAAGCAATACCAGGAGAGCTTCCAGGGGAGATACGGCGTCAAGCTGGGCCTGATGTCCTTCTTCGTCAAAGCGGCAATTGACGCGTTGAAGTTGGTGCCCCAGCTCAATGCCGAAGTGCGTGGGACCGACATCGTCTATCGCAACTACCATGACATCGGGATCGCCGTGAGTACCGAGCGCGGTCTCGTGGTGCCAGTGCTGCGCGAGGCGGATCGGCTCAGCTTTGGGGAGTTGGAGCAGGCGATTGCGGAGTTCGCCGGTCGCGCTCGCGAGAACACGCTGAAACCCGAGGAACTGGAAGGCGGCACGTTTACCATTACTAATGGCGGGGTGTTCGGCTCGCTGCTTTCGACCCCGCTGGTTAACCCGCCGCAAAGCGGCATCCTCGGCATGCACACGATTCAGGAGCGGCCGGTGGCGGTGGCCGGCCAGGTGGTCATTCGCCCATTGATGTATCTGGCGCTGACCTACGACCATCGGATCGTGGATGGCCGCCAGGCGGTGCAGTTCCTTCGCCGCGTCAAGGAAGCCATCGAGAGCCCCGCGCGGATGCTGTTGGAGATTTGACGGTGAGAGGCGGCGGGCGGGGGAAGCCTGAAACCCGAAGGCCGAAACCCGAAGCCCGAAGGAAACCCGATGACGGCAGGCGCAAGACGCGAGGGCGCTGCGGATGGCAAGGAAGTTGCGACACGCAAGACTGGTGAATCAGTCAGAACGGAAATGTTCCCGGTTTAACCTGAGCGTTTCACAGCGGCCCAAGGCCTCGAATCGGGCGAAGAGTCCGGAGTTGCGCGGAACTTGCTCCGGCTTTCAAGGGCGGGGCATTGCTGCAACGCGCCAGCAAGCTGGCCCCATTCCCTACGCCTCGCGCGGACTGGCTCACTTCAAGACATCAGCACAGAATCTGAGACAATATGGCAGAGATTGGCCGATTGATTAAAGGGCTGTGGAAGAACCTGGCCGTTCGCATGTTCATCGCGGCAGCCGTCGCGTTGGTGCTCGGGATTGGGGCGGGCCACGCCTTTATCGGCTCGGTGTACGTGGTCGAGGGCACGAGCATGGAGCCCGCTTACCCACCCGGAACCCACCTGTATGGGGCGCCCATCTCAACGCCGCTGGAGCGGGGCGACGTCGTCCTCCTCGACGACGGCAAATCGGATTACGCCGTCAAACGCATCATCGGGTTGCCGGGGGAGACGGTCCAACTCTGGCGCGGCAGTGTATTTGTCAACCGGCAGTTGCTGGTGGAGCCTTACCTGCCGAAGCACACCTACACCTACCCCATCGAGCAGATGCGGCGTGGGGCGGTTTTTGTCCTGGGGGAGGACCAGTATATTGTGTTTGGCGATAACCGCTTGTGCAGTGCCGACAGCCGCAGTTATGGTTCCGTCGAGCGGAAGCAGATCAAGAGGCGTGTTCCGCTGCCCGACGGTTTCGTCTGCGCCTATTTCGGCCCTTACACCTTGCCGGCCTACGGATCAACCCTCCTCCGACGGACTGTGGGCGGGGAGGCGCATCCGATCCTACCGCATTGATTCTCGGCAGGCCGGCCGCGTCACTGGCTTGACGCTCTCTCCGCCGGCGCATTCGTCGTTGCGGGGGGTGCTTCCGCTTCGGGCGGCAAACCCAGCTTGGTGCGCAGCACGGCGCGCACCTCGGGCGACTCGCCTTGCTGGGGATCGAGCAGGCGCTGCTGCACCTGGCGATCAATGTCTTCGAATGGCGCGAGGCCAATCGCCGACATTCGTTCCTTCGGGATGCCGCTCTGATAACTCTGCCAAATCTGCCGGGCCAGCAATTTGAATCCGGCGGCGGCCGCATCCTCATTGGGATCATTCAGCACCATGTGTTCGTAGGAGTTAAACAGCAACCCTTCAATCACCGCCTTGGTGCGATCGTGTCCGCCGCTGTCGCCCACGTCGTCCTGCACGCGTGCTATGGCGTACTGGTCGAGGGTCATGCTGCCGGGCAGGGAATTGGTGTTGGAATCAATCAGCCACTTGTGCGGGAATTTCTCGCAAAGGTACTTGAACCAATGGGCGGCGTCGGCCAGCCGGTTATATTCGTAGAGGAAATAGACGGCGTCGCGCAGGAAATTCCGGTGCGCCTTCTCGATGTGGTCGCGATTCTTCTTGTCCTCCTCGGCGGCCTGCTCGTAGGCGAAGTTCACCTTGGGAATGATGTCCAGGTTGGGGCCGAACTCGAAGGCGTGGGCAAAGGGGTTCGTCACCAGCCGTCCGCGCTGGAAGCTCAGCTGCATGGATTGATAAATCACCCGGCGCAGCGTGATCAGGTCGCTCCTGCTTGATCTTGGTGGGGTTTTCCTCCGCCTTCTTCAAGCCCAGCGCCGCCCAGTAAATCGCGCTGTGCCTCCGGCAGGCGCCACTCCAGCGGCCCGTATTCCTTGTCCACTTGCTTCATGAACTCCGGGTCCATCTTGTAGGTGTCGCGCAGCAGCCGGGCCCGCGCCTTCTCGTCCTCGGTTTGAGGATGGATCAGCTCATCCAGGTTCGGCTTCTTCTTGCCGAAGACCTTCGCCATTTCGTTCGCCCACTGCTGCTTGTAGTACACTGCTGGCGTCATCGAGGTTCTGGCCGATCTTGTGCTGGAAGAACCACGCCAGCTCGCGGTAGATCAGCACCTCGTTCGGGTTGTAGCGCAGCCCGTCGTCGCGCAGCAGCTCGATGCCGGCCTTGACCCAGCGCCAGCGGTCGGGGTACTGCCCGGGACTGGTCTCCTTGAACTTGACGGAGATGTTGTAGGCCATGTTCCAGGCCTGCACGAGCCACACCTGGACGAAATGCGGTTCGAGCTTGGTGATCCAGTCCGCCAATTGGGCCATCTCAAAGAACTTGTCCTCGTCCTGCAGGTCGGTGGCGCGCATCCATAGGGCATTGGAAATCAGCCCGCGAAACCCGCCCAGCGCGACGGTGGTGAAGGCCAGCACGGGCGGCGCGTTGTCCAGCGGCTGCACCCGCGTCAGGCCGAGCCGGTCGCGGTCGCGGTTGAGCGACTGTTGGACGAACCCGGCGCAGAGTCAGCAGCACGGCCGATCAGCGACAGCAGGAGAATAGTTCTTCAGCCGGGACGTTCATTGGATTCTGCGCGGTCGCCAGTTCGCGGCGGTTGAAGATGAAGATCCCGGCCAGGCCGATGATTCCGCCGAGCAGCAGCACGATTTGCCCAAACGCACGGCCCAGCTCTCCCCAGGAAACGCTCCGGCCCGGTGCTGAGCGAATCAATGGGCGAGAAATTCTTGGCCAGGTTGATCAGGTCCAGGACCCCTCGAAAGACCGGAATGGCCACAATGTCCACCGCAGGAATGCCCCATCTGGCTCTTCGAATTGAAACCCACCAGCGTCCCCTCGGACACCGCTCTGGAGATGGTCCCGCTGGACAGCGCCAGCGTCAGGACGCCAAGCGACAGGAAGGCCGCCACCGGGAAGGAAAGAAAGCTGGCGGAGGCCAGCCCGAGCGCGGCCAGGAGCGCCATCCAGCAAAAGATGATTCCCAACCCGCGCGCGTAATTGAGCCCAAACCCGCCCTGGCGGTAGAGCACCTCCAGCCCGTCGTCCAGCGGGAACAGCAGCGCCGTATTGTTGCGCATTGGCGAAGGCCACGGTGAGCACCCCTTTGTCGTCAAAATAAGCCGGGACTTCGAACTCATGGAAGGTGTCCGGCGCCAGGCTCATGACCTCGCTGTGCCAGAGCGGCGTCTGGCGCGGCACACCCACCCGCCAGATCCCCTTGAACGTGCCGGAGGTGCTTTGGTCTGCGGCATTGAATTTGATGCGCAGTTGAATCGGCTGGCCACGCGTGAGGTCCCTGAGCCGAACCCAAATCCACCCGCCATTCGTGCGCCTATCCTGGCGGGACGACCTGGTAGTCGGCCTTGACCTGCTCGAGGATTTGCTTCCGTGCTTCGAGGATATTGGCGTTAAGGCCCGGGTTCTGCTGCAGGCGCTCGCTGGAGCCGCCGGTCGGTCTCAGCCTGGATGTCCTTGTCGAAATTCGCCGGCTTGACCGAACCGCGCGCCACAAGCACTTCGCGGCGCAGGATCTTCTGTTCGTCGGCCGGCAGCCGGTCGGCGCGCCACTGCATCAAGCCATAGACGCCTAGCCCCGGACAAGGTCAGCAGCGCGGCGTTGAGCGACATGATCCCCAGCCACTTGCCCAGCCAGATTTGCCAGCGGGCAATCGGTTTGGTGGCGACCACCTGTAACGTGCAGTCTTCGATGTCGCGCGCGAGGGTGCCGCACGCCAGCCAGAGCGTGGAAAGCCCCAGCAGGGCGGTGATCGTGCTCAGCGTGTAGGTCAGCACGATCTGGGTGAAGCCGCGCGCCGTGCCGTCGTCCTTGATCAGCAAGGGCAGGCCCACCACGGCCGCGAGCAGCAGCACCGCCACGACCAGGAACAGCCGGAACCGAAAGGCGGCTTTCCAGGTCAAACCAGGCAATGGCAAACAGAGGTTGCATACTGACAGGGTCGGAGCTGCTCCCGTCCTTGAGGGGGGCAGGGGCGGGGCGCGAAGAGTCGTGGTAGCCATCACTCCCTGTTTCTTCACCAGCGACGCCAGCTTCTCGTCCGCCTTGCGCAGATTCCTCTTCGCTACAGCCTGCGCGGCCGCCGTTGCTGTCGCCGGCGCCGAGGCGGCTGGCTCCGCCGGTTTCGTCAGTGCTTCCAGTTTTTGCTGGTTCAGGGTATCCGCCGGCGCGGCGCGGGGGCCGGCGCCGGGGCGGCGGCCTGCGGCGCGGCCAGCCGTTCCAGAATCCTGTCGGACGCCGGTTTGGCTTCCTCCTCGCCGCGCAGGTAGGCGGCGACGCGGGCGCCGGACATCGGCGCCGGAGGTTTCCGCCGCGGCCTGCCGCGCGCGTTTGCACCACGTCCGAGAAAATAGCGCTCCAGGTTCTGCGTGGGCGTATCAATCCTGACCTTGTCCTCCGCCACGTCCTGGCGAATGATGGCCAGCACCCGCTCCATCGTTTCGCGGGACAGCGCCGGGGTGGTGATGCGGATCGCGTCGGGCGTGGCCAGCAATTCCTTCAACGTGCCCATCGCCTGGACTTTGCCGCCGTAATAAATGACCACGCGGTCGCACACGTCTTCCACATCCGCCAGCAAATGGCTGCTCAGGATCACCGTCTTGCCCCGCCGCGCCAGCGCCAGGATCAGGTCCTTCACCTCGCGGCAGCCGATGGGATCGAGGCCCGGAGGTCGGCTCGTCGAGGATCACCAGGTCGGGGTCGTTGATCAGCGCCTGCGCCAGGCCGATGCGGCGCTGCATGCCCTTCGAGAACTCGCCCACTGCCCGCGTCCGCGTCTGGCTCAAGCCGACCATCTCGAGCAACTGCTCCGCCCGGTCGTCACGGTCGTTCCGGGGCAGGCGGAAGAGGTTGCCGAAGAAATCCAGCGTCTCCCGGGAATTAAGGTAGCGGTAGAGATAGGATTCCTCGGGCAAGTAGCCGATGCGCGACTTGGTCGCCACGTGCCGGGGCGAATGGCCAAAGACCTCGATATGTCCCTTGGTCGGGTAGAGCAATCCGAGCATCAGCTTGACGGTGGTGGACTTGCCCGAGCCGTTCGGTCCGAGCAGGCCGAAGACCTCGCCGCGCCGCACCTCGAAGTCCACGTTGTCCACCGCGCGCGCCTTGGGCCGCCCCCAGAAATCCTTGAAGACCTTGGTCAGGCCGCGCACGGAGACGACCACGTCGCCGTTCGTGCGTCCGGTAGTGGTCATTGGTGGATATGCTCACGCTAACTTCGGGTGCCAGCTCAACCTGGGGCGCGGGAGGCGGCGTCGGTTGGGGCCGGGGTGGCACTGGTGCCGGTTGGATAATGCTCCAGTTCCTCGCCCTTGCGCACCAGGCGGGCGCTGTTGAAGACCACCATGAGCGAGCCGGCGGTGTGCATCGCCGCGGCCATTACCGGCGGCACGTAGCTGAGCGCCGACAACGTCATGCCGCCGATGATGAAGGCAACGCCGAACAGGAAGTTCTGGTTGATGACCGTGCGCGTGCTGCGGGAGAGCTTCACCAGGAAGGGCAGCCGGCGCAGGTCGTTGTTCATCAGCGCAATGGTGGCGCTGTGAATGGCCACCTCGCTGCCGGCCGCGCCCATGGCGATGCCGATGTCGCCGGCGGCCAGCGCGGGCGCGTCGTTCACGCCGTCGCCGACCACGGCCACCTTGTAGCCCTTGGCTTTGACGCTGCGCACGAACTCGACCTTGTTCTGCGGCAGGCATTCGCCCTTGGCTTCTTCGCAGCCGATTTCCCGCGCCACGCGGGTGGCCACCGGCTGGCGGTCGCCGGAAATCATCGCGACGCGCCGCACGCCGCTGGCCTTCAATTCCACCAGCGACTCGCGCGCCTCGGCGCGCGTCTGGTCCTGCAAGCCGACCCAGCCGATGCACTGGCCGTCGCGCGCCACGAAGATCAGGCTCCAGCCTTCGGTTTCATTCAAGTCCACCGACTTCAGGAAATCCTCCTGCACGCCGTTGTCCCGCAGCCACTGCGCCCGGCCCACCAGCACTCGTGGCGCCGGCCACCTCGGCCTTCACGCCGCGTCCGGCGGTTTCGGCAAAGTCCTTCGGTTCCGCCAGCGGCACGCCGGCTTCGCCGGCCAGTTGCGCCAGCGCTTTGGCGGTCGGGTGGTTGCTGTATTTCTCGGCGGACGCCGCGACACGCAGCAGTTCGGCCGGCGTGACGCCGTTGAGCGGCGCCAGGCGGCTGACCGCCAGTTCCCCGGTCGTGAGCGTGCCGGTCTTGTCGAAAACAAAGGCGTTGATCTTGGCGGCCAGCTCGATGTCGGCGACGTTCTTGATGAGGATGCCCAGGCGCGCGGCGGCGGACAGCGCGGCCACCATCGCCGTGGGCGTCGCCAGGATGAAGGCGCAAGGGCAACTGAAGATGATGACCGAGATGACGTTGTCCAGGTCTGCGGGTGAACGCCCAGACCAGCGCGGCGATGACCAGCACCAGCGGCGTGTAGAAGCCCATGTACTGGTCCACGATCTTCATGATCGGCAGCTTGGTCTTCTCCGCCGCCAGGATCAGTTCCCGCACGCGGCCCAGCGTGGTATCGGTGCCGGCCCGGCTCACCTTGATTTCCAGCACGCCCGTCAGGTTTTGCGTGCCGGCGAACACCTCGTCGCCCGGCTTCTTGTCCGCCGGCAGCGATTCGCCGGTGATGGTGGCCTGGTTGAACGAACCCTGGCCGCTGAGGATCACGCCGTCGGCGGCCACGTTGTCGCCGGGGCGGATGCGGATGACGTCGCCCACCGCCAGGTCCCTGGCGGCGACTTCCTCCTCGCCTTGCGGCGTGATGCGGCGGGCTTTGGTGGGCGTGAGCTTGATGAGGGGCTCGATGGAGGCGCGCGCGCCTTCGGCGGTGCGGGTTTCAATGATTTCGCCCAGCAGCATGAAGAAGGCGACCACGCCGGCGGTCTTGTATTCGCCGCTGGCAAAGGCGGCGAGCACGGCGATGGCGACCAATTCGTTGATGCTCAGCACCCCGGTGCGGATGTCTTTGATGGCCGTCCAGACAATCGGGTAGCCGAGGATGACGGCGCCGATCAGGCCACTGGCGCTGGCGACAGTGTTGCCCTCCTTGAAGACCCAGTCCACGAGGAAGGCGTTGAGCACAAAGACGACGCCGATCAGCGTTTGCCAGAGCCGCACGGGCGCGTGCTCGTGGTCATGGCCGCAACGTCGCGCACGATTCGCCGTGCTCATGTTCATGTTCGTGCTCGTGCTCGTGCCGGCTCAGGAGAGAAGTGACTTGCATGGTTCTTACAAGGACTTATCACGGTTTGGCTGCTTCGGTCTTAAGCTTCGGCGGCTCACGATTTAACAATAGCCGCAGTTGCTTGCGGTTTCCACTGGGGCCATCGGCCACGAAGAGCTTTTCCTGCGCATTGGTCAGGACGCGGCTCAGGGTTTCCGTGAGGCGCTGCTGCCTCGAACAGTTCGGGATGCCGCTGGTATTGCGGGCAGAATCTCCTCGAACCGTTGCGCCTGCGCGGCCACGTCGCTCACATGCCGGGCCTTGTCGGACTGCGCCAGGTTGATAATGCGATTCGGCGTCGGCGCCGGCCTTGTTGGTCACCTGGTTCTCGTAGCTGTAGGCCTCGTCGAGAACTTTGCTGCGCGTCACTTCGGCCTTGAGCACGCTGGCGAAGGCGTCCTTCAACTGCCGGGGCGGGACGCTCTGGATCGCGCATTGCTCGACGCTGATGCCCAGATCCTGCTCGTCCGCCAACTGCGTCACGCGCCGGCGCACCTCGTCCTGGAACCCGGCCACGTCGCGGGTGAGAACGTCGTCCACCTTGAAACACGGCGGCGGCGTGCAGCAGCGCATTGTCCAGCAGGCTCTGCACGGTGTTCGAGGCATTGACGAAGCTGAAGACGTAGCGAATCGGGTCGTTGATGCGGTAGGTCAGGGTGGCGCGCGAGTGGATGATGTTGTCATCGGCGGTCATGACATAGCCATCGGTGATCGGGATTGAGCGTCGCCCCCGCCGGGCGGCTCGATGCCCGCCAGCATCTGCTCGGGCGTCACCGCGTACCAGCCAACCGTCGAAGCTGACTTGCTGCAGCCCGCCAATCGAAACCTTGATGTGCTCGTCAATCGGATAGGGAAAGGACCAGTGCAGCCCCGGCAGCAGCAGCGCCTTCTCCCCTTCGCCCTGCGCCTTGCCGAAGCGCAGAATGATCGCCCGCTGCTCCGGCCCGACCGTGAACAGGCCCGAAGCGAGAAACACCAGCACCAGCAGCACCATGACGACCTTGACGATCGTAAAGCTGCTGCGCAGGGCTTCGGCCAGCGCCTGCGAGCCGGCATCCACCGGGGTCTCCGAGCGGCAGCGGCCGATTCGGGCGGTCCGTCGTGTGGATGGTCGTGGTCGTTCATGGGCACCTTACTTGGTCACCTGATTGGTCGAATTGCTCTGAGCCACGTTGACGGCGTGTCGGCGGGCTGAGGTTGGTCGAAACGCCCTGGAACAGGTCAAACGGCGGGGTGTGCTGATCGAAGATCAGAGTCGAGCGGTCCTTGAGGGAGTCTTCCAGCGCGGAGAGGCGGAAGATGAAGCTGGCCAGCTCGGGATTCTGCTGGAAGACCTTCAGCGACTTGGCGGCTTCGGCCTCGCCCTGGCCTTTGATTTCGGTGGCCTGCCCTTGGGCGTTGGCCAGCAATTCCGCCGCCCGGCGCTCGGCCGTCGAGCGGATGCGTTGCGCCTCGGCCTCGCCTTCGTATTGGAACCGGTCGGCGAGCACCTTCCGCTCGGAGGTCATCCGCTCGAACACCTGCTGGCTGACGCTTTCCGGCAATTGCAGCCGCTTGATGCCGAGGAACTCGATCTTGAGGCCGAAGTTGTTGGTGCGGAGCTGCGACTGGATCGTGGCCAGGATTTCGTTCTCGATGGCGACGAAGCTGGCCCCGTTGTCGGTGGTGGATAAGAAGTCGGCCGAGCGGATGCCGGCCCACGACCGCCGTCTTGGCGGTGCCCAGCCATTGGTCCAGCAGCGCTTCCGCCGCCGCGATCGGGTCCGGCGCTGCCGGCGAACCGCGGGAAGAAGGCCGCGGGGTCCGTGATCCGCCAGCCCACATAGACCGAGGTCAGCAGGTTGAAACTGTCCGCGCGTCAGCCCTTCGGTGAGGCGATCCTCGAAATTCTGCACGCGCCGGTCAAACCACCAGACCTTTTGGATCGGCCAGGGCCACTTGAGATACGCGCCCGGCTTGGTGATGGGCCGCGTCGGCTTGCCGAACGTCGTGACGACGGCGACCTGCGGATTGGCGGACCTGGAAGACAAAGAGCAACAGGCCGAAGACAATGATCAGCAGCAGCGCCGATAATGAGGGTCAGTGGATTGCGTTTCATGGACATTATTTAGTTTTGGGCGCAGGCACGTTCAGGTTAAGCAGGCTCTGCGCGATGGATTCCTGCAGGTCGAACTGCAGCACGTCGTAGGTATTGGTGGTGAGCAGAAGATATTTGCGCGCGTTGGCGGTGGCCCGGGCGAAGGCCTGCAAATACGCCCGCTCCGGATAAACCGACGGCGCCGCTTCATAGGCGGGGATTTGGTTGGTAAACAGGGCGGCCTGGGCCAGCGCGCTGATCTCGCGCGCCAGTGCGCTCGGCGCTGGCCTTGTTCAGAGATGTTGGTCGCCTGCGCGCCGGCCAGCGCGTTGGTGCGAATGTCGTCGGCGCGGGCCGCCAGGATCTTCGCCTGCTTGGTCTGGATGGCGGCGACGACTTTTTCGTATTCCGGCGCAACTTTCACCGGCGGATGCAGGTCGCCCATGTCCACCGCGACGATTCGGGCGCCCAGCTTGTGCTGGTCGGCCGCCGCCTGGATGCGCTCCTGCAGAGCGCGCGTCGCCGTCTCGCGCCCCACGGACATGATGTCGTTCATGTCCACGCCGACCAGGTAGCGCACCACTTCGCGCGTGCCCAGGTCCTCCAGCAGCGCCGGGGCGTCTTCGTTGTTATAGGCCCAGTCCAGCAGGTTGGTGATCTGGAATTGCACCGGCACGCTCACCGTCAGCAGGTTCACCGGCGGGGTCCGTTTGCCCGTCACCTCGTTGGTGGTTTCCTGCGACAGCTGCAAGCGGCTCGCCACCAGGAAATTGGTTTCCCCGCGGTGGCCCTGGCCCCACAGCACATACCTTCTCCTGCGCCTGCCGGCGCTTCCGGGGCTGAAGCCGACCGTGAAGGTCTGAATCTGATCGGTGCGGTAGCGATAAACGTGGTCAATCGGCCACGGCCACTTGAGATGGGCGCCGGGGCCGAGCGGCGACCGGCTCTGCGACCAGCTTGCCGAAATGCTCGAGCACGCCTTGTTCGCCCGCATCGATGAACACCACGCAGGTCGAGAGCACCAGCGCCGCCCACTTGCAGCAGCACCAGCCAGCCCAGCGCCTTCTCGAAGAAGCGGTAGAACCAGGTCTCCGAAACCTTGAACCCGAACTGGTAATCCAGCGCCTGCGCCGCCGTGGTGATCAGGCCTTCCGGCTGGCCGAGCAGCCCGACCAGCCGGCTCTCGTATAAGGGCCGCTCGACCTTGCCCTTGACCCGCGGCCGATAAATTTCCAGCACCAGTTGGACCAGCGTCTCGAGCGCCACCAGCGCCAGCAGGCCGCACAGGACGTGCGCGACGTAGAAGTCCGCTCTTCGGGAAGCCGGCCCAGACCCCGACCATGCCCAGCGCCACCAGCCAGGCACAAGAAGGCGTTCGCCAGCACGTAGCTGGCGCCGGGCCGCAGCAGGCGGTGATCTTCCAACCGCGCGATCGTGGCCGAGAACCGGCCGAGCAGGAACAGCAGCAGGAAGAACACGCCAAACAAGGCCGAGCCCGGTAATGGGCTCCTTGACCGTCGGCCACCGTGGTGCTGCGCGACAGCCAGCGCCACAGCAGCCAGGCCCCGCCGGCCTGCAGCAGGAACAGCAGCACCGTGAACGCCGGCACGAAGAACCGCTCGAACTGCTCGCGCGAGCGCTGCGCCGGGAAGACTTCGGCGTCCCGCGCCTCGAACAGCGCCGAGCCGCTGTGGGCCTTGGCCAGTTCCTCCAGTTCGAGCTTCTCCAGCCGCTCCCGGTCCTCCAGGCGCATCTGGAACCAGCTCACCGCCGCCACCAGCACGCCCAGGCCCAGGAACAGCACGCTCACCTGGCCCGCCAGCGAATTGGCGTAGCGCGCCACCGCCAGGCCCGCCACGCCCACGGCCAGCAGGCCCAGCAGGTTAATCAGCCCGTTCTTTTGTATGCTTCGTTCCATGAAAAATCAACTCAGTTCCCGTTCTTGAAACAGCAGGATGGCCGCGGTCAGCGCCGCGCCCACATACGCCGCCATATAGGCAAACGCCTTGCCCACATAGCCCCAGTGGAAGGTGCTCTTGGCTTCGGCCAAAGCATCCGCCAGCCAGAAAAGCTGCCAATTCGGCGTCACCGTGTAAAGCACCGACGCCCACCAGCGTCCCCCCATGCCCGCTTGCCGCAGCCGCGCCTGGTCCTCGGGGCTGATCGCTGCCCGCTCCGACGCCTCCAGCTTGCCGTTCTTGTCCTGGTCATACTTGGCGACCATTTCCTTCAGCAGCGCCTGCTGGCTGTCCGTCCAGCGCGAGCTGCTGACCTCCGCCGACATCTCGCGCTGCCAGACCGGTTCGGCCTGCCGGCCAAACAGGTAATCGGACATGAGGCCCACCAGGAAGAACGCCGAGCAGATCGCCAGGGTCGGAATCATGTCGAGCCGGGTCGAGCAGGCCAGCGCCAGCCCGGCCAGGATCCACAGCGCAAACAGAATCAGCAGCGCCGCCGGCACCAGCCGCCAATCCACCGACGCCCGGCTCGTTCGCGGACTCGCATCTGCGTGGTGAACTCAAAAATCACAAACGCCGCCAGCGTGACCGTGACCACCAGCGCGAACACCGCGTCGCTGACAAAGGGCCGGCGGAGAAAGAAATTGCTGAAGCCGCCCACAGCGTAGGCGATCACAACCCCGGCGGCGAATATGCCAATCGCCGCCAGGTCGGTCTTGCCATACGCGTCAAACGCCATCCGGCTGGCGATCAACGCCGCAACCAGGTTCACATACGTCAGCACCGTCAGCGCCGCCATCAGGCCCGACATACTTGGCCAGCAGGAACTGCGCCCGGCCCACCGGCTTGGACAGCACCGCCAGCGCGGTCCCCGTGCGGATTTCGCGCGCCAGCGAGGCTGACGCGCTCAGCACCGCCCCGAGCAGCCCCGCCAGCAGCATCACCGCCAGCACGCTGTTCTTGACCAGCTTGGGCTCGTCGCCGAACGCGAAGTAGTAGGGCGTCGCCAGGAAGATCTCAAACACCGCCGAGCAGGTCATCAGCAGCAGGAAAATCGGCTGCCGGACCAGCTCCATAAAGGCGTTGGTGGCGATGGTGACAAACTGTCGCATCTACTTAGTCCAATCCGTCATATTAAGAAACAGTCGCATTAAAGCAAATCGTTATTCAATCTGAGTTCAGCCTGCCGCAGTTCGTTCGCCCAGGGAACTGTGCGTTTGCCCGCACACCAGGGAAGGGGGGAGTTCGAAGGCCGAAATCCGAAATCCGAAGGCCGAAGGAAACCCGAAATCCGAAACCCGAATGGCTCCCGACGCGCACGAATCCACCAAACGCCCCTGGGTGTCCTCGGGTTTCGAGTTTCGGATTTCGGCCTTCGGATTTCCCTTCACACCGCCCTCTCATAAATCCGATACGTCTTATAGGGCCGGCCCGCCAATCGCCTCCAGCACCCGGCACATCGCGACGTTATCCTCCAGAATCCACGACGCTTCAGACTCCCGGACGCCGGCATCGAAGCCCACCTTGAGGCCCTCGATCAGCATCGCGGACTCCAGGCCCTTGGAGCGGTATTGCTCCTTAACGCCGAGGGTGATTACGCGGGTGCGCGGCGGGCACTTCCAGCCGAGCAGGTAAGGGATGAAACCCAGCACCCTGGGGGTCAGCAGTCGCCCCTGCAAGGGTTTGAGCGGCGATGTTGTAATCCGGCAGCGCCAGCAGGAAGCCCGACCGGCTCGGTCGCCCGCCTCCGCCAGCCAGATTAGCCCCTCCATCAGCAGCGGCTTGAGGCGCGCCGCCATGAAATCCACCTCGGCATCCGTCATCGGCACGAAGCCCCAGTTATCCTCCCAGGCCGCGTTATAGACTTCCTTCACCTTGACGAGGTCCTCGCTGCAGCGTCTTGCGCCGGACCGGGCGGAAGGCCAGGTTCGGGTTGCGCTGCTTGATTTTGGCGGCAATGCGGCCCAGCCGGTCCAGCGGGATTTTGGCCAGGTCCATGTGGAAGGCCAGCAGGTCCTTCGCTTTGCGGAAGCCGGCGGCCTCAACCAGCCTTACATAGTAGCGCGGATTGTAGGTCATCATGATGACCGGCGGTGAATCAAAGCCCTCGACCAGCAAACCGCACTCGTCGTTGGTCGTGGGGTTCATCGGCCCCAGCACGCGCTGCAACCCCGCCTGGCGGGTCCAGACCGAACACCGTCTCAAAGAGCAACCGGCTGACTGCCGGGTCGTCCACGGACTCAAAGAAGCCGAAGAACGCCGCCTGGTCATTGGACGCGCGATTGTGATTATGATCAACAATGGCCGCGATGCGGCCCACGTCCTGCATGCCGCGGCGCGCAATCCAGAGCTGCATCATCGCGTGCTGGAACAGCGGGTTGGCGTCGGTGAACACCTTCCTCAGGTCCATCAGCAGCGGTGCGACCCAATGGGGGTCATCCCGGTAAATGCCATAGCTCACACTCAAAAAGCGCAGCACATCCCGCGGGTTGCGGGACAGCGGGACGATCTGGATGTCAGTGCTCATGTTCCAGTCAGGGCTGCCGAGTTGGGTCCGGCGCCCCGACGGCCCAGAGGGTGGAGCAACCCGGCGCGCCGGTCAATGCAGCAGGGCGACAGGCAGTCGCACGCCAATCCCGGGACGAACTTCCCCCCGGCGAGCCCGCACGGCTCTGACCCGAATGACGCTTACTTAAGGCGTAACACATTCAGCCGCAGCAACTTGCCCGTGACTGCCCTGGGGCAGCTTCATCTGACCCAGCAGCCCCACGCCCGGTCTGCAGCCGCTCCGGCCCTCCGGCGCCCGTGCCCAGCCTGGGGCGTGGCACCGGCGAGAGCCTGGACGGTTCTGCTGGCAGCCGCCGACGCCAATAGGGACCCCTTTCGCTGGCAAAATGGCTGTCCGCCGCTGGCGTCGGCGGCGGCAGTGCCGCGCAGCCCCGCTGCCGGCCTGGCTCAGGCCACGTCAAAGCCTGGGAGTGGCTAAGGGGTAGGCAACTGGTAGGCAACCGGTCCGATGTGGATCCGATCCACATCGGACCGGTTGCCTACCAGTTGCCTACCCCTTAGCCAGTAATCCGCCTGGAGGGGGCTACAGGGCGGCCTGGAGGTAATTGGGAGCGAGCTTGGCTCATAATCCGGAATCTGGGCATACCGGCTCGGTGGCTGGGAAGCTACGAGGGCGCCCTCGCACCTGTCCTCAGCGACCGTTGAAAAGTCCGTGCTCTGGCTGAACCTTAACCAGGCGCCATTCGGCTCTGACCCCGGGTAATGCCTGGCGCCTGAAACGCCCCTGACATCTTTTCTCTTCTCATGCCGATTGGTTCAGGTAGAACAGCCCAGGCAATAGGAAACCAGTTAAAGAACGCCATGCGCTTGTCGCTAATGTCCGCGCTCCTCCTGTCGAGTCTCTGCTGCAACGCAACCCGCGCCGAAGCGGAGGCACGAATCGAGGGGCCATCCTCCAACCAGGCGCGTGTCGGCGGTGCTGTCGTGGTGAGGCCGAACGTGATTGTCATCAGGAAGGACGCTTCGAAACTGGAGGCCTTTGCCGCCAATGAAGTCCGGCGCTATGTTTATCTGCGCACCGGCAAAGTGTTGCCGGTCAGGCGCGGGTTAACTACCGGCGACCGCATTGTGGTGTCGTGCGCGAATAGGAAGCTCTGCGGCGACCTCGGGAAGGACCTGGGGCCGCAACAGTTCACGTTGAAGAGCAGCACTGTGGAGGGCAGGAAGGTTTGGTGGATTGTGGGTGGTGATGAGGTCGGGACTTTGTATGGCGCCTACCGGTTTGCCGAGAAACTGGGTGTCGGCTTCGGACTCGATGAGGATGTCGTGCCGGATGAGCCTCTGCGCGGCAACTGGCCGGAGATGAACGAGACCGGCAAGCCGCGCTTCGCCCTGCGCGGTCTGCAGCCTTTCCATGACTTCTCCGTCGGGCCGGACTGGTGGAACCTTCAGGACTACGAGAGCGTGCTCTCGCAGATGGCGAAGCTGAGGATGAATTTCATTGGACTGCACACCTACCCGAGCTGGAACCCCGCGGCCGGGCCCGAGGCTACCGTGTGGATCGGGTTGCCCGAGGACGTGGACCAGCACGGCAACGTCCGGTTCGGCTACAAGGCCGGCGTCGTCACGACCCGTAAAGGCTGGGCGGTCACCCCTTTCCCGACCAGCCGCTACGCCGCGGGCGCCGGCCTGCTGTTTGAGACGGACGACTATGGCCCGGACTTCATGCTCGATTGCCTGGAATGGCCCAGAACCCCGGAGGCCGGCGCTGCCATGTTCAACCGCTACGGAGATATGCAGCAGAACGCCTTCAGCCAGGCGCGGCGCCTCGGCATCAAGACCTGCGTCGGCACCGAACTGCCTCTCGGCGTCCCGAAGGCGCTGGCCGCGCGGTTGGAGGCGCGAGGCCTGAAGCCGGATGACCCAGCCGTCATCCGCCGCCTGTACGAGGGGACGTTCCTCCGAATCATGCACAAGGTGCCGGTGGACTATTACTGGTTCTGGACGCCGGAGGTCTGGCTGGGGCGGGAACCCGGCTGCAAGGATTGGGAGATGACTACCACCGCCAATGTCGAGCGTGACATCGGCCAGGCCGAGGCGGCGGCTGAAGCGGTAAAGGCGCCGTTCAGCTTTGCCACCTGCGGCTGGCGGCTGGGCACTCGCGACGATCCGTTCTGGATGGATCAGCATACCCCCAAGAGCTGGGCCGTGTCCTCAATCAATACCAGCCTGGGGCGTGATCCCGTAGAGAAGACTTATGGCGAAATCTCAGGCCGCCCCAAGTGGGCCATCGGCTGGGCCGAGGACGATGACGCAGCCGGGGCTCATTGCTGCACTTCCTGGGACCTGCAGCTCTGGGCGAAGCGGATGTTTGCCGACTCCTCGGAAGCATTCCATTACGGGTGCGAGGGCATGATGGCGATCCACTGGCGGACGGCGGCCATATCGCCAAACATCACGGCGCTGGCCGAGGCCGGCTGGGATTTCGACTCCCCGGGCGGAGTCAATGAGAAGCCCCCTGCCGGCAATGGCAGCAAGCCGGGAATGGATGCTTTCTGGGCGGATTGGGGCCGCGGCAGGTTTGGGCAGGAGGCCGGCGCCGACGTTGGCCGGGCCATTCAAAAGCTCGACGGCGCGCACCTGGGAATCAATGCGCTGATCCACGGCGGCGCGGGCACTACCGACGCGCAAATCTCCGAGTTCTTTGCGCCGCTCCGCGAGATGGAGGGATTGCGGCTGCGGCGTGAAGGGCGCCGGCAACCTTGAGCGATTTGATTACTGGCGAAACCTGATCCGGGCCTCCGAACTGCGGGTGCGGACCTGGGTCCTGGCGGATCGCCTCAACGCCAGGATGAAGGAGGCCGATGCGATTAAGGCGGCCGACAGGAAGCAGAGCTTTGTTCGGGAGGAGGCTCTCCCCCTCCGTTTGGACATCGCGCGGAGCTACGAGGACCTGGTTGCCGCCTTCGTGGACTGCGCCAGGTCGCCGGGCGAAATCGGGACCATCGCGAGCATTGAGAGCGGCTCCCGTGGCCGTATTGTGACCTCGCACGACGCGGCTATTGCGCAAATCCTCGGCCGACCCTTGCCGGCCCAAGCTGCCGTCAACACCGCCTATCGGGGCGAACCGCGGGTTTTCGTATCGGCGAAATGCACCCAAATGAAGGCTGGCGAGCCGCAGGAGATCCGGGCCTTTGTTCTCTCCGGCACGAAGTGCGCCGGAGTCAGCCTCTTCTGGCGTTCCCTGGGCAAGGGCCGATTCAGGAAATCGGCTGCCACCCATCGCAGCCGCCAGGCCTACCGCGCGGCACTGCCGGCCCGGTCGCCAGGCACGATCGAATACTACCTCGAAGCCGCGCTGGACGATGGCCGGCGGGTGCGATGGCCGGCCACAGCCCCCGCGATCAATCAAACCGTGATCGCATGGTGACCGGCCCGCCGATACTCGAAACCGAGCGCCTGTTGCTCCGGCCTCTGATGCTGCACGACACGCCGGCGGTGCAGCAGTTGGCCGGGCGGCGCGAGATCGCCGACACGACCATCTCGATACCGCACCCGTATTCCGAGCAGCAGGCCTGGCAATGGATTGCCGGGCTTACCGACCTTTTCGTCAGGGGCAAGGCGGTGGTCTTCGGCCTGCAATTGAAGCGGGAAGACCGGTTGGTCGGGACAATCGGACTGCGCGACATTGATGCCGAGCATTTGCAGGCTGAACTGGGTTTTTGGGTCGGGGTGGAATACTGGCGCCAAGGCTACGCGACCGAGGCGGCCCGAGCGATGGTGGCCTTCGGTTTCCGGGAACTGGGCCTGAACCGCATCTACGCCTGTCACATGGTCCGCAACCCGGCCTCCGGCCGCGTGCTGGCCAAGATCGGCATGAAACACGAGGGCCTCCTGCGCCAGCGCGTAAGAAAATGGGGCGTGTTCGAGGACGTGGTGTTGCTGGCCATCCTCCGGCAAGAATGGGCCGCTGGGCCTTGAAATGCTAAACCCAAACCCAGCGGCTTTCTCATCCCCCGTTTCCGGCTTGGCAGTGCCTGCGAACGAGCCACCCGCAACCGCACCCCGAGGACTCGCGAATGCGCCCGGCGCATGAGGCGGAGGAGTTTTGTGTTTGGCAATGGGTGTGGGCAGTGGGATATAGTGCGGGCCAATTCTTATGACCTTGGCGGATAAAGTGAAACAAGCCGGCGTAGTCGGCGCGGGCGGCGGCGGCTTTCCCACGCACGTCAAAATGGCGTCGAAGGCGGACACCGTCATTGCCAACGGCGCCGAGTGCGAGCCCTTGCTGCACAAGGACGCGGTCGTGATGGAGAAGCACGCCGCCGAACTGGTCCGCGGGATGCAACTGGCGATGGAGGCGGTGGGCGCCAAGGACGGGCGTCGTCGGCATCAAGGCCAAGAAGAAGCGTCGCGGTGGAGGCGGTCAGCGCCGCGTGCAAGGGCACCGCGCTGCGCGTGCAGTTGCTGGGCGATTACTACCCGGCCGGCGACGAATACGATCTGGTCTATGAAGTGACGGGGCGCTTGATTCCGCCCGGGGGCATTCCGATCCAGGTCGGGTGCGGTGGTCAATAACGTGGAGACGTTCGTGAACATTGCCGCTGCCGCTGACGGCAAGCCAGTCACGCACAAGTGGCTTACCATCGCCGGGGCGGTGCGTTCGCCGGCGACGCTGTGCGTGCCCATCGGCACGACTTACCGCGACTGCCTCGATGCGGTGGGCGGGCTGACGACGGACGACCCGGTGCTTTGCATCGGCGGCCTGATGATGGGCCAGACGACCGATAACCTCGACGCGCCGATCACCAAGACCGCCACGGGCGTGGTCATCCTGCCGCGCAACCATCATGTGATGGAGCGCAAGCTCAAGCCCAACAAGGTGCAGGCCAAGATCGGCAAGTCCGCCTGCGACCAGTGCCGGTATTGCACGGAGTATTGCCCGCGCTTTCTGCTCGGCTACGCCGTCGAGCCGCACCAGGTGATGCGCAGCCTCGCGTTCACCGCCACCGGGCGCGGAATACTGGAACCAGTGGGCGGCGATGTGCTGCTCGTGCGGGCTGTGCACCCTTTTTGCCTGCCCGGAGGAGTTGTATCCCAAGGAAGCCTGCGACGATTCCAAGGCCGAGATGCGGCGGACGAATGTGAAGTGGACCGGGCCGACCGACGGTCAAGCCGCACGCGATGCGCGATGGCCGGCATGTGCCGATCAAGACGCTCACCCGGAAAGCTCAACGTGCAGCACTACGACCTGCCCGCGCCGCTTCTGGACGGGCCGCCTCGAGCCGGCCCGGCTGGTGCTGCCGCTCAAGCAGAGCGCCGGCACGCCCTGCCAGCCCAAGGTGAAGGCCGGGCGACCGGGTGACGGCCGGCCAGGTCATTGGCGAGCCCGCCGCCAATGCGCTGGGCGCTCTACTGCACGCGCCGGTGGCGGGCAAGGTTCGGGAAGTCACCAACCAACAGATTATTCTCGAAAGGTAATATCATGGAGAAATCAATAGGCTTGATCGAGCTGTCCAGCGTGGCCTCCGGCTTCGAGGTGGCCGACACGATGCTTAAGGCCGGCAACGTCCGCCTGCTGCTGTCACGCTCGATTTGCTCGGGCAAATACATGGTGCTCATCGGGGGCGACACCGCCGCCGTGGAGGCTGCCGTCACCGCCGGCGCGGAGACCGCCAATGGCTGTCTCATAGACCAGTTCGTCATCTCGAACGTGCATCCCGATGTGTTCATGGCGCTGGGGCGCACTCAGCCGGTGCAGCCGGACGGCGCGCTCGGCATCCTGGAGTCGTTCAACGTCGCCACCTTGATCGAGGCCGCCGATGCCGCCGCCAAGGCGGCGAACGTCACCCTGATGGACGTCCGGCTGGCGATGGCGCTGGGTGGGAAGGCGTTTTGCACCATGACCGGGGATGTGGCGTCGGTGCAGGCGGCAGTCGCCGCCGGGCGGCAGGTCATCAGCGAAGCGGGCGTGCTGGTCAATGCGGTCGTCATTTCGCGCCCGCACCCGGACGTGTATCGGGAGGTCATTTGAAAACTCAAATCCAAGGAGGCAAGGTAGGGCTGTTCGGCATTGGGCTGGCGGCGTATTGGCCCCAGTTCAAGGGGATGAAGCGGCGCCTGGAGGGGTATCAAGGTATCGTCAGCGCCCGGCTCGGCAAGTTCTGTGAGGTAGTGGACGCGGGGCTGGTGGATTCAGCGCCAGGCGCCGCAGCCGCAGGCGCGCTTTTTGCCCGCGAAGGAGTCGAGCTGATCATCTGCTACGTGGGTACATACGCGACGAGCAGCCAGGTCCTGCCGGCGGTTCAACCGGCGGGCGCCCCGGTGCTCATACTCAACCTGCAACCGGTGAGCGCGCTCGACTATCCGAAGACCGACACCGGGGAATGGCTGGCCAATTGTTGTTCCTGCTGCGTGCCCGAGATTGCCTGCGCTTTTGCCCGCAGCCGCATTGATTTTCATGTCGTAACGGGGGTGCTCGGGATCGAACGTGGCCGCTTCCGCGAAGCGCCGCCCAGCCATCCCGATTCGCAGCGCGCGTGGCAGGAGATCGAGGATTGGGTCCGCGCCGCGTCGGCGGTAAGCTGTCTCAAGCGCGGCCGCATCGGGTTCCTCGGCCACACCTATCCGGGCATGCTGGACATGTATAGCGACTTCACCCAGCACACCGCCCAGCTCGGCACGCACATCGAGGTGCTCGAAATGTGCGACCTCGCCGAGCGCCTGCCAAAAGCGGGCGAGCGCGCGGTGGCAGCCAAGCGCAGGGAAACACTCTCGATCTTCGAGGTCAGCCAGGACAGCCCGTCCGATCCGTTGGCGCGCGCGCCCAAACCGGAGCAGATGGAATGGGCCTGCCGCGTGGCGGTGGCGTTGGACCGGCTAGTGGCGGATTTCGATTTGCACGGACTGGCGTATTACTACCGCGGCCTGGACGGCAACGAATACGAGCGCCTCGGCGCGGGCCTCATTCTCGGCTGCTCATTGTTGACCGCGCGCGGCATCCCGGCCAGCGGCGAGGGCGACCTGAAGAACTGTCAGGCGATGAAGATCCTCGACTTGCTCGGCTGTGGCGGCAGCTACACGGAGTTCTACGCGATGGATTTCGACGAGGACTTCCTGCTGATGGGCCACGACGGCCCGTTTCACCTGGGCATCGCGGAAGGCAAGCCGATCCTGCGCGGGCTCGGCCTGTACCACGGCAAGCGCGGCTACGGTGTCAGCGTCGAGGCGCACGTGAAGCTTGGCCCGGTAACATTGTTGGCGCTGACGCAGACCGCCGATGGCCGGCTCAAGCTGCTGGCGTCCGAGGGCGAGAGCGTTCCCGGCGCGATGCTGCAGATCGGCAATACCAACAGCCGGATCAAGTTCAAGTGCGGCATGACCAACTTCGTCAACCGCTGGTGCCTGGAAGGCCCGACGCATCATTGTGCCCTGGGCGTGGGCCACATGCTGCCCGTGATCCGTCGCGTAGCGGGTCTGCTCAAGCTTCCGTACGTCGAGGTGGAATGAGTCTGTCAGGCTGAGCCGCGGGAGGAGTCGCGGAGGGTGCTCGACAGTAACACCAAGCGCCAGCCTCCCAAATCCGAAACCCGAAATCCGAAGGCCGAAAGAAGGCCGAAACCCGAAACCCGAAGTCCGAAAAGCCTGCTCTCGCCCTTCTGCTGGCCCTGATTGAGCCGCTGCCGACTGGGCCGCAGGTCCAGGCGCGGGGATGGAGCAGGTTCGCCTTTCGGGTTTCGGGTTTCCGACCAGTGGCTACCCGAAGTGGTGGTAATAACCAGATGCATCCTCGCAGAGGGGCAGTGCGCTTTGAGACTCGACCAAATCAGTTGGGGCGCGTAGATTTCAAGCGGCATGGCAGCAATTCTTGAGATACCGGAAGTCCTCCAGCGCATCTCACGGCTTTCCGTGGAGGAGTACCACCGGCTCGACGAATTCAATGAACACGGCCGCCGCACAGAGCTGGTCCGCGGCTTGGTAATCGAGAAGATGTCTAAATCTCCCCTCCACCGCACGATTGCTTCCCGCCTTTATCGCCTGTTGCTGGCACACCTGCCGGACGGCTTTTGCGTGTGGAAGGAAGAGCCGCTCACACTGGCCGATTCGGAACCGGAACCGGACATCTCGGTCACGCGCGGCCAGGAAAGCGACTTTGCCACAGCGCACCCTGCCACCGCGGAATTGGTGGTTGAAATCGCTGTCTCCAGCGCGGTGCTCGATCGGGAGCTCGCCTCCCTCTATGCTGAAGCCGGGGTTAAGGAGTACTGGATCCTGCTTGGCCCCGAACGGCAGGCAGAGGTGTATCGGCAGCCGCAAAAAGGGCGTTACCAGCAAATGCAGATCGTTCGGGCCGACGATGTCCTGGAATGCGCCAGTCCCCCCGGCCTTCGCTTGCGCCTCTCCGAGCTGTTTCAGTAGCCGAAGCCGAAGTCTGGGGCCTGGGCACTTGCGGTTTTCCTGTCACCTGCGCTCTCTCCATGAACCGGGGCGGGGACGGCTCGTCCCCGTGTTTCCCGCAGCCTGGGGCAGTCGGGGACGAGCCGTCCCCGCCCCGGTTCATGGTCCCATTGCACGGTTCGCGACCGTGGGGGCTCTCAAGGATCATCGGCTGGGTTTCGGGACGATGCCTCTTACGGATGGGTCATGACTTCCGGGCGAACCAGGCGGTCAAACTCCTCGCCGGTCAGGAAGCCCAGCTTGAGACACGCCTCACGCAGACTGGTGCCATTCTCATGGGCGGCGTGGGCGATTTGGGCGGCCTTGTCATAGCCAATCCTCGGGGTGAGGGCGGTGACCAGCATGAGCGAGTTGTGGACGTAGGCATCAATGCGGGCGCGGTCGAGGGTGATGCCCCGAATCAGGTAGTCCACGAAGCCGGGGCAGGCGTCATGGAGCAGCGTCACCGAGTGGAGGAAGTTGTGGATAATGACCGGTTTGAAGACGTTCAGCTCGAAGTTGCCCTGCGAGCCGGCAAAGGCAATCGCGGCGTGGTTGCCGTGGACCTGCGCGGCGATCATCGTCATCGCTTCACATTGAGTGGGATTGACCTTTCCCGGCATGATCGAAGAGCCGGGCTCGTTCTCGGGGATGTGCAGTTCGCCTAAGCCGCAGCGGGGGCCGGACGCCAGCCAACGGATGTCGTTGGCGATCTTCATCAGCGAACCCGCGAGGGTCAGGATAGCGCCGTGCGCGAAGACCAGTTCGTCATGCGCCGAGAGCGCCGCGAATTTATTCGGGTGGGAGCGAAAGGGCAGTCGGGTCAGCTCGGCGATGCGGGCGGCGGCGCGCGCGCCGAACTCGGGATGGGCATTGAGGCCGGTGCCGACGGCAGTGCCGCCGAGCGCGAGGTCGTAAAGGCCGTCGAGCCCTTGCTTCAGCCGCTCGACGTCGCGCGCCAGCAGGCTGGCCCAGCCGGACATTTCCTGGCCGACGGTGAGGGGGGTGGCGTCCTGCAAGTGCGTGCGCCCGATCTTGACGACCCCGGCGAACTCCTGCGCCTTGGCCTCAATTGCTTCTCGCACGCGCTCGACGGCAGGTAGCAGGTCGTTATGGAGCCGCTCGGCAGCCGCGATGTGCATGGCGGTCGGGAAGGCGTCGTTGGAAGATTGGGAGAGGTTAACGTGATCGTTGGGGTGGATGGGCTTCTTGGACCCGAGCACGCCGCCGCTGATCTCAATGGCGCGGTTGGCGATGACCTCGTTGGCGTTCATATTGGTCTGCGTGCCGCTGCCGGTCTGCCAGATGCGCAAGGGGAACTGGTCATTGAGCTTGCCGGCGACCACTTCGTCCGCCGCCCGCACGATCAATTGCGCCTTCTCGGCGGGTAGCTTGCCGAGGTCTTGGTTCACCAGGGCGGCGGCCTTTTTCAGAATGCCCAGAGCGCGGATTAACTCCGGGGGCATGGTATCGCGCCCGATGCGAAAGTGGAGCAGCGAGCGCTCGGTTTGGGCGCCCCAATAAACGTTCGCGGGCACTTCAATCGTGCCCATGCTGTCGGATTCGACGCGCGTCGGCGGTTTTGGTTGAGTCATATAATCATCCTTCGGTCGGTCGGGTACATACAAAACGAGGCGACCCGTTTCCAAGCCGCCCCGAAACCATGACCTAAGCAGCTAGTTTAGGCCACATAGGTTAGACGCCTGGCGCGGCTCTTTGGTTCAAACGCAGGCGACTCCAAGTGTGATGCGTGATGCGTCGTGATGCGTGATGCGTGATACGTCGGGCCTGACAGGGCTTGTGTCGCCCGCTTTACACCTGATGTTTCACGTTTCACGCATCACCCCCATCTACACCCCCCGCTGTTCCGGCGCCCAAATGACCTTGTGCAACTGGACTTGGAACCGCACAGGCAAGGCATCGGCAATGATCTTTTCCGCCAGTTCCAGCCGTGAAATGGGCGTCTGGTCCGCCGGCGGCCGCTTCAGCGACTTATCCCGCTGCGCCTGCCCGAGCGGGTGGGCCCACGAGAACAGCAACGGGCAAATGGCGGCGAGTTGATGCTCCGCGATGCGCTCCTTGGCCCACTCGTAATCCTCCCGGGTGGAGATGACGAACTTGATCTCGTCCGTGTCCTTGAGGTGCGACAGATTCTCCCAGCGATTGCGTGCCGCCTCACCGCTGCCGGGGCATTTCAGGTCCATGATGCGCCGCACCCGCGAGTCCACCGGCGCAATGTCGTGCGCCCCACTGGTTTCCAGCAGCACGGTGAAGCCGTCGTCGCATAGCCCCGCCATCAGCGGCAGCGAATTCTTCTGCAGCAAAGGCTCCCCGCCGGTTAACTCCACCAGGGGCAGCCTCTGACTTCGGACTTCGGACTTCGGACTTCTGGTTTCCCCGAAAGGTGCGGCCAACCGACCAACGTCAGCGCGTATGTCGTCCAGCGACCTCCGGCTTCCCTCCGTAAAGGCATACGCCGTGTCACAATACGAGCAGCGCAAGTCGCACGCGGTGAGGCGGATAAACACGCACGGCAACCCGGCAAAGGTGCTCTCGCCCTGCAGGCTCAGATAGACTTCGTTGACGACCAGCTGTCGGACATCGGCTTCAATGTAAGGGCGGAGTGGGCGGGAGGGAAGGGGCATGAGTTACGTCGTTGCAAGGTTACAAGGTTGCATAAGTTACATGGTTACAAGCGGAACCCACGCTCCGGCGCCTTTGCAACCATGTAACCTTGTAGCCATGTAACCATGTAACTCATGCAACCTTGAACGTCCTAACCGTGCCACCCTCCGCCCCCTTTTCACTTTGCCCTACCCCGGCCACTACGCTTATCCTGCCGCCCATGGAAATCTACGACCATCCCACTTTCCGGATGGCCTGCCAGCAGTTCGACCTGGTGGCGGACCATTTGCAGATGCCCGAGTCCGAGCGCGACCGCGTCAAATACCCCAAGCGCTCGATGACTGTGGCGCTGCCGATCCACTGCGACGACGGCTCCACGCAGGTGTTCACCGGCTACCGCGTGCAGCATCATCTCACCCTCGGCCCCACCAAGGGCGGCTTGCGCTTTCATCCCGACGTGACCATCGGCGAAGTGGCCGCGCTGGCGATGTGGATGAGCTGGAAATGCGCCCTGACCGGCCTGCCCTACGGCGGCGCCAAGGGCGGCGTCGCCTGCGATCCCGGGCAAGCTGTCGATGACCGAACTGGAGCGCGTCACCCGCCGTTACACGCAGGAAATGATCCCGTTCATCGGCCCGCAGATTGACGTGATGGCCCCCGACCTCGGCACCAACGAACAGGTCATGGCCTGGATGATGGACACCTACTCGGTCCACGTCGGGGCCACCGTGCCCAGCATCGTCACCGGCAAGCCGGTCGGCCTGGGCGGTTCGCTGGGCCGGCGCGAGGCCACCGGCCGCGGCGTCGGCTATCTCGTCAACCGCGCCACCGACACCATCGGGCTGGACATCAGCAAAGCCACCGCCGCGATCCAGGGCTTCGGCAACGTCGGCTCCGTCGCCGCGCTCTCGCTCGCCCGCTACGGCGTGAAGGTGCTGGCGGTGACCGATGCGTTTGGCGGAGCTTACAACTCGAACGGGCTTGACCTCTGGGCGCCTGGAAAAGCATGTCGCCAGCACCAAGTCCGTGGCCGGCTTCCCCGAGGCCGAGCCCATCACCAACGAACAACTGCTGACGCTGCCGTGCGACATCCTCGTCCCCGCCGCGCTGGAGCGCCAGATCACCGGCTGCCAACGCCGGCAAGATCCAGTGCCGCATCATCGCCGAGGCCGCCAACGGCCCCACCACACCCGAGGCCGACGTGATTCTGAATCAGCGCCCGGAAATCTTCCTCATCCCCGACGTGCTGTGCAACGCGGGCGGCGTGATCGTCTCCTACTTCGAGTGGGTGCAGGACCTGCAGAGCTTCTTCTGGGGCGAGACCGAGGTGGTGGACAAGCTGTTCCGCATCCTGGAAACGGCCTTCACGCAAGTCGTCTCCCTGAGCCGCAAGCAGAAGATCTCCATGCGCCTGGCCGCCCTGAGCCTCGGCATCAAACGGGTGCAGGAAGCCAAGCGGATTCGGGGCCTGTTTCCGTAGGCTGGCGGCTCATGTTGACTCTGTCCGGCATCAGCAAAGCCTACGGCGAACGTGTATTGTTTGCCGACGTCACCCTGCAAGTGAACCGCCAGGACCGGATCGGGCTGGTGGGTCCGAACGGGGCGGGGAAGACCACGCTGTTCTCGATCATCCTGGGCGAGGAAGCCGCCGACACAGGCAAGATCATCTCCGAACGCGGCGTCTCTATCGGTTACCTGCCGCAGGAAAACGCGCCGGTCGCCGACGAAACCGTGATCGAACTGGCCACGGCGATCACCCCGGAATACACGAAGCTGCGGCGCATCCTCAAGGCTTGGGAGGCGGACCACCCCGCCGAGGCCTTGCACTCGGAGGAGATTCATGACGACGTGCATGACCGGTTCAACGAACTGGGCGGCTACCGGCTTGAGGCCAAGGCCAGGCAAATCCTGGCCGGCCTCAGCTTCCGCGAAAAGGACTCCGACCGGCCCGCGCGCGAGATGAGCGGCGGGTGGGTCATGCGCGCGCACCTGGCGCGGTTGCTGACGCAGGAGCCGGACCTGCTGCTGCTGGACGAGCCGACCAACCACCTCGACCTCGAAGCGCTGCTCTGGTTCCAGCAGTATTTGAAGGGCTACCCCGGGGCGATTCTGGTGATCTCGCACGATCGCGAGTTCCTCAACCAGCTTGTCGGCAGCATCGTCGAGATCCGCCAGAGCCGGCTGATCCGTTACCGCGGCGGCTATGACGAGTACCTGCGAACAGCGCGAGGCCCACGAGCAGCAACTGCTGGCCGCTTACAAACACCAGGAGCGCGAAATCGCCCGCCTGATGGAGTTCGTCAACCGCTTCCGCGCCAAGAACACCAAGGCCACGCAGGCCCAAAGCAAGCTCAAGCAGATCGAGCGGATGGACAAGGTCGAAGCGCCCGAGGGCGACGACCGCAAGCTGGATTTCCGGTTCCCCCAGCCGCAGCGCAGCGGGATCAACGGGTCATCAAGCTGGAGGACATCCATCACGCCTACGGCGAGAAGGTGGTCTATCGCGGAATGGATTTTCAGGCCGAGCGCGGCCAGCGCGATCGTGCTGGTCGGGCCGAACGGCGCGGGCAAATCCACCCTGCTGAAGATTCTCGCGGGCGTGCTCACGCCGCAGGCCGGCACGCGCACGCTCGGCCACAACGCCAAAGCCGGCTACTACTCGCAGTATCGGGTGGACATGCTGCACCCGGAGCGCACCGTGCTCGAGGAGGCGTTCGACACACCGCAGCGCCTGACCGAGCAGTTCGTCCGCACGCTGCTCGGCTGCTTCCTCTTCAGCGGCGACGATGTGTTCAAGAAGGTCGAGGTGCTGAGCGGCGGCGAGAAGAGCCGGCTCGCGCTGGTGAAGCTGCTGCTGGACCCGCCGAACCTGCTGCTGATGGACGAGCCGACCACGCATCTTGACCTGTCGAGCATTGACGCGCTGGCCTACGCGCTGGACCAGTTCCAGGGCACGCTCATCTTCATCAGCCACGACGTCTATTTCATCCGCGCGCTGGCCAACCACGTCGTCCACGTCAACGCCGGCCAACTCACCCATTACCCCGGCGGCTACCAGTATTACCTGGACAAGACCCAGCGCGGAGTCCGAGCGCGCCGGGCTTGACGGCGTCGGGCAGGGACGGTGCCGACCAGCGCCAGGGTCACGGTAGAAGACGCGCCCGAGCTCAACTCCGCTCGGAAGGAACAGAAGCGCCTGGAAGCGCAACAACGCCAGGCGCGTTCGCGCGAGCGCAAGGCGCAGCAGCAAATCGTGCACCGGCTGGAAAAGGAGATTCAGGAACTGGAGGCTCGGCAGGCCGAGCTAGTCGCCGAGCTGGAAAGACCGGACACCTACGACAAGCCCGGCCGGGCGCAGGAGGTCAACCGCGACCTGATGGATGTTCAACACCGCCTGGCCGAACTGAACCCCGAGTGGGAGCAGCAGGCCACCCGCCTGGCGACCTTGGAGTAGCCGCCGGCCCTCACCTCGGGTTGCGAAGTGCGTGCCATAGCGGCAGCAACCGCATGAATATGAGGTGCGACCAGCGACCAGAGAAGGCCTTGTTGCGCACCATCTTACGCAAGCGAAACTGCAAGGGACGGTGCCCGCGATAAACCCGGTATTCAAACCATTCAAAGGCGCGCTGGATCTGGTGTCTGGAAAAGCCGGCCTGGTCCAGCGTCGCCCGCGAGCGTTCGGCTGTCGGGTCGCCGGATTCATTCATTAGCCCCTCCGCCTGGCACATTTCAAACAGGTCGGTGCCGGGATAGGGAAAGAAGATAGACGTGAGCGACCGGTCCGGGCAAACGCGATGGTTGACTTCCACCGTCTGCCAGTAATCTGCCAGCGTCTCCCCCGGGAGGCCGATCATATTATAAACATTCACGCGCATTCCGTGCCGGCGGGAAAGGGCGACGGCCTGGAAGAACTCCTCATTCGAATAGTTCCGCCGCAGCACCTCGCGACGAAGCCGCTCACTGCCCGATTCGAGACCGATCTCGATGGTGCGCACGTTGGCCCGTTCCAGGGCGGCAAATACCTCCTCTTTGAGAAACTGCCGGGCGACGCGAAAGTTGCAGGCGAAGGAAAGCGGCTGTTCGCGCTCGCTGTTGAAGGCTCGGATCTGGTCGGCGAGTTCCTCCAGCCATTTGGGATTGACCGCTATGGTTTCAGACTGGAGATAGACATCGGTCGTCTCCCGATACTGTTCCACCAGCTCCCGCAGCTCCCGCAAAATGCTGGCCGGCTGCCGCAGGCGCACGTATTTGCCGCCTGCCAGCTTTCGCAACGCGTGGTTGGAACAATAGGAACAGTTATACGGGCAGCCTCTGCTCGGCAGGATTACCTGGTGAGACATCCGCCTGGCCATCACCCAGTCCTGCCACATTTCCCGGTCCGGGAATGGCAACTGTTCCAGGTCTGAAACAAAGTCGCGGGTGGGGTTCTTCTCCACCGACCCGCCGGCCTGCCTGATCCAGAGATTGGGGATGCCGCGCGGCACTCGCCGCGAATCCAAGCAGCCGGCCAATTCGGCGGCGGCCATTTCACCTTCGCCGACGCACACCGCATCGAAGGCGCTCTGCATGGCCTCGTCAGGTCTCAGCGAGGCATGGGCACCACCCAGAACAAAGAACTTATTGGGCCAGCGCTGCTTGAGCCGTTGTGCCGCCGCGCTGACAAACGGAAACTGAGTCGAGACAGCCGTGAACGCCACCAGTTGCGGATCAACCTCCGACACCACCCTCTCCAGCGAGTTCAGGCTCCGCGATTCCGTCTCGCTGCCTAGCACCACCAGGCGCGTGGAGTGCTTGTGCGCCTTCAAATATGCGGAGACATACGAGATTCCGATATGGATGTCTCCCATTGATGCCAGTGGGTGCCGTGGTGTTAAGCCATCCCGCAGCGAATAGACAAACAGAACTCTCACAATTCAGGCTTTCGCAAGAGTATGCGCGTGTCGCACCTCCGGCGCAAGCGAGAGATGGACGGCACTCTTAGACCGGGCGCAACTCTGTTATCGGCCCCGGCCCTGGGAGCGCCGGCATCCCTGCCGGCACCTTGCAACAGCGCCCGATTTGAGGTAAACCCCAAAGTGTCCAGCGAGAGCATGCCGGCAGGGATGCCGGCGCTCCCAGGGGCCGATAACGTAAGTTGCGCCCTCTTAGACCGGGGCGGCGGCCCTGAAACAGGGCGAAATAGTTGTTGCATTCGCGGCGATTACCTATACATTCCCTTTGCTTTTAGGCAACTAGTCCATTTAAAGGCCGGTAGATCCTCAGTTGAACTTGCTTTCAGTGATGATTTGAAACCCGATGATCGGGAACAGTCTTCGAAGGCTCAGTCAGTCTAAGACTACAAACATCATTATGGGTACAAAGTTATACGTCGGGAACCTTCCCTTTGACGTCACCGAAAACGACCTGCGGGATATGCTGGGCCAGCACGGCCCCGTGAACGAGGTCAATGTGATCATGGATAAGGCGACTGGCCGCGCGCGCGGGTTCGCCTTCGCCACCATGAACACCGAGGAAGGCGCCAAGGCGGCCATCCTGGGCTTGAATGGCAAGGATTGGAAGGGCCGCGCGCTGACCGTCAATGAGGCTCGCCCTCGCGAAGACCGGCCGGCCGGCGGCGGTGGTGGCGGTGGTGGCTACCGTGGCGGCGGTCGTTCCCGCTACTAATTCATCCGGGTGGATGAAGCATCCCGGTGGGATTCTGTTTCCCAGCATCCCATCGGACTGTCCGGTTCAGCAGCCATTACCTCAGGCTGCCGGTCTGGCGGTGCACCCGCAACCGATCCCATATGGCAAACGAGTTAGCAAACACTGCCACGGAAACCAGGCAGCAACGGTTCGAGCGCATTCTGTGCCAGGAACCTTTTCAAGGCCTGAAAGCCATCTTCGACAGCGTGTGCCGCGACCCGGCAAAGCTCTGCGACGCCGTGACAGGCACGAATTCCTACGAGGAGTTACTCGCCCGATTGGGCTACCGTGTCACGATGGCCAAACAGATCCATGTAGCCGACAGCTATTCCCGCACCGGCCCCGCCGGCGGGATCAGAGCCGTCCTTCCTTATTTCGACGTTCCCACCCACAGCGCCCTGCCCACGCTCGTTAACTATGATTCCACGGTGACCCTCACCGCCAAGTCAGCCGCGTTCTTCAATGGGATGCTGGCTGAGTTTAAGCGGCAACTGGGCGCGTGAAACAGCAGGTTGGCGCGTCACGCCACTGAGAGTTGGTTGGCCTGGGCGGGAACAAAAGCCGCGATGCGGCGGAGTGCATCGGCCACATCCTCGCGCGTCATGCGCAGCGATACGAAAGCCCACGCGGCTTCGGAACTCCGGTAGCCTTGCGCCGCCGAGAGGCGAAGCCACTTATAGGCCAGAATCCTCGATTCGGGCGCGGCTTCCGCCGTCCCTTTGAGGCTGGCGCGGTGAAGTTTCATGCCGATGTAATACTGGGCCCCGGCATCGCCGAGGTCGGCCGCGCGTTGCATCCATTCCATGGATTTGGCCTCGTCGCGGGGCACGCCCTGGCCCGACGCATGCATGATCCCGAGGTTGAACTGCGCGAGGGAATGGTTTTGGTCCGCTGCCTTCAGGTACCAGTGAGCAGCCTGGGCATAGTCCTGCGCGGCTCCCTCCCCGGCGAATCTCACCCCCAGGCTGAACTGCGCCTCCGCATCGCCGTGGTTGGCCCTGGTTTCATCGGTTTCTACAGCGGGCTTTTGAGGGCGGCTGAACCATCGGCGAAAGAACGGTTTATCCATGCTCGGGAGATTAGCCGGCCCGAAGTAGAACACAAGGGTATTCAAATTCCGCGGGAAGTGCATCTGCGCCCTACTACCACTTGGTGTCGGGTATTTCCCCCTCTCCGCTTGCGGGGGAGGGCCAGGGAGAGGGGTTCGTGTACTCGAAGATCAGTGGATTGTGCTGGCTTCAGAGCAGGGGGCCTCCTCTCCCCGGCCCTCTCCTCCAGAGGAGGAGAGGGAGCTACGCCGAGTCATGGTGGGAGTGGCAAGATCACGCCCGTCCGTGGGCCTGCCCCAGCGGATCTGGCGTTTCGGGCCCTGGGGACTACCAGCGTGGCCTGCGTTGTTTTAAGCAGTGACATTCCTCTTGCCGCAGGCTGTAATGGCCACATGACGAGCGAGATTCAGCCGGCGATACGGGTCGTGATGATGCCGCGGGATACCAACCCGATGGGCACCATCTTCGGGGGCATCATCCTGGGCTACATTGACCAGGCCGGGGCAGTCGAGGCGCGCAAGCACTCCGAACGGAACCTCGTCACAGTGGCCATGCACGAGGTGAAGTTCGTTGCCCCGGTCTTCGTTGGGGACGTCGTCAGCTTCTACGCCGAAACGCTGCGCATTGGGCGCACCTCGATCACCGTCCGCATCACGGTGGAAGCCAAACGCGGCCAACCCCCGCACGACGTCGTGCGCGTGACCCAGGCGGAGGTCGTGTATGTGGCCATCGAGCAACCGGGCAAGGCCGTGCCGGTGCGAGGCTGAAGCGAGCAGGCGTGGCTTGACGTTTGGCGGGGGCGGGCATAGAACGGCGGCATGATTCACTTGGGATTACACACCGATAACTGGAGGCCGCTGAGTGTCGGGTTTGAAGGAGCTTGCGAAAAGGTTGCCGCCACCGGCCTGAAACACCTCGAGTTCTGCGCCATCCACGGGCAGAATTTCATCGCCGCCCTCGGCTATGACCCGGGCGTGTCCCTCCAATCCAACCCGCGCGCCATCCGCCGTTACCTCGACAAGCTCGGCTTGAAGGTCTCCCAGATCGACGGCTCGTACCCGATGATGGGGCCCAACGGCTCGGCCTTCGGCGTGCAATACGTGACCCAGTCCATCCGCTTCGCCGCCGAGCTGGGCTGCCCGATGGTGGATACCGTGGACGGCGCGTTCGAGACGCCGGCATGACCCGCAAGGAAGTCTTCCGCGTCACTTGCGATAACTATCGCCAGTGCCTCTCGTGGGCCGAGGACTACAAGGTCGTCATCAACGTCGAGCCGCACGGCCCGTACACCAACGACCTCGAGTTCATGCAGAACCTCTTCAAGCATTTCGAGTCCGAATACCTGCGCTGCAATTTCGACACCGGCAACACCTTCATCGCCGGCCACAACCCGCTCGACTACCTCAAGGCCCTCCGCAAATACGTCGTGCATTGCCACATCAAGGACGTCAGCCCTGCCCTGGCGGCGGCCGTGCGCGGCGAGGAAACCGGTATCGGCAGTTCGGAGGTGCCCGTCGGCGGCGGCGTCAACGCGGACAACATCCGCAATTGCATGGCCTACCTGCACAAAGGCGGTTGGGACGGCGTAGTCTCGATCGAATGCAGCGGCACGGATGAGAATACGCGTAAGAGCGTGGAGTGGATGAGGGAGGTGGTGAGGGGGTTAGGGAAGGCGTCGAAGCGGGGAGCGTGAAACGTGAAACGTGAATGGCAGAGCATTCAGCCAGTCCACAGGGATTGAAGACAACATGAAAGCGGTACCGCATGAGGCTAGAACGTTGTCAGATACCGAACGCAAGGCTTATCGAAATCTGCTATACGAGGCGATGCTCGACATCCGCATCCTTTGCCAGTCGCGTGGCCCTGAGACATGGAACCCTTTTGAATAGCGCCGCCAATACCGTCTGAGTCGGGTCGCTGGCGCACTGGCGGATTGGCTTCACAACCTCGCTCAGGCCGCAGCCACAGACTTTACGGTGCTGGATACCGCTTGGTTCTGGTACCAGTACGAAGGCGTCTGTGAGCGCTTTGGTGAGCATGTAGGGCCAGGCAAGTGGATCAATTATCGTGAGAAGTATCAGAGACATTTGACAAGACTCAAGGGCGCCTGACGTGTGCTTCGAGAGGGGCAACGATTCCAATCCTCCTTCGAGAGGAGAGAAACAATTCATACTGGCTTGCTCTTAACGCCCGGTGCGGGCATAATCCGACAGCCGCCCACTTGTGGGCGGGACAGTCAGAGGCCGCGGAACCCGCGGCTGACTATTCGTATGAGCAAAATAGCATCACCGCCACAATCAGGGAGGGTAGGCAATGTTGTATACGTAAATGGCCGTTATGGCCAGGTTGTTCGCCAGTTCGTCTCGCCGCGCAACCCGCGGTCCGCAGGCCAACAGCTCAACCGCAGCAACTTCGGCGCGGTCTCCAGCAGTTGGCGCGCCCGCACCCTCGAAGAACAATCCGCCTGGGGTATCGCCGGCGCGGACAATTACACCCTCAGCCGTCTCGGCCGCCAGACCCCCCTGAACGGCTACAACTACTATGTGCGCATTAACACCGCGCGCGCTGACATCGGCCTGAGCCAATTCGCCCTGCCGCCTGCCGTGCCCACCTTCACCCCCAACCCGGTCGCTGAGCTGTTGATCACCAACACCGGGGGCATCATCACCCTGAAACTCCACGTGCCGAGTCTGCCCGCCCAATACACCCTCGTGCAGGGCGCCAAGCCCCGCAGCACCGGCGTCCGCTGTGTCCAGCACTTCCCTTTCCTCGGTTTCCTCCCTGCCCCGATAGACGGATGGAGCGACATCACCGAGCTCTACGTCGCGCGCTTCGGCGTGCCCCCGGTCAGGTCAGCCATCTTTATCCGCACCTGCCAGCATATTGACGGTTGGACGGATGTGCCGAAACTGACCCGCGCCGTCGTCCCCGCCGCGTAGCCCGGCCTTTTCGCCTCAATCCAAGCCGAAACGCACCCCGGTCAGGGAACCTCGCGCGTCTCCTGCCTCCGAGCCGAGCCCGGCCCCCGCCTGAAACCTGCTCCCCGGCACCCAACGCCACTCTCCCAGGAGCCTGTCCATATTACATACATAGTCCGCCCGTATTACCCTCGTAGTACCTCCGTAGTACCTAGGTTATACCTCCGTAAAAAATGGAGGTGTAACGGAGGTACTACGGGGGTACTGCGGAGATATCACGGAGGTAAGACGTAGGTATCTGCTGGAGGGTATGGTTTTGCACCGGCGGCGGGACAGCGTAAAGGGGTTCCAGCGCGGCACAGCAGCGACAGAGAATGGGAAGTGACAGATGGCAAATGGCAAATGTCCCTGCGTTCTAACCCGACTTGGCGGATTCGACCCACGGTCTAACTTTTTTCGCTTCGTAAGTCGTTGATTTCCAAGGGAGGGATTCTCCCAAAGGGGGCAAAACCGCTTGTAGTGAAGACCCACCCTATTCCCAACGTTCTGCAAGTATGCATAATGGGACGGCATTATGTTTCTGCGCTTCACAACCCGAAAGAAGAACGGCAAGGAGCACCGCTATTACAGTCTGGTTGAGAACCAACGCGTGAGCGGCGGGCGAGTGGTGCAACGGCCTGTGCTCTACCTGGGCGAGATCAACGACAGCCAGAAGGAGTCCTGGCGCAAGACCATCGAGATGTTCGAGGAGGGCCAACCTCGCTCGCGGACGGTCGCCTTATTCCCCGAGGACCGAATCGGTCCGGTGGCCGACGCGGACATCGTGCGCCTTCGTCTCAACGAACTATCGTTGCATCGGCCGCGCCAATGGGGAGCTTGCTGGCTGGCCAGCCAACTCTGGGAACAGTTGGAGTTGGACCGGTTCTGGGCGGAGCGGTTGCCGCCCAGTCGCAAAGGCACGCGCTGGGATTGGGTGCTGCAGATCCTGGTCTTTTACCGCTTGATCGAACCGGGCAGCGAGTGGCGCCTGTATCGGCACTGGTTTGAGCACAGCGCCCTGGCCGATTTGCTCGCCGTCAATTTGGAATTGGCTGACATCCACAAACTTTATGAATGTCACGATCGGTTGCTGACGCACAAGCGGGAGCTTTTCAATCATCTGACCGGGCGCTGGAAAGACCTCTTTAACGCCCGCTTCGAGGTGCTGCTCTACGACCTGACCAGCACGTATTTTGAGAGCGACCCGCCCTTTCCCGAAGGAGATAAGCGCCGCTACGGTTACAGCCGGGACAAGCGCTCGGATTGCGTGCAGGTGGTCATCGCGCTCATTGTTACTCCGGAAGGCTTTCCCCTGGCCTACGAGGTGATGGCGGGCAACACCAGCGACAAGACCACGCTGCGAGAGTTCCTCCAGCAGATCAAGCAACAGTATGGGAAAGCCGATCGGATTTGGGTGATGGACCGGGGCATTCCGACCAAGGAGGTCCTGGCCGAGATGCGCGCCGGCCGATCCGCCGATTTACTACCTGGTGGGCACCCCGCGGGGCCTGCTCAGCAAATATGAAGACAAGCTCCTGGGCTTGCCCTGGCAGGTGGTGCGGGAAGGCGTGTCGGTCAAGCTCCTGGTTGAAGACAAGGAACTGTATGTGTTTGCCCAGAGCCAGGACCGGGTGAGTAAGGAACGGGCCATGCGTCGGCGCCAGCTCAAAGGGCTTTGTAAACGGCTCAAGCAACTCCAGCAGATGGATCTCAAGCGCGATGAACTGCTCAAGAAGTTGGGAGCGGCGCTGCACGATTTTCCCACGGCGGCCCGCCTGATGGAAACGGCCGTGGCGCCCAAGGCAGCGCAGCTCTCTTTCAGCCTGCGCAAAGACAAACTGCGCCAGGCGCGCAAACGGGAAGGCCGTTACCTTTTGCGCAGCAACATCGTCTCGGGTCGTTCCCCCGAGGAGTTATGGCACTTTTATATCCAACTCACCCAGGTGGAGGGGGCCTTCAAAAATCTGAAGGACGACTTGAACTTGCGCCCTATTCGCCATCAACTCGAAGGGCGGATCGAGGCCCATATCTTTATCTCCTTCCTGGCTTACTGCCTGCACGTGACATTGCGCCGACGCCTGCATGACTTAGCTCCCGGCCTGACGGCCCGTGCGGTGTTGGAGAAGTTCGCCACCATCCAGATGCTCGATGTCCATCTGCCCACCACCGATCAACGCACGGTCGTGATGAGGCGTTACACGCAGCCCGAGTCGGACGTGCAACTACTACTGCAGCGTTTGAAGCTGGAGCTGCCGCCCCAGCCTCCACCGAAGATCATGAATCCTAAACCGCCAGGCCAAACTAGTCCTGTAGTGAAGACCTAGAAGATGCCGCCGTTGATTTGCAGGCACTTACGCAAGGGTACCCCCTCCAATCCGCCAAGTCGGGCTAAGAACTTACGCACGGCGGCCGCGAGGCGTTTGAAGCGCGTGGAACTGGCTCCATCGTTCGGGGGTTCTGGACGGAAGCCCTCCGGTAAATACTTTCTCCGGCCTTGCCGGAGGTTGCTGGCTCGCTGCGTGCGCGGGCGCGGCCTTACCAATCCGCGGCTTGCTTTAGCTGCGCGGCGGGCCACAATTGGGGTATGACAAGTAGCACTCCTCAAATTCCCCGTCGGGCGTTTCTCGCCAGCGCAGCTACGGCCACGGCGTTCACTATTCTCAAACCCTCGCAGGTCTTCGGGGCGGAGGCGAACTCTGTCGTGGAGATTGGGCTGATTGGCTGCGGGGGGCGCGGCACCTGGATCGCCAAGCTGTTCAACGATTCCGGCAAGTATCGGTTCGTGGCCTCCGCGGATTACTTCCCGGCCAGAGCCAAGGCGGTGGGCGACACTTACAAGATTGACGAGTCCCGCCGTTACTCGGGCCTCTCGGCCTACGAGCGGCTGCAGGAGGGCGGGAAGATCGAGCCGGACCTCCAGAGGCTCAAGAGCTAAACCGCCGCAACGACGAGGAGTGGGGGAAGGGCGCTCGCGATGGGCATGTTCGCCGCGAACCTCTGGGACCTGGCACACGACGTCTGGCATATTGTCTTTGCCGGGCTGGCGCTGCTGCTTTCGCTGGTCGCTTCGGGGCACGCCGTGCTTTACAAGCGGGATTCGCGCGCGGCGATTGCCTGGGTGGGGTTCATCTGGCTGGTGCCGATCGTGGGGGCGGCGCTGTACTTCATCCTGGGCATCAACCGTCTGCGCCGGCAGGCCGTCCTGTTGCGGCGTCACCTCGAGCGCTACCGCGCCCACGAGGCGCAGCCCGAATGTCCTCCGGAGGAATTGCACCGCCATCTGCCCGGCCACACGGGGCACCTGACGATGCTGGCGCGAGTGGTGGGCGGCGTGGTGCGGCGGCCACTGCTGGCGGGCAACCGGATCGAGCCGCTCGTCAACGGTGACGAGGCGTTCCCGGCGATGCTGGAGGCGATCCAGCAAGCGCGCCAGACGGTCTCCTTTTGCACGTATATCTTCGACCGGGACGAAGTCGGCCTGGCCTTCGCGCGGGCGCTGGGCGAGGCGGCGCGCCGGGGCGTCGAGGTCCGCGTGCTGATTGATGCGATGGGAATACGCTATTCCCTGCCCACCATCCTGCGCGCATTGCGCCAGGAGGGGGTGAAGCATGCTCGGTTTCTGCCCTCGTTTTCCCCGTGGCATCTGATGTCGCTGAACCTCCGCACGCACCGGAAGATTCTGGTGGCCGATGGGCGCCTGGGCTTCACTGGCGGCATCAACATCCGCGTCGGCCATTGCCTCGAGCGCCGGCCCCGGAGCCCGGTGCAGGACCTTCACTTTCGCGTGCGCGGGCCGGTGGTCACCCAGTTGCAGGAGGTCTTTGCGGACGACTGGCTGTTTGCGGCCGGCGAATCGTTGCGCGGCGAGGGGTGGTTTCCCGGGCCGGGGCCGGCCGGGCAGGTGCTGGCGCGCGGCGTGCCGGACGGGCCGGATGAGGACCTGGACAAACTGCGCTGGACGCTGCTGGGGGCGCTCTCGATTGCGCGCTACTCGGTGCGGATCGTCACGCCCTATTTTCTGCCCGATCCGCCGGTGGTCTCGGCGCTGAACCTGGCCGCGATGCGGGGCGTGCAGTTGGACATCCTGCTGCCTTCGAAGAGCAACCTGCCGTTTGTCCACTGGGCTTCGCGGGCGATGTGGTGGCAGGTGTTGGAGCACGGGTGCCGGATTTGGCTCACGCCGCCGCCCTTCGACCACTCGAAGCTGATGATCGTGGATGGCTGTTGGGTGCTGCTGGGCTCGGCCAACTGGGACCCGCGCAGCCTGCGCCTGAACTTCGAGCACAACCTGGAGTGCTACGACCTTGAATTGGCGCGCCGGCTCGAACAATGGTTCGAGGCCAAGCGCAAAGAGGCACACGGGGTGACGCTCGATGAGGTTGACCACCGACCGGTGCCGGTGCGGTTCGGCGATGGGGTCGCGCGGTTGCTGACGCCGTATTTTTGATTTGCAGGCTTTGCACTTCTATCTACGGTGCTAGCGGATGAGACCACAACAGACAGAGTCGCCGGCGGGCCTGCTGGTTATCGGCTACGGCAATACGCTGCGCCGGGATGACGGCGTCGGGCCAAAGGTGGCCGAGACTGTGGCGGCGATGGGGTTGCCGAAGGTGCGGACGCTGGCCTGCGCGCTTTTGACGCCGGAACTGGCGGAGCCGGTTTCGCAGGCGAGCGTTGTCCTGTTTGTGGACGCGGCGACCGATGCCCCGCGAGAAGTGCAACTGCGCAAACTGGCCCCGGCGGCCAGTTCTCAAGTTATGGCGCACGCGGCCAACCCGGCTACCGTCCTGGCGTTGGCGCGGGATGTCTTCGGCCACGCCCCGGAGGCGTGGTGGCTGACTATTCCCGTCGAGGACCTTGGCATTGGAGAGGAGTTCTCACCGCTGGCCCAGCGCGGCTTTGAGCGCGCGGTGCGGGAAGTCAGGAAGCACGCCGCCGACCAGCGCGGCTGTTAGCCCAGAGTGTCCCTCTCCCCGGTTTCGCCTCTCGGATAACAACCACGCTCAATACCCGCCTTACCTGCATCGCAAAGCCGGTTGTCTGAGCCCGGCGGCTCGGGTTCAGCCGGTTTTTGGCCTCGGATGTGCTTCTCCTGAGAACCTCGGAAGCAGTTCACGTTGGGGGGATAGTTAACCCCCTTAACCTGACGGCTGCGCGGGCTGTGCCGCACCGCGCCGCCTTTGAGGGACGTGAAAGGAACCTGCGGCGAGCAATGAAATTGCGAAGTGTATAAGAGACGTGCATGGGCCTTCCATTTTTTGACAGTGCAATCGGCCGGAAACGCGACCAGATGATCGCCGTGGATCTCGGCAGCCGGACCACCAAGGCCGTCAGCGTTGAGCGCCGCGGCCAGGGCCTGGCTCTCCGCGGCTTTGCCCTCCTCGATGCCCCAATCTACGAGAAGAACCTGCCGCCGGATTTGCTCACTGAGCATCTCAAAGCCGTCAACCAGGTGCTGCAGGCTTCGACCCGGTATGTTTCCCTCACCGCAGGCGTTAACGATGTCCATGTTCGCCACGCCGACATTCCCCGCATGCCACTGCACGATATGCGGCTGATCCTCAAGCTCAATTCCAAGAGCTATCTGCAACAGGATCTCCCCGGCCACATCTTCGATTGCCACGTCGGCACACGCGCACAACCCGCCAAACCTGCCGACAAAGCCAAGGACGCGGGGAGTTCCCAAAAGCAGCGGGTGCTCGTCGCCGCCGCCCGCAAACAGTTGGTTGACGATTTTGTTCAGGGCGCCAAAGCCGCGGGCCTGGTTGCCGACTGCATCGTCCCGGGTTTGATCGGGCCGGTGAATGCGTTCGAGAAGGCGATGCCGGAGGCGTTTGAGAAGGAAGCCGTGGCGCTGGTGGATATAGGGTTCCGCAGCTCCTCCATCTGCCTTCTGTTGGAAGGTGAATTGATCCTCAGCCGGGTGGTGGCGATTGGCGGCGACCGACTGACGAGTGGGCTGGCCGAAGCCCTGGGCATCAGCTACGCCGAAGCGGAAGGCATCAAAGTCGGCATGCCCAGCGAGGTCCAGACGCAACTCGAATCGCTCCTGCTCCCCTTGGGGCGGGAGTTGCGAGCCTCGATTGATTTCTTCGAACACCAGCAGGACCGGCCGGTCACACAGGTCTTCCTTACCGGCGGCTCCTCGCGATCGGAATTCATCGTCCAGAGGCTCCGGCAGGAGCTGATGCTGGACTGCAAGATTTTGAACCCGGCTCCGTTCCTGGAGATGCAACTGTCACCCCAGCAGACCTCTGAAATCGAACAGGTTGCTCCGCAACTGACCGTGGCGCTCGGCGCCGCGTTGGCTGCGCTCTGATCCTGCCATTGACCTATGCCAATTCGTCTAAACCTACTCGCCGAAGCCCAGGCCGCCGAGGAAGAGCGGCGCCGCGATCCCGTCAAACGGGCCGCCTGGGTGGCTGCTCTCGTTGTTGTCCTGATCCTGGTCTGGAGCAGCTCCCTCCAGCTCAAGGCCATGCTCGTGCGCAGCGACGTCAGCCGCCTCGAAGGCCAGATCAACTCGCATACTAATGAATACCGGTTAGTCCTCGACGACCAGAACAAGACCGCCGAGATCAAACACAAACTGGAGCAGCTACGGCTCTTGTCCGCCGATCGCCTGCTCAACGGCACGCTGCTCAACGCCCTCCAGCAAAGCACAGTGGATAACGTCCAGCTACTCCGCGTGCGAATAGATCAGAACTACGTTCACGTGGATGGGACGAAGCCGCGCACCAATTCCGCCAATGTCGTGGTTCGAGGCAAGCCGCCCACTGCCACCGAGAAAACCTTGCTGACGCTCGAGGGCGCCGATTCTTCCGCCAATCCTGGCGATCAGGTGAACAAATACAAGGCCAGCCTTGCTGCCAATGCGTATTTCAAAGCGACGCTCCTCCAGACCAACGGCATCAGTCTCAAGAGTCTGGCCCCGCCACAAATTTCCCCTCTCACCGGCAAACCGAGCGTGATGTTTACGCTTGAATGCCGCTACCCGGAGAAAACGCGATGAACTTTCGTAAGCTACCCAAAGAAAAGCGGAACCGGCTGGTCCTGGTCGCCCTGGTGACCTTAATCGCGGTCGCTGGGCTCTACGTCGGACTGATCCAGCGCCAGCATGACAGCCTCACTCAGCTCGGTCAGAAGAAGGACGCCGCGGCCAGGAAGCTCCAGGTCGTGCTCGACGCCCTTCATCGGGCCGACTCGATCAAAGCCGAGTTGAAAGACTCCCGGACGGCCCTGACGGCCGCCGAGAGTGACGTGGCCTCGGGCGACCTTTACGCCTGGGTTATCAATTCGCTGCGCCAATTCAAGGCCCCCTACACCGTGGACATCCCGCAGTTCAGCCAGCTTGGCGCGGTGGTGGACGTCAACCTGCTCCCGAATTTCCCGTACAAGCAGACGACGATGACCGTAGCCGGCACGGCCTACTTCCACGATCTGGGTCGGTTCCTGGCAGACTTTGAAAACCAGTTCCCGCACATACGCCTTTTGAACTTGAGCCTGGATGCCAACGCCCCGAGCGCAACGGTTCAACCGGAAACGCTGTCGTTCAAAATGGACATTGTCACCCTGGTCAAAACCAATCCGTCCTGAACTCTCTGATGCGCCTTATGCAGACCTCACGCCTTCCGCTCCGCGCCCGGACGCTCTTGCTGGCGGCCCTCCTGCTCGGCCTGACCCAGGCCGCCCGCTCCGCCCAAACCCATGCCACCGGCACGCCCAAGGCTGCCAGCCACGGGCCGGCCGCGACCAACGCCCCACCGACGCAGCCCGAGATTCCCAAATCCGTCTTCCTCATTCCCTCCTCGCCGCAGGAAGGTAAAGACCCCTTCTTCCCGCTCTCCACCCGGTTGCGCAAAACCGTCGTCGTGCCCGCGACGAACCAGCCCGCGGTCACCGTGGAGTTGGAGCTCAAGGGTGTCTCCGGCACCGCCGGACACCGCCTGGCGATCATCAACAACCGCACCTTCGGCCCCGGCGAAGAGGGGGAAGTGATGACTAGCGCGGGCCGCGTCCGCATCATCTGCAAGGACATAGGGGACGATTCGGTTCAGGTCCTCGTCAACGGCGCGGAGCGCACCGTGCGCATGCGCGCGGGTTTCTGATTGTCCCGATGGTGGACAACCGTTTCGTCAAATGGCCACTTTCCGGCATTCCGAGCGAACCACAGCCGTGTTTGGCCTGTTGGCACCCCGGCTGCTTGAAGGTCCTCGAATGAAACAGAGCAATCTGTCGCCGTCCGGTCTAAGTCTGAATCAGTTTAAGCACATGAAACGTATATTCTTCAGCCTCACGCTCGTTGGGTTCGTTGCCGCCGGTCTGACCGGCCTCGCCCAAACCACCTCGCCCGCTGGCGACGCCGACTCCACGGCCGCCAATGTCACTCCGGCCAAAGATGCCCCGCCAATGGCTGCGGCACCAGAAGCCGCCCCCGCGACGCAAGAGCCGGTGGCGACCGCCGCCGCCAATGAGACCGTGCCGTCGGCGGCTGCAGCTACCGATACGCCGATAGCCGAGGCCTCAGCCCCGGCCACCGAACAGGTCGCTGCCACCGACGCGGCTTCGCCGGCCCCCGCCAGCAGTCCTGCGGTCGCCGCCGATGCTCCGCCAGCCGAATCGGACGCGGTCGGGAGCGCCAGCGCGGGCCAGCCTGCCGCGGTGATTCCACTTATCGTCATGGATGACGTGCCGCTGACGGACGCTATTCGCAATCTCGCTCGCCAGGCGGGACTGAACTATATGCTCGACCCCAAGATTGGTTACGGCCAGCTCGGTCCGGATGGCAAGCCCGCGGCGCAGCCCAATGTGTCCATCCGTTGGGAGAACGTCACGGCGGAGCAAGCGCTCAACGCCCTGCTCAATAACTACAGCCTTCAAATGGTCGAGGACCCCAAGAGCAAAATCGCCCGTGTCACCATCAAGGACCCGGCCGCGCCACCTCCTCTGCTGACGAAGATCATCCAGCTCAAGTACGCCGGTCCCTCGAACGTGGTGGCCAGCGTGCAGGCGAGTTTCACTGACAAGCGCAGCAAAGTCATGCCTGATACGCGCACCAGCCAGTTAGTCGTGATCGCCACCGAAAAGGAACTTGCGGACGTGGATGAATTGGTCCAGCGGCTCGACACCCGGACCAAGCAGGTGCTCATCGAAGCCCGGATTCTGGAAACGACCGTAAACCCCAAGACGACCAAAGGTGTTGATTGGACCGGCACTCTGGCCAAGCAACATGTGACCATGGGCAACAATGCCTTGGCGGGCACGCCACCGACACCGGCCACACCGGCGTATGTGGATCCAAACACTGGCAACCTCGTTCCGGCCGTTCCGGCGAGCGCTGGCACGATCGGCGGCATCCTGAGCAGCCCTCAGCTTCTTATGAATGCCGCTTCCGGCTCCTTCTTCAACCCGGCCCAAGCCTTCCTGAATGCGGACGGCGTCAGCGCGATAATTTCGTTCCTCAACACCTACTCAGAAGTGAGAGAAATCTCCGCTCCGCGATCCGTCACACTCGATAACGAAAAGGCCGTTGTGGAGGTCGGCACGCTGTATCCTATCGTTAATGTGACTGCGGGCACGTCGCAAACAACCGGAGGTTCCCAGATCACCTATTCGAACTTGACCATTCGACTCGAGGTAACCCCTCGTATTTCGGCGAATGACTATGTCAATCTGACGGTGAACCCGTCCATTACGAAGCTCGGTCCTCAATATACCTCCAAGATCGCGGGCCAGGATAACACCGTGGACTCGTTCCTTACGCGCAACCTGGTCACGCACGTGATGATCCCCAGCGGCAACACGCTCGTCATGGGCGGTTTGATTCAGGACCAGATCAACAGCGGCAGCACCAAGGTTCCGCTGCTGGGCGACATTCCGGTTCTGGGGTACCTTTTCCGGCAGGACTCAAAGGATCGGTCCAAGACTGATCTCATTCTCTTCATCACGCCCACAATTGTTCAGGATGAAGATTACCAGCCGACCACGGCAGACTTCCTGCATAGGCCGGTCCCGAAGAAGGACTCGCTCGAGGGTGACTGGTCAGCATGGGATAGTGGCAAACCAAAAGATTGGAGCAAGAAGCCCGCTGCGCCTGAGTACCAAGATTCCGATACGATGGCGAAGTAGCATCTGGCTTTCTCGAGAATGCCGCCCTTCCCCAAGGGCGGCATTTCTTTTGAGGGAGGAATCCGAGGCTTTCCCAAGCCCCTGCCCTACGTCTCCGGGAGGCTACCGACTCTTCTCAGATAATCGAACGAATAGATTCCTGTGGCGTGGCCGTCCGCCCAGACCGGTTGCACTCCATAGGTGCCGACGCGGTCAATCCGCACCAGTCGGAATGCGGCGGGCGATAGCGCCTGCTCCGGTCCCTTGTAGAGGTTTCCCATGACATCCATTTCGCCTTTGCACCCAGCGCAGGGGCAGGCGCGCCGGAGCGTTTCGAGGGAAATGAAACTCTCGGCGCCGTCCTCCCATTTGATGGCGAGTTCTTCACCGACTTGTTGCAGGTCAAGAGGTTGCATAATCAGCTCACACCAACTCCAGCAACCGTTCCAACTCGGCGTCCGTGTTGTAGAAGTGCGGCGAGAGGCGGATGTATTGCTGCCTTGATCGGTCGCCTCGCAGCGAGGTGACGATTCCCGCGTCCGTCAGTTTCTGGTGCAGTGAAGTCAGGTCCGCCCCGGGCCGGTGGAAGGAGACGATGCCGCTGGCGTTCTCCGCCGGCGCGTCGGCCTGCAGCACGGTGTAGCCCTTCGCCTGCAAGGCCGGCACCAGTTTGGCGCGCTTGCGCAGGAGTTCGCGGGCGATGTTCTCGACGCCCAGTTCAAGGGTCAGCTCCATAGCTGCCACTAATCCTACGATGCCCAGCAGGTTGTGGGTGCCGGCTTCATACTTCTGCGAGCCGGGGCGCAGAACGATCTGCTCCTGCGCCACGAAATTGGGACACTGGACATTGTTCCAGCCGTAAATCGGCGGGTTGATTCGCTCCTGCACCGCCTGGCGCACATACAGCAAGCCTGCCCCGCACGGCCCCAGCAGCCATTTGTGGGCGTCGGCCGCCAGCAGGTCCACCACCTCGACCGTCGTGGGGAAGGCTCCCAGGGTCTGGATTCCATCCAGGCAAAACAGGATGTTTCGCTCGCGCAGGTATTTGCCGATGGCCTGGAACTCCACCCGGTAACCACTGATGAAATGACACGATGCCAGGGCCACCATCCGCGTGTTCTCATCCACTTGCCCCATCACGTCTTTGGGCCGGATTACGCCCAACCCGCGGGTGTTCATCAGCCGCACCTCGACGCCCCGCTCCGCCAGCGCCATCCACGGATACACGTTGGAGGGGTAGTCTTCGAAGTAGATCAGGATATTGTCGCTCTTGCGCAGCTTCAGGCCGCTGGCGATAAAGCTCAGCCCCAGCGACGTCGGCCCCACGAACGCCACCTCCTCGGGCTGGCAATTCAGCAACTGCGCTCCCAGCTTGCGCCCTTTTTCCAGGATCGCCGGATAGACGAACTTCTCCTGGTCGCCGGCGGTGGATTGGCGGGCGTAGTCCGCAATTGACTCCGCCACCCGGTGCGGCAGCGGGCAATCCCCCGCGTGCGCCAGGAAGATCTTCTGCTGCGTCACGGGAAACTCATGCCGGCGCAGGTCTTCATTGCTGAGAATCTCGGCTAAAGTCATCCCCAGAAGCTATGCATTTGCGCCAGCCCCGCAAGGCTGGAAAGATGCCTGATCGCGTAACCCATTGTCCCTGTAGCGCTCGTGGTTCATCCGCCCGCCTAAGCCGCGGCTCCGTCCAGCTCACGAGGACGCCGTCTTGCCGGCCGCAATCCGGTGCATTTCTCAGGTATGCCCCATGCTGCTCCGAGAACCTGCTGTGGTTGCAGCAGTTGCGGGTCAGGTTTGGGTTCTTGACCGTTTCCGCTGGAATCGCCCGACTCGCCTCCGCCGCCTGGCGACACCCCCGGAACCGCACCGGGACCTCACCGGGACCTCACCGTAGCACCTCTGATCGCCGATCAGAGGTGCTACGGTGAGGTGACGGTGGAGTCCCCGTGGGGCCTGCCGGACGATTGGGTGTAGAATAGCCGATAGCAAATCGCCAATGGCAAATGGCAAACGGACGAATAAGGGCCGTCCGCCAGGCAGCCTGCCTTGCCGTCTTCGGTCGAAAGCCACAACTCACCGGAGCTGTCCTCGGTGACCTGGAAGACAGCCGGATGCGTGCCAGCATGCCCCAATGTGTTTTCCCGTTATTCACAAAGCGCTCTCTGACAAGTCGTTCCGCCTTATTCGTAGCGCAAGGCGTCAATGGGATCGAGCTGGGAGGCTTTGCGGGCGGGATAGAACCCGAAGAAGACGCCCACCGCGGCGCTGAAGGCGAAGGCGATGAGGATTGGATTGCGGGAGACCAGCGTCGGCCATTCCTTGATCATCGTGATCAGCCTGGCGCCGCCGATGCCGAGCAGGATGCCCAGCAAGCCGCCCGTCGAGCTGAGGGCCACCGCTTCGATCAGGAACTGCAGGAGGATGTCCCGGCCCCGCGCGCCGACGGCCATGCGGATGCCGATTTCCCGGGTCCGCTCGGTCACGCTGACCAGCATGATGTTCATGATGCCGATGCCGCCGACCAGCAGGGACACGCTCGCAATGGCGGCCAGCAAGGCCGTCATCACATCGGTGGTGGCGGTCATGGTGTCCGCGATCTCCTGCTGGTTGCGCAGGATGAAGTCATCATCGCGCGCCCGATTGGATGCGATGGCGCTGGCGGAGCAGTTCGCCGATGGCGGTCTGCACGGCGCTAATCTGGTCGGCCGTCTGCCGCCTGCACGAGGATCGAGCGGAGGGTGGTCACACCGGCAAAGCGTTTCATGCCGGTGGTGTAGGGCACGAGGACGACGTCATCCTGGTCCGAGCCAAACATGGAGGCGCCCTTGGCCCGGAGCACGCCGAGGACTTTGACGGGCACATTGCGAATGCGGATGATCTTGCCCACTGGATCGTCGTCCGGGAACAGGTTGTCGGCGGTCGTCTTGCCCAGGATGCACACCTTGGCCGACGGCGCGCACGTCGAGCTCGGAGAACATGTCTCCCTCGGTCAGGTCCCATTGCCGGATGGAAAGGTAGCCGACGCCCTCGCCCATGATGGAGGTGCTCCAGTTATTGTTGCCGGCCATGATCTGGGCGCCGCTGCGGACCTCCGGGCTGACGGCAGCCACGCCGGGGACTTCCCGTTCGATGGCCTGGGCATCCTCGATCGTCAGCGTGCCGGCGCCGCCAAAGCCGCTGTGGACGCCGCCGCGGGTGATGCTGCCGGAGAAGACCTGGATGACGTTCTGGCCGAGCGCGGCGATGCGGCCCTGGACCTGGGCGTTGGCGCCGTTGCCGATGCCGACCATGGCGATGACCGCGCCCACGCCGATAATGATGCCCAGCATCGTGAGCACGGTGCGCATCTTGTTCCGGCGCAGCGCGCGGAAGGCGACTTTGAGGATGAGGAGGTGGCGCATGACTAGAAGTCCGAAGGCCGAAGTCCGAAGGCCGAAAGAAGGCCGAAGACCGAAATCCGAAATCCTATTCGCAAGCTCATGGCATTCGGGTCGGGGTTAGCTGGTCAACTGCGCGGCTTTTTGTTCGTCCTGGAGGCGGCGGAGCTCGGTTTCGGCCTGCAGGCGTTTGGCCACGGGCGTGTCGCCCACGACCTTGCCGTCGCGCATGACGACCATGCGTTTGGTGTATTGGGCGATGTCGAGTTCGTGGGTGACCATGACGATGGTAATGCCCTGGTCGTTGAGCTTCTGGAAGACGCCCATGATCTCGACGCTGGTGCGGGTGTCGAGGTTGCCGGTGGGCTCGTCGGCGAGCAGCAGCGCGGGCTGGTTGGCCAGGGCGCGGGCGATGGCGACCCGCTGTTGCTGGCCGCCCGAAAGCTGGTTCGGCTTGTGGTCGGCGCGGTCAGCCAGGCCGACCGTTTCGAGCGCCTTGACGGCCCGCTCGCGCTGATCGTGGCCGGCCATGCGCTGGCGGGTGTAGAGCATCGGCAACTCGACATTCTCCAGCGCGGAGGTGCGGGACAGCAGGTTAAAGCCCTGGAACACGAACCCGATCTTCTGGTTGCGGATGTCGGCCAGCTCGTCGCGATTGAGTTCCGAAACGTCCATGCCATCCAGCAGGTACTTCCCCCTGGTCGGCCGGTCCAGGCAGCCGATGATATTCATCATGGTGGACTTGCCGGAACCGCTGGCGCCCATCAGCGCCACGAATTCGCCCTGCGCGACTGCCAGCGACACGCCGCGTACGGCATGCACTTCCACATCGCCGGTGTGGTAGGTCTTGTGGATGTCTTCGAGTTGGATGACGGTGTTCATGGGGAAGAGTTGTAACGTTACATGGGGTGCATGGTTACATGGTTACATGGGTTGCAGGGTTACATAAAGGGCGAGGCATGACGTTCGGCGTTGTAACCTTGCAAACCTGTAACTGATGTAACCTATTCACCCTGCCACGCTGGCGGGGACGGACGGACTGCGGCGCACCACCAGCCAAGTTGCCAGCGCCGCCGTGCCGCAAACCACCGCGCCGATGGCCACGGTCCACTGCACGCCCAGCCAATGGGAGAGCATGCCGGATTCCAAGCCGCCCACCGGCATCATGCCGCCAAACACCAGCGCCCAAATGCCCATGACCCGCCCGCGCATGCCGTCGTCCACACTCATCTGGATCACCGTGTTGGTGGTGGAGAAGTAAAGCAGCATGCCCCAGCCGGCGATCGCCAGGAAGACCAGCGCCAGGTAGTAATTCCGCGTCATGGCCAGCAGCAGCAACATCACCGAGAAGACGCCCAGGCCGCCGAACACCAGCAGCCGCGGAGGAGAGCCGATTGCCGAAGGTGGCGACGGTCAGCGCCCCGAACAGGGCGCCGATGCCGTTGGCGCTGAGCAGCATCCCGTATTCGCGGCTGCCGACGCCCAGCACGTCGGTGGCAAACGCCGGCATCAGCACCGCGTAGGACCAGCCAAAGACGCCGACGAGCGCAAAGAGCAGCAACAGATTGCGCACCCGGCGGTGCCGCGCCACATAAGCAAACCCGTCCAAGGCATGTTGCCAGTTGGATTCGGGCTGTGCGGGCGGCTGCGAACCTGGGCAACTGCATCAGCAACAGAGCCGCCAATGACCGCGAGGAAGCTGACCCCGTTCAACACGAAGCAAGCCGTCAGGCCCACCTGGGCCATGAGGAACCCCGCCACCGCCGGCCCGACCACGCGCGCGCCGTTGACGATGGAGCTGTTGAGCGACACCGCGTTCATCAGGTCCTCGCGGCTGGTCATCTCGACCATGAAGGCCTGCCGTGCCGGCATGTCGAAGGCCATCGCCACCCCTCCGAACGATGCCAGCACCAGAATGTGCCAGGGCCGCACCAGCCCAGTCCCCACCAGCGCGGCAAACACGAACGCCAGCCCCATCATGGCGCTCTGCGTGAACAGCAGCACCGCCCGCTTGGGATGGCGGTCCGCCACCGAGCCGCCCCACATCGAGAACACCAGCATCGGGGCCGAGCCGACGGCGGCGACGATCCCCAGCAGCAGCTTCGAGCCGGTGAGCTGATACACCAGCCAGCTCTGGGCGGTGTTCTGCATCCACGTGCCGATCAGCGAGACGGCCTGTCCGAAGAAGAAGAGCCGGAAGTTGCGGTGTTTGAGTGCGGCGAAGGTCTGCCGCCACGAGCAACGCCCCGGCCACCACGCGCCGCGGCTGGCCGGTCACCTCCTCGGGCACCGTCGTGAGCCGGGTGGCGGCATGCTTGGCGTTGGGCGGCATGGACTCATTATCGGAACCGCAGCCGGCCGCCGAATGGACTCTGGCCCGCGGGCGCGGCGGTGTCCTCGGACTGCGCCAGCCTAACGCTGGTCACCACTCGATCCCCCTCCTTCGAGCCTGCGCTGATTTCGGTGTAGGAGCCGTCGGTAATGCCCGTCCGCACGCGCACTGGTCTGGGCACTTCGATGGGATCCCCGCCTCCGGGCGGTGTGTTGGTCTCCAAAACATATATGGTGCGCCAGGCCGGCATCGAGCGGGACCGTGAAGCGCCTCCGCCGTTTCCCGGCCGGCCACCCCCGCCGCCTCGCTGCAAGGCGCCGCTCTGGAACAGCTCGCGCAGCTTCGCGCGAATCTCCGGCGACGGCTCCTCGCCTCGCGCCCGCATCTCGCGCACCCGGCGCATCAGCTCCTCCGGCGGCTCGTTGCCCGTGAGCGCTGACGGCCCGTTCTCGGCGGCCGCCACGGTGTTCGTTCCGCCGGCGCTGGCGACGCGCACGGCGTTCGTCGCCGCCGGCTCGGCTTCTTTGCCCAGACCCATCTTCGCCAGCAAGCGCGCCACCAGGGTTTGGTTCGTCGAAGGGGCCGGGGGCCGGAACCGAAGCGCAGCGTTGGGGATCTTCAACACATTGGTGCTCTCAGCCGTCGTGATCGAAACCGTCGCCGTCATGCCGGGCTTGAGCTTGAAATCGGCATTGGTCACGCCAATGACCGTGTCGTAGGTGACCACGTTCTGGACCGTCACCGGCGAATTGCGGATTTGCACCACCTCGCCCGTAAAGGTGCGGTTTGGATAGGCGTCCACAGTGAAGCTGACATTCTGCCCGTTCTCCACATTGCCAACATCGGCCTCGGAGACATTGGCATCAATCTGCATCTTGGAAAGGTCGTTGGCGATCTGGAATAGCACCGGGGCATTCATGCTCGCCGCGACGGTCTGGCCCACATCCACGCTGCGCGAAATGACGATGCCGTCCACCGGCGCGTAAATGGTGCAGTGCGCCAAATCCAGCCTCGACCGCTCCAGCGCGGCTTGCTTGATCTTCACCTGCGCCTCCGCCTGGTGCAGGCTGGCGAGGGCGGTGTCGTAATCGGAAGCGGAGACGAGCTTATTCTCGAACAGCTCCTTCGAGCGCTTCGCCTGGACCTGTTGCAGTTCGAGGGAAGCATTGGCGTTGGCCAGGTCTCCTTCCGCCTGGTGGACGGCCGCCTGGCTGACCGAGGGATCCAGTTGCGCGACGACCTGATTGGAGGTGACCAGGGAATTCCAGTCGGCGTAAAGCTTGACGATGTTGCCGGAAATCTGGCTGCCGACCTGGACGTTCACGACGGGGTTGAGCGTGCCGCTCGCGGTGACCACCTGCGTCACGTCGCCGCGGGTGACGGGCACCGTTTGATACTGCGGCGCAGCGGTGTGATCTTTCCGAAAATACAACACGCCGCCCGCCACGCCCCCCAGCAGCACCACCAACCACAACCACTTCGCCCACCCGGACTTCCTGTTATTCGCCATAATTCTGTCAGTCGAACCAATCTCCAGTAAGAGACAGCCGAACCGGCGAGCAGGTTACCTGAATTCTCCCCTCTGTCCATAGCGCCGCGAAGGCCAATGGCGCGGGGAGCAAAGTGGATGTGTAACGGACGTTTAACGGATATGGAACGGGATTGGAACGGAATTGGAACCAACCCCTACGCTACTTCGTCCAACGTAACAGAACCACCCAGTGCTCGTCCTTCGCTGTCTGGGCGGTAATCGTTGCTTTGCTTGGCCGTGCAGGCTCGATTACCCTGTCGCGGACGATGACGATAAGGACCCAGCCGTGATCCTGAACATCCTGTTCGGCTCCCTCGCCCTGTTGAGCCTGGCCCTGACCCTATGGCAGTGGCTGGTTGCCCGGCGTTTTCCCCTGCACCAGCGTGTTCCGGAAACCTCACCCCTAACCCCCCGGCCCGCCGTCACTCTACTCAAACCTTTGAAAGGTTGCGACGCGGCTACGGAGGAGTGCCTGCGAAGCTGGTTCACGCAGGAGTATGCCGGCCCCACCCAGACCCTCTTCGGCGTGGCGGCAGCCGAAGACCCGGTGTGCGCGATTGTCCGCAAGCTCTTGCAGGAGTTCCCCGGCAGCGACGCTGAACTGGTTGTGTGCGGCCCACCGCCAGGGGCGAACGCTAAGGTCTCCCAATTGGTTGAACTCGAGCGCCGGGCGAAGCATGACCTCGTCATCATCAGCGACGCCGATGTCCGCGTGCCACCGGATTCCCTCGCGAACATCGTCGCGCCACTGGGAGAGGTTTCCCCCGCCCATCCGATGGGAGCGAGGCCAGGGGCAGGTGCCTGTGGCTTAGTCTGTTGCTTCTATCGCTTGGCCAATCCCACCACGTTGGCCATGCAGTGGGAGGCCATTGCCATCAACGCCGATTTCTGGAGCCAGGTCCTGCAATCCCGGAGCCTCAAACCTATTGACTTCGCCCTGGGCGCCGTCATGGCCACCCGCCGACAGCCACTCCAGGAAATCGGCGGCTTCGCCGGGTTGGCGGACTGCCTCGCGGACGACTACCAACTGGGCAACCGCCTTGCCCGCCGCGGCTATTCCATCGCCCTCTCGCCCGTCGTAGTCGAATGCTGGTCAGCGCCGATGGGCTGGTCCGCCGTCTGGAAGCACCAGCTCCGCTGGGCTCGCACCATCCGCGTTTGCCAGCCCGCCCCCTACTTCTTCAGCATTCTCAGCAACGCGTCGCTCTGGCCTTTGCTCTGGCTCCTTCTCAATCCTGCTGTACCCGTCGCCGCCGGCGCCGTCTTTTGCTGGCTCATCCGCGTCCTGACCGCCCGCAATCTCCAACGGCGAATCAACGACCCCACCCCGGGAAGACGAGCGTCCCCGCGAGCCCTGACATCGGCGGGAGATAGGGCTCGCGAGGACGCTCGCCCTCCCGGCCGTTACGCCTGGCTGGTGCCAATCAAAGACCTGCTCCAAGCGGCGATTTGGCTGCTGGCCTTTCTCGGCAACCGCATCGAGTGGCGCGGCGAGCGGATGCGCCTGCGCGCGGATGGGACGCTGGAGCGCGGTGTGGATGCAGGCGAGCATGTGGCGCGGTGAAATCCGAAGTCCCGAAGGCCGAAACCCGAAGGCCGAAACCCGAACGCGCTCCCGAGCAGGGTGCGACCACCTTACGGAAGCAGCGCACAATTCGGGTTTCGGATTTCGGCCTTCGGATTTCACCCTGCCGCCCCACGCTCATCCGTGAGAATCCGGTGCTTTACTTCTCACAAGGAAGCAATATCCTCCCAAGTAGAATAACCGCGGCGCCCGGCGATGCCCGCTTCTTCCGGCAGGCTCCCGGCGCCATGCAACACAGCAAGCTTATGTTCAAACTGGTTTTCGCAGTAGTTCTGGCGATGCTCCTCTCGGGTGGCCGGTATGCCCTGGCCACGCAAGAGGACGCTCCCGAGCTCTACAGACCTTTCCACCGCACGCCCGACATTCCCAGCCTGGACCGCGCGCCCGCGCCGGCCACCAAACCCGACGCGTCGGCCCCGCGGGTGCCCAATGCCGCCGGCCCGATCGCCCCGGCGGGAGCGCAACCCGTGGGAGCTTTGAGCGGCCGCATCGTCTTCACCAGCGGCGGACACGGGTGGAATTGGACGGGCAGCAGTTGGGCGCTGGAGCGACCGCTGCTGCTCTCGATGAATGAGGACACGGGCAACGTGGACCAGATGACGATGTTCGTGTTCTACTGCTTCAACGCCGGAGCGACGGTCGTGCCGATGCGGCCGGTGGGCTACCAGACCAACGAAGTCGTCCTGGACAACGTCAGCTCGGCGAGTGACCTGGAGCGGGAGTTGGACGGACAGCAGTTCGAGCGTCTATTACGGCGTGGCGGGCGCGCTGCCGTATCGCTTTGCGACGATCTCGGCCACGGAAACGGCGACGGCGACCTACACCCCAACATTCCCGTCGCCGGGTTGTATCCCGTCTATACGTGGGTGCTGACCAGCAGCAACCGCACGAACCAGCTTTACCGCATCAACCACACCGGCGGCCAATCCCTGGTGCGCGTGCCGCATCACATGGTTGGCAATGGGTGGGTCTATCTCGGCACGTATTACTTCAACGCCGGATCGCACCCGGCCACGGGCTCGGTCATCATCAGTAACCTCGGCGAGGGAGCCTCGGGCGGGAGCGTGGTCATCGCGGACGCGATCCGTTTCGGCAACGGCATGGGCGACGTGAACCTCGGCGGCGGCGTCTCGACCTACCCGCGCGAGGACGAATGCTCACGGTTCTGGGTGCAGCGCGCCCTGGGGCAAGGCCAGGACCCTAATATCGCGGCGTTCGGGAATGTCGGCGCGCCGATTCGCATGGGCGTCGAGATGAACCGCGAGGCGGCGGGCAACATGTATAAGCGGGTTTATGTCGGCTTCCACTCGAATGCCGGCGGCGGACGCGGTGTAACCGGCCTCTACAATAACACGTCGCTGTTCCCCGGCACGGCCACGCCCAACCAGTTCCGCCTGGCGCAACTGCTTGGCTCGGAAGTGAACACGGACATGGTCGGCATCGGCTCGCCGCCGCTCGAAGTGGCGTGGTACAATCGCGGCTCGAGCATCACCTTCGCCCGCACTGATTACGCCTTCGGTGAGATCAACAACACCACCATCCAGGACGAGTTCGACGCCACCATCGTCGAGGTAGCCTTCCACGACGACGCCTCGGATTCGCTGCTGCTGCGCGACTCCAAGGCCCGTAACTGGATCGCTCGCGCCGTCTATCACGGCGTGGTGCGCTACATGAACCAGTTCGACGCCCTGCCGCTGAGCTTCCTGCCCGAGCCGCCGTTCAACGTCAAGGCCGTGGCGACGAGTGACGCCATCAAAGTGTCGTGGTGGCCGCCGATGCCGCAGGCCAACAGCGGCGCGCCCACCAATTACGTGGTCTATCGCTCCAGCGACGGCTACGGTTTCGGCAACCCGGTCAGCACGGGCAGCGCGGGCATAACTTCGCTGACACTGACCGGACTGGACGCGGATACGGACTACTACTTCCGCGTGGCCGCCGTGAATGCCGGCGGCGAGTCGTTCCCGTCGGAGACAGTAGGATGCCGGCGGTCCTCGCATCCGCTCTCCACGCGCATTCTTTTTGTGAACGGCTTCACCCGTTTCGACCGGACCTTGAACCTGCGCCAGAGCCTGGCGGCGCGGCAATACAAGCCGCCCGGGCACGACGGGAACAGCGGCACGGTTGACCGGGTCATGCCGGCCCGAGTGAACTCGTTTGACTACGTGGTGCAGCATGGCAAGGCGATCAGCGCCGCCAGCTCCATGGGTTTCGACTCCTGCCAACTCCAGTCCGTGACCAACGGCACGGTGAACCTGTCAGACTACGGCATCGTCGTCTGGGAATCTGGCAACCAATCCACTGCCGACCGGACCTTCAATACCGTGGCCCAGGCTAAGATCACCGCGTTCCTTGCCGGAGGCGGCGACCTGTTCGTGTCCGGCGCCGAGATCGCCTGGGACCTCGACCGCGCCTCCGGCCCCACCACCGCCGACCGCAACTTCATCCACAATCAGCTCCACGCCTCCCTGCTCAGCAACGCCAACGATGATTCAGGCGTCTATACCTTCACCCCCGTCGCCGGTTCAATCTTCGCCGGCAACCCCACGGGGACGTTCGACGATGGCAGCCGGGGCATCTACTGGGTGGGCTATCCGGACGCGCTGACCCCGATGGGAACCGCCGCGGCGGCGCTGAGCTACCCGGGCTTCAGCGGCGGGTCGGCGGGTGTGCGCTACGACGGGTTGGCAGGCGGAGGCAAGGTGATCTATTTCGGCTTTCCGTTCGAGACCATAACCAGCCCCAGCGTGCGCGAGGCTTACATGGCGGATATTTTGAAGGACTTCAGCCGGCCCGTGCGGTTTGAGCAGATGACACTCCTGGCGGATCATTCTCCGCGGCTGGTGCTCAGCGGCGAGCCCGGCCTGACCTATGCCATCCAGAGGTCAACCGACTTCGCAAACTGGGTGACACTGACCAATCTCCTCGACGCGGACGGGCTGGTTGAGTTCGTGGATGCACCCGCCAGCGGCACGCAACGCTTTTACCGGACCCTGCGGCAGTAACCGCTTGTTCAGGCAGGAGCGCAGCCTTCAGGCTGCAGAAGTCAGGATGTTCTACGGGCGCGTTGGAATCTGCCGACGCCTCAGCGTTGTCCAGCCTTCTGCAGCCTGAAGGCTGCGCTCCTCCCTGAACAAAACAGTCATCCGCTATTCGTAGCGCAGCGATTCGATCGGGTCCAGGTTGGCCGCCTTGAAGGCGGGGTAGGTTCCGAAGACAACGCCTACCACCGAGCAGATCAGCAGGCCCAGGATCATCCAGTCCACGGGGATGACCGGCTCGAGCTTGAAGAACCAGGCGGTGCTATTCCCGCCCAGGATGCCGCACACGACGCCGATCACCCCGCCGATCTCGCAGAGCACAATGGCCTCGATGATGAACTGGGTCATGATGTTGCCGTTTCTTGGCGCCGACCGCGCGGCGAATCCCGATCTCGCGGGTGCGCTCGGTGACCGAGACGAGCATGATGTTCATGATGCCAATGCCGGCCGCCAGCAACGCAATCGAGCTGACCAGGGCCACCCCGAGGCGCACGGTCAGAGTGAAGGCGTTGAACTGGGTGATTAAGGTGTCATTGGAGGTGATGTCAAAGCTATCCGGCTCGCCCGGCGGCACTTTGCGGATGATGCGCAGCAGGCCGCGCACCTCCTCGACGCAGGCGTCATAGCTCGCGCGGTCGCGCGCCTGGACCAGGATGGTCAGGCTGCGCCAGATGTAGCCGAAACGGTTGAGCCCGGTGGTGAGGGGGATGACGGCGAACTTGTCCTGGTCGCCGCCCAGCGAGCCGCCTTTGGCCTGGAGCACCCCGATGACGGTGTAATTCAGGCCGTCAATCTTCACCTGCTCGCCGAGGGCTGAGCTGGTGGGGAAGAGTGGTCTGGGCGAGGCTGTTGCCCAGCACGCACACATCGCGCGCGCCCTCCACGTCGGCGTCGGCGATGGCACGGCCTTCCTGCACGACCCAGTTACGGGCTGGGAAGCTGCCTGGGGTCTCGCCATAGAGGCGCACGTCCGGCGACGTGCGCTTGTAGGGAGTTGTGATCTGCCCGGCCCAGAAGGAAGACTCGACTCCCACCGCGCGCGCCAGTGTGGCTTCTTGCTGCAGACGCAGTCCTTGCTGGAGCGTGATGTTCTTGCGCCGCCGGATCTTCTCCAGGCCCTCCGGCCGGTTAAACAGGATGCGTGGGGAATTTCCGCACCATGAACGTCTGGTCGCCCAGTTGGCTTAGTTCGGATTCAACGGTGCTCTGCATCACGCGGATGGCGGTCATCACGACGATGATGGAGAATACGCCGACCAGCACCCCCAGCAGCGTCAGCGCGGAGCGGAGCTTATGCGCCGCCACGGCGCCCAGGGCCATGTGGAAGCTCTCGCGGAGTTCGGCCAGCAGGATGATGATGCGCTTGGGGAGCATGGGGGGTGAAACGTGATGCGTGATGCGTGATGCGTGATGCGTGATTAGGGCATGAGGGTTGTTTGAGCTATCTCCGCTGGTGCCGTCTTTGCCCGTGTCTCATAATTCATAATGTTTTCCAACCTGGTTCACGCATCACGCATCACGCATCACGCATCACGTTTCACTCATTCCTCAGCGCGTCCACCGGGTTCATCCGAGCGGCGCGCCAGGCGGGGACAAAGCCCGACACGACCCCCGTCACCAGCGAGACGAGCACAGCCAGGCCGACCACGGTTGGCGACAAGGTTGCCGGGATGTACTGTTGCAGCACCAGCGTCACCGGCCACGCGATGCCTAGTCCGATGGCGCCGCCGATCAAACAGATCGTCGCCGCTTCGACCAGGAACTGCAGCAGGATGGTTCGCCGCTTGGCGCCGATGGCTTTGCGGATGCCGATCTCGCGCGTCCGCTCCGCCACCGAGACGAACATGATGTTCATGATGCCGATGCCGCCGACAAAGAGCGACAAGCCGGTGATGAACAGGCCGATCCCGCCGATGATGCGCCGTTATCTTATGCACCATGCTCAGGATTTGCTCCTGCTGGTTGATGGCGAAATCATCCGCGATCGCTCGGCGCCAGGTGGCGGATGCGGCGCATGACGCTGTGCAACTCTTCCTTGGCGCTTTCCACATCGGCGACGTCCTTGACCTTGACCTGGATCATCTCCAGATCTCGCGAGTGCCGGAACTCGGCCATCAATTGCCGCAGCGGAATGATCGCCTGGTTGTCGAATTGGCCGAACATATCGCCCTGCTTCTCCAGCACCCCGATCACCTCGAAGGGCTGCTGGCCGATCATGATCTTCTTGCCCAGCGGCGAGCTCCCGCGGAAAGAGGTTGGTGGCCACGGTGGAACCGATCACGCACACGGGCCGGCCGCCCTCGGCTTCCGCCGCGGACAGGAAGCGCCCATCCGCAATCGAGATCCCGCCCGTCAGCAGGAGTTGGTCGGTGGTGCCGACGATGGTCACCCCGCTGGCGCTCCGTTTCTCGTATTTGACGAGTCCCCGATAAAAGGCGACCGGCGCCACGGCGCGTGCCATCGTCAAATCCCGCTCCAGCGCGCCGGCCTGCTCGATCGTGAGCTGGGGCCGCTTCTGGATCTTGCGCCACTCCTCCTCCGTGTCCGGCCCGGACCAGTCCTGGCGCTGCACGTAGAGCACGTCAGCCCCGACGGAGGAAATGGCTTTGAGAAACGCGCGGTTCAATCCGGCAATGGCGGTGCCCATTAAGGTCACCGTCACAATGCCGATCACGATGCCCAGCGTCGTCAGCACCGAGCGCATCTTGTTGGCGCGGATCGCCCGCCAGGAAATGGCCAGACCCTCTTTGAGCTCGGTCAGGAGGGTCATGCGGAGGGTGCGGAAAGCAGGGTTGGCAGACAGTGCGAGCGGCAGGAGGGAGGGAAGGCCGAAGTCCGAAGTCCGAAGTCCGAAAGAAGGCCGAAATCCGAAACCCGAAGAGGCCAAGCACAAATCCTGGCGCGAGGCTTATCCCAGAACCCCAGGCTGCCTGGGCGCTGCATCGCCGGCGAGTTCGCTACTATGGTCACGATGGAACGGGCGGCTTCGGCCTTCGGACTTCGGCCTTCGTTCGGCCTTCGGATTTCGGCCTTCGGATTTCCCCCATTGCCCCCGCGCTTGTTCCACCTTCATAGCTTACGCTCCGGCCACAACCCGTTCCTCCCCCTTCATCGCCGCCCCTTCGCCTTGCTGCTCGTCACTGGCGATCAGGCCGTCGCGAATGCGCAGGATGCGCCGGGCGTGCTTGGCCACGTCTTCCTCGTGCGTCACCACAATGATGGTGTTGCCCTTCCGGGAGAGTTCGGCAAATAGCGCCAGGATTTCCGTGCCGGTCTTGGTGTCGAGATTGCCCGTCGGCTCATCGGCCAGCAGGATGGAGGGCCGGTTCACCAGCGCGCGGGCCACCGCGACGCGCTGGCGCTGGCCGCCGGACAGCTCGTTGGGCCGGTGATGGATCGCGGTCGGCCAACCCGACGTTGCGCAAGGCCTCCAGCGCCACCTGCCGCCGCTCCTCGGCGGGCATGCCGGAGTAGATCAGGGGCAGCTCGACATTGCGCAGCGCGTCGGAGCGCGGCAGCAGGTTGAAGGTCTGGAAGATGAAGCCGATTTCCTTGTTGCGGATTTCCGCCAGTTGGTTGTCATCCATCTGGCTCACCTGGACGCCGTTCAGCTCGTACTCGCCTCCGGTGGGCGTGTCCAGGCAGCCGATCAGGTTCATCAGCGTGGATTTGCCCGAGCCCGACGGCCCCATGATGGCGACGTATTCACCGCGCTCAATCTCGAGGGAGACCTCCCGCAGCGCGTGGATCGTCTCCGCCCCCATCTGGTAACGGCGCGAAATCTTGTGCAGCCGGATCAGCGGCATGGCTCACTCCTTGTTGCTCGCGCTCCCGATCCTTGTCACCGATCGCCGGGCCTTTGCGGATCTTCTTGCCGTCCTCCAGTTCCCGGGTGATGGCTCGGAAGCCGCCCGAAACCACCTCCTGGCCTTCCTTGAGGCCGTCGGTGATTTCCCAGTAATTGTCGTCGCTGATGCCGATCTTCACCGGCACCATCTTCACGTGGTCGCCTTCCAGCACGAAGACCACGTCCACTTGCTTGACCGCGTCCTTGGACTTCTTGTCGGACTTGGCGACGTTGGTGCCGTCTGCTGCGGGAGCATTGGTGCCGAGGACCAGCGCATTGGTATCGGCCGCCGGGGCATTGGTCTTTGCGCGCCGGGACATTGGTTCCGCCTTCGGCGAATTGGTCCCGGGCGGGTCGGCCGCGGCCGCGAGTTTGGTCTTGCCCTTCTTCTCCTTTTCCTTCGGCGGCCGGGTGGTGACGCTGGCGAAGGGCACGGTGAGCGCATTGGTGCGGTAGCAGGTTTCGATTTCAGCCGTCACGGACATGCCGGGCCGGAACGCCTCCTTTTCCTGGATGCGGATTCGCACCTGGAACTTGGTGGCTTCCTGGCTGGCCCCCGAGTTCATCTGCCCGGCGTCTTCGGAGGAGTTGGCGATCTCGGTGACGGTGCCGGTGAACTTGCGGTTCTTGAACGCGTCCACCTCCAGCCGCGCCTTTTGCCCCGGCGCGATCTTCACCACGTCGTTCTCCCCGATGTCCACCCGCGCCTCCATTTCATTCAGGTCGGCGATGGTCATGATTTCGGTCCCGATATTCTGGATCGTGCCCAGCACCCGCTCGCCCAGCCGGGAATTGAGCCTGCTGATGGTGCCGGAGAGCGGCGCCATGATGGTCGTTTTCTCCAGCGAATCCCTGGCGCTGTCCACCGAGGCTTTGGCAACGTCAACCTGGTGGGTCGCGCTCTCAAGTTGCGCCTGGGCGACATCATAGGCCGCTCGCACTTCGTCGAACGTGGAATCCGACACGAGCTTGTTCCGGAACAAATCCTGGTTGCGTTTGAATTCGGCGTCCGCCTTCCGCAAATTGGCCTCGGCGACATCTTTGGCCGCCAGCGCGGACTTGTAGCTCGCGTTGGCCTGGTTGGTGGCGGCGATGTAGAAGTCCGGTTTGATCTTCACCAGCAAATCCCCCTTCTTGACCTTCTGCCCTTCCTTGACCGGCAGGTCAATGATCTCGCCGCTGACCTCGGCGCTGATCTTAACTTGCAGCACGGGCTGGATTCTGCCGTTGGCCATGACTAATTCGGTCATGTTGCGCCGGGCGACCTTCTCGGTCTGGACGGTCGATGACAATGTCCCGCTTCTTGAAGATCACCAGCGCCGTCAAACCCAGCAGCACTACTGCGATAATCGAGAAGACGAGGACTTTTCTGCGCTTCTTAGGCTTTGCCATTTCAGTATATTACTCAGACACGGTTGCAGGGTTTTGTTTCACCACAAAACCAGCGCGGCGGGCGCTGGCGGACGCCGCCGGGCCGGAGGGAGCCCGGCCTCGGGCGCAGCGATGCGCTGCGAGGGCGCGGCCGCGAGCCAGTCTGCGTGCACGCGGCTTCATCCACCGCCGAGCCGTTTGAACAGGGCCTTTGAGAGGATTCCCAGGCCGACAAAGAAGGCGGTGTACGCCGCCCAGATGCCGAAGACCCAGGCAGCCGCTTTGGCAAACGACGCGCCGCTGAGCCGGGCCAGGCCGACGGCCCGCACCCCCAGCAGCCAGAAGGTCATCACATTGAGGATTGCCAGCAAGGAGTGAACTGTGTTCTGGGGATCGAAATCCTTGACCAGCAGCACCGGGCTGACCGAGGCATAGAGGTTGCCCAGGCCAACGATGAGCAACGTCCTCACAATGACGTCCAGCACGTTAATCATGTTCGCCAGACCGACCACCTCGACCGCCTTCATGTAAGGGAAGTTCCCCTTGAACACTTTGGCCCCACCAGCCAGATGAACAGCCCCCAGACAAACGGCGTGATGAACCCACCCACCACCGCGGTTACGCCGGCACCGATCTTTGAGCCGATATCCGCCCACTTCTCCCCCATGGCCCGCGCCTCCTCGGCCTGCTGCTCGGTCAGGTGGCCTTGCTCCACCTGTTTCTGGATGGCGTGCTCGGTGGCTTCGCTCATTTGATGCTTGATCGTCTCCTGCGAAAAGATCAGCCAGCTTGCCACGCAGCTTACCACGAGGAGAATCAGCCCCGGCACTACCCAGTTCGCCGGCGAGGGATTGGCCGTCTTCACCTCCTGGAATACTTCACCCGGGGTGGCGAATACATTGAGCAGGCGGCTCCCAAGCGACAGGGGGGATGGCTGCGGAGCTTCCGGCTGCGGTTCTGAGGTCAATTGCGGATCTTCCATACGCTGGCGTCGGGTTCAGGCACGACTGGTGGCCAAGGGCCCAGAATGCCGCAACTGCCGCCGCCGGTCCAGCAATTACTCAGCCGTGACTTAGCGGCTTAGCGGCGGGAGCATCTCACCTTTTGTGAGGGCCAACGGGAAGCCCTATGTAGCCCCCTGCCAACCGTGAGCCCCGTTCCCCCTCACCCCGGCCCTCTCCCTTGGGGAGAGGGAGCCACCTACGCCAACGCTCGAACATACCGGACGGCTCGGATCCGCCGACACACTGCCGGCCGTTCTCCCTCTCCCTAAGGGAGAGGGCCGGGGTGAGGGGGAACGGATCTGACGCCGAGACAGGCGCCGTCGCGAACCAGCCTCCGATGTACAGAAAGTGAGATGCTCCCCTCAGCGGATGACTTCCCGCCGGCCGCCGAGCTGAAGGTGCAGTTGCTGGCGCTTGGCGTCGAGCCGGTTTTCCCGCGCCGCTTGCACGATCGTGCAGAGCTCCTGGGCTTCGATCAGCCGCGGCACGCTGACGAAATCCGCCCCCGCGGCGTAGAGCCTGGGAATGTCCTCGAATAACTCGGCGTGGGCGATAATCCTGGCGGTCGGATTGAGTTCCCGAAGCTGCCGCACCAGGCGCAGGTTGTTTGTGCCCTTGAGCAGCGTGTTGGGAATCGTGCAGAGAATGACCCTGGCCTGGGCCACGCCCGCGTGGACGAGGGTGTCGCGCTGACTGATGTCGCCATAGATCACAGGAATCCCCCGGCGACGCAGTTCCTCATTCACTTCGGGGTTGAAGTCAACCACACCCACTTCCTGCAACAAGGCCGGTGCATGGCGCGCGAATTCCTCCAGCAACGAACTGGCGGTCCAAAAGAACCCGAGGATCTGGATCGGCTTGGCGCCGTCGCCGTGCCCGTCGCGTTCGGGCGCGCCGCCCTGATCCAAGTCGCGAAAGCCCAGTTTCCGGAGCCAGGGACTGAGCCACCGCAGCGCGTCGTCGTTGCGCACGATGGCGTAACTGCTGTTGATCGCCAGGAAGGCGAAAGCATAGGCAACCACACCTTCGGTCCGGCTGCTCACATGCCCGGCCTTCGCGCCCAAGGCGACGATCACGAGCGAGAATTCGCTCACCTGGCAAAGGTTGATGGCCGGCAACAGGCTCGCGCGATGGCCAAAGCGCATCAGGTGCAGCGGCACAAACACCGTCGCCAGCCGGCTCCCTACGAGAAACGCCGCATACACCAACGCCCAAAGCAGCACGTGCACATCCGGGCTTGGGATGGACATGCCGAGGGCGACAAAGAACAGCGTCAGGAAGAAATCGCGCAGCGTGGTGACTTTGGCGGTGACATCCAGCGCGTAAGGAAACGTGGAGAGGACCACGCCGGCAATCAAGGCGCCCATCTCCCGTGACAAGTTCAAGCGCCTCCGCCAGGCCGCACACCAGGAAACACCACGCCAGCGCGCCGACCAGCACGAGCTCTGGCAGCCGCGCCACCGCGCGAAAAAGCGGCGGCAGCGCATACCGCCCGGCAGTTAGCGCCGTCGCCACCAGCACCACGACCTTGAACAGCGACAGTGCCATCTGCCCCAGGGCCGGCTGTGTCAGCGTCGGCTGAATGGCCAGAAAGAGGATGGCGAACAGGTCCTGCAGGACCAGCACGCCTAGCGTGATGCGGCCCGCCAGCGTGTCCAGTTCACGTTTGTCGTAAAGGATTTTGACGATGATGACCGTGCTGCTTAACGCGGCGCTGACGGCCAGGTAGAGCACGTCCATCCTCGCGCTGCCCCGTCCCAGGCCAACCAATGTGAAAAAAGCGAGCCCCAATACGCACCCTCCAAGAACCTGCACCACCGACGTAATGATGATCGCCCGCCCGGCCCCGAGAATCTTTTTGAGATCAATCTCCAGCCCGATCATGAAGAGCAGGAAGATCAGCCCCAGCTCAGCGATGGTGGCAATCGAATCCCGGTCATGAATCCATCCGAACCCCACCGGGCCCACCAGCAAGCCGGCGCCCAGGTAGGCAATAATAAGGGGTTGCTTCAGCAGCCGTGCCAGCAGCGCCAGCAGCCAGGCCACCACAATGCAAAGCGAGATGTCGGTAATTAAATGCCCGTTGTCCATCCGGGTAACGCGCGAAATCTGCCCGATAATAGCCCAAGTGCAACGCAATTGCCAGGAGCCTCTGCGCCCCGGGCGCAACCCACATCATCGGAGCGCGGGCATTCCTGCCCGCTTGGAGCTTACGAACGCACCCGATGCGGACAAGAATGTCGGCGCCCCTCTCGCATGATTGCGCCCCCGCGCCCGGGGCGTCTCATTTTCTGCGCAGGTCCCATTCCCCCTCACCCTGACCCTCTCCCCAAGGAGAGGGGAAGCCATCGGCCGTAGGGCGGCCGGGCTAAGCTGGCGAGCATTGTCAGCGACGGGCAAAGGCCCCCTCTCCTTGGGGAGAGGGTCGGGGTGAGGGGGAATGGGAGGCACGAGTCGAGAACCAGCCTGAGGATGTACAGAAACCGGGAATGCATCGCCTGCCCGGGGCGCATCTCTTCGCTCTCAAGGGCGGGACCGTCCCTCGGCTTGGGTCCTTTTGAGCAGCGCCGATAACCGCGCGGCTCTCTTCGGGTACTTGGCGGCGAGGTTGTTGTCTTCATGCGGGTCCTGGGCCAGGTCGCACAGCACGGGTTCCGGGATGATCGCCGCCGCGAAGCGCGGGTCGTTCGGATTGGCGCCCGAACCCATGCCGCCAGCGGCCTCGCCGGTATTGGAGGGTATGTATTTCCAGTGCCCCGCCGAATCGCCATCGAACCGGAGATGCCCTGCTGCACTACGACGTCACGAACTGCGCTGCCGGGTCTTGCCCAGGAAAACCGGGAGCTGGTTCAAACTGTCCACGGCGGCGTCTTCCGGGAGCTTCTGCCCGGTTAACGCCGCACAGGTGGCCATGACATCCGTGAGGCAAAACATGCGCGGAGAGTTGCCTACAGGCACTTTGCCTGGCCAGCGGACGATCAGAGGAACCCGTGTTCCGCCCTCATAGACGAGATATTTCCAGCCGCGTAATCCGTCGGCGGGTTTGTGCCCGTTGGCATCCTCCTTTGATTGATCGTAGTAGCCATCAAAGAAGATGGGGCCGTTGTCGCTGGTGAATAGCACGAGAGTGTCGTCGGCCAACTGGAGCCGGTCCAGTGTGTCCAGTAGCTGCCCGGTTTCCCAATCTATCTGCTCAATGACATCGCCGCGGACACCGCACTGGCTGGTCCCGACGAACGGCTTTTCCGCTGTGCGCGGCACATGGGGCTCAAACATGCCCACATAAAGAAAGAACGGGCGGTCCTTGTGCTGCTGGATAAAGGCAATGGATTTCGCGACCAGGGTCTTGGCCAATTCTTCGTCCTTCCACCGCGCGCTGTGGCCGCCTTGCATGTAGCCAATGCGGCTGATGCCATCCACAATCGTGCCGGAATGCTGCTTGTCGGCGGGCACCTTCAACAGCTCGGGATGCTCGAGCCCGGTGGGATCAGTGCTGATGTTCGTGAGGTAGCTGACGCGAATCGGGTCCGCCGGGTCCAGGCCGACGACCTTGTGATTTTCAATCCAAACGCAGGGCACGCGATCCACCGTCGCCGGAATGATGCACGAGTAATCGAAGCCGACCTCGAGCGGCCCCGGCTTGATCTCCTGGTTGAAGTCCACCGGCGTTCGCCCGTCGCCCAGGCCCAAATGCCACTTGCCGACCACCCCGGTGGCGTAGCCGGCGCGGCGGAGCATTGCGGGCAGCGTCAGGCTTTCCGGCTCGATGGCCAGCGGGGCGTCGCCATCCAGGATGGTCGTCTTCCTGGCCTTCTGCCGCCAGGCATAGCAGCCGGTGAGCAGCCCGTAGCGAGAGGGCGTGCAGGTCGAAGCCGGGGCGTAGGCTTCGGTGAAGCGCAGGCCTTGCGCCGCCAACCGGTCCACGTTTGGCGTGTGGATTTTGGTTGCTCCATAACAACTCAAATCGCCGTAGCCGAGGTCGTCGGTCACGATGACGAGGATATTGGGACGTCCCTTCGGGCGGGCAGGTGCGGTTGATGGCCCGGCCATTCCCAGCAGGCATGCCAACGCGAGTGATACAGGAAGGGATCGTTCTGGAAGAGCCATTGTCTATCGTCGTGTTTCTGGATTCGTATTGCGCCCGAGCCGATTATACGCATCCCCATGCGACCCACAAGCCCCCTGAAAGGGATCGTCATAATCGGCACGCCAGTCCGCCTGGGCCGGTTTGGCTGGCGCTTTCCCGGGCAATCATGGGCGTGGCTCGGCTGACGCTAGTGTGGCGTTCAGCAAGTAGGTGGGCCGAATTATACAGAAGGTAACGAAGGAAACAAAGACTTTGCCTTCGTTATCTTTGTTGCCTTCTGTGTGGATTGTGTCCACTCATTTCGTGAACACCACACTAGATCGCGTGGTCCGGGCCGTTCACGTCCAGGTGGGCGAAACAGCGGTCGCCGTTAAGGAATTCGACACGGTTGTTTTTGTAACGGAGCTTGATCCGGCCCTTGCCGTCCAGCTCGACGCAGGCGCCCTCGTTGAGGCGGATGTTGTTGTCGTGCAGGTTGAGGCCGGTCTGGAAGGTGCCGGGGAGGTCAATGCCGGTGGCGCCCTTGCCCCGGAGGTTGATGGCGGTCTGGAAATGGTTGGCGCCGTCGTGGATCTGGATGCCGTGCTGCATGGGGGCGGAGCCGCCGACGGCCTGGATGTTCAGGCCGATGGCCAGGGTCTCATCGGGGCCGGTGTAATCGTTGCTCATCTCGATGTTGGCGCCCAAGGCGACGCCCCGCGCGTGGTTGAAGACCTCGGAATGCAGACCGGTGGACCAGCCCGGGCCGTGTTTGTGGAGGCGGGAGCAAACGACGCAGGCGTCCCCGGTCTCGTGGTGGGTCTCCAGGCTGGCATACATCGTCCACGGGTAGGAGTGCTTGCCCTTTTCCTGGTGGATGAGCGAGAGCACTTCGTGGGTCATGGCGCGGCCATTGTTGTCGTCGCCGCGCTCGAAGAGGAGCATGGTGTCGAGCGGTTGGACTGGCGGTTCGCCCAGCCTCATGCGGGTGGTGACCGGTTCACCGCTGGACTTGAGCGTGGCGGCGCCAGCCTTGCGAATGCCGAACAGGCCGGCGACGAGAGAGGTCAGGCCGGCCAGGAGGAATTGCCGGCGCCGGCGTGGGGGAGAAGCAGCGTTTTGGTTCATGGATGGATGCGGCGGCCAGGAGGGTTACAAGGGTGAATCGTTACAGGGGTTACATGGGTTACAAGAGTTACATGAGTTACATGAGTTACATGAGTTACATGGGGAAACCGCCCATGGGCCTTTGTAACGATGTAACTCATGTAACCCATGTAACTTATGTAACCCATGTAACTTATTTAACTCGCCAGAACACTAGACACTAGAGCTTAAACTGCGGGATCTTCAGTAATTTGCCGCTTCTTCATGGCGGACTCGTGGGCAACGATGCCGGCGACGGTCATGTTCAGCGCCTGGGCAATGTCCACCAGCGGCTTACGGTCTTGCAGGATAGCCGTCACGAACTCGTTCATGAGGTAGCCGTGAGAACCGCCGTGACCGCCGGGGGCCACACCGGGAGGAAGAGGCGGGCGCTTGATGTCGGGGAGGTTCTCCTCCAGCCCTTCGTACTTGCCGTAATAGGAGCCTTGCTGGCCGCGAACTCGACCCATCTCGCCGCCGTACCCGGGAGAATCCCAACTGACGCCCATGCGCGCCATGCCGCCCTCGCTGGTGCGGAACAGGGCGATTTCAGTGCCGAAGGGGTTCTTGTACGGGTTGTGCGCTGGCTGCAGGTGTTCGAGCCGGCTCGGCATGGCCAGGCAGGAAACCTCGGTGAAACTGCCGCCGGTCACGCCGACGTAGTAGGCGTTCGAGTGGGTCGGATACCATTGCGGCGGCAGGCCGATGCGCCAACCCTGGTACGAATCAATCGGGGTGGGCATGTAGTGGAAGTATTCGCCTTCCGCATACAGCAGCTTGCCGAAGCCGCCGGCGTTATAGATCTGCCGCATCGCATACAGGTCCTCGTGGAAGTAGGAGGTCTCGAACATCATGTACTTGAGGCCGGTGGATTTGACGGTCTCGAACAGCTTGTGGGCATCTTCCAGCGAGCCGAACACCGCCGGCACAGCGGAGGCGACGTGTTTGCCGTGCTTGAGGACCTCGATGCAGTGCCTTGGGTGGCTGGGCGCATCCGTCGCGACGAAGACCGCCTCGATGCGGTCGTCCTTGACCAGTTCTTCCAGCGAGGGATACGTCTTGTCGCAGCGGGTGGCCTTGGCCAGCCCGGCGCACCGCTCGGGAATCAGGTCGCTCACGGCCACCACCTCGACGTTCGGGTGGTCCTGGAAGCCGAAGGCCGCCCCGAACTTGCAGACGCCGTAGCCGACCAGGCCCACGCGAATCTTGCGGTCCGATATGGGCGTCCAGCCCTTGGAGGCGTCCGGCGCGGTAGGGGTCTGCTCGAATCCCTGGATGACTTTCTCCTGAGAGCGGGCCGTCCGGGCGACGGCGACGGCTGCCGAGCTGAGACCCAGCGTGTGCAGGAACGAGCGCCGCGTGATTGAACTGAGGGAAGGGGGTGGTTCTGATGCCGCTCGGGCTCCAGAGCCAGGCTGGTGGTCGTTTTTCATGGTGGCGAGCATGTTCGACGCCCAATCCGCGTCAAGCCCGAACCGGGCCGGGCCTGAAGGGCGGATCGCGTTAGCGCCGCCCTTTGATGCAGGAGCATGACAAAGGCATAGGAGCGCAGCCTTCAGGCTGCAGAAGCGTCGAAGTCCAAGGGAGCGTCGGATTTGGCTGGAGCCGCTGTGTAATTCGGGTCTTCTGCAGCCTGAAGGCTGCGCTCCCATGGCGGGGCGACGGCGTTAGTCTGCGCCCAGGCCGGAAGCGCGTCTTTCCCCTCCGTTGACGCGCGGGGGGGGCGTGCTAGACTACGGGGGATAAGAACGGCGTGTGCTGTCCTTATCTTGTGAACTCTTAACCCGCAGAGAACAATATGAAGACCAAACACCTAAGCCGCCGCCAATTCATCCAACGTTCTGCCGGCGCTACTGGCGCATTACTGCTCGCCTCCGGCTCGTGGCTCCAGGCGGAAGGGGCTGCGAAGCGGACAGCCGTGGACCAGGTGACCCTCGGCAAGACCGGGCTCAAGTTGAGCCGCCTCGGCTTCGGCACGGGCACCAACAGCGGCAATGTCCAGTATGCGCTGGGCCAGGAGACTTTCAACAAGCTCATCCACTACGCCTACGATCAGGGCATTACCTACTTCGACTGCGCGCAAGCCTACCGCACCTTTGAGTGGATGGGCGACGCCATCAAGGGCCTGCCCCGCGAGAAGATTTTCATCCAATCAAAGGTGCCCGGCAAACCCGAGCAGGTGCTGGCCGCCATTGACCGGCACCGCAAGGTCTTCAACACCGACTACGTGGACAGCATGCTAATCCATTGCATGATCAAGGGGAACTGGACGGATGGGTGGAAGCGCATCATGGACGCCTTCGACGAGGCCAAAGAGAAGAAGTGGATTCGAGCCAAGGGGGTCTCCTGCCACAGCCTGCCTGCCTTGCGCGCGGCCACCGCCTCCGACTGGACGGAGGTCCACCTGGTGCGCGTCAACCCGCAAGGCGCCCACGTGGACGGCCAGGCTGAGGAGGTCTGGGACAACGGACGCCGCGATCCGGCGCCTGTGCTGGCGGAACTCAAGACGATGCGCGCCAAGGGCCGTGGGGTCATCGGCATGAAGATCATCGGCAATGGCGACTTCACCCAGGCGGAAGACCGCGAGAAATCCATCCGCTTCGCGATGAGCCGGCCCGAGTTGGACGCCGTGGTCATCGGGTTCAAGAACAAGGCGGAGATTGACGAGGCGATCAAGCGCATGAACGCGGCGCTGGCGACAGCTTGAAGCCGTGGCCGGCCCAGCATCCACCGATTGCAGGAGACGACGTGAGGAGTCTCTGATCAGCAGGTTGTGGCTGGAAGCAGTCACAAACTTCTGATGTCGTCTCATCTCACCTGTTGTGAGGGCGAACGGGCCCTATGTAGCCCTCTGCCGACCATGAGCCCCGTTCCCCCTCACCCCGGCCCTCTCCCTCAGGGAGAGGGCGCCATCCACGCCAACACTCGAACATACCAGATGGCTCAGATTCGCCAGCGGTTCTTCCTCTCCCTGAGGGCCGGGGTGAGGGGGAACGGACCTGGCGCCGAGGCAGGCGCCGTCTCGAAGCAGCCCGCAGTGTACAAAAAGTGAGATGCGTCCCTGACTGTGTGGGGAGCTAAAAAGGGCTTGCTCGTTTGCTTTTGTCATTTACTATTGGGTCATGCAACCCCATTCGGGTAGGGCCCGGAAGTGGAGGCGGTTAACCCGCGAACGTGGAGTCTATATCTTTGTGGCATTTTGCGTGGTTGGGATTGTGGCGCTGGTCGGGTTGCTCATGTTCGCGCTTACCAGCATGAACTGCCGTGCGCGATACTGACGCCCAATTGGAAGATGTCCAATTATGCAGTGCATCGTTACCGCGGGTCCAACCTACGAACCGCTGGATGAGGTCCGGCGGCTGACCAACTTCTCCACCGGCCGGCTCGGCTCGGAGCTGGTCAATTCCCTGGCGGCGCGGGGGCACGAGACGACGTTACTTATCGGCCAGCAGGCTTCGTATCGCGGCGAGCGTCACGCGCGGCGGGTCGAGACCTTTACCACCACGGCAGACCTGCGCGACCGGTTCCGGGCGCTGGCCGGTGAGGCGGTTGAGGCTGTGTTTCACGCGGCGGCGGTGAGCGATTTTGCTTTCGGCAAGGTCTGGCGGCGCTCGCCGACGGGCGAACTCATCGAACTCCAGGCCGGCAAGTTCTCCACGCGGCAGGGGACGCTGCTGGCGGAACTGGCGCCCACCCCAAAGATCATCGCCGAACTGCGCGGGTGGTTCCCCCGGGCGCGGCTTGTAGGATGGAAATATGAGGTGGAGGGCGGGCGCGCCGGAGCCGTGCGCCTGGCCGAACAGCAGATCGTGGATTGCCGCACCGATGCGTGCGTGGCGAACGGCCCGGCCTATGGCGCGGGTTTCGGTTTGGTGCGGGGCGGGGGGGAATTCGTGCATCTGCCGGACCAGGCAGCGTTGTTCGCCGCCCTGGAGGAGTTTATTCGTCAACCGCATCAATGCGGCTAAGGTTGTGGTGGTGAACGCCCCGTCCCCTGGCCCCAGACCGTGAATTCCTCCAGCAACAAGATCGAGAGCGAGCAGCCGCTGGTTATTCGCCGCCATATCAGCCGTCGTCGCTTCTTGCTGGGCGTTTTGCTCGCCTCGCCAGTTCTGGCGGTGGGTGATGCGAGGTGGCTTGAACCGACATGGGTCAGGACCCGACGGCTTCGCCTGACCCAGGGCAACCCGACTCACCGCATCGTTCAGCTCACCGATGTGCATCACAAGGGCGACCGCGCTTACCTCCAGGCCGTCGTGAAGAAGGTTAACGCCCTGTCGCCGGACTTTGTCTGCTTCACAGGCGATCTGATTGAAAAGACGAAGTATCTGACCGAAGCCCTGGAACTCTTTGCCGGCATCAAATCGCCGGTGTATGGCGTGCCGGGCAACCATGATTACTGGAGCAAGGCGCCTTTTGGCGCCATCGCCAAATGCCTGGCGAGCACGGGCGGGGCGTGGCTGCTCGATCGGCAACAAGTGACCGGGGATGGGAAGTTCTCTATCGCCGGCGCCACCTGTCTTCATTCCGGTCGGCCACCCCTCAAGCCGAACCCCTCCACTCGCAACCTCTACCTGATGCACTATCCTGCCTGGGCGAAGGAAATGGGCGTGCGGAAGTATGATCTGTTGCTGGCCGGCCACTCGCACGGCGGGCAAGTGCGCCTTCCGTTCTTTGGGGCGCTGATCGTGCCGTTTGGCGTGGGCGAGTATGTGATGGGTCTCTTCCACACGCCGGTCGGGCCGCTCTACGTCAACCCGGGCATCGGCTGGTTCCCGGTGCCGATCCGGTTCAACTGCCGCCCGGAGATTACGGTGTTTGAGATGTGAAGCGGGGCTTCCGGCTGCCGCGACGCATCTGGGCACTACTGCCATACGCCGCCAGACACTGCCCTCTCCCCGCTTGCGGGGAGAGGGGCTCGTACGCTCGAAAACCAGCGGATTGCGCTGGCTTCAAAGCACGGGGCCTCCTCTCCCCGACCCTCTCCTCCAGAGGAGGAGAGGGAGTCACACCAAACACCATGGTGGTAGTGGCAAGCTGCACGCGGACTACCGTGACGCCGGATTTCGGGCTTCGGATTTCATGACACACATTGTAGGGTGCGGCGGATGAGCGCTAAGCCCAGCCAACCGATTTCGCCCCTTGCGCAGCCGGTGACGGCGTTGTCCGGCGTCGGCCCGGAACGCGCCGCTCAGCTCGCGCGGCTGGAGATTCGCACTGTCGAGGACCTGCTGCTGCATCGCCCACGGCGCTATGAGGACCGCCGCCAATTCCGGTCCATCAGGGAATTGGAACTGGGCGAGCCGGCGACGACGCGGGGCAACGTCGTCGCGCTCGGGGTGAAGTGGTACAAGCAGCACACCAAGTCCATCTTTGAACTGATACTCGATGACGGGACCGCGCGGCTGTATTGCCGGTGGTGGAACCTGCCGTTCATGGAGAAATATTTCAAGGTCGGCGACACCGTAATCGTGTTCGGCAAGCCGGTGAACCTCAAGCCGCGCACGATGGACCACCCGGAAACGGAGGTCGCCGAGGACGGGGAGGAGGACTTTATCCATTTCAACCGGCTGACCCCGATCTACCCGCTCACCGAAGGCTTGCCGCAGCGCTGGCTCCGCGCCCTCATCTGGCGTGCGCTGGACCGTTTCCAGGGCCAGGTGCCCGAGCCGTGGCCGAAAGCGCTCTTAACCGGCCTGACTCAACCGCTGCCCTCGCGCGCCCAGGCATGCGAAAGCTCCATCTCCCGGACACGCCCCAGGATACCGAGCTGGCGCGGCGGCGGCTGGCGCTGGACGAGTTCATCGCATTGCAGCAGGGGATTCTGGCGCGCCGGAGGAACTTCGAAACCAAGGCCCGCGCCCTGCCGTGCCACGGCGACAACCGTTTCATCAAGCCGTTCCTCGCCCGGTTGGGCTTCAAGCTGACGGAGGCCCAAACCCGTGTGCTGCGGGAACTGCGCCAGGACCTGTCTGGCGCGCACCCGATGCGGCGCCTGCTGCAAGGAGATGTCGGCTCGGGCAAGACGGTCGTGGCGGCTTGCTGCGCGTTGATGGCGCTGGAAAGCGGCTACCGCGTCGCGCTCATGGCGCCGACCGAAGTGCTGGCGGAACAGCATTTCGGCAACTTCACACAGTGGCTGGAGCCCTTGGGCGTCGCCGTGGAACTCCAGACCGGCAGCCGGAGGGAAGTCCGAAGTCCGAAGTCCGAAGTCCGAAACCAGCAAGCCAGAGCTGCCAAACCCGAAACCGCATCCAGGATCCAGCATCCAGCATCCAGCATCGAGAATCCCCCTCCCCTCACCATCGGCACCCACGCGCTGATCGAGGCGGGGTTCGCCCCGGAGAACCTCGGCCTCGTGATCATTGACGAGCAACACAAGTTCGGCGTGGCGCAGCGCGAGCAACTGCTGCGCAAAGGCTATTATCCCCATCTGCTGGTGATGACCGCGACGCCGATCCCGAGGACGCTCGGGCTGACGCTCTACGGCGAGTTGGACGTATCGGTTATTGACGAACTGCCGCCAGGCCGCGGGCGCATCCAGACGTTTGTGCGCGGCGCGGACAAGCTGCCCAAGGTGTGGACCTTCATCCGGAGCAAGCTCGCCGAGGGCCGGCAGGCGTACGTGGTCTATCCGCGGGTGGAGGAGACCGGCCCCAATGGTGTCAAAGCCGTGATGAAGGAATTCGAGACCCTGCAACAGGCGCTGGCCCCGTTCCGCGTCGCCGTCGTGCATGGCCGGCTGCGATCCAAAGACACGGAAGCCGTCATGGCCGGATTCCACGCGCAGAAGATACAAGTGCTGCTGGCAACCTCGCTGATCGAGGTCGGCGTAGATGTGCCCAACGCCACGATTATGTTGATCGAGAACGCGGAGCTGTTCGGCCTGGCCCAATTGCATCAACTGCGCGGGCGGATCGGGCGGGGGGCGCACGATTCGTACTGCATCCTGGTCGCCGCCGCGAAAAGCCGGGAGGCGCGCACGCGCTTGCGGGTGCTGGAGGAGACCACCGACGGGTTCCGCATCGCCGAGGCCGACCTCACGTTACGCGGGCCGGGGGAATTGCTGGGCCAACAGCAAAGCGGGATGCCGCGCTTCCGCTTCGGTGACCTGGCCGCCGACATTGGCTTGATCCAGCAGGCGCGGCGATTGGCGGCTCAACTGCCAGACCCCGCCGGTCTGCCGGCGAGCCGCAACCCCGCCTCCCGGTCCTGACCGGCTGTTCGATGTTCGATGTTGGATGTTTTCTTCTGGTTCAGGGGTTCAATGCGCGAAGCCCTGGTTTCGTGGAATTCTCACCCTGCCCTCTCCCCCGGCAAGAAACGCTCGGCGGCAGGTACTTCCAGTATTCCCCCCGTTACTGGCTGCCTACGCCATGCACCGCCATGTTCAGGCTATAAAGACCTTCGCTGGCGGTGATGAACAGCGTCTGCCTGCTTTTCCCCCCAAAACAGACATTCGCCGTCCACCGCTCCGGCACCTCAATCTGCGCAATCTTCTTGCCGGCGGGGTCAAAGACAGACACCCCCTTGCCGGTAAGATAGACATTGCCCTGGCTGTCTATGGTCATTCCGTCGGAGCCCAATTCGCAGAACAAGGTCTTCTGTTTGAGCGAGCCATCGGGCTGGATGGTGTAGCGGTAGGTCTTGCCGGCGCCAATGTCCGCCACGTAGAGCAGCTTGCCGTCGGGGGTGCCGATGATGCCATTCGGCTGTTTGAGGTCGTCAATCACGCGGGTCAGGGTCTTGTGATCCGGCGCGAGGAAATAGACGCACTCTTCCATCTCTTTGGGGCCGCGTTTCCAATAGGGGCGCTTGTAGTACGGGTCCGTAAAGTACAGCCCGTCCGGCATCTCTTGGCGTTTCGGGAAAGCGCGACCCAACGCGGCTGCTGGGGGCACAGGCCGGGGGCCGGCCGCGCGGGTTACTGGCGCAGCATCGGGGACGGCGCTGGATGTGCGTTCAATCCGCGCGATGTGATTGGGCCGCACCCAGACATCATTCGGGCCGTTGAGCAGCTTGCCTCTGTAATCCTTCACGATCACAGTGGGTTTGCCGGCAGGATCAATGCGCCACAACTCGTTCTTCTCGTCGGCACAGGCCCACAGGTTGCCCTCATGATCGAAGCAAAGGCCGTTGGCCCGTCCGCACGGCTGCATGAAAGTCGAGAGCTTGCCCTCGATGCTCCATTTCATGATGCGGTCGTTCGGCTGGTCGGTGAAGAAGACGTTGCCCTCGCGGTCGCTGGCCGGCCCTTCGGTGAATTGGAAGTCGCCCGCCAGCTTCTGCAGCGTCGCGCCTGGGGCGATGATATTGGTGTCAGCCGCCAGCACCTGGCTCACGTAAAGGATCCCGGGGAGGAGGAGCGCAAGGAGATGTTTCATATTGGTCTCACTGCCTTGATCGAAGGACATTGGAGGGTCGGTGTAAAGCGGATTCCGGCTCAAACAATATACCGCCCAAGGGGCAGGCGAGGACGCCTGCCCTACTTTGTCCACCGTCCTGCTTTCCCGCGCCCACGGAGCCGGTTTATCGCGTTACCACGGCCCGGGCATGTGCAGGCCGTTGATCTATACGGGGTGTATTAGTGGAATATTGGGGGAATATTGGGGGAATACATTCCCCCAATATTCCCCCAATATTCCACTAATACTCCTAGTATATAGCAAGCGCCAGTTCAGCCTCTTTCGACTGGTTACCCGGGGCGCAATAAGCCAGCTCGCGGACAGCCCGCGATAACGTTCTATACATGACGACAAAAGCCGCCGCGTGAGGGCACACGGCCTACAGGGGTTGTAGGCCCCGTGCCCTCACGCGGCGCAAAGACTTATGACGCTCTGTATAACGTTTCAACGTTCTAACGACTCCTGGCGCCGGGCTTGCCCCTGCCGGGTCCGTGTCGGGACGCCAGCGGCGCGGGTGGGCAGAGTTATCGAGCCGCAGCCTTGCGCCAGCGAGGCCAACCTAAAGTGCGGGCACGCGGGCGCTGAGGCGCCGCGGGAGGTCGCGCCAACCATCAATTTGCTGGACGGTTTCGATAAAGACGCGCGAACCGGCGGGCGGCTGGCTGAATTTGGCAACAAACAAGCCGGTAAAGTCGCTCACCCCGCCCACCCGGGCGGGGAGCACGCCGAGAATGGTGAAGTGATCGGCATAAGTCGCTCCCGGGCCGAGGGGTTCGGTGCCCAGGATGACCACGTACTGCTCCGGCTCTTGCTCGACGGTGAGCTGGAGGGCGATTGTGCCTTCGGTAGCGATGATCGCGAATGCGCTGACCGGGTTTGAGCCAAAGTGCGGACGCTCGGGCGCGTCCAGGAGGGCTGGCAGGTCAATGCCCGCGAGATTGAGGTTGATTTGCATGAACTGCAGGTAGGCGCTAAAGCGGCCGGACTGGTTGAGGCGGCGCTTGGTATTATGGCTGTGTGCCAGGTCCCGCCAGCCGGCGTATTGCTGCTCGCTCAGGGTGCGCCAGAGCGCGCGGACACGCTTGACCTTGGTACGCCACCTGAGCTGGTCCTCAGTGCGCGGGTCGTTCGGAATGACGAGTGTGCGCTGGCATTGGACGTTGCCGCGGCGGTAGCTGACCTTGGTGCCGATTTTCCCGATTTGGGGGACGTCGAGTATTCTCATAGGTATTCCCAGGCTGGTTAGCCCGCTGCCTCGGCCAGCGACCGCGCAGCCGGGGGCGGGGCTGTTTCTGAGTCTCCCGCCGGCCTGCAAGAAAAGAATAGCACGCAGAGTGCCGAACGCGCACGCATTTTCGGCCGCCGCCGGCGGAAACCCGAAGCCCGAAAAGGTGTCAGTCAATGATTGTAATATTCTCTGGTTGACACGGCGGCTGCGAATGGCTTATCAAAGGTCAAGGTTTATGGCTCGCAGGTTGCGCATCCAATACCCTGGGGCGATCTACCACGTGATGAACCGGGGCGATCACCAGGAGCGGATCTTCTGCGGCGAGGATGACTGCCGGGTGTTCCTGGCCACGTTGGCTGAGGGCTGCGGCAAGACCGGGTGGCAGGTGCACAGCTACTGCTTGATGACCAACCACCTTCACCTGGTGATCGAGACGCCCAACGCCAATCTGGTGGAGGGGATGAAATGGTTGCTGGGCGTTTATACGGCTCGGTTCAACCGGCGGCACAAGGTCTTTGGCCATTTGTTCAGCGGGCGTTACAAGGCGTTGATCGTGGACGGCAGTGGCAACGGCTACCTTAAGAGCGTGTGTGATTACGTGCATTTGAATCCGGTGCGAGCCGGGCTGCTGAAGGCCGAGCAGCCCTTGGAGGCCTACCGGTGGAGCAGCTATCCGGTGTATCTGGCCGAGGCCGCGCCGCGGCCGGCGTGGCTGCGAGTGGACCGCTTAATGGGCGAGTGGGGCATCCGGTGGGATCAGCCGGGTGCCAGCAGCCAATTCTCGGCAGTGATGGAAGCCCGGCGGCAAGCCGAACGGGACCAGGAGTTCAAGCCCGTGCCCCGAGGTTGGTGCGTGGGCTCAAGGCAGTTCCGGGCCGAGATGCTGGAGTACATCGCGGAGCAGCGGGGAAAGTGGCATTACGGGGCGGAGCTTGGCGAATCGGCAGAGGCCAAGGCGGAGCGGCTGATAGCTGAGGCGCTCCGCGCCGGTGGGATCGGGCCAGAGCAGTTGGCGAGGTGGCGCAAGGGCCATCCCTTCAAGGTGGAACTGGCGGCCAAGCTGCGCGCCGAGACCACCGTCAGCGTCAGTTGGATTGCGCAACGGCTGGCGATGGGGGCCCGGGGCCATTTAGCGCACCTGCTTTATCTCAAGGGCCAAGCCTGCACTGAACCGCAGCAGTCGAACCAACCCAGGCTGAATATATGACATTATCATTGACTGACACCTTTTCAACTGAATACCTGTCTACGTATCCAAACGAAGCGCAAGCATTTGTGGGTTGGGACAGCCAGGCCTATCCTCCGTTTTGGTTTCTAGAGGGAGGTTCATTTGATGACGAATTCGACGCTTGGAGCCTCTTCTTCACCATGTGGCAAAGTAACTGGCCATTGGACGCGTGCATCAGTTACGCCGAGCTGGACCATCCGCCGGCACCATTTGACGATGTGGATCTTCATAAGTGGAACTTCGGGGATTACCAGGGCCGGGCCGCGCAGCAGTGCTGTATCGTTCATTTTGGGTTTGGTGTGCCAAATTTCAACCCACGGCTGGCCGTTTACGGCTATAGTGGCATAACCAGGACAGGCTTCTCGCCGGGTTACGACCATTCGTCTCACCTTCGCACAAATCAATGACGTGCGTCACAGAATATAAGCGCCTGCTAACAAGTGTAGCGCTCGTAGCGCTCCTTGGGTTTGCTATGTTATGCGGAATTCGATGGTGGGTGCAGCCTAGGTATTTTGGCCGAACAATGGCGCAGTGGCTAAACATACTTACATCTGAGCCCGGTAGGTCCGGTTCCCCGCTGGATATCATTCGAACCCATGTGGACACCAGCCTGCACACTGTAGTTCTGGAGGTGCCGTTGTCTTACGACTTGTTGCGCGAACATGACTTTTTGTGGGGACAGGGTTTCATTGATGTAAGAATAGACGGACGCGCCTCTGTTGATCCAATTCCAGAGTTACGCGGGACAAACGGCAATTGCTTCCTTGTGCTGAATTGGGACAGGGAGCAGATACCGCCCGGTCTGCATAAGTTTCAGGTAAACCTGCGGATTGGTAAGGACCTAAATGCAAGTGGCTCTACACAGTGCGTCGTTCCCAATAACAACCCCAGGTCTGGCTCGCCGCTAGATATTGTTTGCACGCATGTGGATACCAACCTGGACAGTACAGTACTGGAGGTACCATTGTCTTACGACTTGCTGCGCGAAAATGATTTTCTGGACGGTCGCCGCACGATTGACGTAATAATAGACGACCGAATCCATCGCTCAGTTCCACGCTCACGTGGGGAAAATGGAAATTGCCTCCTGGTACTGGATTGGGACAGGGAGCAGATACCGCCTGGCGTCCATGAGCTCAGGGTAGTGCTTCGGATTGCCGACTACATATATGCGATAGGCTCTCCACGAGCCGTTGCTTTTAATCGCCACCCCACGTCACACTAACCCGCTCCTCCTTATGCGCGACGCAGTATATCTGGTTCTGCTGGTGGGTGCCTACGCATGCGCCTCGATCAACTACGTTGGCCTTGGTCAGCCCCTGCCTGCTATTCCGACGGCCCGCAAACAACCGCCACTTGCATCAGACCGCTATAAAGGCGTAGCGCTGCGACTCCTTATCGAAGAGGCCAACAGGGTCGCTCATGAGCTGCAATTAGACGAGCGGCTTCCGATTGCAGAAGGTGACCTGGTCGCAAAGTACATTCCCAGCTCAGCTATGGCCCAAAAAACGAGAATCGTAGGCAATATAAGCACAAGCAACTATACGTACTATGTATCCATAGATAATAAGTTCTCATTCCTGGAGCGGACTGACTTGGCCGCGCAGTACAAACGACTGAAGCAACAATATTTGTGGCCGATGAGCCGCCTCGATACGAATGCTGCGCTCACGCTCGCCACTCAGTTGCTTGCTTCCGCATCAATCGATGTGGATTCGCTCAACCGTGAGGGTCGTGTTAACGTTCTTGCGTTCACGCCGGAGGGCAAAGGGGGTGCGCATTTTGTGCCCGTTTATTGGGTTTACTGGATGCCAAAGGATTCCAGGCGCAATGGCAGCATAGCCTCCGTGCAGTTGTTTACTCCGACAAGGCTCGTCTTACAATTAAGGGTTGAGAAGGCGAAATATATTCTGAGACGGCCACTGCCCGTTGAGAGGTGGCAGGGTCAGCCCCCTAAGCAATGAGAGGATTACCTATATGAAAGAAACACTATCCATACAAGCATTAGTAGTGGCGATTATAGTTGTTCCTGCGGCGTTGGCAGCCGAAACGCCCGCATCTAGCAACAATGCTTCCGTTCAGGGTCTAGAGGCTTCGCAACGTTATGCGGATTATTACCGCAATCTACGTGACGTAGCCGGGATCGCGGTCTCGAACGCACCCCCGGGGCGCGAAGCGAAATCGGGCGCCCCGAACGGGCCAGCGAGCGCTGCCCAGCATAAACTGAGCGCGCCTTTTGGCAGCGGACAGCTTGCCAACCAGGTTGCCAGACGCGAAGCAGCCGGCCGGCAGGGCTCCCGTCTGGACAGGGGTCCGTTGGGCATTATGCAGAGTTCCATCAGCCTGAGCGACGAGCAAGTCCGGAAACTGGAGCCGGTGTTCAAAGAGAAGGAGGATAAGATCAACGCTTTGCGGCGTGACGTTTCCCTCTCGCGCAAGGCCAAGGTAGCCAAGCTGAAAGAAATCCAGCAGGGCACCGACGCCAAGATCAAGGCGCACCTGACCCCGGAGCAGGCGGACAAGTGGCAGAAGCTAAGGCATGGCCAGGGGCCGGTGTTTCGGCAACAAGGCCAAAGCGTCGGCAGGACGAATGCGTTCTCGATCGGCCCGCAGGGGGGGAGCGCCCGGCAAGGCGTGCCAACGTGGAGCACCCACACCCAGCGGCCGCCGCAGGCTCAGGCACAGCCAGCAACCCCGCAGCCTGCCCAGAAGTAATCGAGCGCAGGGAAGGGGCGACGTTCTCGGGGGGCGGGTCGGGCTTGCCCGTCCTGAGCCTCAGCCATGCTGATCCCGTGGAAACGGGCTTCAGGTGAGAGATTCCGTCCACTTATAGAGGCCCCCTCTAAGCTGTGTTTCTTGTCATCAGGGCCAGAGGGTCCTCGTTGACAAGCATGGCGGTCGCACCCAGTCTAAGGCGGTGACCAGTGACGGAACAGGTTCGCGCACGAGCGGCTTTGCGCGGTTGGCGACGAGGGCGCCGCGAGTGCTCTCGAAGCATTTGTGGGCCGCGCCGCTGCTGGGGGCGGTGATCTTCGGTTTGGTGGGTCTGTGGGTTCGCGGCCGCGTGGAAGAAACCACTCGCGCCGAGCTGGCGGCCCGCCTGCACACGGTTTTGCAGGCCAATATCAACGCCCTGCGCCTGTGGTTTACCGAGCGCGAATATGACGCCAAGTCGTTGGCGGCGGACATGCGGGTCCAGACCGTCATTGCCGAGCTGGCCGCTTTGGAGAAGGATTCCAACGCTACCGCCCAGGTCCTGACCAATTCCGCCCCGGCCCGGTCGTTGCGGCTCTACCTCCAGCCGGTCCTGGAGGCGCAGGACTACCTCGACTACGTGCTGATCGCCCCGGACAAGCGGATCCTGGCTTCCACCGACCCGCATTCGGTCGGGAGCAAGACGCCGCGATCTTATGATCTATTTCTCAACAAGGCACTGAGCGGCCAACTGGCCGCCTCGCGGCCCATCGCCCGGAAGACCACCGCCAGCGAGCGGGCCGAAGGGCCGACGATGTTCGTGGCGGCGCCGGTAAAGTCCACCAACGACACCATCATCGCCGTGCTCTGTCTGCGCATGAAGCCGGAAAAGGAGTTCTCCAGCATCTTCTCCGTCGCCCGCATGGGCGAGACTGGCGAATCCTACGCGTTTGACCGCAGCGGCTTGATGCTGACGGCTACCCGTTTCGATCTGGAACTCAAGACGCTGGGTCTGATTCCCCCGGGCCGTGAAAACACCGCCATCCTCAACCTGAAGCTGCTGGACCCGGAGGAAGTGCTGGCTGCCCGGCGAGCCGCCAGCCAAGCCTCGCAACCAGCTTGGCCTGACCCGCATGGCCGCTTCGGCCACGATGGGCAACAGCGGCTTTGACGTGGACGGCTATCGCAATTATCGCGGCGTGAAGGTCGTCGGCGCCTGGGCGTGGCTGCTGGACTACGGGATGGGCGTTGCCACCGAGGAGTCCATGGATGAGGCCTTCCAGACCTTGTATGTCCTGCGGGGCGCGTTTCTGGTGCTGTTCATTTTGCTGATTGCCAGCGGAGGGGCCATTTTCGGCTTCACGGTCCTGGTCGAACGGTTGCAGGCTTCGGCCCGGCGAAGCGCCCTGGCGGCGCGCCGGCTCGGCCAATACGTGCTCGTGCAGGAAATCGGGCGCGGGGCCAACGGGATGGTGTATCGCGCCCGCCATTCGCTGCTGCGCCGCCCGGTGGCCATCAAGCTGCTCAGCCCGGACATGACGAACGAGACCAACACCGCCCGCTTCGAGCACGAGGTCCAGATGACCAGCCACCTGACCCACCCCAACACCGTCGCGATCTATGATTACGGCCGCACGCCCGGAAGGGTTGTTCTACTTCGCGATGGAATACCTGGGCGGCATTGATCTCGACCAACTGGTGCGCGCAGCTTCGGCGCGCAGCCGGAGGGCCGGGTCATCTACATCCTGCGCCAGGTCTGCGGTTCGCTCTCCGAAGCCCATCGCATCGGTTTGATTCACCGCGACATCAAGCCGGCCAACATCGTCCTGACCCGGCGCGGCGGCGTGTGCGACTACGTCAAAGTCCTCGACTTCGGCCTGGTCAAGGCAGCCCATCCGGAGTCGGCGGAACGCAGACGAACCAACGCCGTGGTCGGCACGCCGCACTTCATGTCGCCGGAAGCGGTCGAGAAACCGGAGAGCATAGACGGGCGCAGCGACCTCTACTCGCTCGGGGCGGTTGGTTACTGGCTGCTCACGGGCAAGACGCTGTTCGACCAGGACACCGTCGAGGGTCTGCTCGTCCGGCAGGTCAAGGAGATGCCGGTTCACCCTTCCCAGCGGCTCGGCCAGCCTGTCTCGGCCGACCTGGCGGAACTGATCATGCAATGCCTGGCCAAGTCGCCCGGGCAACGCCCAGCCAGTGCCGAGGCACTGGAGCAGGCCCTGGCCGGATGCGCCTCGGCGGGAGCCTGGACCTCCGCGGACGCCGAGCAGTGGTGGCGGGTAAACATAGGGGCTGTGGAAGCCCTGCCTGCCGCCACGATGGCAGAGAAGACGCTGGTGATTGCGCCGCGACCGTGAGCCCAACAGGCTCAGACATCCCGACCCCGTGGAAACAAGCTGAGCCCAGTTCCCCCTCACCCCGGCCCTCTCCCTTGGGGAGAGGGTGCCCCGCCGACCGTCGCGGGATATGCCTAGGCGCCTCGATTTGTCGCGGCGCGGCGGAGGGTTCTCCCTCTCCCCAAGGGAGAGGGCCGGGGTGAGGGGGAACCAACTACTCGATCGGAGAGCAGGCTCAGGCAAATCCCACGCCGCTCCAGAATTGTGCAGCGAGTCAGGATGTCTGAGGCTGGGCCGCCGCGCGAAGCGTATGGAGTGCGTGGAGCTTGCTCCCGCTTTGGGAGGAGCCCGCGCGCCCCAAAGCGGGAGCAAGCTCCACGCACTCCGTACGCTTCGCGCGGCGGCTATTGCCCGCCGCTCGGGGCCAGCTTGCTCAGGCGCTCGACGATGTCCAAATGGCTCGCCGCCACATTGGTGCGCTCCCCGGGATCATCCTCGATATTGGCCAGGAACCACTGGTGATCGGTTAGCTCGATTTTCTGGTGATCGGTTGGGTCGTAGGGATCGTGCAGGAGCTTCCAGGGCCCCTGGCGCACGGCCCATTGCTTGCCGAGACGCCATTGCAGCACGTCATGCGGGCTGGGCGCCGTAGCCGACTTGATCACGGGCACCAGGCTGCGCCCGTTGAGCTCCGCCTTGGGCAGCGGCACACCACAGAGTTCGGCCAGCGTCGGCATCCAATCGCAGCCATGAGCGATCTGCGCCCGCACCTGGCCTTCGGGGAGATGGCCGGGCCAGGAGATTATGGCGGGCAAACGGATCCCCCCTTCAAAGAGGCTGAACTTCGCCCCCCGGTAAGGGCCGCTGCTGCCTCCGCCATGATGCGCGCGTTCCTCGACCGAATAGCCATTATCGGACTGATAGACCAGGATCGTGTTGTCCCGCAGACCATTGTCCTGGAGGAATTGCACCAACCGCTGCACCCGGTCATCCAGGGTCGAGAGAAAGGCCGCGTAGAGGTTTCGCGGGAACGGCAGATTGTGATAATACTTCAGCCACTTCACATCGCCCTGGTAAGGGTAATGGGGCATGTTCATGGCAAAATACATGAAGAAAGGCCGCCCGCGAGTGCGGCCAATGAACGCTTCCGCCTTCTCGACCATCAGGTCGGGGAAGAAGTGGCCGGGCAGGCGGACGCGCTGGTTGTTCTCCCACAGGTCATGCCGGTTTGCGCCGGCCCAGTAAAAGAAGTGGCTATAGTTGTCAATGCACCCGTCCATGAAGCCGAAGGAATAGTCAAAACCCTCGTCCAGCGGCTTGTGGCCGACGCCGTAGCCCAGATGCCATTTGCCGATATGGGCGGTCGCGTAGCCCGCCGCCCGGAACATCTTGGCCAAAGTGGGCGCCGAAGCGGTCAAGCCCGCGCCGGTGAGCGTGTCTAACTGGTCGTCCGCTTCGCTCGGCGGCGAAGGGGCGTTATTGGGCATGCCGACCAGCCACGGGTAGCAGCCGGTCAGCAGGCCGGCCCGCGAAGGCGAGCATACGGGGGCCGCCGAATAGAACTGCGTAAAGCGCACACCTTTGGCCGCCAGGTCGTCCACGGCGGGCGTGACGAGGTCCTTGGCGCCGTAGCAGTTGGCGTCAATGCTGCCCTGGTCGTCAGCGAGAAGAAAGATGACATTCGGCTTGCGGGTTTCCGCCGCCGAGGCGATCAGCGGGAGGGTGAGGATTGCGCCAAGCGCGGCGGCCCAGGCGGACCGGGGCCAACGGTGGCGATTTGAGCGATCGGCCATCTTCATAGACATCTTAGTGTGACCATGATCATCACACGGCATCAACCATGAATCAAGTTACTCATGCACCTCAGCCCCCTCGTCCCCGTTCAAAAGCTGATTTGCGCCCCGCTGCCGCTGGCAAGCGCCGACACGAGCCGAGAGGATTCAAGCGAGCCAGACCACGAGGCGTCCGGGAGGAGCTCATCTTTTGTGGGGCGAACGGGAGGCCGTATGTGGCCCTCTGCCGACCATGAGCGCCGTTCCCCCTCACCCCAGCCCTCTCCCTCAGGGAGAGGGAGAACGGCCGGCAGCGTGTCGGCGAATCTGAGCCATCCAGTATGTTCGAGCGTTGGCGTGGGTGGCTCCCTCTCCCTGAGGGAGAGGGCCGGGGTGAGGGGGAACGGATCTGACCCCGAGGCAGGTGCCGTCGCGAAGCCGCCTGCGGTGTAAAAAAGTGAGATGCTCCCGAGGCGTCCCCGCCGGCCAGTTTAGCATTGGAAACCCGCCCCATTTGCGGTAAGCCACAACCCATGCGTAATCGCTTTGACTCGATTTACTCGCACGGGATCATTCGGGCGGCGGTGTGCCTCCCGTCGTTGCGCGTGGCCGACCCGGCCTTCAACCTCGAACGGACGCTCGCCCTGGCCCGGCAGGCCTCCAAAGCCGGCGTCGCGGTGGCGCTGTTCCCGGAGCTGGGGCTTCCGGCCTACACGAATGACGATCTGTTCCACCAGGACGCCCTGCTGGACGCCAGCCAAGGCCGCGGTCGCGCGCCTGGTCAAGGCCAGCGCGAGCGCTGACGCCGGTGCTGGTGGTCGGGGCGCCCTTGCAGTTCGAGGCGAAGCTGTTCAACTGCGCGGTGGTGATCTATCGCGGGCGGGTGCTGGGGCTGGTGCCCAAAGACCTATCTGCCGAACTACCGCGAGTATTACGAAAAGCGGCAGTTCGCCGCCAGCCGCGACGCCGTCAGCCGCGAAGTGTCCGTTCCTGGGCGAGCGCGTGCCGTTTGGGAACGACCTGATCTTCGAGGCGGGCGAACGTCGAGGGCTTCAAGCTGCACGCCGAGATTTGCGAGGACGTGTGGACGCCCATTCCGCCGAGCACCTACGCCGCGCTGGCGGGCGCGACGGTGCTGGTCGAACCTTTCCGCCAGCAACATCACCATCGGCAAGGCCGAATACCGGCACAACCTTTGCGCCGTCCCAATCGGGCAAGTGTATCGCCGCCTACCTCTACTCGTGCGCCGGGCCGGGCGAATCCACGACGGACGTGGCCTGGGACGGCCACGCTCTGATCTACGAGAACGCCGACTTGCTGGCCGAGTCGGAGCGCTTTGCGGACAAGCGAGCAGATGATCACGGCGGACATCGACCTGGAACGGTTGGTGCAGGACCGGATGCGCATGGGCAGCTTCAGCGACTCGGTTGGCGACTGCCGCGAGCGGTTGCAGGCGATGCGGCGCGTCCCCTTCGAGTTCCGCGTGCCGGCAGGGCAAGATGCCGTTGCAGCGGAAGATCGCGCGGTTCCCCTATGTGCCGAGCGATCCGCGCGTGCGGGACCAGCGTTGCTTCGAGGCTTACAACATCCAGGTGCACAGCCTGCTCAAGCGGCTGGCCAGCGCTGGGCACCAAGCGGGTGGTCATCGGCATCTCCGGGCGGCCTGGACTCGACGCACGCGCTCATCGTCGCGGCCAAGACCATGGACCGGATGGGCCTGCCGCGGAAGAACATCCTGGCCTACACGATGCCGGGCTTCGCCACCAGCAAGCTGACGCTCACCAACGCGCACAAGCTGATGAAGGCGCTGGGCGTCACCGCCGGCGAGATCGACATCCGGCCCGCCTGCCAGCAGATGTTCCGCGACATCGGCCACCCCTTCGCCGAGGGGAAGCCGGTGTACGACGTGACGTTCGAGAACGTGCAGGCCGGCGAGCGCACCTCGCACCTGTTCCGCCTGGCCAACCTGCACAACGCGCTGGTGCTGGGCACCGGCGACTTGAGCGAACTGGCGCTCGGCTGGATGACCTACGGCGTCGGCGACCACATGTCGCACTACAACGTGAATTGCTCGGTCAGCAAGACGCTCATCCAGCACCTGATCCGCTGGGTGGTGTCCTCAGGCCAGTTCGACGCGGCGACCAACGCCACGCTCGAGGCCATCCTGGCGACGGAGATTTCGCCGGAACTGGTGCCGCATGCCGACGGCGACACCGCCAAGCCGGCGCAAAAGACGGCCGACAAGGTCGGCCCGTATGAACTGCAGGATTTCAACCTCTACTTCATCACCCGGCACGGCTTCCGCCCCAGCAAGGTCGCCTTCCTGGCCTGGCATGCCTGGGGTGACAAGAAGCGCGGCGCCTGGCCGGACCTGCTGCCGGCCGAGAAGCGCAACGCAGTACGACCTGGCCACGATCAAGAAGTGGCTCGAGGTCTTCCTCTACCGCTTCTTCAAGATCAGCCAGTTCAAGCGCTCGGCCATTCCCAACGGCCCCAAGGTCGGCTCCGGCGGCTCGCTCTCCCCCCGCGGCGATTGGCGCGCCCCCAGCGATTCCGAGGCCGAGGTGTGGCTCAAGGAACTGCGGGAGAACGTGCCGGGGTAATCGCTTGGGCGAGAGGTTTTAGGGCTTATCTAAGCGCCATTAGGTTGACCCCGCTCCAGCGCCATTTGTAGTTGATTCGCCTTAGGAATGGCCCCCAAAAAGGGCTGGCAAAGAGACGCAGGTTAGGCCATATTTGTGAACGCAAATGCAACGCCCAATGACAACCGAAAAGCGGCCTTGGCCGACGCTCGAAGGACGCTTGAGTCAGCCGCTCACTTCACGCGTGGAGGCGGTGCGCCAGCTCCAGGCCACGATGCCGATCACGCCAGTCGCGCAGGCCGTATTGAAGCAGAACAGCGGCGGCTCATCCAGTGGGCCAAAGAAAACAGGAAACTAGGCCCTGGCGGTCGGCGACCGCCGGTCTTCGCCGGTGGTGGAGAGCATAATGTTTTCTTTCAGAAACGCACCCAACGCTATATCAAGGCAACACGGCTGGACCGGCACAAAGGGTATGGTATTGCCTTGGGGTCTTTGACTCATGGTGCGACCCCGTCCGAATATCTCGACCGGATCGCCCTGCAAAACCAGATTTTCGAGGATGACATCAGGCTCGAACACGTTGTCGAGAATGAGGGCAAGCCCATCATCATCACGTCACAACCATCCATCAAAGGTCACTCGCCAACTCAAGACGCACTGGACGAATTGATGCTGGGAAAGGGTTATGAAAAGTTGGACGAAGGGGCTTATTATGATGAAGGGGCTGGCTTGTTGGTTTTCGACCTCTTCCCTCGTAACGCAATCCAGGCTGCCGACGGACATACTGACAGGTCCGTAGGATAGACTACATTTGTCTAGACTCGATTAGCTTAAATTGGTAGTTTCGGGGGCGTGGCAAAGATTGACGGGCGAACACTGGATCATAAAGCGCTGGAACATATGCGGATGCTGGCCGTCACGCGCGTGATCGAAGATGGGGAAGCCCCTAGTGAGGTCATGAAATCGTTCGGTCTTTGTCGCACGGCCATCTACCCCTGGTTACGAAAGTATGAGGCAAGCGGGATGGAGGCCTTAGTGGAAAAGATTGCTTCCGGCCCTGAGTCCCTCTTTAGCGAGAAGCAACGGCAGCAGGTCAGGAAGTGGATTCTGGGCAAAGATCCTCGGCAGTATGGCTTTGATTACGGTTTGTGGAGTCGGCGCATTGTGCAAGCCTTGATCAAGGAAAGGATGGGCATTGAGTGTGGTTTGACGGCCGTCGGACGGTTGTTAGCCAGCTTGAACATCACCCCCCAGAAGCCCTTGCGTCGGGCCTATGAGCGAGACCCCGAGGCGGTGGCGCTCTGGGAGCGGGAAACGTATCCCAAGCTGCGGAAACGGGCCAAACGGCTGGGAGCGAGCATTTTCTTTTCCGACGAAGCGGGCTTTCAATCAGACCCGGTTCTCGGGCGCACGTATGGACTCAAAGGCCAGACTCCGGTGGTCCGGACTTCCGGTCAGCGCCAAAGCCTCAACGTCATCAGTGCGGTCAATGCCCGAGGAGAGTTTTGGGCCGTTACGTACACGGGTAAATTGAACGCCGAATCGTTCGTGCTTTTCCTGCAAAATTTCATGGCGACCCAGACGCAAAAGGTATTCTTGGTGGTGGATGGACATCCGGCGCACAAAGCCAACGCCGTCAAACGTTACATCCAATCTTTGAAGGGGCGGTTGGAAATCCACTTCCTGCCACCGTATGCGCCCGATTTAAATCCTGATGAGTTTGTTTGGAGCCATATGAAGAACAATGGGGTCTCCAAGAAACCATTGAAGACCAATGAATCCTTACAGTCCCGCATCGATCAGGATCTTAATAACATCCGAGACAACCCCAAGCTGGTAAAATCATTCTTTCAAGCAAATAGTGTCGTCTATGCTAAGGACTAGGCAATATTTATCCCATTGACCCCGTAATCCAGCGCATCACGCCTGATTTTGGCCAGTTCCTGCGCCAAGAGCCTTACACCATCAACCTGCGCTGAGGCAGCCCTTCACACTGCGCAGCCGCTCGGGTGGCGTGCATTGCCAGCGCCGCTCTTTGACGCCATGATGCGCCGGGCCAAGCGCGGCCAGCGTGACTCGCCCCAACGATTGCTCGAAGCTCCCGGGGCGGCGCAAGCCTCCTTGCGTCCCCATCCAGGGCACGCTTTTCTTCCCCAGCGCATCAATACGATCCCATGAGGCGGCGCCGACTCACAAGGGCAAACAGGCGCCCAGCGGAGACATGACATTCTCACGCCCCTTTTACTGCCGGAACTGGATTAACAAACGATTTCCTTTAGCCGAGCGGTTAATGCTGGCAACTCGCTTTTCTTCATCGAAAACACTTCCGTCTCGTAGGCTGTGTCCAGCTTCAATTCCCTGATCGCGCTGGCTTTGCCGCCGTCGGTAATGAAGATGTCCGCGTAAGGTAGGGCGCAAGCGGCGCGCGTGATGTCATATTGGTCGCGCGGCTCGATCTTCTCCCTGCGAAAAAATTGCATAGCTTGAAGTTCTGCCTTTATCTTCAGCGTGGGAATAAAATCCAGACCTTCACTTCTCAATAGTTGGCAAAGCTTCTGCCCCTCTTCGAACGCGAGCCGGTGCTTGGTAATTAACTCATACACAACTTTGGATGCCCAATTCAGAAACTTGTCGTTGTGTTCCTCGACGCGAACAACCACTCGGCCTTTCAGCAGCGAGTTTGAAACTTCAGCCAGCAGTTTTTTGACATAGCTATCAGAACTCAACTTGAGCAAGACTTGAAGCATCTTGCCGTCAGCTTTCCGACCATCGCGGGTCAAAGCGTTAAACTCATTCACTCCCTGCATTGACCAAGCATTATGTTGATCCAGTCCTGTTCCGAGTCGCGGAAATCGATGAACTAAGCGGATAGCCTGCTTCGCATTGAGGTGGGAGGGGGTGGAAAGATCTCAGTTGGGAGCTTGAGAAGAAGAGCGTGGCTTCGGACCATTTCGGTTGGCTTGTTTTGCTCGGGGGATAACCGTACATCAAGGCGTTTTCAGCGGGGGCCAGATCGGTTATGAAGCTGTCGTGCAAACAATCTTCACCACGTCACTGACCCCCGAACAGTATGCCGAGCAGGACTATCAGCGGCAAGTCCGTCCGCCGGAAACTTGTCCCAATTGTCTGCGGGCGCACAGCCTGGAAGCACTCTGCTATTACCATCGTTATATCACCAGCACGACCGCATTGGTGCTGTGGATTTGGATCCGGCGCTTCTGGTGTCGGCACTGTCACATCAGCGTGAGTTGCCTGCCGCAGTTTGCGCAGCCGTATCGGCCGGTCAACACCCCGACCATTGCCGAGGGGTTTAACGGCCAAGCTACGCCCCAGGTAGCGCGTTGGAGCGAACTCATCCGCGGTTACTGGCGGCGATTGGAGACGCATCTGCCGGGGCTCGTGCGACAGGTCGGCAACGCGTTTGGTCCACTGCCTCTTCGGCCCACGGCCCGAGGTTTGTGGCACCAACTCATCGGGCGTTGCGGCGATCTGGCCACGGCGACGCGCCAACTCATCCATCAGTTCCATACCTGTTTGTTTGGAACTTACCGCTGCCACCAGCGTCGGCAGCTTCAGGCTGCATGAGGTCCGCCCGCGCAGGAGCGCGGCGCCGGTTTACCCCCACACACCTCTATTATCGCGGATTGGGGGACCCGGGCCGAAGCTCCTGAGCGTATGAATTAACCTTCCGATTCCGATGCTTTGGCCCTGGCCCGGCACGCTGCCGCGACCTGGATCCAGGAAGCCTTAAAGCAAAACTTCACACTGGTCCGCGCTACCGCCCTGGCCAGTGAACGGACCTGGGGCGGCAAAAGTTATTCGGCTTCCACTCTGGAGAGCTGGTACTACCTTTTGCGCCACCAGGGGTTTGCGGCGCTCCAGCGTCAGCCCCGTTCCGACAAGGGCACGCGCAAGGCGCTCAGTCCCGAGGCCTGCCAAGCCATCGTGGAACTGCGTCAGCAGTATCCTCAACTCAAGATCAAGGTGGTGGTGCGCCAACTGGTCCAGAAAGGCGTCCTCCAGCCGGGCACCTTCAGCCTGCCCTCGGTGTACCGGTTGTTAGCCGCCCACCAGTTGGACGCCCGTTCCATCAAACGTAACCCTCCCCCGCAAGGCGGCCCCACCAAGGCCTTCGAGTGCGCCTTGGCCAACGAGTTGTGGATGACCGACATGATGTACGGCCCCACCCTCAGGCTGCCCAACGGCAAACTCATCCAGACCCGCCTCTTCGGCACGCTCGACGACTGTTCGCGAGTGGTTCCCCACGCGCAGTATTACGACTCGGAGAAGCTCTGCTGGTTCCTGGATTGTTTCCGCCAGGGGCTGGCCCAGCGCGGCTTTCCCGACAAGCTCTACACCGACCAGGGCAAGATCTTCACCAGCTATCACCTGCAGGTCGTTTGCGCCAATTTGGGCGTAAGGCTCTGCCACGCAAAACCCTATGCGGCGTGGTCGAAGGGCAAGCAAGAGCGCTGGTTTTCCACGCTCCAAATGGATTTCGAAGCCCGCTTGATCATCGATCCGGCCCACACGCTGGAAGAACTCAATGCCCGGCTCTGGCGTTGGATCGAAACCGAGTATCACCAAAGGCCCCACAGCGCGCTGGGCGGTCAAACCCCGGCCGAGCGCTTCGCCCAACGCGCCCTCAACTTGCGCGTCGCCGACGCCCACACCGACTGGGAAGCCCTCTTCCTCTCGCGCGCCGAGCGCCGGGTGCGCCTGGACGCCACTTTCAGTCTGGAGGGCCAACTCTGGGAAGTGCCCCTCCATTTACGCGGCCAGGTCATCCAAGTGCGCTTCAACCCCTTCGATTGGAGCCGGGTTGAGGTCTGGTGGGAGGATAAGCTCGTCGGCCCGGCCCGGCGTTGCGACAAACAACTCAACTCCAAAACCTATACCGACCGCGACTATGACCGCCCCGATAAATCCTCCTGAGTTGGATATTGCCCTCAAAAGCCTCTGGGGCGCCAGAGAGCTGCCCTTCGGGGCGGCCGTTGAAACGCCCTATGCTTCCGATACCTTCAAGCAGACCCGCCACCGCCTCGAACAGTTGGTCTCCGTGCGGGCCTGCGGCCTGCTCCACGGCCCCAACGGCGTGGGCAAAACTCTCCTGGTCCAGCACTTCCTTAAATCCCTGCCCGACAAACGCTACCAGCCGCTGGTGCTCTCCCATTCCTCGGTCACCGGCACCGACCTCTTACGCCTGCTGTGCCTGGAACTGGGGCAGCCCGCCCGCATGCGCCGCAGCGACAACGTCATGCTCATCCGCCAGGGCTGGCAACAACTCGAACGGCTCTGGCCCGTGGTCGTCCTGGACGAGGCGCAGAACCTCAGCGCCACCGCGCTCGAAGAGGTACGCCTGTTGAGTTGCGATCGCCGTGACACCCAGCCGCCCTTTAGTCTGCTGTTGGTGGGCGACGAGCAACTCCTGCCCCGGCTGCAAATGGGCATCAACGCGCCCCTGCTGGCCCGCCTGAGCTTTTGCCTGCGCCTGGAGCCCTGGACGGGAGACGAACTGGCCGGTTATATCCAAGCGCGCCTTGAGGCTGTCGGCATTCACGCCAACCCCTTCGAGGCGGCGGCCTTGCAGTTGCTCCTCCAGGCCGGCAACGGCTTGCCTCGGCTGCTCAATCACCTGGCTCAACGCGCCCTGGAAGAAGCCGCCGCCCAGAACTCCCGCGCCATCACCACCGCTCACGTGCAGCGCGCCTTGGAACTTCTGCCCTGGGTCGCCCAGTTCCCAAAATGAACTCGCCGCTCCCCTTGCTGGTTCAGTTGGAGGAACTCCACCAGACCTATTGCCGTCTCACCGGTCAAACCCTCTCCTGGCGTTTTGACCGGGAGCGGCTCTGGTGGGAGTTCCTCCACGCCGGCTTTACACGGGCTGACCTCAGCCAGGTCATCCGCTACTTGCAAAAGGAAATCCGCCACACCCGCCGCAACGTCGGCGCCCTCAAGCTCTCCAATCTCCTCCAACTGGATCGCTTCGAAGAGGATCTCAACATCAGCCGGGTCCGTCTCGTTCCAGAGCTGCCGCCAAAGCCACCGATCACACTGGCTCCGACGGGTTCTCCGGCCGAACAAGAGCGGGGTCGGCAACGCGCCTTGGAACAACTGCGCCAACTCAAACAAACCCTCCGCTAACCAGCCTATGCCACTGGAGCTTTCCGTCCTCGAAAAACTCGAAATCGCTCACCGCCTGGTCGCCGAAGCCCTGGGCCAAACGCCCCAACTCTACGACTGTCGCCTCGACCAGGCACTGCTGGTCTTGGAGCTATCCATTAAACGCGCTCACCGTTCGCCGCACATGCGTCGGCGTCTGCCCCCGGATCATCGCGAAGAGCAGTTCCTGTTCTGAGTCCCTGGCGAACACGCGCCGGAACTCAGGGCGTGACGGGGCGATTGCCTGCCCGCACCACACCCCGGGCCTCAACCTTCTCGATTATCTCGATACGCCTTGCTCTGGCTCCTTTGATTATCAAGATACTTCTCTCCCAGAAAAGCGTGAACCGG
>CAVXLO010000025.1:0-197668 GCA_963762555.1 uncultured Verrucomicrobiae bacterium
GTAGAGCCGGTGGTTGCCCACCGGCTCCCCCACAGTCCCGTATAGCCCAATTAAGGCATACGGTTCTTCCGCTCACGGCTTGGCGTTGTAGATGGAGTGTACGACTCGGGCATAGGGAAACACGAAGGTCTCCTTGAGCAGTCGGTTCATCCGCTCCCACGTTAGCCCACCAGGGGTTCGGCTTCGCCGCCGCAGCCATTTGTGCCACAGCTTCACCGCTTCGGTGCGGACTTGGTTTAGGCTCGGCCCATTTCCGGTGATACCGTAGTAGGCGTAGTGGCCTTCCAGTTTCCGCACCAACTCTCGGAACTGGTCAAACATCCCCCGATGACGGTTGATGCGACACCAGTGTCCAAGGGCTTTGAGGGTGCGCCGCAGCCGTTTGGTTGCAGTTTTGCGCTTAATAACCCAGTGGCCTTTCCAAGACTTGCCCCAATAGTGGGTGAAGCCCAAAAAGTCGAACGTGCCCGGTTCGTCCGGCCCTTCGCCGTCCGGTCCGACCGTTTCGGGTCGGGCGAACCGCAGCAGGCGCGTCTTCTCCGGATGGAGTTTCAGTCCGTACTTCTCGAAGCGTTGGAAAATGACCCGGTAAACCCGCTCCGCATCTCTCCGATGCGTGAGGCCAATCACCAGGTCGTCCGCATATCTCACCGCAAACACCTTGCCTTCCATCCGCTCCTGCACGACCTCCGCGAACCAGCGGTCGAATACTTCGTGCAGATAGATGTTGGACAAGAGCGGCGAGAGCACCGAGCCTTGCGGGGTACCCTCGGGCTCGTAATGCACCAACCCCTCTTCCATTACTCCGGCGTGGAGCCATTTGCTGATCAATCTCAGCACCACTCCATCTCCGATCCGTTGGCTGATCAGCTCGAACAGGCGCTTCCGACAGACGCTGTCAAAATACTTCCGGATGTCCACTTCCAGCACCCAGCGCACTCTCCCCTGGCTGGCCTGTTGCCAAAAGGCTTCTAGTGCTTGATGGGCCGAGCGTCCAGGCCGAAACCCATACGAGAAGCCGTAGAACGCCTCCTCGTAAATGGGCTCCAGCAGCATGACGATGGCCCGACCCAGCACTTTATCCTCGGTCGTGGGTATGCCGATGGGCCGGGACTCCCCGTGGTCCTTCGGTATATACACCCGCTTGACCGGCGGAGCCAGGTAGGCTCCGCTCTTGGCGCGGTCCAGCAATCCGGGAAGGTTGGCCTCCAGGTGCTCTTCGTATTGAGCGACGGTCTGCCCGTCCACTCCCGGTGCGCTCTTTCGCCGCACCCGGTGGAAGGCTTCGGTCATCCACTCGACATCCAGATAGTGGTTGAGCGCCGTCATCCGCTCCTGCGGTCGCTGACGAGCTAGTTCCGCTATCCGTTGTTGTTTCGTGCACACGTTTTGTGATCTCTGTGTATCTTTCATGTTTCTCAACAACGATTCCGTGTTCGTGCGACGGCCTTCCCTACTCCCCGGCTCCCTCGACGGTCGAGGTTCGCCGGCTTTGTCTGCGGTACTATGCCGCCGCTAAGACTCCCACCGCGCTTCTTCCCTCGCTCTGTTCGTCACATTGCGACGGAATACCCTGGATCGGCTTGGCTGTTTCGCTCCTTGAGGCGGGCAAGCCCACTGCCTCAAGGCCCGGATGTTGTTAAGCCGGTTCATCCATCCCGGCGTTTAGTCCCAAGGACGCGGACGGGTCTCCCATGTTCCCAGGGAACCCCATTGTGCCTTTGCCCTGCTCTCAGACCCCGGCCGGACTTCGGCGCCTAGCCTTCGCGGCGCTTCAGTGCTGCTCCCGCTTGTCTGACGACGAGAGCTCCAGCGATCTCATTATTTCGAGGCTCTATAACACGGCTTTAGCACTGGCTGTTTACGCTTCGTGCCGCTGCTTTCCAGCGACTACGCAAAACTCGCTTCCGGGGGTGGCCAGCCTTTCCCGGGTGGGATTCCAGTGTACCCACTGAGTTCCTGTAGAGAGTTTTGGGGCTTCCGAGACCCGCCCCTCTCTCTGGGCTTGTCATGGCGCGACAGAACTCCTGACTCGCTGGCGGACCTTGGAGCGGCGTTGAATTTGCCTGAGCCTGTTTTCGAGTCGGGTGGTTGCTTTCCCCTCACCCCGGCCCCACTGCCGTTGAATTAGGCTCATACTCTTAGAATACCGCTTTCCTGACCCGTCTTTGAAAATGATAAGACCGGTGGAACGAGGGTCTGGGACGTCTAGGCACTTTGCGATGGGGACGCACCGCTACCGGACTGCCCTTAAAGAGTTTCATCAACTTGCTGATGACTAGCGGAACGGGAACGTCCCGGTACAACAAGTCCAGCACCTGGTCCTTCAAAGCATGATAGGAGTTGGAGTGGTTGACTTGCCGGGGCTGGGTTTCGGGCGTGCTTTGCTCTCTGAGGGCGGCCTGCGTGGGCTCGCTGAGCACACTCTCCAAATTGGCCAGCAGCACCGCTGCCTGAGTATCCTGTCGGATGGCCTCTAGGGTTCGTCCGCTGAAGTTCTCCAGTTCCAGCCGGCCCTTGAGCATCAGGTGAAAGGTCTCGTGTCCCCAGCGCCAATGATACACCGTCAAGAATTCCTCCGTGGGATACAGGGCCTCGTCCCGCAACGAGGTGGCCAGCACTTCCAATTCCCCGCTCGGCAGACGCAGGCTCACAAAACGCACCTTCAGCTTCAAGGGCAACCCCAGCCGTTGGCACTCGGCCTTCTGGTCGGGTGGAGCGAAAAGCCACACCACTCTGCTTTGATTGGCTTTGTTGACCCGAAACAGCTCTTGGGCCGCCAGAAAAGAACCGGTCGAACAGCGCCCAATAAAATGCCGGCCCCGCTGCGCCACCGAAGCCAGGTAGAGGTAACCGGTGAAACCGCGATCATTGATCTCCACATCGCCCGGCTGCAAGTGTTCCAACTGTTGCAGCGCCAAAACCACCTCGCCCACCGTGCTCGGTTCCAACCGTGCGTCCAGGCCAATGCGGTTGAGCAAATCATAAATCACCGACAAGCGAGCCTCCGGATAGCGGGTGCCAGTGCTCCCGTGTTGATTGGAAGCTTCTTTCCAGCCAAAGGTTTGGCCCAGTTCCTGGCTCTCCGGCAGCCGCACCAAGGAACTATCAACGCCGATGAGCCGATGTCCCCGCCAGCGTTGGATGGGGTGCTCCGGGCCATAGACCGTGGGCAGGACGCACTCTCGGTTCAATTCGGTGAAGGCGCTTTCCTTGAGCTTGGCTCGGGCATGGGTCACCGCTCCGCTGGTCAGCGGCTCGAAGATCTCGCCTTGGGCCAGCTCGTCGAGGAATTCGTGTAAGTGGCGTTGGATCAACTTGAGGGTCTGTTGCAACAGAAAAAGCATTAACAGGGGAAAAGTCAGTTGGCGTTGGCGGGTGAAATCTTGAGGTCGCACTCGATGGCGAGCCAAGAAGTTCTGGTCGCGCAGCTTGGCGCGCAGAGTTTCGATGAGCGTGGTGAGATAATCGGGAATGTCGTGGATAATCGTTTGCATCCCCAGGTTAATGGGGGTACCAGCGCAAAAGTACAACCTAAATCATTGTTTATCAGCATGTTATGAATGCACGCAAATACTATGTCACCCAACTTCAGCGGCAGTGCACCCCGGCCCTCTCCCTTGGGGAGAGGGAGGACCATCTGCCACGCTGCGACAAATCGAGGCGTCCAGGCATATCCCGCGACTGCCGGCAGGGCACCCTCTCCCCAAGGGAGAGGGCCGGGGTGAGGGGGAACTTGGTTCACCTCGTTTCCACGGGGTCAGGATGCCGTATCCTACGTCAAGGCCAAAACCTACCGACTACCGTCGGAACAGCCAGAGGATCAGAGTGAGAAGAAGGCTCAGCAGGATGCAGGTCACGAGCGGGAAGTAGAAGGTGAAGTTGCCCTTCGAATAGTGGATGTCCCCGGGCAAGTGCCCGAGCCAGCTCTTGCCAAAGCCCGTCCAAAGCATCAAGCCAATGAGCGCGATAAACACGCCCAGGAGGAACAGCATTTTCCCCAGCTCATTCATGCCAGGTTTAGCTTAGACGCAAGCGGCTGGTTTTCAAGGCCGGGCTGCAATGGGCCTGGTGCTTCTGGGATTGAGCCCTTGGACTCGCCATCGGCGCCGAGTAACTGTGCAGGTAGTGGGGCAGGCGTTCCGCCTGCCGCACAGGACGTTTCGGCCTGGGTGCGAAAATCCAGGGCGAGACGCCCTGCCGGCAGGCGGGACGCCTGCCCTACTACCTGGCTTGGGCCGCTTGGTTCATGGAGTTCTGAGTCGGAAGAAGCGGTTGCCCGTGGTGTCAACGGGCGCGGTTACGGTGTTCGAGCCGCCTTGGCTGGTGACGGGGTTGGTGACCGGCGACCAGAGCACGGGAGGCGCAAGGTTTGTCGCGGCGTACAGACTGCAATTCGATCCCCACGTAGGCCAGGTAAAGGCGATTTGGCCCGAACCAGGTTGGGAGACCGCCAGAACGAGCAGCATCGGGCTGACGGTCGTAGAGGCTGTCGCTACGGCGGCACCATCGGAGACCGTCAGCGTGACGGTGTAGGTCCCGCTGTTGGGGTAGGTGTGCTGTGGGTTTTGCGCGGTGGACGTGGCCCCGTCCCCAAAAGACCACAGGTAGCTGTAAGTGGGGTTGCCAAGGAACTGGAGTTCGGACAATTGGACCGAATTGGCGGATGGAGGGTTGGTGACGCTATCAATGGTGAAGCGGTAAAGGTTGTATGCGTTTGTATTCGCAATGGGATACGCGAGGGTCAAGTAGCGGCTGGGGAAGCCCTGGTTGGTCTGCGTATCGAGCGTCGCCCAGGTCGCACCGCCGTCGTTGGAGGCTAGCAGCCGCCAGTTGGCCGGGTCGCGCGCCGGCGAGTCATTCGCGGAGGAGACCGTGTATTGAGAAACAATGCACTGCAAGCCGCCTGAATATTGGTACTGAATCCAACTGGATCGCGTGCTCGAGTAGGCACTGGCGAAATCGAGCCATTTCGTGGCGGTAGTATTGTCGAAGGCGTTGACGGAGGTTTCGCCAGGTGGGTTGTCCCCCTGGGCGGTGATAATGCCTCGGCGGTCATCCGTGGTGTCATACGGGGCCCGGTCGCCGTTGCCGCCCGCAGCCTGGCCGGTGAACTGGACTGTCAGCGGCGTCGCGCCAACGGCAGGCGTTGCCGTGATGGCTGCGGTCAGCGGCGAGCCGACTGTAATGAGTATGGTATTGGTCCCGCTGTAAGGGCCATAGGTCACGCCGAGGATCACGAGGTAACTGCCAGGATTGGTATAAGTGTGCTGCGGGTTTTGGGCACTGGAGGTGGTGCCGTCGCCGAATGACCACCAGTAGGAGTAATTCGGCGGCCCAATGAGCTGAATCTCATCCAACTGAACGGAGTTGGCGGAGGCTGGGTTGGCCACGCTGTCAATCTGAAGGCGGTAAATGTTGTAGTCGCCCGGGTTGGCGACAGGCCAGGAGAGGGTTTGCTGCGAGGCGGTGAAGACTTGGTTGGTCTGCACGTCCAACGTCGCCCAGGTTGCGCCGCCGTCATTGGACCCCAGCAAATGCCAGTCGGCCGGGTTTCGCGCCGGGTAGCCGGAGGCGTCGTTGCCCGAGGTGATAGTGTAATTGGTGACCACGCGTTGGACCCCGCCGGCATACTGGTATTGAATCCAGCTTTGCCGCGTGCTCGGATAGGCGTTGGCGAAATCCAGCCACTTGCTGGAGAGATCGTTATCAAAGGCGTTGCTTGCGACTTCGTTGGGTGAATTCTGACCTTGAGCGGTGATAGTGCCTTGTTGGTCGTCAGTGGTATCGGCAGGCACGAGAGTGGCACCGCTAGCCTGGGCGGTGAACTGCACCGTCAGTGGGGCCGAAGGCGAATTCGTGGGCGAGGCGGTGAGCGTGGCATTGAGCGGCGGCAGAACGGTGAGCGTGACGACGTCCTGGCCGGTCGCACCCTGGTTGTCGGTGACCGTCAGGCTGATTGCATTGGTGCCGATGGGCAGGGTAACGCTGGGGCTAACACCGGTAGCCACCACCGTGCCGCTTTGGGACCAGACGTAGGACACAATGGTGCCATCCGGAGCGACAGACCCGCTGCCGTCGAGAGCGGCGTTGACAGTGCCGTTGGTGGTGGCGGCGTTGAGCGTTCGGCTAGGACCGGCTTCGGCCCACGGCAATTGATGCTCTCCCAGCCGCCCCCCCGCGCTGACAGTCTCGGGGGTGGTGTTGGTAGTGAGCGTCATGGCGAAGATGCGGAGGTTCGGGCTGTTCGGCAGCGTCAGCGTGGTCGCCCCCGGCGGCAGATCAAGGCGGTACTTGAACAAGTAACAAAAGACGTAGGCCTCATTAGCGCCGCCGCCCGTATGGCGATGCGTGCAAACCCAGCCCACTTCGTCACGCTTGAGCCACGGCGGGTTCCACTGCCCGATGAAGCCCGAGAAGTAACGCACGGTCACGTTGGTGGGTTGGCTCGTCGAGGGTGAAGGTGCCGGTGACGTCATTGGACGCCGCCGCCGCGAGAAAATAGAGATGGTCGTGCCCGGCGGGCAGGGAGATCGTCTGTCCCTGGCAGGAGACGGCGTTGAGAGCGCCGTCATTGGTTGGGCCGAGCTGGAAGGTGACGCTGTCGCGGACAACTGTGGGCGGCATCAGTTCAGCCGGGTAAGTATAACCCTGATCGAAGTCACCATCGGTTCGGTTGCCATCGGTGGAGATGGCATCCAGGTTGAAGGGCAGGGTGACCGGCGTGCTGGTAGGCCTGGCGATGAATTCCGAGGGCGAGGCCAGGGTCAAGGCAAGCGTCATAGGCTGGTAGGCACCAAGCGAGACAGTAAGCTTTCCGGCTGAGGGATAGAGGCTGGCGATGGGATCTTCGGCCCCGGTGACCTGACGCGCGGTCAGGATTGGCGTCGCGAAGCTCAACTGGGCCGTCTGGGCCTGGCCGGCCAGTTCCTGGAGCCGGACCACGATCTCAGTCGAGTTCTCGGCCTTCTTGAGGGCCTTGACCATGACATTCGGGTTGTCGCAGGATAGGAAGCTGAACGACTTCCCGATCGTGCCGTCATGAGGGAGAGTCTGGAAGGCCTGCAAAGGCTGGTTTAGCCGCGCAGCTACCCAAGGCGAGCCGCCGCTGCGCCAGTCATTAGTGTGGCCCATGACCGCCAGCAGCATACGGTGCGTGCCAAAGCTGTCGGTCGCCTCATAGACATAACTGCCTCCCACGGCCGGCGTGTGAAAAACGGTCAGGCGCAGCGTGTTGTCAGCCGGCTTATCCCATCCGTATTTGGAGTCGCTCATGATGGTGACGCCGTAATCTCCGGTGGCGCTGGTCAAATCGGCCCACTGCTGTGCCGGCACTTCATACAAATTGGGAGTGTCGTTACCCCGCTGGATTGTGCCGAGGCCAAGATCGTAAGTCGCGTTCGGGTTGGAAACCGCCAGCGGGAATTCCAGCTTGAGCAGCGTATGCGGGCTGGCCCAGTTGGCCGACACATCCCACTCCACCCGGTCGCCGCCGTCCCCCGCGGCTAGGCGAATGCGCTCGGTGAAGCTGGAGCCGGCGTTGTTGCGCGTGACCGCCAGGCTGACCCGCGCCGGCCCATCTTCCAGCACCTGGAAGGAGGCTGGCCCATTCAAGTAAGAGGTGGGTGCCGCGGCCACATTGTTGTATTGTATTTCCCAGGACGGGTAGGTCGTGCTTAGGTCATACAGGAAATCCCAGCGAATGGGTGCGCTCAGCAGCTCGCGGCTGCTGACCTTGTCGAAGATGGAGGTCACGTCGCCGTTGGCATTCAACTGCACGCGGTAACGGGCGTTCTCCAGTTGCGTATTCGAGACCGACAGCCCGGTGCTCAGATCGGAGGGCGTCGCGCTCGGGCGCACATCATACACTGCCGCTCCCATCGCCGGCACGTCGGCCAGGAAGGTCACCGGCACCGTGAGGCCGGTGGGAGTGCCCATTTGCGACGGCACTTCATTGCCGTTCGAGTCGAACACACGCACTGCGGTCGGCGCTCCGTTGGTGAAGGTGACCGAGGCTTCGACCACATCCTCGCGGGCGATGGAGAGAGGATTAAACACCACCAGCGGCACGCCGGTGGCGGTGGTGTCGAGCGCCTTGGCCAACACTCCCACGCGGCAGGCTGCCTCGGCTTTCAACTCGTTCAGCGAGAGCAGGTAATCGTTCCACGAGAACGTGTAGGCAGCGGGAATGCTAGTGCCGGTCAGGTCATCATGAAACTCGTGCCAGAGGAAGCGCGCCCACACCTTGTTCAGCCGCTCCTGGGGATACGTGCCGCCGCCTTGGAGCCAGTCGGCGATCACCGCAGCGCACTCTGCTTCGGCGGCATCCTGCTCGCACTCCCGATGATATTTCTTGTTCTCGGCATGGGCGGTGTAGGTGCCGGTGCCGTGGGTCTTCAGCAACAACTCGCCCTGGTACGTCGGCAGCATCGCAACCTGTGTCGGCGTGAGGTCTCGGAATACCTGGTCGGCGCCAGTGTTCAGGACGTGGACCAGGCCATTGGTGGTCTGAACGCTGAGGCAGACGTTGGAGACGGAGGTGGCATTGGGAGAGCCGCCCGTGTCGCCGGTGCCGAAGTAGCGGTAATCGAGGTACAGGCCCGTTTGCGCGTAATCGTTATTGATGCGGTTCACCTCGCCTGAATCATTCGCCAGGTTTACGCCAATGGTCGAGGTGTAGGACCCCGGCTGCAGGACCGCGACAATGGACGACCCATCCGGCCCAATCCACCGGCCCAGGTTCTGAAACGGGATGTTCGTCCAGCAGCCCCAGGAGAGTTTCTGCGAGGAGAAGCCTTTCAGCCCACAGTGCGCGGCGACCGACGGCAGCGCGTAACCGAATCCGAAGCAATCCGGCAGGAAGATGTCCAGGCTGGTCTTGTTGAACTGCTTCCTCCAGTAATTGTTCGCGTAAAGGGTCTGGCGAATCAGCGATTCCGGCGCCGGGCGTGTTGACGTCTCCTGCGACCATGGCCGACCCGCTACCCGCCAGCGGCCCTGGGCAATATAGTTCGTGAGCGTGGCAAAGTCGGAAGGGTAGTACTCGTTGATCAACGGTAACGCCACGCCTCCTCGAAGCTGAAGGTGTAGTTGGTGTAATTGGGGTTGGTGAAATAGGCGAAGTTCTGTTGGAGGGTCTTCGGGATATAGGAGTTGATGGTGTCCTGGATGGTCCAATTCCACTGATCGTCCAGGTGGGCCGTAGCGACCATATAGAGAATCTTGTCGCTGGTGGGGTCAAGGGCGAGGGCGGGGCCGAGCCCCAGCAGCCAGATTGCTAAGGCAGCGAGGGAGGGTGGCAGAAGTTTCATGGATTGTGGTGGTGGGGCGGCTTAGAGATTCGCCATCATCAGGTGCGAGCGGAGTTTCTGGTTCGTCTTAAACTCATTAGACTGTCATCCGACGGCTTGGTAGAAGGCGGCGGCATTCGTGGCGGGGATCACCAGACTGTTGCTACTTGCGGCTGCTAATCGCGCCACCTCAATTCTGCCGGCTCGCGTTTGAGATGTCGAGTGTCATCTGTGCCCGATTGGGGCCGATTCCGCCAGTGAGAATCAGCCACCGATCCGTCCCCTGCATGAAACGGTGGCGGCACTAGGAGGCGCGGGAGCCCCGGTGATGGTCTCCGGCGATGTTTATTGCCTAGTCCTTAGCATAGACGACACTATTTGCTTGAAAGAATGATTTTACCAGCTTGGGGTTGTCTCGGATGTTATTAAGATCCTGATCGATGCGGGACTGTAAGGATTCATTGGTCTTCAATGGTTTCTTGGAGACCCCATTGTTCTTCATATGGCTCCAAACAAACTCATCAGGATTTAAATCGGGCGCATACGGTGGCAGGAAGTGGATTTCCAACCGCCCCTTCAAAGATTGGATGTAACGTTTGACGGCGTTGGCTTTGTGCGCCGGATGTCCATCCACCACCAAGAATACCTTTTGCGTCTGGGTCGCCATGAAATTTTGCAGGAAAAGCACGAACGATTCGGCGTTCAATTTACCCGTGTACGTAACGGCCCAAAACTCTCCTCGGGCATTGACCGCACTGATGACGTTGAGGCTTTGGCGCTGACCGGAAGTCCGGACCACCGGAGTCTGGCCTTTGAGTCCATACGTGCGCCCGAGAACCGGGTCTGATTGAAAGCCCGCTTCGTCGGAAAAGAAAATGCTCGCTCCCAGCCGTTTGGCCCGTTTCCGCAGCTTGGGATACGTTTCCCGCTCCCAGAGCGCCACCGCCTCGGGGTCTCGCTCATAGGCCCGACGCAAGGGCTTCTGGGGGGTGATGTTCAAGCTGGCTAACAACCGTCCGACGGCCGTCAAACCACACTCAATGCCCATCCTTTCCTTGATCAAGGCTTGCACAATGCGCCGACTCCACAAACCGTAATCAAAGCCATACTGCCGAGGATCTTTGCCCAGAATCCACTTCCTGACCTGCTGCCGTTGCTTCTCGCTAAAGAGGGACTCAGGGCCGGAAGCAATCTTTTCCACTAAGGCCTCCATCCCGCTTGCCTCATACTTTCGTAACCAGGGGTAGATGGCCGTGCGACAAAGACCGAACGATTTCATGACCTCACTAGGGGCTTCCCCATCTTCGATCACGCGCGTGACGGCCAGCATCCGCATATGTTCCAGCGCTTTATGATCCAGTGTTCGCCCGTCAATCTTTGCCACGCCCCCGAAACTACCAATTTAAGCTAATCGAGTCTAGACAAATGTAGTCTATCCTACGGACCTGTCAGTATACTGAGCATCTTGAGTCCTTGCGCCGCGCGAGGCCGTACAGCCCACAACGGTCCGTGGGGCCTCACACGACCGTCACGCTCGGCTCTGCAACCTTCCGTGCTCTCAGGTTTGGGGCTGCTTCTTGATCGCCTCATCCAGGAGCTGAAGCAGGGCCCCCTTCGAAATCACGCCTACGTTGGTCTTCACCACCTTTCCGTTGACAATGACCAGCAAGGTGGGAATGGCTTGAATATCGTACTTCTGCGCGAGCTTTGGCTGCTCGTCCACATTGACCTTGCCAAACACGATATCCGGCCTTTCGATAGACACCTCGGCGAAGACCGGGTCCATCATCCGGCAGGGGCCGCACCAAGGAGCCCAGAAATCCAGAACGATGGGTTTCGCCGATTGCTTGACGAGCTGGTCAAATGAGGCTTCCGTGACCACTATCCTGGCGTCCGGCTGTTTGGTTTTCGTGCATGCCGGAAGGATGATCACAGAAACCAGAATCAGACTGAGAATGATTAGGCGCATATTGTGATGGGGTAGTTTCGCCCTGATTTCCCCCAGGTCAAGGTGCGGAAAGGCGGTGGAAGCGATTGGGGGCGTTGGTGGCGGCTGGATCAAAGAACTGATAGTTCCCGGCGTTGACCGCGGTTGCCGGACCCTCCCATTGCCAATCCTCCAGATTGTTTGGAGCCCACACGCTGAAGCTCGCATTGGTGCCGGCGTTGAACCGCAGCTCAAACTGATCGCCCCCGCCCGAGGTCGAGAAGCATGGCATGATAGCCAATCCTCACGGTGCTGTTGTGATAATCAGGCGGTAAAACCTTGCGGTGTTATTCGCAAGGGTATTGGTGATATAAACGGGTCCCGGGCTCGGAGCATTCGTCAGCACAAAGGAGTTACTCCATCCGCCCGCGACGAGATTGGTCGTTTGCGCCACCACGTAGCTGCGGTCTGCCAGCGCGTAAAAATCGAGCACAACCGAGTTTGGCGCGCCGGCCCCCGGCACAATCCCTAACTGCCGGAAATGCTGCGGCACCTGCGGGTCGGTGCCGATCTGGTATTCATCCAGATTATCGAGCCCATCCCCGTCCGGGTCGGCGGCGGCATCGTCCAGTTGCCAATTCAAGCCGTGGGCCTGTTCCCACACATCGGGCATCCCGTCGTTGTCGGTGTCCATGATGGCCGCGGGGGGCGGTGCGCCGGGAGTGGGCGCGGCCGCGGCCCAGTAGATTGGGCTGGCGCTATTGGTGACTGTATTGATGCGCTGGATGGAGTTGGTGCTCCAGGTGACCGGCCACGGTGCCGCGACGCCATAATCGAGCGACAAGATCAGTTGATCAGCGGCGGAAACGAGCGTAAGCCGCTCGCCGCTGTTATCGAGTTTGCCCGTGTAGAGGCCCTGGTAACTGACTCCCGGGAAGCGGCTGCTGAAGGCGCTGGGATTGCGCACCAGGACCACGTACCCGCCCGGGGCAACGACGAGGCCATTGGAGAACGTGCACGTGATGCCATTGGTGAACTTGCATCCGCTCAGGTCGAGCGAGCGGGACCCCAGGTTGCGCAACTCGACGAATTCGAATTCCTCGCCGTCCACCCCCCCGATGTTAGGCGGATTGTAAAACAACTCGCTCAACTGCAGTTTGGACCAGTCCATGGTCACGGTGAATGCCGCCTCGACCAGCGCGCTCCAGTTGGTGCCGCTCCGGACCCGGGCGCGCACCAGGGCTGGACTGCTGAGCGCGACCGGTACGGTGTAAGGCTGCGACGACGCGGCTGTCGCGCCCGTCCCGTAAACCCTTGGGTCGCTCCCGTCGAGCGTGTAAAAGAGGGTCCCGTCGGCATTGGTTTGCGACAGGGCAAACGTATCACCGGGCGTCAATTCCCCTCCGAACGGCTGAATGTCCGGCGCGCCGAGCGCGGGATAAAGGCCGGCGTCGCGAAACCGCTGGAGCGCCACGGCTTGCTGGTGCGGGAACCAGTTCGTCAGCAGGGTCTGCAGCTCGGGCGTCCAGAACTCATCGCGGGTGAACGTCAGACCTGTGGCTGGGTTGCCGGGCGTATCGAACTCGCGGGCGTCGCCCCAGCGCGCCGATTCCCCCACCAGGGCGTTGGAGATGGAGTTGGCCCGGGCGCTGAAGCGCAATGCGTTATTCTCCGGAGTCAAGGCGCCGCCGTGGAAGAGGTGCTTTTGGATGCGGTCGCCGAATTCCCGGCGGAACTCGGGCCAGGCGCGCAGTTGGGAGTAGATCCGGGCGGGAGTATCATTGTTGCTGACGTTGACCTGGTTGCGGACGTAATCCTGGTCGCAGGTGATTTCCTGGTCCCAGGGCAGGAATATCCAGGGGGTTGCCGGCAAGCCATTGGTGGCACGGCGATGAGCGGCATACCAGTTGTGCTGGGGCCAATCCTCCGCTTCGGCGAAAACGTGGAGCAGGATGTAATCAATCAGGTTGGTGACATTCACCAGGCTGCGGATATTCTGGTAGGCGGCTTCGGTGGTGACGCCGGCGTTGCACGCTGCCATCATGGCGTTCCAATCATCTTTCGTTCCGTCCAAAACCTCCGAGAAGTCCCGGATGACATCCCACGCCTCGACCGGCCCGCCCAGGTGTTGGCTGAAGAACGAGGCATCCTCCCGCTCGCACGGATTGTACAAACCCCAATAAAGCCCGTTGATGTACAGATGGACGTGGGTGCCCGAGGCGCTCAGGTGGCCCATGGCGGCGAACGAATCCTTCACCCAAACATCCCGCAGGTAGAGCGCGTCCTGCGGCCGGTAACGCTCGCCGAAAACGTGCGTGCCGTCGGCGGGCGAGGATCGGGTTGACCAGGAATCGGTGAAGCAGGCCCGGAGGACGATGTTATCGAACTGGTCCACAGGCGAGGCGGGGAACCAGCGATAGCTGAGTTTGGACGGGCCGTATCGGCTCTTGAACAAAAGCCGGAACGAGTGTTTCGGGGTGCGGGCATTGTCACGGCTGGCGTTGCCTTGCATGCGCAACCCGCAGTTGACCGCGAACAGGGTTTCGCCGTTGGTACCGAGCAGCTCGACGCTGGCGGGGCGTTCCCACAGTTCGGTGTCGCTAGTGGCATGATTGTATATGCCGTTGTTCGGGCCCCACAATCCATCGTGCTCGGTAACGATGGACACCGCCGGCAGCGCGCGCAGGTCGCTTCGGATCGTCGCGCCATACTTGGGATCGGTGACCACGTTCGGATCCATCCCGTAATCCGCGGGGTAGCTGCCCTGCCACGACGTGGGGTAGCCAGGCAGCGCGTCCGGCTGGTGCAGCACGCCCTCCAGGAAGATGTAGGTGTGGGTAACCACTGCGCTGGGGGCGTATTGGCTTTTGAACGCCGCGGCGCGCAAGAGCGTGGTGTTGGTGACCCCAATCGGGGCGGAAAACAACCAACCGTTGGTGAGGCTGGGCGCGCTGGCATTCGTGGTCCAGCGGATTTCGGCCCCAGGCGTCGTGCAAGTCAGCGTGACCGAAAACGGCGCGTCAAAATACCCGCGCTGGACGCTGAACTCCGGCTCCGCCACCAACCCGTCAACCCCGGCGTTGTTGGGCTGGCCCGGGGTTGGTTGGGTGAAATAACGATTGGGCAGATCGAGGGTCGCCACGCTGTCCAGCTCCGGCAGGATCAGAAAATCATCGTCGTTCACGCTCACGTTCAGGCCTTGCAGCGCCAGGATGTTCTCCCCATCCCGCAAAAGCCCGGCCGGAACCGGCACCGTGAACGATTCGAAGACACCCGCATCCGCGTCCGCGTGCGCCGCCGTCGCCGTCGAATTCCATGCCGGCGTGCCGGGAGCATTGGCCGACGCGACACCCTGGCCATTGACATAGGCAATGAAGCCATCGTCGTATTTCATGCGCAACCGCAGTGTGGTGACGGAGTCCGCATTGGTGAGCATGAACGGGAGCCGAACGTACAACGAAGCGTTATTGCTCATCATCGCCTCGCCGGTGTCGCTGGCCACCAAACTGCGGTACCCAATCTCAACCAGTTGCAGCGCGTTCAGGAAAACCCCATGCGAAGTCCCGCCGCTGCGCCGGCCTTCGATCACCAGCGTGCCTGAGGCTGAGGCCCGGACGCGCCCGGCGAATGTGTTGTCGCCATCTCGAGAGGGGAGGGTGCTGCCATCGAAGGTGTAACCGGTGGCAATCACATTCGTCGTGCCGCTCGAGGTTTCAATCCAATCCGAAACGCGGCTGCCTCCGCTGCCGGAGTCGAAAGACCAGATCTTGAGATAGTAATCCTGGCCGGGGGCGAGCCCCGCAATTTGAATGCGCAGACCGTTGCCGTTGGTTTGGCCGTTGACGAAGATGAAATCGTCGTAAAGCTGGTCCTGGGTCAACGTGGCGGTTTGGATTGGCGTCGTCCGGTCACGATCATCCAGCACACCCCCACCCAGCGCTGACAAGGTTACGGTCATGCCGTTGAAAACGCTCGGATTCGCTCCCAGCGTCATTTGGCTGAACCCCGTTTCCGTATTCGCGGCTCCGGTTTCCCCTGAGTCGTCATCATCGAAATCAACTGCCAGCACGGTCTGCCCCAGGGCATTCGTGCCGCCCGTGGACGCGAGGTCGAATCCAATCCCCGTCGGTCCCCGTGTCCAGCCCGAGTCATCGAACCCAGGCAATGTCCAGGCGGTTCCCAGTGCGCCATTGGTTGGAACCAGGAAGCTGGCGCTGGCGCCGGCCAACAACAGGGCGGCAACCGATTCCTCGTGGCCGATGCCATAGGAGACGTTGGACACTTGCGGCGGAAACGCCGGGGCATAGGCGCAGGCCACCGTCGCGCCATCCGGCATCACCAGCGCGAGGTACTCCCCATCGCTGCTGAGCTTGAAATTGGCGTGCAGTTCGTTTCCGGCGACCGCCTGGTTTGTGCCCGACGCAAACACGACCAGGTAACCGTCCGGAGGCAGATTGGTTGCGGGAAAGGTCCATTTCCCCGGCACCGCCGGGTCATCCGTCAGGTGCCAGCCGAGCAGGTTCACGGCATTAGTGGAATCGTTATGGAGCTCGATCCAATCCGGACTGGCGCCATCCTGGTCCCGGAGAAAGCCGTCATTGACCGCCATGAACTCGCTAATGACAACCCCCGCTCGCGCCGGCACGATCAAGCCGAGGAAAAGCAGCGCGCAACAGCAAAGAAAGAAGCTTCCCTGCTTTCGGATAAGACGGCCGGCCTTCATGAACTGGATTAGCTTGTCATGGCCCTGATCCAAAGCCAAGCCCGGCGATTCCCAATCCTTCACCTCGAAGCATTCATTGCGAGCGGCGCTGGTCGTCTCCTGGTCAATGAACTGCTGGAATTCACCGCAGGTCAAGGTGCGGAAAGGCGGTAGAAGCGACTGGGGGCGTTGGTGGCGGCTGGCTCAAAGAATTGATACTTCCCGGGGTTGACCGCGGTTGCCGGTCCCTCCCACTGCCAATCCTCCAGATTGGTTGAAGCCCAGACGCTGAAGCTTGCGTTGGTGCTGGCGTTGAATCGCAGCTCAAACTGATCGCCCCCGCCCGAGGTCGAGAAGGATGGCGTGATATTCGTGATGCTCGCAACGGCGTTGGAACTGGTCATCGCCCGGGCCATGGAACCGATGAGGAAACTGCCTTGGACGATGTTCCCGGACTTCAGCGTCATGATCAAGTCCGGCATCACTTGCGAAGTGTAATCATCGGACACGCTGACCTGCTGGTTCACGAACAAGACATAACTATCCCCGTTCGGCGCCCCGCCCGCGCGGCAATGGAATCGCTGCGACGGATCAAATTCCACCCCCAGCCCCACTCCGCCGGCGGTTGTCAGGCTGGCCCAATTGCAGTCGTATTTGGTCGAGTTGAAATCGAAGGCATTCGGCAGATCCATGCGCGTGTAGTCCGCATTGGTCGAATCGGGTGTCGCCGTGCCGTCGGCGCGCGCAATGCTCTCCGGCGGATAGACCGTCCAGCGCGCCGCCCGGTCCCAGGAAAAGTGGTCGCAATTTGACGGCATCTGGAGAGTCCAGCCCAACTCCTGAACAATCCAATTGTTGCCGCTCCATTGCAGGCTGTAAGTGAACTGGTTGTTCGTATATCCGGCCTGGAGCTGGCCCAGCACCTGCGTCCCGTTGGTCCCGCCAATCACCGTCGCCGACAGCGCCTGCAATTGATCGAGAGGCGTCGCGCCCGGCGGCGTCAGTGCCACGCTCGTCAGCGAGGCCGGGTAGTGCAACACCTCTTTCCAACCATAGACCGGGTCGGTAACGGTCTTCCGCGTGATTAGATTAAACGTCGGAATCGGCAGCCCCGCCGGCAGGACCGGGCTGAATTGCAGGCTGGGTGCCGTATTGGTCAGGGTGAATTGATGGGCGACGATGTCGCGGCCATCGGGGTGAATGAAATCCACTCGGAAGCTGTCGGCATACGCCAGCGCCTCGGAGGGAACGGGAAATCTGGACCGTCCCGGCGCTTCTGGGCGGCACGCTGGCCTGGGCATTGCCGGAGGCAAGCGTCTGATCGCCTCGCGTCAGTTTCCACGCCATCGTCAGATCAGACAGGTCGGTGAACGAATAGAGGTTCCACACGCCAAACGACACCTGACCCGACGCCACCGTCAGCGTGTTGCTGACTTGGATCGGCGAATAGATCATCTGCGCCTCATAGACATGAGGGCGCACATTTCGGAACCCGTCAACCATCCCCTTGCACTTCAGCAGGTGGATGCCGGTGGACGGGTAATAGTAGAGCAGTTGCACACCAGTGCTTTTGTATTGGAAGTAACTGGCGTCGGGATTCGGATCGGCGACGGCGCGGATCCGACCACTCAAAGGGGAAGGTGCCGGCGATGGTGTCGTAGCGCAGGCAAACATCCCACACCCGTTGCTGCTGGATGCCCCAGCGCTCGGCGCTGCTGGCATCCGCCCCCAGGCGAATGTCGCAGGTATTCGGCTGCTCCATATAGACATAGGGATAAACCGTCGCGGCGGCGCCATCGCTCGACATCGTCCCCGGGGTTGGATAATGCCGGTCGGACAGTTCCACGTTGTATTTGGAACCCGCGAAGGTTGAGACCAGGCGCGGACGGGTCGGGTCGAGTGATTTCACGAGATCGGCGACGGTTTGGAGGTTGGCGCCGGCGCTGTTTTCGTTGCCGATGGCCCAGATCACCACCGACGGGATGGTTCCGGTCGCGGCGGATGACTTCCCGCGCCCGCTGGGTGAAGGCCGGCGTCATGTTCAGGTCGCTCACCGAGCCGGCCCAGCAATAGGGCAGCTCGTCCGCCACGTACATGCCCAGCTCATCGCACAGCTCAAAGAAACCCGCGCCAAAATTGTAATGCGTGGTGCGGATGGCATTGATGTTGGCCGCTTTCATCAGCAGGATGTCCCGGCGCCACTGTTCCGGGGTGACCGCGTTGCCGGTGGTGGCCCAGGAGTCATGGTTGCAGACGCCCGCAAACTTCACCGGCGCACCGTTCAGCAGCAACACGGCATTGCTGATGGTCAACTCGCGCAGGCCAATGCGGTTGGAGACCGTTTCAGTGATTTGTCCCCCCGCGTCTTTCAACTGCAGCGTCAGGTCGTAAAGGTTGGGAAACTCGGCCGACCACAGCCTCGGTTGACTGATGATCTGGCTGAAAGCGGCCTTCCCATTCGCCGCATTGGTCACCGTTTGCACACCATTGAGGGTCAGCAAGACCGGCGTCGAGGCGTCCCCCTGATTCACGTCCGCCGAAACGTCCACCCGCGCCTGGTTGTTCGGCAGCAGATGCGTCTCGACCTGGACGCCCGCAAAGTTCGTCTGCGGAACCGAATAGAGCGTCACCGGGCGGTAAATGCCGCCCAGGGTGAAATAGTCGCCGGTGTCCAGGTCCACCGAGGGGCTTTTCTTGACGACGCGGATGGCCAGCAGGTTGGTGGTGCCGAAGTTCACCAGCGGCGTCAGGTCCACCTGGAAAGCCGTCCAACCGCTGTCATGATAATTGGGTATGCCCCAACTCGGCTCGTTGACCAGGGCCGGCTGCCCGTTGACCCAGACCTGCGCGCTCGTCTGGACCCCGTCCAGCGACAGATAGACCCGCCGGCCTTGCCAGGACGCCGGCACCGTAAACCACCTCCGGTAGAGGCCCGAGGTGTTGTCCGGCCCAAAGTAGGTGCAGGGCGAGAATCCTGCCATTTCCCAGTTGCCCGGCACCGCCAGATTGGTCCAACCGGCGCCCTCGACATAATCCAGCCGTTGGAAGGGCTGGCTCGAATCCACGATCGTAATATTCGGCGCCGAGCCGGACCAGTAGATCGAGAGCCGCTCGAAGTAGAAGCGCCAGGTCCCATCCAGCGATATGACATGCTCGCTTTCGCTCGGAACGACTGCCGTGGGATTGGCCGCATTCAAGTACACCACACCGCTGGCGGTCAATTTCCCGTCGGTGATCGTGTATTGGAAATGGTCATCCGCGGCGAGCGCCCCATTGTAGTAGATACTGGTGCCGTCGCTGGTCACGCTCGCCCCTTTCGCGCTCAACGGCCCCACGCTGCTGAAGTTCACAGGGTCGCCGTCCGGGTCGCTCCACCCGGCCAGGCTCGCCAGATTCGTTATCGCGATCTGCCAGCTCGAACCCGTCAGCAGATTGACCGTCACATCGTGGGCTATGACCGGCGGTCGGTCGTTCGTCACGATCAGGTACAATCCGTCTGCCATTACCCCCAAAGAAACGTATTGCCCGCCGACCACTCCGCCGCCCTCCACCGTCACTCCTGGCAGGGCCGTCCCGGACACCAGCCCGCCGGAACTGGCCGAGATGAGTTCATAGGTTCCGGGGTTTAGCATGGCGCCGGTGTTGTTGATGCGGAACACCGTGTTGGTGGCCAGTGTCAGCGTCCCGCTGGTCACGGTGAACGCCGGCGTGCCCGGCACATAGCGCAACGCCACCGTTCCCGGGCCCGTGTTGATATTGCCGCTGAGCGCCGCCGTCGAGCTGCTGTTGCTCAACGTCTGGCTCGCCAGCAACACCAGGTTCGAGGTCAGCCCCGACGCGTCCAATCCCGCGCCCCCGGCCAGGATCAGGTTCGGGCTGTTGAGAATCGCCCCCGTCCCGGCCAACGCCAGCGTGCCCTGGCTGACGGTAGTGTCGCCGGTGTAAGTGTTGGGGGCTGCCAAGGCCAGCGTGCCCGGCCCGGCCACGGCCAGGCTGCCGCCGCCCGAAAACACCGCGCTCAGTGTTATGGTATGCGCCGCTTCGGGCGCGAACGTCACGGTGCCAGGACCAGGGCTGGCAGCCAGCGTTGCCGGCAGGGTCGAAGCCCACGTCCAGTCCGTGCCGCCCGGCAGGATCGAGTTCGTGCCGTCCGTGCCACCGGTATTGGGTCCCAGGTTGACGGTGTGAAACGTGCCCCCCGAGAGCGTAATGGTGGTGTGGTGCGTGCCCGCTCCGGCAGCGTCATAAACGCCCCTGCTCCCGAGATAAATGTCCCCGCCTGAAATATTCAACGTTTCCCAGTCGGTATTGCCGCTGCCCGGGCCGGTATGCAGGCGGAAGTTGTAGCAGTAGAGCGTGCCGCCACTGATATTGGCCGTGCCGTTGGTCGCCCCCTGGCAGAACGAAATTCCATTCGCTCCCGAGTCGGTGTTTGGATTGCGCAGCAGATAGACTGTCCCGCCGGTCAAATTGAACGTGCCCCAACCGGCGTTGCCGCCGCTGCGGCCCAGGCCGAACCAGCCATTGTCTATCAGGGTGCCGCCATTGACCGTGAGCGTGCCGTTGCCCCCAAACCCCAGTTCAATGCCGCCCAGGCACGTGACCGTGCCGTTGTTCAACGTAAACGTCCCTGTCCCGCCCGTCGTGGCGCCCAGGATGAACACGTCCCGGTAGGAGGTTTCACCCGAGGCATTCCTTTGGATGGTCAGCGCGCCGCCGTTCAGCGTGAAATCGCCCGTTGCCCCGCTGGCGTTGCCCAGCACCAGGCCGTAGCCGCTGTTGTTCGTGATCGAAAGGGCGCCGGCGCTCATGTTGAAGGTGCCGCTGCTGTCGGCCGCCTGGCCGACTTGGAGCACGTTCAAACCGTAGGCAAAGCCCGCGTTGTTATACAGCACCGATCCGCTCGCGCTGGCGCTGTTGCCGACCGTCGCCGCGTCCGCCGGCCCCGGCACCCCGTTCGGTGTCCAGTCGGTCGTGATGTTATAAGCAGCCGGCGAGGATTGGTTCCAATTATAGGTTGTCGCCAGGCTGGGGAAAACCCCCGCCAGCAGGCTGACGGCGAGCGTCGCGACTCGCCCGCTTCCGCCCCACCCGCCCGGAAGCCAACCCCCGCTGCTCGGCGTGAGGGATGGGGCCGCTATGAATCCTGCGCTTTCTTCTAATGCGGCGCGCTTTCTTCTCCCTCCTCCGTGCGGCAGACGGCTATTACACATAATTACACCCCCATACCCGACGTGCGGTCGTTCTGTCAAAGTAAAGTTCTTAGGAAACCAGCGCGTCTGGCCGGTACCGCCAGCCTGGAGGCTGGCAGCTTATGGAGTGCGCCGGCAGAGCCTGCTCCTTATACGGATCTGTAGCTCTGGTTTGGGCCCTTTGGATTGCCAAGCCCGTTCCCCCCCCCGGCCCTCTCCCTTGGGGAGAGGGAGACTCGCTCGCCCGCCGCGAGCCGTGAACCGGAGCGCCAGGTATGCTCGCGAGACGGGCGGCGAGGCTCCCTCTCCCCAAGGGAGAGGGCCGGGGTGAGGGGGAACAGGGCGCACGCCAGGCCGGAGTTCGGAACTGCCCAAGATCCGTGTAAGGTGCAGGTATCCCGGTGCTTTTGGATGCCCACGGCTGTTGCGAGTGTCAAAGCGCCCCGAAAACCCGCCTCAGGCCCAGTGTAAGCCCAGGCCAGGCCAACTGGTAGCCAACCGGTAGCCAACCGGTAGCCAACCGGTCCGATGTGGATCCGATCCACATCGGACCGGTTGGCTACCGGTTGGCTACCAGTTGGCCAGTAATAAGCCTGGAGGGGGCCTGATGGCGGCCTGGAGGTGGTCGGCAGCGAAACGGAGACCTCCGCTGCTGGTCCGGCACCCGGAGCTTCGGATTGCGGATGGTGAGGCTGACGCCATGGCGGCTGCAATACTCCACGCACCTTTGACATTCTTCACCTGCCGATGCTTATACTGGCCGTCTTTTGTGCCCACGCGGTGCTGATGATCGCGGCGGTGCTCGTGGCTGGGCGAAAGCCTGTCCAATGGGCAATCTCCGCCCTGTTTCTAGCCGGCTGCTTTTTGCTGGAATGGATCGCCCCAGTGAATGTCACATGGCGCGCAGTCCCGGCCTTCGGCGGCGTGGATGCCCTGGTCGCGACCATAACCGTAGCGGCCTCGGCGACGCCGCAATGGTCGGCGCAGCTTCGGTTACTGCAAGGGCTGACTGCGGGTTACCGGATACGTGCCGGCCACACCAGGCCGGTCCCGCTGGCTCGGGTGTGGACGCTTGCCATCTGCTGGCCACCTCACCGCTGCTTATTTATCCGTTTCTGTCCCTTGTTCAGCTTTAGAATATGAAGTGCTGTAAACAGCCACTCGATGGTATGCCAAGCCGCGCCCGGTCGGGCGAACTCTACAAAACTCACAGGCGGATGCGGAAGAACTTCCGGGCGGCTGAGGGGACTGGCTCATAGGGGGAAGCGGCGTCGGGCACGTCGAAGTAGGGACCGGAAACATCATCTGCCTGCTGGAGCGCACCCCGGGGCCAGACTATTTGCATCTGGTCGCCGGTGACCTTGAACGTGATCGTGGGCGGCAGATACACAATGACCTCAAAGGTCTGGGTCGCGCTCAGACTTGGGCTGCCATTGTCGCTCACGATGACGCTGAAGGAGTTGGTTGTTGGGGCGGTTGCAGGCGTCCAGGTGAACAGGCCGGTGGATGGGTTGACGGTGGCGTCGGTTCCCGCCGCCAGTCTGTAGGTGAGGGTTTGGGGCGGTTGGTCTGTGTCGCTGGCACTGATGCTGAATGTCAGCGTCTGGCCGAGCGTCACCGTTTGGGTGGCGATGGGAGCCAGCACCGGTGGGGTATTCGGGATAACGTTGTTGGTGCCGGGGGTCGCCGTGGGCATTAAGAAGAGTCCGCTCGCTCCGTCCGGATACCGGCCCTCGCTAATGTCATCTTCCTGCGGGCCGTAGGTGACATAGTCCACGGGGATGCCATCCGCGCCATACAAACCGATGCTCTCGCCGTCCTTGCTCAGCTTAAAGCTGACATGAAGGTCGCCGCCGCCGGCGGCATCCTCGTTGTCGGCCCAGACCAGCAGAAAGCCGTGCGGCGGAATGTAATACCCAGGGGGGATTTGGAACTTGAACGGGTCGGTCAGCAAGTCGGTGAGGTAGTAGCCGGCCAGGTTCACGGTGTTCGAACCATAGTTGTAGAGCTCGAACCAGTCACTGTACTTGCCATTAATGGGGTTCACGAGGGTGTGTGTGTTGCCGGCCATCCATTCGTTGACCACAACCGACAGCGGCGCGCTGGCGCCATTGTTGGTGCCTCCCGGTGTCACATAGAAGAACTCGGAGCGGGTAAAGCTTTGGCCATCAGGCAGGGAGCCATAAGAATGGTTGGGAGTCAGATTGGCGTAATCAATGTAGTCCAGCACCTGCGGCTGGCCGTTGTAGAGGCGGCTCAACGCCAGGGACCCGGTGCCGCTAGGCAGGGTAAAGCTGGTGTGGAGCTCGTTGCTGGTCGAAAGGCCTGTCTGACTGTCGGCGAAGATCACCTTGAATTCGCCCGGTTTGACGATCGCGCTGGCAGGGAACGCCCAGGCGGTCAGATTGGTGTAGGAGTTGGCCAGGTAGAGGCCGTTGAGCGCTACGGTATTGGTGCTGGGGTTGTAGAGTTCGAGCCAGCCGGTGCGCAGGCCGGCGCGGTTGGTGATGCCGGTCAGGTTGTCGGCCTCCAGTTCGTTGAGCCAGAGCGGTGGAAACGCAGGAATACTGGTTAGAACGGTATTCGTCCTTCCAGGACTCAGCGCAGCCGGTGGGTAACTCCCGGCCCAGTTGCCGACGCGCCAGTTGTCCTCGTCGGATCGAGCAGTTGGAGCGAGCTGCCGGCTCCATTCGCTCCAGCCGGCCAGGGAGCCGCGTTGGAATAGCGCACTTTCGCCACGATGACGTCGTCCGCTGAATTGGTGCCGGGTATGAGGAGTGACAGTGTCTCACCATCCGCCTGCAGTGTGCCGTCGAAGGTGTCGAAGACCAGGTTGGTTGCGCCGTAAGCTCCGGCAAAGTCGCTCCGGTTAGCGGCCAACACCAGGAAGCTATTGGGCGCGATCGCTGAACCGGGCGGGAAGGTGTAGCCGAGACCGTGAAACTGCCAGCCGGACAGATCAAAGGTCATGTTGGTCGAGGTGTTGTACAACTCCACGTATTGGGCATTGCTCACCGCCGGCGCATACATGATTTCGTTGATGACCACCCGGCCAACCGGGGAGGACGATAACCCGTCATAGACGACGGACACCAGGTTGCTGGCGCCCGATACCACCTGATCGTGCGGGTCCACCCCGACAACGCTGAAGAGGTTGGTGCCGGGACGGAGTGGCACCGCCGCAGTCCAACCCGTGACGCTCGTCCAAGTGGTGGGCCACTCGGCGCCATTGAACCAGATGGTCTTGACCGTGATCGGCGCCGTCCCGCTCACCAGCGCGACGTCATTGCTGACTACCACGTTTCCGGCAGTGAACGGTGCCGCTACGGTCGCGAGCTGAGCCTGCAAAAAGGTGCGGCGCTGGCTGAACCAGGTCTTCACCGTTGTCGGATCCGTCAGTGCCTGGTTATCGCACCAGGTAATCCCATTGGCCACGAGCGAGCGGTATTTGGCATCCATTACGGGGTTGCAGATAGCCGGATCGAGCGGGCCGTTTACCGCGTCCTGCACCGCCCGCCAATAGGCTCGGGCGAATGGCGGATGATTATACATGCGAGTGATCGTAGGGTCCTCCGAGTTGAAGAGCGGCGCGGAACTGGCCGCATAGCTGGCGATGTGCCGTGGTGCCGCCAGCATGAGCCAATCAAGGTCGAACATATAGATTTGCCATTTGCCGTTCTCCGGCAGGAAGCTGTACATGTTCTTGCCAATCTCGTGGCCCCACGCGTCGAAGTTCACAATGATGTGTTCCGTGGCGAATATCCGCATCCACTCCTCAACATCCACCAGGCCCATTGTGGCCGAGGTGTAGGGTTCGGGGGCGGACGCGTTGAGGGCGTCCACCAGCGCAAAGATGTTCGTGTAATCATTGACGCGGTCGGCGGCGCGGAACAGCCAGTTCCAGCGGTATTTCTCCCGTTTCTTCTGGCCGCCGGTAGTGGTGAAGTTCTGTAACTGCGGCTGAGGGTCGGCAACCAGACCCCCTGCGTCGCTGAACTCAAAGGCGCGCTCGACCTTGAAGAACTGGCCGGCGTGGTCGTTGGGCGACCATTCATCCACGAAACTGCCGCCGGGTTGCATAACCGCCTCGAAGACGACGTGTCGGGCATCGTCCGTGACGCCATTAACATGCAGGCGAATCGTGTAGCGATGCGAGAACGGCAGATTCAGCCGGTCGGCAATCCAGTAGCCCATCTGCTCCTGCATGGCAGAGGTCTCGCCGCCATGGCCGCCGGGCCAGTCCAGCACCAGGTCCTGCTCGCCGAGGAACAGATCATCGCCCGGCACCGTGATACTGTAACCGCAACGGCCGCACGTCGCCCCGCAATAGCCTGGCGAGATGTAGGGGCTGCCGGCATAAAGCGCTTGGGCATTGTAGATGGCCCGCGAGTCGCCCAGCACAAAGGTCACGTCCAGAGGGGTGTTGTTCAGGTTGTTGCGGCTATTCCAGGTGTTCAGCGAGGCCTGGGTCATCCAGAGGCGATAAACGGGGAAGTTGCCTGTCGGCTGGACTTCGCCCACCCGCGCCAGGCATTCGCGCACCGGCGCGTCGGTGGGGAAGGTGGCAGTCGCCGGAGCGGCGGAACCATCCGTGGCTTGCACATAAAAAGCCACCATTGTCCCATTGGCCTGGCCGGGAATCGTCGCGCTATAGGTACCATCACCCGCTACGGCATCGCCGCCGGTTCCGTCGTCGGTCATCACGACACTGGAATAGCTGGGGCTCGGGTCCAGGCGGTACTTGAGCAGCACGGAGGACAGGCCGTCCGGGTCATTTGCCCGCGCGGTGACAACGAAGGGCTGATTGGCGGCCGGCAAGACCGGGGAGTGCCGCACTTCAACGATAGCGGGCGGCGCATTGGGGACATAGCGGCTGTTGCGTGCGCCGGGTGTGCCGGGGTTTGCAGGCAGGGCCATTTCGCCGGCGCATTCCAGCCAGTTTCCGCGCAGGCGCAACAGCACTTCCGGAAAGCCCTTCAGCCAGCGCACCGCGGCGCGGATGGTGACGTTCGTGGTGCCGGAGGCCAGCGAGCTTGAGAGCGGTGTCCGCACGCGGTTGACCTCGTTGTCGCCACGGCTCACAGCGCGAATGTGATACGACCGGGTGCTGTGATAGCCTTCGGTAGATTCGAGGCTCGACGTGGCCTCGGTTCCCTCGGCGGTCCAGCCGCCGGCGCCGGTCTCGAACGAGGAATTGGCGATGAGATTATTGCCGAGGGGATCGAGCACCTGCACATCATCCACCAGGCACTCGCCGGCGCCTTGCAGCAGAACCTGGAGTTGGTCGGCAGTGACGCTGCCGTTGTCAATGGTCCCCGTGGCGGAGATAATCGTCCAGGGCGCCTTATGGGTCTCGTCGCTGTCGGCCCAGTTGGGCGCCAGGGAATTGTCGGCGCGGGAATCAATCAATTCGAGGCTGCCGCCGCCGCCGTGGGCCCATTCGCTCCAGCGGCCACCGCTTCCGTAAGTCACTTCGTTGACCACCTCGTAAATGATGTTGGTCGTGACCTGGCCCTGGCTGTTGGTTGCAGTCTGCGAATCCGGCATCGCCAGGGCCAGCCGCTCCCCTTTGTGGGCCAGCGAGCCGCTGAAATTGCCCACCAGGTTGCCCGCGTTCAGGTTGGGATAATTGGCCAGCATCCGGGACATGTTCCGTGCCACCACCAGGTAGCCGTCGGGAGCCACGATCGTATTGGAGGAGAAGGTGAAGCTGATGCCGGAGATGAATTGCCAGCCGCCCAGGCTTACGGCTTTCGTGCCCCGGTTGTAAAGCTCGACATACTGGTCATCGTCATTGAGCGAAATCGGGTCATACATGATCTCGTTAATGACGATGTCCGACTTGCGCGCCGCGCTGTTGGTCGTCCCGGGGGTGCACGTAGCCAGCGTCCGAAAAGTCGCCGCGCCATCCGGCACCCGGCCGAAGGACACCCCGTTTTCCTGACCTTCATAGCGGACAGCATCGAGCACGCGCGTGCCGGCGGCATTGCGGAAATAGAGTGTCTCGCCCGCGGCTTTGAGCGCGAACCCAAGCTGGCTTTCATCATAGACCAGAAAACCTCGCGCGGGGATGGTCGTGCCCGGGGGCAACACGAACAGATTTGTAATCGGGTGGTCGCTGAGCGAGCAGCCGGAAACGTCGAGCGGTTGGTTGCCGTGGTTGTAAAGCTCAATGAAGTCCAATTGCGGCAGGTCAGTGTGGGCCAGGAATTCGTTGATGACCACGTTGCGAAGCGGATCAGGAGTGAACGGGTCGAGCCGACCGGGCGAGCCGCCGACGGAATCGCTGGGCCCCCAGGCCAGCGGATTGTCCTCCCCATAGGATGGTCGGGCCAGCACCAGCGAATGCCCGGCGCCGTCAGGAGACGCCGGCCACGGCGGCACAGTGTCGTAGTTCACCTCCAGAAGGACGCCGCCGCCCTGGTTGCTTAGCCGCACGGTTCCCTTGTCGTTGGGCAGGTTATCCATATAAGGCCCCAATACACCGGAAAGCCCGTAAGCGCTCTGGAGGTCGGCCGGTGACCTGGCGACAACGACAAAGCCGCCTCCGGCAATGACCGTGCCTGCCGGGAACGTGAAACTGATGCTGCCGCCGAGCTGATACCCGCTCAGGTCCTGCGGTTCGCCGCGCGAGTTGAACAGCTCCACGAACTCCAGCGCGCTGTTGGTCGGATGATACATGATTTCGGAAATGACGAGGCTCGTGCGCCGGCTGCATTGGCCCAGCGGTTCGAGCGGGGCCGGCCCGGCGATACTGCTGTTGGTCACGGCGGTAAAATCGCGGAACGCCGCTGTGGCGAGCTGGTTCGTGTTATGGCTGGAGACCGCAAAGCCGAAATAAAGCGTGGGAGGCATGGCCAGGGTGGCCGTGCCAAGCTGCGTCCAGCTCTGGCCGTCGAAACCGGCGAAGCCGCTGAAGGTGTCGCCGGAGCGGCTGAGCCGCAGCCAGGTATTGGGATAATTCACCGGGAACGAGCCAGACAAGACCGTGGCGCCGTTGGTCGCGTTGCGCGCCTGGAAGTAACAACCGCTGATGCTCGGCGTCGCCATCACGCTCACGCCACGCGCGCCGGGAGCAAGATCTTCCCGCGCGACCATGCCCGCCTCGGACCACGCGTCAGCCAGCGTCAGGGAATCCAACCGCACCATCACGTCGAAGTCGCCCGTGCGCTGGAGACTGCTGAATTCGAATTGGTCGCGGGCACCGCCCAGGTCGGCGCCGCCACCGGACAGGTTCAGCCCGTTGTTGAGGACCACTTGGTTGCCGGTTGGCGTCGGATTTCCGACACCGGCCTCCGTATAGCGGCTCGCCGTAAACGTGGCCTGGGAATTCGGCGCGATAGTATTGCCGGCGGTGGACTGGTCCACGAGGTGGTTGGCTGTGAGCGTATAGGTGGCGCCGTCAATCATGCTCGACACGCCGAGCACCACGTTGCTCTGCGAGGCATCGAGCATGGCGCTGCCAATAATCAGCGCGCCGTTTGTGCCGGTAATGGAATAGTTCGCCCGATTTGTGGCGCTGGAGGGTGTGATTCGCTCGGAAAGGCTGGCGACCACCTGCGTCAGCCCCAGCGACTGAGCGCCGAGCAACACCGGTGGATTGGTGTCGGCCAGGACCGTCAAAGTGGCGACGCTGCTGGTAACCACGACGCTAATGTTCGTAACCGTGTTCGACGCGATCAGGGCAAAGCCGGCGCCGCTGTCGGCCAGCGCGGCGGCGGCGAGCTGATAAGTCAGATTCGTGGCGCCCAAGATGGCGATGCCATTCCGGTACCATTGCAGGGCGGGATAAGGATTGCCTGTCACCACGGCGCTGAAGGTGGCGGGGGCAAGCTCCGCCACGGTCGAGTTCACGGGGTTGCTGACGATGGTCACGGGCGTCTGAGACGCGGTCTCACCGCTGAGGGCATAGATGGCGGTGCAGGCAGCACTGGAGGCCTGGTCGAAAGTGACGCTGGCAAGCACCTTGTTCGTCGGGCCGAACAGGGCCTCCAGGTCGCAGGTGGTCTGATAGAAACGTGGATTGTCCGGAGCGCCGGACGTAGCGCCCGTGGTGGGACTGATACGCTCGACACCTGCAAGGGCGTACCCCGAGTTGTTGAACCAGTCCGGCGCGTTGTAATTGGTCGTGTACGTGGTGCCGTCGGTGAAATTCAGCGTCATCGTCGGCGTCCCGCCTCCGCTGCCGGAGTGGGCAATAAGGGCGATGCGGCGGTAGATCGCCGGAACGGTTAGTGTGAGGGTGCCCGAACTCCCGGTGCTTGAACTTAAGGCCAACGCATTGTTGTTGGTGAAAGGCTGGAATTGAAAGAGGGTCCCGTCCAGCGCGCTCAGAAGGCTCCCGGCCGCAGGCAAACCGTAGCTCTTGCCCGGGAGCCCGCTCTGATAAAAGCAAGTGCCTTCGCCCGGCAGAGTGGACGCAGAAATCGAGTACGGCGGGCCCGAGGCCGTATTCTCAATGATCACGTCCAGATTGAACCCGGTCACCACGATTGGCTTCATGATGGCGTTGACCGTCAGCGTGACAACACTGCTGGTGACAGTGTAGAGGGAATTGTTGACGAGGTTGGCGGCTACGAGGTCAAAAGAGTCGCCATTATCGGTTAAGCTGACCGAGGCGATCGAATAGGCCGAGTCGGTTGCGCCGGGGATGGGTGTGCCGTTCCGATACCACTGGAGGCTGGGAAGGGGATTGCCGGTAACCACCGCACTGAAGCCGGCGGGAGAGAGTTCATTCACCGTGAGGCTGGCAGGCTGGGTCGTGATGGTTGCGGGCGCCTGGGTGGTCAACTCGCCGCTGACGGCATAGATGGCGGTGGATTTGGCGGAAGACGCCTGGCTGAAGGTGAGGCTAACGAGCGCCTGATTGGCTCCCCCAAGAAGCGCGGCCAAAGGTATGCTGGTTTGGTAGAACCTCGGATTGTTCGTCGCGCCTTCGGTCGCTCCTGTATTGAGATTGATGCGCTCCACTCCGGCCAGCGCGTACCCGCTGTTGTTAAACCAGTCTGGCGCGTTGTAGTTGGTGGCGAACGTGCTGCCGTCCAGGAAGGTCAGAGTTAGTGTCCCCGTGCTGGCCGCGGTGGCGCTGGCCGAGTTGGCAAGGACCGCGATGCGATTGAAGACCGCGGGCGTTGACAGCGTCAGCGTGCCCGTGCTCACTCCTGTGTCGCTGCTTAAAACCAGGGCATTATAGCCAGTGTAAGGCTGGAACTGGAAAACGGTGCCATCGCCCAGAGCACTGGTGAAGTAACCGGTGGCGGGCAGGCCGTAGCTCTTGCCCGCCAGGCCGCTTTGGTAGAACGCCTTGCCCTCGGCGGGGTTCAATTCGGAGGCCGTGCCAAAAGGCGGTCCGACGGAAGTGCTCTCGACAACCACATCCCAATTGAAGCCAGTGACGGCGACCGGAGCCATGTTCGCGCCGAGGGCGCGGGGAGCGATAAGGGCCAGCAGGGCAGTGGGCAGTGCGAGGAGGGAGCACAGGCCGCAATAAGCTTTCATCCGCACATTATTACAGCAAAGGCCGCACACGATTACCAGCACAAAACCCGTCTTGGTCGAATTTGCTCAGGATTCGGCCTCCAGCAACGACCGGGTCGAAGACAGGCTATGGTGAAGCGCCAATCCTTCCTGACCCCCAGGCTCGAGCCAAAAGAAACAGGCCGGTCCTGTGGGCCGGCCTGACGGGTTGAGAGGGGCTTGAAAGTCCAGTTTGGCTTACGCCGCACGCTTCTTGCGCAGCATCACCAGGGTGCCTGCGCCAAACGCCAGCAGTAACAGCGCCGTCGTGGGCTCAGGGATCACAACATTGTCCATCGCGAATTGGATTCCGTCCCCGGAATAAAGGGGATTCTTAACCCCACCAGATGAAATGAATTCAACCGAATCAACGTCGAAGTAGTTGAAATTGATCAGGGTACTGGCCGTGCTACTCACCGTATAGGTGTTGTCGTAACCAGGGACGACGGAGCCGCCTCGACTTCCAATGACTTCAATCTGGAGGCCGTCTCTCCAAACTCCGGTGAGATATGCCGAGAACAAGTCAAACGACCCGTCGCTGATGGAGGCAGAATTGCCGCCGCCGTTTAACGCAATGTTGTTGGGGGAGACCACGGCGGCTTGATAACCTGAATTAGCCTGCGCCGTGCCATTGAGAAAGTAAAAGTTGTTCCACTGCAGGCCGTTATACCCACTCGGCACAGCCCCGCCACTGCCGTTCAAATCATCGAACGTGATCGTCTTCGCTTGCGACTGGCCTGCAGCCAATGTCGTCAAGGCGACTCCCAATAACAATGCCTTCTTCATTTCTTGTCCTTTGCGCTCTGTTGTGTATTCGAATCTGCGAAGGGCTCCGCCTGCCTCTTAGCAACCACGGTGCCCAGAAACTTCACATTCGTTATTTCAGGTGGAATCTTAACCCGGTCTCAGCGCCACATTCTACAATGTGAGCAGGCTCAAGCCGTGTCAACGTAATTCACTGTACCAAAGGCGCTTCCCCCTGTATGTCACCAATTCTGGTGACACGCGAATGATGTGATTGACCTTGACAGCGATTAGCGCGTTTCGTAAGGGAGGCGGCGATGCCGGAACCCGGGCTGGGAGTGCTATTCCGATTTCTAAAGAGGAAGAGGCCGGGGACGAATCCCCGGCCTCTTCGTGATTTCAGTTAAGGCTTAGCAGCCTTGCATCCACGAGGCCGCGTTACGGTTCAATTTGCTGGAGCAGGAGTCGGTAGAACTCAGTGCCGCCCGCCAGCGGGACCACCGCCTGGTAGAGCCCACCTGCACTAGTGACTGCGGCAGGTGAAGCACCCCATGTGCCCGAGGCTATGTTAGCTTTCTGCAACAGCGCATAGCCGCCGATGGAAGCCGGCCAGGTGAGCACCACGGTGTTCGTGCTCGTGACCTGCGCCGACAGCAGCGCCATCGGGATGAAGTAGAAGTTGCCGACGGTTTGGGTCGAGACCGTGCCGCCGTCGCCGCCGGTCAAGCCCACGTAAGCCGTGTCCGCCCCAACAATAGCGGGCAGATCCACAACCATGTTGGTGGTGAAGGTGCCGTGCGTGAGGGTGTCGGTCAACTGCACAGACATCATGCCGCCCCCGTAGAACAGACTGACATCAATGGGGTCGCCCAGGTCGAGAGCGACCGGGGGCGTGGCCTGATAGGGCGCGCCATTCGCACCGTTGATGCCAAATGATATGCCCGGAGTGTTGTTGGCGTAGATATTGAACGTCAACGCCGCACTCGGGGTAATGCCTGACAATCCCAAGGCGCCACCACCGCCGCCCAGAGCGGCTGCCCCACGCGGATCATTCTGGAGGACAAAGGCCATGCCATCAGCCCCTCCGCCCCCGACATCCGTGTAGGTGAACCCGGCTGCGAAGCTGCCAATGTAGAGCGGGTAGTTGTAGAAGGCGCTTGTCGCCTCACTCCCGGTGCCATCCGTCAGCGTCAATACGTCGCCCACGATACCCCTCGTCGGGCCACCGCTCTGCTGGACGGCCCAACCCGTGCCGTCGGTGTTGAAGTCGGGGATCGTTTCCACATACACCGTGGCAATCCCGCTGGGGGTGGTTGATCCAAGAATCGTGTTCTGCGCCACGAGTTGGTAACTACCGATATCATTGGTCTGCGCATCAACAATCGTCAGAAGGTTGGTTAACGCGCCGCTGATCCGGCCACCGTTGGCCAGTGGCGTGCCGTTGCGATACCACTGGTAGGTAATCGGCGGAGATCCGCCGAACTCCGCCCGCAAGGTGAGCGTTCGGCCGGCATAAACCAGCGCGCGGGGCGGCACGTCAACCTGCAAGACGGGCGGCCCGAACACAACATTCAAGGTGGCCACCTGGCTGTTCGTCGTGCCGAATGAATTGACCACCTGCAAGTAGTATTGATACCCGGAGTAAGACGAGGGCACATTCGCGAGCGTCAACGTCGGACCCGTTTGTCCAGCTAGCGGTGTGTAGGTGCCTCCGAAGTCGGCGGATTGATACCATTGCGCGCTCAATGTCGGACTCCCATAAAACGGCGCGGAGAAGACAGCCGTAGCGCCTTCGGAGACCGTGACGTTCGTCGGCTGCGTGATGATTCTGGGGGCAATGCCCGCCGCCAGGAAGTGCGCCATCACCTGGTTGGAGCTCAGCGCGTAATTGTAGAGCGCCACCTCATCAATGCTGCCGTAGAAGATCATGTTGTTGTTGGTGTTGGCGTTCTGCGAGCGCCCGCCGATGGTGACTGGGTAAGCCGTACCTGCAGGCCGTTGGTCGAGCTGACAGTGCTCGCCGTGCCGTTCAGCAACCCGTCCACGTATATCAGCACGTTGGTGTTCGCATCATCCAGCACCCCAACGACATGGTGCCAGACATACGGCTCCGGCCCCACCTTGCCGCTGCTGGCGCCACGGGCACTGCCCGGAGCCACGGCATCGCGGACATAGAAGCGGAACGTGCTGGAATAACCATTGCCCGCGGGTCCGCCGCAGTCCAGGGCGAACTGCTCCCCGCCGCCCCCGGAGCCCTTGGCGACGATGCCTGCGCCTGGAATGGGACCACCAGGGCTAAAGCTCGGATCGAGCATGACCCAGGCTTCAACGGACATCGCCGCGCTGGCGTTGGTCTTGGCAAAGTCAAGGCCGCCGATGGCCTCCACGCAAGAGTCCGGTTGGCTATAGATGGGGATATAGGTGAACGACGATTGGCCGAAGTACGCCGCTGTGTCTGGATCGTATGCGCTGAAGCCGGGCACCTGCAGGATGGTGTTCGTATAGTAGCCGTTATGGCCTCCCCAACTGTCATAGGCCACCACTCCGTTGTTGCCGCCGCCAGTGCCGTCGTCCGGGCCCTCGTCCAGGCGGAACCAGGCGGCCGGATTGTCAGTTTCGATGGCGGTCTCGTAGGAACCGCCGGGTGCGGCAATAACGCTCAGGGTCGAGTTGGCGCTGGTGGTCAAGCCGGCTGTGTTGGTGATAACACAACTGAAGATCGCGCCCGAATCGGTTAACTGCACGTTGGCCAGAGTGTAGGTGGAGGCGGTCGCCCCTGTAAGGGCTATCGGCCCGCTCCCGTTGTCCCGATACCATTGATAACCAAAGTCAGTCGGATACCCGGTGACCTCGACGAAGAAGGTTGGCGAAGAACCGACGTAGGCTTTCACAGTGGGATCCGACTGCCTGACGATGACGGGCGGCGTCGGCGTCTGGACGCCCAGGAACTCGATTTCCCCGATCTGCATCGAGTTGGCCGTGGCGTTGTCCTTGACGTTGAGGCAGCTCCAGCGATACATCAGGTAACCCGTGGTGTTGGGGAAGCGAATTTCCTGTACCGCCTGGGTGAGCGGATTAAGTGCCCCTGAAGCGGCGTTTCGCGTGGACGGCAAGCTGAGCGGGCCGGAGGCAATCGGTGTCCAGGTGGCGCCGCCGTCGTTCGAACCCTCGAACGTGAAGTCCGCCGGGTCGCGTTGCTCGGAGTCGTTGGCCGTGTAATATCGCAGAATCGAGACAGTCGTCTTGCCAATCGCGGGCGTGATCGTGAAACCGACGGGCGCGGTGGGAGTCCAGGGAGTTCCGCCATTATAGCCAAAGTTGAGCCATTTGGACAGATCGTGGTCCTCAGCGCGGAGGAAGACTTGAGCCGCCGGTTCCGCTGTCGGTTCTGGCCCGCCAGGCAGGTACAGGGCCATGGTGTTAGTATCGGAGAGCTGAACGATGTCAGGCAGCGGAGAAACCACCTGCAGCCTCGCGGCGACATTGGTGATGGTGCCGGCCGGACCGGAGACCACCAACCGGAACTGGCCGTTGTTAGTGAAGTCGGCGCCGATGTTGGTGAGCACCGTCGTCCCCCATTCGGTGGCCACATTCGATGCGTTCAGGAAATTCCCCACGCCGTTGGCCAGGTTGACCCAGGTGGTCCCATCCGCGCTGAATTGCCATTGATTGGTGAAGGGGAGGGTCCCGCTTTCTGCAGCGAAGGCAACAAAGTTGGAGCCATCATAGACCCCCGAAGGATTCAAAATGGTTGGGGTGACGACGGGCGCCACCGCGGCGGTTGAGGCGCTCATGCCCAGCACGTATGTCGTCCAGGCAGCCCCGCCAGCCAATTGATACCCCACGTCAACGCTGGTGACCGGGCTCACCGTGTCTATCAGCGGGAATATGGTCTCAAAGAGTTTCGGGTTGTTGCCGAACAGGCTGCCGGCAATGCTATACCGCGTGTCCCCGCGGGCATTGGCGATAAACGCAGGAGGTACGCTGCCATTAAACCAATCGTAGCCGTAAAACACGTTCGTCTCACTAAACCCATTGGCGTGGTGTAAGATAGCGAAGTTGGTCATGACGTTCGCGCCACCAATGCTTGCCCCCGCCGTCAGCAGCGCGATAGCAGAGCCGGCTACGGGGGTGGCCGGGGTGATCGTCGCGAACTGGTGGTTGACATCAATCAGGACCGCGTTCGGCCCGGCGTAGGTGACCGGCATCTCGTAGATTCGGTCGGGGGCACTCAAGCTCGCGATGGTTGACCCGGCTGGCGGCAAACCGACGGCGATGGCCGAACCGTTGGTCACCCAGCCCTGTTCGAACCAGGTCCAATTGCAATTATTCGTGCCGGTGTCCATCGTGGCGGTCGTGGCGCTGAATACGCCGCCCGGGAAGAACGGCTGTTCCTTCTCGACGATTACGTCGGCATCAAAGCCCGTCGCGGTGATGGGGCTGAAAGCGCCGCCAGAAGTGGTCTGGCCGCTGAGCGCAAACAACGCCGCACGCCCGCCGCTGGACCAGGACAAAGCGATGTTGGTCACCATGGAGCTCTGATTCTGCAGGTTAATATCAGTGTGCCAAAGCCGGCCCCCAGAAGTGACGCCGAGACTGTTGAGGGCAATACCGTCAACCAACACCCGCCCCTGGGTCGTAAAGACGCCCGTAGAGCCGCTAAACCAATCCGATACGCTAATGCTGCCCTGCTCCTGGTTGCCGTCGCTGAACTCAACTGTATAGTTGATGGTGCAAGCGCCACCGCCGGCGCTGCCCAGGACGGACAAGGCGGTGTAGGCCGCCGGGGCGATTGAGAAATGCCCGGTGGTATAGTCCGGGGTTCCGAACATGCCATTAGTGAGAGTCCCCGCCGGGTAATTGCCGATGAATACGCAGTCGTTCCCCACATAAGAGGAGGGCATCTGGAAGGTATAAAGGCTGCTGGTGACCGTCGCCCCAGGGTGCGGCAGCCCGTAGGTGCCGGTACCGGGCAAGCCATTCCTGCCGACGTTGAGCGGGCTGCTGCCTCCGGTTATGGTGCCGAAGCCCTGCTCAAACCACGTGTTCCCGTTGTTATTGGCACCGCCATCCATCGTGACGTTACAACCCTGAATGTACGGGCAGGGCAGCCCGGCCTCGATCACCGCGTCGGCATTAAACCCGGAAACGGAGGCGACCGGGCTGTAATTCACCCCGTCGGTGGTGGCGCTTACGCCAAACACAAACACCCGGTAGTTGCCGGTGCCGGCAAGATCGAAAGTGACGCTCGTGATGGCGCTCGCGGCAGGGGGAAACCCGATGTCCAGGCTGAACAACTTGGTCTGCGATGTAGTTCTCAAAGTATTCAGCGGTTGGCTGCCGTCCACTGCAACCCGCCCGCCAGCAATCCAGGCGGCGGGGGCCGCGGTGTCGAACCAGTCGGCCGCAGTGAACGTGGAGGTATAACTGCCGCCATTCGCATAGTTAACGGTTACCGTGACATCACCGCTTCCACCGCCGGCGTAGAGGACAGAGATTCCTTGGTACGTTGTCGTCGGGTCATTGACGTTCAGCGTAGCGCTGGCCACCTGCGTCTGGAGGACCGCGGGCGAACTGCCGGCGATGTTCTGCGACCCGATGAAGGCGCAGTTGTTCGTCGTGTAGGACGGCGGCATTTGGTAGGTGTGGGTGGGATCGGCGCGGGAAACGAAAGTGGTGCCATGCGGGGGTATGCCCAATGCCGGCACCGAGGCGATATAGCCCTGTTCAAAGAAGGTATTGCCCCAGTTGTTCGTGCCCTGATCAATCGTGGCGGTCGTGAAGTTCGCCAGTGGCGGCGGAGCGCCCTTCTCGATCACGATATCCTGCGTAAAGCTTCCTGGCGTCAACGGGATCGGGTTAAACTGTGCGTGCGCCACGCTTACGCAGGCGCAGACCAGTGCGATGGGAACGAGTGTTTGTTTCATAGGCTATCTTCGGTGGGATTTACTATTCGCTTTATTAACAGTCTCCGCTCTAGTTGCTTTGGTGCGCTACACCGCAAAGAACTTCCATGTCACAGAGTTTTGGATTATTTGGCACCCCGAGGCAAGAGAAAAATGTAAAAAAAGTCATTGGCTATTCTCAGTGGAAACTCCCCTGGTCCGGGGGACGCCGCAGAGGACGAAAACCAGCGCCTCCGGGGAGTCCATCGCTCCGTCCAAAAGCTCCCTTAAGAGCGCTGGGACGTTGGACAACCAGCCCACAAGACCACTCAAGCCTCGTCGGCAGGGGCATGGACTGGCAAGTCACACACCTCTATGATCAAGTCCTAAGCACAAGAACCGGTGCATAAGTGAAGCAACCACAATAGAATACGCAAACCGCCCGGGAAATGCATCAGGAATCCCCCAGGGTGGAACCCGGGCTGCCTCTTCCTCCAATCCTGCCCCAAACCCGAATGGCACCTAGATAAGACTCAACAAGACCGCGTTTTCCTGGGGGGCACGCTCCGAAATCGGAGAACGCAGCCGCCTCGTACGCCCCCCCAATTCCACCCCTCAACCCCAGTTTTCACGTGCAAGCCTTTGGCGATAGGGGCGAAAAGGGCCCTGTTCACTCGCCGCTTACGAGCGCCTGTTGGTTTGAAAACCTACCCTACGCCAAACAGGCACTCTCGCTGACCAGCCAAGCCCCATCCCGCCATACTCCAGCCACCCGCAAGCCATTTAGAAGCAGGGGGAGAGCAAGGGGAGAGCAGGGGGAGAGCAGGGGGAGAGCAGGGGGAGAGCAGGGGGAGAGGTTTCCCCCTGCTCTCCCCCTGCTCTCCCCTTGCTCTCCCCCTGCTGAAGATACGCTAATCCCTGGCTTGCGGGTGGCCGACGAGTCTGGCGCAGTTACTCAAGCCATTCCCCCGAAAGCAGGCAGAAACCGCAGCCGACGGTGGTCTGCCAGTCCTTTGACCATAGAGAATTGGCAGAACCGGAAGGATATGACTTTACGTGGCTCCCATTCCGGGTTGCGCTGAGCCTCGGTTCGGGCACAATGCCGGCGGTTGATGGACCGAATCAGGAACAACTGGCTGACCTGGTTGGCCGCTGGTTTGCTCGGTGCGCTGACTCTGGCCGCATACTGGCCCGTGCTGGGGCATGGGTTCACGTCCTACGACGACTTCGACTACGTCACCGAAAACACCCATGTGCAGGCGGGTCTCACCTGGGACGGCGTAGTCTGGGCTTTCCGCAGCACCGACAAGGCCAACTGGCATCCGATCACCTGGCTTTCGCACATGCTGGATGTGCAGGTGTTCGGCTCAAAAGCCGGCGGCCACCATCTGACCAGCCTCCTGCTCCACATCGCCAACACGCTCCTGTTGTTCTTCCTGCTCCACCGCCTGACTGCCAGCCGGTGGCCGAGCGCCTTCGTGGCGGCTCTCTTCGCCCTCCACCCGCTGCACGTCGAATCGGTGGCTTGGGTCGCCGAGCGAAAAGATGTGCTCAGCGCCTTCTTCTTCCTGCTCACGCTGATGGCCTATGCGGAGTATGCGACGAGGCGCACGGGCCGAAGGGCGCGGGAGGAGGAGAAGTCTGAAGTCCGAAGTCCGAAGTCCGAAGGCAAGGTGAAGTCCGAAACCCGCGTTTCCCCTGTCTCCCTCACGCCTCACGCCTCACGCCTCACGCATCACGGATCACGCATCACGCATCACGCATCACGTTTCATCTCGCAGCCGTCTTTCTACTACATCCTCTCCCTCCTCCTCTTCGCCCTCGGCCTCATGAGCAAGCCGATGGTCGTCACGCTGCCGTGCGTGCTGCTGCTGCTGGACTACTGGCCCCTCAACCGAGGTGCGGAGCGCGGAATGCGGCGCGCGGAATCACGTATCACGCCTCACGCATCACTTTCCACCCTCCTCCGCCTGGTCCTCGAGAAACTCCCCTTCTTCATCCTGTCGGGCTTCTCTTGCGTGATCACCTTCGTGGCCCAGAACCGGGGCGGCACGGTATCCTCGTTACAGGCCTTTTCGCTCTCGTCACGGGTGGCAGACGCCTGTGCCGCCTATCTGAAATACCTCGGCAAGGCGGTGTGGCCCGCCAACCTGGCGGTCTATTATCCGCACCCTTCGCTCAATCCCGTCGCCCAATGGCCGTCCTGGCAAATGGCCGCTGCCGCGCTGGCCTTGGCCGGCATCACCCTCCTGGTCCTGCTCCGCCGCAAAACGGATGCCTGGCTTGCCGTCGGCTGGTTCTGGTACCTGGGGATGATGGTGCCGGTCATCGGGTTGGTGCAGGTCGGCAACCAGGAAATGGCCGACCGCTACACCTATTTGCCGATGATCGGCATCTTCATCTGTGTCGTGTATGGATTGAGCACCTGGCTCTCCGCCTGGCCTGAAGGCAGGGTGACAGCCGGCGTCGTAGGGGTGGCCGTGGTCCTGGCCGGCGCCGGACTCACCCGTCGGCAAGTGAACTATTGGAAAGATGATTCCACCTTGTTCGGGCACGCGCTGGCAGTGAATGAACGCAATGCACCGGCCCTCCACGCTCTGGGCTACGGTTGGGCAGCCAGGGGCAAGTACGCCTTCGCCCGTGTGTATTGCCGGGCGGCGGTGCAGGCTGACCCTTCGACCTGGGCGGCCTGGCACACGCTGGGCGACATAGCGGCTCTTCAGGGCAAGCCCCGTGAGGCACTGGAAGACTACCGGACTGCCCTGCGCGGGAACCCGCGTTCGGCGCAGACCTGGTTTAAGCTGGGGTATGTCCAAGCCACGCTGGGAAACTTCCCGGAGGCACTTCAGCCTTATCAGGAGGCCCTGCGCCTGAAGCCGGATTATGTGTCTGCTCACACCGACCTTGGCGTCGCCTGGCTGTCGCTCGGGAAACGGGAGGACGCGCTCAAGGAGTTCGCCGAAGCCGTCCGCCTGAAGCCCCAATCCCCCGAGACACACTACAACCTGGGCACGACCTTGACGGACGCCGGGCGACTGGCCGATGGGGAAGCCCAGTTAGCCGAAGCGGTGCGCCTCAAACCCGACTATGTCGAAGCTGTGACGGCTTTGGCCGGGGTGCTGCTCAAGGAGGGCAGGACCGCCGAGGCCGAGCCCTGGATGCGCCGGGCATCGCAGGACTGCGGCGCCACCCCCCAGGGCAGGCTCAAGTTCGGCAGCGCGCTGCTGACCGCGGGCCTTACCAATGAAGCCAACGCCGCCTTCGGCGAGGCCAAACGGCTGGAGCCGAACCTGTCAAAGCTCTTGCTGGCATCGGGAGAGTCCTTCGTCGCGCGTGGGGCGCTGGATGAGGCGGAGGCGCGATTCCAGGCGCTGGTGTGGATTCAGCCGGACAGTGCCGGAGCGCATGAGCGCTTCGGGTTGCTGCTGGCGAACCGTGGCAAACTGGACCAGGCGGTCTCGCACCTCAAAGACGCCCTGCGCCTGGCGCCCAGCCCCGAAGCCCATTACAACCTCGCTTTGGCCCTCGGCATGCAGGGCAACCTGGAAGGGGCCATCACCAATTACAACCTGGTGCTCAAGGACCAACCGGACTCCGCTCCGGCGCTGAATGACCTGGCCTGGATCAGGGCCACCGCCCCCAACGCCGCGTTGCGGAACGGCCCGGACGCGGTGCGTTTGGCCGAACACGCCTGCGATTTGACCAGGCGCCGTAACCCGCGATTCCTCGGCACTCTCGCCGCTGCGTATGCCGAGGCTGGCCGCTTCGCTGAGGCCATCCCAACGGCGCAACAGGCTCTCGACCTGGCGCTGGCTGCGCGCGACAAATCGCTGGCTGAAAACGCGCGGGCCCGGCTCCGCCTCTATCAAGACCACCAACCTTATCGCCAATAGGCCCGCCTGCGTGGCCGGAGCGGGTCCTTGCGGCTCGCGAACCCCAGCTTCCCCCGACCGGCCCTGGTCGCTTCGGACCTCCACTTCGGCGCGGCGAAGGCTCGGAACGTCCTTCCCCAACCTCCGAGGAACCCAATCAAAGCAAGGCCGGGCTGGCGAGCCAGCCCGGCCTCGTGAAGTATCACCCGGCGGCGATTATGTTGTCGCCGGGCTTAATCTGATTGTTAGTACTGGCGGACGACGAAGTAACGGCTCGTCAGGAACGGACTCAGGACGACGGTTGAAGGATTGGCCTGGTAGGATGACTTGAACCAAGGCCCGTTGAGCGAGTAGGCCTCCCAGAGCTCGCCTGCGCCCGCCCAGGAGATGATGACGTTCCCACCCGACACGATCGGGTTGTTGAGCGTCGGAGCCGACAGGGCACCCGCGTAATTGACATCGCGGGTGATCCAAGCCTTGACCGGGCTGCCCGGCTGATTAACCAGATACTCGCCCAGGACCGGGTCTCGGACGAACCATTCACAGGAGGCATCGCCGCCGCCATTCTCCCAGACGAGGCGGAAGGGATAAAGGCCCGCTTGCGGCACCGTAATGCCGAAGAGGACTCCGGAGGCGGTTGTGCCATCAGTCTTGCCAGCAACCGGGCTGCAGTCCTGCGCGGTGATCCGAGCGAGCACCGGGCTGTTGGTGCCCGTGGTGGCGGTAGCGATGAGGTTCGTGCCATTACGATAATTCACAAAGAGGCACGGGATCGTAACGGTGTTATCGTCACCGCCCATGAGCCCGGGGTATTCATTGGCGGGCGTGTCATTGGCCTCGTTGTTCGCGATAATCACCGCTATGGCACCGGCATTCTGAGCATTTTTGGCCTTTACGGTGAAGTTGTAAGTGCCGCGCTGGATCAGGGCAATGTTCCCGTTCACCGCGCTGGCATTGTTCAGCGCCGTGCCGCCATCCAGCGGATCAGCAACGACTATTTGAGCGATGATCGGAGTGGCTGAAGGCGGCGTCGTGCCAAACCCCCTGGTGCCACCCTCGTCGGCCATGGTGGTGTACATGGCGGTCATTTCGCCGGCGAGCCCGGCCGGGGCGAGAATCGCCATCGGGCTCACGCCGGGCGCGCCTTGGTCGCCAACAGTCACCCGGAAGCCATCATCGCTATTGACGCCCATGACGTAATAGCCGGCGCTCGGGAACTCGATAAACGTCTTGACTTCCATGCAGTCGTTGTCCATTTTGGCTTGTGTGAGGCCGACGAGGGTCGGATCCCACGCACCCAGGCCCGGAATAGCTCCATCCGGGGCGACGGTTGTCCGGAAGTCGCCATTGTCCGTCTGAGCGGCAGTGTCGTTCTCGGAGAAGTTGATGACACCCGGCCACCACATGGCGCCGTTATTGGTGTAATCGGTCAGATCAGCCACACTTGGGCCGTAGAGCCCTTGCAGCATCATGTCGGCCATGCGCGTCACATTCTGGAAGCCGTTGTAGATGTTGGTGTTCGGGGTCTGGAAGACCTTGATCGCGAATCCGGGATCAACGCCCGAGCCGGGCGGAGTCCAGAGGTTCGGCGAGAGCGTTATCCCGTTAAGAGGCGTTGTCGAACTGACGCTGGTGGTGAAGTCCCAGGTCGCACTGAACGTACCGCCGGTCGTGGAATAGACGAGCATGGCCGTGTTGTTGGTTACCGTCAGCGCGTCGAAGACCACCGTCGTGATCCCGTTGACATAGGTGATGGTCGGGGTGACCTCGACGCCGTTGATGTAAAGGTGGACGCTGCCCGAGGTAATCGGGGTGCCGTTATCCGCCAGGGTGGCGACCACCGAACCCAGTCCGGCAGTAGTGCCAGGAACCGGCTGGACCGACCTTACGCCCGCAACCGCCGCCGGTCCTTTGTAATAGGCCGCAGCGTGCGTGGCTTGGGGCGCGTTCGGGTCGTTGATCAGTATTCTGCTTCCGTCCGGCTGCACCATGCTCCATTCGCAGTTGCACCCGCCGCCGCCGTTATACCAAATCAGGCGGAACGGGTAGTACCCGGCGTTGGTGACCACGAACGAGAACGCGGTTCCCCCGCCGAAGCCGGCGCCGCGGCCGCCATCGAACTGGCCGAGGTTGAGGGCTGACAACCAATCCGCCGGATCCGGCCCCACGGTGACTTTGAAGCCGTCATCGCTGTTCACGCACATGCTATAGACCCCGACCTGGTCAAGATGTAGCCAGGTCAGCATTTCCATGGAGCTGTTGTCCGTGAGGGTATTGGCACCGGGGATGCCGGGGAAGTTGATGTCGGTATAACTGGCATTGAGGTTCGCCGTGAAATCCCCATCCGCGTTGGCGCCGGTGTCGAAGTTGACGACCCCGGCGTAGTCGAGGTAATTGCCGTCATTCAGGATGGAGAGGTCGGCGTTGTTGGGCCCGTGCAAGCCAACGAGCTGCTCCTCGGTCCACCAGACTTGGCCGGGCTGGCTGTCGGACTGCCAGGGCCGATAGAGGAAGCCGCTCTTGCCGGTGTCCACGCCGGTCACGGCCCATGCCTCGTTCAAGACGGGGATCGGGTTGGTCGCAACAGTGAAGCCCCAGCCATTGGTGAAGGTGCCGCCGCCCGTCCCCGTCGTGGTATAGACCAATTCCGCGAAGTTAGTGCCTGCCAGCAGCGGAGAGCTGGCTGGCAAAGTGACCGTCATGACCCCGCTGACCTTCGGGCTGAGCACCACAGGCATGTCCAATCCATTGATATACACATGGATGCTGGAGGGCGTGACTGTCGTACTGCCGTCAGTCAACTGGACGCCGAAGCAACTTGTGGACAAGCCGCCAGCGGCGGGTGGATACGGGTAAACGCCGGTGGCGCCGGCAACCGGGCAAAACGCCGAGACATGCGCCGGCAGCGCCGGGCCACTATAGTAGGCCTTGACGCCGCTGGTGTTGGTCGAGGACGGATCGTTGAGCAGGACCTTGGTCCCGTCGGACTGGACGACAAACAACTCGCACTCCCCGCCGTTGCCGCCCGAAGCCGAGCCGTTGCCGTTCTCATAGATCATTCGGAACGGGTAAGTCCCGGCAGCAGGCACGTAGATGGAGAAAGTCGTGTCCGATGACCCCCGGCCGCCATTGTACTCGCCGAGCAGTTGGGAGGTAAACAGATCCGACGGGTTCACGCCCGCATAGACGGCAAAGCCGTCATCGCTGTTGACGCCGAGCGTGTATGTACCCGGCTGGTCGAACTGGAGGAAGGCCAGGATGTCCAGGGATTGGTTGCCGATGTCCGGTACGGTTCCACCGAGAGTGTTGAGGGTCATGCCGGGGTAGGGGGCGTCGGGATAGTCTGGGGTCTGGAAGTTGCCGGCGTCACCGCCGTTGCTGGCGTCAACTCTGAAGTTGATGAGGCTGGTAAAGTCAATATAACCGCCGTCGGTCGCGGCGGACAAATCGGCATCGCTGGGTCCGTGCAGGCCCGCGAGTTGCTCCAGTGTCCACTGGACGGTATTGGGCTGTGAGTTGTTGTTGGGCCACCAGAAGGACTGGTAGGGCCGGATGCGGAAGCCCGGCTTGGTGGTGTCCACGCCCGTCACCATATAATCGGTGAGCAGTGTGCCTTGGATGCTGAAGGTCCAGGCGTTGGAGAATGTGCCAGCGGAAGTGCTGTAAACCACCGCCGCGGCATGTTTCCCGAGTGACATGGATAACGTGGAGGGCGCCGATACCGTCGTGACAGCGCCGTTCTTGGAGGTCGTCACCGCGAGGGGCGTGCCGTCCAGGTACAAAGCGGGAGTGCCGCTCAAAGTGGTGCTGCCATCGGTAATGTCAACGTTCAGCAGGTCGGGCCGGAACGTGGTCGTGCCCGGATTGGGGATAACATGTGAGACGTAGGCCGGCAGCGATGGGCCGGCATAATAGGCGACGATACCCGTGGTGTTGGTCGGGGACGGGTCGTTGATCAGGACCCTCATCCCGTTCGGCTGGAGGACAAACCACTCGCAGTTGGCCCCGCCATTCCCGTTCTCCCACACCAGGCGGACCGGGTAATAGCCGGCCGTGGGCACGACGAAGCCGAAGGTAGTATCCGACGCGCCGCGGCCCGTGTTGTAACCGCCGTCGTCGGGCAGGCCGAAAGAGCCGAGCCGCTGCGAAAACCAACCCTTCGGGTTTCCACCGATCGTGACGTCAAAGCCGTCGTCGCTGTTTACCCCGAGGGTATAGCTGCCGGGGCGTGGGAAGTAGAGGAAGCACATGATCTCCGCCGCGGAGGTGTCAACGCCGCCGTTGAGGCCCTGCAGGAGGCCCGGCCAGAGATTCTCAAAATAGCCGTTGTTGTTGTTGAAGTTGCCGTCCGTATTGCCGTCGTAATCCCAGTTGGGGACGCCGGTGTAGTCCCAGTAACCGTTGTCGGTGAAGCTGCTCGTGTCGGCTATGTTCGCTCCGTGCAGGCCGATCAGTTGCTCATTGGCCCACCAAATGTTATTCGGCTCCGTATAGTTGGTGTCGGACTGCCAGGTCCGGATGCGGAAGCCTACTGAACCGGTGTCCACGCCCGTTACCGCCAGGTCCGGGTTGACGACTCCACCGGTGTAAGCGCCGACAACGAAGGTTTGGGTCCCACTCGATGTCACGCGGTCCAAACCGTCCGTAACTGAAGCCGCCACCGTGTTAGTCGAGCCGGGGGTCATGAGTGTCGGATAGCCGATATAGGTCAGCATGGTTTTGGTGCCGGTCTTGAACGCGGCTGTCGGAGTCACCGGCGAGCCGTTAATGCTCATGGTGACCGTCTTGTTCAGGTCAACTACGCCCGCCCCGGAATCAAAGAAGGTGACTTGCACGCCATCAGGGATTCCCGTGGCGGCTCCGAATATGACATTCTGCGCGACGACGGTGTTAATGGTGATATTGTCCACATCCTGATTTTCGTTCAAACCGCCCGTCCGGCCCGCGAGCACCAACTGGCCTGGGCCCGGGACATAGCCGGTCGCGTAGTCGGTGAGGATCGGCGTGTTCTTGTAATTAACGTTGAGCAGGCCGTTCGTGCTGAGGCTGACAATCAAATGCGCCCAGCCCAAGCCGTAATACGAGCCAGGGTTGGTATCGTCGTAGGGCCGGTTTGGAGGGAGTATGGGTCCGTGACCGAGCCGTTCTGGTCTGGCATTAGATATTGCTTTACCTCCACGCCATCCACCCAAACGTCCAGGGCCACAGGGTCGTTGGCGCCGTTTGAGTAGGCGTCAAAGCCGACAGCAACCCCAGTCCTTGTACCTTCCTCGGCGTCACTGTCGCCTGGGGTGCTCGAGTTAAACAGGATGGGCTGCTCGGCACGGGCGAAGCTGACGCTGAACCCATCCGCCGGGGTATCGGAGCCCGTTCCATTCCCGACCCGGACCCAGCAGTCAAACGTAAACCCCAGTACGATCGAGCCGTTATCGAAGTCCGGGAAGACGACGGTGCCGCTCTGGCTGTTTTGGGCGGGGGTAATTTGCAGGAAACCGTCCAAGTAATTGGTGGTAGCGTCGTACGCCATGCCCTCGTAAGGAACCCAGGCGGCGCTGCCTGACAACGCCACCCCCTGGGCTGTCGGGTCGCTGTTGAAGTCAATGACTGTTGTGCCTGCCTGGGCCGTGGCTGCGCAAAGCAGCCCCAGGGCAATGATGCGTGGAATGAACCTTTTCATGAGTCTTGCGTTTCTCGTTTGGAGTGCTCCGGGCACCCCGGTGTTTCTTGGTTGTCCGTTTCAGCCGCAACTGGTCCCTTTCCAGGCAGCAGGAGATGCACTGACTACACGGCTCGTCTTTCAGCCCGCCGGCCCTCGGTGCTTCCCGTCAAGCGATCTGGCGCGTACTGGTTATACTTTACCGTTGGTAGCAACTCCCTAGCAGAAACCGCGCCCGAGGGCAAGAGAAATCTTCAACGATTTTTGGAGCGCGCAGGGCTGCCTCAAGCTCCCAGGCGAACCGCGAGTCGCCTGGCGTGGTTGAACTGCCCCTGTTTTGGCACCTCTGCCGCCGCGCAACTGATTGCGCGCGCTGCCTGGCGAGCTACACACCATCGGTGAACACGCCCCCTAACAAAAGCCCTCAGCACTCGCCGAATGCGGGGGTTGCCGTCGAATACGATGGAATGCCAATCGGTGATATCCAGGCTCAAAACATGAATCCCGGGTTGCCGGCCGTTTGGTTCACCACGTTGGTCATCTGTTGGAACTTCCGCCACTCGATGTGGCCGTCGAGGAACGTGATGTTCCCGCCGGAGGGAGTGGCTCCGTTCAAGTGGGCCGTGCGGACGACCGTGCCGCCCGCGGCGGATATGTTGACGAAGCGGCGTCCGGCCAGACCGTTCAGGAAGATGGTCGCGTCGTTGATAATCTCGGTGTTGGCGACATTGAAGCCTTCCCTGGGGGTGGTGGTTTTGGTGACCACGTTGAAGGTGGGCAGTGCGGCGTCCGCCCGCGAGTTCGGAAACATCCAGATATATCCGGTCACGATGTACGGATAGGGCGGCGAGGAGCGGCTGGTGAAAGCCGTCCACGCATTTGGGGTCGCGCTGTTATACAGGTAATACTCGTTCGGACAATAGAAGATGTCCTGGCGCACCGCGTATTGTTGGAGGTTGGTAATGGCATACGCCGACATGTCCCAGACCCATAGCCCCAGCTTTTGGCAGTCCGGCAGTTTATCCTGGTTGTCGCCGGCGTACATAAGTGTCGCCAGGCTCAACTGATGCTCGTTGCTCTTGCACTGGGCGACCTTGGCCTTCTCTTTTGCTTTTGCCAGCGCCGGCAACAGCAGGGCGGCCAGGATTGCGATGATCGCGATGACGACCAACAACTCGATCAACGTGAAGGCGTCTGAACGCTCCCGCTCGAACCCAACCGTCTCCCCCTTTGGCCCTGTCCAGTTTACTGCGCGCATAATCTATCAGTGTCGAGTATAGCATCCCGCAGCCGCCTGGCTACGCCCGATTTAGCCTGGGAGCGCGCCCGGCGATGGGCGCACTCCGTTCACCACATACTTTTTGCCCGAGCGGCGGGCTGGCAATCTCCGCTCAGCGCCACAGCCGGAAGAACTCCGTTCCTCCTGTCAGCGGCACGGTCACCTGCCAGTTGGCGTTGCCCACCAGCGCGGGGACGTTCGTTAGCGTCATCCAATCCCCACTGAGGAGGTTGGAACTGGTCTGGACGGAGAAGCCGGCGTTGGCTAGCGGCCAGCTTAGCGTCACGTTGCCAGGGCCGAACACAGCGTTCAGCTTTGCCGTTGTGCTCAGAGTGGCGTTCGGCCCGAGCAGGTCGGAAGCCTCGATTTCATCCGGCGCCAATCGGCCATTGTAAATGCGGAACTCATCTACCGAGCCGAAAATGCCCGGATCGCTATACGGCGAGTGGCCGATGGTTGCGGAGAAGATTCCCGCGCTGCTGGCCGGGGCAACGAGGTTGCCGGCGCCGGCCTCCAGCACGCCGTTGGTGTACACCTGCAACGTGCCGTCGCCATAGAGACAAGTGATATGGAAGGTCGCGTCAGCGAGCGCGCCGTTCGGCGCCACACTGCCGCCCGATGGGAAGCCGGCATTGTAGTAGTTCGCGGTCGGTGTGGCGTTCCAGCCCGGCGAGAAGTAGAACTCGTTCTGCGTGCCCGCCCCCACGTCCGCGAATTCCCACAGCCGCGCCCAATGTTGCGCCGCGCCGAAATTCACCCAGGCGTCAACCGTGACGGATTTATAAGTCTGAAGCAGTCCCGGCGGCAGGTCGAGGTAGTCGTTGTTATCGCCCGTCAATTGTAACGCCCCGCCCGAAACGGTAGCCGCGCCTTGCAATGTGCCGTTGGCGCCGCCGACCGAATCGCTGGCATCGCCGTCGGTGTTGAAGCCGTAGCGATGCGTCAGGACCGCCTCATTCTTGACCTCGATGGTGGCGCTGTCGGTTTTGCCGCCGAAGCTGGCGCTGAGCATCACCGTTCCGGGGCGATGTGTCGTCAGCATGTTTTGGGCATTGACGCTGACAACGGATGGATCGCTCGAAGTTACGACCAGGCCCTGCGGACCGCTCAGAGTGGCATTTCCGCCTGCGGTCACCGTGGCCAACAGGTTGAAATTCGCCAGGTTGGCGTAGTTCGCGAGAACCATCGGCGCCACTAGAGAGGCATACGCGGGGTAGTTGGTCGGCACGACCACGATAGACGACAGGGCGCCGACGTCGAGGTTGGTCGTGCCCGGGCCACCTTGCTGGGTCAGCGCCACTTGCTGCGGGCTCAGTGCACCGCTGTAAATGCGGAACTCGTCTATCGAGGCCTGGAGGTACGGGTCGGCATCATAGAAGGACCGCCCGAGGAACCCGTAGTTGTTTGGAATATTCGACAGCGGCGCGCTCGCGTCATACTCCGCAAACTCGAGCACCCCGTCGCGGTAAATGGAAATGGTGCTGTCCGGTGGATCCACCACGCAAGTGACATGGGCGGTCAAATTGCTCCAGCCATGGGCCCAACTAGGGGTGCGGCCGCCAGCGAAGTTCTCGGTAATGCCCCAGTGGTGAAAACCGCCGGGGTCCGAGCAGGGGACACAACCGATCTGGTTCACTCCACCGCCGTCATTGGTGTTGCCGAATCCGAACAAGTAAGCCCACGTTGCCTGGTTTCCGAAGCTCACCCAGGCCTCGAACGTCACCGCAGAGTTGGTGCCGATGTTGATCATGCCCGCCGGCAGATCCACATAGCTGCCGAAACTCCCGTCCAAAACTAGTTGGCCGCCGCTTACAGTGGCGTTACCCATCAGCGTGCCATTAGCTCCGCCCACGGAGTCGCTGGCGTCGCTGCCATTGAAGCTGTACCGATGGGTCAGCACTGGCGGCAATGAAACCACGGTCAGCGAATTGGTCGCGCTCAACCCGCCAAAGCTGGCCACCACGTTGGCTGTCCCGGGGGCAACCGCCTTGAGGACGCCGTTGGTGTTAATCGTCACGACAGCGGTGTTCTCTGAGTTGAACGTCGCGCCGCCATAAACGATCAGATCGAGCCCGGTGAGGTTCGTAAAATCAGCCGTGAGCAACTGCTGAGAGGTCTGGTTGACCAGCAGCGGATTCACCGGAGCGCTGAAATGCAGCGCCTGCACCGGACCGGGATTGGTTACGATATTGTTCGGGCCGGCGGCGTCATCCAGAGCAACCTGTTGCGGGGAAAGCACGCCGCTGTAAATGCGGAACTCATCAATCGAGCCGGTCAGAGCGGGGTCAATGTCCACCAACGACCGGCCGAGCAAGCCGTAGATGTCATTCAGCCCGCTCAGGGGCGGGACAGAATTATGCAGCGTGGAGATGACAGTGGTCCCATTGTAATAGTACATATTGGCATCGGGAGGATCTACCACGACGGTGACATGGACGTTGGTCTGGCCGTTAAGCCCGCCGGGGTTATTGGCGTAGCCGGCTCCGGCCCCGGTCTGGAAATTGAGGTTCTGCCAGTTGCCCCCGGCGTAGTGGCAATAGTCCAGCCCGGTATTCTCCCCGCCGCTCCCGTCCTGGTCGCCAAAAGCGAACGTGCGGGTCCAGTAGGGGTTAGCGCTGCTGAACGAGGCCCAGAACTCGATTGTCACTTGCGTGTTCGGGCTGAGGAGGCCGCTGGGCAGATTGGCGTAACCGCCGGTCCCGTCCAACTGGAGTTGCGAGCCGTCCAGGTAGGCCGAATCCGGATTGGTCGCCAGTGAATTGTTGATGGTGCCGTCGGCATGGCTCACCGCATCGGTGAAGGTCTGGCTGCCAGGCGCATCACTGAAACTGTATCGGTTGAGTAACGTCTCGGCAGAGACGCAGAGGGCGGCTCCGAAGCAAAGGACTCCCAAGAGTCCAACCCCCGCTTGGGTCAGTGTGTGTTGTCGCATACGATCTCCCTGGTTGTGTTGTTGATTTGTCCTCTCCGGGCGAGGAGGATTTCGAGTCTGCTCGCGGGTTGCCGACCACCCCAGACGGGGGAGGCGCAGGCAGAGCGTACAGACAGGGCTTTCGCACAAGCCTCGCTCGGAGTCATAGGTGACGTATTCTAACATGCTAAAGGCAATTTGTCATGTGACTTGAATTGTCTTGAATTGTCTGTGAAACCCTCAACGCTGCTGCAGCCTGAAGGCTGCGTTCCTATGGCGCGGCGATGCTCCCGCGTCACACGGCGGCTATCTGGCCGGCACCGGGGAGGCTCGCTCGCGCAATGCTTGCAAGTAATTCAAGGCCAGTGCGTTCGTAGGATTGCGCTGCACGACCTGCTCGAACTCGTTGCGCGCCTCCTCCAGCTTTTCCTGGCGGTAGAGCGCGATTCCCAGGTTCAGCCGCGCCTCGACGAGGTTGGGCATCAGCCGGGCAGCTTCCCGAAACTCCGGTTCGGCTTCGGCGGGCTTGTCCAGCTTGCCCAGCTCCAGCCCGCGCAGGAAATGCGCTTGCGCCAGCCCGGGAGAGAGTTGGGCCGCCTCCGCATACCGTTGTGCCGCCTCGGCATGCCGTCCCAGCGCCGTGAGCGTCAGCCCCGCCTCCAGCCGCAAGTTTGCGTCGGATGGGCTCAGCTCGATGGCCTCCGCGAAGTTGGTGCGGGCCGCTTCAAACCAGCCGCGGCCCTGGCAGAATCGCGCCAGCGTGGCGAGTTCGCCCGCCCGATGGATTGGATTGGCCAGACCCTGGCGATAACACTCATCCGCCTCCTGGCGACGGCCCGCTTCTTCATACAAACGCCCAAGGCCCAGCCAGGCCATGCCGAACCGGGGCTTGATCGCCAGCGCGCGCCGGAATTCGCGAATGGCGTCGTCGCGGCGGCCCAATTTGCCCAGGCAGATTGCCAGGTTCTGCCGCCCCCAGACGTCCTGGGGATCCAACTCGAACACCCTGCGGAAGGCGCTGGCGGCCTCCTCAAACCTTTGTTCCTGGGCTAGCGCCATGCCGAGCGCCAGCCAGCACTCGCCATTGCTCGGCAGCAAAGCCAGCGAGCGTTTCGCCGCCGCCGCCGCGCCCGCATAATCGGCCTCCGCCTGCTTCACTTCGGCCAGTTGTTGGTACAGCAGAGCATCGTCCGGAGACGCTTGCACGGCCTCCTCGCAAGCCTTCTGTGCCTCCCGCAGTGCCTCGGGAGAATCCGTCGGCGGAAGGCCGCGCGCCAGGCCCATCCAGTGGAGCTGTTGCTCGCGATGATTGATCTGAAGAGTGAACGGCGGGTCCGTCAGGCGCCCAAGGACTTCGGACAGCACCAACTGCCGTGCGCGGGGGGTGTAAGCCAGGCGGTGCGCGCACTCGGCGATTGCCGGCCACGGAGGGCTTGCAAGGGCCACCGTCCTTTGCAATAGCCTCTCCACCTGTTCGGCAATGGCGCGGGCCAGAAGATAATTGCCTTCAAAGGTAGGGTGCACGTGCTCGTAAAAATCATCCTCGCCGGGAAGCCCGTCGGGGCTGGCCGTTGCCAGAGCACGTTCTGCGTCAGCCAGCAGGATGCTCTCCCTCCCGCGGTCGGCGGCGGCCCGCCGGATCAAGTCATTGAGTCGCGAGTCGCATCGAAAACGCAAGGTGTCCAGATCGCGCGCCGCCGCGAACTGGCTTTGGGCTTCCGGGCGCTCGCCGAGCGCCAGCGCGCATTGTCCCAGGCGGAAACGCAGTTCGGCGAACGTATCATCCATCCGCGCCGCCTGGCGGAATTGCGCCTCTGCTTCGCCCCACTTGTTTGCCTGCTGCGCCGCGACGCCGGATTTAAACAGCGCCTCCCACTCAGCCCGTTGTGCGCCGGTTAAGTCCGTCCGGTGGAGCGAGCCGAACGGCGCGCAATCCCGCAGGTTCACTGCCACAGTGCTGAGCACTATGCCCGCGCCGCTGTCGTGGCCGGCGCGGAGAATGTCCGCGAGGTTCCTGGCGAAGTTGCGATAGACATTGGCCATGCGGGGATCGGCGGCCCGGACCTGTTGGTTGAGGAACATCTCCATGCCGCCCCATTCGCTCTTCCCGGGCGGGGGCTTTTCCAGAGCTTGCCACGCCGAGTCGAGCAACTGGCCGACGCGCGTCGCCTTCAGCGCCAGGCTGGGGCGAATCAGCCACCAGGGCGGGGCCTGCGGACCGAAGACCGTCCCGGCGCCGAAGGGGCCAACGACCTCGTTATTGCCCATGTAGATGACCCAGACGTCGGCGTGGGCGCGGGCGCAGTCGCGCGCGATGGGCAGCACCACATCCGAGTCAATCCCCGTCATGGCGCCATTAACCACCTCGAACTTTGTGCCCGGATGGCGCAGTTCCAGCATCGCCTCCAACAACCGGGGCAATCCAAAGCGCGGCTGCGGATCGCCGAAAGCCGCCGACCCGCCGAGCACGAGAATGCGAATGGTTCGGGGCGGTTTGTCGCGGAGAATGGAAATCGGCGCCGGCAGCCGCGACATCCGCGCCCCAAAGAACCGCCAGCCGAATTGCTCATTCTGCACGAAAGTCTCCTGCCCCTGATTGGAGGAGGGCAACAGAAACCCAGTCCGGTAGCCAAATCCCCCCAGCCGCAATCCCAGTTCCAGCAGCCCGAAAAAGAGCAGCGGCACGCCCAACATCGCGGCCAGCCGCAGGCGCCATAGTCTCCAACCGGTCGGGCGGGAGGCTGGGGGGCGGTTCTGGACCCTTTTTGCCACGGGCCTACTCTACCAGAATCCCACCGCCTATTCCACACTCACACTCTTGGCCAGGTTCCTGGTTCTCGGGCTTATCCACGTCGTAGCCGCGCAGCACGGCGCAGGGGTAGGCCAGCAGTTGGAGGGGAACAACCGTCTTCACCCACATTTTTCACACTCCGATTGAAGGCCTGACATCACGCAGTTTGAGGGCACGCGGCCTACAGACGCTGGCCTCTGTTGAGGACCGCCGTAACGTGATTGCACAAGAGCAGTTGATGGATGGGCATCGGCCAGCACGAACAGCAAAGAACCTTTGCCAGTGCCTGTCATTGGTTTGCCGGTCGCTACGGCAGTTGCACGCCAATGCGGTAAAACCGCTGCCCATTGGTCCCCGTCGCGGAGTCCGCGAGGGCATCCACGCCGCCGTCGCCAAGAATCGTTGGTTGCGACGGCACGGCCGTCCAGGCGCCAGAGGTCGGGTTGGTCGTGGAATACAAGGTGTAATTCCGGCCCCACGCGGACTGGAACCAGAACGTCAGGCCAGCGGCGGAATTGGTGACACTTTGAATTCTGAAGACCGACGCGCCGTTGGTCGGATTCATGCCGGCGGCGTATTCCTGATAATTGTTCATGCCGTCGCTGTCGGGGTCGGCGGCGGCGCAAGAAAAGGCATTGGTGGTCGTGCCGTCGCCGCCAAAGTATTGGGCGCGCCAAAAGTCGGGAATGCCGTCGCCCACGCTGTCCTGAAAGCGATTCACGGCGGTGTAGCTGAAGACATTCGTCGTGGCGACATAGAGGTAACTGGCGGTGTTGGTGTCGTAGGCGCGCTGTTTCCAGGTCATCGTCACGCCGAGGTCGTTGGGGCCTGGGCCGCTGATTTCCACCAGCAGATAGCCCCAGGTGTTGGTGATGTTCCAGAGGTTGACTGGCGTGTAAGGCGCATTGGTGCCGTTGTAATTGTATCTTTGCGGCGGCCAGTTGGTGCTGCCACCGGTGCCGACGATGAACTGGTAAAGGTCGTTGGTCGGATTACCGTCGCCGTCGTCAATGCGCGCGACGTTGAAGAAATGGTCATGGCCGCAAAGATAAGCCTTGGCGCCGGCGGCCGTGAGGCTGCGCCAGAACGTGTTGCGCGCAGCCGGAACGGTGCCGAGGCAGTCCGTGTGAAACGCCTTGAACGCCGGCTCGTGGCCATAAACGAAAACGTGCGGGAGCTGGTTGCCGGCGAGCTGTTGGTTCAGCCAAGGCTGATTGACCTGATGAAGGTTGACGTAATCGTCAAGGCCGACGAACAGCGCGTTGCTGTAGGTCATTGTGGTGGAATACGTCAGGTCCACTTCGCCTTCGGGGCCGTTGTCCGGCATCGCGTAGGCGCCGCTGAAGAAGTTCGTCCAGGACAAGAGATTGTCTGGCGCGTCGTCCTCGTGGTTGCCGCGGATAACATAAACCGGAATGCCGGCTGCGGTGAGCGGCGCCATTTCGCCGCGCCAGGTGCTCAACTGGTCTTCAAACTCGGTTGGAAGACAATTGCTGCCGGATTCGATGAGGTCGCCGGCCACAACCAGCAGTTTGACGCCGTCATTGACGACGGCGGAGGCGATTTCGCCCGGCACGGTCGAGAGCGGCACGTGCGTGTCGCCGACGAACGCAAACCGCCAGGAATGGGTCGCCGGAATGTCGCGGACGAGCCGGACGTAATTGTAAATGCGGATGGCGTCGCCTTGCGGCGCGAGCGGGCTGTAGTAGCCGTTGGGCGGCGCGAATGTGTAGTTGATCAGGCTGCCGCTCTTGGGATCGCTGCGTTGCGCGCCCGCGCCGTGCGCGTCCACCCATGCGCCGTTCACGTAACCCATCGCGCGGCCAAAGCAGACATAAACGCCCTCGAGATTCGACGGGCTGGCCATCAGTGTGGTGCCGGTCCAATACCACGGAAAATCCGGCTGGGCGGCCTCGTTGGTAATGCTGGTGCAGTTGAACATCGCGTTGATTGCCGCGGAACCCGTCGTGTCCGGCGAACGCGTGTAATCCACAAGGCTTTGCAGTTCCTTCGTGTTCGGCAGCCGCCAGTCGTTGTGACCAAGATAATTCGAGGCATTCATCGCCTGCGCCCACACCAGCGCGTTCGACCAATCCATACCGAAGCCGCTGTCGTTGCGCGCCCACATCAGCGTCGTCGCCTTGTCCGAAATCGTGCCGTCGCCGTTGTTGACGAAATTGTTCACCCCGTAGCTCGGGTTGCCGCGCACATAGCGGACGTAATTGGAATTGAACTGCGGATAGCCCTTGATGCGGCCGTCGGTAAAGTTGAAACCAAACGTCGCTGACTGGCCGGCCATGACTGTGCTGACGCAGGCGTTGGCCGACCAATCCTGCGCGTCAATCAAGCGCGAACCGACGCTGGTCGAAGTGCCCGGGCCGTAGGCGAAACCAAAATAATTGGTGTCAATAAACGGAATGTAGCCCGCCGTGCTTGTAAAACCGAAGCCGTTCTGGCCGGTGAACTTTGCCAGCGAGTAAAGCTCCTTGATCGTCGGCATACGCCAGTCGGTATAGCTGCCGACGGTGCAATTCGTCGCGCCAGCGACCGCCGCAGCCCAGGTCACCTGGTTTGTCCCGCGCGCCTGCACCCACATCAAACCCGAGTTCAAATCTGAAATCGTGCCGTCGCCATTGTCGCGGTAAGCCGGCTGTTTGCCCGTGAAGCTTCCATCCTGACCGTAAAACGGCTGGCCTGGCGCCGGCGGCGCAATGGTGGTCGTGTCGTTGTAACAATTCGTCTGGCCGCTATCTACCACGGCATAGGCGCCATTCGTGGGCGGCTTTGAGACGACAACGAAATTTGTTCGCGTCAGTGTGTTCGAGCCGAGCGAGCCCCAAACCGTGAGACTGACGTTGTAACTGCCGGCGGTATTGTAAGTGTGAACCGGATTCGTATCCGTGCTGGTGCTGCCATCGCCAAAATCCCAAAGCCGGTTGGTAATACTGATTCCAGAAGCGTCGCTGAAATACACCGTCAGTGGTGAAATGCCGTTGGTTGGCGAGGCGCTGAAACCGGCGGCCATGGCGGGCAGAATGGTGAAACCGCCCGCTTTGTAACTCACCACCGCGCCGCCGCCATAGGTGATGAGCACGTTTTGAGCGCCCGTCAAAACGTTGCCCGGAATATTGAACAGCGCGGAAATGCTGTATTGATTCGTATGCGGTGACGGCGTGCCGGTGAGGCTGCCGATGCTGACGCTGCTGATGGCGACACCGGTCGGCGGCGGTGGTGGCGCGGACGAACTCAAGGTGAACGCCACCAGCATACCGTTTGTGCCCAGCGGCGCGGACGATGGGCTGACGGTTGTGATTTGGTTGGTGTTGGTGGCCGCAAGCCGCCCGGGCAACAGCCAGGCCACGGTAAGCGTGAAGATGAGCAAAGTTGTTTTCATTCGGCGTGTCGGTGACGGCGTGTGCTACATTTTCTTCTCGCACGAACTTGCCAGATTTTACCTTAAGACCTCATTAAGGCAAAGTTCAGGCTTGGTTGCTCTTCGATTTCACAATGTAGCTGTGTGCGATGCCCCCGGTTTTGTCCCGCGCGGTTTCGTCCTTCGGCAAAACCGCGGACGTAATCCACATTCACGTTTTCCGGCGAGACGGTCACGCGCAAGTGGCCGGAGTTCAGCAGCTTGACCCTGGATTCGTAGCGGTCTTTGTTATAGGCGACATAATCCTGGTCGGCTGGCATCGGCACTTTCTGATAGACAATGCCATCCCGCTCCTGACGCGCGAAGAGATGATCGTGGCCTTGGAAGAAAAAAGTGACGCCAGGTTTCGCCATGAGTTGATGCACGGGCAGTTCCCAACCGGGCCGGCGCTCGGTGAATTCCCGGGGGCGCAACTCACGTTAGCGGCCCCTGGGAGCGCCGGCATCCCTGCCGGCCTGCTCTCGCGGGACACTTTGGGGTTTACCGCAAATCGGGCGCTGTTGCAAGGTGCCGGCAGGGATGCCGGCGCTCCCAGGGGCCAGGGCCGATAACGTGAGTTGCGCCCAATTCCCAGTCGCCGCCTATGTTGGGATTGCCAAACGGACGCATCCGCGTTAAAAGCTTCTTGTGCAGACATCACGTGTTAATGCCCCTGTAATCCAGGAAAATAGTGTCATTATGAATACAAATATCTCACGACGTGAATTCCTCAAACGCAGTTCCGTTGCCAGCGGCACCGCCGTACTGGCGGCCAGTACCGCCGGGTCGCTTCTGGCGGCCGCCAGCGGAGATGCCTCAACCCCGGCCTTGCTCGGCGGCGCCAAAGCCCACGCCGAGCGCTGGCCCAGGTGGCCGGAGTGGGATCCGGCCAACGATCCCGAGGTCACCAAGGTGCTGCACGCCGGGATCTGGTCGCGCAGCAAGCTGGTCAAGGAATTCGAGGAAAAATGGGCCGCCCTGATGGGAGCGAAGTACTGCCTGGCGGTCGTCAACGGCACCAATGCGCTCAGCGCGTCGTTCATGGTGATGGACGACCTGAAGCCAGGTGACGAGGTGATCTGCGCCCCCTACACCTTCAGCGCCAGCATGCTGGGCGTGCTCTACAAGGGCCGATGCCGGTGTTTGCGGACATTGATCCGCTGACCTACCAGATGGATCCCGCCAAGCTGGAAGAAAAGATCACCCCGCGCACCAAGGCCATCGTGCCCGTGCATATATGCGGCTACGCGTCGGACATGGGGCGCATCATGGAAATCGCCAGGAAACACAATCTGAAGGTGATCGAGGACGCCTGCCAGGCGCACATGACGGCGATCAATGGCAAGAACATGGGCACCTTCGGCACGACCGGCTGCTTCAGCTTCCAAACCTCGAAGGTTATGCCTATCGGCGAAGGCGGGGCCATCCTCACTGACGACGCCGAATTATACGACAAGCTCTACTCGTATCACAATTACGGGTTCAAAACCAACATCCTCCCGGGCTCGTACAGCAACATCGCTGCGTTCATCCTGGGCAACAAGATCCGCATGGCCGAATACCAGGCCGCCATCGGCCTGTGCCAGATGCGGAAACTCGAGGAGCAGACGCGCATCCGCAACGAGAACGCGGCGTATCTCACGCCCAAGCTGGCCGCCATCCCCGGCATCACCCCGGTGAAGCCGTATCCGGGCGTGACCCGGCTTTCGTATTACATGTATCCGTTCATCTACGATGAAGCGGAGTTTAACGGCTTGCCGCGGGCTAGCTTCGTCAAAGCCCTGGCGGCCGAAGGCGTGCCGGCCAGCCCCGGCTATCCCAAGTACCCGATCTACACCCAGGAGTTCATCCACGAGATGTTCAAGACCGACGTGTACAGGAAGTTCTACACCAGCCAGGAACTCGATTGGGAAGGCTACAAAGCCAGGAACGAGTGCCCCGGCCTGATGAAGACCTTCGACACCTCGGTGTGGCTAAGCACCACCGGCATGTTGTTGGGCTCCAAGGCCGACATGGACGACGTGGCCCGCGCGGTGGAGAAGATTCACAAGAACTCCGCCAGGCTCAAGGCCGCCTAGCTCGTCCAGGTTCATTGACCGCGGCGAAACGGCCTACTCTACCGTAACGCTCTTGGCCAGGTTGCGGGGCTTGTCCACGTCGCAGCCCCGCAGCACGGCGCAATGGTAGGCCAGCAATTGCAGGGGAACGACCGTCAGCAGCGGCTGCAGGCAGTCCATTGTCGGCGGAACGTAGATCACGTCGTTAGCCTTCTTGGCGATTTCCTCATCGCCCTCGGTGGCGACGGCGATGATCGGGCCCTTGCGGGCCTTGATCTCCTCCACGTTGCTCATGTTCTTGTCGTACATGGCGTCGCGGGGCACGACGAAGACGCTCGGGAAGTCGGGCGCGATGAGCGCGATCGGCCCGTGCTTCATCTCCGCCGACGGGTAGCCCTCGGCGTGGATGTAGGAAATCTCCTTCAGCTTGAGCGCTCCTTCCAGGGCGACGGGGAAGTTGTGTTGGCGGCCCATGAAGAGGAAGTCCCTGGCCTTGTAGTATTTCCGGGCGATCTTGCGAATCTGGGGGTCGCCGGCCAGAATCTTTTCGAGCTTGGCCGGGAGGGTCTGGAGTTCGCGCACGAGTTTCTTGCCCTCGGCTGGCGAGAGTTCGCCGCGTTCGCGCGCCAGGGCGATGCCCAGCAGGGTGAGTTGCAGGACCTGCATCTCGAAGGCCTTCGTCGAGGCTACGCCGATCTCCGGGCCCGCGCGCATGTAGATGTCCGCGTCGGATTCGCGGGCGATGGTCGAGCCGACGACGTTGACGATGGCCAGCGTGCGGGTGCCTTCGGCCTTCGCGCCGCGGATGGCCGCGAGCGTGTCCGCCGTTTCCCCGGATTGCGAAATGGAAACCAGCAGCGTGCCTTTCTCGATGGGCCGGTTGCGATAGCGCATTTCGCTGCCGTATTCGACTTCCACCGGCAGGCGGGCGAGCGTTTCGATGAAGTATTCGCCGACGAGGGCGGCGTGCCAGCTCGTGCCGCAGGCCACCAGCAGCAGCCGCTTGATCTTGGCCAGTTCCTTGGGCTTGAGCACCAATTCCTCAAACTCGATGTTGCCCTGTGCCGGGCGCAGCGTGCGCCGGAGCACTTCGGCCACCCGGCCCGGTTGCTCGAAGATTTCCTTGAGCATGTAGTGCGGATACTTGCCGCGCTCGGCTTCCTCGGCGGACCAATCCACCGAATTGACCGGGCGTTTGATCGGCTTGCCGTTGGCCTGCAAGGCGACGCCCTCGTCGCTGAGGGTGACGACGTCGCCGTCGTGCAGATAGATGACCTGGCGGGTGTGGGCGACGATGGGGGAAACGTCGCTGGCGAGGAAGTTTTCGCCCTTGCCGACGCCGACCACCAGCGGCGAGCCGCGCCGCGCGCCGAACAGGTACCCGGGCAGGTCTTTGTGCACCAACCCGATGGCGTAGGTGCCGTCCACCTCGCGCGTGGCGGCGAAGATAGCCTCAGTCACCCGCTCGGGCGTGACGCCGCCGTTCCGGGCCAGCAGCTTATCGAGGTGATAGCCGATGAGGTGGGCGAGGACCTCGGTGTCTGTCTGTGACAGGAAGCGGTCTCCATGCCGCTGGAGCCGGTGCCGAAGGGCGGCGTAGTTCTCGATGATGCCGTTGTGCACCATCGCGACCTTGCCCGACTGGTCGAGGTGCGGATGGGCATTGACGTCGCTGGGCAGGCCGTGCGTGGCCCAGCGGGTGTGGCTGATACCGAGCGTGCCGGTAACCGGTTTGGCCTTCAGCGACTGCGCCAGGCCCTCGACGCGCCCCACCTGTTTGCGCAACTGGAGCACCCCGTCCGCCAAGAGGCAGACGCCCGCCGAATCGTATCCCCGGTATTCCAGCCGGCGCAGGCCCTCGATGAGTAAAGGTGCTGCTTCTTTTTTGCCCACGTATCCAACAATGCCGCACATGATGATTAGCCTTTCGTTTGTGAGGTTACTTGTGAAGTCCCCGGCCCTGCCGGGGTTGTTTAGGTTCGTTTGAGTATCCACTGCGCCGCCGCGGACAGGTCGTCCACCACGACAGCGGCGCTCAGTTTGGCTGCCGACGTCGCGCTCCAATTCCGCCCCGTATCCCGTGCGCACGAGCAGACACTTCCTCACGCCGGCGTTCCAGCCGCATTCCAAGTCAATCAGTTTGTCCCCGATCATATAGCTCTGCGCCAGGTCCAGGCCAAATTCGTCGCGCGCGTCCAGGAGGAATTGCGGTGACGGCTTGCGGCCGCGGCTGGGCGCATCGGGAGCTTCGGGCGCGAAGTAGATCTTCTCAAAGCCGCACCCCTTCGCGGCCGAGTTCCCGCAGCAGATGGTCGTGAACTTTCGCCACATCCGCCAGCGTAAAATAACCCCGGCCCACACCCGATTGGTTGGACACGATGAACAACTTGAAGCCCGCCTGCTGCAATTGCGCCAGCGCTGCCCCCGCCCCAGGAAAGATCTCCACCTCCTCTACCCGGCAGAGGTAGTGCTTCTCTTCAATGATAGTCCCATCACGGTCAAGGAAAACGGCACGATTCATCGCGAAGTCCGGCGCTGATACTAAGGCAAGAACTCCGGAGGGAAAGCGAAAATGCTCGACTGATTGTTTGTAAACCCCTTTCCACCGCATTGGGAATGCCTATATTGAGGGCCGGTGTTTAGCATGAACGAGCGGTCCCGCTTGGGTGGGATCGGCGGAGCGGCTGACCTGTTGGGATTATGCACGAGTCATACATTCAGAACCTCCTCGCGGAGCGTATCGGCGGGAGCCAATACGGCAAATCGCAGGCGATCTATAAGTTCGAGAAGATCAAGCGGGCCAAGCGCGCTGCCGTGGCCGCCCACCCCGGCGCGGAGATCATTGACTTCGGCATCGGCGAGCCGGATGAAATGGCCTTGCCCGGAGGTAGTGGAGAAATTATGTGCGGAGGCTCGCAAGCCCGAGAACCGCGTCTATGCGGACAACGGCGATGCCGTCTTGAAAGAGGCGGCGGCCCGTTACCTGGACCGCGTGTGTGGCGTCAAAGGGATCAACCCGGAGACGGAAGTAATCCACTCGATTGGCAGCAAGGCGGCGCTCTCCCTCCTGCCGGCAACGCTCATTAACCCGGGCGACTATGTCCTGATGACCGTGCCGGGCTACCCGGTGTTCGGCACCCACGCCAAATACCTCGGTGGCCGGGTCCATAACCTGCCGCTGACGGAGGCCAACGGGTTCCTGCCCGACCTGGACTCGGTGCCCGCGGAGGTGCTGCGGCACGCGAAAGTGCTCGTGCTCAACTACCCGAACAACCCGACCGGTGCGAGCGCGACGCCCGAGTTCTTTGCCCGGGTGGTCGAGTTCGCGAAGCGCAATGGGCTGGTCGTCATCCACGATGCCGCCTACGCGGCGCTGGTCTTCGAGGGCCGGCCACTGAGTTTCCTGGCGACGCCCGGAGCGAAGGAAGTGGGCATCGAGCTGCACTCGGCCAGCAAGTCGTTCAACATGACCGGCTGGCGCTGCGGCTTTGTGGCCGGCAACGAGTTGCTGGTGCGGGCTTACGGGGACGTGAAGGACAACAGCGATTCCGGCCAGTTCCTGGCGATCCAGCACGCCGCGGCCTACGGCTTCGACCACCCCGAAATCACCGAGCGAATCGCCGCGAAGTATTCCCGACGGATGGACGCACTGGTGGCGGCGCTGACCCAGGCAGGGTTCAGCGCCCGCAAACCGAAAGGCTCATTCTTCCTGTACGTGAGGGCGCCCAAAGCCGCCGTGAGCAAGACCGGCGCGCGCATCGAATTCCACAGCGCCGAGGACGTTTCCCAATGGCTGATCACCGAGAAGCTCATTTCCACCGTGCCGTGGGATGACGCGGGCGCCTATCTGCGGTTCAGCGTGACCTTCGCCGCCCCAAGCCTGTGGCGGAAGAAACACGGATCTTGGCTCCGTCGCTGACCGGCTGAGTGATGTGCGATTTGGTTTCTGAGCCTGCGAAAGCCTGCTGGTTCAGACCTTTACGCGCCGTGGGTGCGCCGGCGGCGCGCAGAGGACAGCGCGCCCTAACGTGCGGCTTTCCGGCTAAAGGCTCCAGCCCGCTCGATACTCGCCGCGGACGAAATTGTTGGCGTCGTCCAGATTCGTGAACTTCAGCGCGGGGGAGTCCCAGAGCAGTTTGCAGAGCGTTAGGTCCTCGCGCAATTGCGGGCGCAAGGCCACGTTGCCCAGCAGCACAGACTCCGCCAGCGGCCCGGCCCAGTCGAAGTTCGACCCCGCCGCCTTGCCGCCTTTGCACGCCTCGATCCACTCCCGGTGATGGCCCGGCGAACGCGGGATGCTCTTGGGAACTTCGCTGGCGGCGCTGGCGCACGACGCGGGAAAGACCTCGTCGCCGAGAATGAAGCCCTTGTCCCCAACCAGCAGCCGCCCGTTGGCGCCCATCAGCTTGCCTTCGGGCAAACCGTCGGGCCGTGGCGGGCGCAATCCGCCGTCGTACCAAAACAGTTTGCAGGGCGGCATGGCGATGCCTCCCGCCTCGGGGCCGCTGAGCCCTTTCACGTGCACGTTGATGGCCTGGGCCGCCGCTGAGCGGGCCGGGAACTGGTAGGTGACCATTGAGCCGAGCGGGTAGGTCTCCTCGTTCACACGCGTGGACGCCCCCTGGACGCTGAGCGGCGCGCCCAGCTTCAGCGCGCGGAACACCGGGTCCATCGCATGGCAGCCGATGTCGCCCAGCGCCCCGGTGCCGAAATCCCACCAGCCGCGCCATTTGAACGGGCGCGTAAGCCGGGTTGTAGGGCCGCATCGGCGCCGGGCCGAGCCAGAGGTCCCAATCCAGCGTGGCCGGCACGGGCGGCGTGTCCTTAGGCCGCGCGCACCCCTGCGGCCAATACACGTCAAACAATCCACGCGATGGCCGGTCGGTCCAGATGTGCGCCTCGTGGACGTTGCCGATGACGCCGGCCCAGACGTACTCGCAGAGCCGGCGCGTCTCTTCGGAGGCCTGGCCCTGGTTGCCCATCTGCGTGGCCACCTTCGCCTCGTGCGCCGCCTGCGCCACGCGCCGCGCCTCCCACACCGAATGCGTCAGCGGCTTCTCGCAATAGACATGCTTGCCCCGCTTGATGGCCTCCATCGCAGCGAAGGCGTGGTGGTGGTCGGGCGTGGCGATGACCACGCCGTCAATGTCCTTCATCTCGTCGAGCATCTTCCGGTAGTCGGTGAACTGCTTTGCCTTGGGATACTTCTTGAACGTGTGGGCGGCGTAGCTCTTGTCCACGTCGCACAGCGCCACGATGTTCTCGCTCTCCATATTGGCCGAGGTCGTGCGCGCCCTGGCCGCCGATGCCGATGCCGGCGAGGTTGAGCTTCTCGTTGGGCGACGTTGCGCCGCGCAGGCCGAGCACCGCGCCGGGCACCACCATGAAGGCGGCGGTGGAAAGCGCGGTGCCGCGCAGGAACTGGCGGCGGGAGAATCCGGTGTTACGGGCAGGATCTGTATTATTCATAAGTAGAGACTGTAAAAGACGAAGCGAAGCGACTCAACATTCAAGCGTATTTTGGCGGGAGGAAGGCAGGGCAGTGAAATCCGAAGCCCGAAGGCCGAAGTCCGAAAGAAGGCCGAAACCCGAAACCCGAAGCAACTGCCGAGTCGCAGGCAACCACCTCACCTGCGCAAGCCCCCTTCGGATTTCGGACTTCGGCCTTCCTTCGGACTTCGGACTTCGGACTTCGGACTTTCCTGTGCTTGCGCACCGGTCATGGGCACGAAGCTCACCGGCAGCACCGCTTTCTGCTCCAGCCTCTCGCCCTGCTTGCGCAACAGCACCAATTCCTGCTTCCGGAGCTGTCCGACCGGGATAATCATGCGACCGCCGTCTTTGAACTGGTCAATCAGCGGTTGCGGCACATGCTCCGGGGCGCAGGTGACGATGATCGCGTCGAAGGGCGCACCTTCAGGCCAGCCCTGGTAACCGTCGCCGACGCGCACATGCACGTTCGCGTAGCCCAGCCGCTTCAAGTCGGTGGCGGCCCGTTGGGCCAATTCCGCGACGATCTCAACCGTATAAACCTGGGCCACCATCTCGCCCAGCACAGCCGCCTGGTAACCGGAGCCGGTGCCGATCTCGAGCACGCGGTCGGCCGGCTTGGGCTCAAGCTGCTCCGTCATCAAAGCCACGATGTACGGCTGCGAGATGGTCTGCCCGTGGCCGATGCCCAGCGGGTAGTCGGTATAAGCCTCGCGCCGGTAATTCTCGGGAACAAACTCGTGGCGCGGCACCCGGCCCATGACTGCCAACACGCGAGCGTCGGTGATGTCGCGGCCCGGTCCGACGAGTTGTTCGGCCACCATGCGCTGGCGCGCCGCCGCATAGGAATCGGTCGCCGGCGCCGCTTCCGGAGGCGCCGCGTTTCCGCCGCCGGTAAGACCCCTTAGCCACCCGGCTAGAATGAGGGCCCAGCTCCGCACGTTCTTTCGTCTGCGCCCCGGCTACGTCTTCTTATCGCCGATGCGCACAATCGCATAGATAATCGCCGTCGGAATGCCCGCCAGCAGGGCCAGCACAATGAAGATGCCCGAGCCTTCGCCTCGCTTCCGGATATCCATGAAGATCCAGATCGCTATCAGGATGTTGAAAACGAAAGCCACCAGCAGGCACAGCTTCAGCAAGCCGGCAAGGTCCTGGAGAGGCTTCGCCGCCTCGGGGTGCGGTCCGGGAGGCATCGGCATACCCGCCATCCCGGGGGCGCCGCCCGGCGGCATCGGCTGGCCCATTCCCGCGCGTTCAGGCCGGATCATCTGTCGGCGGGACCGCTCCCGACCCGGTTGCGCCGTGGGGGCCTGACGCTGCATAGCCTCCTCCAGGCGTCGCATCATCTGCTGCTGACGCTGGTCCATTTCGTTCAAGCGGTTCTCCAACCGGCTGAGCCGGTCTCCCGGCCCGCCTTGATCCTGGTCCGCCGCAAACACCGGCGTCGCGCGGCCAAACATCATCAGCACTGCGCACGTCGCCGCCAAACCAAACTGCCACGTTAGTCTCTTCATTTGACACCTCTGTTATGGTTGCCCGACAGCGGAAACCGCCGTTTGCCCGGGGAACGGCCCAAGGCTTGATCGCGCCACCAGGCGGCTACCGTCTAACAGATAGCCTGATACCGGAAGTCCGCGCAGTCAAACTACTAATATCAGGGCGACATCGCAGCCGGATCGCTGCGCTGCGGGCGCCGCGGTTGGGGTGAGTCGAACTCCTGGCTACTCACCTGGAGGCAGGATTCCTGACGGGTCCGCTACCACCTCGGCAGGCTACCAGGTGCCTACCACTACTAGCTGTACACCATCTGTACACCATCTGTACGCCATCTGTACGCCATCTGTACGCCATCGCAGTACCACCGCAGGTGCCTACTTTTGCCGGTGTCAGTGGCGGGCGATGCCCGGACTCTAATGGCGGTGATACCGAAGCAAGCTGGCGGAAACCCGAAATCCGAAGGCCGAAACCCGAAACCAAGCCAAAGCACCAGGGCGGAAATGAAGGAAACCGCTGCACGGGCTGAGGTTTCGAGCATTGAATCATTTGGATTGTGGGTTTGTTTCGGGTTTCGGGTTTCGGCCTTCGGATTTGGGCCACTGTCCTCCCGCCGCCTTCGTCACCACTGGCGCAGGCGGTAATACCGCTGCGGCACGGTCGCGTCCGGGTCGGTGAGCAGGCGCAAGGCGCCGTTCCCGTTGACTGTTGGGAGTGCCGTCCAGTTGGTTTGCGTTAGCGAATCTTTGAACTCCAGGGCGTAGTTCTTCCGGTTAAGCGATGGGACGAGGAAGCTGAAACTGCCGCTCTGTCGGGTAGGCGTCAGAAGCTGAGGCGGAGCTGCCGGGGCGTCCAGGAGCAACAGGCTGTGATAGGCGCCGGCGGCGACGGCGAACACGTTCGAGCATGCGGCGGGGAGATCACACTGGCCATTCCAATCGGCGCCCCAGGCGGCCACCTTGCCAGAGGACTGGAGGGCAAGAGCATGGCCATATCCGGCGGCAAGCGCTACTACGTTGCTCAGTCCGGCGGGCGGGTTGCACTGTCCTTGCCCATTGTCGCCCCAGGCCACGACGGTTCCATCGGACTTCGCGGCCAGGCTGAAGAAGGCCCCGGCGGAGATGGCGACTACGTTACTCAAGCCGGGCGGGACAATGGATTGCCCGGCGAACTTGCCCTGGGCATTGTTGTTATCCCCCCATGCGACGACGGTGCCGTCGCGCTTCAATGCCAGGCTATGGTTGCCGCCCGCGGCAACCGCGATGACGTCGCTCAAGCCCGCCGGGATGGTGATCTGCCCCCAGCCGTTGTCACCCCAGCCCACCACCGTGCCGTCAAGCCGCAGCGCGAGACTGTGCCAAGTACCCGCCGCGACCGCGATCACACCCGCGAGATTGGCCGGCACGTCAGTCTGGCCGGAATCATCCCCTCCCCACGCGACGACCGTCTTATCCGCCCGGATGGCCAGGGAATGGTAACCGCCGGCGGCGATAGCGATGGCGTCGTGGAGTGCCGGTGGCGGGTCGCACTCGCCCTGGGCGTCATAGCCCCAACCGAGGACCTTGCCATCAGCGCGGAGAGCCAGGTTGTGGTACGCGCTCGCGGCGATGGCGACCACATTGGACAAGCCCGCGGGCAGTGTGAGCTGGGCGAAGGAATCATCCCCCCACGCGCCCACTTGAGGGATGCTCAGGAAAGCATTCGAGCTGACGGCCCAGCCGTCCACATTGGTGACGGCTACCGAGTAGTGGCCGACAGCGGCGGCCTGGGCATATACCGCATAGGAGGACGTGCTCGCACCGGGAATCGGCACGCCCTCGAACTGCCACTGGTAGCTCATGGGCGCTCTGCCGGTCACGCTCACGTTGAAGGTGCCGATCTGCCCGGGCAGCAACACAAGGTCCTGGGGTTGGCTGGTGATGACGGGCGGCTCGGCTTGCAGGTTGAAGTGCGCGACCAGGGAACGCCCATGCGCATTGTTAACGTTCGCCGCGATTTGAATACTGGGGCTGAGCGAAACAATCGTCATAGAGGGGTCCGCCGAAGCCACGCTCGCCGCTGACCGGTCCAGAGTAATGAGGATGGCCCCCGTATTGGTTTGGGTGGGGTCCGCCACGGCCAACCATAGATCATCCGTGCTCTCCTGGGTCATCACCGCCGCGCGCTCGTTGCAGGTGATCAGGTCCGCCGTGCGGGTGCCGCTGTTCCAGAAATTAGCCGCCACCACGTTCGCCGTAGTCTCCTTCACCGCTTGCACGCTCGCCGAGTTTTCGAGGATGGCGATTTGCGGCTGCGCGGCATAACTGCTCATTTGGCCGGCGGTGAAATTCGGCAGGAGCACGTAAGCGTAAGTGGCGTTGCTCGGTTTGATCCCGTGATCCAACCACAGCGTCAGATAATTCCGGGTGAACGAGGAGGTCGAGCCGCCGGTGTTGATGTCTGACCAGGCCCCTGTGCGCGCCTGGCGCTGCGCCTTGAGGGTTGCGCCGCCGGGGAAATAATAACCGCCCGCGCCGCCCAAAGCGCACCAGCTTGTCCCGGCCCGGTTGGTCTGCCAGCCGAGCGTGGCCGGCATGGTGACCCCATCGAGCACGAAGGCGTTGGTGTTGGACGTGCTGATCTTCCGATTCTCGATGGTGGTCAGGACATTGGTAGCGCCCGAACAGGTGATGCCCGCGCCCAGGCAGACCACCTCGTTATCGAACATGAACCATGACTTCTTCGCGACGAGCGTGCTGTTCCAGGCTTTCAGGTCCATTCCAGCGACGCCGTTGGCGAGCAGGGTCGCGCCGCCGACCCAATGGTTTGGGCTCAGGTAGCTCTGGCCCGAGCCGTCGGCCCGAGGTGTGACGTCCACTGTCGTGCCCGGCAACCGATACGGATCCACCGTCGGCCAGAAGTTATCGCTGAACTGTGCGAGGTCATTGTTATAGAGGTAGGTCATCCCGTCGCCGGTGTACCAGCCGTGGGCGTTTTCGCCGTTCATGTATTCGTAATTGGCGATGATGCTGGAAGAGATGCTCAGCGCGAAGCCCCAGCCGGGACGCAAATGCACCGCCTGGTCCATGCTGCCGAAATTCCAGTGCCCGATGAGTTCGCCCCTGGGCTGCGTCAGGGGATCGGCCATAAGCTGGAGCGCCGGCGTAATCAGTGGCAGCGGCAGGTTGTTGGTGAAATTCCGGTAGGTGTCCACCAACGCCCAATACTTCACCATGCTCCGTATCCGCGCCGTGTCCGCGGCTGAGCCGAAAGACGAGAGGGTGAGGATGTCCTGTATGATGCTCTGCCCCATGACGTGCTCCTGTGAACCGCTGCGGCTGATGGCCCGCCCGCACGTCATAGGCATCATCGCGCCGTCATAGATGAACGGCTCGTAGGAGTCATAGATCCAACGGATGACGTTGGTCCGCGCCGGGTCCATGCATTGCCAGGGCGAACCTTGCAGCCAGGGCAGCAGGGCCGAGAGGTCTTGCAGCAACACGTTGCCGTAAGAGCCATTGTAAGGATGGTGCGTGTGCTGGATGAATGAGCCATCCGCGTAGAAGCCGTCACCGTCGGTCACATAAGGGAACAAATTGCTCAGCGCATCGCGGGCCGCCCCGAGCTTGGCGCTATCCTTCACCAACGCCCCGCGCACGGCGACGATGCGGATGCGGTCGGCCAGGTTGGCGCCGGTGAAGGTGCCGGGCAGGCCGTGGCTGGTTGGCGACGGGGTGTAGTATTCCACCGCCGCGAGCGTATTCGAGAGGCCGGCGATGCCGAGCCCCTCGTACATCAGCACCGACAGGTCGCAGATGTAGCGCGGCGCGCCGATCTCCCAGACATACCAGTTGCCGTATTCCGTGATGCCCGGGTGATAAAGGTGGGTGTAGAACCAATCCAGCGCGCCCTGGATGTCCGCCGCGAGCGCCGTGTTGTGATACAGCCCGCAGCCGTAAGTCGCGTACACCAGCGCCATCGCCTGCAACCGCGAGTAGCCGGTCGAGAACGCATACGGGTCGGTCGTGCTGGTGGTGTCACTCCAGACGTAGGTCCGGCTGGGGGACTTGTCCATTGAGTTCCAGTAGCTCCACGCGGTGTTCGTGATGCTCGTCAGCCGCGACTTGACCAGGCTGTTGTTGAGGTCGTAGCCGGTCCCGCCCGTCAGCCCGTCCCGCCACTTGATCCGCAGCGCGTCGAAGTCGTCCGCCGCCGCGCTGAGCGTGAAACCCACGCAAAGCAAGGAGAGGAGGCGAAACGCGGTCGTTGACATCGGAAGCCAAGGGTGCTCGACAGTTCAGCGCGAATCAATGCGGGAAATCCGAAGGCCGAAACGGCCAGGCGCAAGCTCAGGAGTGTTGCCTGGCCGCGACCAGGAATGGGCAGCCCATTAAACCGGTGTAAAACGCACACCCTGCCTTTGCGCCTATGGGGTGAACACCCTATAGCGAACCAAACCACCACCTGGAACTACGACCCGTATGGCCGGGTCACCAACAAGCTCGACCAGGCGGGCGCCGAGATTCTGCGCTATGCCTACGACGCCGACAGCCGCCTCACCAACCGCTGGAGCGCCGAGAAGGGCAACACCGGTTACGCTTACGACCCCGCCGGCAACCTGACCAATGTCGCCTACCCGGCCTCCGGCACCGTCCAGTTTGCGTACGACCCCCTGAACCGCCTGACCAACATGGTGGACAGCCTCGGCGCCACGCGTTACACTTACACCGCCGCCGGCCAGTTGTTGACCGAAGACGGCCCGTTTACGAGCGATACCGTGACCAACATTTACACCAACCGCAGGCGCGTCGGCCTGAGCCTCCAGCAGCCGACGGGGCTGTGGACCAACGGTTTCGGCTGGGACGGGGCCGGGCGGCTGACCAACGTCACCTCCCCCGCGGGCGGTTTCCGCTACACCTACACGGCGCTGGGCAGCGGCTTGGCGGGCCGGTTGGTGCAGGAACTGGGCCTGCCCAACGGTGCCTATATCACCAACTTCTACGACCCGGTCGCCCGAGTCTTGGGCACGCTGCTCAAGAACAGCGGCGGCACCACTTTGGATGCCGCCCTCTACGGCTACAACGAGGCCAACCAGCGCACCGCTTCCACCAACGCCGCCGGGGCCTACATCCAGTACAGCTACGACAACATCGGCCAACTCAAAGTGGCGGACAGTTCGACCAACAGCGAGGATCGCGGCTACGCTTATGACTCGGCCTGGAACCTGAACTGGCGCACCAACGGGACCTCCAGCACCTACCAATACTCGGTGGACGTGAAGAACGAGTTGACGAACTACTCGCTGGGCAGCCTCACTTACGACGCCAACGGCAATCTGACCTCCGAGGGCACCGGGCTGGGGGAGGCAACCCTTTGTTATGACGACGAGAACCGCCTGACTTATTACGGGAATTCGGGTAGCGGCACCCTGGCCTGCGGCGACATACCAAGTGCGAAACTGACGGATGTGGCTCAGTTCTATTACGATGGCTTCGGGCGGCTGCGCGAGCGAGTGGATTACACCGGGGTTAGCCGGACCGAAACCCACTACATCTACGACGGCTGGCGGGCGATCCAGGAGCGGGATTCGAACAACGTGCCGGTGGTCAGCTACACTCGGGGCATTGACCTGAGCGGGAGCCTGGAAGGGGCGGGGGGCATCGGCGGCCTGCTGGCCCGCTCCAGCGGCTACTCTTCGGGCAACTGGACCAGCCACGCGTATTACCACGCCGACGGCAACGGCAATATCACCTGCCTGGTGGACACCAACCAGTCCGTGGTGGCCAGCTACCGCTACGACCCGTTCGGGAACACGATTTCCCAGAGTGGCACGTTGGCCGCCGCCAACCTCTACCGCTTCTCCAGCAAGGAAATCCACATCAACAGCGGGATGTATTACTACGGCTACCGATTCTACGACCCCAGCTTGCAGAGGTGGATAAATAGGGATCCGGCCTTCGAGGCCGGCGGGTTCAATCTGTACCGCTTCGCTGACAACGCGCCTCTGGACTTCTTCGACCCGTGGGGACTCCAGATCGTCATCGAGCTTCCTCCCGTTACCATCGAGACGCCAATCGAAATCATCACACCGAAGCCAGTCGGGGTGCCGGTCGAGGTACCTTTCCCGGTTACCCCACCGGTGCCGAGGCCACTACCTCCGGTTGTTCACCCGCCGCATCCCAAGCCCACACCAAATCCTGCTCCTCGGCCTTCCCCAAAACCAAAGCCCCAGGGGGACCCCTCCTGTGCGCCACTCCCGTTTCCCTTCCCTACCACGACGTGCTTCCTTTCACCAGTCTCACCACCGGGTGTGTGCCTGTACGTTTGCAAGCACACAGACAATCCAGCCGATAACTCGTACGTCAGGAGAAAGCCCGGACCCAACGGCTGTCCCGATACGATTACCGTGCGGAATCCTTACAAATAGCAGAGCAATGACTATTTGGGATTTTGAAAGCCGAATACTAAACAGCCTACCGCTCAGCGCCGCCGACATGCGCGTTGTCGAACAAGCACTTAGCGCAAAGGAGGTCTCCCAGAGGATTCTTGCCTGCGAAGCGATGTTGCGCCTCGGGGACCGAAGACAAAGGGAAGCAGCAGGGAAAGCGCTGGCTGAGATCGTCCGGGCGGCCAACTCGGGGAGGTGGGAATTGACGCCCGATTTAGTAATGGCCTTCTTCTCTTTGCACGAAGCGGTCCTCGAACAGCCTGATTTCCGACGAGCGCTCACGACTGCTGCTTCCCATTGTGACGAAAGCGTCAGGGTCAACTGTATGGTGGCGCTTGCTCCTCTTGTCAAAGCAGGCAGTAGGTGGGCGGAGAACCTCCTGAGAAAGGGATTAGGCGACGAGAGCCACGAGGTCCGCCAAAACGCCCGGGTGGGTCTCTCGCTAAGGCGTTGTGACGGCTCAGTCAATGATAATGTCACATGAGTAAGGACGATTTGCGCCGCGTCACGCGCCGGGGCTACCCGGATAACGGCCTTGAGAAGTTCGGCTACTCGGCCCGGGGGCTGGTCGCTTATACGAACCAGCTCGGCCTGGTCACCCGGTATGCTTACGACGAGGCCAGCCGCAAGACCTTCGAGACCAACGCCAACAGCGAGGTTATCCGCTACACCAACAACGCCGCCGGCGATCTGCTCAGCCTCACCGACGGCAAGAACCAAACCACCCGCTGGCACTACGACACGGATGGCCGCGTCACCAACAAGCTCGATCAGTCCGGCTCGGAAATCCTCCGCTATGCCTACGACGCCGACAGCCGCCTCACCAACCGCTGGAGCGCCGAGAAGGGCAACACCGGCTACGCCTACGACCCCGTCGGCAACCTCACTAATGTCGCCTACCCGGCCTCGGGCACCGTCCAGTTTGCGTACGACCCGATGAACCGCCTGACCAACATGGTGGACAGCCTCGGCACCACGCGGTACACTTACACCGCCGCCGGCCAGTTGTTGACCGAGGACGGCCCGTTTACGAGCGATACCGTGACCAACATTTACACCAACCGCAGGCGCGTGGGCCTGAGCCTCCAGCAGCCGACCGGGCTGTGGACCAACGGCTTCGGCTGGGACGCCGCCGGGCGGTTGACCAACGTCACCTCCCCCGCGGGCGGTTTCCGCTACACTTACACGGCGCTGGGCAGCGGTTTGGCGGGCCGGTTGGTCCAGGAACTGGCACTGCCCAACGGCGCTTATATCACCAACTTCTACGACCCGGTCGCCCGAGTGCGCGGGACCCTGCTCCGGAACAGCGGCGGCACCACGCTGGACTCCGCCCTCTACGGCTACAACGAGGGCAACCAGCGCACCGCCTCCACCAACGCCGCCGGGGCCTACGTCCAGTACAGCTACGACAACATCGGCCAGCTCAAGGTGGCCGACAGTTCGACCAACAGCGAGGATCGGGGTTACGCCTACGACGCGGCTTGGAACCTGAACTGGCTCACCAACTGGGGCACGGCCGCCCAGTATTCGGTGGATGTGAAGAACGAGCTGACCAACTACTGGCTGGGCAGCCTCACTTACGATGCCAATGGCAATCTGACCTCTGAGGGCACCGGGCTCGGGGAGGCCACCCTTTGTTATGACGACGAGAATCGGCTGACGTACTACGGGAATTCTGGCGGAAGCCCCCTCGCCTGCGGCGACATACCAAGTGCGAAACTGACGGAGGTGGCTCAATTCTACTACGATGGCCTCGGGCGGCTATGCAAGCGCGTGGATTACAGCGGGTTTAGCCGAACCGAAACCCACTACATCTACGATGGCTGGCGGGTGATCCAGGAGCGGGACTCAAACAACGTCCCGCAAGTCAGCTACACGCGGGGCATTGACCTGAGCGGCAGCCTCGAAGGAGCAGGCGGGATTGGCGGCCTGCTGGCCCGTTCGAGCGGCTACTCCTCGGGCAACTGGACCAGCCACGCGTATTATCACGCCGACGGCAACGGCAACATCACCTGCCTGATGGACACCAACCAGTCGCTGGTGGCCAGCTACCGCTACGACCCGTTCGGCAACACGATCTCCAAGAGCGGCACGTTGGCCGCCGCCAACCTCTACCGCTTCTCCAGCAAGGAAATCCACGTCAACAGCGGGATGTATTACTACGGCTGCCGGTTCTACGATCCCAGCTTGCAGAGGTGGATAAACCGGGACCCGCTGGAAGAGCTTGGCGGACGCAATCTTTATACGTTTGTCCGTAACCAGCCGACGACGCATCATGATGCGGTTGGGTTGATCATGGACGCCGCTTGCGCCGCTGCGCAACGAAAAGCAGAGGACGCACAAATAGAGTACATGATTAACCCCTCCGAGGAGAACTACTGGGCCGCCCAGGCGGCTGAGGACGCGGCGGCTGTAGCCTGCGGAGGGTCACCTCCGCCGGAGCCAGAACCGTCGCCGGTCTCCTGCCCGGTAAGTAATCCTCATCGCTACCCTCCGGGCGTACCTCCACCACATCATCAATCGTTTTGCCAAAGCCATCCCTGGGTATGCGGCGGAATAATTGTAGTCGGGGTAGGCGTAGGCGTAGGCGTCACTTGCGCTCTTCAGCCGGAGCTTTGTGGTGGTGCCATCGACATAGGGATCACAATAGTGCGGACAGGCGTGCCAGTCGCAGCCGGCGCGGGGTTATAGCATCGGCGGTGGAGGTCCCGCCGTCTGTGTGTGGCAGCACGATTGGAAGGCAAACCGCAACTTATGGAAACTGTTGAGGAGTTCATGAACGCCTTTTTCCGCGCCCGCAGCATGGAAACTCGTAGAGAGATTGAGTGCCGGGCACCTTTTCGCGAACGGTTCTTCACCAGCAACTGCCTTTGGGATAGCCGAAGGGGGGCTGTAGAGCGCAGCGAATCCGAAGTCATCGTCACCGTCGAGCAGTCGGGCAGCGAAGCGGTGGTGGTCACCCGCGAAATCCACCCATTTCCCGCGCTGCGGTACCATTTGAAGCAGGCTGGCGAGACCTGGGTGATTCAGGGAGTTGACATGGAATGTTCCGTCTGCCGGGGGCACGGCAGGCGCGTGGCATGTAGTTTTTGCGCGGGAACAGGTTGGATTCAACCTGAAAGACCCGGGGGTCGGGGTCGGTCGGGTCGGGGTCAGAACAACTTATTTGAACAACCGTAAAGGAGTCACGCATTATGTACTGACCAGAGTACGGCCCGTTCACGAGCGACACCGTGACCAACATTTATACCAACCGCAGGCGCGTGGGGCTGAGCCTCCAGCAGCCGACCGGGCTGTGGACCAACGGCTTCGGCTGGGACGGCGCCGGGCGGTTGACCAACGTCACCTCCCCCGCGGGCGGTTTCCGCTACACTTACACGGCCCTGAGCGGCGGCTTGGCGGGCCGGTTGGTCCAGGAACTGGGACTGCCCAACGGCGCTTATATCACCAACTTCTACGACCCGGTCGCCCGACTGCGCGGGACCCTGCTCCGGAACAGCGGCGGCACCACGCTGGACTCCGCCCTCTACGGCTACAACGAGGGCAACCAGCGCACGGCTTCAACCAACGCCGCCGGGGCCTACGTCCAGTACACCTACGACAACATCGGCCAGCTCAAGGTGGCCGACAGTTCGACCAACAGCGAGGATCGGGGTTACGCCTACGACGCGGCTTGGAACCTGAACTGGCTCACCAACTGGGGCACGACCGCCCAGTATTCGGTGGATGTGAAGAACGAGCTGACCAACTACTGGCTGGGCAGCCTCACTTACGATGCCAATGGCAATCTGACCTCTGAGGGCACCGGGCTCGGGGAAGCCACCCTTTGTTATGACGACGAGAACCGGCTGACGTACCTACGGGAATTCGGGTAGCGGCACCCTCGCCTGCGGGGACATACCAAGTGCGAAACTGACGGATGTGGCTCAGTTCTATTACGATGGCCTCGGGCGGCTGCGCGAGCGCGTGGATTACACCGGGGCTAGCCGAACCGAAACCCACTACATCTACGATGGCTGGCGAGTCATCCAGGAGCGGGACTCAAACAACGTCCCGCAAGTCAGCTACACCCGGGGCATTGATCTGAGCGGCAGCCTCGAAGGAGCAGGCGGGATTGGCGGCCTGCTGGCCCGTTCCAGCGGCTACTCCTCGGGCAACTGGACCAGCCACGCGTATTATCACGCCGATGGCAACGGCAACATCACCTGCCTGGTGGACACCAACCAGGCGGTGGTCGCCAGCTACCGCTACGACCCGTTCGGCAACACGATCTCCAAGAGTGGCACGTTGGCCGCCGCCAACCTCTATCGCTTCTCCAGCAAGGAAATCCACGTCAACAGCGGGATGTATTACTACGGCTACAGGTTCTACGACCCTAGCTTGCAGCGGTGGATAAACAGAGACCCGATTTTCGAGGTTGGTGGTGCCAATCTATACACGCATGTGGGTAATCGGCCCGTGTGCGCTGTAGATCCGTTTGGCCTCGAGGTCACAGGAGTTGACGTCGGCTTAACGATAGCCTGTGCAACGGTGTGTAGTGAAATGGGGCTACTCGGCCCCGTCGCCTTTGCCGCGTGTGTATCGAGCTGCGTTTACCTTTTGGAGCACCCAAATAAGATTCCGTTGCCGCGGCACCCGCCCCACGACCCGAACTGGCCGGCGCCGGTTTGCGAGAATCGACCACCGCCGTTTGTGACGGGTCCGCCCCTCCCTCCGCCTCCCCCTCCATCCCGCCCGCCGCCGCAGTTGTGGCCGGCTAAGCCCAATCCTCAGCCATACCCGATTCCTGATCCAGGCCCCCCGGTTGTTTTCTTCTGGGGGCAAGTTCCATGAAACAAAAACCCGACCGGTCATTTTCGCAAATCTGCGGAGCCACTCTAGGTCGGATAACAATAGCAGTTATATCGCTTCTTCTAGCGGATTGGACCGTGTCCATCGCTGGCGAGGCGAGGCGCATGATAGTGTTTGCGCTATGGTGTTGCACGCTTCTGTTATTGTTTCAGAGGTGGCTGCGAATGAATGCTCGCGGACCGGACACTCGGAGGCGCAACTGAGGGGTTGCGAACTTTTTTGGCGTCGAAAAGATAACATGTTACGAACTTATTTGCCATCGTACTTTTCCCCCAATTGGCATCGTAGCGTTTTTGCCGAATAGCCGCGCTCGCGTCGAGTTTTGCAGCCAGATTGCCGCGTTGGGGTCGTAGCCTGATGATGGCAGGGGCTATTGGGGGTTGGGCGAGGGCGCAGCGGAGCAGCGGAGGAGATCTGGCCGCACTGGCATCGTAGCGTTGGACCATGGTGGGTGAGGCCGTGCTGGGGTCGTAGCACTACGATGGCAAGGGTGAACCAACTCCGGTTCATGGAAAGAGGATGGAGTGAAGGCAACCGAGCGCGCGCTATTCCTGACAGGGCATTCGGGTCCGCTGACAGTTCAATCCGCCCCGACCATCGAGGCGGTGTAGAGGACTCTCGGAGAAGGGCGTTCTCTGGCCTGCCGGGTTAACAGGTCGTCCAGCTCATCCACCGAGCGATTAGCCGCCCATTCGTAATTCGAGATCGTCGGCAAGAGGGCGGCGTTTGGCCGCACTGCCACTCGGGTCGGGGCAATGGTCGCGCCGGGCGCCGTCGGTTCAGGCGGCTTCCGCAACAACGCCACCAGGGCGATGAGAACTGCGGTCGCACCGGCCAGGCCGAGTGCGGCGCGCCAACCCGGTGCAGCCTCACCGAAACGCCCGACCAGCCTGTCCCACAGTGATAGTGATTGCCCCGGTCCAAGCCTTGCCACCACTCGCCTATGAAACGATTCTGAGGTCTCGATGTTCGGCATTCCCGGCGCACTCGTCAGCGTTTCCTTCACGCTTGAAACCTGCTCCAGATAGCGGCGGCAGCCGTCGCAGGTCTGGATATGCGCGCGGATCGTCTGTGCCCGACGGGCGTCCAACTCGCCCAGCGCCAACCAGGCGACGAGTCTGCGTTTGCTTGAACAAGGCTTCATACAATTCCGGCTTTCTCTCTCAAACTGCCTGCCTGCGCTTGGAGGGCGTTCATGCCGCGGAGTTTGTCCAGGGCATGGAAGAGCCGGGACTTGACAGTCCCGACCGAGCAGCCCAGGGCCGCGGCAATGCCCTCCAGCGATTCCCCGACATAGAACCTGAGATGGATAACCTGTTGGTGCTTGGCCGGCAGGGCCGCGATGCATTGCTGCACCAGCACGGCTTCTTCACGGCGCTGCGCGGCTTCGTCCGGCCAGCAGCAGGGCTCGGCCATTTGTTCGAGGCGCAGTTCAGAATCGTCCCGCCCGTCCGGGGGCAGGGCAGGGGAGAGCAGGGAGCGCTTTCCCCGGACGGCATTGCGATAGCGATTGAGCAGAATCGCGCACAACCAGGTGAAGAATTGGCACCGCCCGTTGTAGCGGTGGAGGTGACGCCAGGCCTCAACCAGCGTGTCCTCGGCCAGGTCTTCAGCCAGCGTCACCAATGCAATGAGTAGTGGCCAACCGAGTGCCTTTAGAGTTTTCATAATATGTGTCCCATTCTGCAATTCATCCGCCCGTTAATAACGCCAGCCGGCCAAAAGGTTCACTTTTTCCGCGCAGTTAGGTCTCGTGGACACGCATCACCCGTTTAGAGTGGTTCGGCAGGGAAACATCACGGCGCCATGTAGCCAAGGCGCCCCATAGGGTTTCGCGGGCCGTTTAGACGGCGTTGGGGTTCCCATTGGATGTTGGATGTTGGATGTTCGATGTTCGATGTTTTCCCATCCCGCCCTTCTCCATTGTCACCCGCCCTCCCTGGTGTATAGTCCTTTCTCATGGCTGTTCAGAACCGCATTGTTAAAGTCCAAAAGCGCAACCGCGCACTCGTGAAGTTCGACGACACCCGCATCCGGCGGGCGATTCTGCACGCGGCTGAATCCATCGGCGGCTTTCACCAGGACTTCGTGCCGGGCGTCAACGAGACGATCTTCGCCGCCTACGGCAGCGACGAGAAGATTGCCGAGTTTCTGGCCGACGCCGTCGTGGTGTGCCTCAACTCTGACCCGCACCATCTCATCTCCAATTTCCCGCCCACCATCGAGAACATTCAGGACGAGGTGCTCCACGCGTTGCGCAGCTACGGCTTCCAGAACACCGCCGACGCCTACGAATGCTATCGCTGGGGCCGGCATTGGTTGCGCGAAGGCGCCATCATGCCGGACAAGTTCGTCGGCAACGGCTTTCCGCGCGCGCAAATGGAGCAGACCCTGGCCTGGAACCGGCAGCACGGCTGCGACACCATCGCCGGCCTGAATGAAATCGTCCGCAGCGGGAGGATCAAGCCGTTGGTGGATGAGTCCCTCGCCCTTTATGAGCAGTCGCTCGATGAGGCGGCGGAGAAGGTCATGCGGCGCCTCAACGCCGGCGACAAGCTGCGCATGATGTGGGTCAGCGGTCCCAGTTCGTCAGGCAAAACCACCACCACGGTCAAGCTGACGGAACGGTTGCAGAAGCAAGGCCTGCGCTTCCTGATGTTGAACCTCGATGACTACTTCTGGTCGCTCGTCGAGCATCCGACCGATTGGATCAACGACCGGAACTACGAAACGCCCGAGGCGCTGGACATCCAGTTGCTCAACGGCCATCTCACCGGCCTGCTCAGCGGCGAGACGATTGAGAAACCGATCTACAGTTTCAAAGAGGGCCGCCGCACGGCCACCAAACCCATCAAGCTGGAGTCCGACCAGATTCTTCTGCTCGATTGTCTGCATGGGCTGTATCCCCCCATCACGGAGGGCATCCCGGCCTCCTCGCAGTTCCGCCTTTACATCGAGACGCAGAACGTCCTTTTCGAAGGAGACGGCGGCAGCCGGCGGCGCACCCACTTCACCGACGTGCGGTTGCTGCGGCGGATGCTGCGCGACGTGCAGCACCGCAATCATGCCCCGCTGCTGACTATCCTGCACTGGCATTACGTCCGCTCGGGCGAGCTGTTCAGCATCATTCCCTTGAGCGGTCTGGCCGATCACATCGTCAACGGCGGGTTCCCGTTCGACCTGCCGGTGCTCAAGCCGTTTTTCTACGGCCAGGACGGCTACCTGCCCCGGCTCGCGGATTTCCAATCCTACAGCGGCTTCCTCGACGCGCGTATCCGCTTCGAACGGGTGAAACGGCTGCTCGATTCCGTCGAGTCCCTGAGCAGGGATCAGGTTAAGAGCTATGACATCGTCCCCGGCGACGCGGTGGTCCGCGAGTTCATCGGCGGCAGCACCATCAAGATTCCGCATAACGAATAAACCACTTCGCACATGAGAATGTTATTTGCGCTGGCCCTGGGCATCGCCGTGGGGGCCGCGGCGGTCTGGTTTTACAGCGCCTATCGAAACAACCCCCGGGTGCAGTCCGCCCAGCAGAAGATCCAAAGCGCCGCCAGGTCCGCGCGTGACACGGCTCAGAATGAGCTGCGCTCGCTCCACCTGAGCCCCGAGGATGTCAAAGACGAGCTGGCGCGCACCGGCCGGGTGGTCCGCCGCGCGGCGGGCGCTGCCGGCCAGGCGATTGCCGACGCGACTGCTGACGCCCGCATCACCGCCGCCATCAAAACCAAGCTGATCGCCAGCCGCGACCTCTCGGCGCTCAACATCTCGGTCAACACCACCGACGGAGTGGTTACCTTGTCCGGCGCCGTCTCCTCCCCCGACCATATTGGCAAAGCGATCCTGCTGGCGATGAAGACCGATGGCGTCCGCGAGGTCATCTCCACCCTCCAGGTCAAGCCCGCGGCCAAGTGACCGGCTCGGTATTGCGCATGCTTATACTGCTCGCTCCGCCTCGGGTGCCGCATCGCCTGCCGCGGGCGGCGTGGCCGCCTCTGGCTCTTCGGGCGGGCTTGCCGGCTCAGCACCCTCACCCTGGTTGGGATTCTTGGCGCGCTTGTTGCGAGGCAGTGGGCTGAGGATGGCGTTCAGGTCCCGGTCACCCAGCATCTTCGGCGGGGCGTCCGCTTGGGCCCAGGGTGCGGCTTCTTTGACGAAGCGGTTTACGACCTGGAACCCGAATTCCTTATGGGCCTTCTGCCGTCCCCGGAAGCGAAGCTTCACGCGGACCTTCATGTCCTCGCACAGGAAACCAATCGCATGAGACAGCTTGATGGAGAAATCGTGCGGATCAATCGTCGGCGAGAGCTGGATCTCCTTCATCTTGCTCGCCGCCTGCCGGCTTTGGTTGTCCTTGTGCTTCTTGGCTTCCTCGTACATGAACTTGCCGTAGTCCACGATTCGGCACACGACAGGGGTTGCGTTGGGCGCAATCTCCACCAGGTCCAAGCCCTTGCTCATGGCGATGCGCAAGGCCTCATTGAGCGACATCACGCCGAGTTGCTGCTTCTCTTCATCCAGCACGCGCACTTCGCGGGCACGGATTTTCCCGTTTCTGCGATGCAGGGGTTCCCGGGAATAACGCGAACGAGAGGGGTAGGGGCGGCTCAATCAGCCCTCCCCGGTTGAAGTCTATTCATGCAGCTATACTCTGCCACGCCGGCTGAATCTCTTTCATTATCATTAAATATACCCCAATTTCGCATGATCGCGTCCGCTGGCAAGTCTAATCTGAGATTTACGTGATTCGCCGGCAGGTTGGGCTGGGAGCACTCGCGGGTCGCTTCGGCGGCGGCGCGGCAGGCTTCGCGTCCAGCAGCGCGCAATTGATCAAGCCAAAGGCCGCCCAAAACATCTGCGCCAGCCTCAGCACCACCCCGAAGGCCAGCCCCGGCAAGGCCCGGTAGCCGACCGCTTGGAAGGCCAGCATTCGGCTCCCCTCCAGTGTCCCGAGGTTCAGCGGGACGGCGAATGTCAGCAGGTCGAACCACAAACCCAGAAACCAGGCGCTGGCGGCGACCGCGAAGGAATCCGGCAGCCTCAACAGGGCGAGGAACAACCAGATCTGCAGGATGCCAATGGGCAACCCCAGCAGGTGCCAGCCTGCGGACAGAACCAGGTCCCGCGGTCGGTCGCGGTAGAAGGCTCGGAAGGCCTCATCCACCGCTGTGACCTGCCCCGCCGCCTTCTGCAGTCTGGCGCCTCCGATCCGGCGCGCCGCCAGCCAGCGGATGATCGCCCCGAGCTTGCCGTGCTTCTGGAGCAGCAAAAAGATGATGATCCCGGCAGCCAATAATACTCCAGCGAAGATCATTGCCGCCCGCAGCGCGGGGGGCAGCTCGATTCGCCAGAGGATAATCACCGCTCCGATGACCACATACAGCAGGTGGGCCAGCGCAAGGCAACCCTTGTCTATGAGCAGGCCGCTATACACCTCCGGGCCGCGGCCATAAGAGCAGAGCAACGCGGCGCGGGTGACTTCCCCGCCCAGCGCGGCAGTCGGCGTGAGGTAATTGATCGCGTAACCGGCCATCCGAATCCGGAACAGCAAGGCGAAGGGCAGCGAGTGGTGCGGTTCCCCGAGGCAATGGCGCCAACCGAAGGTGTGAATAACCTCACCCACACCTTCGCTTAAGATGAGCGGAGCCAACCCCCATCCCAGCTCAGTCAGTTCCCGCCAAAGCTCCTCGATACCGATGTCCCAGAGCAGCCAGACCAGGAAGCCCAGGCCCAGGACGAGCAGCACCGCGTGGAGCTTCTTGATCGTCACGTGAAGCGGAGTTTGCCCCTAGCCGATCTCGGCCGGTTGCCAGGGAATGCCGAAGCGCGAACAATAACGCTTGAACAGCAGCGCTTCCGCGCCTGCGTCAATGCCCAGGTCGGCCAGCGTCGGTACCGCGCGGGGCAGGGGATAGCGCGCTCGACGCGAGCCAAGCCGGCGCATTGCCGCCGCCGCCCGGTCGGTCAACAGGCTATCAAGGCGCCGGTAGATGTCGCGGACAACCGCCAGCGGATTGGCCACCAGCTCGTCGTACTTCACATCAATGAATCGGTCGGCCAGTTCCGGGTGCACTTCACGGAAACGGATGAAGCGGTCCGTGGCATCCGCCAGGCTGGCCGCCTCGCGGAGGGCAACCTCTTTGCGGTCCCGCGGCGGGCGAATAAGCCCCGCAGCACCTCCACGAGCCGGATGGAAGACTTGAGTACACTCGCCGGGTTCCGGTGGGTCTGGACGATCATGGCATCGGGGAAGACGCTAAAGAGGGCCTCCAGGCCGTAGGCGTGATCGGGTGACTTCAGCACCCAGCGCCGGGATGGGCGGCGGGATTGAAGGTATTGCAGCAGGCGTCTCTGCCAGGCGTAGGCTGGGACCAGGTCCGCCGCGTGCAGGAATGATTCATAGGCGGGCACGTGACAGGTCGCCACGAATTCCTCGGATAAGAGCGTATAGCTGTGCATGGCCACGCATTCCTGCGGCGTATTGGCGCGCAGGGGGTGAACCGAATCCGCGCGCGGTGCCAGCCGGCGGAACCACCAGAGGCGGGCTGCGGCCTTGCGAACCCGCGAATCGGGCCGGGCTTGTTCGCCGTCGGGAGCCGGCACGGGAAACATCACTTCCCAGACGCGTGGGACGCGATTGCCTGGGTCCTGGGCCAGCAGTTCGTGAAGGAACGTCGAACCGCTCCGGGGCATGCCGGTGATGAAGACCGGTCGTTCGATGGGCAAGGCCGCCAGTGATTCCGGCTGCCGATTCCACTCCTTGACGAGCTGCAGCCGGGTCGCCAGCAACTCGTGCAGGTGGCTCCGCATCAGGAACCGGCCCAGTGGGTGCAGGTCTGACTCGCGTTCGAGGCTGTTGACGAGCACCGCCAGGGCGGGTTCCACCCGCGGCTCCCCGAAGTCTTCCAGGCCGGTATGCCGGCGCGCGCCGGCACACAAGGACTGCCCGTCCAGCGGCCACAAGCGTCGGCTCAGTCTGTCCCCAAGTCGTTTGCCTCCCGCTTTCTCCATTCCGTGGTCCAACCTCGTTACGTTCATACTACCGTCCCCAAATGTGTGGGTGTCCGTTCTGCCAACCTTACGGATTCCTCTCTGGCTGCGCTTAATGATACCCTCGTTGCTTTGCGGAAGTCAAGGCGACTCAGCCTCCGGTCGCAGGACTTTAACCTTTTCTTTCCTTCCTCCCTCCCTAAGCTTCAGCGCATTCGCGTATGGGTTTAAAGCTGTTCAATACATTGTCGCGCTCGGTGCAGGAATTCGTCCCGCTCGATCCGGGGGGAAAGAAGGTGGGGCTGTACTGCTGCGGGCCGACGGTCTATGACTTCGCCCACATCGGGAACTGGCGGACTTTTATCTTTGGCGACCTGGTGCGGCGTTACCTGGATTTCAAGGGCTACGCCGTCCAGCACGTGATGAATATCACGGACGTGGAGGATAAAATCATCAAGCGTGTGCGCGAGACGGGCACGCCGCTCCGGGAGTTCACCGGCAAGTTCGAGGCGGCCTTCTTCGAGGACCTGGAAACGCTGAACTGCCGGCGGCCTCACCAGACCCCGCGAGCGACGGAGCACGTGGCGGACATCATCGCGCTAATCGGGAAGCTGGTCGCCCGCGGCCTGGCGTACCAGACGCCGGATGGCTCGGTCTATTTCAGCATCGAGAAGTACCGTTCCGCCGGCTCCCAGTATGGCCAGTTGGTGAAGCTGAACTTCGACGAGATGCGCGTCGGCGAGCGGGTGCGCAGCGATGAGTACGAGAAGGAGGCGGTGGCTGATTTCGCGCTCTGGAAAGCCCGCGTGCCGGAGGACGGCGAGGTGTTCTGGCCCAGCCCTGGGGCGAGGGCCGGCCCGGCTGGCACATCGAGTGCAGCGCGATGAGCATGAAGCTGCTCGGGCCGAGCTTTGACATCCACCTGGGCGGCGAGGATCTGATGTTCCCCCACCACGAGGATGAGATCGCCCAGAGCGAGGGCGCGGGACTGCAAGCCGCCGGGCGGCCGTTTCGTCAAATACTGGCTGCATGGGGCGCACCTGCTGGTTGAAGGCACGAAGATGAGCAAGTCCCTCGGCAACTTCTTTACCCTCCGCGATTTGCTGGCCAGGGGATTTACCGGGCGCGAAATCCGTTACCTGCTGCTGACAGCCCACTACCGCGAGACGTTTAACTTCACGCTGGACGGTCTGCAAGGTGCGCGGACGTCCTTGGCGCGCATCAATGAGTGCCTGACAAGACTCCTTGAATTCTGGGACCAAACGCCAGGCCCAATCCGTTTCACTCCCGACCAGCGATTGCTTGGCCAGTTCTCGCAGGCCCTGGATGACGATCTGAATATTTCAAAGGCCTGGGGCGTTGTGTTCCAGTGGGTTCGGGGGCTAAACCGCTTGATCGCTGGACGAGGGTTGTCCGCAGATCAAGCAGCGATCGCAGTGGGAACCTGGAAAGAGTTAGATAGAGTGTTGGGCTTGGAACTCACCCCAAGATCTCCCTTGCGGATGAGCGAAGTGCGAGGGGTTGTGCCTTCGGGGTTTCTCGCCGATGTCCGTGGAGAGGAGGAGGCGCCAGCCGAGATCAAACACCTTTTAATGCAAAGGATGCAGGCTCGTGCCGCGAAGAATTTCAAACTCGCCGACGCCCTCCGCGACGAACTGAAGGCCAAAGGCTGGGTAATCGAGGACACCCCCAAGGGCGCGCGTGCCAAACGCTTGTGACATGAAGGGCCTGTTCATCTCCTTCGAGGGGACCGAAGGCAGCGGGAAGACGACCCAGATTTCCCTGCTCGCCGAACGTTTGCGGTCCATGGGCTATACCGTGCGCACCATGCGCGAGCCGGGCGGCACTCCCATCGGCGAGGAAATCCGCCACACGCTCAAGCACAGCCCGGCCAACCACGCCATGACCCCCGAGGCTGAGCTGCTCCTGATGAATGCCAGCCGCGCCCAATTGGTCCGGGAGGTCATCCGCCCGGCCCTCGCGGCGGGGGAGATCGTCCTGTGCGACCGCTACTATGATTCCACCACGGCTTACCAGGGCTATGGGCGGCAACTGGATTTGCAGATGGTGAAGCGCATCATTGATGTGGCGGTCGGTGACACGCGGCCCGACTTGACCTTGCTCTTCGCGGTCCCCCAGGACGTCAGCGAGGCTCGCCGGCTCTCGCGTCAGCCCACGCTGCCGCTGCCCTTCAAGCGGGACCGGATGGAGGAGGCGGGCCGGAGTTTCTTTGCCCGCGTCGCTGAAGGTTACCAGGCCATCGCCGCCGCCGAACCGCAGCGCATCCGCCAGTTTGATGCCACGGGAGACGTTGCCGACACCGAAGCCGCCATCTGGAAACTGGTCAAGCCGCTTGTCGCCCGCCTCGGCAAGCAAGAGCGAAGCTCCGGCTAACGGTGCCGGGTCTTTGGCCCCCGCGGAGCTTGCTGCGGTCAATGAGCACATCTCCTGAGCAGGGGAACTCAGGCGCGAGCCTGCATCTTGTTCCCCCTCACCCCGGCCCTCTCCCTTGGGGAGAGGGAGTCCAGCAGCCCGTCTTTGGAGCATTCCCGCCGCGCCAGATTCGCCAATGGACAGGCAGCGATTCTCCCTCTCCCCAAGGGAGAGGGCCGGGGTGAGGGGGAACTGACCTGAAGCCAACCCGAGCAGTTCCCGAGGGCGAGAGAGGTCCAGATCGGTCGCACCGCAAATTGGTCGCGCTCCAAACGCTTCGCGCTTTGGCTTGCCGAACGGCCCGGGATCGCTAACCTTAACTCGGAAGCTGGAAGCATACGATGATCGAGGACACCATAGGCAAGATCGAGGCCCGAATTGAAGGCAGTGATGCCATCAAAGAGGAACGCCGACGCGAACTCCTGCAGTTGCTCGGCACGCTGAAGGCGGAGGTGGCAGACCTTTCCAAGACGCACGGTGAGCAGGCCCAGAGCATCGCCGGTTTCACGGAGGTCTCCGCGCACGAGGCCACGCGCACGGAGCAGAACCCGGAATTGCTCAAACTCTCGCTGGAGGGCTTAGGCTCCTCCGTGCGGGAACTGGAAGAAACCCACCCGCGCCTGGTGCAAGTCGTCAACTCCATCAGCAACGCGCTCTCGAACCTGGGGATCTGAGTGTGAATGGGGTTTGTCGCCTGGTCATCCCCGACTGGGCCGCCTGCGCCACTGCATCGCTCGCCGCCGAACGCCGCGGACTGTAGGTGGACGCCTTTGGGCCGGGGTTTCTCGACGGCGGGCCATCTCCGCCGTCTGCACGCACTCCTTGCCGCGTCAGAGCGAAGCGGCGGCGCGCGCGCCTCCCCCCATTCAAGTGCTCCACTCCCACACGTAAAACAAGCGCTGGTACCGCTTCTCGCCGCCATTCGCATCCCCGTCCCGAAACCCGTCCGCGAGGCCAACCGTCAGACCTCAGTGAAAGGCCAGTTTCGCGCGAAAAACACTCGCAAGGAGAACTCCCGTTTTTTGAAGAGGGAACCTGTCGCTCCCACTTGGCCGCCATGATCCAGAACCGGGAAATGAACATGCGATAGTCAGTGCCAGAAAAAAGGGGCCCCTTAGCGAGGTCTGAAGGGAGGCCGACAGCAGGCAACGGGAGGGAAGCAGCACTGCACAAGTGCCCAATAATCCGAGACTTGTGCAATCCATAGGCAAAGTTGTGGAGATAGTTTGTTCTGGTAACCCCCGGATGTCCGATGCTTGTTCCGAGTCGCGGAAATCGATGAACTAAGCGGATAGCCTGCTTCGCATTGAGGTGGGAGGGGGTGGAAAGATCTCAGTTGGGAGCTTGAGAAGAAGAGCGTGGCTTCGGACCATTTCGGTTGGCTTGTTTTGCTCGGGGGATAACCGTACATCAAGGCGTTTTCAGCGGGGGCCAGATCGGTTATGAAGCTGTCGTGCAAACAATCTTCACCACGTCACTGACCCCCGAACAGTATGCCGAGCAGGACTATCAGCGGCAAGTCCGTCCGCCGGAAACTTGTCCCAATTGTCTGCGGGCGCACAGCCTGGAAGCACTCTGCTATTACCATCGTTATATCACCAGCACGACCGCATTGGTGCTGTGGATTTGGATCCGGCGCTTCTGGTGTCGGCACTGTCACATCAGCGTGAGTTGCCTGCCGCAGTTTGCGCAGCCGTATCGGCCGGTCAACACCCCGACCATTGCCGAGGGGTTTAACGGCCAAGCTACGCCCCAGGTAGCGCGTTGGAGCGAACTCATCCGCGGTTACTGGCGGCGATTGGAGACGCATCTGCCGGGGCTCGTGCGACAGGTCGGCAACGCGTTTGGTCCACTGCCTCTTCGGCCCACGGCCCGAGGTTTGTGGCACCAACTCATCGGGCGTTGCGGCGATCTGGCCACGGCGACGCGCCAACTCATCCATCAGTTCCATACCTGTTTGTTTGGAACTTACCGCTGCCACCAGCGTCGGCAGCTTCAGGCTGCATGAGGTCCGCCCGCGCAGGAGCGCGGCGCCGGTTTACCCCCACACACCTCTATTATCGCGGATTGGGGGACCCGGGCCGAAGCTCCTGAGCGTATGAATCAACCTTCCGATTCCGATGCTTTGGCCCTGGCCCGGCACGCTGCCGCGACCTGGATCCAGGAAGCCTTAAAGCAAAACTTCACACTGGTCCGCGCTACCGCCCTGGCCAGTGAACGGACCTGGGGCGGCAAAAGTTATTCGGCTTCCACTCTGGAGAGCTGGTACTACCTTTTGCGCCACCAGGGGTTTGCGGCGCTCCAGCGTCAGCCCCGTTCCGACAAGGGCACGCGCAAGGCGCTCAGTCCCGAGGCCTGCCAAGCCATCGTGGAACTGCGTCAGCAGTATCCTCAACTCAAGATCAAGGTGGTGGTGCGCCAACTGGTCCAGAAAGGCGTCCTCCAGCCGGGCACCTTCAGCCTGCCCTCGGTGTACCGGTTGTTAGCCGCCCACCAGTTGGACGCCCGTTCCATCAAACGTAACCCTCCCCCGCAAGGCGGCCCCACCAAGGCCTTCGAGTGCGCCTTGGCCAACGAGTTGTGGATGACCGACATGATGTACGGCCCCACCCTCAGGCTGCCCAACGGCAAACTCATCCAGACCCGCCTCTTCGGCACGCTCGACGACTGTTCGCGAGTGGTTCCCCACGCGCAGTATTACGACTCGGAGAAGCTCTGCTGGTTCCTGGATTGTTTCCGCCAGGGGCTGGCCCAGCGCGGCTTTCCCGACAAGCTCTACACCGACCAGGGCAAGATCTTCACCAGCTATCACCTGCAGGTCGTTTGCGCCAATTTGGGCGTAAGGCTCTGCCACGCAAAACCCTATGCGGCGTGGTCGAAGGGCAAGCAAGAGCGCTGGTTTTCCACGCTCCAAATGGATTTCGAAGCCCGCTTGATCATCGATCCGGCCCACACGCTGGAAGAACTCAATGCCCGGCTCTGGCGTTGGATCGAAACCGAGTATCACCAAAGGCCCCACAGCGCGCTGGGCGGTCAAACCCCGGCCGAGCGCTTCGCCCAACGCGCCCTCAACTTGCGCGTCGCCGACGCCCACACCGACTGGGAAGCCCTCTTCCTCTCGCGCGCCGAGCGCCGGGTGCGCCTGGACGCCACTTTCAGTCTGGAGGGCCAACTCTGGGAAGTGCCCCTCCATTTACGCGGCCAGGTCATCCAAGTGCGCTTCAACCCCTTCGATTGGAGCCGGGTTGAGGTCTGGTGGGAGGATAAGCTCGTCGGCCCGGCCCGGCGTTGCGACAAACAACTCAACTCCAAAACCTATACCGACCGCGACTATGACCGCCCCGATAAATCCTCCTGAGTTGGATATTGCCCTCAAAAGCCTCTGGGGCGCCAGAGAGCTGCCCTTCGGGGCGGCCGTTGAAACGCCCTATGCTTCCGATACCTTCAAGCAGACCCGCCACCGCCTCGAACAGTTGGTCTCCGTGCGGGCCTGCGGCCTGCTCCACGGCCCCAACGGCGTGGGCAAAACTCTCCTGGTCCAGCACTTCCTTAAATCCCTGCCCGACAAACGCTACCAGCCGCTGGTGCTCTCCCATTCCTCGGTCACCGGCACCGACCTCTTACGCCTGCTGTGCCTGGAACTGGGGCAGCCCGCCCGCATGCGCCGCAGCGACAACGTCATGCTCATCCGCCAGGGCTGGCAACAACTCGAACGGCTCTGGCCCGTGGTCGTCCTGGACGAGGCGCAGAACCTCAGCGCCACCGCGCTCGAAGAGGTACGCCTGTTGAGTTGCGATCGCCGTGACACCCAGCCGCCCTTTAGTCTGCTGTTGGTGGGCGACGAGCAACTCCTGCCCCGGCTGCAAATGGGCATCAACGCGCCCCTGCTGGCCCGCCTGAGCTTTTGCCTGCGCCTGGAGCCCTGGACGGGAGACGAACTGGCCGGTTATATCCAAGCGCGCCTTGAGGCTGTCGGCATTCACGCCAACCCCTTCGAGGCGGCGGCCTTGCAGTTGCTCCTCCAGGCCGGCAACGGCTTGCCTCGGCTGCTCAATCACCTGGCTCAACGCGCCCTGGAAGAAGCCGCCGCCCAGAACTCCCGCGCCATCACCACCGCTCACGTGCAGCGCGCCTTGGAACTTCTGCCCTGGGTCGCCCAGTTCCCAAAATGAACTCGCCGCTCCCCTTGCTGGTTCAGTTGGAGGAACTCCACCAGACCTATTGCCGTCTCACCGGTCAAACCCTCTCCTGGCGTTTTGACCGGGAGCGGCTCTGGTGGGAGTTCCTCCACGCCGGCTTTACACGGGCTGACCTCAGCCAGGTCATCCGCTACTTGCAAAAGGAAATCCGCCACACCCGCCGCAACGTCGGCGCCCTCAAGCTCTCCAATCTCCTCCAACTGGATCGCTTCGAAGAGGATCTCAACATCAGCCGGGTCCGTCTCGTTCCAGAGCTGCCGCCAAAGCCACCGATCACACTGGCTCCGACGGGTTCTCCGGCCGAACAAGAGCGGGGTCGGCAACGCGCCTTGGAACAACTGCGCCAACTCAAACAAACCCTCCGCTAACCAGCCTATGCCACTGGAGCTTTCCGTCCTCGAAAAACTCGAAATCGCTCACCGCCTGGTCGCCGAAGCCCTGGGCCAAACGCCCCAACTCTACGACTGTCGCCTCGACCAGGCACTGCTGGTCCTGGAGCTATCCATTAAACGCGCTCACCGTTCGCCGCACATGCGTCGGCGTCTGCCCCCGGATCATCGCGAAGAGCAGTTCCTGTTCTGAGTCCCTGGCGAACACGCGCCGGAACTCAGGGCGTGACGGGGCGATTGCCTGCCCGCACCACACCCCGGGCCTCAACCTTCTCGATTATCTCGATACGCCTTGCTCTGGCTCCTTTGATTATCAAGATACTTCTCTCCCAGAAAAGCGTGAACCGGAACACGATGCTCGACCCCTCTGGGGTCTGTCTTGCACTGTGACCAGGTAGTGACCAGGTAGTGACCATGTAGTCACCAGGTAGTGACCAGGTAGTAGCCCTACTACCTGGTCACTACCTGGTGACTACATGGTCACTACCTGGTCACTACCTGGTCACAGTGGAATAGAGGGGCGCGTGCCGGTCAGGGGCGTCTGGGAAGAGAATGCCCCGAACCCTCTCCCAATGCGGGCCGTCAGTCGCACCGCCTGTTCGCCCGGGATGCTGCAGGCTGGGGCGGCGTCCGCCTCAGACGGTCACTGCTGGCCGTCCTTGAGTTCGACCAGCCAAACATTGCGGTACCGAACCTGGTTGCCGTGGTCCTGGAGTTGCAGGGGGCCTCGGGCGGCGTTGGCCGGGCGCTTGCCGGGTTCGTAGGTAGCGGTCTCGCCGAGAATCGGGCTGTTGTCCTGGACGGTGATGCCGTTGAGCTTCACGGTGACGTGGGCCATTTCCCTGGCCGTGCCGTCCGAGTTCATGCGTGGGGCGTGGAAGGTGATGTCGTAGGTCTGCCAGCGCTCGGGAGGCAGGCTGGCGTTGACCAGCGGGCGTCTCTGGTTGTAGATCGCGCCGCAGTCGCCCATGGACGGCACCAGGCCAAAGGAGTCGAGCACCTGGATTTCATAGAGGTTGTTGAGAAATACGCCGCTGTTGGCCCGCTCCTGGCCGAAACGATCCTCCATCAGCGGCAACCAGAACTCCACGTGCAACTGGATGTCGCCAAAGCTCTGCTTCGTGGTGATGGCACCCTTGCCGGGGACGCATTGCAGGCTGCCGTCGGGCAGGGGTTTCCACGGACCGCCGTTCCAGGCCGAGATGTCGGGCGGCGTGCCGGGTTTGAACGGCAGCAGCACCACGGCCCCATCTGGCGGCGGGGCCTCTTCGGTGGGCGAACTGCGCGTTGTCTTCTTCAACTCCAGGCCGATGCCGTAGTAACCGGGGTCCGCGTCCAACCGGTCGCCGGCGATGGTGCCATGCCACATGTCCGCATTGGCCCGGCCGAACAGGTTGACCTTCGCCCCCTGCCGGACGCCGTAGATCACGAATTGCGCGGCCGGTGTGCCGGGCACGAGCGGTTGGGCCTCGATGACGACCCGATAGTAGCCTGGCCCCTCGGCGATCACCTTGGCCGTGGCCTTGGTGGTATGCGAACGGTCGGCCTGGTAGGTGCCTGCATACTCGCCCATGAAGGGCTCTTGTGCTAGGCCTTGTTCAAGCGCTGCCGCCAATCCGACGGCAATGAATACGCATTTCAGCAGAGGCGATGTCATCATAGATCATTCTCTTCCATTAACGTTCCGGAAAGCCCTAACCTACGCCGGTGGACCATCTGCGCGCAAGGCGTCATCGGAGGGCGGAACATGGGGGCAGCGGTCGAGCACTCCGAAGACACGGATTGCACGAATGGGCACGAATCGCTGAGCAGCCATGAAAACTGCTTCCGTCGCTGGGGTCAGACCGAAGAAAGCGACCGAGTTCATTGGATGCTCCGGCTTTTTCTACGGCCTGCCCCCTCGCTCGCCGCGCGTACTGCGCACTACACAGGCGAGCGGGCGCCGCGGGTGTGTGGGTTTGGGCGAGTGGAGGATCAGAGCGGGGAAGCAGCCCGGGGTGATGAGTTACTGCGGGGGCGGGTATGTTGAGAGAACCCACCTGCTGGCGACCCAGAGGCAAATGATCACAGCGACCAGTAGCGAGAAGTTGAGCAGTGCTACCTTCCTAAGCAAGGAGCGGTGTTCGTGATAGCTGGCTCGGCGTTGCAGAGCGAGCGGGTTCTGCTCATCGGCCCGGTGCCCGCTGCCGACAGGGAGGCCCGCACAGTTGATAATGCGGAAACTCTTACGCCGCTCTCGATGATAGTGATGATAAGAGTGATGCTTCAACCCTTTTCCAGGGAGTTTGGGTTTGGAACGTCCGCGCGCGATGTATCAAGGAGTGGGGAAACGGTGGCTGCCTTCGTAGCCCAGGTCGAGCATGTAAACCTCACCGAACTTCGGAATCATCGAGTTCCCTCAATGCCTGGGTCCGGCGCTGAAAGGAATTCAGCAGCCCTTATTTCTGGGCAGCCTTGACGCTCACCGGTCAGTAGAATTGAACCCGAAGAAGGAAGGGGCGCCCGCGTCTCGGGCACCGTGTTCCGCCTCTGAAGTGACGCAACTGAGGGAAGGAGCCGGGGGACGCCAAACTGGGTGGAAAGCCTGATGCCTGCTGAGGACCTGGAACCCGGTATTGCGTATGGCAGCAGACGGTATTACTTTTGGCCGATGACAACAATGACGCTTAAGCTGCCAGAAACCCTGCGGCGCGGCGTGGAGGAGGAAGCCCGCCGCCGGGGCGTGCCCAAGTCCGTCCTGGTCCGGGAGTGCGTGGAAGCGATGCTCCGCCGCAAGCAACGGCGAAAGCCACCTACCTGTCTGGACCTGGTTGGCGACCTGGTCGGCTCCCAACCGGGTCCGCGCGATGCTTCAGTGAACCGCCGTTACCTCGAGGAAGCCGTTCTGGCTGATCATGGCCGCGCCCGAAAAAACTCTCGTTGATACGGGTCCCATCGTGGCCCTCCTCGTGGCCGAGGACGCGCACAGCGCCTGGGCACGCCGCGTCTGGGGCGAACTGGAGCCGCCGCTCTTGACCTGCGAGGCGGTGCTCTCGGAAGCGCAGTTCCTCATCGCGCGGTTCGGGGGCAATCCGCGGTCGGTCCTTGAGTTCGTTGAGCGGGGAGCGATCAACGTCGCCTTCGGCGTGCAAAACGAGGTCAAACGGTTACTGGAGCTCCAGCAGGCATACCGGAGCCTGCCCATGTCGCTGGCCGATGCCTGCCTGGTCTGCATGGCCGAGCAATTCCCGCGCTGCCGAGTAGTGACGACCGATTCGCATTTTCGCATCTACCGCCGGCATGGGCGACAGTTGATTCCGGTCATGATGCCGGAGGAGGAATGAAGAAGGCGCTGACCACGAAATACGCCAAATGCACGAAAGGGGGCGCTTACCAAAGGACGATTGGGAGAACCCGCTGGCGGGTGCAGGGCAGCGGACAAATGCTCCCGATGCTCCATAACCGTCTGCAGGCTACCCTGAAGCCCTGAGACTACCCTGGCGGCAGAGTTTTACACTCCCGAGTTTTCTTGCGCTGGGGGGCGCGAAGCGTTTTCATGGCCCCATGACTGACTCAATGACGCGCCGTGATTTCCTCAAACGGACCTCTATTCTCACCGGTGGCTTGGCTGCGGTCGGCGCCGCCCCGGCGGTGCAAGCCGCCGATAGCCCAAACGAAAAAGTGGTAGTCGCCATCATCGGCTGCAACGCCCGCGGCATGGCCCACATCGCCGCATACCTGTCCCTGCCCAACGCGGAGATCGGTTATATCTGCGACGTGGACAGCCGGGCCGTCGCCAAGGGCATCGCAGCGGTGGCCAAGAAGCAGCAGCGCAAGCCGCAGGGCGTGACCGACTTTCGCACCATTCTCGACAACAAGGCAGTGGACGCCGTCTCGATCGCCACGCCCGACCACTGGCATGCGCCGGCTACCATCCTGGCCTGCACCGCGGGGAAGCACGTCTATGTCGAGAAACCCGGCAGCCATAACCTGCACGAGAGCGCGTTGATGGTCGCCGCCGCCCGCAAGCACAAGCGCGTGGTGCAGATGGGCAACCAGCGCCGCAGTTGGCCTTGGGTCATCGAGTCCATCGAGGCGTTGCACGCCGGCGAGCTGGGGCATGTCTATCTTGCCCGCGGATGGTACACTAACCACCGCACGTCCATCGGGCACGGCAAAGCGGTCCCGGTGCCGGAGTGGCTGGATTACTCTTTGTGGGAGGGCCCCGCGCCGGAGCGTCCATACCACGACAATGTCATCCATTACAACTGGCATTGGTTCTGGAACTGGGGCACCGGCGAACTCGGCAACAACGGGGTTCACATGCTGGATCTCGCGCGGTGGGGTCTTGAGGTGCAGCTTCCCCGGCGCGTGACCTGCGGTGGCAACCGCTACTTCTACCAGGACGACTGGGAAACCCCGGACACCATGGCCGCCACCTTCGATTTCGGCGACAAGGGCATTGTCTTCGACAGCCAAAGCTGCGCCCCGCGCGGCTTCGAGGGTTCGAGCGTCGGCGTGAACTTCTACGGCGAGAAGGGTTGCATGGCCGTGGCGGGCAATGCCTGCACGATATACGACCTGAATAACAAGGTTGTCCGCGAGATCAAGGCCGAGCGCGGCGGCCTGTTCGGCTACGACTCAGCGCATTTCAACAACTTCCTGGAAGGCATCCGCGAGGGCAAAGAGCTGAGGTCCGAGATCGAAGAGGGGCAAAAGAGCACGATACTTTGCCATCTGGGCAACATCGCCTGGCGCACCGGGCACACAGTCAACTTCGATCCCGAGAAGCGGAAGATTCTGGGGGATGAGGCGGCGGAGGCGCTGGTGAGCCGGGCTTATCGGCCGGGGTGGGAGCCGAAGGTTTGAGGCGTGAAACGTGATGCGTGATGCGTGATGCGTGATGCGTGAGGCGTGAGGCGTGAGGCGTGACCGCGGGTTTCACGGATCACGGATCACGGATCACGGATCACGCATCACCTGAAGCCCAAGGGGTCAGGGGAATCGGGACTTGTCTTCGCACGGCTCCAGTTTGGCTATGGCGGCCATGAGTTCGTCGGCAACCTGCTGGTAAATCTGCTTCAGGCGGGGTTTGGAGCACACCTTCGCCTCGGCGCGCAGTTGCTCGAAGTGCATAGGCTGACCGTATTTCGCGGCCACCCGGTACGGGCGCGGGAGATGCAGGTGACGTCCGTAGGCCTCGTATGTTCCGAACACCCGCACGGGCACTACCGGGGCTACGGATTTGATCACTGTAAGCCCGATGCCTGAGCGCGCGGGCTGCAGCTTGCCATCGCGCGTCCGGGTGCCTTCCGGGAACAGGATGATGGCGCCGCCGGCCAGCAACCGTTCGAGAATGGCCCGGAGCCCCGCTGCACCGCCGCCGTCGCGATCCACCGGCACCACCTGCCATTGGCGCAGCACCCAGCCCATTACCGGGAAGCGGAACAGGTTCTCGCGGGCGAGGTAATTGATGCCGCGGTGGATCCCGGCGCCCACCAGGGGAGGGTCCAGGTAACTGGCGTGGTTGGAGGCCAGAATCACCCCGCCTTCGAGGGGCACCCTCTCGGCATTATAGACGCGCCAGCGGAAGTAGAATCGGAAGAGCGCCCGATAGCCATGCCAGCCGAGGCGGTAGATGGGGTTCATGCGGGCCGGGGATGCGCCAAACGGTCGGGAGTCGAACACCTGAGCTGAAGGAACACATCCAACATCCAACATCCAACATCCAACATCCAATAACCGGTCAAAGCGGCGACACTGGATGTTGGATGTTGGATGTTGGATGTTGGATGTTCCCCGATCTTCCCCATTACCTTCCTTCTTCCTTCTTCTTTTTGCCTTCCACCTTCTCGCGTTCCGCCAGGCGCTTCTTGATGTCGGCCAGAATCACGCTGCTGGTCTGGTCTGAGGTCATGTGGGAGTTATTGATGACCTTGGCGCCCAACGCGATCATCAGCGGCGCGGCGGCGCGCTGGCTGTCGCGCTGATCGCGCGCGGCCAGGTTTTCCTGGACGCCATCGGCAGCACGGCGGCGCGAGCGCTCCTCCAGCTTCGCATCCAGGTAATACTTGAAGTCGGTCTCCGGAAACACATTGGTCCCGATGTCGCGTCCCTCCATGACCAGGTTGCCGAACTTGAGGCACTCTCGCTGCGTCCGCTTCATCCAAACGCGGACCTTCGGCACCGCCGCCACGTGGGGCACCGCGGCGCTGACCTCCGCCGTGCGAATCTCCCTGGCCGGGTAATATCCGTCCAACACCAGGTAGGCGTTGCTATCGGCGCACTTGAGCGCCGGCTTCCATCGGCGGCAGGCAGCGGCGACGGCTTTGGGGTCCTGCGCATCAATCCTGTGTTTCAGGCAATACCACGCGAGCGTGCGATACATTGCGCCGGTGTCCACGTGCACGAAGTTCAGGGCCTTGGCGACCAATTTGGAGTTGGTGCTCTTGCCGCTGGCGCTCGTGCCGTCTATGGCGATTACGATCGGTGATTTGCTTTTAAGGGGCAGCATGTGGTCTCGCGTATCATTCGGCAAATAACTCGGGCTCGGTCAATGCGCGTCCGGTCTTCCCATCAAGGATGGCCGCGCCCAAGCCGCGCGGGGCGGGGGCAGCCAGCTTCTGGAAGTAATTCGGGAAGGTCTTCTTCACGCACGAGGCATTCTTGAGCTTTATGCCGGGGATTTTCAATCCTAGAATTGCAAAGCACATCGCTATGCGATGGTCGTTATACGTCTCGATCCCGGCCCCGTGAAGTGGGGAGGGGAAGACCGTCAGCGTATCGCCCTCCTCGACGACCTTTGCGCCGCACCTGGCTAACTCGGTCCGCAGCGCCGCGACCCGCTCGCATTCCTGGACGCGCAACCGGCCCAGGTCGGTGAAGCGCACGGGATGGGCCGAAAAGGGCGCCAGCACGATCGCGGTCATAATGCTGTCGCCCAAGTCAGTGCGCCGCGAAAGGGCTGAAGGCAGTGGCAGGAGGCGGGAGAAGGCTGAATCCACTTGCCAATCGGTGGTCGGGCCGACCTTGAGGGTTATCGCTGGCGGCGGCGCGTGGACTTTTGCCGGGAGAAGATTCCCCGAGTCGGTCTGTGCTTTCAACCCATGAACAAACCCCTCTCCCGCCTTCGGCACCCGCTCCCCCTCTGAGGGGGAGAGGGGGCCGTCTTCTTCCGCTCGAGGTTCGTGGAAAGGCTGTCTTTGACTTTGTGCTGGCGGCGACGGCTCCGAGGACGAGAGCAGGTAGCCGGCGGCCCAGAAGTAACTGGCGCTGGACGCATCGGGCTCGATTTGGAATCGGCCCTCGCTGCCGGGAAAGGCTGCGATCAGCTTAGAAGTCATCGCCACATAGGGAGATTCCTCCGCATTCTCACCCGCCACCGTCACGTGCCATTTACCTGTGCCCGCGCAAAGCAACAGGGCCGAGGCGAACTGCGAACTCTCGGCGATGCTGACGGTGCATGTGCCGAGACGCGGACCGGCGCCGTGAATCAGCGCGGGCAGCTTCTCGTTGGCCGACTGGATCTCGTAGCCGAGTTCGCGCAACGCGCCGAATAGCGCTGCCTGCGGCCGCTGATGCATTCGCGGCACGCCATGCAGCCGATAGACGCCTTTGCCCAGGCAAACCAACGCGGCAAGAAACCGTGCCGCCGTGCCGGCGTTGCCCACAAAGAGTTCCAGTGGCTGCTCCTCCGTTCCCCCGGGCGGCACCAGCCCGCGCTTGCCATAAACCGTGATGGTGCGATTGCAAGGCTCTTCTCGATCTGCCTCCACGTTCACCATGAAACCGAGTTCCTGCAGGCAAGCCACCATCACCTGCGTGTCCTCGCTCCAAAGCGCCCCCTGCAAAGTGGTTTCGCCCTCGCCCAACGCCGCCAGCACCAGCGCCCGGTTGGTAATGCTCTTCGAGCCCGGCACAGTGATCTCCGCCCGCGCCGGATTAACCAGCGGAACGATTTCGATGAGGCTAGGCAGTGCCATTTGTCCTCTTTGAGTGCTCATCCCAGAACCAGGGAGCCGCTGGCTCTGTAGCAGGTTCGTGTGTTTCTTCGCCGCTCGCGTGCGGCCGAGGAAGCCATAACACACCGGTAGCTGTGAACGGTCGGGCATCGGCTTTCCCCTCACCCCGGCCCTCTCCCCTAGGGAGAGGGAGCAGTCCACGCCGGCCTCTCGACCTCTCGCAGCGCCCCATCCTCGCCACAGGACTGGCGACGATTCTCCCTCTCCCCGAGGGAGAGGGCCGGGGTGAGGGGGAACGGGTCGTCCATCGTCCCAGACAGCTCCGTATCGCCGATCCTGGCGGCAGTAGCCTCGGCAAAGAAGCGCGAGCGTAACTGGACACTGGGCTGTTCACCTCGGCTATTCCGGTGATGGGCTCGCGGCGCGCTTTGACCATAGCTCGCGCCTTTCCCTGGCCTGCTCAAAGAACTTCGAGACAGCGCCCGCATCGCCCTCCTCCAGCGCTTGCCTGAAGTGCTGGAGGCCCTCGGCGAATGACTTCAGGGCGCGCGACAGGTTTTGCCGGTTGGCCAGCGCGATGTCCCGCCACATTTCGGGCGAGCCCGAGGCGATGCGCGTTGTGTCCCGGAAACCGTTGGCGCAAAGGCTCCCCTGGGCTGCCGGGTGGCCGGGGCCGAGGACCAGGTTGACCAGTTGGGCGGCGACCACGTGCGGGAGATGGCTGGACCGGCTGACCAGCTTGTCGTGCGCTGCCGGGGTGAGCCGGAGCACGCACGAGCCGACCGACTTCCAGAGCTGCTCCACCTCGCGCACCGCCGCCGGGTCGGACTTCCGCGTGGGGGTGACTACACAGACGGCGCCGGCGAACAGGTCCGGCGTGACGCGGCGACGCCCATCTTCTCCGCGCCGGCCATGGGATGGCTGCCGACATAGCGCCCGCCCGCCTTCGCCACGAGCGGCTCCAGATCCCGCACGACGCTGGCCTTGACGCTCCCGACATCGGTCACAATCGTGCCGGGCCTGAGCGCGGGGAGCATCTGGACGATCAGCGGCCGCATCTGGGCAAGGGGGGTGCATAGAACGATCAACTCCGCCCCTTCCACCGCCTGCAACAGGTCGCGGGTGGCCAGGCTGACCGCGCCCAATGCTTGACATTCTATGACACTGGCCGCCCGCCGGACAAAGCCGGCGACCGAATCGGCCAATCGCCGTTTGCGGAGCGCCAGGCCCAGGGAGCCGCCTAGCAGGCCGACGCCGACTAACGTGATCTTCTTCCAATGCACGCGCCCAGTTTCCAGTTTCAGCACACGCGTTTCAAGCTGCGAGTTGGTCCGGCGGGAATCAGCGGCTTGTCAGCGGCGCGGCCCTGACGCATCCTCTGCCGATGCAACTTTGCTGGCAACGTCGGGGGATTTCAGGCTGATGATTGGGCCAAGGCTTCTTCTCACTCTCCTGAGCGCGGCTCTGCTTTCCAGCATCAGCCCTTCTTCAGCGGCAGAGCAAAGTGCTGCTTCGCTGACCTTTTGCTGCTCAGCGCAGAACGACTTATACGTCGCGCTGGCCAGGCTGCACTATCCGCGTTTCCAGACGCCGCTTACGGCCATCAGCAACGCCGCGCGGGGCTCCGCGGTGCTGCTTTTGGCCGACGACTACCCGGCGCGTCAGGTCGCTCTCGACCCGGGCGGCTTCGACCTGGCGCGCGAGCGGAATCTCCGCGTCTTTATCGAATACCCGGCCGCAGTGCCTGGGCTTCAACTGGCCCCGCCGCGCGGCGTTAGGTGGGAACGGCTCGTGGTATCGTCCGACAAGTTCGCACCGGAGCTGCCCAGGCTGCGGATTCTGGCGGCGCACGATTGCCACTTTGTGCCGGTGAGCGGCGTGGACAATGCTGATCTCGTAATGGCACGGGTGGCGGGCTATGACAGGGCGATTTACGGCCTCCCGGACAAGGATGTGTTCCCCATTTTGTTCACGCAGGCGGAGGGCCATCTGATCGTGGCCACTACCCGGCTGAGCAGCTTTGTCACCGGGCGCTACGCGCCTGCGGGCGATTGGCGGCTGGTGTGGGAAAAGATCCTGTCCGCACTCGATCCGCAACAGGCGCACCCGCTGGCGGTGGCCCCGGTAGTCGGTCCGGCCTACACCGCCACGGCCGGGCTGCCCCGGCGTTTTGAGCGCCAGGCGTTTACGGCCGCCGCTCGGTGGTTCGGCCACTCACATCTGCTGGTGAATCCGGCCGAGAAGCAAAAGCTGTATCAGGCTCTGGGCGCCGGGCAGGAAACCACCGCGCCGCCGCTGGCTGGCGCGCCGGAGGGGGATGGCTCGCTCGGCATCCTGGAGGGCTATGCGTCGGGCATCCTTTACGATGGCAACCAACTCCGCCGCCTGCCGCTGCGGGCCGATTGCAACCTCGAGTCGGCGATGGTATTCGCCCTGGACAGCCAATTGAACCACCAAAAGCACAGCGCGCTGGTCGCCAGCAACCTGCTCGACTTCGTCTATTTCAACTCCGGCATGTGCCGAGGGCCGCGCGCCGACCCGCAGCAGGGCGCGTTCGGCCTGATCGGCTGGGGCGACATCGCCCCGGCGTGGCTCGTCGCCAACTACGGGGACGACAACGCCCGCGCGATGTTGGCGACGGCGGTCGCCGCTGCCGCCCTGAGGAGCGAGCGCTGGGATGAACGGCTGATGCGCGCCTTGCTGGCCAACCTTCGCACCACCGGCAAGCTCGGCTTTCGCACCGATCGCATTGACCTGCCCGCATTGGAGAAGAACGGCTGGCGGCACTATTACGACAGCGCGCCGGTGGATTATTCGCCGCACTTTGAATCGTATCTATGGGCGGCGTATCTGTGGGCCTATCAGCACACCGGTTTTCAGCCATTTCTCGACCGCGCCAGGACCGCGATTGGCATGACGATGAAGGTCTATCCCGACCAATGGCGCTGGCAGGACAACCTCGAACGCGCCCACATGCTGCTCTGCCTGGCATGGCTGGTGCGCGTCGAGGACACGCATGAACATCGAGAATGGCTGATGCGGGTGGCCGGCGATTTGCTGGCGTGGCAGCAGCCTTCCGGGGCCATCCACGAGCGGCTGGGCGAGGTCCGCGGCGGCCACTACCGCACCCCCCAACGCAATGAGGATTATGGCACTGCCGAAACTCCGCTGCTGCAGCAGAACGGCGATCCCGTGAGCGACCAGCTTTACACCACGGGCTTCGCCCTGCTCGGCCTGCACGAAGCTGTCGGCGCCACCGGCGACCCCAAGCTGAAGCGCGCCGAGGATAAGCTCGCCGAGTATCTGTGCCGGATTCAGACTCGCAGCCGGAAACTCCCGTACCTCAACGGCACTTGGTTCCGCGCATTCGACGACCGCCGTTGGGAAGCCTGGGCGAGTTCGGCGGACATCGGCTGGGGCGCCTGGTCCATCGAGAGTGGGTGGGGCCAGGCGTGGACCGCCGCGCTGCTGGCCCTGCGCGAGGAGCAAATCACGGTCTGGGAGTTCACCGCCGGCACCCGCGTGCGCCAGCACTTCGCCGGGCTGAAGGCCGAAATGTTGCCGGACTCTCCTTAGCCCTGGCCTCGTCGGAGGAACGGTCGTTCATGCTCCCGGCCTGGTGCTGCGCGGGTGCCATGGGCGTCTCTTGCGTTATAATGCCCTTGGACGTGCTTCCATTCATCCTCGCAAGGAATGGCGCCACGAGCCTGTTGGAAGGGTGACGCCAGCCTGGAGCCAGCGCACCGGTCGGTTCCGGTTCGGTTGCAGTTCGGTTCCATATCCGTTCCAAACCCGTTACTCTTCCGTTACACATCCGTGTTCCATTCGGGATCTCCGCGAAGCTGCTACTGGGGGTATGGAGCGGTACAGAGGTGCGAGCCTTGACGGAACAGCGGCGGAGTAGAGTTGTTCCGGCGATGCTTTGCGGGGCGCGAGGCCCCTGTCACTATCGCCATCGAACTCCTTCGGGCTTGCCGCGCCCGGGAGGCACCGTATCTTCCGCCAATGACTCAAGCCAATAACCGACTCCCGTTGGATCGTGCCGGGGGATCCCTATGGCAGTTACTCACGCTGGTTGGCGGGGCGGCTGTCTTGCTGGCGGCCTTCGGCCCGATCGCGCTGCGCGCCGCGCAGGGCACGCCACCGGATACCAACGCACCGTTCTCGCTCAGGATCATGGACCCGCGCCGCGAGGGGAGTTCGACGACGAGAGATACCGCGAACATCCTGGGCCGCACCGCGCCGGGGGCGAAAGTGACCGTGGGAGGTGAAGCCGTCCCGGTCTATGGGACGGGCGTGTTCGTGCGCGATAACGTGCCGTTGGAGATGGGGGAGAACCGCATCAGCTGTGGTCGCGACTGCGGCGGACGGGCAGAAGCTGGAACGTGTGGTCGTGGTGAACCGCGTCGCGCCGGAGGCTCCATCGCCCGAACCGACGGAGCGCCGACTCGAGATTGATGCGGAGAGCATCGAGCCGGCACAAACTACTATTCTGTCTCGTGGTGACATCCTTGAGCTGAGCTTCCGGGGCACGCCCGGCCAAAGTGCGGAATACCAGTTGGCCGGAGATTCGTGGCAACCGATGGCGGAGGTGCTGGACGAGACGTCGGGGAAACCTTCCGGGCTCTATCGCGCCTCGCTGGTGGCAACGCCGACCTTGGATGTCACCAACTCGCCTGTGCAGTTCCGCCTGGAGGCCAGGGCGTCTGAAACGAACACCTTCAAGATCATCGGGCCAAGCGTTGTCGAGGCGCAGAGCAGGGCAGGGGTGGGCTTCTGGGGTGAGGCGAAGCTGCGCCTGGTGCGGGTGGTGGAGGACGGAGCGGCGCTCAGTTTTGGCCTGCACGAGGTGCGGCTGGGCGGCCCTTACCTGGCCGAGTTGAGCGAAGGCACGGTGTTGCGGGCCACCGGCATGAGAGGCGATAACTACCACGTTTGGCTCAGCCCGGACTTTGACGGTTGGGTGGAGCGGCGTGGCGTAGAGTGGGCGCCGGCGGGAACGCCGATGCCGCATCTCGCGTTCACCGACGTGTCCGCCTACGGTAATGACCAGGTGGACCTGGTCGCCATACCCTATTCCTCGCCCGTGCCGTTTGCCGTGACACCGACGGTCAGCCCCGCCGGCCGGAGCGCCATCTCGATAGACTTCTTCGGTGCGCATAACGCGGCGACGTGGATCAGCCACCGGCCGACGGCCAAGGTGGTGCGGGAGGTGACAGTCGAGCAGTTGGGCACCGACCATCTTAGGCTCACGGTCGAGCTGAAGGGCCGACAGCTTTGGGGCTACAAGTGGGGGGTGACGAACAACGCGGTCGTGCTGACGGTACGTCGTCCGCCGCCGCTGGCGATGTTGCCGGCGTCGCCTTTCAAAGGCCTTACCATTGCGCTGGAAGCGGGACATGGGGGCAATAATACCGGTGCCGGGGGGGTGAGCGGCAGCCAGGAGAAAGATGTCAACCGTATGGCGGTCGCGGAACTGGCGCGCCAGTTCGAGGACGCCGGCGCGAAGATAATCATAGTGCGCAAGGATGATGAATCTGTTTCACTGGGCGAGCGGGTGCGGCGCGCCGTGGCCGCCGACGCCGACCTGTGGATCAGCCTGCACGCGAACTCCGCGGGTCACCAGCGCGGCTGGCTGAGTGTGTCGGGCACAAGCACCTATTACAAATGGCCGTTCTGCCGTGACCTGGCGGACGCGATACACACGCGCTTGCTGACCATGACCGGGCTTCCCGATTTCGGCAACGTGGGGAACTTCAACTACTACCCTTTGCGCGCGAACACGTGGATGCCGTCCGTGCTGGTCGAGCAGGCGTTCATGTCGAACCCGGAGGACGAGGCAAAGATGCTCGATCCGGCGTTCCGCAAGGAGATGATGCGGGCCGTGCTCCTGGGCACGCAGGACTGGCTGAACCGGATGCGCGCGCAGGAGGGAGAGCTGTGAGCGGCGCGGAGGAGGGATGGAGGGATGGCGGGGTGTTGTGCGTGGTATCAGCGAACCAAGGCGGCGACAAGCGATTGAACTGAGGGAACATCCAACATCCAACATCCAACAGAGAAGGATACGAGGCGGGGCTAATTGCGTTTGGCGCGGCTCGTCCGCTCGGCGGGGTGGGGTGGCCGGTCGTAGGGCTCGGAGTGCTGCTCGTGGGCGTGCCAGTTCTCGATATACTGTTTGGCCAACGCGGGGTCGTTGATCACCAGCAGGTTCTCGGCGTTGTGCTCCTCCGCCGCTTTGGTGAAGTTGAACGAGCCGGTGACGACGACGTAGCCGTCAATGATTATGATCTTGTTGTGCGCGATGGCGTGCTGGGCATCAATCAAGGTTGGGATGCCGCTGTTTTTGAGGAAGTCGGCTTCGGAATACTTCTCCGTCTGCTGGCTGCGATCGAGGATTACCCGCACCTGGACGCCGCGCCGATGCGCGTCCACCAGGGCTTTGGCAATGGGCGCGGAAGTGAAGCTGTAAGCCTGGACCAGGACCGAGTTGGTTGCCTGATCGAGGGCGTTTACCACCGCCTCAGTCGCTCCGCCGTGCGGCGAGAAATAGACCTGGATTCCCTGCGGGATCGAGGCGGGCGGTTCGCAGCCGGTCAGCCACAACCCGGCGACGAGCGCGAAAACGACAGCGACTTTGAGCTTAGCCATGCCCGATAGTTCCGCAGTATGGACGCGGACTCAAGCCGGGGAAAAGCCTGGTTTTGCCAGGACTTTGGTTTTCTTCGGTCATGGGTTCGCCGTGCGCCGCGCGAACGAGCGCTTGCCAGCGTGAGCGGAATTTGCGAGCGTTGCGCCTGGCGGTGGATGAACAAAGATTCACTGCTGTAACGATGCAACGATGTAATTCCTTGAAGAAATGAACACCATCACCTCGCTCAAAACCGTCACCAAGAACGTCAAATCCCGCGCCGAGGCCGCCCTGCAGGAGACCGGCGGCTTGCTGCGCCTGGCGCCCAATTGGGTGCCGCGCTCTTTTCTGCAGCCGGGGCTGCGGCTCAAGCTGCACCCGGATGACACCTACGCTTACGGCGCCGATCGGGGCGGCATTGACGAGCGCTGGTTCGCCTCGACCACCGAGGCCGCGAACGAGGGGCGGGTACCGGACGAGGGCCTGAGCTACTGTGTTGCGGGCAAGGAGCGATTCACGCTGCGGCAGGCGGTTGCGGATTGCGGGGCGACGATTGTCGGCAAAGCGATTTGGCAGAAGTATGGCCGCTGGCCGGTGTATTCGAAGTTCTTCGACAACATGGGCCCGATCCCCCACCACATGCACCAGAACGCCAAACAGGCGAAGCTGGTCGGCCAGGAGGGCAAGCCGGAGTCCTATTACTTCCCGCCCCAGCACAACAACGTGGGCAACAATTTCCCGCATACGTTCTTCGGCCTTGAGCCCGGGACCACCAAAGCCCAGGTGCGCAAGTGCCTCGAGGATTGGAACAAGGGCGACAACGGCATCCTTGACCTCTCCAAGGCTTACCGGCTCAAGCCCGGCACGGGGTGGCTGGTTGGCCCATGCATCCTCCATGCGCCGGGCAGCCTCTGCACCTACGAGCCGCAATGGGGCAGCGACGTCTTCGGGATGTACCAAAGCATGGTCGAAGGCCGTTACGTGCCCTGGGACCTGCTGGTCAAGGACATGCCCAAGAGCAAGCGCAAGGACCTTGACTTCATCGTGGACCAGCTTGACTGGGAGGCCAATGTGGACCCGAAGTTCAAGGAGCACCATTACCTGGAGCCGGTGCCGGTGGCCGACACGCGTAACGCGGGCTACGTGGACCGCTGGATCGTCTATGGCAAGATTGACGGCGCACAGCTCTTTACCGCGAAAGAACTGACGGTCGAGCCCGGTGCCCGCTGCACGATTAAGGACAACGGCGCTTACGGCCTCATCTGCGTCCAGGGCACCGGCAAGATCAACGACCAGCCGCTCACGAGCCCGAAGCTCATCCGGTTCAAGGAATTGACCGAGGACGAATACTTCTGCACCGAGAACGGCGCCCAGGCGGGTGTGAGCTTCGAGAACACCAGCGAGACTGAGCCGCTCGTCTGCCTGCGCTACTTCGGGCCGGAGGTCAATCCGGATGCCCCGGCGCTCGGGGCGTACCGCAAGAATCGTTTCTGAAACGAGTCTGGGTCTGTTGCGGTTCCAGAGCTGGGGCGTCGCCCGATATATGCCGTCGGAACAACTGAAGCTGGTGCTCATTGAGCACGATCCAGGATTCGCCCGCTACGTGGCCGAGATGCTGGGCCAGGCCCGCGAGCTCACGGCGGTTGTGCATTCGGCGAGCGACCTGCAGGCGGGTTTGGCGGAGCTGGAAGTGAACGGCTGCGATGCGGTCCTGCTCGACCTTTATGTGCCGGATGGCGCCGGGCTCGCCAACATTCTGCTGGTCAGAGCGCAGGCGCCTTACGTTCCCATCATCGCCGTCGGGGACAGCGCCGACGAGATTGTGGCCCTCGAAGCCGTGCATGCGGGGGCGCAGGATTACCTGGTCAAGAGCCAGCTTACGCCGGCCTGGCTGGAACGCTCGATCCGCTATTCAATCGAGCGGCACCGGATGGATCGGGCCTTGCTCGAGGCGGAGGAGCGGTACCACAGTCTCTTTGATCACCTGGTGGAAGGGATTTTCCAAACGACACCCCAGGGGCGCTATTTGATGGCCAATGCCGCCCTCGCCCGGATCTATGGCTATACGTCCCCGGAGGAACTGATCCAAAGCGTGACCGATATTGGCGGGCACCTCTACGTCGAGCCGGGCCGGCGGGATGAGTTCATCCGGCTGATGCAGGAACATGACACCCTAAGCGGGTTCGAATCTCCCATCTATCGCAAGGACGGCTCGGTGATCTGGATCTCGGAGAACTGCCGGGCCATCCGCGGCGCGCAGGGCCGGCTGCTTTACTACGAAGGCACAGTCGAGGATATCACACAACGCCGGCAGGCCGAGGAGAAGGTCCGCGATTCGGAGGCCCTCTACCATTCGCTGGTCGAGACGCTGCCGCAGAATATTCTCCGCAAGGATCTCCAGGGACGCTTCACCTTCGCCAATCAACAGTTCTGCAAGATGCTGGGCCGGCCCTTGGAGGAGATTGTCGGCAAGACGGACTTCGACTTCTTTCCGCGGGCGCTGGCGGAGAAGTACCAGCGCGACGACCAGCGGGTGATGCAAACCGGGAAGCCGCACGAGACGGTGGAAGAAAACCAGCCCCCCGGGCGCGACAAAATCTACGTGCAGGTCGTCAAGACGCCGCTTTACGGGGCCGATGGGGCCATTATGGGGCTGCAAGGCATCTTCTGGGACATCACGCAGCAGCGGCTGGCGGATGAGAAGATCCGCCGGGTCAACGCGCTGCTGGCCCAAAGCCGCAAGGAGCTCCAGACCAAGAACGCGCAAATGGAAGATGATCTGAAGATGGCGCGGGAGATTCAGCTTACGATGCTGCCGCAGCAGTATCCGACCTTTCCCCGCTCGGCACCGCCTTCCCAGAGCGCGTTTCAATTCACGCAGTGCTATCGTCCGGCGGGCAGCGTGGGCGGCGACTTCTTTGCCGTCTCCGCCCTTTCGGAAAACGAGGCCGGCGTGTTCATCTGCGATGTGGCCGGGCACGGGGTGCGGTCCGCGCTGGTGACGGCGATGATCCGCGCGCTGACGGAGGAACTAAAACCGATCGCCACGGCCCCCGGGCAGTTTCTGAGCAAGCTTAACTCGGACCTGCACTCGATCCTCAGGCACACCGGTACGCCCATGTTCACGACCGCCTTCTACCTGGTAGCGGACTGGACCACGGGAACGATGCGCTATGCCAACGCCGGGCATCCGAGGCCGCTGCACATCCGCCGCGGCACGGGCCTGGTCGAACCGCTGGCCAATGCCGATGGCAAGAGCCAGCCGGTGCTGGGGCTGTTCGAAACCGCGGCCTATCAGACTTCGGAGGTGAAGCTTAGCCGGACGGATGTGGTCATGCTGTTCACGGACGGCCTTTACGAAGTCGAGGACCGCAATAATGAGCTTTACTCTCAGGGGATGTTGATCGCTGCCGTGCAGCGGCGCGCGCAGCTCCCGGTGCCGCGCTTGTTTGATGATCTCCTCACGGAGATCAAGCGGTTCTCGGCAGACGAGGGTTTCGCCGATGACGTTTGCCTGGTGGGCATGGAGTTTGTCGGCGGCTCGTAGCGCGCCTGGTTCATGGTGGCTCAGGACGCAGCGGGGCGGGGGGGCGGCAGGTTGCCGGCCCACGGCGTTGGAAGGGTGCACCCCGAAGCTCTGGACCTGTTCCGGGCTGACTTGCTCCGCCAGGAAAAATGGGCCGGAGCGGAAACAAAGCTTTACCGCGGCCAATTGTCGGTTATGGTTAGTCGTAAGCCGCCCACTGCGGCAAGACCGCGAATGGAATTGAAGAGACGCGAACGAACCGGTTGCCTGCGAGCCAATACCAACGGCAGAGCGGCAGCCTTGCCGGCCCGCCGGTTAACTACGCGCCCGCATCGGGATAACTGGCGGTTGCCGGTTTACCCCGCCTTCCTCGCGGTGAAGCCGAACCAGCAAACCAGGTTAGCAAGCTGAACAACAGGAGACTACTCCCATGGACCTACATCACCCCATCCTCCGCGAGTTTCCGGAGCATCGTGAGACCATCCGGCGACTCAAGGGCTCGGACGACCACTTCCGGAATATCTTCGACGAATATCACCGGCTGGACGACGAGATTTATCGCATCGAGGAGGAAATTGACTTCGCGACGGATCAGGAAATCGAGCAACTCAAGATGCGGCGAGCGAAGCTCAAAGACTACATCTACCACCTGATCCGCCACGCGCGGGCCGCCTGCCCGACCTGCGACGGAACGGGCGTCGCAAGCTAATCCAGCGCCGAGCGGTTTGCCGCCGGATGCCGGTCTGGCGGCGGGGGCGGGGGGGCTATTCGGCCACAATCTTGGCGGTGCGGCTTTGCGCCGCGCGCTTGCGTTGGACCTCATTGAGTATCTTCTTCCGCAGGCGCAGGTTCTTGGGGGTCGCTTCCACGTACTCGTCCGGCCCGATATATTCGAGCGCGCGTTCGAGGGACATTTTGAGCGGCGGGTTGAGCTGGATGCCTTTGCCGTCTCCCACCGAGCGCATATTGGTCAGCTTCTTGGCTTTGCAGGGATTGACCGGGATGTCGTTATCCCGGGCATTTTCACCGACGATCATGCCGGCGTAGATCGCGTCGCCCGGCTCGACCATGAGGCGGCCGCGTTCCTGGATCATGTTGAGCGCGTAGGCCATTGCCTGGCCGCTTTCCATGCTGACGAGCGAGCCGTTTTTTCGGGAAGCGATTTCACCGCGGTCGGGGCCGTACTCATGGAAGAGATGGCTCATCACGCCGAGGCCGCGCGTCTGGTTGACGAGATCGGTCTCGAAGCCGATCAATCCGCGCATCGGGATGAGCGCCTCGATGCTGACCTGGTCGCCGTGGTGGTCCATGGCGGTGATTTCGCCTTTGCGGCTGGCGAGATTCTCCAGCACCACGCCCATGGCGTCCTTGGGTGTTTCCAGGAACAGCTTTTCGATCGGCTCCAGCAGGTTGCCTTTGGGATCTTTCCGGTAGATCACCTCGGGGCGCGAAACGAGAACCTCGTGGCCTTCACGTCGCATTTGTTCGACCAGAATGGCGATTTGCATTTCGCCGCGACCGCTGACGTTGAAGATGTTGGGCGCGCTGGTCTGCTCGATGCGCAAAGCGACATTTGTGCGAATCTCCTTCACCAGCCGCTCCCAGATATGACGGGCGGTGACAAGCTGGCCGTCCATCCCGGCGAGGGGGCTGTCGTTGACGGCGAACTGCATCTGAATGGTCGGCGGGTCAATAGGCACAAACGGGAGGGGCGCGCGATCTGCCGAATCGGTAATCGTCTCACCGATGAACACATCCTCGAAGCCGGTCAGACCGACCACGTCGCCCGCGTGCGCCTCGGGAACTTCAATGCGCTTAAGGCCCTCGAAATGGAAGATGGCGGTGATCTTGGCGGCACTCTTGCGCCCATCGCCGTGGATGCAGACGCAGGTGTCGCCCACCTTCACTTTGCCACTGTAAATCTTGCCGAACGCAATCCGGCCCAGGTAATCCGAGTAGTCGAGGTTGGCGGCCAGGAGCTTGAACCCTTCGCCCGCATGTGCGCGCGGCGGGGGAATGTGCTTGATAATGGCGTCGAAGAGCGGTTCCATGGTCCCGCTGACGTGTTTGATATCCGTCTTGGCGTAGCCGTCGCGGGCGCTGGCATAGATCACCGGGAAATCCATTTGTTCATCCGTGGCGTGAAGGGAGACGAACAGATCCCACACTTGGTCGAGCACCCGATGGGGGTCGGCATTGTCGCGGTCAATCTTGTTGATGACGACAATTGGCTTGGCGCCGGCTTCCAGCGCCTTGCGCAGCACAAAGCGTGTTTGCGCCTGCGGGCCGTCTGCCGCGTCCACCACCAGCAGCACGCCGTCAATCATGTTCATGATGCGCTCGACCTCGCCGCCGAAATCCGCGTGGCCGGGGGTATCCACAATATTGATGTGGTAATCCTTGTATTTGAAGGCGGCGTTCTTGGCCCTGATGGTAATGCCCTTCTCACGTTCCAAATCCATGGAATCCATGATGCGTTCCTCGGTGGCGATGGCCTGGTTGGCGCGGAAGGTGCCCGACTGCTTGAGCAGGCAATCCACCAGCGTTGTCTTGCCGTGATCAACGTGGGCGATGATGGCGATGTTGCGTATATGCTGCATAACAAATCTCTGCGCCAGGCCGGGACTAAGGTAACCGCAAATACAGCGTCGCGCGACACGACGCCCACCTCAACGGGGCTGCGGCTACAACCTCCGATCTGGAATCAGGGGCGGTAGTGTGCCCTATCCCATGAGAATATCAAGCCCGAGATTCCAGCCGCGCGGCCCATCGGAAAGCGGCACCTTGACTCGGGAGCAGGCTCCCTTATCATGCGCCCCGCACCTTCAACAAGCGGTGTATTGGGAAATCAGGAACTCACGGATGGCCGGCAGCCAAATGTGAGCCGAGCGAATTCGGAATACTTTCCTGGTCTCCGGAGTTCCAGACTGAGTATGCAAATTATGAGCACAATCTATGACATTGAGGCGCGTGAGATTCTCGATTCACGCGGTAACCCCACCGTGGAAGTTGACGTTACTCTGGCCGGCGGCGCCGCAGGGCGCGCGGCGGTGCCTTCGGGCGCCAGCACGGGCGAGCACGAAGCCCTGGAATTGCGCGACGGCGACAAGAAGCGCTTCGGCGGCAAAGGCGTCACCAAAGCCGTGAAGAACGTGACGGACAAGATCCTGCCGGCGCTCAAGGGTGTGGACGCGCTCGACCAATTGACGGTTGACCGCATCATGCTCAAGCTCGATGGCACGGAAACCAAGTCGAAGCTTGGGGCCAACGCCATCCTCGCTGTCTCGCTGGCCAACGCCAAGGCGGCGGCGGCGGCGCTGGGCCTGCCGCTGTTCAAGTATCTCGGCGGGCCGAACGCGAAGGTGCTGCCGGTTCCCATGGCCAACGTCATTAACGGCGGCGCGCATTCGGATGCGCCGATTGACTTTCAGGAGTTCATGATCGTGCCCAAAGGCTTCGGCACTTTCTCCGAGGGCCTGCGCGCCATCACCGAAACGTTCCATTCCCTGAAATCCGTCCTCAAGAAGAAGGGGCTTTCGACCGCCGTTGGCGATGAAGGCGGCTTCGCGCCCAAGCTGGAGAGTGCCGAAGCGGCGATCGAGGCGATCCTGCAGGCCATCAAGGACGCCGGCTACAAGGCAGGCAAGCAGATCTTCCTGGCCCTGGACGTGGCCGCCTCCGAGTTTTACAACGGCAACGGCACGTACACCTTCAAGAAGAGCACCGGCAAGACCATCTCGGGCGAGGAGTTGATTGACTCCTACGTCAAGCTCTGCGGCGAGTATCCCATCATCAGCCTCGAAGACGGCTGCGCCGAAGGCGACTGGACCAACTGGAAGAAGCTCACCGAGAAACTCGGCGACAAGCTGCAACTGGTCGGCGACGACATATTTGTCACCAACGTGAAGTTCCTCCGCCGGGGCATCGAAACCGGCACGGCGAATTCAATCCTCGTCAAGGTCAACCAGATCGGGTCCCTCACCGAGACGCTCGACGCGGTGGAACTGGCCCAGGAAAATGATTACACGGCGGTGATCAGCCATCGCTCGGGGGAAACGGAAGACGCTACGATTGCGGACATTGCCGTGGCGACCAACGCCGGCCAGATCAAGACCGGTTCGCTAAGCCGCACCAACCGGGTGGCGAAGTACAACCAACTGCTGCGCATCGAGCAACTGCTGGGCAAGAACGCCGTGTACGGCGGCAAGTTCTGAGCCTATTGAACCGTGCCCGCGAGGGAATCGGCTGGCTGCCGTTTTGCGGGAGCCAGTCCGACCGGGGCGAGTGGGACAGGAATTCGGCGCGGGCACGGCGGCTTCGGCTCCAAGCGCCTGGTGTCAAATCTCAGGGGAGCCTGGCTGCCATGGGCCAGACGGGCGGCCGCTTTGCTCCAGCCTTCCGCGAGCAACTCGCTCACAATCTCAAACACCCTTTCGTCGGCGACACAGGGGCAGCACAACTTGTCGCACAGCGCGTTTCGCTGAGCGAGCTCGCCGCCGTCTTCGCAGAGAGAGGCTTTCAATTCGAGGGTGCCGAGGCGCCCGCCCGAAAGCGGCTGCACGACCGAATGCGCCTGCGGGCCGTCAATGGCCTTGCCCCACACTCGCTCTCCATCCGCCAACGTCAATTTGACCGAGCAATAGCCCAGCCGTTGGGCGGCAAAGAGCAGGTCCGACCATAGTTCCTCAGCCGAGTGACGCCGGTTGCCTTCCAGCGCCAGCCAGCGTGTCAGGGCGAGGGCGTATTCGGTTTCCTGGCGCATCTGCAGTGAATGGCACACCACCCGGACGATTGCGAACCAATCCCGGCTAAACCGCAATCGGCCGGCGCAAAACAGCAGGATGAGGGTGGCGATGCCGAGCAGCACCGGGGTCAAATTGCCGCGTGACCGATAGGCCGCAAAGCCCATCGCCAGAAAAACCAAGGTCAGACCATAAAACCACAGCACGACTTTGCGGTGCGACAGCCCCATCTGGAGCAGATGGTGGTGGAGATGCTTGCGGTCCGGGCGGAAAATCGGCAGCCCGCGCAAGCCGCGCCGGAGGATGGCCAGGGAGGTATCGAGAATCGGCAACGCCAGCACGAACAGGGGCGCCACCAGTGCCGCCAGCACGGTGCCCTTGTGCGAGTTGAGGATGGCGTACAGGCCGATCTGGAAGCCCAGGAAGTAAGCGCCTCCGTCACCCAGGTAAATGCGGGCCGGGGGAAAGTTGAACCACAGGAAGCCGAGCAGCGCGCCGGCCACCCCGGCCACCAGGAACTCCATGCCGCCGCTGTCGTGGCCCACATAGGCCAGCAGGCACATCAGCATCAGGCAGATGCCGCTAGCCAGTCCATCCACGCCGTCAATGAGGTTGATCAGGTTGGTCATGCCGACCAGCCACAAGACGGTCAGGACCACGCCCCAACCGCCGAGGTGGAGGATCGTCTCGGTAAAGGGGATTTTGAACCCCTGAACCTGGATGCCAAAGCCACACACGGCCAGGGCGATCACGACCTGGCCCAGCAGCTTCCGCTTTGCGCCCAAGGGCTTGAGGTCATCCCAAAACCCGAGTCCAAACATGGCCAGGGAACTGAGCAACACGACCGTCTGGCTGGTCGTCCCGGTCCGATGTTGCGGCCAGAGGACGCCAATGAGGATGTCCACGCCGACGAACGCCAGGGCCAGGGCCAAGCCGCCCAGGCGCGAGATGGGCTGCTGGTGGGTGTGGTGCAAATCCCGCCGATTGCGGCCGAGGTTGGTGGCTTGGGACACCCGGAGAATCAGCGGCGTAACCGCCACCACAATCCCCAGCCCCAGCAAGGCACAACTGATCAGCGCCCAATAATTCATGGCGCAATCCGCTGCGACTCAACACGGGTCGTATCCCGGGTCCAATCCCGCATATATCTTATCCGGTTCATTCCGACTTCATCAAAGGCTGTGCCGTGGCTCCTGCTGGCCCAGTGATACCGCGGTTCACCGTCTCATAACCTGCCGCAACCACAGCAGCTTGATTGCCACACACGAATGCGAAGTGCCACGCTAACAACCACTCGAGAACTGCCAATTTGCCGCCACTGGCTGCCTATCATATAGAATAGCGAATGACCGGCAAGCAAAATCCGAGCCCACCGCGCCAAAAAAATGTGCAAGAAATCCGTTGACGCAGCTTCTTTGGTCTGATAAAAGCTTGTGAAACGGGTGTTTGCATGCCCGTCGGCAGCAACAGACAGAGATGACGAACTTATGAAAATTATTGCCAGTATTGTGCTCAGTGTGATCTTCCTCGCCCCCGGTATTGCTTCGGCTAAAGATGCGCCGAAGGCCAATCCATACGGCGCTAGTTTAGCCGCGGCTCCGGCTGCCGAATTGCCCGCCAAGGCGGCGGACCTGGTCGCGCATACCCGGGCGCGCGAGCGCGTGGCCGCGACGATTGAAGTGGTCAAGGCCGCGGTGGCAATCAACCCCGCCGCCGCTCCGGCGACTGTGGGCGCCATTGCTCGCGCCGTGCCGGCCGTGGCCCACATTGCCGCCGGCACCGCCGCCGCCGAGCAGCCCAAGCAGGCCAGCGCCATCGCCAAGGCCGCCGCCGCCGCTGCTCCTTCCAAAGCCGGCAAGATCGTTATCGCCGTGTGCCGCGCCGTCCCCAACGACTACCGGAACATCGCCATCGCCGTGTCGCAGGCGGCCCCCACCTCGGGCAAAGAGATTGTCAAGGCCGTCGCCGCCGCCCTGCCGGAGTTGAAGCCCTGCATCGAAAAGACCCTCGCCGCCTACAGCGGCACGGTCGTGTCCGTTGCCGGCACGCTCGACCAGGTCGCCATCATGTCGCAAACGACAACCGTGGCGAGCGGCTCGAAGTCGCCAACTACATCTCCGAATGTGCCGATGGGTCTGTCCCGTGGACCCTCGGTCGGGCCTCCCTACCTGCCCATAACGAGCACCCCGATTAACGTCACCCCCGGCACCTCGGGTGAGGTCCCGGAGGGCGGCCGCAATTACGCTCAGCCCTAAGTTCTTCTCAGAAGTCATCACCCCTTAGCGGGTTTGCCGAAGGCTGGGGTTTCCCCAGCCTTCAGCCTTTTTGGGGGTCGAGTGCTTGCCGAAACGTGCCGTGCCTCCAGGCCAGGCGCCCCATAAGGCTTGAGCCCCAGCCGCGTGCGGCAGGGCTCCGGCTGGACCCTGCCGGGCACTGTGCCAGGATAAGCCTTCGCAATACTGCGAAGGGCCTTCGCCACCCCGGCCCCACCCCGGCGTTGGTGTGGTACCACCCTGGACATATCCTGGTAGCATAGAACTGCCCTCCAGCCTTCCAAAAGGGCGCGTCGAAGGCTGCGCCCGGCCGTTTTCCCGGGCGCGCAGGATCAACTGCTCTAATGTGCGGCGACGTCTTGCCAAGGCAAAGGCGGCACCGGTTGCCGCCTCACCCGGGGCACGGCCTTACGCGGTGAGGAGTGCTGAAAGAGTTGCCTCGGCTATCCATCCGTGTTGGTAGCGAGGTCGAACTGCGCTGGAGTTGTGCGTCCAACCAACACTACCAGATGCAGTGCCTGTCTGATCTCACCCAACCCGGGTGGACCAATGGCGCATCCTTCATGCCCGCACTTCCACCGCCCGCGCGGTGAACCATGAGCTGGTTCTGCTCTATTGGGACATTGGACGCAGCATCGTGCAAAAACAGCAAACGGCAGGCTGGGGAGACGCTGTCGTGACGAGATGCTCAAAAGCTCCTACAGCCTTGAGCTCCTTGGCATTCGCCGCGCGGTCAAGGAGCGCGAGCTGGAGGACCGCCTCATCTCGCGTTTGCAGCAGTTCATTCTGGAACTCGGTTACGGATTCTGTTCAAAATTAAGTGCCCATAATCCTTTGACGAACGCAGGGCCATGTTGTAGTTGTTGTGCAAAAACTACAACATGAGGTCAATATGAACGACACAAAAACCACCTTCGGCGCCTATTTCAAGGCACTTAGGAAAGAGAGGCGAGTTACGCTCCGAGCTTTTTGTGAGACGGCTGGGGCCGATCCGGGAAACATCAGCCGGATGGAGCGGGGCGGGATGGTCCCGCCCAGGACAGGGACATCCTCACAAGGTATGCGCAAGCGCTCGGTCTGGTGGAGGGCAGCGCTGAATGGTATCAGTTCTTCGATTTGGCCGCGGCTGGTTGCGGCATGATTCCACAGGACCTGATGGAGGACGAGGCATTGGTGCGGCAGTTGCCGGCATTCTTCCGCACCCTGCGGGGGCAGAAGCCCACCGAGGAAGAGCTGCGCCAAATCGTCCGCAAACTCAGGAAGGGTTAAGACCGGCGAATGGAACCCGCGAGACGGCGAAAGAGGTCACGGTCCCCGTCTATGTGCAGGCGGAAACCTGCCCAAAGCGCCGCCGCCGAAGGGGCAGCAGCAACTTCTTTAACCGGAGAGAATTCACCGATGGCCAAAGAACTGCCGAACAAATCTGAGATCGTCCTCTACCAGACCGCCGACGGGCAGACGCGTGTCGAGTGCCGATTCGACGCGGAGAGCCTTTGGCTGACCCAGAAGTTGATGAGCGAGCTTTTTCAGGTCGGCGTCAACACTGTGAACTACCATCTGAAAGAGATTTATGAAGATGCCGAGCTGACGCCCGAGGCAACTATTCGAAAGTATCGAATAGTTCAAAACGAGGGGTCGCGCCAGATCGGACGGGCGGTGGACCACTATAATCTGGCGGACGCTGGCAAGCCGAACATGGGCCTCACGGCCTCCGCCCGCCTCAACGCGATTCCCTTGAACTGCTCGCCCGGCTGGCCGATAAGATTCCACTCAAAAATGTGATGTTGAGCATTGCAAAGTGATTGGGCTTGCCATCCGTTGAGCCCGGCAGTAAAAGGGGATTGGCTCAGAACATGACAATCTCATTAACTGACCCAGCTTTGACCCTGCTTTGCGCGCTCGCGTTCTGCAACCAAGATCAGACCACATGAGTTTCACACCACCTGCCGACAACCTAATTCGCCAGGCCTTCCCCCAGATCGCTAGCCTGTCCCCGCTCGATCAGGGCGGCTTCAAGGTCGTCTATCGCGTTGGCATAGGCGGCAAGACCGAGGCGTTCAAACTGATTCAAATCCCGCTGCCCGCTGGCATCCCAGACCCAGACGCCTTCCGGCACGAAATGATCGGTCGCGTCCGCCGAGAGGTCGCAGCCCTTGGACGCTGCACCAGACTGGAAATCGTAAAGCTCGGCTCACTTCCGCTGACCGAGGCGAAAATTGCTGGCGCGGATTACGTCGCCTACTCCGAGGAGTTCCTGGACGGCACAGACCTTTGGAAACTTCTCAACTCAGGGATGCCGAAGCCCCCGGAAACCGAACTCAAGCTGCTCTTCGTTACCCTGCTCAAGGCCATTCGGGAGCTGTGGGGCCACGGCTACATTCACCGGGACATAAAACCGCTGAACGTCATGAAACTCACCAATCCGCAGCGCCAGTTCGTCTTGCTGGACCTGGGCATCGCCTACTGCGTCCAGGAAACCGCCCTGACCGCCTTTCCTGGCTACCGTGACCCGGTCGCAACCTTCCGTTATCTCGCCCCTGAGTTGATGAACCCAAACTTCCGCGAAACCATCGACTATCGTAGCGACCTCTACACCGCCGCCATGACAGTCTTTGAGTACGGAGCCCAGCAGCACCCGCTGGCTGACAACCGCGACGACAGGATGAAGACCATCTCCCGAGCGCTGCATCAGCCACCGAAGCAATTGGCAGCCTTGCGCGCTGACCTATCCCCCGACTTTTGCCAGATAATTGACCAAATGCTCAAAAAGAAACCGGCACTGCGCCCAGCCAATTTGAACTTGTTGATTAACCGCATGGAGAATGGCCTATGAAACTATTTGCGCAGCACGGCGCCCAGGAGGGCGAGAAAACCAATGAAGGCTTTGCGCGCGGCCTGCTGGACGGCGTCATCTACAGCCCCCGTGATGTGGCGGTAGAAACGCTGCGCACTAAACTGGACGGTCTGGCCGCGAACCATGCTGATGTCGAGCGGTTGGTCGATCCCCAATACTACGCCATTTTCCTCAATGGCACAGAGGAAGCCCGGCTCGGCTACCTCCAAGAGGATTACGACGCCTACTTCCAGCCCCGGCGCCGCGGGCAGCTTGAGCGCGAGAATCAGATCCAAAGAGATTTGGCCTCCGCCCTCGCCTTTCAAGCGAGCTTGAATGTCACGAGCATTATCGCTCCCAATATCCTCATCCCGAACTCACTCAATTCCATTGAAGCGGTCATCGCCAAGAATTTCATCCGGCTTTCCGCTGCACAATACCGGACACTGAACGACCCCCGCCCGCTCTACGCAACGCTGGCCATTTCCAGGAACGCTCTCGGCGACAAACAGGAATTGGTTGAGTTTCTGAACGAAATCACGGTGCTTGAGGACCCGCCGCAGGGATTCTACATTCTCATCTCCGCCCGCAACAACGAAGCGCGCTCGGACATCTACAACATGGACGTTATCGCAGATTGGATGTTCATTAACCACGTGCTGACCCTCAACGGATTCCAGGTCATCAACGGTTACAGCGACATCCTCACACCATTTCTCGGCGCAGCCGGGGCCAAAGCCGGCGCCCTCGGTTGGTGGTCTAACCTTCGCTCCTTTTCCCTCGACCGTTTTGGGCCATCTCCCGGAGGGGGCCGCCTGCCCATTCAACGTTACGCCTCACTGCCGCTGCTAAACCGAATCACGTTCTTCGAGCTCGGCCAGCTTCGGGGCCTCTTGCCCGCCGTTCTCAACAGCCTGCCTACCAACACCCTCTACGACCCGGACAACGGTTCAGAGCCGCAACGAAACCTCGAGGTCATTCAGTCCTGGGAAGCGGTGAAGTCGTTAAGCAGTTCTCTCGTTGCAGACGACCAAGCCCAGTCGCTCGCTAATTGCCGCAATGCCGTAACGCGGGCGGTCGCCCTTTATGAGACAATTCAGGGCCTCTCCATCCGGCTGGACTCCAAATCAAACGCGGAACACCTCCAACCGCTCGCCGACGGCATCCGTTTATTTGCAAAACTTGCTGAGCTGGAGTGACCGGCGCAGTGTTTCTAGCGCCTTCTCCTTCGCGCTGTCGCTGCGCGGCTTCGAGTTGCGCGGTGTGAACAGCTTCACGATCTTCCCGGCAGCCTTGTCAAAGCTCCAGAGCCCTACGCCCAACTCGCGGAACAGTTTCAACTCTGCTTTCGCCAAATTGGCCGTGTCGGGCGGCACAACCACCACAGCAACGTCGGCAAAATAACTGTAACGGTACACTTGCGCGACACCCTTCCGCCAATCGGTTAGCTTCATCTCGAATGCCGACAATTTCTGCCTGGCAAGTTCTGATTTGATTTCCTCGACCGAGACCGCAGTTCCCTCCTCGCTGGCAGCGGAACGCCGCCAGGCCAGCCAGACGAAATCCGCGATCCCGAAGCCCGACAACGGAAATTCGCTGCCCCCGATCCCGTGCGGCGCGACGGACGCAATGTAAGCTTTGGCAAACGCGCAAACAAAATTGGCTTCGCCCCGCTTGCGGGCAGCGGCGCCAGGCAGGTTGCGCCTGGGATGGCGCAGCTTGAAATCAAAAATATGCGCTGTCTTCATCGTTGCCTTTCCGCTAAACTAGATAGTTCCTGTCTACCACTCAACTGCAAACTTGACGCCAGAAGCGGCCTGTGCCTTGGCCCATGTCCACAGCACAATCAGACCCCTCACGCTCTGACCAGCTTCACCGCGCCGCTCCCCCCGCTCACCGAAGCCCCGAATTTCGACAGCATTGCCCGGTCGCGGCGTGGGCTGCATGAGCAGTCGTTAACGTGTCAATGCCCTCGCCCGGCGGCGCCGCCGTCCGGTCCATAATCAGGAGCTCTCGCGCTGTCTCGCAGTAACCGTTCACGGGTTCCCCGGCCACAAGGAGATAGCTTTCTCACCCTGTTGTGGAAAAGAGCCGGAAAACAGCCAAAGGAGAGTAGCCAGGATTTGAAGCTGCCGTCATGATGAATCGAGCACCAGAGAGGGGACTTTGGATTCTTTGAAATAGGCGCTGATGGCCTGATAGATCCACTGGAAGGATGAGCGTTTGTGCAAGGCACAAGTGGCCATGACGGTCCAAAGTCGCTCACAGATCTGTCGTCCGCGCCGACTGCGCGTTCCCTGGGTAATGTGGCGGTCGATCACCACAAAGCGCATGGCCTGCTCGGCCACATTGTTGGTGGGCTCGATGGCCGGAGTCGTAATGAACTGGAAGTAGGCATCGCCGTGGTGGTAGAAACGCTCGGCCATGTTATAGATCAAGCGGTGATGCGGACCGCCTGAGGAGGGAATGGCCGCCTTCCAGATCTGGCCTTGGACTTGTTGCAGTTGGGCTTCAAAAGCGCTGGCGCTCAGTTGGTCCTTGCGGTGGAGGGTCCAGAACAGGGCTTGGATTCCGGCCAGCAGTTGCCTGCCGTAGCGTTGGACTTGGGGAGCGGGAAACTCACAGAGGTATTTGACGTCTCGGATCAGGTGCGCCAGGCAGAACTGCACCGGCACGGAACATTGGCGGGCGTATTTGCGGTAGGCGGCGTAGTAATCGCAGCCCAGAATCCCTTTGAAATCCTGGCCCAGCATCCGGATCAAGACCTCGGTGCCGCGAGAAGGGTCGATGGTGAAGAGGACAAAACTGGCGGCCCGGAAACACCAGGTCCAGTAACGCTGGCCATTGTCTTTGTGCCCGGTCTCATCGGTGTTGAGGCAGGATTGCTGGGGCAACAGTTCGATCAGCTCTTCATAGGGCCCGGCGAAGGCCTGACTGGCTTTGTGGAGGATTTTGGCCACATACCCCCGCGAGACTTTGATGCCGACCACGTCCTGGAAAAAGTCGCGAATGCCGCTGTGGGAAGCATGGATTTTGCCCTTGAGGTAAACGACCAAGCTGGTCAACCGCGGCCCAAGGAGGCCCGCTTTGAGGACGTGCTCGGGCAAGGGGGCCTGATGATAACGAGCCGCAGTCCTGGCACCAAATGCTGTAAGCGGTGTACTCGGACAATCCGGAAAGGGTCTTCGACCAACTCGACCTGTTGGAGGATGCGTTGATGCTCTGGTCCCTCTGCCGGGGTAATCCGGTGGGAGGGATCGACCGGACATTGCTTGAGGCGCAAAGGGATTCGTTCATTGATTTGCTCTGGAGCAAAGGCCGGCCGCTGGTGTTTGGGGTGACCCTTTTGGGCGCCGATACGTCGTTTGGACTTTTTCTTGCCCCGGTCCTTGGGTTTGACGATATCGCTGGAGGGTGGTTTGGAGGAGTTACCCGAATGCTTGCGAGCCGCCGCCACTTGACTCGATAAGCGGGCGTTTTGGGCTTGGAGTTCGGCGACTTGGGCTTTGAGGCGCGCATTGTCCTGGCGCAGTTGAGCGTTTTCGGCCTCCAATTGGCGCCATTGTTTTTTGCCGGTGAACCAGCCCATGGCTATGTTTGGCAAAGCAAGGACCGGAAATCCTCGCGCAACGGGCGCAGCCAAATCGTTTTGATGGGGGCGGCTTGCTGGTGGGTGCAATCGTTGCGGCCTCGTCCCAGGGTCTGACCAACGCAACGCCAATTAGCCGCCGCATAGGCTGTCCCGGCAAATCGCCGGTGTTCCACAAACGTTTCGACCAGCGCCACATCATGACCGTAGACTCTTTGCCAATCCCCCGGAAGCTGGCGCACGGCCCCGCCCAATAGATACGAAGCCAGGCACTGGATTTGAACCCAGGGAAGAATGACAAACCGCTCATTGTTGACCACCCACCGAAGGTTTTGCTGCCGAGCCTGAGCTGACCAACCAATGAACTGATCGCGTGCCCCGATTTTCCAGGCGGCTGGACCAAAGCTCAGGCACGCAATCGGACGATCTTGGAAGTAAGCGGTATATTTGAGTTGTGCTCCCGTGGCCTGTTGATAACCCAGGTAGTGATAGGTTCCAACCAGTCCTCGATACAGGGCCAACTGCTTTGCATTCTGGACTAGCCTCGATTTCCACGGTATCGGAATCAGCTAACGCTTGAGGCGTTTCGGGCAGTCGGTTTAGGCGAACTGGATGACCGGGGACCGACCCCGCGCGTCTCCCTTCGGCCGCGGTTCGTTTCTCAGGCCACCAGCCATTTCCCTGCGATTCCACGCTGGGCCAGCGCACAAGCCCCTGGGGCTCCGCATGGACTCGGGCTGGTTACCGTCACGGCTCTCACTCGCAGAAGATCCGGCACCATGCGGCAGCGTGACGTTAGCAATATAGAATACTTATAATATCACAGTGTATGTGTTATTATCAAAATAACGCCCTATGCTGGCCAGCACACCGGAGCCTTCGACATCGCTCATTAATGCGTTCAGTGCCGCAATAGATTGTGGTTGCCACCTCCATCGCCCACTACCTATTGACATCAATGAAATACTGTGGCAATATTAATATGTGGCTATCAATACTCGAAATGAGATAACTGTCTCGCCAGATGCCCGCTTCTTCCTCGCCCCGGAATCCGCCCACCACCGTCAGTATGAGGCCCTCCGCGCCTTCTTTGTCGAACAACTGCCCGGACCGCAAGCCGCTCGCCGCTTCGGTTACTCCCCCAATGCCTTCCGCGTCCTGTGCTACCAGTTCCGCCATGATCCTAACAAACGCGCCGGCTTTTTCCAACACCCTAAGCCCGGCCCCCACCACGCCCCGTCTCGCGACCGCGTGCGCGAACTGGCCGTGGCCCTGCGCAAGCAGAACCTCTCCATCTATGACATCCAGCGCGAACTGGCCCAGGCCGGCCAGGTCATCAGCGTCAATGCTCTGGCCGTGCTCATGCGCGAAGAGGGCTTCGCCCGCCTGCCCCGCCGCCGGGACGACGAACGGCCCCTCACCCTCAAACCGGAACCGGCCGCTGTGGCCAACGTCCGCCAATTGGATCTGGAGCCTCGCTCCTTCCGCACTCGCTTGGGGGGCTTGTTCCTGTTCGTCCCCTTGATGCGGGGCCTGGACCTCGAGTGGGTCGCCCGCCGAGCTCACTTGCCGGGTTCTCAGATGATTCCCGCCCACCAAGCCTTGCGCAGCCTCCTGGGTCTCAAGCTGATCGGCAAAGAACGCAAGAGTCATGTCATGGACTTGGTCTTTGATCAGGGCTTGGCCCTGTTCGCCGGTTTGAATGTCATCCCCAAACGCTCCTACTTGGCCGCTTATAGCTCGGGCATCGGCCAGCAAACCAACACCCGCCTGATGGCAACCTGGTTTGCACACCTCACCCAAGCGGGACTGCGCCGGGGTGATTCCTTCGACCTGGACTTCCACACCGTGCCGGCCAACACCGGGGCCGAACCCCTGGAAAAGCACTATGTTTCCAGCCGCAGCCGCAGTCAAAAGGGCATCCTGGTCTTCCTGGCCCGCGACGCCACCGAGCGAGTGCTTTGCTATGCCAACGCCGCCCTGACCAAGGCCCAACAGCCCGACGAGATTTTAAGCTTCGTTAAGTTCTGGAAACGTCGCACCGGTCGCTTGCCCGCCGAACTGGTTTTCGACTCGCGTTTGACCACCTATCGGCAGTTGGACCGGCTCAACCGCCAGGACATCCGCTTCATCACCCTGCGCCGCCGCTCCAAAAAGATGCTCGGCCAAATCTTCAGCCAGCCCCCCTCGGCCTGGCAACGGATCACGCTGCCGGCTTTGACCCGCACCTTCCGCACGCCCAAGGTTTTGGATGAGCGCATCCAACTCAAAGGTTACAAGGGCCTGCTGCGCCAAGTCACCGTTACGGAGTTGGGCCATGAGGACCCCACCATCCTGCTGACCAACCAACTGGAACTGAGTTGCCCGGCGCTGGTGACCCGTTACGCCCACCGCATGCTCATTGAGAATGGCATCTCGGAGGCCGTCCAGTTCTTTCATCTCGATGCTCTCTCCTCGATGGTCGGGCTCAAGGTGGACTTTGATCTCCAAATTACCCTCATGGCCAGCTCGCTTTACCGCCTAATGGCCGATCAAATCGGACGCGAGTACGAGCGGGCGCAGGCCAAAAAGATCTTCCGCAATTTGCTCGATGTGTCGGCCACCGTCATCATCGGGGAACAGGACGTGATCGTAAGGTTGGATAAGCGAGCCCATAACCCCTTCCTGGTTTCCTCGCGCTTGGCCGAAAAACCAACGCCCATGCCCTGGTTTGGAGGCAAGCGATTGGTCATCCAGTTCGCCTAAACCGACTGCCCGAAACGCCTCAAGCGTTAGCTGATTCCATTTCCGTGGAAATCGAGGCTAGCTCCAGCCCAAGCTGGCTCCGGAACTCTCCCAGCTTGCCCCTCAAGGGGGGGTGATCCGGTAGATCGGGTGTCGAGGTTCGATTGCGATAACCGACTCGTCGGGCCGCACGGAGCCTCGGAGGCAGCTCGATGAGCCCGCGCACTTCCAGTCGACGGAGCAGCTCGCGGCAGGCAATCTGACGAAAACGCCCATTGGCTTGCCGCCAGTCCCAAATCTCACAAAGGCGGTTGGAAATATGGCTGCGCCCCTGGGCTCCCTCTTGCTCAATCAATTGTCGGATGAGCAACAGGTCGGCTTCCCGAATAACCCGGCGCCTTATCACTAGATCCTGGTCCACGGCCACCCACCCTAGCGAGAGCCGGTCAGTGACGCCAGCAAAATCTTAGGCCTGCTCAGATCATGCGCTCAACCGATGACTCGAAACCCGTGAACGGTTACGTCTCGCAAGCCGCCTGGAGTACCGCATCTGAGGCGGGGCCCGTGCTCTCGACCGGGCTCCCAACCCGGGACACTACAATCGGCTGGGGTGTCTCAAGGTGAGGCAGCGTTTCGGAGGGCAGCCTGCTGCTCTGTTACGTGAATCACCACGACAAAGCCTACGACTGGGCCGAGCGGCGCAGGCTGGAGACGCATCCCAAGACTGGGGCCGCGCAGCTCGTGGAAATGTGATGTTAAGCATTGCAAAGTGACTGGGCTTGCCATCCGTTCAGCCCGGCAGCAGAAGGGGATTGGCTCAGAACATGTAATCTCACTAACTGACCCTGCTATGCAGCGGTTGGCGATGGGAACCCGGGGCCATCTAGCGCACCTGCTCTAGCGCAAGGGCCAGACCTGCGCTGAGCCGCAGCAGTCCAGCCAGGCCAGCCTGAATATATGACATTATCATTGACACCTTTTAGGTCCCCGCCCCAGTACGCCCCCGCCCCGTTAGTGTATGAGGTTAGCCTTTGGGCATGTAGCGCGAATCATCTTGCGGTAAGGGGGCAGGCTTGGTGGCGGGACGAGTTGGCGATTTCGCTTGGGCCACGGCTCGCTGCAAGGCGGCCTGGAAGACCTGGGGTTTGGCGAGGTATTGGAGAGGCAGGCGCAGCCCGCCAATGCTGGAAACGGTGACCGTGCCGTATCCGAGCAGCCGGCCGAGGAGCGGCTCCAGGATGAATATAGCCTCGTTGTTTTCCAGGGGCAGTTCGCCGGCAGCGCGAGCTACGAAGCCGGTGCGGTAAATCAGGCGCTTGTTGGTCAGGGTGATCTCAGAGTTCTGATAGGCCAAGAGGATGACGATGAAATATAGCAACGCCGGAACCAAGCCCATCGCGACGAGTACGAGCCAGAGGATGGAAAGAGCGGATCGCGGTCCCTGGGGGTTGAGCTGACCGATCATGTTCCCCATCATGTTGAGGAAGAAAAGGACCGGGATTGTGGGAAGTAGAAACGCCACGAACAACACTACGGGCAGGGCGAAAATGCCCGGATGGAGGCGTTCCTGTCTCAGGGTTTCTTCGTTGGGATGGAAGTCAGAGAAGGGGCTCATGGCAGGTGCAGACTCTGTGGTGGGCTTGGTGCTCTGAGGTAGCGGTAATCTTTGGGGGGTAATGAGAGGAGCTATGGGCGATTCTCAAAGACGAAGAGGAACTCCGGGGTGAAGCACAGCATGCGCTTGTCGAGGATCGATTCCATACCCAGGATGTTCTCCTCGGGAAAATCCTCACGCCATCGGTATTCCACAGTGGACGCTGTCCTCACGGGCAGAACCGGAAAATGAACGGAGACCGGAATAGGGTACGGTCCTAGGTCCAGGTAAACCACGTGTTTGCAGGTGCAGCAGGGCACGACGCCGCCGAAAGCCTCGAAGGAGCAGTCGAGCACTGGTTCTTTGTTGGGATCAAGGTCGAGCTTCCTGGCTAGCTCACCTTGGAATATGGATGTCGTGGCACCCGTGTCCACGAGACATTCGACGCCATCCGCAACGGAGGCGGTCACTGCCAAGAGGTCGGGTTCTGCAAACGCCCTCCTGGCCGGCAGGACGGAAAGATGAGCGAGGATCGTGAAGGCTTCGATGTGTACACGCAGCGCGTTGTTGGGACTTAAAGAGACATTTCTGTGTTCCTTGCCCCTGCCAATTCTGGAAGCATTAAAGCGATGCCGGGGGTGGACGGGAGCCCGGTTGATGCGTATCGAGCCAGCCACGGTTTACTCCTCTTCCTCGTGTGACGGGGCCCCTTTGCCGCGAACTCTAAGAATAATGGGCTGAGCATTAAGGACGGACGGTAGCTCGATGATTTTCGCTCGCACTCCTTCGTACGAGTCGCCGGCTAAGAGCAGGAGGCCACCCAATTCTGTGAGTTGTTGTGGAACCGTGGCACTCTTCACTACTTCTTTGGGGACAAAGGCCACCCACTTGCCGTTGAACTTCGAGGTCAGCTGCACGTGGTTTCGCTCGATCCAGTCCCGTGTCGGTGGAACCTCCACGGCTTGGTCCGCTCCTCGCAGCAGTCTCTCGCACGTTTCTCGCAACGCATCGAGGCCGCCTTCGTTGTCTCCCTTGACCTTGGGAACGTACGCAGTGGCTCCGGCCTGGATTGCAGCAACGCAATTGGAAAATGTGGGGTAGGCAGTGAAAACCACAATCGGGCATTCGGTAAATTTGTACTGGTGCAAAAAGCGAAGCCCCCCGTCGTCTGCGACATTTATGTGGTCCGGATCGATGGGCAGGTGCATGTCGAGGATTACCAGGTCCACAGGATCGCCACTGTCCGGACCGTGCTCGGAAGCCAAGCGCAGTGCATCTTGAACGTTGCCTCCCGTGCGACTGCGGCAACCCAGGACTTTCGCAAAAGCCGGCAACCGGTCCTCCCTGAATTCCGGGACGTCATCAACGATCAGTATCAACGGCTTGCGTTTTCTTGTAGGCATGGTTCAGTGCGCTTTCAATAGAAGAGTGACGGCAAAGTGCGCGCCATTGGCGGCGGGAACGACCCAGATTTTCCCGCCGTAAGCCTCAACAAGCCCTTTGACGTAGGCGAGCCCCATGCCCATGCGACCTTCAGGGTATCGCTTGAATCGCTTGAATAGATTGGGTCTCATGGCGGGATGGATACCTTCGCCGTTATCTAAAATATCAAGGCGGGCGAAACCGTCTTGGTTCGTTGTGACTAATTCGACGTGCGGCGAGCTCTTGTCAGCGAAGTCGAGAGCATTGGCGAGAAGTTCGAGAACGATGTCCTCAGCGTTGGTCCTGTTCATCCAAACGTTCAACGGGGAACTACTGAGCGTGGTGGTAGTACAGTTAGACTGCCGGCGAGCAACGACAGATGTGACGACGGTGTTGAAATCCAAATCCACGCGTTCACCCAGGCCGGTTTCGGTGGGATATTCCAGGAATTTCGTGGCTGGGTGTGGGTGGAAAGGGAAAGAGCATTTAGAGTGAAGCCATTGGGACGGGCTTGATTTCATGCTGAGGCGTGCTGGTTGGAACTGAAATCCAACCGCTTCGCGCCGGACTTCGCTCCGCTCCGCTGCGCTACGCCGGTCGGGCGCTCTGGGCGAGAGAAGCTTGGCTGGGAGTGATCCTTTTTGCAGGCTGTGCGCCATGAGCATGGATAGCGAACTACAGAAGCATTACGCGTTACTCTTAGGCATTGGCAGTCCGTGGGAGGTGAAAACCGTGGACCTGAACCTCGAAGCAAAGAAGGTGGAGATCGAGTTGGGCTGGCAATGGGGAGCGGCGGCCAAGTGCCCGGAATGCGGACGGGAATGTTCGATTCACGATTGTGCGGCGGAGCGAACCTGGCGGCACTTGGACACGATGCAATTCACCACGTTGATTCGGGCGCGGACACCGCGCGCGGATTGTCCAGAGCACGGGGTCAAGACGATGCAGGTTCCGTGGGCCGCACCGCAGGGACGCTTTACCCTGCTGTTCGAGCGCTTTGCGGTGGAGGTGCTCTTGGCCAGCGCCAGCGTGAGCCAGGCGTGCGCTCTGCTGGGGATTGGCTGGGACACCGCCCAGGAGATCATGCGCCGGGCGGTACAGCGCGGCCTGGAACGGCGGCAATTGGAAAGGCTGAAATACCTGGGGATGGATGAAAAGAGTTTCCGGCGCGGGCAATCTTACGTCACGCTGCTGACGGATTTGGAGGAGTCTCGGGTGCTGGATGTGGTGGAGGAACGGACGGCGGAGGCGGCTGGTCAGTTGTGGGACACGCTCAGCCCCGAGCAAAAGCAGGCCGTCGAGGCAGTCGCCGTGGACATGTGGGAACCGTTTATCCAGACGATTCAAACGCAGCTTCCCGAGGCGGACATCGTGCATGACAAGTTTCACGTCAGTAAATATTTGGGTGAGGCGGTGGACAAGGTCCGGCGGCAGGAACACAAGGAGCTGCTGGCCCAGGGTGATGAGACGCTCAAGGGCACCCGACAACTGTGGTTGTATAACCCACAGAATTTCAGTCCGGAACAAGCGGAGGAGTTTTCCGCGTTGAAGGACTTGCAGTTGAAAGTGGCGCGGGCGTGGGCAGCCAAGGAACTGTTCTCCAAGTTCTGGGAGTATCAGGAGGAGGGCTGGGCACGCCGCTTCTTCAAGGATTGGTTTGGCTGGGTGAGCCGCAGCCGCCTCAAGCCGGTTGTCGACGTGGCACAGATGCTCAAGCGTCATCTGGACAACTTGCTGACTTACCTTAAGCATCATATTACCAACGCGGTGACCGAAGGATTGAACTCGAAGATTCAGAGCCTCAAAGCCGCCGCCCGAGGGTTTCGCAACTTCCGCAACTACCGGATTCGCATCCTGTTCTTCTGCGGAAAGCTCAATCTCTACCCACTATGATCCCCGAAGAAACGTTTCGGTGAGGCGCAGGTCTTTGGTAGCCAAGGCGCTCGCGCGTTTGAAGAACTCGATGGATTCAGACATCTTCTGAATCGCGCCAGCGTGCTTTCGGCCGAGGCTCCACTTGAGGAGAGCTAGGTCAGCATCCAGGATCCCGGCCCGAGTGAAGAGAGAATAGCTCATTCCGCGAGCGAGCTCTTGGGCAACTCGGACTTCTTCCTCGCGGGCACGGTTCTGCAGGGCTTCCGCCATCATTGTTCTCTCCGCCCAGAGGAAATCGAAGTGCTGTACGTTTACCTCGGGGATGATAGGGTCGTTCTGGAATGCGCGATCTGCCCAAAGAATCGCAGCCGGTTTGCCACGGTATCCCAAGGGTGCCAGCACGTACTCGACGTCGAGCTCGACGTCGGACCGTGTCGCCGCGGCGAAGCGCGGGCTCCGTATTGGAGACGGCTGCCCCAAGTGCCTGATGACTGGCTTTCCCAAGCGGAGTTCACGGGCGATTTCAGGTTCTTTGTTCAGATCTATTTCCAGGCCGCCAACTTCGGCATCGAGGTCGCCTGGGCGAACCCGCCTATCCGATTTCATGCACATGGCGACAGCCTCCTCGAAGGGGACCTTTTCTGCCTCCTTCCAGCGCTCCCGAGCGACCGCCAAGTTCGCGGGACCCACAGCGAGCTGGGCGACGAAGTGGCCTTCGTCGCTAGAGGGGAAGAACAGAATCGCCCGGCTGAAGCCCAAACACTGGCCGTGGGTAACTGCGAGCATGAAGAGACGGAGCAGTGCCGAAACCTCGCCGGCTCGGCCAAAGCCACTGGCAATGGAGCGCAGGGCTCTGGTACGTTCCAATTCGTGGGCCAAAGCGGCACGTGCCTGGTTTCTCTCGGTAACGTCATGGGCCACGCCGAGGATTCCCTGTTTTCCGGACTCGACCTCGCATATCGAAGTCGCCACCTCCAAATTCAGTGTTCGCTTGTCCTTAGTAACGACGCTAAACTCGCGCACGTCCTCCGGGCGCGAGCCAGCACCAAAATGAAGTTTTGACTGGACCACTGCCCGAACGGCCTCGCGATCTCCCGGCAGGATCAGGTCGTAGATGCTTGTGCGTACCAGCTCCTCGGTACCGTACCCAGGAACCTGGTGGCTGCCTGGTTTACGAATGTGATGGTGCCCTCCATGTCATGAGCGTAAACGATCGCATGTGCGCTCTGGACGAAACCATCTCGCCAAGACTGGACCTGACGGAAGGACCGATTGGCCTCAGTCACATCCCAATAGACTCCCAAGACGCCCTCAATCTCGCCCGACGGAGACCTAAAGGGGCTTTTGACGACTTGTACCTCGCGTGGCTCGCCGCTCTTGCTAGGATGCTTCTCGTCGGTGACTTCAAGGGTGTTGCCGGTCTGGATGACACAGTTGTCGGCCTTCTGGTAGATCGCTGCGAGGTCTTCGCCAAAGAGGTGGACGTCCGTCTTACCCAAGATGTCCTTCTGCGCCATACCAACATCACCGGCGAAGGACCTATTGACATACAGGAAGCCATGTTTGCGATCTTTCACGAAGACGCAGAGGGGCAGGTACTCGGCGACATTTGCAATCGTCTTTAGTTCCAGAAACTGCTGCTTAGCCAGAAGTCGCTCAGCTTCCTCGGTTTTCAGTCGGGCCTCCTCGAACGCATCGCGAATGGCGATGTCCCGCAATACAAGAGCTGCCTGTTCGGCCAGGTCAATCAAGGGCTTCGCGAAGCCCTCTTTGTTCCAACTATGTGAGTTGCGGCTGTCAATGCTGAGCACACCATAGATCGTTGACTCGAAGGAGAGGGGAAGGTGGGCGACACTGAGGATGTCGCCTTTTGAAAGGCCCGGTGGTCCTGCAAATGGCCCACGCCCTTGTCTGTATGCTGGGTAGTCATCAATCCAGAGTGGCCTCAGGTGGGTGGTCAGGACGTAAGCAGCGAGTGAGTTTTGGTCATCAATGGCAACTACATCGCGTAGGGGGAGCTCGACCGGAACGGAAAGTCGTGGGTCAGCAAGGAGGCTGTTTCCCTTTCGGGAACGGACGCAGAACTCGCAGTCGGGGGCAACTCCGGCAAAGCCGTCGCGCAGCGCAGCTACAGCCTCATCCAGAGAGGATGCCGCACCTATTCTTTGTCGCGCCCGAAGTGCGGCTTGCTGGCGGAAGAAGAACTCGCGGGACACGGCTTTAGTCCCGGCTCGCATGCTTACTATGGTTTGTCGAGCTTCGTTGGCATATCCGTCGCGGATCCAGGTTAGGTTTTCATCACGGGCGAGGTGCTGGACTGCCACGGGCTTCCGGGCCTCATCCCAGCCGCCGAAATCTGCAGCCACGAGCCCCAGGAGATGGTCCCCGTCAGCAGACCACATCGGGATGAGGAAGTAAGGTGGCTGTAGATCCAGGGCTGCTTTGAACGGGCTGTCACCGCGGTCCCAAGACTTAACGAGGGTGCCGGTCTGGTTTTTGACTGCTTGCGCTGTGTAGGGACACTTCGTGTATTCGAGGGAGAGGTAGAGCAAGCTCTCAAAGTAGTCCTTGGCTTCGAAGAGATCGGTGCGTGACGCTGCGGCTCTTAATTTTAGCGTCTCCGGGCCGGCTTGCCGTTCGTAAATCCGGGCGCGTCCAAACCCTGCGTGCACCAGCCCACGGGCCACCCCAAACAGACGATCGGTGGCATCCATGTTCTGCACGAAGGCTTCATCAAGGATGCTCACCGCTTCGGTGCCGGCTATGATACGATGGTCAGAGCCGCGTATTGGCTTTGTCTCAACGGACAGCCAAAGGACGCGATTGTCGCGGAGATGGCTCAAGATGGTTCGGTGGACAGCAGTTTTCTTGCTGAAAGCTTCAGAAAGAATATCGGCGACCCCGCAGCCCCAGCAGGAGCCCATTTGGGCGGGTTGGTCGTGGAACAGGCGCCAACACGGCCCGCCCACGCATGGGCTGTGCACCAGTTCCTGCTGCTTGTCACTGGCGAACCAGCACTTGTACTCGCGGTCGATCATGGTGACGCCAACATCAGAACCGAGGAGGGCGGTTACGAGGTGGCTTCGGCCGCGTGACAGTTCCTCGAGAGCAGAAGAGAGATCCCTGAGCTCCTTGAACTCTTGCAGGATCTTCGAGACGGAGTCGGCCACCTCGCTCTTGTCCAGAACCCGTATCGCTCCCATCAACAGCAGTTTGGAGACATTTGAATCTGTGAGTTCGTCTATCCGGGTGTAGATGACTACGTGCGAGCCCGGGCTGGTATGTTTGATCTCCCGGAACAGGCGTGTTTCGATCGGCTGGCCGCCGATCTGCCTGTCCGCAAAGACCAGCGACGGGCTGAAGCCGCCGGCAAGGTCCTTGTGTGCAGAGTTCAGATCGGGGAAAGCGATAACCCGGCATTCAAGCTCCTCGAGAGCCTCCTTTAGCTGATCTCTGAAGAGCCCGTCGTCGTTGATAATCAGAACCCTTTCGCGATTCTTGCGCATAAATGTGTAGTCGCCAGGTCTATGTTGGCAGAAGGGGCAAACGAACGGTAACTGTCGTCCCCGCCCAGAGCACGCTTGTTGAAACCCGCATGGATGCCTGCCTATTGCCGTCCCGCATTCGAGACAACAACTGGCGACAGATGTGGAGCCCGAGACCGGTGCCTTCTTCCTTGGTCGTGTAGCCTGCGTCGAAGATTTGGTCCCAGTGATCGGGATGAATGCCGGGGCCAGAGTCTTTAAAGAACAGCAGCGCCCACGGCAGTCCATTGGCATCCTGGTAGTGTCTAGCCGAGGCGCTGGTCCAACCCTTTGGGCGAACTGCCGCGAAGAGGTCGATCTGTTGCACGGCATTGAGCAAGATGTTGAAGAAGACGGTCACCAGTACACCAGCATTCGCCTTTACCGTCCACGAGCGATTGGGGTCAGGCGTGTCGAGCTGAACGATTATATTCTTGTGTCGTGGTAAGATGTCCACCATGGCTTTCTTGATGCCCTCAACTGCCTTCGTGAGACAGTAGGCGACACACACAGGTTTTGCTCCGCCAGCGGGCCCCCTAAGAATCCGCGCATTAGCAACCAATTCGATGACGGTAGGTTGCAGACTTGTGATGGCCCCTCGGAGCTTCGTTGCATTGTCGGAAAGGGTCTCCGGGGCAGCAAGCAGGGAGTCCATGTGTTTCACCGTCAGCCCCACGCCATTGAGCCTGCTGTAGAGCTCGTGAGCGAGGCAGGCAAAGCCAAGCCCCGCAGAGGCGTGCTCCGCGGCCTGACTTCCGCGGCGTTCAAGTTGTTGAGACGAGAGAACGCAAGTGACCTTTTCCGCGCAGCAGCGCGCGATGAGCTGCATCTCGGAGGTGAAGAAACCCGGGCTTGGATGGAATGCCACAAGGACGTACGGGTGAGGGCCGGGCACCCTGAGCTGCTGGCCCCAAAAACTCTGGTAATCCACCATTGCCTTGGTCCAGCGGTGCTGCCAAGTGTGCCCCGCTTCGTTATAGACAACGGGGTCATTGGACGTGGCTGCGTCGCGGATGAGGCTTTTACCTAGTTTCCCTCGATAGGGCTCCCAGTTGAGGTTACCACCAGCGCTTGCCACCGGCCTGCCGCGCCAAGAGCGTAGGTGGAGGCGGAAAACGTGGACGGATATTCCGGGAGCTTTTCGGAGGAATTCACTCAGCGCGCCGTCAAGGCTGGCCGTGGGCAGGGAGACCTGCTGGTCGGGGAGGCCCTGGGCTCCAGTTGGGGGAGGTTGCGATTCAGAGTCGGACAGCAATTCTCGAAGAGGTGTACGTTGAGATGTAGCGGCCGCAGCGTCGATTGTTGCGGCCCAATCTTCCAGCAGCGCAGGTTTGACGATGTAACCGTGCGCTGGGAATGCTCCCCAGGTGTTCTTCTTGTATTCGGCGTCGTCTTCTGCAGAGGACAGGACGATCCGGCAGTCCGGTTGGCACGTCACGAGGGTTTGAGCGAGTTCAAGTCCGAGATGATCGTTCGCGCCGGGCCTGAGGTGGACGTCCAGGACTGCCATTTTGAACCGCCGGTCCGCTGCACGGATTGCGCACAGGGCCTCCTCGTAGGTCTCGTAGGCATCAACTTCGACTCCCTCTTCTGCGAGAATTTCTTTCCACATTTGGCGGCAGAGGGAATCGTCCTCGACGAAGAGAAAGGGGCTGAGCGCGGAGGGCGGCGTGTGGAACAGAGGTGCGTGGGGCCGCCCAGTTTCGCCTGCATTCTCATCCGGCGCAGCATCAGGATCCTCTTGTTGTGTTGCGACGCGGCTCTCACATTCGCTCGCGAGGACGTGGAGGGCATCCTCGAAGCTCACTTGTACGAGTCCCTCCGGGCCGTGCTCGGCCTTGAAGAGCCCGCAGAGGACATCCCCCAGAGCCAGTGCCCCGTGGTCCTGGATCTGTTCATTGCGACGAAAGCGGTTGAGGAAGTTGGTGTACTCCTCGCGATCTATCACAGCCTTAATGGCTCCGATGTTTCCCCTAATGAGTTTCTTTGACATGCTCTCGATTTCCAGTGCATGCACTTCGCCCTTCCAAGCAAGACTCAATTCCTTTGCGCCGGGGCCGCGTGTCGAAACCACTTGCAGGCCTCCGGTAGCGTGTCGTCCGGGCATCAGGGAGACATTGAGTGGCATGCCTGGCTCGGCGGTATCCCGGAAAGCCTCCCACTCGGCGGGTGTAGCCCAGTCGGAAGCGGGGAGCCAGTAGGAGGTCACCTTCGACCCTGCGCGTACAAGCGCCAGACCATCATGACGAATTTCGGCTATGTAGAGGTTCATTAGCGCACTCTCTGCTCCGATCGGGGGTTGCAGTGAGAAAGCAAGGCGCGCACTGATTGCGGAGATTCCTGGAAACTGAGGCACGCCATGGCTTGACGAATATGCATTTGGCCCGTGTCCGTCAAGGATTTCGTGGAATTCTCGCCTTCAATGATGCGGCTCCCGGGAGGCCCCTTCGTGACTTGGCCGCCGAGGCGGGCAGGGCGGACGGTTTGGTGGGCGGGATGGTTGATAGGTCGGGAGCCGGAGCGAATCGAGATGTTGCCCAGTGCTCGGGTCGCAGGTCTCGTCCGCCCTCTATGGTCCGGCGGGTGGCTGTATAAAAGAAGGTTGGCTCTCCGCCGCTCCAGGGGCCGACGAGCAGAACTCGGCTCTTGCCGAGATCGAGGCAGCTCTCCAGGTCTTTGGGCGAGAGGTCTTCCAGGCCAAGCATGGAACGGGTTGCCTCCATCACGGCGCGTGAGCCGAGTCGCATGAGGGCTCGGTTTTGGCATTCGGAGAGAACTAATGGGTCAAGCTTGTCGGGCCGTTGGCTCACTAGCACCAGGAACAGGCCGTACTTGCGTCCTTCAGCCGCAATGGTGCGAAAGAGCTCGCGCACTGCGATGCGGGCCTGGTTGTCGGTGCCTTTGGGTATCAGGTTGTGCGCTTCGTCCACTACAAGGAGCGTTGGGGTGCGGTTGTCCTTATTTGATGGTTGTTCCATTGCGCGGTTCCAGCTTCTCCTGGCTCTGTCGAAGATCGCGGCAGTTTGCGAGTAAATGGCCAAGAGGCGGATCTTGGGGTCAGGGAAGGTGGGAAGGTCAATGACATCAACACGATATTGCCCGTCGCTGGTAGACTCTTTGTTGAGCTCCTTGCGAATGATGCCTGCCGCCTCGTACTCGCGCTCTGTTCCGAAGTAGAAGCGTTCGACCTCCTCGGACACGTCCTTGGGAAAGGTGGTTGCGCTGATGCGAACATTCTTCAGAGCGGATTCGAGCAGAACGCGGGGATACCAACGTTTAGTACCGGGGATTCGTATCACTCTTGCGCCCCGCGCAAACTCAGAGCCGAAGAGGTCCGGAGGGTTGAGGTGGGTGTCGAGGTGTTTGTTTAGGTCTTCTGGCGTCGAGCGGGACTTCTCGATGATGGCCCTCGCAGCCGCGAGAGGGTCGGTTGATTTTCCGGTGATAGCCAGCTTGAACCGGAGCACAGAGCCGAGCATCTTCAGAAAACGGTGAATCTGGAAGAGCTCCGGCCGGAGCCGCTCGGGGAGTTCCTCAGCAAGTAGACCCATGTCAAGCCGTTGCCATCGAAGTTGGAAACGTTCAGCACTAGGATCTAGTGTTCCTGGTCCTCCCCTGACGCGTGTTCGGACTCTGGCCCATCTCTCTGCAAAAACTTTGCGTTTGGGCTCGTGTGGTAGCTTGCCGGTGCCGGATTCCAGGTCGTAGGCGGCCTTGCTCCACAGTGCCGCTTTCTCGACATTGGCGATTTTGCGAAAATCACCGTTCGGGTCGAGGACGACGCAGCGGGCGCGAGTCTTCAGAACGATTTCCTCGATCAAGCGGCCCAGGAAGAAGGACTTGCCGACGCCCGATTGGGCGATGATTGCCGTGTGGTTTGCGATCTTCTGGCGTGGAATCAGCACGAGGTCCCGGTCATGCTGGGCGCCGGGTTTGGGCTTCTTGTTGTTCCGTGCCCAGAACTGGGGATCGTGGGTTTGTGTCGCTGTTGTCCAGCCGATTACAAGGTCGGGGGATTCGTCTTGCGGGGGAGGCTTAGGCATGTGGTTTACCTTGTGGTAAAGGGCAGAATTTCATGACTTCGTCGCCGGGACACTTGTTGGCTTTGAGGGAGAACCGGCTGGGCGTGGACTAGCCCAAGCGGCGCGGGGTGGCGCTTTACGGAGGTTCCCGGGCTTGGCGACTTGAAGTCCCGAGAGCGGTGGTCGGCAAGTGTCTTCTCAAGAAGGTCGCCGCGCTCTTTGGCTATTCCAAGCCAAACCTTTCGCTCGTCTTCGGACAGAATCTGAGACGAGTATAGTACAGCGCGCTTTTCATAAGGGCCCAGCGTGTCGAGGCCGTTCTTCCGGGATTTGACCCACGCCAGGTCCCTGGCTCGGATCGCGATTAGAGCCTGCCCCCGAAGTTGCGATGCCTTTCCGAGGAGGGGCGCAAAGCACTTATCGGCGAAGGCTGAGGAGGAAAAAAGCCACGCGAGCCACATATTGACGTAGGGAAGTTGCATATATGGCGAGTCAGCAATCTTGAGCAGGAGTGTGGCGTTCTTGGTGGCTGCCTCTTGAGTGAGCGCCTTCTCCAGGTACAGGCATACCTCGCGAGCTAATGGAAGGAGGCGCTCAAAGTGGATCAGGACGAATGGGAGGATACTCCTAATCCTGTATGATTTAGCTTTTCGCAGGACTCTACGGATGAGGACGAAGTCCGGATGCGGCTTCTTCATCTCTTCATTCAGCAGGTCGTTGTAGGCCTCAGAGGCGATCTCGAACTTCTTGCTTGTTCTGAATTCCTGGAGAAGGGCCTCGAATTGCTGTTTGTCAAATTCCTCCTCTGGCTCATCGTACGGCCCCGCATTTGCGATCAACTCATGGTAATACTCATCCAAGGCGAGCGCCTGTGTCTTGGCGGTGAGGAGGCGCTCCTCCCGTTCGGCGTCGTTTTGCTCGTGAGACGCCTTGTATTTCTCGACGGGAATGATTCTGGTTTTTTCTCCTGACAACACCAGGCGGTGGTTGTCGTGAACGTACTCGGTGAACTGGTGGAGAAATTGCTGTGCGTCTGCGTAGGTGCGGAAGAAGATTCGGAAGTCGTCCACCCAGCGGACGTAATCCCGTGTTGTGGCGAGAACTTTTCTATCCAGATCAATCATGACCGCCTCTGCGAACACGACACTGGCGGCGGGGCCGACAGGGATGCCGCGCGAGGTCTGGGTGTTCAGTGCCTCGATGAACCTCTCGACGACTTTGCCAAGTGCTTTGGCGTCGGGCCGCCCAAGCTCGCCGATGATGTTGGCTACCCGGTGGCTGTAGATCTGGTTGTAGTAGTCGACTATGTCGCAGACGAGGACAACGCCTTTGGGGTATTGGCTGATGAGGTGCTTGGTGCGGCTGGTGAACAGGTCCCAGCCATCCGCAGTGCCGGCGAAAAACGATCCGTTAACGTCCGGGGCGATCCTGTAGCTGCAGGCGATTCCTTCCTTTTGTGGAATCCGCGCCGCCTCAATGTCTTCGGCGAGGGTGTGGGCGAGGGCTGTGTAAACGAGTGCGTCGAGTGGGTCCAGTTGATGGACGATCCTGAAGGTGCCATTTGGCTTGGGCGCCAGGGCTTGGAGGGGCGTCTTAGGCGTGTACTCCGTAAGGTCCCAGCCTTGGATTACAGGCCGGAGGTTTGGCCATTGGGTGGAAATCGCTTCAAACTCGAACGGGTCGGGGAAGAAGTCGCTGGAGTAGAACCTGGTTACGTGCTTTAGAGCCCACTCGATACTGTTGGCTGGCAGATTCATACGGCTCATTGCGGTGCTGTCAGGCTTTGGCGTCTTTCGGTGAAGGGACGAGAGATGGCGCTGTGAAGGGATTCCCAGGCTTCCTGATCTATTTCGGCCTTGAGGGTGGTTTTGAGGGATTGATACGGGTCGCTGGCGCCGAGGAAATAGGCGTGACGGACGAAGAAGCTTTCTTCGTTGTAGTCCGTATCAATAAACCAACAGGCGATACCGTCGCGCCAGGTGTCGCGGAAGGCCTTGACCTGTTCGGGTTTGCGGGTGATGTGGTCAGCCTTTCCGTCTTTGACGTCGCGGCTGGTGATGGACCATTGGAAGTTGGAGTTGAATTTGATGCCGTAGGGCGGGTCCACGTAGATGCAGTGGACTTTGCCGCGCAGGCCCTCGCGCTCTGCCAGGGAGGCCATGACCTGGAGGCTGTCGCCGAGGATCATACGGTTGGTCCAGTGGGCGTCGTGCCGGTAGAACTCGGTGGCGCGGGCGTCTCTGGGCAGGCCGTTGAAGTCGGCGAAGAGGTCAATCTGCGGCGCCGCCGCTGCGGCGCGGGCCTTGGACTGGTGTAGCAGGTCATCAATCAGGACTCTCGGATGGGCCTTTTCCTGGATGTAGAGGGGCGGAGCGGGCACGACCAGGTTGGACCAGTCCTGGTTGTCTTTGCCGCGCCAGACGAACTGGGGGTCGAGGTCGTGGTTGCGCCGTTCGTAGGCGACTTCGATGGGCGACTTTTCCTCCCGGCGCATGAGGGACTCGTATTCGACGGTCGGCAGGTTCTTGCGCTTGGCGCCGTGGCGGAGGGTGGCGACGGTTTTGCCCTTGGCGGGTTTGGCAGGGGTCTTCGGTTTCGAGGGCATGGCGTGGGTGGTTTCTTTGGGGGCAATTAATGGTAGAGTGAGAGACTGTCGCGGAGGTCTCTGGCGAGTTGGTCGAATGTGATGCAAACGATGGTTTGGGAGTTGATCACCACTTTTGCAGCCCTCCATTTGAGCCGAAGTTGTTCTTGTGGGTCCAAGAACTGGTCCCTGCCGATGACTAGCATGCCCATGAAGTCAAACGTGTCAGGCCCAAAAATGGCCCTGCCTTGTCCGGTTTGCCTGAAGTCATTGATCTTCCAAAGCCAGTCAATGAGCTGGCTATAGCCGTGGTCGAACCGGTCCGACCACTCCGTGCTGGTCCTTGTTTTCTTTTTGAAGATGCTGTCCTTTGTGGCGTCCTCGAATTCCACTAGACAGTAGCTCTTCCTGGCCGAGTCGCCGACAATCATATCCGCGCGGAAGTCGCCGAAAAGGGTGTACTCGCTGCTCAGGAGGTCGAAACGTGCAATTGTGGGTGCGTATGAACCAACATAGGCAGCGATGTTGGTGTGTGCTTTGAAAAAGGGAAGGATGTCAGCGGCCTCTTCGAGTTCGGCTTTCGTGGCGAGCAGCTTGTCAAGCTCGCCCAACTCTTTCAGGCACTCCGCGAGTTGAAATTGGCACTCATCGAGCGGCTTCATGGCTGTATTCCCCTCAGGGCCAGATGAAACACTTTGAGGCGATCGTGATGCACGATTTCCAAGATTGTGATTTTGTCAGCGTCGTGACGGAAGATGGCTCTTATCCTGCCGCTGACGCGGGCGATGTAGAGAACTCGGGCAGAGAAGCCAGACGCGAGTTTTTTTGTACTTGCCGCGCAGGGCCGGTGCGTTGGGGAAACCGGCGAGCTGTCTTTTCAGTTGGAGGGCTTTTTCTCTCTCGGACATAGGCAAGTGGTCCAGTCCGATGCGAGCTCTATCTGTTAGTTCAACTTTCATCTATGGAGCACGTGCAGTGGTTGCAGGTCGGGGTGCAGGCTCTGGTACCAGGGACTGGATGAGTTTCTTGAAGCCGGTGTCCCGAAGAGGACATCTTGCCGACCGGCGAGTCTGAGTTCGTGGCGCCCATGACGTGAAGCCGCCCAATGATGCGCCGAAGCGGAGGCAATTCCAGTAAAAAATGAGACGGATGGGAGGCAAAAGTCCAAAGGCTTCAGTCTGGAGTCGGGAGCTAGGAAAACTGAGACACTATTTGAGCAGTTCCCGGGCCGTGGCGGCGTCCATGACGAGCGTGCTGAAGACTTTGAGCTGCGGGTTGGTCAGCAGCGGGCGCAGAGCTTCGGCGCGGGAGCGGCCGCAGATCCCGCACTGGCGCGCCATCAGGATGACGTGGCGGTTCTTCTGGTTGGCCGCTTGCACCAGGTGCTGCAACTCGAAGATCGTTACCGCCCGCAACTCTTTGCCCGTCTCCAGGACCGGGCCGTCGGCGGTGTAGGGGCGGTACTGGACGTTGCCGCGCCACTTGTCGGTTCGCGGGCGGCCCTTGCCCGGCGGGGATTGCCCCAGGAACATCATCAGCAAGTCATGCTCATCCCGCACGTCGCCCATCGAAGTCACCACGAGGTTGATGCTCTCCCGTTCGGCGAACGCTTCCTTGACGCCGGGCCGATCTTTGATCCGGTCGAAGGCGTCCTGGGGCACCAGGGTTTCGGCGAAGAGGCCAACCGTGCGGCCCTCGACCAAGCGCTTGGGGAAGAGGTTGAAGAAGGAAATCGAGGAGTATTCGGACGCGTTGGCCGGGCAGCCGGCTGAGATCGCCACCAGGCGCAGTTTGAGCGGCTCGGGATACGCGGCCAGGCGGCGGCTGAAAGCGCGGCAAAAATCAAGCGTCGCCCGCCCCGGCCCGAGGCCAACACTGACGTTTGGGTCGTTGGTGGCCTTGGAGATTTGCTTCACGTGGTCCAATGCCAGCTCCGCCGCCACGGTGGCCACCTTGGCGTTGTCATGCCGCCCCGCGGTCTGCACGACGCTGAGCGTGACGCCTTTCAGGTTCGGGTATTTGGCTCGCACTCGCTCGGCCAACTGCTGGTTGAGCGGCGGGACCAGCCGCAGGAAGTCGCGGCGGATGGCCTCATTGATCATCGGGTAAATTGCCTCCCGCGTCAGCTTCGGGCGCAAGTCAAACTCGGCGCTGATCTGGGTGGCGATCTCGCTGGGCGAAAGCCCCGGAGCCCGATCGCCCAGGAAGAGCTGGGCCGCGCGGAAGATGACCGCATCATCGCCGCGCTGCAATTGTTCCGGGTCATCCGGCGCCTGCGGGGTGTAGGCGTCTGATGCTACAGTGATTGACTTCAATGTCATGCCACAGTTTAGACGTTACAGTCGCCGTCCGTCAACCAGGATTGTAACGAATAAATGTGGAGCACAACCGACTGTTCCTTGTCGAATGCGCCGCAAGTAATGATAAAACTATTTATGCATACAGTGACTATATACTGTTGACAGCACGCACTCCGGGCGCCAAACTGCCCGGCAACTGACAGCCGATTTGTCGCGCGAGAGGCTGAAAACAGCGGCCCCGGTCCCGGTCGCAACGCCAGGGACGAGGGCCGGGGAAAGGGCTCACGCGGCGTTTCGGCTGGCAGACAGTCGTTTCGCCAACATGAAGACAGACGCGGGCAGAAGCGGCCCGGAGGCCGCGTTGGAAAGCCGGACCGCCCCGAGTCCGGCCTTCCCCCACAAGACGGGCTATGTTCCCGGCGCGTGGCAATTCCCGGTCTGTCTCCCACACTCGACCCTCCCGGCCTCACTAACCCCCATGATCGCCACCCCCTGTACCACGCCTTCCCCTGAGCAAGGCCTCTACACGCTCGATCCGCTCGTTAAGCGAGGCCCCGACGCCCTGGCCCCTGATCGCGCGCTCGGGATCAGGGAGGTTGTCGTTCGGGAGCTTGGCACTGTCTGCGACAACGTTTATCAGGACGTTGTGGTCCGGCGGTCGAGTAATGTGTTCAAGTCCGCCGAGGCCGGCGGCTCGGTGTACGACCTGCTGCCCCGCGGGACGCGGCCCTTGTTCGCCGTGTTGCGGTTTCACGTGGTGGGAAGCGGCCAGCTCTACCTGGCGGAAATCTGGCCGCCGCATATCCTGACCTTGACGCCGGGCTATGGGGCCGGGCTGATGAAAACCTGGCTGGTGGCCCGCGGCTTTGCCCGCATCGGCCCGCCCATGCCTCCACCGCCCCCCGGCCAGCGGCCACTCCCATGAGCCCAGACCTAAGGCAGGCGTCCTTCAACAGAAGATAACGGAGGAAACAAAGTTATGAACCCACCGGCAGATCTCATCTTCCACGCCTGCTCAGCGATGCCTTCGAGAGCCTTCGTTCCCTTCGATTCCTTCTGCAAACCCCTGCAACCGATCCCACTTCACCAGCCCCCATGCCCCCTCTCTCAACCCTCAACCCTCAACGCTCAACTGAATGGTCCGTCCTTGAAACCATCCCGGGACTGATCGCACTGCCCGGCGTTTGGCGTCAGGGATTCGGCGCAGCGTTCGGGCCGATGAAGGATCTCATCCTGCACGAGATCCCCCACCTGGCCCAGCTCCTGCCCTGTCCGCGCGGCTGCGGGTTGGCCCACGATATCATCTGCCGCCCGGATGGCTCGCTGGTCGCCACCTGCGGCGCTGACCCGACCCAGCCGCGGGACATCCTGCTGACGCCGGCGGACATCACGCCCTGGGAAGTAAGCTGGTCCAAGCTCGGCCACGCGCTCTTCGAGGTACTGGAACTGCACGGCAAGCCCGCGCCGCTCCCGCTGCCGAACACACTCCAGATCGGCGCGTGGTCGGCTGACGGTGTGCCGGCCATCCTGACGGTCCAGTTCTGCGGCGCCACCTTTCGCCGCGTTGTCGCCGAATTGGTGGCGCGGCTGCAAGCGCGGTTTATTCTCCTGGCTCCGACCAGTTTCCACTGTAACGCCCCGTGCCAGGAATTGCTGGCGCACGCCCGGGCCGCCTTCTTTCCCTTGGAGACCACGGTTCTGCTCAGCGAAAACCGGCGCCTCCGCGCCACCAGGCCCCCGGGCGAACTGTTCGCTCAATTCACGCCCCCGCGGAACGAGACCGACGAATCGGAAGCGGCGCAAGTGTTTCGGTTGTTCGGCGAATTGCTGGCGATGGGCACGGACCTGGCAGCGCCCCCGGCGCGCGTGTTCGATTTGATGGTGTTCAAGCAGATGACCAAGGCGGAGACCGCCCGGAAATGCAAGTGCGTGGCGTCGCTGATTACGCAGCGGGTGGCGCTGATCGAAAGCCACTTCGGCATGCCCATTGAAAGGCTGCGCGCGTTCGCCTCCGACCTGAAGGAGCGGCAGAGGACGGTCAGGGGCGACCGTTATGCCAAAAAGAAGCGTGGCGCCGTGCAGGGTGAGGCGTCGCAATTTGCTGATGGCGACAGAGCGGGCGCCAGGGAGGATGAAGACGGGTATTTGCCGGAGGAGGGGCTAGGTCATGACTGATTCGTGAAGTCGTTGTGAAGTCTTCACACGCGTGTAAGCGCCTGTAGCTACAGGTACTTTTGCATTTTCGGGGAGGCCGTTCGTGAAGTCCTGCAACTGTGTAGGGCCTGTTGCATGAAGCGCTGGCCCAGTGAAGAAAGTTGAACAACGAGCGGATGAGAGAGACTCTCCTAGGCAAGCTGGTGCTGGTGCTTTCCCGGGCGACGCCCGAGGAGTTGGGCGCCATTTACCGGTTTGCCACGGGGGAGGGCGTGTCGGGCGCGATGCTGGATACTCGATCCTCGATACCGGATGCTGGGTGCTCGAGGCTGGATGGTGGAAGGAGGAACGAGAGCCGGGCTTCAGAGGCTAACCGCGAATTGCGCGAATTGACGCGGAATCCAAGAGAGGGCCGAACTTCTATGCCGGATGCTGGAGGCTCGAGGCTGGATGACCGGGCGGGAACCGGAGACCTCTTCCAGTATTCTCTACGACGCGAGGCCGGGTGCTGGGTGCTGTTGATCCAAGGGAACTACGCCTACCCGAAGCATGAAATCGGCGTTTCGTATGTCGCCCGGCTGCTGGCGCGTCCCAGCGAGCCTCTCGCCTCCGCGTCCCTCTTCGCCGAATTCTCCACCGGCCATCGGCAGACTGAATTGAATGCCGAACTGCCGGACCCCGAGACGGGCCTGCTCACGCCGATCACCGACGGCGTTGGCACCGCTGAGTCGCCGCTGGAAGACGAGGAGGCCGAGGCGCGTGAGCGGCATTATTCCGAACTGAGGAATTACAAGAGCATCATGGATGACCCGGCGATTCCCGAGTCAGAACGGAAGGAAGCCCAGGATGCCTACGACGAGCTGCTCGCCTTTCTGGAGGAGCACTACCGGCGCAGGCCGAGCAGGCCGGGCCAGGCTGTGACCAAGCTGGTTCACCGGTCCATCCAGCGCTTGTGCCGCAATCTGCGCCGCACTCCCCCCGGCGCGAAGGGGCCCAATCCTGCCGCGGTGGCGTTCGCCGACTACATCGAGGCGCACATCCTGGTGCCCAGCCGGCGTTATACCGCCGCGAAAGCCGGGTGCAATGTGCGCCTGGCTCGGGGGGAACTCGCGGGTCGGCTGGTCTTCGAGCCGCCGCCGGGCCACCGCTGGCAAGTCCAATTCTGAGGGCCACAGAAGGTAACAAAGGAAACGAAGCAGACAGAAAGCTGCGCCCGCCATTCCGGAGGTTGGCAGATCAAAACAGGCCTCCTCTCCCCAACCCTCTCCACCTCAGGAGGAGAGGGTTGGGGAGAGGAGGCCCTTTGCCCGCAGTGCGCTTCATTCAACGGCAGTCGGGAGCGGCTCAGGGGCTCAACGCGCTAGTGTGGTGTTTCAGAATTGCAGATACCTTTGCGGGAGGGGCCAAAGCGCCAGAGGACTGGCGCAGTCCAAGACGCTTCGCGGTCGCCGGCGCTGGGGGGCGCGCGCTAGCGTCTTGGACTGCGCCAGTCCTCTGGCGCTTTGGCCTATGTCAGCGCAATTCTGAGACACCACACTAGCTGGTTCGTGGAATTCTCTCCCTGTCCTTCCTTCCTGGGCCGGGAGGAGAGGGAGAAACGCCCTGCAATTGGGCGCGATTCGATTTGTGTAGCTACCCATGCTCCCGCCCCGTGGGGCCCTGATCCTCGCCTAAGCCCGGAATTGCAGCTCTTCGGGGAGCACACGCGCCCCCGCGTGTCGCCGTCGGCGCCCTCGCCGACTGCTTCACCGCAACTCAATATGAACTCTATAGCCCCAGCCAGGTGTGGCCGGCGAGGGCGCCGGCCACTGCACGCGAGGGCGCGTGTGCTCCCCAAGCCTCTGAGTGTGTTGCCTTAGGCGAGGATTTGGGTGGGGCGTCAGGGCTTGACCCCGCGGGGTCAAGCTGTGGCCCCCACTCCTGGTGAAGGCAATTGCCTCCGGCAAGCGGTAGAAACCGCTGGCCAATCAAGACGCCGGAATATGAAGACGAGCCAACATACCACTAATCGAGATCAGCGAAACGAACACCCCTGTGGCCTGCGCCGAACGCAGGGCGTGTGGGAGCTAACCTTTAAGGGGCGGCAAGCCACGTTCAAACACGAGCTGGGGGCGCTTTACGTTGCCTTCCTGCTCACCGAACGACCGGGGCAGGCGCTCCACGGCGTGGCGCTGGCACTCAAGGCCAGAGAAAAGCTGGGGCAGCCCCCCAGTCCGGCTGAAGCCGTGCAGCAACGGGCGATGGGGCTGGAAGACGCGTCGTCCGTCCGGGCCCTATGGCGCCGCCAGCGGGAATTGGAGCGGGTGTTGGAGGACCGGCGGGAGATCGAGCCGGTCAAGGCCGAGGCCCTGCGGGAACTGGAGGAGCTAACGGAGCGCCTGCGCCAGAGTTCCTGGCTAAGTTGTCACGGAGCGGAGCGGTGCGCCCACGCTGTGCGCGAGGCCATTCGTCGTTTCCATGCCCGCCTGGAGACCGCAGTGGACGCTGACGGCAAGCCGGACGAGGTGCCGCGGGCGTTTGCCCTGCATCTCCAGGAGTACCTGCTGGTCCCCTCGGGCCGAGGCGGCAGTGATGCCAGGGAACAGGCTGAGACGCCGCCCGGCTGCTTTATCTACGTGCCGCCCCCACGGGTGGTGTGGGATGACGGGCAGGGACGCGAGTCTAAGGTCCAAAGTCTAAAGTCTGAAGTCCGCCATCCAAAGCGCGGTGCCCGCGCTGCCGAGGTGTACCTCTCCCGCTTCCTGTGCGCGGGTTTCGCGCTCGCGCTGGCGGTGACCGGGTGCGTCGGGCCGCGTCCGCTCAAAGGCGGCAAGGCGGTGATGACGCGGAGCGCGGGAGGCTCGGTTCAGCAAACGCTGACCCAGAGCGAGAACCCGGCCCAAGCCACGAAGCAGGAGCAGGAGAGCGTCAAGGTGCGGACCTATACGGTGCCCGCGGGCTCACGAGTGGAGACTGCCCTCGTGCCCAATGCCGTGGCAACCGCTGCAACTCCGCTCCACCAGCAGCCCCCTCACCCCATCCCGCTCCCCCTCGGCGGGGGAGAGGGTGGCGGCAGGCCGGGTGAGGGGGTTCAGGACCCCGTAACCACTTTCACGCTCAGCGCTGCCATGCCGGTGAGGGAGCGCGAGGAAACGCGCGAGCGGACGGAGTTGGGCGCGGCGCAGAAGGACATGGCCCGCGAAGTAGGGGCGAAGCTGGCCAGCCTCAAGGGCATCGTCTGGGTGGGCGCGGGCCTGTTCGTGTTCGGCCTGGCGTCGCTGGTTTATCCGCCGCTCAAGGTGGTCATCGGCAGCGTGACGACCAGCGCGGCGCTCTCGCTCGGCGGCCTGGCCCTCATGGTGCTTCCCAGCCTGATCGTCGGCAATGAGCTGCTGATTCTGGGCGTTGTGGCGCTGGTGGTCGGCGGCTGGTTTCTGGCTCATCGGCACGGGCATCTCAGGGGAGAAGTCTCAAGTCTAAAGTCTAAAGTCTAAAGTCACGCACCCGCCTCCGCCTGGCTTCCGTCTTCATCGGATTTCGGCGAGACAAGTCGGCGCGGCAAGTCACGCACCCGCCTCCGCCTGGCTCCGGCGCGGCAAGCCACGCACCACGCATCACGTTTCAGGAATCATGCCTCATGAACTCAAATCTTAATTCCCCAATCAGCGCCGCTCGGACCATCTCCAACGAGGGCTGGGCGGCCATAGCTGGCGCAGTCGGCTCGGCCATTCTCCTTGCCAAGAGGCTGCTGAGCCCCAAAGGGGCGCACAAGCCCGAGTCCCTCAGCCGCTCGGAGTTTTACGCGGAGATGCTCGCCATCCGGGAACGCATCAACGGCACTCATCTCTCACTCCTCGATAGACTGGACAGCAACCAGGGGCAGCTTCTCGCGGCGCTGGAGCGGCTGGGAAACCGCGTCAATGCGCTGGAAACGGGCCTCGCCCGCGTGGACGAGCGCACAAGGAGCTTGGGATGAACGGAAGAACGGATTGTTGGAATACTGGAATGTTGGGACATTGGAATACTGCGTTGGAGGCGTTCGTCATCCCACGGTCCATCATTCCATCATTCCATCATTCCACCGCTGCAGTCCCGAACACTTTTGGCGCGCGCAACCTGGCTGGCGTTGCCGGCCACGCGCGCCGTAGCAGAAACAAAAAACAAAAGAAAGGAAAGTAGTAAATGTATGAAAATCATTGACATTCCACAATCCGGCAAGCGCGGCCTGTATGTGTCGCAGCAAGGGCGGTACGGCCTCATTAGCCGGGCCTACGTTGTTCCGGCAAACCCGCGCACGCCGGCGCAAATGAGCGTTCGTGCCATTCTGGCGCGCGTCGCCGCGCGGTGGCGGGGGCTGACTGAGGAGCAACGGGCGGCCTGGGTCGCCGCGGCGAGCGGCGTGATGAGTGCCGGACGGCTGGGCAGCGGCCCGCTAACGGGCGGGCAGTTGTTCAACAAGATCAACTGCACCCTGGCCCAGTTCGGCCAGGACCAGGTGGACGCGCCGCCGGCCCGTCCGGTGTTCCCCGAGTTGGCACCCCAGGGCCTGGTCATCACCAACACCGCGGGAGCCATCGCGCTGAAGCTGACCTGCGCGGGGGACCCGGGGGACGGCACGATTGTCCGCGCCTCCAAGCCCGTGAGCCAGGGCTACCAGAAGTTCACCAACTTCCGCGTGCTGGGCACTTGTCCGGCCCCTGCGGCGGGGTCGGCGGACATCACGAGCCTCTACTCGGCGCGCTATGGTGTGCCGGCTGTGGGCGCGAAGGTCTTTGTCCGCGTCAACCAGTTCATTGACGGCTGGGAGGACAACCCGCTGACGTTCGCGGCGATCGTGCCGGAGGCGGCTTAAGCCTCAAACTGCCGCCCGCCGACTCGATCGAGGCCGCGGGCGGTTGACACGGGGCAGGCGGCTTCAACGCTGCCTGCCCCTATCCAGAGGTCCGACTTCAAGCTTGTTAAAGGCGGGTGGCTCAATTTGAATCCCGCCAGATGGAAATCGGCGGACAATCCGGCACTTCGGCCCGCGGCGCGGCGCCGGTTGCGGCAGCGGCCCGGGCAAAGCGTTGGTGGCCGGGGCCGCGCGTGGTACGGGCGCGGAATGTGCTGTTCTACCGCACGTGCGAGGACCTGACGGAAGGGCTGATGTACTTCATGGTGGTGTTCAGTCCGTGGGCGTTTGGCACGACCCAGCGCTGGTCAATCTGGGTCATGAACGGGGCGGGTTACCTTTTGGGGTTGTTGCTGGCAGGCAAATTGTCCGTTCGCTGGGGCAGGGGATACCGCCCGCCGCGATGGGATGATCGGAAGGGGGGGGGATTGGGAAGTCCGAAGTCCGAAGTCCGAAGTCCGAAGTCCGAAGTCCGAAGTCCGAAGTCCGAAGTCCGAAGTCCGAATGCCGGAAGCCTCGGTGCTGCGGAAGCCGGGGGTCGAGGCAAAAGGGGGAGGGCTGCGGGGTGGCTGACCGTGGTGCTGGCGGGGCTGACGGTGGCAATTCTGGGTTACTGCCTGATCAGCGCGGCGAACGCGCGGGCCACTTATCACAGCAGCCAACTGAGTTTCACTTACCATAGCCATTTCATCGCGTGGCTGCCGCACAGCCTGGACAGCAGCCGGAGTTGGCCGGCGTTTTGGAGTTATCTGGCGCTGGCGTGTGCGTTTTGGGCGATTCGAGATTGGCTGCTGGGCCAATCAGAGGGGGAGGAACGGGCCGGGAGCCCGTGGTCGCAACGGGGAGGTGGCGGCGGTGGCGGTGGTGCATTGTTGCCTGCGCGATTGCGGCGCTTATTATGGGTGCTGGCCGTTAACGGCGGGTTGCTCGGCGTGGAAGGCATCGTCCAGAGGTTGGAAGGCTCGGGCAGGTTGCTGTTTCTGGTCAAGCCGCATGTCAACCCCGGGGCGGAGACGCAGTTTGGGCCGTACGCCTACCGGGCCAATGCCTCGCAATACCTCAATCTCCTCTGGCCGGTGTGCCTGGGCTTTTGGTGGACGCTCAACCGGTCCTATGCGTCAAGCCGCTCAGGCTGCCATCTGATCCTGGTTTGCTGTGCCGTGATGGCGGCGTGCCCGATTATCTCCACCAGCCGTGGCGGCGCGCTCGTCACGGTCGGGATTATCGGGTTGGCGGCGTTCTTCCTGGTGGCGACCCATTTTGTGCTGGCGGCGCACCGGCGGGGGGACCGTAAGACGCGGCGGATCACAGTGGCGAGCCTGGTGTTGTTTTTCACCGGGGCGCTGGCGCTCGGTTTTGCCTTGGGCTGGAAGACGCTCCAGCCGCGCATGGCGCATCTCAGCGAGGGGTTCGATACCCGCGAGCGGATGTATGAGGCGGCCCGCCCGATGGCGGCGGATTACCCGCTGTTCGGCACTGGGCCGGGCACGTTTGAATCGGTCTTCGAGCTTTACCGTGTTTCCACCGGCACCTACTGGCCCGCGCAATTGCACAATGACTGGCTGGAAACGCGCATCACGTTCGGCTGGGCGGGGAGCGCGTTAATTGCGTTGGCTTTGGTCGCGGTGTTGCTGCGGTGGTTCGCGCGGGGTGGCATCCACGGCGGGAGACGATTCATCATTCTGATATGGCTGGCGGTGGCCGGCTGCCTTGTTCACGCCCGCTATGATTTCCCCTTCCAGATCTACTCGATCGTCTTCCTGTTCCTCGTCGTGTGCGCCATCCTGTTCAACCTGACGCGCCGGCCGGGTTGAAAAAGGGCTAAAGGCCGAAGTCGGGCGCTTCTTGTTAGTGCCACCATTTCGGGCAGCCACAGGCCGGAAACCCGAAGGCCGAAACCCGAAGGCCGAAAGAAGGCCGAAGTCCGAAACCCGAAAGGCGAACCCGCGCCTGGGCCTGCGACCCAGCCGACAGCGGCTCAATCAGCGCTAAGAGGAGGCTTTTCGGCCTTCGGGTTTCGGCCTTCTTTCGGCCTTTGGGTTTCGGGCTTCGGGTTTGGGGGCCTGGCGGTTCGGCGGTACCGTTGAGATGCGCCCGACTTCGGCCTTTAGCCTTTAGCCTTTCTTTAGTATTCCCGTGCCTTGGTAATCCCCGGCATCGGGGCGGGATACTTGCCATCTTTGCCGGCCTGGACCGGAGCGGGGGAATCCATCGTGAACTTGTCCACGCCGGGGGCGAATTCGTGCTCGCAGTTGAGCATGTCGTCGTATGTGATTTCCTGGCCGGTGTGGGCGGCCATGCGGCCCATGTTGCAGACCAGGCTGGCTTGGACGCCGCGAGTCGACCTCGTTGTAAGGCTTGTCGTTGCGGATGGCGTCCAGCAGGTCGTTCCACTCGTTTTGATACGGGTCCTCCTGGCCGGGGATGTTCTTGGAGGTCCACAGCATATCGCGAGCGCTTCACCACCTGGCCCTTGAAGGTCATGGACGGGGGCGCGAAGTCTCCGCTGTGCGGCGACGACCGCCATGCCTTTGCTGCCTTGGGCGTAGCTGGAGTAGATGTCATTGCAGCCGTTCATGCAGCGCCCATCCATGATCATCCGGGCGCCGTCGGCGAAGATATATTCCACGGAATAGGTATCGAAGTTCTGGTCCACGTAAGGCTTGCCGTCGGCGATCGCGTCTTATAATGGCGCCCGCCGAGCGCCTGCGCCTTGACCGGCCAGGCGTTCTTCATCCAGCAGAGGTGGTCAACGTGGTGGATGTAGAAATCATTGTAGCAGTCCGCCGCTGGCCCACAGGAAGCTGTGGAACCGCCGGATTTGCCAGAGCAGCTCGCTCGGGTTGCCCGGCCACTTCGTCGAGAAACAAGACGCCACCGGGCCGTGCATCCGGTAGCCGCGCATCAGAATGATATCGCCGATTTCTCCGTCCTCGATGCGCTTATGCAGTTCCTGCATAGGCCGGTGGTGGCGGCACATCAAGCCGACCGCGACCTTCAGGTTCTTGGCGGTCGCTTCCTCGGCCAGCTTCAGCATCCGACGGGAGGACGGCCCGTCCGCCGTGAGAGGCTTCTCCATGAAGACGTTCAGCCCTTTCTGAATCGCGTAGGTGAAATGCACCCAGCGAAACGCGAGCGGGGTGGTGAAAATCGCAATGTCGCCGGGTTTCAGGCAGTTCATGGCCTTCTGGTAGGCGTCGAAGCCGATGAACCGCCTCTCCGGCGGCGCGTCCACGCGATCGCCGCACTGCTTGGTGATCGTTTCGTAGCTGCTATTGAGGCGGTCCTGGAAGACGTCGGCCATGGCCACGAGCTTGAGTGGGCCGCCTTTGGCGTTGAGCGCGTTGGCGGCGGCGCCGGTGCCGCGACCGCCGCACCCGATCAGGGCGACCTGGATGAGATCACTCCCGGCGGCGTGGACTTTGGGCAGGGCCACCCCTGCCAGGGCGGAAACGGCGGCGATGCGCCCAGTGGTTTTGATAAACTCGCGACGGGTAGTCAGAGAATTGGACGATTCATTCATATAGCACATCTTCCAGACAATGCTGGCGGGCTGTCAATTCAAGAAAACACGGAATCGGCAGACGGGCGCAACTCACGTTATCGGCCCCTGGGAGCGCCGGCATCCCTGCCGGCGTGCTCTCGCGGGACACTTTGGGGTTTACCTCAAATCGGGCGATGTTGCAAGGTGCCGGCAGGGATGCCGGCGCTCCCAGGGGCCAAGGCCGATAACGTGAGTTGCGCCCACGGCAGACCGCCAAATCGTCGTCGCCCGGCGTCTGCGGCTTTACTTTAGCTTCCAACCTCGCTATCCCTGTTGCCGATGTTTTCAGGAATTCCGGCAGCGGCCAAAGTACCGCCCTGCTTCAACTTTGCCACGGACGTGATGGATGGATGGGCGGAAAAGCGCCCTGACGCTCGAGCGCTTTGGTGCGTGAACGCCATTAGCGGCCAGGAGCGGAAGTTCAGTTTCAAGCAAATGGCGGCGCTGAGCTGCCAGGCGGCGGATTTCCTCCGCTCCAGCGGCATCCAGCGCGGCGACCGCGTCCTGCTGATGCTGCCGCGGGTGCCGCAATGGTGGATTGCCATGCTCGGCATCATCCGGCTGGGAGCGGTGCCGGTGCCCTGCACCCTGTTGCTGACGGCACGGGATTTGGCCTACCGGTTGGGCAGCGCCCGGATCAGCGCGGCGATCACCAACCAGGAGGGCGTGGCGAAGCTCGGCGGCTTCGAGGGCGTGCGGTTGGTGGTGGACGGCGAGCACCCCGGCTGGCTTGATTTCGATCGGGGTGTCCGGAAGGCCAGCACCAGCTTTCGTGGTGAGCGGACCCGCAGCGACGATCCCGGCATCATCTATTTCACCAGCGCGACGACCGGGGACCCCAAGATGGTGCTGCACACCCAGGCCAGCTACGGCATGGGCCATCGCCTCACCGGGCAGATCTGGCTGGACCTGCGGCCCGGCGACGTGCATTGGAACCTGTCGGACCTCGGCTGGGCGAAGGCGGCCTGGTCGAGCTTTTACGGCCCCTGGCAGATGGGCGCGTGCGTGTTCGCGCTGGATGCGCCCGGGAAGTTCGATCCGGCGCTGACGCTCAAGATGCTCGCCGAGTTCCCGGTCACGACCTGGTGTGCCCCGCCGACGGCACTGCGGCTGATCGTGCGGCAGGACCTGTCGCGTTGGCAATTTCCCAAGCTGCGGCATTGCGTCAGTGCCGGCGAGCCACTGAACCCGGAGGTGCTGAGCATTTGGCGGGAGGCGACCGGCCTCACGTTGTATGAGGCTTACGGGCAGACCGAGACCGTCGTGCTGATCGGCAACTATCGCCCGCTGGGCCATGCCGTGCGGCCGGGCTCCATGGGCCGGCCCACGCCCGGGTTCACCATCGCACTGCTCGACGAGCACCTGAAGGTGGTGCCAGCGGGGCGGGAAGGCGAGGTGGCTGTGCGGATCAAGCCGCGCCGTCCGTTAGGCCTCTTTAACGAGTACTGGCTCAACCCGCAAGAAATGGAAACCCAGTTCCGCGGCGAATGGTATCTGACTGGCGACCGCGCGACTCGCGACACGGAGGGGTACTTCTGGTTCGTCGGTCGCAAGGACGACGTGATTAAGAGTTCCGGCTACCGCATCGGGCCCTTTGAGGTGGAGAGCGCCCTGCTGGAGCATCCGGCGGTGCTGGAAGCGGCGGTGATTGGGCAGTCCGACGCGCTGCGCGGGCAGATTGTCAAAGCGTGTGTGATCTTGCGACCGGGCTTCAAGGCGAGCCAGGAGCTGACATCTGACCTGCAGACCCACTGCAAACAGATTATCGCCCCGTACAAGTACCCGCGCCAAATTGAGTTCGTGCGGGAACTGCCCAAGACCACCAGCGGCAAGACGCGCCACGCCGAGCTCAGGCGAACCAACGCCGCTGCGTCGTAGCTGGTCGACGACGTGGGCCGGGGTGCATCTTGCCGATTTCGCCACGCCATAGGAGCGCAGCCTTCAGGCTGCAGAAGCGTGGAGGCTCCTGGGGCGCTTTGGAATCTGGCAGCGCGGCAGCGTGCGGTGAACCTCTGCAGCCTGAAGGCCGCGCTCCTATGGCATGCCGATGCTCCCGCGTCACATGGCGGCGGTAACACCATGCCCCCGGGGCTCCGCGCGAATCCGCAACGGACTTGTGAATCTCTCAGGCTGCCCTAGGATGAGGGTGGTGTTGCGCAGCCGTTTGCAGGACTCATGAGCAGCGAAGAAGTTTCGAGCGCGCCCGAACCGGCCACGGTGCTGCAGCCGCTGGCGGGGCCTCGGGCGGACTGGCGTCGTTTGGCGGGCGGCGCCGCGCTGCTCCTCGTTGCGGTGTTCGCGGTCTATTGGCCGGCCTTGCGCGGGCAATTCCTTTGGGATGACTTCCTGGTGGTGCATCGGAATCCGCTGGTGACCGGCCAACTGGGCCTCGGCTCGATCTGGTTCCACACCGATTTCCCGCTGACCAACCTGGCGTTCTGGCTGGAATGGCTGGCGTGGGGCAATCACCCGCTGGGCTACCATGTGGTGAACGTCTTGCTCCACGCGGCCGGCGCGGTGTTGTTATGGCGCGTGCTGGCGCGCTTGAAAGTCCCGGCGGCCTGGCTGGCGGCGATGATCTTCGCTGTCCATCCAGTGTGCGTTGCCTCGGTGGCTTGGATTTCCGAGCTGAAGAACACGCTGTCGCTCCCCTTCTTCCTGCTGAGCCTCCTCTGGTATCTAGCACCTGAACCAGAACTTCGGACTTCGGACTTCGGACTTCGGACGTCCGTGCGCTACTCGCTTTCACTGCTCGCCTTTCTGCTGGCGCTCTTGAGCAAGACCTCGACCGTGATGCTGCCCGTCGTGCTGCTGGCTTGCGTGTGGTGGAAACACGGGCCTTCGCCTCGCCGAAGTGAAGACCCTCACGGACCAGGGCATTCCGGCGGAAGCCTGAGCTGGCCAGCGGCAAGGACAGGCTCCGGCCACGCAGGCGGGCGCATTAGCCGGCGGGATTGGCTGCGCGCCAGCCCGTTCTTCCTGCTCGCTCTGGCCTTCGGGCTCATGAGCATCTGGTTCCAGGCGCATGGGGCGATGGCTGGCGTCGCGGTGCAGAGTGAGAACTTCTGGGGCCGGTTGGCGGGGGCCGGCATGGCGCTGTGGTTTTACCTGGGCAAGGCCTTGCTGCCGCTGAATCTGATCATGATTTATCCGCGGTGGAGCATTGATGCCGGGTCCGTCCTGTCCTATCTGCCGCTGCTGCTGTGGTGCGTTCTCCTCGCCGTGTGTTGGGCGCTCCGGCGGACCTGGGGACGGCACGTGCTGTTCGGGCTGGGCTGCTTTACCGCGCTGCTCTTTCCCGTCCTGGGCTTCTTTGACATGTACTTTCTGGCGCTGTCGCGGGTGTCGGACCATTTCGAGTATCTCCCGCTTACTGCGCTGGTGGCGCTGGTGGTAGCTGGGCTTGGACGGTTGCTCAAGGGCCGAGCGTTAGCGTCCGCAGGCGCCGGGCTGGTGGTGGGGTTGGCGGTGCTGGCGACCGTGCACGCCCGAATCTTCAAGACCGAGGAGTCGCTTTGGCGGGACACGCTCGCCAAAAACCCCACCGCGTGGTGCGCCCAGGCCAACCTCGGTTGGATTCTCGCCCAACAACACAAGTATGACGACGCGCGCGCTCACCTGGTGAAGTCACTCGAATTGAAGCCGGACAACGCCCAGGCGCATTGCAACCTCGGGCGCGTCCTGTCGCTGCAAGGCAGGTTCGGGGACGCGGAGTCCGAGTTCCAGGCCGCGCTGAAAATCAAGCCCAAGGACGCGGACATCCGCAAGTCCTACGCCTCCGCGCTGGCAGAGCAGGGGAGGCAGGCGGAGGCAGCCGCCCAGCTTCGCGAAGCGCTCCGCATCCGGCCGGACACCGCCGCCCGCTTGCAGTTGGCGACCTTGCTGTATCAAATGCGCAAGTTTCAGGAGGCAGTCGCCGAATACCGCCAGGTGCTCGCGGCCAAACCCGATGAACGGGAGGCCCTTAACAACCTGGCTTGGCTGCTGGCGACCTGCTCGGACCAGACAGTGCGGAACGGCGCGGAAGCCGTGCGCTTCGCTGAACACGCCTGCTGGCTCAGCGGATACAAGCAACCGCGGGAACTCGGCGCGCTGGCGGCGGCTTACGCGGAGGCAGGCCGATTCCCCGAGGCCGTCGAGACAGCGCAAATGGCGATCGAGGCGGCAAGTGCCAGCGGCAACCCCCAGCTCGCCGCGATGGGCGCCCAACTGCTGAAGCTGTTCCAGACCGGCAAGCCGTACCACGAGGCCGTCCCCCCGTCTGCTCGCCCCGGGGCAGAGTAGGGCAGCAGCAGGCGGCAGGTCTCATTTTTCCGGCTCAGCGGGCGCGCAGGGGTCAGCCCAGCCTTCCAATTGTTCTCGGGAGCCGCCACAAATGAGTGACGGATGTGTAACGGACGTTTAACGGGTGCGAAACGGGTCTGGAACGGAATTGGAACCTAACTGGAACGGAATTGCGACGGGCCGCCAGGCACCCAAATCCGAAATCCGAAACCCGAAGGCCGAAAGAAGGCCGAAGTCCGAAACCCGAAGGCCGAAAAGCCTGCTCTCGCGCCTCTCTTAGCGCTGATTGAGCCGCTGCCGGTTGGGTCGCAGGCCCAGGCGCGGGTTGGCCTTTCGGGTTTCGGATTTCGGCCTTCTTTCGGCCTTCGGGTTTCGGGCTTCGGGTTTCCGGCCTGTGGCTGCCCGAAATGGTGGTACTAAGAAGATGCCCCCCATGGACCCGCGCGCGATTTTAGTGGTCTCGGCTCGCAAAAGGGGTTTCAATTCTTACGGTCAACAACTGACGGCTTTGGCTGTCTATAACCAATACAGACAAATGAAACGACGCGAATTCATAAAGACTTCTGTGGCTGCATCCACCATTGCGGGACTGGGAACGGCTTGCCTGAGCGCTTCGGCGGCAGCACGGGCGGGGGGGCGGAACCGGGAATATTACGAACTGCGGGTGTATCGTCTCAAGAGCGGGGCCAACCATGACCTGCTGGATACCTACCTCGAGAAGGCGGCCATCCCGGCGTTGAATCGGCTTGGGGTCAGCCCGGTTGGGGTCTTCACCGAGATCGAGCCGAAGGACGCGCCGGCGCTGTACATGCTGGCGACCTATCCTTCGCTGCGGGTGTTCGCCACGGCGACCGAAAGGCTCAGCGCCGACCCGGAGTACCTCAAGGCGGGCGCCGATTACTTGAATGTGCCCAAGACGAATCCCGCGTTCGACCGGATTGACAGTTGGCTGCTGCTGGCCTTCGCCGGGCAGCCGAAGGTGGACTTGCCTGCTTATTGCCGCGACAAGAAGCCGCGCATCTTTGAGATTCGCACCTACGAGAGCTACAGCGAGGCGAAGGCGCTCAAGAAGGTGGAGATGTTCAACTCCGGTGAGATAGATGCCATGCACGAGGTCGGGCTGGCGCCGATCTTCTACGGGCAGGCGCTCATCGGTAGAGACTTGCCGCACCTGACTTATATGCTGTCGGCGGAGAACAAAGAGGAGCACACGAAGCATTGGGATGCCTTCAAGGTGCATCCCACCTGGGACAAGCTGAAGAACGATCCCCAGTACGCGGATACCGTTTCCAAGATTGTGAACCGGTTCCTGGCGCCGACGTCGTATTCGCAGATCTGACCGTAGTGACGACGCGTCGGAACGAAAGCAGCAGGCTGGGGGGCAGCCGTGAGTGCCCTCCGGAGAGAGGAGACTCTCGGCGGGTGGTGGGGCAGGGGGGTGATGGGGGCCTCCTGGTCCGGAGGATGGAAAACATCCAACATCCAACATCCAACATCCAACATCCAATGTTCGCCCATCCGAAGCCCATTGGATGTTGGATGTTGGATGTTGGATGTTGGATGTTGAGTCACCGATTAAAGGGCCTCGCGCTGGCGGCGGGTTTATTGTTGGCCATTTCCGGCGCTGCCTTCGGCACCGAGACCAATGGGCGGTTCACGGTGGACGTGTTCAGCACCGCGCAAGGGTTGCCCTCCAGCGCGGTGCTGGCGCTGACGCAGACCCGGGATGGCTATCTCTGGGTGGGCACGTCGGCGGGCCTGGCCCGCTTTGATGGAGTTCAGTTCACCGTATTTGACGAGAACAACACTCCTGGCCTGAACAGCAGCGAGGTTGTCTGCCTATACGAGGACCGCCAGACCAATCTCTGGCTGGGCACCGGCCGACGGGGGTGTTGAGGCGATCAAAGCGGGTAAGGTTACGAGCGTGAATCTCGCGCGAGGCAGGCCGCCTGGGCGGCTGATGGCGGTTTGCGAAGACGCCAGCGGGTCGGTGTTGCTCTACACGGACACCGGGGTGCTGGCGCGGTATCGGGACGGAAAGGTTGACGTGTGGCCTGCCGGTTCGGCGGCGCCGAGCACCTGTCGGGCGCTGATTGCGGACGGGGCCGGTCGGGTGTGGGTTGGTACGGATGCGAGTTTAGTCGCCCTGAAACCCATCCCGGTGGTCACGGATGAGGTGAGGGTAACCCGGCTGAACTTCCTCCTGGCCAGCAAAGGCGGCGGATATTGGCGTCTGGCCGATGGTCGGATTCAAAAGTGGAAAGGGGACCGTCTGGTGCGCGACCTGGGCGCGTATCCGTGGGACAATAAGCTGCCGATTTTCGCGGCGTGTGAGGACCTGGACGGCAACCTGGTGGTGGGCACCTATGGCGATGGCGTTTACTGGTTTGACGCGGAGGGCCACTACACCCGGATTGCCAAAATGGAGGGATTGTCCCATAACTCAGTCTTGTCGCTGGCGATGGATCGCGAGGGGTGTCTGTGGGTAGGGACCAACGGCGGCGGCCTGAACCGGGTAAAGAGGAAACTGTTCGACGTTCTGGACTGCTCGCGTGGTTCGGTGGTGCAGTCGGTGTGCGAGGACGGCCAGGGGGGCTTGTGGATTGGCTACACGGGCAACAAGGTTGACCATTGGACCGGTCGCCGCGAACCACCGATTCGCCTCAAGCAGCCCCCACCCGGATGGGACGTTGATCCGGACACCATGCTGGATGTGAAAGCGATCTTCAGGGGCGGTAATGAGGGACTGCTCGGGGGCAATTGGGTCCTGGCCGGGAACTGGGGGCCGCAATGGACACACCTGTTCCAGTGGGAGCGCGGCGCGTTTCAACCGCTGCCCAACCTGCCGCGAGCCTGCGACCGCAATGTCTCCGCTATCTTCCAGGACCGCGAGGGCCGGGTCTGGTTGGGCACGCAGGGTGGGTTGGTGCGCCTGGACGACTTAAAGCTGTTTACCACGCGCGACGGGCTTTCGGCCGATGACGTGCGGGCCATCGCCGAGGACCGTGAAGGAAACCTTTGGGTAGGCACCCAGGGGGGCGGTGTCAATCGGCTGCGGGACGGCCACTTTACCTGCTTCACCAAGGCGGACGGTTTGCCGGGCAACAGCATCTCGGCGCTGGAGGTGGACAGCGACGGAGTCTTGTGGGCGGCCACGTTCGGCGGCTTGGCCAGGTTCCAGGGTGGCAAATGGACCCGCTACACGAAGAAGGACGGCTTGGTCAGCAACAACCTGGGCTACCTTTTGGAGGATGGGCACGGCTACCTCTGGGTCGGCTCCAACGCCGGTCTCATGCGGCTGAGGAAGGAGGAACTCAACCAGTTTGCCGCGGACAGAACCACCGCCATTTCCTGCCGCGTCTATGGCGAGGCAGATGGTTTGCCGGCGACGGAGTGCACCCATGGCTCCCAACCCGGCGCCTTGCGCAGTGCGGACGGCACGCTCTGGTTCCCGACAATCCAGGGCTTGGCGTACCTGAACCCGACGCGGCTTAACCTCAATACGAATCCGCCTCCGGTGGTGATCGAATCCGTGCTGGTTGACGGCCAGGTGCAGAATTCCGACATGTTGCGGGCAGCGGCGCCGCTCGCCGTGCGCGTGCCGGCGGGCAAAGAGGGGCTCGAAATCCGCTATGCGAGTCTGGACCTCGCGGCGCCAGAAAAGGGGCGCTTCAAGTGCCAAATGGAAGGCTACGAGAACACAGCGAAAGAGCGGCCGGGCAACGTCCGCGAGGCGCTGTACAGCAAGCTGCCGCCCGGTGAGTATTTTTTCCACGTGACGGCCTGCAACGAGGATGACGTGTGGAACAAGACCGGCGCCACGCTGGCGATCACAGTGCTGCCGCCGTTCTGGCGGACGTGGTGGTTCATGAGCCTGACCACGGTGGGCCTGCTCGGCATGATCGTCGGCTCGGTGCATTACGTTTCGACGCAGCGGTTGCAGCGCCAAGTGGCCGCCCTGCGGCAAAAGGAGGCCTTGGAGAAAGAGCGGGCTCGCATCGCGCGGGACATCCACGACCAGGTCGGCGCCAGCCTCACCCAGCTTTCATTGCTCGGGGAAATGGTCGAGAGCGATAAAGCCGAGCCGGCGGAAGTCGAGGCCCACGCGCGGCAGATCGAGCAGACGGCCCTGGATACTACGCGCGCGCTGGATGAGATCGTCTGGACGGTCAACCCATCGAACGACACGCTGGATGGGCTGATTACCTACGTCTGCAAGTACGCGCAGGATTATCTGGCCGTAGCCGGGCTGCGCTACCGGCTGGAGGTGCCGCCGCAGTTGCCCGGCGACGCCCATTTCGCCGGAGCTGCGCCACAATGTGTTCCTGGCCTCCAAGGAGAGCATTACCAACGTGGTCCGGCACGCCAGCGCCACCGAGGCGGTGATCCGCCTGCACCTGGAAGCGGACCGGTTCACCCTGGAGATCCAGGACAACGGGCGGGGCCTGGGGGGCTTGACCCCAAGGCCGCCGCAAACGCGAAATGGTTTGCGCAACATGCGCAAGCGGATGGAGGATATCGGCGGCAGCTTCTCCATTGTACCGGCTCCGGAGGGCGGCGCGGTGGTCCGGTTAACGGCGCCCTTGGGGAAGGGCGTGGGCTGAAACTCGAGATTCGGAGTTATGCTATGCCAATCACAGTTTCCATCGTAGAAGACAACGACCAGTTGCGCGCTACCTTGGCGCGGGTGATCGGTCGCGCGGAAGGGTTCAAGTGCGTGAGCCATTATCCGAACGCCGAGGCCGCGCTGGCCGGCTTGCCGAAAGACAACCCCGAAGTCGTGCTGATGGACATCAATCTGCCGGGGATGAACGGCGTGGAATGCGTCCGCCAGTTGAAGCAAACGGCGCCCAAGATCCAGGTCGTCATGCTCACGGTGTATGAGGACACGGACAACATCTTCAATGCGCTGGCGGCGGGGCCACCGGCTACCTGCTCAAGCGCACCAAGAGCGCCGAGTTGCTGGAGGCCATCCGGGAAGTCCAACGCGGCGGCTCGCCCATGACGACGCATATCGCGCGCAAGGTCACTCAGTCATTCCAGCAAGCCGGAGCCTCGCCCCAGCCCACGGAGAACCTCTCCCAGCGCGAGCAGGAAGTGCTCGACTGCCTGAGCCAGGGCTTCCTCTACAAGGAAATCGCCGACAAGCTGGGCATCAGCTACGAGACGGTGCACACCTACATCCGCCGTATCTACGAAAAGCTCCAGGTCCGCACGCGCACAGAGGCCGTGGCTAAGTTTCTGAGAAGATAGCGGCGGAGTGGCGGGAGGCGTATCTTGGCGGTACCACCATTTGGAGTGCGCCGGCAGAGCGAAGCGGCGACGGCGCTTTCAGTCGGGCCAACGCCTCGCAGCAGCCAAAGCGCCGTCGCCGCTTCGCTCTGCCGGCGCACTCCATGCGCTGCCCATCTCCAGGCTGGTGATACCGGCTAGATGCGCCCAGTGGCAGGAGGGTTTTAGGGCTGGCGTATTTTTAGTCGGCGGGCCGATGATGGGGATGGTAGTTCAAACCTGAGAAGCGATGAATACTCAAAAGCTCTGTCCCTATTGCAAGACGCCGGCTGCGACCGGCTGCGCGCACTTGGCGGTGGCGGCTGAAGGGCGCGATTTCGTCCGGCAGTGCATCGAGTTGTGCCACGGCGAGAAACCCTGGCGTGCTCTGGGTGAGTGGCGTCGCCGCCAGCGGTTGGCCACCGGCGAATGGTCGCCGGAACGGGAAGACTATACCTGGCTGGAAACCGCCTTCTGCGAGGAGTTTCTCAAGCGACTCAACTGGTTCGGGAACATGGAATACGAATGGCGGTCCGGGCCGAAGCCCAACCAGGCGGGCTTCTGGGTTTTGGTGTGGTCAAAGGACCCCCGGCGGCTGTGGTGGGAATTGCGCGACGAATTCGAGCGCCAGGCCCACGATCGTCCCTTGCCCCAGGGCGGAAGGCCAAAGTCCGATAGCCGAACGCCGAAGTCTGCCAGCCGAGGCCGAGACCTGTTGCGTTTCTGAAGCCCGGGGTTGCCGCGCTGGCAGACGCAGCTACACTCGGCTCATGATTCGCAACATCATCTTCGACTGGTCGGGCACTCTGGTGGACGACTTGCCCGCCGTCTGGGAGGCGACTAATTACGTGCTCGTGCAGGCTGAGCGTCCGGAGATGAGCCTGGAGCAGTTCCGGGCGGAGTTCTGCCTGCCTTTCACGATTTTCTACGACCGCCACGTGCCGCACGTCCCGTTGCCGCAACTGGAGACCTGGTTCCACAGCCGGTTCCGCCAGGTGCAGGCTTCGGTCTGCGCGCTGCCCCATGCGCGCGATTTCCTCGAATTCTGCCGTGCGCGCAAGCTCCGCACGTTCCTGCTGAGCACTGTCCATCGCGACCACTTCGCTGTGCAATCCGCCGTCACCGGCTTCGGCCCGTTCCTCGACAAGCCCTACGTGAACGTGTGGGACAAGCGGGAGAAGATTCATGAAATCCTTGAGGAGAACGCTTTGGCGCCGGATGAAACGCTGTTCATCGGCGACATGCAGCACGACATCGAGACCGCGCGGCACGGGGGCATCCATTCCTGCGCGGTGCTCACCGGCTACAACACCCTCGATCAACTGCGCGCGGCGGAGCCGGACCTAATCGTCGAGCACCTGGGCGAGCTGCGGGAACTGCTGCAGCAGAACGAACTCCACCTTAAACCCCAGTCGCGGCGCTTCGAGGAGGCCCATCGGCCCATCGCCACCGTCGGCGGGTTGATCTTCAATGCCGTCGGCGAGGTGCTGATGATTCGCACGCACAAATGGTCTGATCTTTGGGGTATTCCCGGCGGCAAGATCAAGTGGGGCGAGCCGGCCATCGAGGCCTTGCGCCGCGAGGTCCGGGAAGAGACGAACCTGGAGGTGACGGACATCGCGTTCGTGCTCGTGCAGGATTGCATCCGCTCGAAGGAGTTCTATCGCGAGGCGCACTTTGTCTTGCTGAACTACACGTGCCGGTGCGCGGGCGAGCCCGAAGTAAAGCTGAATGAGGAGGCCCGCGAGTTTCGCTGGGTGGGGACGGCCCAGGCCTTGGAGCTGCCCCTCAACCAGCCGACGCGCACCCTGCTGCTCGCCGTGGCCGGGTCAGAGCGGGAAGCCGAACCGCATGTCTAAGATTACGCTTGTTGATTTGGAAGTGGCTTATTGTGTTGGTGTCACCGACGAAGAGCGCGCCACGCCGCAGCGCCTGCTGGTGACCGTGGACATGACTTTCGACTTCTCCGCCGCCGCGGTCAGCGACCGCATCGAGCAGACCATCAACTATCAAACCGTTGCGGAACATTTGCTGCGATTCGGCGAAGGCCGAAGCTGGAAGCTGATCGAGAAGCTGGCCACGAACATCGCCGACCGGATTCTGGCGGACTTCAAACCCGAAGCGGTGATGGTGGAGGTGAAGAAGTTCTCCATCCCGCAGGCGCGCTTTGTCTCCGTCAGCACGGGCAAAGTGGGCTCCCCGCGCTGAAGCGGCGCACGGCAGCCTGGATTCTCGGCGAGGCCGGAAGGTCTGTCGTCGTCAACCAGGATACGCCGGCGATGTAGGTCTGCAACTGGCTGATCGTGGTATGCTGGGCGGAGATGATCCAGTTCACCAGGTCGCCAATCGAGACCACCCCGACGATCGTGTTCTCCCTCCAGCACCGGGAGGTGCCGGATATGGTGGTCGGTCATCAGCCGCATGCATTCCTCAACCGTCTGCTGGGGATTCACATGGATGACGTGGCTGGAGAGGACTTCCTTTACCTTCGCTGTCTTGGAGGCTTTGCCTTTGAGCACCACCTTGCGCGCATAGTCCCGCTCCGAAATGATGCCCACCAGCTTGTCGTTTTCCGTGACCAGCACGGCGCCCACGTTCTTGTCCGCCATGAGTTGAATCGCCTCGAAGACGGTGGCTTCCGGGGAGATGGACCAGGCGGTGTTGCCTTTGTGACTCAGGATTTCGCTGATGCTTCCGTTTGGATTCATGCTAATCACAGCATATCACGCCCCGGCTGGTTTGAAAGCGAATTTCACCGCACGAATTGCTTATAGAATGTCACCGCGGAAATGGTGAAGCCGATCAGGGTGATGATGTGCCGGACTCGCTGTGGTGGAATCCGCTGGGCATAGTGCGACCCCAAAAAGTAGCCTACCAGCGCCCCGCCAGTCATCACTCCGGCTTTGGGCCAATGGATCAGGCCCGCGCAAATGAACCACACCGCGGCCACGAGATTAATCAGGGAGGCGAGTATGGTCTTGAGGGTGTTCATCTCATGGATGTTGCCGAGCCCGATGAACCCGAGGGAAGCCAGCATCAGGATGCCAATGCCCGCTCCGAAGTAACCGCCGTAGATGGCCACCGCGAGCTGGAAGGCAATCGCGCCCCAAACCGCACGATGCTTCTCCTCGTGAGCGCCCTGGCTGCCGAAGCCCGCCAGCCGCCGGAAGGTGCCCTGGGCCACGAACAGCAGCGTCGCAAACAGAATCAGGAACGGCACCAGCCTGGAGAACGTCTTGTTGCTGGTGCAGGTGAGCAGGACAGCGCCAACCAGGCCGCCCGCCACGCTCACCGGCGCAAAGCGCCATAACCACGGACGGACGGGGCCCAGATGCCTCCGGTAACCGTAGATGCTCCCGGAGGTGCCGATGACCAGCGCCAGTGTGCTGGTGGCGTTGGCGATAATCGGCGGCGTGCCGAAGAACAGCAGCGCCGGAAACGTCACCAACGTTCCCCCGCCCGCCACGGCATTGATCGCTCCACCCGCTGCCGCGGCCACCACCAGCCCCAGAATTTCAGTCGCCGACATTATTGGCGCGGCAGCATAGACGGGCAGAGCCTGAACTCAAGCTCATCCGGAAGACTGGACACCCATTGGGCTTACTCCGTCCGCCGATAAACCTTGTGCACGGCGGCCTGATCCACCGGCTTGACGATCAACTCGTCAATGTTGACGTGCGCGGGCCGGCTGGCAATCCAGACAAGGGCCTCAGCGATGTCCTCGGCCACAAGAGGTTGGGTGCCGGCGTAAACCTTTTTGGCGCGGGCGGTGTCACCCTTGAAACGCACCACAGAAAACTCGGTTTCCGCCAGCCCGGGGTCAACGGTGCTGACACGGACGCCGGTGCCGTTGAGTTCGAGGCGCAAGGCGCGAGTGATCTGCAGTTCCCCCGCCTTGGCGGCGCAATAGGCGGCGCCGCCTTCATAAGCGACGTGGCCGGCGATGGAGCCGATATTAATGATGCTGCTGCCGGGATTATTCACCAGGAGCGGCAGCGCGGCCCGGGTCATGCGCAGGACACCCAGCACGTTGGACTGCAACATCGCTTCCCAATCCTCATCTTTGCCCTGAGCGACAGGGTCGAGCCCGTGGGCGCCGCCGGCGTTGTTGATGAGCACATCGAGGTGAGCGTCGGACGGGCGGGCAGGGGAGATGGTTTGGCGCGCCCAGGCAGCGAAAGCTTCCACACTGTTGGTCTGGCTGACGTCCAGGGCGTGGAAATGGGCCTGGGTGGCGCCGGCCTGGCGGGCGTCCCTGGCCGTCTGTTCCAGGCGCTCAACGCGCCGAGCGCCGAGCAGCAGCTTGGCGCCTTGCGTGCCGAACGCGCGGGCGGCAGCCGCGCCGAAACCACTGGAGGCGCCGGTGATGAGAATCCACTTATCCTTCAGAATTGTTCTATTCATCGCCCAGTCATATACCATCGCCACGAGGCAACCGCCACTACTGGAATGCTAGCGATTATACCAGCCAAGCTGGTCTTTCCGCGTCAGGTAGAGCAGCCCGAGGATGCGCATTCCGACTATCAACAGGTACAGGCTAACAAGACTCCAGAAGGCTTGCGCGGAAAACATCTCGACGAGCTTCCTGACCGAATGAGTCGCGAGGCCCTTGGGGAAGACCAGCAGCAACACGAAGTCGCCCAGCGCGCGGATGCCCAGGACGCCGGCGAGCGCGATGAGCACCACCAGGTACTCGCGCGGCACTTTGAGGATTGACGGGATGACATGCAAAGGGTTGGCCGCCGCGACGGAGTCGAGCATGGCGACGCTCAGAAACGCCATGGGAAAATACAGGCACCCGAGGGTGAGGACGGAGAACAGCACCACCCCCATGGCTTCCTGTCCGGTGGCGATGATCCAGGTCTCGACCCCGATGGCCGGGGCGAATGTGATCAAGCTCAGCCCAATGAGCTGGAGGCAGGGGAGCAGGATGTCGTCCCAGAAGTTCGTTATGCTGGGCATCTCGGGCATCTCTTTCTCATCCAGGGCGGTGGAGTGAATGATGCCTTGCATGTAGGTGAAGAGGTAGCCGACAATGATGACCCGCGCCATCAACCCCCACCAACCGAACGACATGCCCCCGCGGAAGCCGGCGCCCATGCCTCCCCGAAGGCCAACTCCTCCCATCCCAGCGCCCATCTTGGCGGCCGCAAGCAGGATGGTGCCGACGATCAGCACCAGCACGCCGCTGCCGCGAAACGGAAATGCGAAAGCTCCCGGCAACCGCGCATAAAACCCTTTCGGCGGCGGCGGGCGTTCAATGTGCAGACGCACCGGCAGGCATTCGGCCCCACAGGTGCGGCAGAACTTCTGCCGCCCGCGCGTGTTGACGCAAAGCTCGCAGAAGAACCGCTGGCACTGATTGCACAGAAAGCGGGCGGCTGTCTTCGGGTGAAATCTACAGAACTGCGTTCCGGCGTCGAGCGGGGTAGCCGGGGCTGGCGGCGGGTCAGCCTGAAAGATCAATTCGAGGTTGCCCAGGCGAACGGCCTGGCCGGTCTGCAGGGCTCCCGCCTGCACGGGAACGCCGCCGAGATAGGTGCCATTGGTCGAGCCCAGGTCCTTGATGACGGCATTGCCGTTCTCTACCACGATTTGGCAGTGGGCGCTGGAGACGGAGGGATCATCGAGTTGGAGGTCGTTGAGGTTGCTCCTTCCCAGCGAATTGGCGCCCGGCTTCAGTTCGAGCCGCTGAGCGTTGGAGGACCCCGCATTGACCAGCAGCCACGGCATGATCGTCGAGCGGCGGCCGGGTGCTAATGGTCGAACCAGCCGAACTTCTGTTTGTTGGTGACGTAAAGCAGTCCGAGGGTGCGCATGCTCACGGTCAGCAGATAAATGCTGACCAGGCTCCAGATGGCCCGCACGCCAAATGACATGAACATCACCGACATGTCCCGTGTGGAATAGCCCGCGTCCGGCGGCGAGACCTGCGGCAGCGCTGCCGAACTGGCGCAGGGCGAAAATGCCGATCACGACCCCCGCGGTGACGAGATAGCCCAGGGGCACTTTGAGAATGGCCGGGATAACGACCAGGGGGTTGGCGGCCAGGGCGGTGTCTTTCATCGCCACCGCGAGGAATGCCATCGGGAAGTAGAGGCAACCCAGGACCATCGTCGCAATGAGCGCGCTCGGCGGGGGATCAAACACATCAAAGAACTTCAGCACAATGAAGGCAATCGGCAGCGTGAAGCAGATCAGTATCGTCACGCCGAAGCGGAAGGCGCTGCCGAAAAGCTCATCGAAGCCCGGCAGGTCGGGCATCTGCTCCTCCTCGTTGGCCGTGGCGTGGATGATGTTCTGCATGAAGGAGAACAGGTAGCCGTAGGCGGCGATCTTCAGAAGGATAAGCCAGAAGAAGCCGCCCATGTAATCCACCAACGCGAGCACGATGGTGCTGACGATCAAGACCAGCAGTCCGCTGCCGCGAAACGGGTAGATGAACGCGCTGGGGAATCGGCTGAAGAAACCCTTCGGCCCGCCTGAGCGCTGAACCTGGACCCGCACCGGCACGCATTCCGCGCCGCACTGGCGGCAGTATTTCTTCCCGGCCCGGGTGGTGACGCAGGCTTCGCAGAAGAAAAGCTGGCAGTTGGTGCAAAACTGGCGGCCGGCTATCTTGGGATGGTGCTTGCAGGGGCCGGCACCGGTGACAATGGGCGGGGGAACCTCCAAAGTCTCTGCGAGGGCGGGCGGCGACTGGCCGGCGGAAGCCCGGGCTGCGTAACGTGGAGCTTGGGCAGGGGCGCCCGCAGGCACGGCTCGGGCCACTCCGGCCGGGGCGACGGCCCGCGGCGGTGGCAGGGCTGGGGCGACAACGACGGTTCCCGGCGGCAAGCTGGGTGGCGCAGGGTTGATGGGAGCCTGTCCATCGGCGCAGAACATCAATTCCAGGCTGCCCAGATGGATTGTATGGCCGTGCTGGAGCGACGCTTCCTTTACGGGAGCACGGTTGACATACGTCCCGTTGGTTGAGCCCAAATCCTTGATGACCGCCCGGTCGTTCTCCACCAGGATATGGCAATGTGAGCCGGAAACGGAATGGTCGTCGAGTGTGAGATCGTTGGCGGGACCTCGACCCAGGGAATTGGTGCCTGCTTTGAGCCTGACTTCCCGAGCCGACGGTGAACCAGGTTGGAGAATCAGCCGTGCCATAATTCAAGGACAAATTTCCGCTCTGAACTGAGGTCTATTTAGCCAAAATTCCGATTGACTGTCCAGCGAAATGCGCAGCGAGCTTCGTCACTAGGAGCATCTCCCTCTTTGTACACCGCAGGCTGCTTCGCGACGGCACCTGCCTCGCGGTAGGCTCCGTTCCCCCTCACCCCGGCCCTCTCCCTCAGGGAGAGGGAGCCCCCCAGGCCAACGCTCGAACATAACGGATGGCTCAGATTCGCCGACACGCTGCCGGCCGTTCTCCCTCTCCCTGAGGGAGAGGGCTGGGGTGAGGGGGAACGGATCTCACGGTCGGCAGAGGGTCTGTAGGGTTTCCCATTAGCCCTCACAAAAGGTGAGACGCTCTCAACCCCTCCATTCGCTCCTTGACCAATTCCGGCCTCAGCATAGCCTGAGGGGCATCACATGAATGAAGTGAACATTGCAGTGGTGCCGGTAGCCGGACTGGGCACCCGGCTCTTGCCAGCCACGAAATCACAGCCCAAGGAGATGCTCCCGGTCGGGCGCAAACCCGGGGTGCAATACGTGGTCGAGGAACTCACGCGGGCGGGGATGAAGCGACTGCTGTTCGTCACCGGCCCGGGCAAGACCTCGATTGAGAACCACTTCGATCTGAACGAGGAGATGATCCAGACCCTCCGGGAGACCGGCAAGGAGGAGTTACTTGAGGAGTTGGAATTCGAACGCGCGCCGGTGCAATACTTCTACACCCGCCAGCGGCAGTTGCTGGGGCTGGGGCACGCTGTGTTGTGCGCGCAGCCTTTCGTGGGGGAATTGCCCTTTGTGGTGGCGCTGGGGGATTCGATTATTGGCCTCCACGCTCAGAGCGATATCATCCGCCGTATGACCCGCTGCTTCATCGAGCACAGGCCGAGGCGGTGGTCGCCTTCGAGGAGGTGCCGAAGCATGATGTCCACCACTACGGCGTCGCCAAACCCAAAGGCGACGGCGAACTGTTCGAGTTGGAGGATGTGGTCGAAAAGCCCAGCGCCAGCGAAGCACCCAGCAACCTGGCGATCGCCGCCCGCTATGTCTTTGCGCCGGGGATTTTCGCCGCGCTGCAACGCACCGCTCCCGGCAAAGGCGGAGAGATCCAGTTGACCGACGCCATCCGCCTCGTCATCCAGGAGGGAGGCAAAGTGCTCGGGATGCGCCTCCGCAAAAACGAACGGCGGTTCGATATCGGTAACTACGACGCCTATTTCCGCGCCTTCGTCGAATTCGCGCTGGCCGACGAGAAATACGGGGCGTCGCTGCGCAAGTTCCTGGTTCAATTGCTGAATGAACCTCATCCGTAAACGCGCCTATTCGCGGGCCGGGCTGGTCGGCAATCCGTCGGATGGTTACCACGGCAAGACGATCTCCGTGATCGTTCGCAACTTCTACGCCGAGGTGGTGCTCTACGAGTGGGATTCGCTGGACATTGTGCTGGCTGAAGACGACCGGGCGCGGTTCGCCTCGGTTCGTGACCTGGCGCGGGACGTCAAGCTGCACGGCTATTACGGCGGCATCCGGCTGGTCAAGGCGACGATCAAACGGTTCGTGGACTACTGTGACGCTCAGAACATCAAGCTGCACGACCGGAACTTCTCCGTGCGTTACCAGACCAACATCCCCCGCCAGGTCGGGATGGCCGGCTCGAGCGCGATCATCCTGGCGACGCTGCGTTGCCTGATGGAATTCTACGGGGTGGAGATTCCCAAGGAAGTCCAGCCGAGCTTTGCCCTGCCGATCGAGCGCGAGGAACTGGGCATCATGGCCGGCTTGCAGGACCGCGTCGTCCAGGTGTACGAAGGCGTGGTGTATATGGACTTCGACCCGGCGCGCGAGCGCAAGGTGCAGGGCTTCCCCAGCTTCCATTACGAGCCGCTCGACCCGGCTTTGCTCCCGCCGATCTACCTGTCGTACCATACGGACTTCAGCGAGCCGACCGAGATATTCCACAATGACATCCGCGGCCGGTTCAACCGTGGTGAGCCGAAGGTGGTGAATGCGATGAAACGCTGCGCCGATCTCGCCGCGCGCGGGCGGGAGGCCCTGCTGCGCCGTGATTACGAGGAGTTGGGCCGGCTGCTGGACGAGAATTTCGAGATGCGGCGCAGCATCTACAACCTGCCTCCCTGGCAGGTCGAGATGATCGAAGCGGCCCGCCGCTGCGGCGCCAGCGCCCACTTCTCAGGCTCGGGCGGGGCTATCGTCGGGATTTACCGCGATGAGGTGATGTTCAGGCGGCTGAGCGAACACCTGGCGGCGCTGCATTGCTCTACTATCAAACCCGGCGTGGTGCCCTGAGGCACAGTGCCTTGCATTCTGGGCCCACTGGGCAATTTCACTCAGCAGTTCTTCTCCCCCTCGCCGCAGGCGGTTCGGCGGTGGCGGAAGCGCTTCCCGCCACACTTTGATCAGGAAGCCAGCACCGGGGCCAAGCTTGCTTAACTCAGCTTAGGCGTTGTATAATTCGATCATGATTGCTGTCAAAGCGGAGAACGGCCGCCTGCAGGTCACCATCCCCACCGAGGGCATGACGCCGGGGGAGGTCAACGATTTCGTCTCCTGGCTTCGCGTCGAGAGCGTCGTCCGCCGCAGCCGGCTTACGCCGGAAGCCGCTTGGAAGCTGTCTGAAGACATCAAGTCTGACTGGTGGCAGGCCAACGAGCGGCACTTCGGTCCCGAGGGGGGCGAGTGAACCCCGCCACGATCGTCGTTGACACCAACATTCTCTTCTCCCTGCTGCTGCACGGAGAGACCGCCCTTCGCAAGCGATTCCTGACTGACGGCGCCCCGACATTCCACTGCCCGCGCTTCGTCTTCGTCGAGCTTTTCCGGCACAAGGAGCGCATCGCCCAGGCCACGGAACTGAGCGAAGAAGGTCCTGATGGATGTTGTCCGGGATTGACGCTGCTTGCGTCGCCCGTGCCGCCGACCGTGAGCGTGGCCTCCTGGCCGCGGCATGGAACTATTGTTCGATCAGAACCTCAGCTTCAGACTCCGGAACACGACTTCTCCGCGACCACTGCCAAGCTATCGCCGCCTTTGAGCAGGACGCCAGAGCCACCTGTTTGGAAACCCTCTAACCACTTCCTGCCAGCGCCAAAGCCAGGGCCGGATGCCCCGCCCCGCCGGCCCCCCTCTGTTGCTTTCTGCTTTCCACTTTGAGGTCTCAGGTTTCCGCCCATCGACCACTGGCTACTGATTACTGATCACTGATCGTCGAGTCTGCCCTCTGGTTGCCGCTTTCCGCTCCTTGAGTGCCATTGGTCTTAATCCTGCACTCAACTCATCGGCCTGTTAGCCTTCTTTGATGCTTTCCGGGATTAGTACCTCTCCCCCTCTAAAAACCCTTGTGCGAATCGTCGTGGTTGCGGATTCTGCATCAATGAGTGCAGCAGAGAAGAGTATCCTGGAGAGCGACCTGACGATGACGTTCATTGATTTCGATGTTGATATGCTCAGACACTGACCTCGAGGAGACGGAACGTCAGTTCCAGAAGGCGAGAGACAGTGAAATCTCCAAACATGGCAAGCGCTTGGGAGTCCAAAACAAGGCCCAGCGAGAGGAGGCGGACGATGATCTGCAAGCAATCGAGGAACGCCACGAGCAATTTCTGCGTTTCCAGAGGTATGCTTTCCTCATGCTCACCTTCATGATTCTCGAGGCGCGAGCAAAGGAGCTCTGTAAATATGTTCGGGATGGTAAACAGCTTTCTCTCAACGTTGGCGACCTGCGGGGCAACTTACCGGAAAGGCTCAAGTCGTACCTCTGTCGCTATGCCACGGTGTTGGACGAAAAAAGGCAGGTTTGGCAAGAGCTCCGGGTCTTGCAGGACATAAGGAATCAGATCGCTCACCAGGGCGGTAATCTGTACCAAAGAAGATGCGGACAGGAAATTCAGACACCTCTTAGGAAAGGTCCCTGGCCTTCGGCTAGAAAGCGATTTCGATGGGCTCCGCATTGAACTGAACTCTGACACTTGCCGCTACGCCGTTTCGACTATCGCATCTTTCTTTGAAGAGGCTGGCCGTAAAGCGGGCTTCCGCAGTGGGGGATAGCGCACAAGACCGGCGGATCAGCCTTCGCGCTCAAATCTCCATCACGACCACAGTGTCCGACGGGTCCGCTCCGTGGAGAAAAGCATCTATCGCCTGCTTTATCTGCCTGGGTTTGTGGAGACGACCACACACAGGCTTGGCAGTGCTTATATGCTGGCTCACGTCCCCTTCACAAATCCTAAGTGCAATATGATGGGGCTGGGACATGCAACGCGGCCAAGGGAGCCGCACAATTGGGCGATGCACCGCGCGATTGTGCTCCAGTTCCCGTGTCTGCCTCCCGTTAGAATCCGTTGCTGCCCCTCCGTTGGTGAGGATTCGACGCAAGTACGGCCTGCACCGTCCCGCAACTGCGCAGCCAAACGGTAGCTGACAGGGGTCAATCATGGCGTTTTGGCGGAAAGGCTGCTTTGTCCTACGGGACCTCAACGCAGCGGTAGAACTTGCTCCCTGCTTCCATATCTTCTTCAAGGCTCATGGTGCCGTTATAGCGGGAAACAATATTTGTCCAATTCAGTAAGTCGTGAGAATAATCCAGTCTGAACGCGTTGCCGGTTGACGCTGCGGTAATGTCGATGACCCGGCGAACGGCCAGGTCCAAAATCCATGAAGCAACGGCCAGACGGTAGCCAGTCGGCGCTGGCAGTAGTGCGGCTGGATCGTCGAAACCATAAGATTCGATCACCGCTTCACTTTCCTTAAGGCCGTTCGGGGTCAGTTTCAGCAGCCATACGCCATCGCCGTCCAACGCCTTGTTCCCGCTCACCTGTGAATTTAACGTCCAGCCTGCGACCAGGAATCCGCCGTCCTCGGTTAGTTGGACGCTCCCCAGGAATTCGTTACCAGCGCCGCCGAAAGAATGGTCCCAAAGCTTGTTGCCGTTAGTGTCCAGCTTGACAAGCCAGATGTCGCAGCGTCCATAGGACGGTGCTGTCTTGGACCCGCCCGGAGTGGTGTCGGAGGAGAAGCCGACCAGTAGGCCGCCATCGCCGCACGCAAGAACTGTGACGATATTATCGCCCCAACCGTAAGGCGATTCGTACCCAGCGCCATTAATAGAACGTTGCCACTGGGTAGTGCCGTTCGTGGAGACGGCTGCGAAAGTGCAACTTGTGCCGCCGCTTGTGTGTCCACCACTAGAAAGAACATATCCACCACGGTAGCTGGCAAGTTTTGGCCGCATCATGCTCATGGAGCGGTAATCTCGCTGCCACACTTTGTCGAAGTTGGTAGAGAAGCACATGACAAAGCAAGACGCATACGAACCGCCGACCACAGTCCCCAGCCCACCCACAAAAAGGCCGTCGGTTTGTGCCAGAAGCGTAGTGTAATCGTCTGACGGGTTCTCCAATTGGGTCAGGGGATACTGGGTAAGCCCAACGCCGCTTGACCCGATGACGAAAAGCAAGTTGGGTATATGCCCCTGAATGCGGCCAAGAAATGCGAGATGGCCGTCCTGCAACTCAGCAAAGGCGGACGAACTAGGATCTAGCACTTCAAAACAGTTACTCCAGACCAGCGCGCCTGTGGACGTGAAGCGCAGCAAGGCCATGTTGGTTGAGAAGGGGTCGGTTACCAAGTAGCCGCCGTCCTTCAGCGGATATGAGTTGTTAACCAGGTTGGTTGGAGCGCCCAAGGGGTAGTATTTCCCTCCCAGGTTGATCCGTATGTTCTTTGCTATGGTCAGATCTGCAGCGTTGAGGCAGGTACCAATTGCAATTACAGCCAAAGCGGCAAGCAGTGTTCTCATCTGATAACCTCTATCGAATGGAATGTTCCTTCATTGACACAACCCGAGCATACCTCGCCGCCATAAGACTTTGAAATATCACGGGGAGCAAGTGATGATGACTTTGTTGCCGAATTAGCCGGTTCGTTCGTCGCCGAGGGCATCGCATGAGCTCGCGCTCTCGTTCTGAGCGGATTGGACCCCAACAGGGGAAAAGCGTTCTGGAATTCGGAACACATTCATGGTCCCCGCTTCCGCCAGCCGTCCTACGATGGCCGAGGTCGTCAAACGCAGGCTGAAGCTGTTGGCCGACGACAGGGGTGCCGTCCTGCCAAAAGCATTTGTCCGAAGCCCCCTGCCCCAGGCTGTCGTGCGTCCACTTCATAATTTGGTAGAGCCGACTCTTCATTCAGAACCGCCCCAAGCTCGTTCAGCGTGAATTGGACCTTCCCATTCCGTGTTTCAATTCCACCGAACGCTGGCAGTATGCTCCCGTCGCGCCAATTGAGTCAACAGGATTTTGGCCAGAATGCGCCGGTAAATCTTCCTGCGCCAGCCTTGGCGGCGGGGGCGGCTCGCAGGGCTACCCCGAGGCTGGTAAGCCCCCAAATAGGCCTCCGAGGTAACCCGTTGAAACCACCCACACCGACCCGGCGGCGAAGGGCCGTCTTCATGGTCCGATCATGGCATAATCAGCCGAGTGCGATGAGAATCTTCTCCATCAGGTGTGTTGCTGCCTCGGAGGTACTTATTGCGGCTCTGCGACGGACAGGACGCAAACTGGCCCGATTAGTCCGGACGGCAGCAGGGGGGTGCCGGTGCCGAACTTGTGCATGTTGGTTTCGGTTACGCGCTTGGCTTTCGGCAGGGCCTCGTCGCCAATCATCCGGTTGGGCCAGAGGTTTACCACCGTCACTTCGAGCGCGTTGCTCCCTGGCCTTGCCGCGTTGGTGATGTCCACTCGCGCGGGCTTCGTCCAGACGACGCCTAAATCATGGCCGTTGAGCCGTACCGAGGCGACCTCATGCACGGTTCCCAAGTCGAGCATGAGCCGGGTGCCTTTGGCGGGCGCAGTGGGCAGGTTGAATTCCTTTCGATACACCGCCGTGCCGGAATAGTACTTGATACCGGGCTCGGGTCGTGTCGTCCAATCAACGAGGTTGTCGAACACGATATTTTCCGGGCCGCCCCACTTGGGGTCGAAGCTCACGTCCCAGGGGCCGGAGAGGGTGAGTTGCTTTTCGGTAGGCAGGTAGTTCGTTGTTGCCTTCCCGGCGGCGTTGGCGGCGATGGGTTTGCGGAAGATGACGAAGACTGAGCCGCAGGGGTCGAATTCCAAGGGAACGATTGTGCGGCCATCCTGCTGGTGAAAAGCCACGGCATCGCGCATAGCGCCCGTCACCGGGTTCCATAACTCCGGTTGCCTGCCGGAGACGCGGAACGTGCATGTCACCTTTTCCACCGGTTCCCAGCGGCTGGTCACGAAGTAGATGTCAGCGTCCTTCGTTGCCCGATGAATCCAGTCAATGGTGCCGGCATCACTCACGCCGCTTTGCTCGAAATCGGGCGGCACTCCGGCTTCCTGGAGGACTTGCCGCGCCGACGCGGCCTGAGACCAAGAGACCGGCGCCGATGCGGTGCTTCACGACACCCGATTTCCCACTGTCGCTGCCCCACAACCGCGCAACGAGTGCACTGAACTTTGCCTGCTCGCCATTCAGCGCCAGTCCCGCCAGGCCAGTGGGCGGCGGCCCGACGACCGTGGCGCCTGACTTCGATCAAGGACGCGACCTTTTCCAGCGCTGCCAGTGAGATCGGTTGCGGGTCAGGTAGAATGAGCACGCGGTAGCTCATGCCGTCGGGCAGCACGAGACGTCCGTCCTTGACGCTCAGGCGGGTCAGCAAGACCTCCTCATTGCAATCGTCGTGGTCGTAACCCTCACCCAGCGTGGGGTAGATCCTCTTCATCGGCTCGCCCCGGCCGATATTGTCGCCCTGGTAGATCATCGCGTCGGCGACAAACTTCCCTTCCTGCAACAGGGCCGAACAGCGGCTCAGATAGGCATTGAAGGCAGGGGTTTGGTCCCACCACGTGATCTGGGGATCGTAGTGCGTGCCCGGTAGATAGACGTAGCCGGGCTTGGCGGTCAGGGAGGGCGAGTGGCTGAAGTTGTGGAAGCAGATGCGGTTGAGGCCGTCACAGAACGCCTGGTCTGCCACGGGTTTCATGGTGAATGGCGTCTCCTCCCAGGCCGGTCCGATGGAGGTAAAGGCCTCGTCCATGTTGACCGGCATCCCATAGATATGAGTGGCGCAGGCGACATTGCGCGTAAAGAAGCGGTCCTCGGGCCGGCGGCGATGCGCGCTTGGATACCAGAACTCGCCCATCGCCTTGTCCACCCGGCTGATATTCTTCATGAGATCGGCTTGATACAGATTCGGGCCGGCGGCTTCCGAGTAGAAGGTCAAGCCGTTCTCTTTGCATAGCTTTTCCAGGTGGCCGTAGTGGTAGTCGGCCATCAGATCGCTGATGGTCAGTTTGTAATCACGCTCAACGCGCTGGCGCGTGGCCTCGTCAGCCATTTTAATTCCCGCGAGCACCGGCAGGTAGGGCGTCAGGTCATAACCACGACGCCGCTCGAACTCTTGCGGGAACTTCTTCGTCCACGTGGTGATGCCACCCTCCCAACTGTCCTCCTCGATACCGATGAGCCCCTTGCGTTCCTCGGGGGACATTTCCGCCAGCAGGGGAGCCACGGTGGCTTCCCACGTCGCGTCCACGGCCTCGGTGCTCATGCCGTCCGTGAAGTATCCCCAAGCGTTGCGAGCGCCCGTGGGCACTTGTGCGAAGCGCAGGATCCTCCAGCTTCCGGCGGGCGCGGTCCAGTTGAGATGGCCGTTGGCGTCCATCTTGGAGGTGAGGTTGATCACCTGGGTGGGGGTAAAGCCAGGGGCGTCTGGAATTGCGAGGACGGCTACGTCACGGCGGTATTGCGCCAACGGGGACCGGTCGGGGCCTTTGCGTGCGCCTTTGGCGGGGGGTGTTTCCGGCAGGATGCCATCGAAGGTCGCGGGTCCGTTGACGGCGGTTTCGGTCCAGATCAGTTTCTGGTTGCCGTATTCGGCGCTGATGGGACCCGAGGTGTCCGACAGCCCTTCGGTGAGGACGAACTTGAGTCCCAGGCGCGCGGATTCCCGGGCGACGAAGCGGATGAGGTCGCGCCAGTGAGGGCTCCAGGTGGCCAGGGGTTCGGTCGGCAGCGGAGCGTCGTAAGCGTCATTGTAAGCATCGGTCTTGATGTAATGGAACTCCTTGCCCACGAGAACAGTCTTGTACTGGTATTCCATGCCGAGGCGACCCTGCTTGCGGCCACCGCTTCGCAGAAAACCCGTGCCGGTGTCGTACAGGATGAAGCCCGGGATGCCCTTGGCCTTCATCTGCTCAAGGTCGCGGGTGATGGCCGCATGGGTAGTGTCCGCGTGCAACCACACCCAGAAGACCCAGGGCTTGGCCGATTCCGGCGGGTGGACGAAGTCGTCGGCCAAGTCGGCCCTCAGTGAGATCATTCCGGCGACCGCGACGCTCACCAGCGCGATCAGGCGCAGGCAGACGGTCGGATATGGACCACTAGTTTTCACCATAACGCAGAGGCTGGCAGGCAACACGCTCGCGATAAAGCAAAATGGAGGCAAGATGGCAGCGGCGCGGCGGTCTTTGGGGCGCGGGGACCGCGCACGGTCTCCGCCTGGGCAAGGTTGGGCCGTTGGCGCCAGGCAGTGGCCACAAACCCTAGCTGCACTCTTTATTGTTCCTCGATTGGCCCTCTATTGTTTCTCTATTGTTCCTCTATTGTTCCTCTATTTCTCACCCTGTTTTTTCCTACTATGCGGTGATGCTCTCCGGCGGCGCCACCGGGCCAGGCCCCGGTCCTGGCGACGCGGTTCGCGGCATTCTTCAATCCGCGGTCTGCGCGCGCCGCAGGCATTCCTGGTAGAACATGCGCACCGGGGCGCCGCCCATGGCTATGGCGCACCAGGCCGCTTCATCCAGCTCCGCCTGGGTGATGCCCAGCTCGCGCGCTTTTTGGAAGTGCGCGTCGAAGCACGGCTGGCAGCGGCTGTACAGCGACCAGGCTGAAGAGGATTAACTCCTTGGCCTTCTCGCTCAGGGCGCCAGGGGCTTGCGCCGAGCGCATCAGGGCGCCAAAGGCCTTCTGGGTCTCGGCGGCGGAACTTGCGGGGCGGCTTGGCGTCGAAGATGTCGGCGCAGCAGCCGGGTTGGTGCGGTTTCGGAATGCAGAGGATGGTATTCATGGTTGAAGCGGTGCGGACGCTCAGCGTCCGCGGATGGGGTTCGCTATCGCTGCGCGTGGAGGTGGGCCGCCGCGCGCGGTGCTGGGCTGCGAGTGGGTGACGATGGATGCGGCCGTTGGAAGGGCCGAGGAACCCGCCGATGACGAAGGCGTCGACTCCTCGCTCGGCCAGCGCCTGCTGCAAGCTCTGCCAGGCGGTCGGGCGCAATGGCGATGAGCAGCCCGCCGGAGGTCTGCGCGTCGCAGCCCAGGTGCACGCAGCGCTTCGTCCACGCCCGGCGCCACCTCGAGGTCGTCGCCCAGGAACTCGCGGTTGCGCTCGACCGCGCCGGGAATGACGCCGTCGCGAAAGGCTTCGACCGCGCCGTCGAAGGCGGGCAGGGCGTCGGCGAACACCTGCGGCCGTCAGCCGGCTCTGCCGCGCCATGCGGATGAGATGGCCGAACAGGCCGAAGCCCGTCACATCCGTGCAGGCCGAGGCGCCCGCGGCCTTCATGGCTTCGGCGGCGGCGCGGTTCAGCGTGGCCATCGAGGCTGCGGCGGCGGCCAGGCCCGCGGCGGTGGCCGCGCCCGATCTGCTCGCAGAAGGCCAGCACGCCCGTGCCCAGCGGCTTGGTCAGCACAAGCACGTCGCCGGTGCGCGGGGTCTCCAGCGCTGCGGCTACTGCCGGATCAATCAGGCCGGTGATCGCGAAGCCGAGCTTGATCTCCTCGTCCTTGATGCTGTGGCCGCCGACCAGCGCGACGCCCGCCTGGGCCAGGGTTTCCATCGCGCCCGCGAGCATGCGATACATGATTTCCCCGTCCAGGGTTTCGGAAGGGAAGGCGAGGATGCTCAAGCGCGGTGCGCGGCTCGCCGCCCATCGCGTAGATGTCCGACAGGCAGTTGGCGGCGCAGATGCGGCCGAACAGGTGCGGGTCATCCACGCAGGGGGTGAACACGTCCACGGTCTGGACCAGGCAGAGGTTGTCGGCGATGCGGTAGATCGCCGCGTCGTCCGCCGCCGCGAGGCCGGAGATCACGGCTGGGTCGTTGACTGGCGGCAGGCGGCGTCAGCACCGCCTCCAGGTCCGCGGGGGAAATCTTCGAGGCGCAGCCGGCATTGCGGACCAGGCTGGTGAGTTTCAACTGGGAGAGGTCCACCGGGTCCGGGCGCTCGCCCGCGCAGGGGCAGATATTCTGGTCGCGAAAGACGTCGCAAGGGCAGGGGCGGCGCGGGTCGCAGATGCAGTGGCCCAAGCTGCATCGAACGCTCCATCACTCGCCGCCGCTTTTCCAAATTGATCTTCATTTCATTAGCTTGCGCGCTTCGACCCCGGGCGTGCGTTCATTGGCTGACCGGACGGTAAAGCGCACCCGGTCAAGGTAATCCAGTACGGGCACGGCGTATTTCCGGCTGACGCCCAGCGCGTCGCGGAACTCCATCGTTGAGAAGCGCGGTTTCTGCGCGAACAGCCGCAGGACGACCTGTTTGGCGGCTTCGAGCGCGTCGCGATGGATGTGGAGGCGCTCATCCAGCCGAACGAGGACAGCCCGTTCCGCGAGGAGCTTGATCGCCTTCTCCACGCGGGGCGGCTGCTCACCGAGGGTAGTGGCGAGTTCGGCGGCGGTGGGAGCCGCCCAGCCGGCGCTTTGGAAGGCGGCGCTGATCCGGTCGCTCAGTTGCTGGTCGCGATCCGATATGCGCGCGCTCCAGCCTGCTCGCGCGAACACGGTGCCCTGGTGCTCCAGCCGCTTGCTGTTCACCAGCGCTGCCGCGGCCAATTCGCATATCGCCGCGCTGCTTCCCGCCGCCGAGAACAACTCGTCACGGCTCATTCCGGCGCGCTGCGGATTCGCGGCGTGGAAGGATTCGATGGTCGTCAAGCATTTTGGCGGCTGTCTCCTCCACCACCGCGCTGTGTGTGAACGAGCCGCCCGACAGCGCGACGACGCGTCCACCCGCGCGCAGTTTTTCCAGCAATGCGGTCATTTCCTCGGCGCGCAAGCAGGCATTTACGCTGCACCTCGGCGGTCGAGAGCGGCGGGCCTTCGCGCAACATCAGCTCGCACCAGCGCTCGGGATCGTCCAGCGCGTCGCGCCGCGCGGCCAGGGCATTGAGGGTCCAGGGCTTCTTCCGGCGCAGGCGAATGTTGCTGACCCCGAGAATCCGCCCGCCGCCAATGGTCGCCAGGCCGGCTCTGGTCCTGCGCCGGCGAGATTGGCGCGCACGCACAAAGCGGTCGCCCGGCACGAGCGGCAGCGGTTCGGCCAGACGAAACTGCACCATCTGCTGTTGGCCGGTGGTCATCTCCGTCGCCTTCCAGCATGGCGACGCGCGCCAGCACTGACGCCGTGCCGACGTGCAGGTGGACTTCCGGGAAGTCTTCGAGCCTTGCCCTTCACCGAGTCCAGGATAGCCGGAACTCCGCTTCCGCCATGCTCACCGGCTCGACGGCATCCGATGCGCAGAGCACCATCCCGCGCCGCACTTCCTGATGGTCCATTTCCGGCAGGTTCAGCGCGACGCACTCGCCCGCGCGCGCCTCGGTGGCGTCCTCGCCATAGACTTGCATCCGGCGCACGTGACCGGCCCGGCCTGTCGGCAGCAGCGTCAGCGAGTCGCCGAGCCGCACTCGCCCGCTGCTGGGAATGCCGGTGATAACTGTGCCCGGGCCGCGAATGGTGAACACATCCTCGACCCACACGCGGAAGACGCCCTGAACTGGGCCGGTTCTCGCAGGCGTCCACGACTTGGTTGAGCGCCTCGAAGAAGCCTTCGTAGCCTTCGCCGGTGATGTTCGAGACCGGGCAAATGGGCGCGTTTGCCAGGAACGTGCTCGCCAGCAGGCGGCGCAAATCCTCGATCACCGCCGTGCGCCGCCCGGCTTCCACGAGGTCAATCTTGGTCAGCGCCACCAGCCCATGCCGCAGGCCCATCAGCGTGAGAATGTGCAGATGCTCGTGGGTCTGCGGCATGATGCCGTCGTCGGCGGCGACGACGAAGATGACCACGTCCACGCCATGCGCGCCGGCGACCATGTTGCGGATAAAGTCCACGTGGCCCGGCACATCCACTACGCCGACGATGCGCTTGTCCGCCAGGCGGCAGGGGGCGAAGCCGAGATCAATCGTCAGGCCGCGCTGTTTCTCCTCGGCCAGTGTGTCGGTCTCACAGCCGGTGAGAAGCTTGACGAGAGCGGTCTTGCCGTGGTCCACGTGGCCGGCGGTGCCGAGCATGATGTTCTTGCGGGGGGCGCTCATGGGCTAGCGATGCAGCCAGGTTTTTGGCGGAGGGGAAATCAGAGGTGGTCTAACATCGTGTTCACCCTCACCCCGGCCCTCTCCCTTAGGGAGAGGGAGAACGGCCGCCAGCGCTTGTGCGAGGCTGACATGCTGGGAATTGCCGAGAGACTGGCATGATGGCTCCCTCTCCCTAAGGGAGAGGGCCGGGGTGAGGGGGAACAGGGTGCTCGGCCTTCCAGCGCGCTCTCCGCAGTCAAATCGCTTTGCTTCCACGCAAGTTGCGGCAGCCCGCGTTGTCATGGACGGCCTGGCTGTTGAGCAACCCGCCCCAGTGCGGCCGCTACGGCGGGCACTTGCTCGTCAGTCAGAGTGCGCATGTCGAGTCGAACCAGGTCGTCTTCGATGCGGCTGAAGACGCAGGCGCGATCCAGGCGCAGCCGGCGCGCCAGTTCGGATGCGCTCAGGCCGGGGAGCGACACGCTCACGGTCACGCTGGGAATGGTTTCAGTCGGCAGGGAGCCGCTGCCGAGGTAGGCGACGCCGGCTTCGATGTTCACTGCAACCTGCGGTGCGGCCTTTCCAACCGCCTCGACTAGCGCCTTGGCCCGGGTCCGCAACTCGCCGGCCGGCGTGCAGATCATCCGGTAGGTCGGATGCTCGCGCCGCAGCAACTCAGGATCACGGAAAAGGTGCAGCGTCCGCTCCAGCACCATCAGGCAGGTCTTATCCACCCGCATCGCGCGCATCAACGGGTGTTTGCGCAGACGCGCGATCAGTTCCTTGCGGCCTACGATTACCCCGGCCTGGCCGGCGCCAATGAGCTTGTCGCCGCTGAACAGGACCACGTCAGCGCCTGCCTCAATGGATTCGCGCACAGTCGGCTCATGCGGCAGACCAAACTGTTCCAGCCCGAGCAGTGCCCCTGCGCCGAGGTCATCAATCATCGTCAAGCCCCGGCCGTGCGCCAGTTCGGCCAACTCGCGCAGCGGCACTTCACTGGTGAAGCCCACGACGCGATAATTGCTCGGATGCACTCGCATGATGGCCGCGGTCTCCGCCGTGATGGCCTTCTGGTAATCCTTGAGGTGCGTGCGGTTGGTGGCGCCGACTTCGACCAGCCGCGCCTGGCTTTGGGCCATCACTTCGGGCAGCCGGAACGAGCCGCCGATCTCGATGAGTTGGCCGCGCGAGACGATGACCTCCTTCTGCGCTGCCAGCGCGGCAAGCACCAGCATCGTGCCGGCGGCGTTGTTATTCACTACGGTGGCCGCCTCGGCGCCGGTCAACTCGGTGAGGATAGGCTCCAGCAGTTCGTCGCGCTCGATCCGCTCGCCGCTTTCGCGATCTGCAGCCAGGGTCGAATAGCCTTTCATTTCGGCCAGCATCGAATCCACCACGCTGCCCGGGAAGACGGCGCGGCCAAGGCCCGTGTGCAGGATGATGCCCGTCGCATTGATCGCTGACGCGCAGGCGCGGCATGCGTCGCCTGCGCCAGCAGCGCGGCGCCGCGCGCCAGCACCGCCTCGGCTGTCACTTGCTCCGGTCCGCAGCGGCCGGCGGAATCCGCGAGAATCTCCCGCCGCACCTCCGCGGCCGCTCCGCGCAGGCAATCAGTCACCAGCGGCAGCGGATGGGTCTTAAGCCACCGCGCAGCCGCCTGGCTTTTCAGGAGGTCTGTGATCGGGGGAATGCGCTTCAGCAAGTCCTGCTTTGGTTCCGATGCCATAGTCTGCCCTCCTTCAACCACGCTTTAGCCCCGCTGTCCATGATTTTCGGCGAGTTGCGGAATAAAAAAGCGCCCGGTGACAGACGCCAAGGAGGTGGGGGTGGGGAACCCCGCGGGAAGAAACGTTCTATCACCGGACTATTACATGTATATGTGAGCCCACCCCATTCCGCACAACGATATTTGGCATTCGTTGACCGTATTTTGCGGGCGCTCGCAGTAGTGGCGCAGGCGTCTCGCCTGCGAGGTCGCGGGCGTCCCGCCCGGCGGTGCTCGTGGCCTCTGGTGGTGGTACGCTGCGGGAACTCGCAGGCGGGACGCCTGCGCCACTATGTCAGCGGGCCTGCACTTCCACCCATGTGTCGGCCTTCGCCCCGGTGAGAGGGTCACGCACGGTTAGGCGGTGGCGGCCTTCGGTAAGCAAGGCGATTTGCCGGGTGCCCTCCCGCATGAGTTGCAGCGAGTCGCTCTGCCATTGGAGATCGTCCGACCCGTACGCACGCAAGTGGACGCGCCGTCCTTGCTGGGGCAGGTCCGGGTCCAGATAAAAGATGGTACCCGGCGGCGGGAAGAGAATGCGCGGCGCACCCGACATCGCGTCGAGCACGGCGCGGTTACCCAGCCAGTTGTCATCGCTGGCAAGCCAGTCGCGGTACTCGCTGCCGAGGCGCACTGCCGGGCGGCGATGGAGACCGGCTGGCCGCGTAGTCGGCTCGGACTCTCGAACGGCGGCAGGTGCCGTGCGAGGAACTTCTCCTTCACAGCGGCTGGGCCTGCTCCATTGGGAATCCGCGTGAGGCGCTTCCCGGTTATCGGATTGACCCAGCACTCGACGATGTTCGTTCGGGCCGGGTACCAGGTGGTGCCATACTCTCGATGCAAGTGCTCGACGATGTCATGCAACAGCGGCCCGGCGCCCGTGATACCCGAGACGTGCTTCATCGGTGAGTTATCGAAGTTGCCGACCCACACGCCTACGGTGAATTCAGGGGTATAGCCAAAGGCCCAATTGTCCCGGAAATCAGAGCTGGTGCCGGTCTTGCAGGCCACGGGGAAATCGAACCGGAGAGGGGATTCAACGCCGAACGCCATTGCGCGGGCAGCGTTGTCGCTCAGGATATCTGCAATCAAGTAAGCCGCGCTGGGGTCCGCGAGTTGACGGGCGGCTGGAAGTTGGCCGAGCGAAGGAGCAGGTGCGTTTTCAGCGGCATCCTGCTCGTGCCGCATCCGTTTCGGAGCGCAGCCTTCAGGCTGCAGAAATGAAGAGTGCGGCGGAATCTCGGGTATTTCCCGGCCCGCAAGACCGAGCCTGGCTTCCTGCAGCCTGAAGGCTGCGCTCCGTTGCCGTTGTCCAGGCGCTGTGGTGGGCGGAGCTTCTAACAGCGACGAATCGCACCCTCCCTCCGAAGATTCCCGCACGAGGCGATATGGCTTGTATTCGCCGAGCCGAGCCAGACAGGCATAGGCGTTGGCAAGGTCAAGGAGGCGCACTTCGGCATTGCCGATGGTTAAACCCAGACCGTAGTAATCGGCTGGTCGGGTAAGGGTGGAGATTCCGCACTGCTGCAGCAAGTGTTGCAACGGCTCCGGGCCACCGATGGATGCCAGCACCTTGACGGCCGAAATGTTCAGCGAGTTAGCCAGCGCCAGCCGATAGCGCATCGGGCCGTAGCAATGCCGGTCGTAGTTTACCGGGGCAAACAGGCCGGTGGCGGTGGGGAACTCGGTTGGCACATCGGCAACAACGGTGGCGGGTGTTGCACCGCGCTCTAGTGCGAGCAGGTAGGTGAACGGCTTGAGCGTCGAACCGGGCGAACGCGGCGCCCAGGCGCCATTGACCTGTCCGGCTGCAGGCGCAAAGTAATTCTCCGAGCCGACCAGCGCCAACACATCACCGCTCCGGTTGTCCAGCACGACGATTGCGCCGTTGGAAACATGCTGCTGCCTCAGGCGTGACAGGTGCTGGCGCAACGCCGTTTCGGCGAAGCGGTTTAAGGCAAGGTCGAGGGTAGTGCGTATCTTCGCAGGAGCGGCGGCGCCCGAGGGGGTAAGGATCTGCTGGCTTCCTCTGCTCTCTGTGCTGACGTCCATTCCCATTGGATGCGCCGTCTGGATTCGTGTGGTCTGTTCCCCCTCACCCCGACCCTCTCCCTCAGGGAGAGGGAGCCGCGGAGTCCGATTCTCAGCAAATCCGTGCGCGCAGGATTCGCCCGCTGACAGGCGAGCGTTCTCCCTCTCCCTGAGGGAGAGGGCAGGGGTGAGGGGGAACAGGACGCGGGTGGTGCCGGAGCGTTCGCCAGTCCTAACGCGCGCACCGTCACGGTTTCGGAGACACAAATCTACGAAATGCGGCGCCTCGAAGACCCGGCGGGCGGGCGCGAGGTGCAGGGGTTCTCGCGTCGCGCGCTGCCACTCATCTCGCGTGAGCCAACCGGCACGATGCATTTGACCCAGCACCCATTGCTGGCGCTTGACGGCCCGCGCGAAGTGGGTATGTGGGTTCAACCGCGTCGGCGCCTGAGGCAGCGCGGCCAGCAGCGCGCATTCGGCGGAACTCAGGTCGCGCAGCGGCTTCCCGAAGTAGAAGTCCGCCGCGGCAGCGCAGCCGCGATTGAAGTTCCCATAATCCAGGCGATTCAGGTATGAGGCCAGGATCTGCTGCTTGCTCCAGATCTGTTCGAGCCGCAACGCCTGCACAGCCTCGACGAGCTTCGTTCGCAGACTCCGCGGGCGCGGTTGCTCGAGTTTGATAAGCTGTTGGGTGATGGTGGAGCCGCCCGAGACCACGCGCCGATGATATGCCCACTGACATGCCGCCCGCGCGGTGGCCAGCAGATCCACTCCCGGATGACGCCAAAAGCGCCGGTCCTCAGCGGCCAGCGTTGCTTGGATCAAAGCCTGTGGGATTTCTCCATACTCGACCAAACGGTGGAACGGGCCGCCGCCCGGCCGAGTCACGCGAAGGGTTTGGCCCGTCCGATCAAAGAGTTGGAGTTCGGGGCTTGGTGGCGCGAACAGTGCAGGCGGCAGCGGCACGAACGGAAGGGCAACCCAGCCCGCGAACACGGCCAAGACGCCCAAGGTGGCCGCAATGACACTGCCTTTTATGAGCAGCGGCACCCAAGCCCTGTTCCCCCTCACCCCGGCCCTCTCCCTCAGGGAGAGGGAGGACGTTCGCCCGTCAGTCGGCAAACCTGGAGCCCTTGACCCTCTCCAACACCGGAACCCGCTGCTCCCTCTCCCTGAGGGAGAGGGTTGGGGTGAGGGGGAAGAGGATGCTCCTATTGTATCGGCTTCCCTTGCGCGAAGATGGACTCGTCTCTTCACTGCATTCCCTCACTCGCTATTGTTTGTGTCCCTGACAGACCATAGCGTTCTGGATGATACATTTCCTCCACCTTCGCCGTGGGGGCGGTGACGGTTCCGGCGGCGCGCACTCTGGCGACGTAGCGGATTGTGTAGTTCCCCGGGGCGAGCCAGTCGGCGAAGTATAAACAGCGGTCTTTGCGGATCTCCCGGAAGCTGCACACCCAATCGGCATCATTGCCGGCAGACGCCCTCCGAGGGCCGGCCTCGCGAGTCTTAAAGTCTGGGTTGAGTGCTTCCAGGATAGACGGCAGGGCGTCATCAACCGCGACGTAGTGGGCTGCCTCGTGAACCGCCAAATTCAGCGTGACCAGGACACGATCCCCGACACGAAGGCCGTGTGCGTCTCGCGGGTGGTCGTCATCATCGAGACGCTCGTAACAGCGCTGCAGCCCGAAGCCCTGGTCTTGCCTGGGTTGCCGGGCGACTGGTGGCCGCGCCTCGATCAACACGCTGGTATAAAGGCGATTGCGGGTCGTGTTGATGAGGCCAACACCCGCTTCCGCGAGGTTAGTAATCGCGAGGACCTGCGTGAAAACATTGGTCTCCTTGTCGAGGTGAAACGCGATGGATTGGTTGCCCCACTTCAACTGGCCCTCGGCGGGCTGGAGTTTGCCCTCCACCCGGCGCGCGTATTCAGTCAAAGCGAGCAGGGCCCAAGCATCGCCCTGGGTGGTGCCCCAATGGGCCTGCTTTTGCTCGCGCATCAAGTCATCCACCAACCGGTCAATCATCGGGTCGTTCGACCGGTAATTTATCCAAGCCAGCAGGCGGATGGCCTGCCCTCGGGCCGAGCAGTCAAACGAACCCTCAAACCGAGGGCGCGGGCCAGGGTGCGGATGCAGCAGTTCGCCAATCATTTGCGTAGGGCCACCGCTTTCGGCAATTGCCAGCGCGAGCAGCGCTCTGTCTTCGCTGCCCAGTTGTGCGCGCAGAGAATAGAGCTTCTCGTGATAGGCCGGCTGGGCTTGACCGGCTAGCGCCAGCGCATACAAGGTCAGGCAACAATCGGGAAGCTCGGCTTGCTCAGCACTGGCCGCCGGCAACTGTTGCCGGAGGTAGTTGCGCAAGGCGGCGAAGTCTTCTTTGGGCACCTCGATGCCGTGGCGTTGCGCCAGCGCGAGCACCATGCCGCCATAAGCGCTGGCCCAGAGCATCGGTTCCTTGGACCGAGGCCAATAACCCAGCCCGCCCGACTGCGTCTGCATGGAAAACAGGCGCGCAACGCCGACGCGAATGACTCCTTCTACCTCGTTTGTGGTGCGGTGCAGGAGCGGCAGCAGGCCGGGAGCATCGCGCAAGACGATCCAGGGCAGCAGGCTCGACCCCGTTTGCTCGGCGCAGCCGTAAGGGTAGTGGGGAAGCTGCGACGCCGCCTCGCCCAAATCGTTGAGCCGTGTGTTGGCCACACTGACAGTGACCGTGCCCTGGCCTGCCAGCAGTTGGGGATTCGCATGGGCGAGCAGGTTGGTCAGCGAGCCGCCGGTGGAGTGGCCTAACAGAACCTCTCGTAACAAAGGAACCACATGGCCAACTTCCATGACGCTTTGGACGGTGTCTGTAAAGACACCCGCCGCGGGGTCGGCGAAGTGCGCCTTCCAGACCCAGGTGGCCTTGCCCGTGTCAGTCAATTCAACGGGAAACTCCACTACCGCTGAACCATTGGCTGGAATGGAGACCCGCCGCCTTAGAGCCGCGCCGGCCTCCTGCGCTTTGGCTCTGTCATCCAGTGCGAGTGAGACGACTACCTCTCCGCCAGTCTCCGTCTGGTTCTGCACAAGGCCGCGTGCGACCAGGCGGTCAGTGATGCTCGCAAAGGCCGGCAGCGCCGGCTCGATCACGAGCGGTTTGCTCACTTGGAAAACCGACTGGCCACTGCCGAAGCGGCTGTTGGCAGTGTAGGCCACGGCGAAGAGCCGATAGCGGGTGAGGCTGTCCGGTGCCGGGAAGTGGGCCGTGGCCTTGCCTTGGCGGTCGGTAGTCAGAGCGGCGTTCCAGTACGCGCAAGCCAGGAAATTCTTGCGGATGTGTTCCATGCCGCCACCGCCGCCCAGGTAACCCTTGTTCCCGAACTGCAACTCATTCGGGTCCTCCGTCAGCAGGTTGGGCAGCGAAACACACGTTTGAACCCCCAGCGGGCGCGGCGCGTAGAAGAACCCATGCGGGTCCGGCGCTCCATAGCCAGTCAGGTGCAGGATGCCTTCATCCACGGCATACAAGACCACCCCGGCCCCTGACACAGGCGTGGCGCGTGAGTCAGCGACTTGCACGGTTACCTCAACCATTTGCGCCGGCAGATAGTTCGTCGCCGCCGGGCATACCGTCACCGCCAGGCGGCTCGATGGGTCCTCGACATTCAGATCGCAGCAGCCAATGCGATATTCCGGCTCCTTGACCTTGCGCGGGCATTCGTCGGCGCCACGCACCAGGGTCACGGAGACAAACACATTCGGCACGTCGCGCGCCTCCAGCGGGATGCGAATTGAAGGTGCGTTTCCCTCCAGGCGCGTCGTGAACGAGCGCAGCACCCTTTCACGTTCCACGCTCACATAGGCTCTGCCGCTGAAGGGAGCGGCGACAAGAATCTGCGCCGCCTCGCCGGGCGCATAGACTTTCCGGTCCGGTGTGAGCTTGAGTTCAACGTCATTGCGGTAATTCCAGGCTATGGTCGCAGGCGCCGACACTTCGAAATCGAGCGAGCTGACTACGGCTCGTCCCTCCGGGTCTTTGGCGTTGACGACGGCCAAATACTGGCCAGCGGGAAGGGGAGGCAACCCGGGGATCTGATTGCCTGTGATTTCCTCTTCAGGCCCGCTTGGCATCTGGACCGGCTGGACCTCTATCTCTTCTTCAAGCACGTTGGTGACCACGGCCTCATTCCGGTAGCGTATTGTGCGCCCCGCCCCTTGGATGCGAACAGGCTCCCAATCAATGCGCTGCAGGGTGAGTTGTGCCTTCACCGGTGCCGGCCAGGGCTGGCCATCTGTTCGGACGGCGACGACTTCCAGCGGCACCGCCTCGCCTGCTTTCAAGACCTTTCCCTCCTGCCGCAGGCCCAGGTAGAAGTCGGAAGTGTGCTTCACAAACCCCACCCGCCGCGAGATGGTCTGCTGGTTAAGATCGGTGACCTCGACCAACAGCGATGCCAGCCACGGCTGGGGCGCGGACGTGTTCTCCGGCAACTCTGGTGTGATGACGAGATTGCTCGACCCGACGAGCGCCGCCTGGCCGTTCAATGACACCGAAACACTGCCACGGCCAAAGCGGGACTCGAACTCGGAGCGCCTGAAGTTGAAGCTGCCGAACCGTGCGGGTCTGAAATCCATGTCGTCGGCCTGGAGCCACCATTTGACCCGAGCGCGGGAAAGCGCTTTCCCGAACAGGTAACGCGCGGACACGGGCACTGCCATGCTCTCGGCGGCAGCATAAGCAGGCTTGGACTGGAGCGCGACTTCAAAGGCGTCGGGCTGAAAATCCTGCACCTCGAAGGCGTAAGGGTAGTCGTTCGTGCCGAGATGTAGTCTTGCGCAGTATGTGCCACGGCCTGCGATGGGCAACTGAATGGGGACAGACCAGCCGCCCGATTTGCTGAACGCGGCATTGGTCTGGAAGAAGCGACGCCCGCGCGCATCCACGCAATCCAGTGTGCCGGTGAGGCTCGCCGGCACGCGAAGGCCCTCGTCGCCCCATTCCCGCACCAGCGCTTCGAGGTGCACGTCCTCGCCCGGCCGGTACACATTGCGGTCGCTGAAGAGCATCACGCGTCGGATGGGCTCCTGATCATCTGCCCCCTCGAAGGGCTGGTCGAAGCGGTAATGCCAGGCTTGGTCTGCCTTCAACACCGCAGCGTGAAAATCCTCCCCAAGCCGGACGGCGACCCAGTCCGCGTTCGTCTGTGCCGTCAGGTGTGCCAGGCCGTTGGCGTCGGTGATCGCCTCCCGCAGTCGTTCATTCTCGTTGCTGTACAGCCGCGCGGTGGCGCCGGGAACGGGTTGCCCTGTGCTGTGCGAGAAGACGAACACGTCCACCCCAGCGCGCGACCGTTTCCACACCAGCCCCAGATCGGTCAGTTGAATGAGTGCCTGGGTGCCGAGAGCCGGGGCGCGGTCGGATTCGGGCGCTACCCGCTCTGCGTCCAGGAAGACGACACCCGTTCTTCGTGCCGCCAGGAGCCGATCCCAGTCGAGGTCGAGCTTGTTCGCGGTGTCCGGCACAGTCGCCGCGGCAAGTTCCTGATCAAAGACCGTCCGCCCGGGGACCAGGTTGTAGTCCACAGCGCGATAGGGCTCGTCCCAGTCGCCGCTTTCGCGTTGCTGCTCAAAGGTGGCGAAGTAGCTGCCGTAGCCACGCAAGGCATGGATGGCCGTTTGAGGGTCCATCAGCTTGGCCCGCACGCGCACTCTGGGCACGTTGACCGTCAGCAGCGGAAACGAGCGGTTGCCGCCCGCGTATTGATCGCGCGCAAGGGCGGGGAAGTAGAGCCGTGGCGCAATCCGTGGCATTTGTAGCGTGAAAGTGTTCGACCCAGCCAGTGCGAAGCCTTCCAAGGATTCAAAGGGGGGCTTCAGTGTGAGCGTATAAGAAGTCTCTCCCTGAAATGCTCCCCGCAGAACGAGGTTCCTCCACCCCACCTGGGCAGTCAGATTGGTCGGGGCGGGAGTGATCTTGAGCCACGCAGCGACATGATCCGTCAGCGAATCGGGCACCGTCTTGGAGAAGGAGAAGTGGATCGAGGCGCCCATATTGAGGTAATGCTCAGGGGTCACGTCCGTCACCCCGAAAGGAGTCACATCCCCCACGGGCACCTCGGCGGCTTGTCGCAGGCGTAGGGAACCACCCGCTGTCGGAAGCCCCTCCCCGACGGTTAGCTTCCACCCTTTCCCGAGCGGTAACCGGGTGTGGGGGAGCACGACGAGCATATTAGCGAGCCGGTTGGCTGGAGTCTCCTCCAGCGCGGTCTGGTCCGCTGCGGACCGGGGCCGACGGACCCATTCGAACTCTTGCTCCCACGTGCGCCAGGAACTGCTTCGTCCCAGCTCGTAGCCGGCGTCTTCCACGGTTGCCTGCCGGACATCGGCCGGGATGCGCTGCCAACCTCCGTCGCGGAAAGACAGGAAATGCCGCGCGTCCTCCGCCCGCACGTCCGCATTGAACAACAGCTTGATTTCCGGCTCCGACGAGGCGTTGGGGTCGGCTTCCCGCGGCCAGGTACTGTTCAGTCCGAAGGCAGGGGTCTGAAGGGTCCTGTGCAGCGTTGCTTTGGCAGGCTGGCCGTCCGCGCGGCGCAATCTGGGTCGCAGGCTAAGTTCGTAGCGCCGGTCCAGGGCGAGCGGTTCGCTCGGCACGAACACCCCGCTGTGGGTGCTGAGCCAGGTGAAGGTGCCCGCTAATGGCGGGGTGATGACCAGCGGGGAGTTGGTGGTGACGGCCCCAACCGCGCTCTCCGCGACCATGGTCGGCTCGAATCTTAGCTCGAAAGTCATGGCTGGCGTCGGCGTGTCCGTGCTTGTAACCAATTCAACGCCTTCGGACTGGTCGGGCGCCTGGCGACACCCCGCCAACGCCACCGTGAGAAGTGTCAAGGCGGCGATGCGGGCGACGTTGTATAGATGGTGCGGTAGTGGGAGTCGGCCTAAGGATTCCCGGGCAGGGAGAACTGGGGCGTTGCGGTTGTTTGCTGCGTGCATGGCGATAGTCGTTTCATTGTGTTCGTTATGCTTGCTGGGCCATGGCGCAGCCGGAAATCTGAATCACAGGAATCAATGGATACGCCAGAGCTTTCTCTTCCTTGCACCTTGCTCTGTTGAGGAAGCCAGGACGGGATGCAGGTTGTAGCTGCTCGAATACTCTTCAAGCAACGACTGGACTCTAAACAAGCGCCGGGTTCATGTCCAGCGTCTATTTCAGATTTGTGCCGCTAATATAGGCAAGCAGCCTGCCTGCAAAGTGGCTTGGCCCCGTTGACGGTGCGCGGGCAATTTGGTAAAAAACCCTTTGTGGGTTGACATCGTCGTAGTTGCAACTATGGGGTTATGAAATCTAACTTTTGTGCCTTCCTCCTTCTGGCGGCCACGTGCTCGACTGCTTTCGCTACCACCCGGTATGTGGATCCGAACTGCGCGACGCCAACACCACCCTACACGGACTGGTCCACCGCGGCCACGAACATCCAGGATGCGGTGGATGCCGCCGACGGCCCTGACCTGATCCTGGTCACTAACGGCATCTATGCTTCCGGCGCCCGGTCAGTGTATGGCCTGAGCAACCGGTTAGCGGTGACCCGGTCGAAAATAACGGTGCAGAGCGTTAACGGGCCGGAGCAGACGATCATTCAGGGCTGGCAGGTGCCGGGCATGACCAATGGCCCCGGAGCCATCCGGTGCGTTTATATGCAGAGCGACACTGTGCTTTCTGGATTCACGCTCACCAATGGGGCGACTCCTGCGTCTGGTCCAACGGACGCATGCAGTGGCGGTGGAGTCTGGGCTACTTCATCCTCGGCAGTGGTGACAAATTGCGTGATAGCGGGCAATTCGGCCGCGCGCAACGGCGGCGGTGTGTATGGCAACTGCTCGGTTGTGAACTGCCTGTTAATTGGCAACTCGGCGACGAATGGCGGTGGGGCGTGCGGTGTCAACACTCATGGAGTCTGGCTGGACAATTCGAGGGTAATCGGCAACACCGGCCAATTGGGCGGCGGGCTATACAATGGGAGTGGACACGGCAGCGTCTTCACAGACAACCGGGCCGATAGCGGGGGTGGGGCAGCGGACAGCAGTCTTGTGAGCTGCACACTGACTCACAATCAAGCCAGGATCGGCGGAGGCAGCTATGGTGGCACATTGGACAACTGTATCGCGTACTTTAACGGCGGTGCGTCGGCCAATTACTCTTCCAGCAGCACACTCAACACCTGCTGCACCACGCCGCCGCCTCCAAGCGGAGTGGGTAACATCTCTCTTGATCCGCAATTGGCCAGCGCATCGCATTTGAGCGCGGCTTCTCCTTGCCGCGGTGCGGGCGCGGACCGTTGGGCCGTTCTGAAAGACTTTGACGGTGAGGCTTGGCAACACCCGCCTTCGATTGGCGCTGACGAGTACAACGCCGGCGCGGTGACCGGAGAGTTGAGCGTGGCTGTCAGCGCCCCCTATACGAACGTCGCGGCCGGTTTTGGGATGGAATTTGCAGCCGCGATTGACGGGAGGACCACGGCGAGCGTGTGGCAGTTTGGGGATGGCACCTCGGTGAGTAATCGCCCTTATGCCCAACATGCCTGGGAGGATGTGGGGGATTACGTTGTGACCCTGACCGCCTACAATGAGAGCCACCCGGAGGGAGTGGACGCTTCGGTAATCATACACGTCCAGGATGCGCCGACGCATTATGTCAAGCTGGGAAGCACGAACCCCGTGGCGCCATACCAGACCTGGGAAACGGCAGCGGCGGACATCCAATCAGCCGTGGACACCGCCAGCGTGCCGGGGGCCGTCGTGATGGTGGGTGACGGTGTCTATGACACGGGGGGCCGGGTCGTGGATGGCCAGATGACCAATCGGGTCGTAGTGGATAAACCCCTCGTGCTGCGGAGTGTCAACGGGCCGGCGGCTACCTCGATCATCGGTTACCAGGTTCCGGTGAGCGCCAACGGCGATGGCGCAATCCGATGCGCCTATCTCTCCCGGGGTGCGGTGCTATCAGGCTTTACATTGACCAACGGGGCCACGCGGACGGGGGGAGACGAGGCGCTTGAGCAGAAGGGCGGCGCGGTGTGGTGTGCGTCCACGGCTGAGGTAGTGACCAACTGTGTGCTGACGCGCAACGCCGCTTACGCGCGGGGCGGAGGGGTTTGTGGGGGCACCCTGATCCATTGCAAGCTGAGCGATAACTCCGCATGGTACGGAGGCGGAGTTTACGCAAGCGTGCTAACCGGTTGTGTGCTGACGGGGAATTCGAGTTTGGTTATGGGTGGCGGGGCATATTACTCAGTGCTGAACAACTGCACTCTGGCCGGGAACACGCCCGGGGTGATGGGCAGCGCAGCCGATAGTTCTTGGCTGAACAATTGTATTTCCTATTACAACACCTCTTCAACGGGGCAGATTCGCAACCACCCAGGCGGCACGCTCAATTTCTGCTGCACCACGCCCCAGCCCACGGGTGGCTTCGATAACTTCACCAACGCGCCGCTCCTGATGGATGTCGGCGCCAGGGATTTTCGACTGCAAACGAATTCACCCTGCATCAATGCCGGCGCGAATAGCTACGTTTCCACGGCCACGGACCTCGATGGTAACCCTCGAATCGCCGGCGGCACGGTTAATGTTGGGGCGTATGAGTTCGACAAACCACTCTCGCTCATTTCGTATGCCTGGCTGCAGTCCTATGGTCTGCCCACAGATGGAACCGCCGACTTCGTTGATTACGACGCGGACAAGCTGAACGCCTGGCAGGAGTGGATTGCGGGCACCGACCCGCTTGACTCGAGTTCTGTCCTTCGCCTGCTCAGCGCGGTCCCCAATTTCCCGGCAGTCACGCTGACGTGGCAAAGCGTCACCAACCGAACCTACAGCATCCAGCGCGCATTTAATTGGGCAGGGCAGGGTGGGTTCACGGCGATCGCCTCGAACCTCCCCGGGGGTTCGGGCACAACTTCATTCACCAACACGAACGCTGACGATCCTGGCCCGGGTCTCTATCGTGTGCTGGTTCAACGGCCATAGAGCCAGAGCTGCGCCTCCAAACTGCGTCGGCCGTAACTGCTCAGACAGGAGCGCAGCCTTCAGGCTGCAGAAGCCTGGACTAGGCTGCGGCGTCGGCCGCTTCCAGCGGGCCCTTGGAACCTCCTAGACTTCTGCAGCCTGAAGGCTGCGCT
>CAVXLO010000026.1:0-34284 GCA_963762555.1 uncultured Verrucomicrobiae bacterium
GGCCAGGTAGGTGATCGCCTGCTGGCCACCGGCGACAACATGCAGCGGATTGCAGATGCCGGCTTCTTTGAGGACGTGACGCAACAGCGCGACTTCGTTCTCATCGTCCTCAACCCAAAGGATGGGGTGCCTTATCATGTCTCCCTCGGCTTCCTGCCTGACCTTGACTATCCGCTCCAGCGCTTCGGTCCAGGCGATAGAGAGGCGCTGTTCCCTGCGGTCTGCGTTGACCATACTCCAACAACCATTAATCCCGAACCCGCGAACCCGCTATCCGGGCATGCCCTGAATGAATCTCCGCCGAATACTGAGGGGACGCGGGGTTAAGCCGGGGCCGAGGTTCAACCAGACCCGGGAATACAGTAATCCGCTCCGGCGGATTGCCGGGACACGCGTGCTGGCGGATGCGGCCTATTCGTTCAGGCCGCCGTGGTGCCAAGGTAATGGCAGGGCCGAATCAAACCGCGGCTGCAGGTCGTCGCTGAATCTCTCCGAATCCTCCGACGGAGACAGCGAGTCCGCCTCGGTTCCAGCACTCAAGGGATCCGCACAGTTGGATTTGCGATTCGCCGCCCTGGAACACGGTTCGCTTTTTCCGCCGGCTGCGGCTTTGAAGGCATTACAATAGTTCGTGCGCTCATAAAATCATCAGGTAGGGAAGGCCTTTGCCGCTGGTTCCCGAGGTGGGTGCATCCGGCTCGGGAGCTCATCCTCGTTGGCCCGCATTACTTGCTCACCAAACGGCCGCACGTGGCGTTTGTGCGGCGAGAATACGTGCTCGATCACCGTCAGCAGTTCGGACGCGTCTGGTTTCTCCAGGAAGGCCGCCGCGCCCGCCTGGATGCATTCGACCCTCAACTCGGAGCTGGCGAACGCGGTGATGACGATGACCGGCACCTCGGGCATGGCGGTCTTCACCGCCCGCAGGATGCTCTCTCCACGCAAAACCGGCATCCGCAGGTCGTGATAATGAGATCAAAAGCCCCGTGGCTTTCCGTCAACCGCTCCATCGCCTCCCCCACCCAGGCCGCCTTCGCCACAACCGCCCCTTCGCTGCTCAACACCTTGTCCAGCGCGCGCAACATCGCCGCGTCGTCGTCAATGATCAGAACAGACTTGCCGCATATACTTTTCTTCACTCCACGGTTTTTAGCAGACCCCATGCCGGAGCCGGGGCACTAGGGTAGGCTACTGCGGTTGAATAGCTTACAGGCACAGGGCCGGCACGGTGACTTGTGTGGGGTCTGCCAGGGTGGCAGTGGGCAGTGCCATTCTGGCATAATGGGACTGAGTGTGGGAAGGGTTGGACGGGGTGCGTGGGGTGAAGGGGTAGATGAGTTGCAAGGTTACATAAGTTACAAGGTTACATAAGTTGCAAGGTTGCATAAGTTACAAGGTTACATGGGTTACATCGTTACAAACACCTGCGGCGCGAGTCGCCCATGCAACTCATGCAACTCATGCAACCTTGCAACTCATGCAACCTTGCAACTCATGTAACCTTGCAACTCATGTAACCTTGTAACTTATGCAACCTTGCAACTCATGTCCCCATTCAACCCTCAACCTTCCCTCCCCCTTTGTCGCCGAAGTGCCGATACATCGTCCGCGGCGGGATTCCCAGGATGCGGGCGGCTTGCAGCTTGTTGCCGCCGCACTGCTCGATGGTGGCGGCGACGAGCTGCCGGGTGGCTTCGTCCAGCGTCGTGCCGATGACGATGGAGATGCCAGCGGTGTGCCGACCTTCGCCGGGGGCGGCAACCGCCGGCGGGAACGCGAAGCTGGTAATCGTCTCGCCGGTGGCGAGGGCAACGGCCCGTTGGATGACGTGTTCGAGTTCGCGCACGTTCCCGGGCCAGGGGTGGGCCCGCAATTGGTCGAGCGCATTGGGCGCGATGTCATGCACGTTGCGGCGCATCTCGGTGGCGAACTTCGCCAGGAAGTGCCTGACCAGGAGCGGGATGTCCTCCCGCCGCTCGCGCAAAGGCGGCAGGGACACCTGGACCGTGTTAATCGGTAATACAGGTCTTGCCGAAACTGGTTGGCCGCGATGCGCCCAGGATGTCCTCGTGCGTCGCCGTCAGCAGGCGCACATCGGTCTTAAGGTTGCGCGTGCCGCCCAGCCGCTGGAATTGCCCGTCCTGCAAGACCCGCAGCAGCTTGGCCTGCAACTGCGGGCTCATCTCGGCAATCTCATCCAGCAGGACGGTGCCGCCGTCGGCCAGCTCGAATTTGCCCGGCTTCGCCCCCACTGCTCCCGTGAACGCGCCCCGTTCGTGGCCGAACAACTCGCTTTCGAGCAGCGTCTCCGGGATGGCGGCGCAACTGATCTTGAGCAAAGGCTTGTCCGCCCGGTCGCTGAGCTGCTGGATGGCGTCGGCAACGATCTCCTTGCCTGTGCCGCTCTCGCCCTGGATAAGCACCGGCACATTGGCGCCGGCGATCTGGCGGATGAGCGCCTTGACCCCTTGCATCGCCGGGCTGTCGCCAATCAGCGCCTCCAAGCCCCGCCGCTGCTGGAGCTGGCGGCGCAGGCGGCGGTTCTCGCTGCTCAGCCGCTGCTTCTCCAGCGCCTTGCCGACGGCCTTCAGCAGCGCGGCGCTATCAATCGGCTTTTCGATAAAATCATACGCGCCCAACCGCATCGCCTCGACCGCCTTCTCGACGCTGCCATGCCCTGTCACCACCAGCACTTCAACCTCCGGCTCCAGCTCGCGGGCCGCCTGCAAGAGCGCCAGGCCGTCCAGGTCGGGCAGCCGCAGGTCGCTGATCACCAACGGGATGCCCTGGGCTTTCAACAGGTCCAGCGCCTCGCGCCCCGAGCCGGCGCAAACCACGCGGTAGCCTTCGGCGGTGAGCACCTTGTTGACGGCAGTCCGCATCCGCTCGTCATCATCCACCACCAGTATGTTCGGTCGCGCGGCCATGTCAGGACGGCTCCTCGAGCGGGAAATGGATCGTGAAGGTAGTGCCCTGGCCGAGGACGCTGGCGCACTCGATCCGGGCGCCCTGTTCGTTGAGAATCCGCAGCGTGAGCGGCAAGCCGAGGCCGGTGCCGCCCTTCTTCGTGGTGAAAAACGGCACGAACAATTGCTCCTGCTTTGCTTCGGTCATGCCGTTGCCAGTGTCGGTCACGCATAAAAGCGCTTCACCGCCCTCGCCCCGGGTGCTGAACGCCAGCGAGCCGCCCGCCGGCGTTGCTTCGAGGCCGTTTTGCAGCAGGTTCAGGCACGCCTGCCATAACTGCTCGGGATCGGCGCTGATCGTCCCCACCCCGGAGTCGAAGTCCGTGCGCAAGGCGCACGCCCGCCTGCTCGAAGGCCGCGCCCATGAAGGCGAGCTTTTGCGCGAGGAACTCGTTCAGCTTCGCCAGGGCTGCCGCTGCAGCTTGGGCAGGCGGGCGAACCGCAGATAATCTTCGATGACAGTCTGGATGCGGCGCACTTCCTCCCGGATGTCACTGACCAGCACGTTGCCTTCCTGCGGCGAGTAGCGGCTGGTGGCGGCGAGCTTTTCGATTTCCCTTCGGATCAAGTCCAGGTTGAGCGTAATCGAGCCGAGCGGGTTGCGCACCTCGTGGGCGACCTGGGCGGCCATGGTGCCGACCAACGCCAGGCGCTCCGCCTGGAGTTTCGCGATTCTCCTGGCGCTTGCGCTCGGCGATCTCCGGCGAGCAACGCGGCCGTGCGCTGCGGACGGTCTCCTCCAGCCGTTCATTCTGCGTCTCCAGAAGCTGCTGCGCGCTTCACCAATCCCTCGTGGGCGGATTGGAAGGCAGACAGCAAATAGACCACGGCGACAAAAAGAGCCGCCAGCATGAGGGCATTCCAGTAGGGAATCGCCGGATACTGGTAGTGGTAACCCGCCGCCAGGTCGGCGGACAGCCAAATGACCGAACAGATCCCTGTCAGCAGAAAACCCGCCCCTCGTCCCGCAGTCCAACACGCCCAGCAAACCGGTATTAGATACAAGGCTGAAACGGCCAGCTCACGCCCGGTCGCGTAATCCAGCGCCCCCACCAGCGCCGCCAACGCCAAGGCGATCACCAGATTCACCGGCCTTGACAGGCGAGGCTTCCATCTCAGAGCAGTCTTGTTCACGCAGTCCCCGTATCCAGGCTCATGTCGTTTCCCTCGACACGAGTCTCAATCTCTTTATATACCCGCCCGAACCCTCGCGCCATGAATTTGCGGCCGCAAGGGTCCACTGAACCGGGGCGCGTGGTCCTTCAGAAATGCGCTGGCCTATCCCAAAGCGCCAGAGGACTGGCGCAGTCCAAGACGCGAGCCGATGAGAATACGGAGGATGGTTAGAGGGCGTTGATCTACTCCACGGCGGCAGCCCGCCGGGGAGCATCTCACCTTTTGTGAGCGCCAACGGGAAACCCTATGTAGCCCCCTGCCGACCGTGAGCCCCGTTCCCCCTCACCCCGGCCCTCTCCCTCAGGGAGAGGGGGCCACCTACGCCAACGCTCGAACCTACCGGACGGCTCGGATTCGCCGACCCACTGCCGCCGTTCTCCCTCTCCCTAAGGGAGAGGGCCGGGGTGAGGGGGAACGGATCTGACGCCGAGACAGGCGCCGTCGCGAAGTAGCCTCCGATGTACAGAAAGTGAGATGCTCCCAGCCCGCCGGCGTTGAATCCAATTGCGCACTCGCGGGTTGCGGGCGACGCCGACAACGGCGAGGATTCCGGCAAAAATCCCCAGGGCCGTAGTCACCGGCTCGGGCACGACCTGGATCTCCAGGCTCCAACTGGCTACGGTCGAAGGGTCGTTGCCTCCGGACATGTCGGCGAAGAAGATGGTCCAGTTACCGTTGGGGCTGGCGTTGTTGAAGGAGGTGAGCCCCGCGCCGCGCGCGTCGGTGTCAACGGTCACCAGCGGGTCCGCGGTTCGGCCATCGGGTTGATAGGTTCCCGTGATCGGGCTGCCGCCACTATAGCCGTGAATGTCGAACTCCGCCGCATCATCAAACGTGAAACTGAATGCCGAGCCGCTGGTTCCAAAGCCGGAGGTGGACGAGCCGAACGGGTCATCGGCTGTGCGACCGATGCGATTCAAGAGGACGACCGAGCCGTTGTTGAAGGCGAGGTAGGCGTATAAGTCGCCATTGGCGCCGCCGGACATGTTTATGGAGACGTTGACGTCTTGAATGGTGCCGGAGAGTCCGCTGATGCTCCGGGTATCGGACCAGCCGTCGGCGGAACCATTAGGGATGCCGCCGCCGTTCTGGAATCCGGAATCAAAGGTATAGGTATAGAGCCCTCCCCGGGCGCTCAGGTTGAGGGCGAGGGTCAGGAGGCTTGTCCAAAGGATTCTTTTCATAACTCGGTTTGCGGCGCTGGCGGTTACTGGGTGATCGCGCGATAGAATACGGGGTTCAAGAGGTTAAGGTCGGTGAACTGGAACAACCCCGTCGAAGGCGCGTTCGTCGTCCACAGGTCGGTCCAATCGGTGAGGTTCGTGCTGCGCTGGACCTTGTAGGCGTAGCTGGGAATGCCGGCGAAGGTGATGACGGGATGGCCGTCAGGATCCCGGAGGCTGGAAACGATGTTGTTGGCAATCCCGGTCGGGTCGGGCAGCAAGGCGACATTGACCATTCCGGTGGTGGAGAGCAAGCCGTCGCTTATCGTGTAGGTGAAGTAGTCGCTGGCAGGGTTGCTTCCCGGCGCCGGGGAATAGAGGATCTGGGTGGCATTGGTGAACAGAGAGGCGCCGTTCGTGCTGGACGAACTCACCCCGACAAAGCTGATCAGATCCGCGTTGACGTCGGAGTCGTTGGTGAGGAGGTTGGAAATCAGGATGCGCAATTGCGTATTGCGGCCGCGCGCGACTGAATCCGCCCCCGCCACGGGCGCCAGGTTGGGAATCGTCAGGGTGACACCGGCCCCGCCGGTCGAGGCGGTGGAGAATGTCCCGTCGCTCGCCGCCAGCGTGACGGCTTCTTCGCCTTTGTATGCCACGAGACTGCCCCCGGCTGAACTCTGCCCGTTGGTAAACGTGAGGGTCGTCACCTCGCCCAGATTAATCGCCGCGCCGGTCTTATCGGTAATGGTGGGATGAGTGGTGCCGTTCCCGGCCACCGAGAGGCCGCTGAAGGTGAGTGGCTTGTCGCCGTTGAAGGTCGTGATCGTGTTACCGAACTGATCCACCAGGTTGAGGGTCAGGGCGTCAGCCACAGCCGGCGCAAGGGTGTTGGTTGCCGCCGTGATGCGGTAGGCGTTGGCAGTGGCCGCAGTAATGTTAAAGGAGGTTGAAGTCGCCGCTGTCAGGCTGCCAGAGCTAGCTGTCAACGTGTAGCCGCTGCCCGCTTTTGTGATGCTCAGCGTGCCGAACGCCGCCTTGCCGTTAGAATCCGTAACGGCATCGGGGGTCCCACTCAGCGTGCCACCGCCATTCAAAGAGAGCGATACAGTTGTGCCACTCGCAGGGATGTCATTGCCGCTTTGGTCCTGGATTTGCACTCCCACCGCGGACATCGTCGCGCCCGCGGTCGAGTTCACGGGTTGAGAGCTGAACACAAGCTTGCTCCCGACCGATAGCGTGGCGGCGGCAGAGGTGGTGGCGGCGCAGGGCGAGGAGCCGGTCAGGACGCAGTCGTAGCTGCCCGCGTCTTCCGCGCTGACCGGGTCAATCGTGTAGGCGCTGGCGGTCGCTCCGCTGACGGGAGATCCGTTCAGGCGCCACTGGTAGCCGGTCGCATTGTCGGCCGTGACAGAAAAGCTGACCGAAGCGCCGACGAGCCTGACCGCCGAGGACGGCTGGCTGGCGATGGAAGGTCGCGAATTGACCGTCACCACCGCTATGCTGGAATTGTCCGTGTCACAAACCCCGCTTTGAACGACGGCGCGGTAATACCTGGTGGCGGTGAGATTGCCGGTATTCAGAGGATTGGCCGTTGATTCAATGGACGACCAGTCGGTTCCGTTCGTGGAGGTTTCCCACCGCACGATGGAGCCGGTTTGGCCGCTGAGGCCGATGGTGGTCGAAGAACCGTTGCAAAGGGTGTCTGCCGTGGCGGTCGCCGTCCCGCCGTCACTGACGGGATTGACGCTTACAATGGCCGCGCTCGAATCCAGCACCGTGCAGCCGCCGCTCTGGACCATCGCCCGGAACAGCGTCGTCGCCGTCAGGTTGCTGGTGGTGAGGGGATTGTTAGTTGATTCAATGCTGGACCACGTGATGCCATCGGGGGAAGCTTCCCAGCGCACGATGGAACCGGTTTGGCCGCTAAGGGTGATCGTCGTGGAAGAGCCGCTGCAGATGGTGTCAGCGGTTGCAGCAGCAGTGCCCCCGACAGTCGGCGGGCTAACCGTCACGACGGCGTCGCTCGAAGTGGCCAATGAGCAAACTCCGCTCTGCACCACTGCGTGGAAGTACTTCGTGGTGGTGAGATTGCCGGTGTTGAGCGGATTCGCGGTGGAATTGATGGGAGACCAGTCTGTGCCATTGGTGGAGTATTCCCAGCGAACGATGCTGCCGGTCTGACCGGCCAAGGTAACTAGGGTGGAAGAACCACTGCACACCTCGGATGCCGTCGCCGTTGCCGTCCCGCCAACGCTGGCAGGATTGACGGTCACAGTGGATATGCTGGAATCCAGCACAGCGCAATCCCCGCTCTGGACCATCGCCCGGAACAGCGTGGTCTCGGTGAGTGGGCCGGTATCAAACGGATCGGTCGTTGAAGCGTTGGTCGTCCAGGTGATTCCGTCGAGAGAGGATTCCCACCAGACGATGGAACCGGTCTGGCCGGTGAGACTGATCGTCGTGGAAGAACCACTGCAGACGGTTCCCGCTGCAGGTGTGGTGACCCCTCCGACTGTGGCGGGGTTCACTGTCACCACGGCCACCTCGGATGTGGCCTGGGAGCACGAGCCGCTTTGCACCACCGCGCGGAAGTACCGGGTCGCTGTGAGATTGCCACTGTTCAGCGGGTTGGCAGTGGAGATATTGGTGGTCCAAGTAGTGCCGTCGGGCGAAACCTCCCACCTGACGATCGAGCCGGTCTGGCCGCTGAGGGTGAGCAGGGTCGAGGACCCGCCGCAAACAGAGGAAGCGGTTGCTGTGACTGTGCCGCCAACGCTGACTGGGTTGACCATCACTCCGACCACGCTTGAGTAAGCGGGCGAGCACCCCCCGTTCGATACCAACGCCTGGAAATAGGTTGTATTGGTCAGCGGCCCGGTGACCATCGGATTCTGGCCCGCCGAGGAAGGGATCGAATTCCAGGTATCCCCGTCGTCCGTGGTGTACTGCCATTCCTCAATGTCACCGGTCTGACCGGACAAGCTGAGTGTGGCGGAATTCCCGCTGCAAACGGTCCCAGGTGTGACCGAGGCCGTGCCGCCGACGCTGGCCGGATTGATCGTGACAGAGGCGCTGCCCGGCATGGTGGCGGTGCAACCCGAAAGGGCACTGGTGGCCACGACAGTGTATGTCCCGGCGAAAATCTTGTTCCCGAAGGTGATTGCTGAGCCGGTGCCGGGGACCGAGGAACCGCTGTTCGCGGCCCCTTTCTTGAGCTGGTAATTGACGCCGAATTCCGAGCCCGCCAGCCCGATCGCCACACCCGATCCGCCCGAGCAATAGGATCCGCCCCCGGTGACGCTGAAGGCCATCGGCGTGCCTCCACTTATGATCACGGCGTCGTCCTGGCTGGCGGAAGCCGCGACTCCGTCGCTGGCCTCAACCGTCAGGGCGAAGGTGCCATCGAGGGTGCAGTTGGTGACCACGAACGTCAGATTGGTGGTCGTCGGCTCGGGAAACTCTTTGGTGACGGTGACCGCCGTGCTGCCGACGACGGTGCCGCCGGATACCAGGTTGATGACAACGTCCAGGTCAGCGCTGCCGGAGCCATCGGCGGTATAGGTGATCGCCACGGGAAAGCTGGCTCCGCCACTGACGGATGCCGGGCTGCCGGTGGTTGGGGAATTGATGCCCACCGCCGTCACGTTCGCCAGGGCGTTGCCGGCGCAAAACGGCATGAGCGTCAAAGCAACGAGCGCAGAGAGGAATGAGTTTTTCAAGGGTATTGGTCGGTTAAGGACGCGGACCAGCGGCAATCGCGGGCAGGGCTTTCGCGCCTTCACTCGACTGGTGTAAAGGGCGGCAGCGAGGCGCTCGCCGCATGCTGCGGCGCCTCCAGAGGCTGAAGCTCGATCCGGTCCCGAGAATGACTTTTTCACGTGTGAACACCCTGCCTCCATGCCCTCGGGGCGAGCGAATGGAAAACTTACCTTTGTGAGGGTAGTTGACTCCCGGCCGGAATTGGCCCAAATATCGGTTGTTGGCGTGGGCGGCTCCGGGGTCCTGGTTTGACAGGTCAGGTGTCTCCGCCTGCATTAGAGGGGCGTTCCACCGGGCAAACTTTCGGGTTGGGTAGCGGGACGCCGCCATGATCCGGAGCAGGCAACGCCGACGCTACACCTCGTGCTGCGTGAAGCTTGTATGAAATTATCTGTTAGCAAACCGATTCGGCTGGTGATCATTGACGACGAGATACTCTTCGCCAAAACCCTGGGCGCATGGCTGGCGCGGGACCCGGGATTGAAGATCGAAGGCTATGCGGAGAGCGGCAACCTGGGCTGGAAGCTCTGCCAGGCCAGGCGCCCGGACCTGGCGCTGGTGGACGTTGAGATGTCGGACGGGGAAGGCATTGCGCTGGCGAAACGGGTGATGGAGGAGTTGACCGGCACCCGGGTGATCATCATGACCGGCCGAGTGGATCCGCATACCGCCTGGCGGGCGGGTCGAACGGGGGTGCACGGACTGGTGGATAAGACGATCGAGCCGCAGGTGCTGGGCGAGGTGGTTCACCTGCTGGCGAACGGGGGACGCTTCCTCAGCCCGGCATTTCAGCGGATCAGGGAGGGCTGGTTGACGGAGCCTGAGGCTTTCCAGAAAGTATTGACCAACCGCGAACTGGCTGTGTTACATCGCGTCACCGATGGGCAAAGCGATGCGGACATCGGCAAACACCTGGGCATCTCTCCGGCCACAGTCGCCTGCCATCGCAAAAGCGTGCGGCGGAAACTAGGGCTGCACGATGACCGCAGCCTGGTGGCGTATGGCCGGGAATGGGGCATTTTCGGCGCGGGCGTGTAAATCTCCAGGCAAGGGTCTTGGGATCGCAGACTGGCTAAGGAGAACTCCGGCATCTCCCGGAGGATCTGAGGTTGCTCCTGCTGGCGCCCTGGGGCTCCACGAGCTAGGGGCCAGGCCAACTAATCCCGCACGATCATTCAGGGCGTGGGGGGCGGAATGCGGCGCCGTGGAACCTCACCATGTGAAAGTGCAAGCGTTTGGGGTCAACCGGATGGCCACAGATCTGGCAGGGCACAGCGCCCGTTGCGTCGGCGACCGGTTGTTCCAGCAGCGGCTCACTTCTTCGCCCTCTGCTCCCCCTGGTTTTATGCCCGCCCTTCCTGCCTTTCGACCCTTTCCGGCCCGGCGACGGCTTCCCATGGCCGCCCGGAACGAAACTGCCGCCCCGCCGGCTAGTCATCGGCATACCTCGCCTTCAACATCGCCGAGAACCGGGCCGCTTTCTCTTTGCGGCGCCGCCGGGCACTGGGCTTCTCAAAGCGCCGATGCATCCGGAACTGCTGCAAGGTTTGTTCGCGATCCAGTTTCTTCTTGAGCCGGCGGATGGCTTTCTCCACCGGTTCGCCTTTCTTCAGTTTAATTTCGGTCATAATTATGAATTACCATCCAGCCGCACGCTCCCATCACCAGTGACAGGGCCTCGCGGCGGCCGGCTTGCCCAACCTCAACGAGAACCCTGACGTGAGCATTCGCAGTGCCACGAGGCGAGCGCATTCCTGGTACGCAGTCTAGCCTAAACCGTAGATCTTCCGCAAGCCATCTCCGTTGTAGCTGCGGGTGGAGCCTTCACGCGACCGGATTTTCAACGAGCGGCCAACCAACTCGACTACCACGCCGGTATAGCCGTGGAGATCAACAAACACCCCAAAGGTGCAGCCCGGAAAATCGCGCCGCTGAACCAGCGATTCGATGGGGACCAGGGGGGAATTGAAATCGGGTTCCTGGATGATCAGCCGATCGGGCTGCGGGGGGGAGGCCGCCAGTCGCTCCGGGGCCGGTTCGGCGGGGGGTTCTACCGGAACAATGCGGGGGCCATAAAGCTTGCGCAGGGCATGGAAGTTGTAGCTCACCGTCCGGCCCTCGGAAGAACGGACCTTGATCGAGTTCTTGACGACCTCCGCGACCACCCCCGTGTAGCCCTTGATGTCAACCCTTTGCCCCACCGCGCTGCCAGGAAAATCCGGGTCGGCGACCAATTCAGAAATAGGCTTCGCGGGAAGATCGGGGTTCGCTTCGGTCATAATATCACGGCTCGATTCTGGACCCCGGCCCTGGGAATGGCAAGACATGAACTTGCCCGCGTAAACTCCCGCGGTTCTGTCCGGCGTTGGATCGCATGAATGGGCCGCTCAGCGCAGGCGCTTCAAGCTCCTAGCCCTTGTAGTGCTGGAACATGCCGGCCAGCAGGATGACCTCGGGATGCGCTGCCGCCAGCTTGGGCAGGATCAGGCGGATGCGCGAGCGGTAGGCGGCCAGCTTCTCTCGCAGCGGCCGCAGGTCGTCCACCTTGTCCCAATGCAGCTTCTTGAGGTCCAGCACCAGGCGGCTCTTGCTCCGCGCCAGGGAATCACGGATTCGCTGGCCCAAGCCCTTCCGCCTCGCGCGGTGAAATCGCTCCTTCCAGCCGCATCCACACCTGTTCTTTGGCGGGCTGCAGCTCAACCTGGATCGAGAGCTTGGGAATCGTGGCTTTGCGACGGAGTTCCTCCCACAGCTCGAACCCAGCCCAGCGCTTGCCCGGCATCCGATAGGTCGTCCGCATCAGCTTGGGATGCTGAAACAGGTTCAGCTTCAGCGTCAGGCCGGTCCAGAGCCGCGGCCCCCACCGCCAGCACGGATTCGAGCCGCTCACGCAGCGTTGGGGCTCCCAGCTCCGCGTGGATGCTCCGTTCCAACTGGCCAATCCAGCGCCGAATGGCTGCAGTTGGGGCCGAGCAGCCGGCCGGCGAGAAACGCCGGGTAGGCGGCCCGCAGCTCTTTGGCGTAAAACTCGGCCTTCTGGCGCAAGCACGGGATTCGGCGAGATTGCTTGAGCTTTTGGTAGCCGAGCAATCGCCCTTCCAGCGTGCGGAAGATGCTCGGGCCAAGCCGCTCGAAATCCTCTTTGAAACACCAGCGTTGCAGATCCTCGATTCGCTTCGGGTGACAGCGTCGGGTGCTTGATCATCGTGGCGAACCCGTCTCCCCGCCGGTAGAAAAGGTCGGTGTCCTTGGTGTACATCGTCCTGCAAGAGGTTGTCCTTGATGGCCCGCTCGTAAAACGGCGTGCCCGGAACCGGCCCATAGATCAGGAACTGCGCCAGGGCCGGCTTGAGCTTCATCAGCCCGTCCAGCTCCTGCGCCACGACCTCCGGCGTCTGGTAATCAAATCCGACGATCATCGAGGTCAGAATGGTGATGCCGTGCTCGCGAAATTCCGTGAGGATGTCCTCGATCGGCCGGCCCTGCTGCTTGGCGTAACCCGAGCGCGTGCCTTCGTACCCGATCCAGAAGCCGTCAATCCCCATCTCCAGAATCTCCTCGACGGTGTATTGGCTGATGGCTTTGACGCTGGAGAACGCGAAGATGGACAGCGTCTTGCCGCCTTTCATCACACAGTCGCGGAACTCCATCGCCCGCTTCTTGTTGAGCAGGAAGTCCTCATCAATGATGAGCAACACCAGCTCCGGGTCCAGGTCGAGGTAACGCTCGGCGACGGCGTAGATGTCCTTGCCCTCGGGCAGCAGCCGGATGTGTTTGCGCGAGAAGAAGTGCGAGGTGCAGCAGAAATCGCAGCCATTGGGGCAGCCCAGCCCGGCCAAAGATCTTGCCCGTGCCCGACACCTTCCAGCCAAACACCTTGAGCCAGCTCACCAGCAGCGGCTGCTTGTAAGGCATCGGAATCTCCGGCTCGCCCAACAGGCGGCGGAAGAATCCCACGCCTTCCTCCCGGCAGATGTAATCGCCGTAGGGCTTGAGCGCCTCGTCCTTGAGCACCGTGCCGTAGCCGCCCAGGACAATCTTGCTGTTGGGCGCGTACTGGCGGATCAACGCGACGGTCTCCTTCATCTTGTGCATGACCGCCAGCAGGAAGGAGACGCCCGACGTACTCGTAGCCCTTCTTGAGTTCGCGGATCAGCTCGCTCTTCGAGGGATACTGCAAAACCACCGTGGGCGCATCGAGGTTCTCCGCGATGTATTCGAGGGAGAAATGGATGTTGACGGTGCGCGGGCTGAACAGGCCCTGGGCGCGGGTCACCTGCCCGTAAAGGAGTTCGTAGCCGACGGAAGGCGCGTCGCCATATTTCGGCCCCAAGGGCCGGCAGACACTGGTTAACAGGACTTTTTTAGACATAGACAATTGCGGCTTACGCTTCACTTTCCAAGGTATCTCGACGGATTGCGCAGCCGGTCAAGCCGTTCGGCCTCGAATAAGTCCAAGGCGGTCTGCCGGCGGCTTTCCTTGCGGGCAAATGTCACCGCATACGGCCACCGGCAGGCCCGTTTTAACAGACCCACCGCCGTCTGGCAAATAAACTTCAATGTGTGCATATTCGAGCAAGACCTGCTCGCAATCTCGCTTTGGTTCACCCCCAGTATGCCCGCCGGAGTGAATTGGGGCCAATGCTTTGTGCGTATCCGCCTGATAGCCTAAAGCTATCGGCGGGCAACCTGCGCGTGATCCGAGAGACGATGGAGGCGGTCACCCAGGAAGCCGGCAGCGCCGACCTCGCGGCGCTGGAAACGGAGATCAAGCGCCTGGATGGCGAGATTGACGCCGCCGTCTATGAGCTTTACGGCCTGACGCCGGAGGAAGTCGCAGTGGTGGAAGGCCGTGGCTAGTCGTTCGTCCGGTAGGGCACGTTGGCCTCGAAGAGCTTCAACCGGGATCGGTAATCGTTCTATTGACACTCTTGGTGCGGGTTGAGGCGCGGGTTGAGATTCATTTGCCGTAGCCGAAACGTGAGCAGAGCGGAGTATTTCCGGTGCCTTTCAGAACAGGCATAACCCCCCGCAAACAGGGAGGAACTGGTGCAAGTGACAGATTCTGTCCCCCTATAAGGGGTGGACCGAAGGAATATCCAGAGCTGGGGTGGCTTTTGCGCCCTTGCAGACGAGTGCGGTCTCTCCTAAGCTTCAGGTGGTGTTATGAGCGCACTGGAAGCGGCGGAACAACTCTTGGCCAAAATGAGCCGGGCGGAAAAGGCGCAAGTGCTGCAATGGGCGGCGCGCGACTTGGGCGATGCGTTCCCTGGGATCGAGAGCCGTCCGGGAGTGTGCGGCGGGGAGCCGTGCATTGTGCGCACGCGCATCCCAGCCTGGGTATTGGAACAGGCGCGCCGACTGGGGACTTCCGAGGCGGACTTGCTCCGCATTTATCCCACGCTCCGGGCCGAGGATCTGGCTAATGTGTGGGCTTATGTGCGGTTGCACGGAGACGAGATCTCGCGGCAGATCGAGGAGAACGAGGCCGACTGATGGCCCGCCTCTATTCCAACGAGAACTTCCCGTTGCCAGTCGTCGAAAGACTGCGAGCACTTGGGCACGACGTGCTGACGATCCAGGAGACCGGCAAGGCTGATCAAGCTCTGCCGGATAAGGAAGTGTTGGCTTTTGCCAGCCGCGAACAACGGGCGGTGTTGACCTTAAATCGCTTGCATTTCATCCGGTTGCACCGAGCACAACCGGCGCATGCCGGGATCATCGTTTGCAGGTTCGACCCGAATTTCGAAGCCCAGGCCGAGCGCATCCATCAGGCCATCGTCGCCCAGTCCAAGCTGGCGGGCCAGTTGCTGCGCGTAAACCGAGGGCAGGATGCATCTGGCGTGGTCAGCCCATAGATATTGACCAGCAGCCTTAGAGCCGTTCTGGTGCCCTTTCTCATTCCGGTGCCGGTGGAAGAGAGGGGCGCGTGCCAGTCGGGAGCGGCTGGGAAGAGAATGCCCCGAACCCCCTTCAAAAACGGGAGACTGCTTGCGATTGCCCCTCCCGATCCCCAACAGAGAATGCCGATTAGGGGCGGGTAGCCGCTACCAACCCCTGCTTCCCGCCGAGCTGGGCACGCACCTCCCCGCTTGGCTCGGCCCTCTTCGCGGCCCACCTGGGGCCGGTTTCTGGACGGTCGCGGTTAGCGACGCCGTGCAGGGCGGGTGCGTTCGGAGCCGTCAGCAGAGATACCCAGCACGCTGGCGACCGCCCGTTCGTGTCCGTCGCTCGGGTCGTTGAGAATTCGGAAGCTGCCCGTAGCGGTATTTCGGACAGCCATGACGGAGCTGCCCCCGCCATCCAGGTTGAGGGCCTGGCGGCAGCCGAGGCGCAGCATCTCGGTGGCGAGTTCCTGGTAGCTCATGCCCACGGATACCCCGGGCCTGCGGCCATCCACCACCAGGAGAACCAACCGCGTCCCCGTCGCATCCAGGCCGACGGCGGTTCGCGGATGGCGCTTCCGGCTCTGGTGCGGGACCGGAGCGCCGTTCTCGACGAGCATCGTGTTTCCGGCCACAACCTCCCAGTCGTCCGGACTCGGGCGGTCCAGCATTTCAATCGAGACCTTGCGGTTGTTGTGGACGACCAGGCACGGCCAGGTATTGGTCGAGGTGGACCAGACTTTTCCGTCGGTGACCGCGGGGCCGTTCGCCGCCCCCCAGACTTCGGCCCGGTAGGTGGAGTTGGTGCCTTCGGCGTCCTTGATGCCGTGGGCATCGAAGAAATCGCCATTAACGACAAGGTCAAAGCCTTCGCGCGCCGCGACCTGGGTAGGTTTCATCAGGGTGGTTTGCCACCTCCCGGGTCCGTCGGGGTCCGCGCCGCCCGGCGACACCCGGACGCGCACCTCTGGATTGGTGAGGTCAACCTCCGCAATGAACAAACGCATCGGCGGATTCTGCCGTGTCTCAGTGTAACAGACCACGCCGGGGAACGGGTGGTTTGTGGAGCATTCGGCCTCAGCGGCCCGGGCGGCGACGGCAACGCTGCATAGCGTGAGCGCCAGAAGCAGGGCTGTGGCGGTGCCGGCAAGCGGCCTTGGAGTTGGACAGGCGTATCTCATAATAATGCGCGAAACAGAGTTTGTGCCGTGAGGTTAACGCCAGCGAGCCGGCCTCGTCCATCGCGTTACGAGTCCCGGTAACGCTTTTGCAAGTCCGTGGCCGTCTGGCGAAGCCGGGCGGCCAGGGCTCGGGGTTCCACCACCGTCGCATGGCCGCCCCAGCTCATTACCCACCGCTCGGCTTCCTCGAGGCTGTTGAGCCTCATCCGCAAGCGGATCTGCCCTCCGGGCAAATCCGTCAATTCCTGGCTGGCATGCCAGCGCCGGCCCCGGATCAAATCAGCCGCCCAGGCGTCAAACACAATGATCACCTCGTGGTCCTCGCCGCCCTTGAAAACGCTGAAGCTCCCACGCAGATACTCGTTGGGGTCGAAGTTCTTCGGCAGGGTAAACTGCCCGCTCTCTATTTCCGGGTCGCGCAACCGCGTCAGCACGAACGTGCGCACGTCCCCGCGGCTCACATCGAAGGCGAACAGGTACCAGTGGTTTTCGATGCAGGCCAGGTGATAAGGGTGGACGTGCCGCCGCTGCGCCTTGGCGGCGCCCAGCTTGCGATAGATAAACGTCAAGATCCGCCGCTGCCGTAGTGCCCGGGTGATGATCTCAAACGATTCCAGGTCCGCATCGTCGGGAGCGAATGGCCGAAACGATAAGACCTCGTCCAGGTTGCCCAGGGTGAACCGCACATTTTGGTCCAGTTGGCCGCTCAGCTTGCGGAACGCCGTTTGCAGCGGCTGCTCGAAGGGGGTGCCGTGGTATTGGGCAATCGCCTTGTGGGCCACCAGCAGGGCAAACATCTCCGCCTCCGTCACTGCCACCCCCGGGAACTGCTCGACCGGGCGGGTGTAATAGTAGCCGTTTCGGCGAGGGTCGAATTCGATCGGCAAGTCCAGCCGATACTTCATGAAATCCAGGTCCCGCTTGACCGTGCGGGTGCACAGCTCGAGTTCCCGGCCCAGCTTCGCGCAGTTGGGGTATTCCTGGCGCCGGAGGAGTTCATGGAGGCGCAACATGCGCTCCATCGGGGCCCGGGTATAGATCTGAGACGAGAGTTTCGGCATGTTTCGGTTCCGACAGCGTTCCGGTCCCTTATGCCCCCTCGGACATGGATTGTCAAATCGGGGGAAAGGGCATGCGGGGGAGGGCGGCGAGGCGTGCCGACCATACCGCCCTTAAGCCGCCCGGAACTCATTGGGGCCGCAACCGCTCGGCTGAATACATCGCTACCAACCGCGCGATGAGCACTGCCAGGAAGAGAGTGCCCGTGATGGCCTCCATCGCCGCGAGCATCCGCGCCACGTTGGACACCGGGACGATGTCGCCGTAGCCAACAGTGGTGAGCGTGACAAAACTGAAGTAGAAGGCGTTGTCACCTCGCATCTCGTGGCTGGCCGCCGGTCCGAGCGTGAAGGCAAATGCGTCGGGAATCGCCCGCGCCACCAGTATATAGGCAAACATCCACACTAACCCCAACAACAGGTAGATGGAAATGCCGGCGCACACCACCTCGGAGTTAACCGTGGGCGCTTCCAGGATGTAACGCAGGAACTGCCAGATCAAAAAGACGATATAGGCCAGGCCAGCTACGAAATAGACCTCCGCCGGCACCAGTTTCGGCCAATAGGAATTGAGCCCCTTGCCGATGACTGCCACCAGTAACAGGACCACCCCGCATACCAATGTCCGCCGCCGGCGCCCCACGGCCAGCACGCCCGATATCAGCACCAACGTCAACAGCAGGACCTTAATGACTTCGCCCTGGTCAAGGCGCTCGACGAACGGGATAGCGGTCAATAACAGCACGAGCGCCATCAGGAATTCCGCCGCTGAAAAGCGGTGGAGGCCGATGCGTTGAGAGGGGCGACGAGGCTGGGCACACGTGGGCGGCAGTGGAAACTCCACCGGCGTTCCAGCGGAACCTTGTGGCCAGTTCATCGCATAAGACTATCGGCAACTGGTTGTGGAACTGTAGCCGAAACACCGCTCCGGCAGGAAAGATTAGGCGCATTCGCGAGTGCTTGCCGCCTGGGAGCGCCGGCATCCCTGCCGGCACGTCCCCACGTCAGAACCCGCCGGCAGGGATGCCGGCGCTCCCAGGCGGCAAGCACTCGCGAATGCGCCCGGAAAGGTTTTCCATTAACTTGTTCTGGGTTCTGCCGATGGATCATACCTATGATGCAAGAATCTGTGAGGGCACGGGGTATTGCCCGGCTGGCCGTTTCACTTTTGAGCCTGGTAACGCTGGCGGTGACCACCGCTACGGCCCAGCAGCCGCAATTGACGACACGGCAACAGGTTATTCGGCCACTCGCGTTACCCGCCGACACGCAGGAGATTCCGCCTTCGGATGTAGCCGATTACGGGTTCTACGGCTACAGCGCGTGGCAAGCCGGACCGGGCGAGTACGCGGGGCAGCGGCTCGATTTGATGCCGGCTGGCTACACGGAAGCAACCAATACGGCGCGACTTTTGTCCTTCTTCACCATGAGCGACATCCATATCACCGACAAGGAGTCCCCCGCCGAGGGGCTCTACTACGGTTGGACCGCGCCCTTTGGCGCCGGGGGGCTTTCCGCCGCCTATTCGCCGGTGATTCTCTCGACGACCCACGTGCTGGACGCCGCCGTCAAAGCTGTCAACGCCTTGCAGCGCCAGACACCGTTCGATTGCGGCATCTTTCTCGGCGATGCCATCAACAACTCTCAGTATAACGAACTCCGGTGGTATATTGATGTCATTGACGGGAAGTGGATTACCCCCAGTTCGGGCGCTCACCGGGGCGCCGACACCATCAGCTATCAGGAGCCCTATCAAGCCGCCGGGCTGGACCCCTCCATCCCCTGGTATCAGGTCATCGGCAACCACGACCAGTTCTGGTCGGGCGTCAGCTTCATAAATCCCAAGCTCCTGAATGCCCTGGTGGGCACCAACATCATCAACATGGGCACGAACAGCGCCGACCCGGCGGCGGTAGATTCGACGGGCGCGTATATGGGCGTCGTAGATGGAACCACACCCCATGGCGAGGTGATCGGCGTTGGACTGACCGACGAATTTGCGGCGCCCCCGACGGTCACCGCCGATCCGAACCGGCACTCCCTGGCGACGACGAACTCCCCGAGCCAGAATTGGATGTGCGAATTCACCAACACCACGTCATTTCCCGTGGGGCACGGGTTCCAGATGAGCAACCTGACCAACGACTTCGCCTGCTATACCTTCGAGCCCAAGACGAACCTGCCGCTCAAGGTGATCGTGTTGGACGATACCGCCAAAGCGAATATCCCTGCCGCTGGACCCTTCTACTACGCTTCCGGCTCGATTGACTGGAAACGCTACAACTGGCTGACCAACGAGCTGCAGCAGGGCCAGGATGCCGGCCAACTCATGATCCTCGCGGCTCATGCTCCCATCAACCCCCAACAGGACCTCTTTAATACGAACGTCGCCCCGCAATTCAATACGAACTGCGTCCCTCCCGATACCGGCGCCCCCTTGTCTTGTCAAAGCGACGCGCAATTGATCGCGACCCTGCACAACTACCCGAATCTCATTCTGTTGTTGGCGGGGCACCGCCATAAGAACACCGTCACACCGCAGCCGTCACCAGACCCCAGCCAGCCGGAGCGCGGCTTCTGGGAGGTCGAAACCGCCTCGTTGCGGGACTTCCCCCAGGAATTCCGCACCTTTGATATCCGCCGCAACCGCGACAATTCCATCTCCATCGTGACACTCGATGTGGATCCCGCGGTCGAGGAGGGGTCGCCGGCGGCGGATTCGCGGGAGCTATGCCATCGGCACCTCGCGGATATTCAGCAACACCGCTCTCGGGGATACCACGTCGCACGCCTACAATGCGGAATTGGTCAAGCAATTGACCCCCGCGATGCAAGCCAAGATCGCCAATTACGGCGGGCCGCTGGGGCATCGTATAACCTTTGAGCGCGACGGAACCCGAGCCAAGCTCACGTTCGCCGGAAAACTCCAGTCCGCGAACGTCCTCCCAGGGCCGTGGACGGAAGTCACAAACGCCACGAGCCCCTGCACGGTGATGGTCTCGGGCGGCGCGAGATTCTTCCGCTCGATCGAGCAATAGCGTCAAGAGGAGGAGCGCCCATATTGCCGATCGCTCCTTGGCGCACTATCGCACCCCAACGGCCCCGGCACCGCAGGGGAACCTCACAGCTATCGAGGGTACTTACGGTGAGGTGGGCGTGTGGCGAGGGGAAGTTCCTGGACGGTCCTGCTTGCAGCAGCCGAGGCCAAAAGCGGGGGTTGAAGTGCGCCTTTTCCCGTGTTCTTCATGGTTTTGGCAGGTTGGCCAAGCGGGGTGCCAAGTGCCAGACCCAAGCGGGGGTCGCCGGATAGCCCGAGCTTGGGGAAGAACCCGGTCTTATTTAAGCGCCATTCCGGCTGGACCCCTTTCTTCGGGGCGGTTTCCGGGGTGGTGCGGGTCGGAGCCGTCACACGGCTTGCGCCGGCGGGCGGGGGTGCGTAGAAATAGGGCGACGAAAAACAGACCGAACATTCCTTGTAGCAGCCGCCAGCGGTGGGTGCGGCCTGCTATCATGCTGATGAGCGCTGGGTTAGGCGTTGTCTTGAGGTTGCGGGCTCCCCGAGCCGGTGCCAACCGGGTAGGAGCCTTGGCTCTGCTCGCCGCGCTTAGCCTGCTGAGCGGGGTGCGGGCGCGCGGGGCTTACCCCTCGGGTACAGTGGTCGGCTGGGGAGACAACGCGTTCCACCAGACCGATGTGCCCGCCAACGTGACCAACGTTGTGGCGCTGGCCGCCGGGTTCCATTACGGCTTGGCACTTCGGGCCGACGAGACGGTAGCGGCCTGGGGCGATGGCACTTACGGTCAAACCAACGTGCCGGTAGGTTTAGTGGAGGCGCAAGCGATAGCCGCCGGACTCTATCACAGCCTGGCGCTACAGAACGGCTCGGTGATCGCCTGGGGCCGCAATAATTCCGGGCAGACGACCATCCCCCCGGCGGCTACCAATATCACTGCCATCGCCGCGGGCTATTATTTCAGCCTCGCCTTGCGCGGCGATGGCACGGTGCTGGCCTGGGGCGACGACTCTTACGGCCAAACCAATGTGCCGGCCGCGCTGACAAATGTTGTGGCGATTGCGGCCGGCGGACTTCATTGCCTGGCGTTGCGGGCGGACGGCACGGTCAGGGCCTGGGCGCGGGCACCAACACAACCGGCAGTTCGCAGAATTACGGCCAAAGCATGGTGCCCGAGGATTTGACGAACGTCGTGGCGGTGGCCGGCGGTGGCTCTCATAGCCTGGCGTTGCGGGCGGACGGCACGGTCATTGCCTGGGGCGCAGGCACCAACCGGCTCGGGGTCTCACCGAATTTCGGGCAGGCGATTGTCCCGGACGGGTTAACGAACGTCGTGGAGCTGGCTGGTGGTTCCTACCATAGCCTGGCGTTGCGGGCCGATGGCTCACTGGCGGCCTGGGTGCCGGCAAAACCAACACCGGAACCGATCCCAATTACGGGCAGTGCCTCATTCCCCCGGGCCTGACTAACGTGGCGACAGTGGCGGCTGGACTGAGCTTCAACCTCGCCCTGGTCGCGACGGACCCGCTGCTCTGGCCGAGGCCGAAAGCGTCCATTGCCCTGGCGCCCGGGGCCGGTACCACGTTGAGCATCGGCGTCAGGCCGAAGACCCCCTTCACCTGCCAATGGTCCTTCAACGATTCGCCGAGTCCCGGCGCCACGGCGACCAATCTGCAGGTGGACAACTTCGACCTCGCCCAGGCCGGCCGCTATTCAGTGACGGTCACCAACCCATACGGCAGCTCCACCGCCACCACCGTCCTCCGCCTGACCAACAGCCCGGTCATCCTGATAGACGGCGTGGATGTGGGCGGGGGAGAGGTTGATCGGGTGGTCTCGTGCCGGGTGGTCATCACCAACATCTTCAGCTCGGCCGGCGACATCTACTACACGCTCGACGGCAGCACACCCTCCTTCACTACGCTGCCCTACCTTGCTCCATTCACGGTGACCAACTCCGCCACGTTGCGGGCCGTGGCATACAACGCCACCTACACGGACTGGGCGGAATCCGCTCCGATCACTCTACAGATATGGCGTACCTTTCCCCTTACCGCCACCACCCCCGGCGGCGGCACCGGACTGGTCTCGCCTGTGCCATTCAGCGGCACTAACCGCTACGTCAGCAATACAGTGGTGACATTGACGGCCACCCCGGACGCAGGCTGGTCGTTTCTGCGTTGGGCCGGCGACAGCACCGACACGACCAGTGTCACCACCGTGGTCATGGACCGTCCCCGCGACGTGCAGGCGATTTTCGGCACCTCTGTGAGCGTGTTCACCAACGGAAGCGGGCAGGTATCGCCCGACCCGGCAACGGGCCCTTATGCCTATGGCTCGACCGTTCGGATCGCGGCCGTGCCAGCCGCGGGCTCCTACCTCTTCGGCTGGGCGGGCGCCGCCAGCGGGTTTGCCAATCCGCTGTCCCTGACGGTGACCAACCCGCTCGCGGTGACCGCGCTGTTCGCAACGTTGAACGCCAATCAGGTTACGCTCGCGACCTCGGTGACCGGCGCCGGCATCCTCGTCGTCAGCCCCGCCCGAAACGCCTATACCAACGGCGAATCGGTTACCCTGTCCGCGATACCCGCCACGAATTACAGCTTCAGCGGCTGGGGCGGGGACGCTTCGGGCACCCAGAACCCCCTGGTGCTGACGCTCAACGGCAACAAACAGGTCAGCGCGGCCTTTGTGCCCGGAGCCGTGACCAACCCGCCGGTCATCACCCAGCCGCCCTTGAGCCGGACGCTCAGCCCGGGCGCCGCCACGACTTTCGCCTTCCAACTGACCGGGGATGGGCCCTTCACCTTTCAATGGCGGCGGAACGGCTCACCCATCGCTGGGGCCACCCAACGGACGCTGGTCCTGCCTGCGGTCACAACCGAGCAAGTGGGACTTTACGACGTGGTGGTAACCAGCTCAGCCGGGGCGGCGAGGAGCGCGGCTGCCAGCCTGGCGCTGCTGCAGTTGCAGATGGCGCAAAGCTCGGGCCAGTGGTTGCCATTGCTCCTGCTGGATGGACCGCCGGGCACGCGCTATCGTCTCGAAACCACAGGGGGCTTGCCCGCAATCAACTGGACCTTGCTCTCGCCGGTCACGCTCTCCAACAGCCGCTGGTATTATGTGGACGAACCGACGCGGGATTACCCGCAGCGTTTCTTTCGTGCCGTGCCGATGCCCTGAACAGCGGCAGAAAGGGCAAGCCTGGCGAGAAACGTGGCGGAAGAGAAGGGCCGCGTTCTTCCTTCTGCCTTTTGCGCCCACTCCTCCCCTCGCCTCCGCGCTTCGAGACGCCCCCCGCTTTACCTCTACGACCTTTCCAAAACGACGACTCGCAGCGCTCTCCCGGTGGATCTTGCCGCCCGGGGCAGCCTTGGGGGAGCCTCGGGTAAGCCTCAGGTAAGCCTCAGGGTGGCTTCGGGGTGGCTACCGGTTGGCCACCAGATAGCCTCAGGGTGGCCTCAAGGTAGCCTCGGGTGGCCGCCCGCAGATGGTTCTGATCCTGACACGGCCAAAGGGACCAAGTCCGTGCTCCAGCGTCTGGCTCAAAGCCAGGACCAACGCAAGGCCACAATAGCCATCGAACCCTGCGCCCAGCTCGAATTCCAATCTACGGTCTTGACCCCTTCGAGAACCCTCAGACCTCAGTAAAACCCGTATTTTCGTCAGGAGACAATCGCAATTTGAAGGCCCGTTTTTTGGCCCAGGTGCAGCCGTAGCCGCCGGCCCGATCCGTCGGGCATGCTCGGATCCTGGCCATTGATCTGCGACAGTAGGTCGCCGACGATTCTCTCTATCGCTGGCGGATAGTTGACTGTCGGCAGCAGGTAAGCGTTCGACTTGGTCAGCCGACTCGGCCAGCACGCCATCGGCGCGGGTCAGGTTTCGGAACAACTCATGGTCATCACGATAATTGTCGTAGGCGCTTTTGAAGGGCTCCAGCGCCTGGTAAAACGCGTTGCGGGCAATGAGTTTGAGACTGTCCAACAAGCGCTTGTTGCGCGTGTCCAGGCGGACCATCTGTTGCCCGATCAGGACTTCCAGTCGCGACACTTCCTTCTGGGTTTTGGCTTGGTCTTGCTGCGCCTGCTCCAGGCCTTTGGTCAGCGCCGTGATGCGTTCGGTCCGTCGGGCCGACTTGCGCGGATGCTGGTGCTGGGAGAGTAAGAGCTTGCTCAGTTGGCTCTTGAGTTGGGCGACCTTTTGTTCCGCCGCTTTGTAGGCTCCGCTCTTGATTTGCTTTTGCTGCACTTGGTCTCGGAGGCGTTCGTAGGCCACGGAGGCATAGCTGGTAATTTGGTTGATCCCAAAGTGCTCGTCCAAATACTTGAAGTCGTTTTCCTGGGTCCAGCGATGGAACATCAGGTAAATGATCTGCGCGGCGGCGCGCTGGCGATCATCGGTCAGGATCCCAACCTGGATCGTGCTTCCCTGGGGATTGGTGGCCTGCACGATCAGTTGACGCATCCTGGGGTTTTGGGCCCAGTCCTGGTCGAGGTATTCAAAACGGTAAACCCGCTTATCCTGCGCGTGGTTGCGGGTCCGTTCCAGCGCGTACTGGCCCGAACACTTCTGGGGATCCCAGGGGCCCGATTTGAAGTTCTTTTCCCAGGTGATGAGGTGATAGTCCGGCGCCTCCACGGCTTTGGCGAAGACCGCGCGGCTGAAAATGCCCCGATCCATGACGCAGGTCACCACCGCCTCGGCGGGCAAGCCCAGGGCTTGGCGAAAGCGCGGCAACAATGCCGCCAAGCGCTCGCGCATATCCTGGTAGTTGTCGGCGCACTCCAGGTACACCGGCTGGCCAGCGGCGGTGTGAAAGAAATCCGAGTGCAGCACTTTGTCGGCCCACCGGATGCGGGCGCACCAGCCTTTGAGCACAGGCTGCATTCCGGTGTAGTGTTTGGTGTGCGGGTCAAAGTAAAAGTCCCGCTGCTGCGCCGCGCCCACCCGTTGGGCATTGAAGCTGAGCAAACGCGTGGCGGTCGTGCCCGCGGCCAACTCAGTTAACTGGTTGCGTTGGGGAAACAGGCTGCGCAGCGTGCGGCCCAAGAGCCGGCGCAGGTCTTCGAAATCCAACAACTTGGTCTGCTCGATATTGACGGCACCCAAGAGCAGCGCCGCCAGCCATTGTTTGAGGAGCCAACCGCTGGCAGCGACTTCCTTTTCCACCCCCGACAACACGGCGCTAAAGAGCAGCACTCCCAGATGATGGCACAGACCGACGGCCACAGCCGGAGCGGGCTCCGGCAAAACGGGAGACTCCTTGCGAATGTCCGGCGACGGCTCCGCCGCAGGAGCAACGGCTCCAGGCCCTGGCGGCGTTTGTACGGGGCTGGGAGTGCAAGCCGCCCAATCGCACTCGCAAGCAGTCTCCCGATTTTCAGCCTCGCTCTGCCTCGCGGGCTCGTTGACTTCGTGCCGCAGTTCCGCTCGCAGAGACTTCAAGAGCGCTCGCAAGCATTCGCCCGAAAGTTTAACCCCAAACACCCGCTGAATTTCCTCGCGCATCCGCTGGCTGTAGCCGGCACGGCTCTGCTGATAAATCTCCGGGAAGCGCAGGCGGATAAAAGACTCAATTTCGGGCGTGAGCTTGCGATGACCGCCCCGGCCAGCTAACGCCCGCACCAACTGCTCCGCATCCCCGCTTTGCAGAGCCTGACCCCAGCGCTGCATCGTTTTGCGATCCACGCCAAAGCAGCGGCGTAAGGCCGTGCCCTTAACGCCGGCGTTAAACAGCCGACCTACCAGCAGCTTAAAGGCCGCATGCCGCCGATCCTCCGGCACCACTTCCAGCAATTCGGCCCCATAGTACACATGCAACAACGGCGGAGCTCCCGCTTGGCGACACACGCTAAAGATCGGATTGCGCTTGTCGGTGCCCAAGACCGGTTGTAAAAGAGCACTGAAATTGGGGCGGGCTTCCCCCGTTTCACATTCTGTTGATGTGATCATTTTTCCAGGGGGAGCCTGCCCTTTTCCCTGGGCGCCAGCAGCAAAAAAGCGGGAATCTCAGTTGCGACGACCTTTAGGTCGAATTTGACCTTTTACTGAGGTCTGACCCTTGATCGGCTCTGCCGGGGAATTTGGACCTGGAACGTCGGCTCGCGGTGTTTCACGGACTCAGGAAAGGGTGGTGCCTGGCGTCTCCACAGCTTCCGCCGCTGCGCGTCGCAGGCCCGGCCCGCTTTTGGGGTTTCCCGTTGCCAAACGGGTAAAACTTGGCGCGTCCAATAGTGTCAACAGTGGGTGATTCGCCACCGTTCCATGAAGCATCATCGCACTTGCCAGAACGGGGCGGCTGGCCGACATTTTGGCCGCATGAGCATCGCCGCCCAAACTGTGGCCGAAGTAATGGCCTTGCCGGAGCAAGACCGGGCGTATCTGGCCCGCCAACTCATTGCCAGCCTTGATGACACCGTGGACGCGGACGCCGAGGCGCAATGGAACGAGGTCATTGACCGGCGCTCCCGCGAGATGGCCGAGGGCCGCGTGGATGACCGCCCGGAGGCGGAGATGATTGGGGACATTCGGGCCAGGCTCCATGCGCGTCGTCCGACATCCTGAAGTGCCCCAGGAGTTGGAAGCCGCCGCCCTCTGGTATGACGAGCGCCAGCCAGGTTTGGGCGGCGATTTTCTTGGGGAATATCAAGCCACCTTGAGCCGCATCCTGAACGAACCGGAACGCTGGCGCACAATCCGGGGCGACAATCGCAAGCTCAACTTCCATCGTTTTCCCTACGCCATCGTCTATAGCGTGCAGGCCGATGCGCTTTACGTCAAAGCCGTGATGCACCTGCATCGCCGCCCGTTTTACTGGAAAGACCGCGATTAGCCGGGTCATAACCGGGTCAGAACAAGGTTTCTCTTGGGGCTGAACAGGGCGAACTTGGCACGGGCAGTGGCCTGGTATATCCGGCGGAAGGGCTTTGATCTCGTGCTTAAACCGGCCGGCGCGCCGGAAGATCATAGGTCTTTGATCATGTCTTCCATGGACTCGTGATGCCTCAACCTCAACGGCAAAATCCTTCACGGCGTTGAAGACGCGTTGGCTCCGGGGAGAGCGAGGAGCGGACGAGCGTCGTGCCCGTAATTCTTCATTCTGCATTCTTCATTCATCCTTCACCGGCTATCGCTGCCCGGCTGCGGAGCGAAACGACCCTGCCGATCAAGTGGCTTGCGGCGCGGGTGCAGAGCGGCACGGCCAAAGGGGCCAAGTCCGTGCTCCCTCGTCTGGCTCAGAGCCAAGACCAACGCAAAACCGCAAGCGCCCTCGCACCCTGCGCCCAGATCGAATTCTAATCTACGGTTCGTACCCTTTCCCGCTTTACGCTTCGCAGCCATGAAGCGCACACTGGGATGAACGGCGTTTCGCAGAAACATGGCATTCTAACGAACGGACCCCTTTTCGACCCCTTTTTGTTATCTTTACGACATGCGGAAATGCGGGAATTGACAGCACCGCTGCTTTCCATTAGGACCATGCCATGCCGAGCTTTGAACTCATGGCCCTCCACCTGGTAGCAGCCGCCGGTGGCCACCGCATTGTGGAATCCCTCCAGCGTTGCGGATGCCGGCTGGCTTGGAAACAAGGCGGACTGCGGCTTGCGGTAATGGTCGGCATGGCTTGCCTGACGGCGGCGTTCGCCGCCGACAACCCTGACCGCATCCGACCTTACACAGCAAACCCACGCTACTGGCAGTTCAAAGGCCAGCCCGTGTTACTGTTGGGCGGGAGCAAGGATGATAATCTGTTTCAGATCCCTGACCTGAAAGAGCACCTCGATGCCCTCAAGGCTGCCGGCGGCAATTACATCCGCAACACCATGAGCGACCGCAAGGATTTTGGATTCGAGGTCTATCCATTCAAGCAGTTGTCCGACGGCAAATACGATCTGGAGCAGTGGAACGAGGAATACTGGCGGCGCTTCCAGAACCTGCTCCGGTGGACTGCCGAGCGCGACATCATCGTGCAGATAGAAGTGTGGGACCGGTTTGACTACTCGACCAAGAACTGGCCGCCGCATCCCTACAATCCGAAGAACAACATCAATTACACTGCCGGGCAATCCGGTCTGGCCGCCGAGTATCCCGACCATCCCGGGCAGAACAAACAGCCGTTCTTCTTCACCACGCCGCAGCAGCGCAACAATGCCGTGCTCCTGAAATACCAGCAGCGGTTCGTGGACAAGATGCTCTCCTGCTCGCTCCAGTATGACAACGTGCTCTACTGCATGGACAACGAAACTGCCGCCGACGAGACGTGGGGTGCATACTGGGCGGAGCGCATCCAGCAGCGCGCGCACGAGGCCGGCAAACAGGTTTGCGTAACCGAGATGTGGGATGACTGGGACCTCAAGGCCCAACGCCACAAGCGCACGTTCGATCATCCCGAGCGCTACGACTTCTGTGATGTCTCACAGAACAACCAGAAGAAAGGACAGGAGCACTGGGACAATTTTCAGTGGGTGCGCCGATACATCGCCCGACAGCCGCGCCCGTTGAACACTGTGAAAACCTACGGTGCCGACACCGGCCGCTTCGGCAATAACCGGGATGGCTTGGAGCGGTTCTGGCGGCACGTCATCGGCGGCGCAGCATCGGCGCGGTTTCATCGGCCCGACTCTGGCTTGGGGCTTTCCGCGCCCGCCAGCGCGGCCATTCGGGCAGCCCGCAAACTGGAATCCCTGATCAAGCTTTGGGACGTTGAACCCGCCAATCATCTGCTCAGTGAGCGTGAGAACAACGAGGCCTACCTGGCCGCGAAACCTGGCCAGGCTTACGCGCTGTACTTCACCGACGGCGGCGCCGTGGGGCTGGACTTGAAAGCGGCGACAGGACCATTCGACGTTCGCTGGATTGACATTGGCACGGGCGAGTGGGGCAAACGTGAGCAGGTCAACGGCGGCGGCATGGCCACCTTCACGGCGCCCGCGAAAGGACACTGGGTCACGGCCATCGTGAAGCGCCAGGCTGAATGACTCGAACCGGAACGCCATAAGGCTTACAGGGGTCAGTTACTAATGAAAGGGACAGTCCCGGAAAACATACTTGAGGTTGACAAGCTGGTGAGTTGGGTCCAGGGCTAAGGCTGAGTTGCTGACGGAACAAGCCATGCAGCTTCAGGATTGGCTCGCCAATTACCTCGAAGACGAAGCGGAACTGAACCCGGAGTTCGTCGCGAGCATCGAGCGTGGTCAAGCCGACCTGCGCGAGGGCCGGGTGCGGGTTCGCAAGACCTGACGCGTCGTGAACCAGGCTGCGGAGATCTACTCCCGGGAGTTCGATGCCATTTTATTCCGTCTTCCCACGCCGCGCTGCTCGCCGCCGTCCCTCCACTTGACCGCGCTCTGGCCCTTCAGCACCGCCAAAGGGGCCAAGTCCGTGCTCTATCATCCGGCTCACAGCCAAGACCCACGCAGAATCGCAAAAGCCCTCGACTGGGGTGAACGGCGTCCTTCAGAAACATGACGTTCTCACGACCCCCTTCTGGGCGGCAGTCACTCCGCTAGCGGCTTTCCGCCGAACAGTCGCGGCAAATCCATCATGCCGTGCTTGATTCGCAAGATTTCGACCGTGTCGCCGTGCCAGGTATAAAACAGCAGGTAGCGTGAGTAATGGCGCACGATTAAGCTCCTGATTCCTGGGGGAGTCAAATCTCGACGAAGCCTCCCAAGGTCTGGTTGGTTCTCGACACGCCTCACACTCGCCCTGACTTCCTCGTGCCAGCGAGATGCGGTCTCTGGAGAAGCCTTTTCCGCCAGGTAAGAAACGCCCGCTTCTACATCAATCCAGAATTGAGGCCGATAGATGACGTTCACGAGCGCTTGGAGGCACGCGCCAATCCCCTCGTCAAAGTCCCTTCCCAATCAGCCGCCTCCGCAGGGCGTGCCGGACCGCTGTCCAGAGCTTCATTCACCCATTCCTGATGAACGGCCTTCAGATCGGCTTCCTGAAGGTCACAGAGCCGGTCGAGTATTTCCTGCCGTTCGTCGGGCCTGAGTGTGGGCAGAAGATCCAGGATTTCAGCTTTGCTCATGCTCAAAGCCTACGTCAGGGCACGCCCAAAGACAAGCGCTCTGAATGAGGAGAGACAATCCATTTGCGCAGACCGTTGTCCCCGCGCATCGAGAACTGGACCGGGGCACCTTGCGGGCCATTCTGCGGCAGACGGACATCGGGGTGGAGGACTTCATTCGATTACTTTGAGCAGGCGGCCCAGCGCCTATGCCTTCCTGGCCGTGCTCTCGCCGCCGCCCCTGCTCCCAATCACCGCCCTGCCAGCCTTGTTCGACACTTTCCGCGATTTCACAAGTGCCGGACAAGTGATGTCGCTTGTCCCGTTCTGCGGGACCGGGAGCAGGCCGGGGAAAGCTCCGTGCCGCCCGCTCTTCCAGCCGCCGCGCCTGTGGGGTGCTCACGTCCCATTGGCTGCCACCGGCTGCGGGTGTAAACAAACCGGCTGAAAACATGACAATCTCACGAACCGACCCCTTCACGGAGTTCATGCGGCGAATCGTGGCGTGGGTCGAGGTGGACGGCAAAGAACGCCTGATGACCTTCTTAACCAACCACCTGACCTGGAGCGCGAGGAGCGTGGCCGAGTTGTATCGGTGTCGTTGGGGCATTGAAGTCTTCTTTAAGCAGATCAAGCAGACCTTGCAGTTGGCCGACTTCCTGGGCACCAGTGCCAATGCGGTGCGGTGGCAGATTTGGACGGCTTTGCTGGTCTATCTGTTACTCCGGTACTTGGCCTTTCTCTCGAACTGGGCGCATAGCTCCAGTCGGCTATTTGCCATGTGCGCACGTGCCTATGGCGCAAGTGGGACTTACTCAACCTCCTGGCGCGCTATGGGACAGCCAGAGGCAGCTTCCGTTATCTGGATATTCCAGGAATTTCGTGGCTGGGTGTGGGTGGAAAGGGAAAGAGCATTTAGAGTGAAGCCATTGGGACGGGCTTGATTTCATGCTGAGGCGTGCTGGTTGGAACTGAAATCACTGGCGTCCCATAGAAAGTTGAAGAAACGGTTGGAAATTTCATGAAAGCCTGCCACAAGGCAGGTAATGAAAAACACAAAACTTCCAACCGCGTCAAAATTCACGATTGTCCGCCAGCTTTGCAACTACATTCCCAACCATTTGGTGCCTAAGTTGGCTCGAGAGACCGGAGTTCGATGAGCAGGCCCGCACCTATGATGAGTGGAGCCACATTGTCACCCTGTGTTATGCGCAGGTAACCCACAGTATCGGGTTGAACGATGTCTGTGACGCGCTGCAACTCAACTCCGGGCCCTTGTCGGCGATCCGAGGGGCAACGCCACCCACCCGCAACAATCTCTCGCACGCCAACAAGGTGCGGGATCCGATCATGGCCGAGAAGCTGTTCTGGGCGGTGTATGAACACTTGGGGAATATCTCGCCCAAGTTCGTCAGCGGGAAAGCCGCTAAGCGGTTCGCACGCAAATTCAAGCGGACGATTCACTTGGTGGACTCGACGACCATTCAGTTGATTGCCTCGTGTATGGATTGGGCCAAGCACCGGCGTCGCAAAGCCGCCGCCAAGTGTCATTTGCGCTTGGACCTCCAGAGTTTTTTGCCGCGCTTTGCGATCATCGACACCGCGCGGGAGGCCGACGCCAAGCGCGCCCGGGAACTGTGCGCCGGGATTAAAGAAGGTGAAATCGTCATATTTGACAAGGCTTACGTGGATTTTGACCATCTCTGGAGTCTGGAGGACCGTGGGGTGTTTTGGGTGACGCGGGCCAAAGAGAACCTCCAGTTTGAGGTGGTGGAGACCTACCCGGTGGTGGAGGGCGGCAAGATCGTTTCCGATGAACTGGTCGGGTTGAAGAACGCGGGATCGCAAAAGGCCTACCCGGAGCTCATGCGGCGAATCGTGGCGTGGGTCGAGGTGGACGGCAAAGAGCGCCTGATGACCTTCTTAACCAACCACCTGACCTGGAGCGCGAGCAGCGTGGCCGAGTTGTATCGGTGTCGTTGGGGCATTGAGGTCTTCTTTAAGCAGATCAAGCAGACCTTGCAGTTGGCCGACTTCCTGGGCACCAGTGCCAATGCGGTGCGGTGGCAGATTTGGACGGCTTTGCTGGTCTATCTGTTACTCCGATACTTGGCCTTTCTCTCGAACTGGGCGCATAGCTTCAGTCGGCTATTTGCCATCGTGCGCACGTGCCTATGGCGCAAGTGGGACTTACTCAACCTCCTGGCGCGCTATGGGACAGCCGGAGGCAGCTTCCGTTATCTGGCGCGACCAGAACAGGCGTTTTTCCCGGGATTCGTCTGAGGCTATGGGACAGCCGGCCTCACCCCAGCCAACACAACTCAAACCGCCACCCAAAATGACCTGAAATCCTTAAAGCGCTTCCGCCATGGCCTGTTCAATTCCCTCGGGAAAACGAAGGATCACGCTGCGGTTTTGCCGCCTGTGGGATGCCAGTGAACTGAAATCCAACCGCTTCGCGCCGGACTTCGCTCCGCTCCGCTGCGCTACGCCGGTCGGGCGCTCTGGGCGAGAGAAGCTTGGCTGGGAGTGATCCTTTTTGCAGGCTGTGCGCCATGAGCATGGATAGCGAACTACAGAAGCATTACGCGTTACTCTTAGGCATTGGCAGTCCGTGGGAGGTGAAAACCGTGGACCTGAACCTCGAAGCAAAGAAGGTGGAGATCGAGTTGGGCTGGCAATGGGGAGCGGCGGCCAAGTGCCCGGAATGCGGACGGGAATGTTCGATTCACGATTGTGCGGCGGAGCGAACCTGGCGGCACTTGGACACGATGCAATTCACCACGTTGATTCGGGCGCGGACACCGCGCGCGGATTGTCCAGAGCACGGGGTCAAGACGATGCAGGTTCCGTGGGCCGCACCGCAGGGACGCTTTACCCTGCTGTTCGAGCGCTTTGCGGTGGAGGTGCTCTTGGCCAGCGCCAGCGTGAGCCAGGCGTGCGCTCTGCTGGGGATTGGCTGGGACACCGCCCAGGAGATCATGCGCCGGGCGGTACAGCGCGGCCTGGAACGGCGGCAATTGGAAAGGCTGAAATACCTGGGGATGGATGAAAAGAGTTTCCGGCGCGGGCAATCTTACGTCACGCTGCTGACGGATTTGGAGGAGTCTCGGGTGCTGGATGTGGTGGAGGAACGGACGGCGGAGGCGGCTGGTCAGTTGTGGGACACGCTCAGCCCCGAGCAAAAGCAGGCCGTCGAGGCAGTCGCCGTGGACATGTGGGAACCGTTTATCCAGACGATTCAAACGCAGCTTCCCGAGGCGGACATCGTGCATGACAAGTTTCACGTCAGTAAATATTTGGGTGAGGCGGTGGACAAGGTCCGGCGGCAGGAACACAAGGAGCTGCTGGCCCAGGGTGATGAGACGCTCAAGGGCACCCAACAACTGTGGTTGTATAACCCACAGAATTTCAGTCCGGAACAAGCGGAGGAGTTTTCCGCGTTGAAGGACTTGCAGTTGAAAGTGGCGCGGGCGTGGGCAGCCAAGGAACTGTTCTCCAAGTTCTGGGAGTATCAGGAGGAGGGCTGGGCACGCCGCTTCTTCAAGGATTGGTTTGGCTGGGTGAGCCGCAGCCGCCTCAAGCCGGTTGTCAACGTGGCACAGATGCTCAAGCGTCATCTGGACAACTTGCTGACTTACCTTAAGCATCATATTACCAACGCGGTGACCGAAGGATTGAACTCGAAGATTCAGAGCCTCAAAGCCGCCGCCCGAGGGTTTCGCAACTTCCGCAACTACCGGATTCGCATCCTGTTCTTCTGCGGAAAGCTCAATCTCTACCCACTATGATCCCCGAAGAAACCGTTATCTGGCACTGACCAGAACAGGCGTTTTTTCCGGGGTTCGTCTGAGGCTATGGGACAGCCGGCCTCACCCCAGCCAACACAAGTCAAACCGCCACCCAAAATGACCTGAAACTCTTAAAGCGATTCCGCCATGGCCTGTTCAATTCCCTCGGAAAAACGAAGGATCACGCTCCGGTTTTGCCTCCTCTGGGATGCCAGTGAAGACGCTTCGCGTTTTCTGGCGCGTAAGCGGGTGCGCTGGCGTTTTGGAGGAT
>CAVXLO010000027.1:0-99789 GCA_963762555.1 uncultured Verrucomicrobiae bacterium
TGGGAGTTCCTGCATGAGCTGGTTTTCCATTTGTCAGGCCAGAAGCGCTTTGTGAGCATCGAAGGCTTGTTCAACCAGATGGCGCCGGAGATCCCCGTGTTCAATGGATTAACGTGGGCGAGCCTCGGTGACACAGGCGCGACGATCAGGATTTAGGCGATGATTCAGGCGATCATAGATTGGTTTGGGACCGGGCTGGGGCAGTCCGTTCTGTTCAGCGCGGTGAAGATTCTCGGCGTCTTCTCGGTGCTCATGTTCATTGTCGCCTACGCGGTCTGGGTGGAACGCAAGGCTCGGCTGCCATCCAGGATCGTCATGGCCCCAACCGCGTCGGTATCTTTGGCCTCCTGCAGCCCGCCGCGGATGCCATCAAATCGTTCCTGAAGGAGGATTTCACCCCCGCCCACGTGCGCAAGGCGTATTACTGGCTGGCGCCGGCGATCGTGATGATCCCGAGCTTGCTTACGGTGGCCATCATTCCGTTCGGCTCGTGTTTGGGCAAGCAGAAGATGGTCATCGCGGACTTGAACGTCGGCGTGCTCTACACGTTTGGCATCGTCTCGCTCGGGGTCTACGGCATTGTCCTGGCGGGCTATGCGGCCAATCGAAGTATCCTTTCATCGGCGGCATTCGCTCGAGCGCGCAGATGATTTCCTACGAAATCGCCATGGGCATGTCGGTTATCCCGTTGTTCCTGATCGCCGGCGGGCTGGACGTTCAGCAGTTGAGCGCGGGCTGGCAGGAATTGCTCGAAGGGACGAGCGGTCTAAACCTCAACCGCATCGTCTCCTGGCAGGCTGGGAACGGCTGGCTCATCCTCTACGCGCCGCTCTCCTTCGTGATCTTCCTGGCGGCGATGTTTGCCGAGACGAACCGTATGCCGTTTGATTTGCCTGAGTCGGAACAGGAATTGGCGGGTGGCTACAATGTCGAATACAGCTCGATGAAGTTCGCGCTGTTCTTCATGGGCGAATACGCCAACATGACCGCGGGTGCCGCGCTGATGGTGACGCTGTTCCTGGGCGGCTGGACGCCTGCCGTTGGCTGGTTTGGACCAGCCGGCCGCGACGATTGGGCCAGGCTGCTTCATATCGGCATCTTCCTGGCGAAGATCTGCTTCATCTTGTTCATGGTCATTTGGGTGCGCTGGATGTGGCCGCGTTTCCGCTATGATCAATTGATGGATTTGGGCTGGCGGCGCTTTATTCCGCTGGCGCTGGCGAATATCGTGGTTACGGCCGTGGTGCTTTGGGCGAGGAGCTAGATGATTGTTAAGCGCCGCAAACTGAATCTTTGGGAGCGGCTTTACCTGCCGGCGATGATCGGCGGGTTCAAGGTCACCCTGCGTCATTTCTTCAAGAAGAAGGTGACGATGCAGTATCCCGAGGAGAGTGGGTGGTGCCCGAGGGCTATCGCGGCGCGCCTTACCTGGTGAAGGACCAGGATGGCCGCACCAAGTGCGTCTCCTGCCAGCTGTGCGAATTCGTCTGCCCGCCCAAGGCCATCCGCATCATTGCCGCCCGGGCCCGGGCGGGCGCCCCGGAAGCCGGCAACGTCGAGAAGGCGCCGAAGGAATTCGAGATCAACATGCTCCGCTGCATCTTCTGCGGCTACTGCCAGGAAGTCTGCCCGGAGGAGGCGATTTTCCTGATGAAAGATTACTCGCTCACCGGCGCCACCCGCGCGGAGATGATCTATGACAAAGAGAAATTGCTCGCCCTGGGGGGCGTGCACCAGGACAAGATAGGAAGTGGAAGAAGAAGGCGCAGGAAGCGCGCGCGCAGGGCATGGAGCCGTGAGACGGCCCGAAGCGTTGAAGGTACAGATTGATCGGTCGACGGTTTAATGACTAAATGCAGGACGCACTGCTTTCTATATTTTTGCGTTCCTGACCCTGGTGTTTGGCTTTCTGGTCATGGCCAATCCGTTCAGCCGCAACCCGGTCACCAGCGCGATGTTCCTGGTGCTGACCATCGTTTCGCTGGCCGGGCTGTTCGTCCTGCTGCACGCGTTCTTCCTCGCCGCGGTGCAGGTGCTGGTCTATGCGGGCGCGGTGATGGTCCTGTTCCTGTTTGTGATCATGCTGCTGGATTTGAAGGCGGAGGAACGGCGCAGGATCAAGGAGCTCGGCCTGCGGGGGGCTCATTTCGGCTGGGGCGATCCTCGCCATTTTCCTCACCAGCCTGCTGCATGCCCGCTGGGTGCCGCGCCGAATCGCCGCGCGTCCGAAGGCGGCACGGTCGCCGCTCGGCAAATTGCTGTTCACCCAATACCTGCTGCCGTTCGAGATCGTCTCGGTGCTGCTGCTCGTGGCGATGGTCGGCGTGGTGTTGCTCAGCAAGAAGGACCTGAAATGAAGTTACATAGTTGCAAGGTTACAGGGTTACATGGCGGACCGCATCCCATGTAACCATGTAACTCTGTAACCATGCAACTTTAACATCATGACCGTCGGCCTCGAACATTATCTGGTGGTCAGCGTGCTGCTGTTTGCGCTGGGCTGCTCGGCGTGATCGTGCGCCGCAACCTGCTGGTCATCTACATGTCGCTCGAGCTGATGCTCAACGCGGCCAACCTCGCGCTGGTGGCCTTTTCGCGCTTCTACCAACAGCCTCGATGGCCAGGTGTTCGTGTTCTTCATCATCACGGTCGCCGCGGCGGAAGTCTCCGTCGGTCTGGCGTTGATCGTGGCGCTGTACCGCAAGCGCCAGACCGCACACGTCGAGGACCTGACCACGCTGAAACTCTAACTGATGAACCTGGACTTGTTACCCTGGATAATCCTGTTTCTGCCGCTGCCGGCGGCGGCGTTGATCACGCTGTTTACGCAGCACGACCGCAAGCTCAGCGCCGGGCTGTCCATCGGGGCGGTGGTGGCGGGCTTCATCCTGAGCATCATTTTCGTGACGCTCAACGCTGGGGCCCGGCGCGCGACTCCTCGGTGAAGTGGCTGACGCGTCGGCGGTCTGCAAGTGGACTTCGGCCTGCGTCTCGATCCGCTGAGCCTGCTGATGATGCTGCTGGTGACGGGCGTCGCCAGCGCGATTCATATCTATTCCTGGGGCTACATGAGCGAGGACCGCGGGTTCCCGCGCTATTTCGCCTGCTTGAGCCTGTTCACCTTTTCGATGCTGGGTATCGTGCTGGCCAATAACTTCCTGGAGCTGTTCATCTTCTGGGAACTGGTCGGCGTGTCCAGCTACCTGCTCATCGGGTTCTGGTTTGAAAAGCCCTCGGCGGCGGACGCCGGCAAGAAGGCCTTCCTCACGACTCGGTTGGGCGACTTTGGCTTCCTGCTCGGCATCCTGACCGTCTGGGCGACCTTTGGCTCGCTGCAAGTTCGACCAGATCGAGCAGGCGCTGGCCGCCAACCCGCAAGCCCTGGGCACGCTGGCGACAGCCGCCGGGCTGCTGATCTTCTGCGGCGCGATGGGCAAGAGCGCCAATTCCCGCTGCATGTGTGGCTGCCCGACGCCATGGAAGGCCCCACGCCCGTCAGCGCATTGATTCATGCCGCGACGATGGTGGCGGCAGGCGTCTATATGCTATGCCGCGTGTTCTTTCTGCTGGATATTCCCGGCTCGCACGCCTTGGAAGTCATCGCCTGGATTGGCGGCATTCACGGCCCTATTGTCGGCGGTGATCGCGGTCCAGCAGGACGACATCAAGCGCATCCTGGCTTACTCGACGCTCTCGCAACTGGGCTACATGGTGATGGCCGTCGGTCTTGGCGGCCCGCCGATTGCCATGTTCCACCTGACCACGCACGCGTTCTTCAAAGCGCTGTTGTTCCTGGGCGCCGGCTCCGTCATCATCGCGCTGCATCACGAACAGGACATCTGGAAAATGGGCGGCCTGCGCACGAAGATGCCCGTGACATTCTGGACTTTCATGGCGGCGACGCTGGCGCTCTCCGGCTTCCCCCCATTCAGCGGGTTCTACAGTAAAGACGGTATTCTCGCACTAGCCGCGGCTCACAACCTGCCGCTGTATGTTCTCGGGACGGGGGTGGCCGCGCTCACGGCCTTTTACATGTTCCGGCTGGTGTTCGTGGCCTTTCTTGGCGCACCGAGGTCCGAGGCAGCCGGGCACGCGCACGAATCCCCGCCAGTGATGGCCTGGCCGATGCGCCTGCTGGCGGTGTTCAGCGTGATTGGCGGGTTCATCGGCATCGAGCAGACTTACGGCAAGCAGTTCCCGGCTGAGCACGTCGAGCATGGCTCTTTCGTGCAGACGCTTTTCGAGCCCTTCATCCACGCGCCGGTCGCTGCCGGGTTTGGTTTGCTGGCGGTAGTGCTTGGCCTGGCGGCGGCGTGGGCACTCTACCGCAATGCGACGAGCTGACCCTTTGCCTGCCCGGCTGGGAGCTCTTTCACGCGCCATGCGGAACCGCTTCTACTTCGACGAGCTTTACGAGGCCACCGTCATTCGGCTGCACGATTTCCTGGCGGCGGTGGCCGACTGGTTCGACCGCTGGATCATTGCCGGCCTGGCCGTGCGCGGGACACATGGCACAACCGAGCTGGCCGGCCGCGCCCTGCGCCTGCTGCAAAACGGCAACCTCCAGACCTACGCCTTCCTGTTCGCGCTGGGTGTGGCACTGGTCTTATTCCTCGTCCTCAAGTAACGCCCGGACCATGAGGAACCTTCCACCAATACTGAGCTCAGGCTGCCGCGATTCGGATTTCGACCTCCGGGCTTCCTTCGGACTTCGGACTTCGGCCCTCGGACTTTCCTAACATGTCTCCCCTCACTTACATCCTGGGCTGGCCGCTGTTCGCAGCGATTGTGCTGCTCTTCATACCGCGCAATTTCCGGCCGGTCCTGCGGGTGGTCGCCCTCCTGGCCACGCTCATTTCGGCGGTGTTGGCGCTGAAGATGTTTATCCAGTTCCATACCGGCGCCGATGGCTACCAGTTCGAGCAAATGGTCCCCTGGGTAACCAGCCTGGGCATTGGCTACCACGTCGGCGTGGACGGCATCAACGTGGGCCTGATCCTGATGGGCGCTATCGTTGCGTTCGCCGCGGCCTGCGCCTCCTGGGAAATCAAGGAGCGCGAGAAGGAGTTCTACATTCTGCTGCTGGTCATGTCGGGCGGCATCCTGGGCGCCTTTGCGTCGCTCGACCTGTTCTTCTTCTACTTCTTCCACGAACTGGCCCTGGTGCCGACGTTCATCATGATTGGCGTCTGGGGGCGGGGCGAACAGAAGAACTACGCGACCTTCCAGATTACGATGTATCTCAGCATCGGCGCACTGATCGCGCTGATAGGGCTCATCGCACTCTATTTGCAGGCCGGGGCCGGGTCATTCGACATCCCCAAAATCGCGGAGCACATTCGGAATAACCCCATTTCCTCGGGCGCGCAGAGTTTCATCTTCCCCTTGCTGCTGTTTGGTTTCGGCATCCTGGTGTCGCTCTGGCCGTTTCACACCTGGGCGCCGCTCGGCTACGGTTCGGCGCCGGCTCCCACGGCGATGCTTCATGCCGGCGTGCTGAAGAAGTTCGGGCTCTACGGCCTGATCCGCATTGCGCTGCCGCTGCTGCCCGACGCCGCGCAACACTGGATGCATCTGCTCGCCTGGCTGTGCCTGGGCAACCTGGTGTATTGCGGCTGGGTGGCCATGCGGCAAAAGGACTTTAACTGGCTGCTCGGCTATTCGAGCGTCGCGCACATGGGCTTTGTCTTCCTCGGGATTGCCACCCTGGGGCTCATCGGGGTAACGGGGGCGGTGCTGGTGATGATCGCGCACGGTTTCCTGGCCGCTCTCTCATTCGGCCTGAGCGGCTACCTTTACCAGCAGACGGGCACCGTGCGGATGGACCGGCTGGGCGGGCTGCTGCGCCGGCTGCCGTTTATCGGCGCAGCGCTGATGATGGCGGCCTTCGCCGGGTGCGGGCTGCCGGGCTTCGCTAATTTCGCCGGGGAGATCACCGTCTTCTTCGGCGCCTGGAAGGCCTTCAAGGTCGTCACGATTCTGGCCTGCTGGGGCGCGCTGATCATCGGCGCGGTCTATATGACGCGGGCGGTCCGCGCCATGCTGCACGGTCCGTTGCCCGAAAAATGGGCCACTGTGGCCGACGCCCCCCATCTCTGGCGCAAAGCGCCCTTTATCCTGCTGCTGGCCGGGCTGTTCATCTTCGGCTGCTTCCCCCGGCTGCTCACGGACAAGATTGAGGCGAGCGTCAATGAGAAGGTCATCGCCGCGCTGGCGGCTCGTTCAAATAGTAGCAGCCGACGTGAGGAGGCTCTGAATGCTCCACGGACCTCGAGGGATTTGAGCCTCCTCACGTCGGTTGCTCCGCAGAAAGGATCTCATTGAAGGGCTGCTAAAACCGATGAACCTCTTTTTGCTCAGTCACGAAATACTGGTGCTGGCCCTGGCCCTGGGGCTGCTGCTGGTGGACCTATGGCTGCCGCTGTCCGCTAAGCGCAAGCTCGGCTTCGTCGCCGCCGCGGGTGTGGGCTTGATTCTGCTTTACAGCCTGGTGGGCGTCCACATCTCCGTCGGCCAACCGGTGCAGTACGCCTTCGGCCAGATGTACGCCCTCGACCCGCTGGCACTCTTCTTCAAGCGCTTCTTCCTGCTGGCCGCTCTGATCGTGCTGCTCATGTCGGTCGAATTCGCCGATCAGATAGCCAGCGGCATCGCCGAGTTTTATGCGCTGATCCTCTTCGCGCTGGCCGGCATGCTCTTCGCCTCGTCCGCGAACAACTTCGCCATGCTCTTCGTGTCGCTCGAGCTCATCACCGTCACTTTCTATGTGCTGACAAGCTTCCAGCGCGCCCACCCGGCCTCGCTCGAAGCCGGCGTCAAATACCTGATCATCGGCGCCCTCTCGACTTCGTTCACAGTGTTCGGCATTGCGCTGGTCTATGGCATCTCGCACACGCTCGATTTCAGCCACTTGGCCGGGGTGACGGGGCAAGTGGGCGGCAACCCCATCTTCCTGTTCGGGCTGGTCCTCGTGCTGGTGGGGCTGGGCTTTAAGATTTCGGCCTTTCCCTTCCAAATCTGGACTCCCGATGTCTATCAGGGCTCCCCGACCCCCGCGACCGCCTTCCTCGCTATCGGCTCGAAGGCGGCGGGCTTCGTCCTGCTGCTGCGCGTGCTGTTCATTGCGGTCCCGGACGTCACGGCGCAGTGGTCCAACCTGCTGATTATCCTGTCGGGTATCACCATTCTCTACGGCAATCTGTGCGCCATTCCGCAACGCGACGTCAAGCGGTTGCTCGGCTATTCCAGCATTGCCCACGCCGGCTATCTCTTGCTGGGCATCGCGGCGCTCAGCGCGGCGGGCCAGTCGGCGGTGCTCTACTACCTCAGCGGCTACCTGTTCACCGTGCTCGCCGCCTTCACGGTAATCTCCCTGGTGCTGCGGCAAGCCAACGGCGCGGACATCGGTGGACTGTCGGGCCTCCACCGGCGGGCGCCCTTGCTGGCGGCCGCCATGACACTGGCCATGGCATCGCTGGCCGGCATCCCGCCGCTCGCCGGGTTCTTCGGGAAGTTTCTGCTGCTCAAGGCCGTCATCGAGAAAGGCCCCGTGCAGCCGGGCTATTATTGCCTCGCCTTCACGGCACTCGCCGGGGTCGTCATCTCGCTCTATTACTACTTCGGCGTGGTCCGCGCGATGTATTGGTCCAGCGAGGCAACCGATCTATCTCCCATCCGAGTTTCCCCTCCCATCCGCGTTTCCATTTACGGTTGCATCGCTGGCATGTTCTACCTCGGCCTGTTCCCCAACGGCATGGTCAATGCCGCTACGGCCGCCGTGAGGCTGTTGCACTGACGGGATCGGGGTGGCTGGCGGTGCGTCCCCGCAAACCCGGATTCCCACCGGTTTCCCATGTTCAGACCTCAGCAAAAAGCCAGTTTCGCACCAAAGAAATGCGCAAGTAGAACTCCCGCTTTCCCACGTGATACAGACCCTAACCGCTAAGCCTGTGCGCGGGTTTCTCCCCAAAAAGCGGGCGACAGCTTGCGAATTGGACTTTGGCCACTGGCGGGAAGCAGGGGTTGGTAGCGGCTACCCGCCCTAATCGGCATTCTCTGTTGGGGGTCGGGCGGGGCAATCGCAAGCAGTCTCCCGCTTTTCAAGGGGGTTCGGGGCATTCTCTTCCCAGACGCTCCTGACTGGCACGCGCCCCTCTCTTCCTCCGCCACCAGGTAGTGACCAGGTAGTGACCAGGTAGTGACCAGGTAGTGACCATGTAGTGACCAGGTAGTGACCAGGTAGTGACCAGGTAGTCACCAGGTAGTCACCAGGTAGTCACCAGGTAGTAGAGCTACTACCTGGTGACTACCTGGTCACTACATGGTCACTACATGGTCACTACCTGGTGGCAGTGCAAGACAGACCCCAGAGGGGCTGAGCATCGGACATCAACCAACGATCCTGTTTCAGACCAGGGGCTTGCACTCTGATCTGGTGGAGTTAATCTCCACCACATGAAGGCGGGTCTTAATGGAGCGGTTCGGGCCGCCCGCGGCCTAGCTTGTCCAGCGGGATGCGGCACACCAATCGGAATTGTCATCGCCCTGCTGCTTCTCACTGGATTCGGCCTTGTTCGCGCCCTGGCTGACGGTTGTTTCGTTTTCAAGTGGAACAAGGACATTGACATCAGCGAACCCACACAGAAGGCGATCATCTGTTTTGACTCCGGTCACGAGGATCTGCTGCTCCAGGTGAAATACCAGGGGCCGCTGGGAGAATTCGGCTGGCTGATCCCGACGCCCGCCCTGCCCAAGGTCGAGAAGGGGGGCATGGAGCCATTCTATGAGCTGAGCCAGTTGACCCAGCAGCATTTTGGCACGCCAGACACGGAGCACACTCGAGGGATGCTGGGGGTGCAATCTGCTGGTGTGGAAAAGGAGCGCGTGAAGGTGGTTGTTCCGGTTCACGCTTTTCTGGGAGAGAAGTATCTTGATAATCAAAGGAGCCAGAGCAAGGCGTATCGAGATAATCGAGAAGGTTGAGGCCCGGGGTGTGGTGCGGGCAGGCAATCGCCCCGTCACGCCCTGAGTTCCGGCGCGTGTTCGCCAGGGACTCAGAACAGGAACTGCTCTTCGCGATGATCCGGGGGCAGACGCCGACGCATGTGCGGCGAACGGTGAGCGCGTTTAATGGATAGCTCCAAGACCAGCAGTGCCTGGTCGAGGCGACAGTCGTAGAGTTGGGGCGTTTGGCCCAGGGCTTCGGCGACCAGGCGGTGAGCGATTTCGAGTTTTTCGAGGACGGAAAGCTCCAGTGGCATAGGCTGGTTAGCGGAGGGTTTGTTTGAGTTGGCGCAGTTGTTCCAAGGCGCGTTGCCGACCCCGCTCTTGTTCGGCCGGAGAACCCGTCGGAGCCAGTGTGATCGGTGGCTTTGGCGGCAGCTCTGGAACGAGACGGACCCGGCTGATGTTGAGATCCTCTTCGAAGCGATCCAGTTGGAGGAGATTGGAGAGCTTGAGGGCGCCGACGTTGCGGCGGGTGTGGCGGATTTCCTTTTGCAAGTAGCGGATGACCTGGCTGAGGTCAGCCCGTGTAAAGCCGGCGTGGAGGAACTCCCACCAGAGCCGCTCCCGGTCAAAACGCCAGGAGAGGGTTTGACCGGTGAGACGGCAATAGGTCTGGTGGAGTTCCTCCAACTGAACCAGCAAGGGGAGCGGCGAGTTCATTTTGGGAACTGGGCGACCCAGGGCAGAAGTTCCAAGGCGCGCTGCACGTGAGCGGTGGTGATGGCGCGGGAGTTCTGGGCGGCGGCTTCTTCCAGGGCGCGTTGAGCCAGGTGATTGAGCAGCCGAGGCAAGCCGTTGCCGGCCTGGAGGAGCAACTGCAAGGCCGCCGCCTCGAAGGGGTTGGCGTGAATGCCGACAGCCTCAAGGCGCGCTTGGATATAACCGGCCAGTTCGTCTCCCGTCCAGGGCTCCAGGCGCAGGCAAAAGCTCAGGCGGGCCAGCAGGGGCGCGTTGATGCCCATTTGCAGCCGGGGCAGGAGTTGCTCGTCGCCCACCAACAGCAGACTAAAGGGCGGCTGGGTGTCACGGCGATCGCAACTCAACAGGCGTACCTCTTCGAGCGCGGTGGCGCTGAGGTTCTGCGCCTCGTCCAGGACGACCACGGGCCAGAGCCGTTCGAGTTGTTGCCAGCCCTGGCGGATGAGCATGACGTTGTCGCTGCGGCGCATGCGGGCGGGCTGCCCCAGTTCCAGGCACAGCAGGCGTAAGAGGTTGGTGCCGGTGACCGAGGAATGGGAGAGCACCAGCGGCTGGTAGCGTTTGTCGGGCAGGGATTTAAGGAAGTGCTGGACCAGGAGAGTTTTGCCCACGCCGTTGGGGCCGTGGAGCAGGCCGCAGGCCCGCACGGAGACCAACTGTTCGAGGCGGTGGCGGGTCTGCTTGAAGGTATCGGAAGCATAGGGCGTTTCGACGGCCGCCCCGAAGGGCAGCTCTCTGGCGCCCCAGAGGCTTTTGAGGGCAATATCCAACTCAGGAGGATTTATCGGGGCGGTCATAGTCGCGGTTGGTATAGGTTTTGGAGTTGAGTTGTTTGTCGCAACGCCGGGCCGGGCCGACGAGCTTATCCTCCCACCAGACCTCAACCCGGCTCCAATCGAAGGGGTTGAAGCGCACTTGGATGACCTGGCCGCGTAAATGGAGGGGCACTTCCCAGAGTTGGCCCTCCAGACTGAAAGTGGCGTCCAGGCGCACCCGGCGCTCGGCGCGCGAGAGGAAGAGGGCTTCCCAGTTGGTGTGGGCGTCGGCGACGCGCAAGTTGAGGGCGCGTTGGGCGAAGCGCTCGGCCGGGGTTTGACCGCCCAGCGCGCTGTGGGGCCTTTGGTGATACTCGGTTTCGATCCAACGCCAGAGCCGGGCATTGAGTTCTTCCAGCGTGTGGGCCGGATTGATGATCAAGCGGGCTTCGAAATCCATTTGGAGCGTGGAAAACCAGCGCTCTTGCTTGCCCTTCGACCACGCCGCATAGGGTTTTGCGTGGCAGAGCCTTACGCCCAAATTGGCGCAAACGACCTGCAGGTGATAGCTGGTGAAGATCTTGCCCTGGTTGGTGTAGAGCTTGTCGGGAAAGCCGCGCTGGGCCAGCCCCTGGCGGAAACAATCCAGGAACCAGCAGAGCTTCTCCGAGTCGTAATACTGCGCGTGGGGAACCACTCGCGAACAGTTGTCGAGCGTGCCGAAGAGGCGGGTCTGGATGAGTTTGCCGTTGGGCAGCCTGAGGGTGGGGCCGTACATCATGTTGGTCATCCACAACTCGTTGGCCAAGGCGCACTCGAAGGCCTTGGTGGGGCCGCCTTGCGGGGGAGGGTTACGTTTGATGGAACGGGCGTCCAACTGGTGGGCGGCTAACAACCGGTACACCGAGGGCAGGCTGAAGGTGCCCGGCTGGAGGACGCCTTTCTGGACCAGTTGGCGCACCACCACCTTGATCTTGAGTTGAGGATACTGCTGACGCAGTTCCACGATGGCCTGGCAGGCCTCGGGACTGAGCGCCTTGCGCGTGCCCTTGTCGGAACGGGGCTGACGCTGGAGCGCCGCAAACCCCTGGTGGCGCAAAAGGTAGGACCAGCTCTCCAGAGTGGAAGCCGAATAACTTTTGCCGCCCCAGGTCCGTTCACTGGCCAGGGCGGTAGCGCGGACCAGTGTGAAGTTTTGCTTTAAGGCTTCCTGGATCCAGGTCGCGGCAGCGTGCCGGGCCAGGGCCAAAGCATCGGAATCGGAAGGTTGATTCATACGCTCAGGAGCTTCGGCCCGGGTCCCCCAATCCGCGATAATAGAGGTGTGTGGGGGTAAACCGGCGCCGCGCTCCTGCGCGGGCGGACCTCATGCAGCCTGAAGCTGCCGACGCTGGTGGCAGCGGTAAGTTCCAAACAAACAGGTATGGAACTGATGGATGAGTTGGCGCGTCGCCGTGGCCAGATCGCCGCAACGCCCGATGAGTTGGTGCCACAAACCTCGGGCCGTGGGCCGAAGAGGCAGTGGACCAAACGCGTTGCCGACCTGTCGCACGAGCCCCGGCAGATGCGTCTCCAATCGCCGCCAGTAACCGCGGATGAGTTCGCTCCAACGCGCTACCTGGGGCGTAGCTTGGCCGTTAAACCCCTCGGCAATGGTCGGGGTGTTGACCGGCCGATACGGCTGCGCAAACTGCGGCAGGCAACTCACGCTGATGTGACAGTGCCGACACCAGAAGCGCCGGATCCAAATCCACAGCACCAATGCGGTCGTGCTGGTGATATAACGATGGTAATAGCAGAGTGCTTCCAGGCTGTGCGCCCGCAGACAATTGGGACAAGTTTCCGGCGGACGGACTTGCCGCTGATAGTCCTGCTCGGCATACTGTTCGGGGGTCAGTGACGTGGTGAAGATTGTTTGCACGACAGCTTCATAACCGATCTGGCCCCCGCTGAAAACGCCTTGATGTACGGTTATCCCCCGAGCAAAACAAGCCAACCGAAATGGTCCGAAGCCACGCTCTTCTTCTCAAGCTCCCAACTGAGATCTTTCCACCCCCTCCCACCTCAATGCGAAGCAGGCTATCCGCTTAGTTCATTGATTTCCGCGACTCGGAACAGTGGTCGCGATTAAGACTGTCGGGGCATACGAAGTGGCCGTCCTTTCCGCGCGGGACGCCGACAGCCTGGGGCGCTGGCTTAAGGCTCATGATTACTCCTTTCCCGAGGGAAAATCCGAGCTTGTTGAGGAATACACCTCCCGGGGTTGGTATTTCGTGGCCGCGAAGATCGAGTTGAACAAAGGGCTCGGTTTCAGGAACGTATCGGCCACCAGCCCAAAGGACCGGGAAGGCGCCGCCAAGGCTCGCGAACGTATTCAGTCGCAGCTTTCCAGCGGAGAGTTGCACCCTCTGTTAATCAGTTTCGACACGCCTCACGCCGTCTTTCCATTGAAGATCTCCGCCGTGAGCGGCAAGGCATCCGAGGTCTCGCTGTATATCCTGGCGAAGGAACCCTTGCTCGACCCGTTTATTCTCGGCAAAGCGGGAACCGCACTTGGCCGGCAATACGCCCAATGGGAGGAAGAACAACCGAAACGAGCGGCGCAGATCCAGCAGATGAGGGATTACCCGAAGACGCTCAGCTACCAGTTCTTTCTGGACTCATTCTATACCACCAATCGAATGGAGCCGATTCCGCCACGTCTGCGCGACTACACACAGGAGGACCTCGTTGCCCTGGCGAGGGAAGGCGAGCCGCCCATGCCGGCGGAGCCCCTGGGCCAGGCTTTCTGGGGCGATCCGGGGAAGCTGCTACAGTGCCTGCGCGTGACCGCCGGCGAGGTTCAAGCGTGCGCCCGGGCTTTTCCTGCCTTGAAGACAGGTGAGTGGTTTCTGACCAAGCAGGTTCAGACGTTCACTGCGGCCGAGATGCATGATCTCGAATTGGAGCCGGCCTATGCCGCGCTGTCGCGATTGTTGTCGCAACCCGCGGGCAGTGTTGCGGCGCAAATCCTGGCGCAGTTCGACTCCCAGGCGCACGAATACCTGGTCCGGGCCTGCCAGAGCACAAACTGGATCGAACGGCTTAACTCGGTAATCGGCCTCGAGCGGAACCCAACGCCCGGGTTTGGTGTTAGCCTGGAGGCTCTGCTCCGAGATGAGACGCCAGCCGTCAGACTCCATGCGTTGCGTGCCGCCGAGGCCAAACCGGAAGAGCTATTCGTCGGAACGGTCGTGGATCTCCTTGGCGACCCGGAACTGGAGATTCGCCAGGAGGCTTGCGGATACCTTTCCCACCATGAGCGTCCCGACCGAACACCCTCTTACCTGGCCCTGCTGCAGGATCGCGACCCGAACATCCGGATGCAAGGGCTCGCAATTGCAGCCTGGATAAACAGGTATGCCGCCTCGGAGGATGTGTTTCGAGCGGCCCTGCGCCTCTTGAAGGATCCAGACGAGCAGGTCCAGGCTTCCGCTCTCTATGCGCTCTCTCGGATGCGGGACAAGCAGGTGCCCCGCGAGGACCTGCTGCCGTTTTTGAGCAGTCCGCGAGCGGATATTAATGCCGTCGCACTCAACTTGCTCCGGAACGCGGCCTCCGGCCCTTGGGATGGAAAAGAGCCGCTTTCGTCGGCCGAGGCTTCCCGCCTCATCACGAACCGCCTGGCCATGGCTCGCCTGACCGGACTGAAGATCCTGCAGCAGAACGCCGATGCCGAAGCGGTTGAACTCATGCTGCGGTTGCTCTGGGACAGGAACCCACTCGTGCGGCACCGGGCCTTTTATGTCCTGCGGACCGTCGTTGGCGAGAACGTCTCCGAGAATGACCCCGCCAAATGGGAAGCCTGGTGGAAGGCGAACAAGGCCTCTTTCCGCCCGAGAAACCGCCCCTGGTAACGAGCAAGCGCAGGGCTTGATCCTGCGCGCCGCAACGAAGAATGCCAGTTATACGCCAGCGCAAGGCGGGTTCACGGTGAAGCTTGCGCTAATAGTTGACTCTCACCACCTGCCCGCCACCAGCGGAGATGCTGTAGTTGGAAACATATACGCTCCCACGTTCGTCAATTGCCAGGCCATTCGGTTGGTGCAATGCGCCTTCGCCAAGAGCCGCTCGGGTGCCGGCGCTGCCGTCGGGGTTTACCTGTACCCGGACCACATCCCCTGTGACATAACCGGAAGCCTGGGTCGCATACTCAGTCAGGAAAAGCGCTCCGTCGTGGAAGCCGATGGCGGTTATGGGATTGAACCCGGAAGCCCAGACATCGGCATCTGTCAGAAACCGCCCCGCCGCGTGCGGATTGACCCGATACACTTTGGATTGCGGCGGCAGCGAAGCCCAGTTTGGCGGGGAATTCGTGTCGAGGCGGGCAAAGTTAGCCCCAAAGGCCAGGGTGCCGACATACAGGTAACCATCCGGCCCAAGCGCAACGCATGTCGGCACCGAATCGCTGACCGGCACCAGTGTGCCATCCGGCAATGGCAGCAGAGGATTGGGAACAAAGGCGATGATACGCACCGCGCCGTTTGGCCGGACTTCATTCAACGTGTTCGCGCCGGCATCGGCGACAAACTGTCTCCCGGGCAGTGCCAGCAGCCCGTACGGGTTGGCATCAGGAAACTGCCCCGCCGGTGCCCAAGGTTGGTCCTTGTTCTCCCCCGTCCACAGATAATCATAATCCCCAACATCGCTCACCACTTTCCATTGACCGCTTGGAGTGACTTTCAGCAGGCGCCCAAACTGACGCCGCGCGGCGGCCGGCAAACCCGGCGTGCTCGCGCCTACCCCCAGCCCTGATTCGCCCATAGTCACATAAATGCCACCGGCGCCGTGAACCGAGACTCCACTCGGTCCGAGCGCCTCGGGGAAGCCGTTTTCGGTGTCTCCCACTGACGCCAACCCCGTCACGATTCGCCGCCAGCGTGGACGGTAGGAGTTCACGCCAGTGATTTCTCCGATTGACGCGGTAAAGCCGACTCCTACGGCGAACCCGCCATGCCCGTCGCCCGCCCCCAACCCGGCCTCGGCAACATACAACTTGCCGTTCGGAGCGAAAGCCAATCCGCGAGGGTTATTGAGACCGTTCGCGAGGACTGCAAGTTGCGGCGGGCTCTGTGCGGCGAGGGGGGTGAGTGCGAGCGAAAGTCCCAGGAGACTGCTGATCATTATTTGCTTTTCCATATCATGACGGATTGCTGATTTGCATAAGAACCGGGGAAACTACCCCGCGGTTAAGCATCCGCTACTGGGGTGTTCACCCCATGACGAGGCAGTGCCGCGATAGGCCGCCTGGACCGACGTTGAGGCGCACGAAGTGTTCTGCCTAGCCTCCCCGTAGGTACGACTTGCGGTCTGCGTGGCGCCAATGGTTGGTTTCCACCGCGGCAACCACTCGGTGATCTCCCCGCGCAAATACTCCGAATCAGTGAAAAGTGTGACCTCGCACGGCTCTTTGAGGCTCTTAAGCGCAGAGATGGCGGCTTGCAGCTCCATGCGATTGTTGGTGGTGGCAGGCCCCCACCCGTCAGCTCGCGCACGTAATTGCCGTGACGAAGCAGTGCAGCCCATGAGACGGCTAGCGGATTTGGCTGCCGTGCCTTAATTTGCGGGAGAAGGGCGTTCCCTCGGCAAATCGCCTGTCCTTGCCAGGCGCACGACTGAATCATTCAAGCGGAGAACCAGACCGGTCACCTTGCCATTTTTGTTTTCCACAAAGCTGACCAGGATGGCGCCCGTCCGGACAACGAAAGTGCGCTCGGCCACCGCGAACACCTCGCCTCCACCCAGCAACGACGCCGCCAATGCCGGGCAGGCGATGATCAAATGGTCCACCAACGCGTCCGCCTCATGGCTGATCGTTACGACCGGCCCGACGTGAAATGGGCCCCACGTAAAGCGGTAGCCGCCGGAGTATTTGTCGTAAAGGCCGGGTGCCAGCTTTACAGCCACGGTCGGTGGGGGAACGTTCGTTGAGACCTTCCCACCCCGCCAGGGTGTGGCATCCGGACCAGACGGGTTTAACTCGATTGGGTCGCCGTTGGCACCCGGAGTAAAGGTCGCCTCGCACCTGAAAAGCTGGTTGTAGAAGACGGTCTTCGACAGCGGGAAGACTTCGCCGCTTGGGGCCGGCAGGTAGCGGGGGCGCCCGGTGAAAGGCAGCAGCAGCCGGTCGCCATCGCGGCGAACCGCGACGACCGAGCCGTCCGGAGCGCGGTATTCTCCCGCATACTCGTTATAGATTGCACCGTCCACGGCGCCGGCATCCGGGCGCTGATCTCGCTGTTCGAAGCGGACGGAGTAGCGCCCACGCCCGGGAACAAGTGGACGACAGACCCGCGCAGGGCCTTTGACATCGCCTCGCCTGCCCTGGAGACCGCTTCGGTGGAACATGAGGATGGCTGGGACAAACCCATGAGGAAACGCTGCCCGATTACGCCTCGCTCACCTCGATCCTGTGGAAGAACCGGATCGGCAACTTCTTCTGGTCGCTGATGATCAAGCGCGCCTATCTGCCGGCGCAGCGGACGAAGGGCACTATCAACGGCCTGTTTTGGCCGGATAGTTCTGTGTGGTGCTTGCCTGACACCCGCGCCATCCAAGTGGAACAAGGACATTGACATCAGGGAACCCACACAGAAGGCGAACATCTGTTTTGGGTCTGGTCACGTCTCCTTGCTTGGTCACTGCCGGATGCACCCCAGAAAGGCCAAGCCATCCCCAGGCTAATGCATCGGGAAGCGAGTGCTCTCGGGGGCGCCCTGAAAGCTCTGCCCTTCACGAAGCAGGGGAATCCGCCCTCCAATGTACCACTGACGCACCAGGAGGAGCAGCACGACAATCGCCAGGGCCAGGGCCAGGCGCCGGGCCACCCGCGAATGCAACAGCAGTCCCCAGGCGGGTCTGAGCATGGATTCCACCGCGTCCTTCTTCCCGGGTTCTGGCGCGTTCGCATCCAGGCTTCCCAGAAGGGTCTGCCAGTCGAGTTGGCCGCAGGGATAAAAGGTCAGGCGGTAAGTATAGGCGTTACAGCCGCTGCGGGCGCAATCCCCCAGGCGCAACCGCCCGAGCTTGGCATTGCCGCACTTCTCCGATGGTGGCTGCGACAAGGTATGCAATTCCTCGCCGTAGATCCGAATCCCGCACCGGACGCATTCAGCCGCCACCCCCAGGCGCCAGACTTCCTGCGATTGTTCGGGTGTCATACCGGCACGGACAAATAAGCCGTCCAGACTGCTGCAAAAGGCTTGGAGCTTCGGCAGTTGCTCCTCGCGAGTGACAAACGGGTCCGCGCTCATGAACGCCAGACGATAGTGATGCGGTTGAGGGCGCCGCTCTGTGGGCCTGCCGATCGCATGGATACGGTCAAGAGGACCAACACCAGTGAAGCTGGGTCCAGCTCAATCTGTCGGCTTATACCAAACCCAGTCCCTGCTTGGTTCATACGGGAAAAGCATCTCATCGAGGATCTTGCGCGTGAAATCGTGCCGGGCCACATGCCCATCCACAAACGCGACGGGGCTGATGAACCGCGCCCTTGCCAGCCTCGGGTCAGTGAATTCGGTCATCGGCGTTGCCTCGTGCCATTGATACCAGAAGCAGGGAATGCTACAACGAAAAAGCGTGGGTAACTGATAGATGCGGGCGGGGGGCTCGTAAAAGAGTATTTCTCTCGCCGGATCGGGCACCCAACTCTCAGGCTTGTCGGCCATTTCGGAATCGGCATCTGCGAACGGGTGGCTTGGCTTCCCACCCTGCACCCAATGGAGCCAGCCTGCATTGTAATGATAGCTGCACCCGACGGTCTCCCAGTTCGAGGGTGTTAGCCTGCTTGCCGGCATGCCCTTGTCCCCGGGGCAACGATAGACTTGTGAAGGAGCGACGTACTTGTAAAAGGGCCGATAGATTGCGGGTGGCGCTTCATATTCCTCATCCATCCATTCCGGCTTGGCGTCAGGTCCCCCCATTGACCACTGAGCGTTCCAAACGCCGCCAATAGGAACGCCGGTGGCCGGATTGACTCGAGAGATATATTTCCGCGGGAATTTGTGCTGACAATCGTCAATGTAGAGCTTGGTGGCGATGGCGATCTGGCGGAGGTTGTTCCGACAGGTGGTCATCCAGGCTTTCTCTTTCGCCCGGACCAGCGCGGGCAGCAGCATCGAGGCTAATATCCCGATGATGGCAATAACCACCAGTAATTCAATCAACGTAAAGGCTGCCTCCCGCGATGGCTTGGAGCGGATTCCAAAGGAGCAACCCGGCACCGGCATTGCATGAAACGGTTGCATAGCGACCTAACCTGGGCAAAGCATGCGCCCCCTCCGCTGGACTGTCAACCACTTTCCAGGGCCACTTTCCAGGGACCCAAATCCTCGCCTTAGCGAATAGCGACGAAAAGAATGCGAAGCGCTGCGCCCGCACGGCTTTCGCTTTCCGCACGACTGCTCAAAATCCGCGCCCTAACCGTAAAAAACCAGCGTAACTCATTTATTTAGAGACACTTCTTCCATCCCGCATTCTATAGTGCGGGCGAGCAAGACCCTTGGCTGGCGGCCCTCTAACCACCTCGCCTCCCAAGAGCCTTAGCCGAAGTCGCCTGCGTTGGCAGTTCAAACACCCGCCACACCGCCTGCATCCGCTTGAGCGCCTCCAGGTTGTTACACACCCTCAATCCCATCACGCAGTTGTTCCGGTTCATGCGCCCGGCCACATGAACGAGCAAGAGCCGAAACCGCTTCATCCGCGCCGTTCGCTCCTCCCCCTCCAAACACAGCCCCTTGATCGCACTGATTACATTATAGGTCAGCAGCGCGATCTTGAACCACGCCGAGTTGACTCCAAATCGCTGGCTGGGCACGTGACTGCTTCCCAACTCATTCTTCACCTCGTCGTGCGTATGTTCCACCGTCCCGGCCTTCTCCCGAGGCCACTCCAATAAGCGCCCCCCTCGGTCTGCTCGTTAGTAGTTAGTAATCACCGCATGAAAGTGCCGGTCGGTGCCGTCCTTGAACAACACCCCCTGCGCCTTGAGCAAGCGCAACCCCACATACCTCAGCGGTTTGCTCTCCTTATGCTCGGTCTTGTCACTGGGCACAAAGTCCACTTCCGCCCACTGCCGCAGCGTGCCGTCCTCTTCGGCTTTGCCGAAGGTCTTCCATTGGGTTTCCCCAACCTTCCTGATCGCTTCACCCAACGGCTCACTCATCACGGCGCTGACGGCAAAACCTATGCGACCGCCCGGTTCCTTTTGCCGGTCCGGATGCTTCAACCACTCCAGCAAGTCATTCTCGTGACAGGCCGAATCGCCCCGGAAATGCCGCCGGGTGACCGTCTCGGGCAACGCGGCAAAGGCCAGTTTGGCGCAAGTTAAGGGGTCCTGCTTGGCCGGCACGTTGCCGTCCCGAAACTCATCGGCCAACACCAGATCGGCCTCGGCCCACACCGCCACCATCGGTTGGTAGCCGCGCCCCTCCTCATAATGCCAATAGGCGGCTTCCTTGTGGCTCTCGATAATCGTCGCATCCTGATCCACAGTGGCCATCCGTTGCGGTTGGCCCGCTTGGTCGTAGAGCTTGGCAATCCGGCGCACCAACCCACTCTGCACCTGCTGCAAAGCGGCCACGGGCGGGCTAGAGGGAAAAATGAAACTCTTCTGGTCTTCTCGTTTGGGCCGCAGCTTCTCCAGTTTCTGGTCGTGGAAACGTTCCAGAAACTCCCGCACGGCGGTGGCTTTGGGCGGGCGGTAGCCCAGGCCCCGTTCCAGGCAGGGGTCCCCCGCCAGCAGATGCATGTCCTCGGGGCATTCCCCCCCGACGGTCTGCAGCAGGGAGATCGCCTCGATCAACTGCGCCTCGGAGAAGCCCCGCTGGCGTTTACGCAGAGACAAATTGGCGGCGACCAGGGCGGGCACGCCCAGGGAGCGGTAAGCGTGAGAGATGCTCAGGAGGCCGGCGTGGGCACTGGTGGCCTCGAACAAAGGCCGCGGGTCCAAGACGAACGGCGTCTTGTGGAGCAGCGGCAAGCGGGCAGACACGGAAATGACCTATAGAAAACCTATAGGCTTTTGTCAACAAAACATGCAAATAAAACGCACCCCGCTCAGGGTTCTTTCATCTGAAAAGGCCACACGTCCCCCGCAGCGTAGGGACGCTTTGCGTTTCACAGCCTTGGACCCAAGTCGGCGCGCCGGAGCGGTCAATCTCACGGCGCCAAAGCTTTGGCCGTCGGCCGCCCGGCCTTGGTGCAGAGCAATGGCTCATAGGCCGGGCTGAGGGGCGACAAGGGCGTCGCCAGTTTAGCTGCTGTTCATAGGGGTCGGGTGATGAGTTGGACCTTTTGGGTGTTGGTCAGCCTGCGCCGCCAGCCCGGGAAAGTGCGCGCCTTGGTTTGGCCTCGGTGTTGTTGCAGTTCAAAGAGTCCCAAGAGCAGGTTCCTCAAAGTGCTCATGACAAAAGCACCCGCGCGCTTGCTAATTCTGGAAGCGTCTTCGCCCAGGCTGACATCCCGACGGTAGTGGGCGCCGTTTTCACTCGCACCCCAGTGGTCCCGGATGGATTGCAGCAACTGCCGGGCGCTGTATTGCTTGGGGGCGGCGCTGGTGCAGTAAAAGCTGTATTCTTCGGAGGGCTTGATCACTTTGCCGGCCCGCAGTTCCTGGCGCTCCCGCCACACCGCCAGGAACTGCCAGCAACCGCACAGGCCGGCTTCTTCGGGACTGAGGCTGGTCCTTTGAAGGCGCCAGCGCACCAAGCGCCCGTGCTCCTTGAGCCAACCGGTGTCGTATTCAGAGGGAAAAAAAACGTTGGGGCAGCCGGATTTGTGCCCGCTCCAAGATGCCGTCTTGATTGCCTTTGAGGCCGAAGAGGTAATCGGCTCCCAGTTCCTGGGTCACGAACTGGGTGCTCTTCTGCTGGCAATGCAGGGCATCGGCCGTGATGAGGCTGCCTTCCAGCGCCCCTTTGGGCAGCTTGCGTAGCAACGGCTGGAGGGCGGGGATTTCGTTGCTCTTTTCCTCAATGGGCTCCTGCGCCACCGTCAGGCGCAAACGGTGGCTGACGGCCGAGAGCAATTGCAACGGTTTACCCTCGGTGCGGGCGCTGCCGCGCAGACATTTGCCATCGACGGCCAGGGACTGCAGAATCGAAATCTCTTGAGCCATCATCCACTGGCCCATGCGCAGATCAAATTCGGCGGCGTCGAGCCCGTTCATCACGCGGAAGAAGGTGCTGTCGCTGGGGGCGCGGTAACGGTCGGTTTTGGGATCGCGCCGACAGCCCAACGCCCGCAATTGGCGTTGGGTCAGTTTACGACACTCATCTTCTAAAGCCTCGTAGCCGCCAGCTCCCATGAGCATGGCTGCGGCCGCGCAAGCCAGCACGAAGGGTTGCCGATGTCTTAATCCGTGGCCACGTCGCGGGTCCTTGAACTGTTCAAAGACTTCCAGCAGCGAACCCAGGTGGGTGGCTTGCAGCGGGCAAGGCCCACTGACTTTTTCCTCATGCTCCGCCAAGTCGGCCGGCAGCCGTCCCTGCCGCAAAATGCCCAGCGCGCGGGGACGCAGTTCTCGCAGGTAGAGCTGTTTGGGCTGGCCGTGCTCCTGGTAATAGTCCCGGCTGGAGCGGCCATAGCCGGCGGTCAGCCCCACCGCCGCAAAACCGCAAGCCCGGTAACAGGTCCCCCGGTACTGGCTCTCATCCACGTAGCTCTCCACCAGAACCACCGGATGCCCCCACTGCTCCTGCCAGTCCGCGTTAAGTCGCTTCAGACACAACGCCAGGACCCGCGAGGCCAGATTCGGATAGCGCTGGCGCTCGGGTAAAACCAAAAACCGGCTGTTGTTCACCACAAAGCACAGCCGGCGTGCCCGCTGCCGCGGCGTCCAGCGGATCTGACACTCGCGAGCTTTGGTGTGCGGCGCGGCCCCACTGAACACCAGCAGCGCTATCCATTGCCCGTCGACTTCCGCCACATAGCGCAGGCTTTGCCCGCCCACCCGGGCGCTGTGCAGATAATGCTGGCTCTCCAGCAGGGTATCGTAGCGCTCGCGTTCCTCCGGGCCGATCAGCCGGACGCTCACTTGGCGCAGGTAATCCCATTCCGGCGCGGTTTTCTCTTTCGTCATGCGCCTGGTTTATCAGGAGCAAAAACCAATGTTTAGTGGGGGCTTGATAATATTAAGGACCCCAATTGCTTACGCACCGCAGATGAAATGCCCCTGCACCCCGCTTTACTTTTCTTGGGGGAGAAGAGAATTAGGCGAGGATCAGGGTGCTCATAACCCCGTTGCCTTTTCGCCTCTGTCTGGTAAGTAATCCGCGTGACCGAGCACAGCCTGCTGCTCCTGATCCCGGCTTACAACGAAGAGCGCCGCATCGAACCGGTGCTGCGGGACTATGCCCGCTACTTCAAGGAGCATTACCGGGGCAAGTTCCAGCTCGTCGTCGTGCTCAACGGCTGCACCGACAACACCATCGGCGTCGTCCGGCGCGTCGGCCGCGGAATTCCCCTCAGTCAGCGCGCTGGAATTCCCCGAGGCCATCGGCAAAGGCGGCGCGCTCATCGAAGGCCTTAAGCTGGCCCCGCGGGCCGACGTGATCGGCTACGTGGACGCGGACGGCGCCACGCCCGCCGCACGCCTTCCACGACCTGGTCGCGCCGCATCGACGAAGCCGATTGCGTCATCGGCTCGCGCTGGCTGCCGGGCGCGGTCCTGCACGTCGAGCAGAGCAGCCGGCGGCAGTTTGCCAGCCGCGTCTTCCATCTCATCGTGCAGGTCCTCTTCCGGATGAACATCCGCGACACGCAATGCGGCGCCAAAGTGATGCGGCGCGAGGCGGTCGAGAAAATCCACTCCTCCCTGCGCATCGCCGACATGGCGTTCGACATCAACCTGCTCTACTCGCTCCAGCGCGCCGGCTACCGCATCCTCGAAGTGCCGACCGAATGGACGGACAAGATCGGCTCCAAGGTCACGCTGTTCCGCACCTCGCTGGTGATGTTCCTCTCCGTGGTGCGGATTTGGCTGATCTATTCGCCGCGGCTCTACAAATGGCTCCGCCCGCTGCGCCCGCTGGAAGGCTGGGTGTACACGAAAGCTCCGCGCGCCCCAGCCCCTGCCGGGACCGGAAAGAAAGTCTAAAGTGCTAAAGGCTACAAGTTCCCAATCCCGGCTGTTGGCCGAGTTTGCCATCTGCCATTGCTGATCGGCCTTCGCCCTGAACCCGCCTCGGCAGGTTTTAGCCTTTAGCCTTTCCCCTTCCTCCCCGCCACGTGTACCAGGCGCAGACGAGGAGCAACACCGATTGCCCACCGTCAGCGTCTTGATGACCATCACCGGCGTGTCGTGGAAATGGCTCAGCGCCAAGCCCGTAGCCAACGGCCAGAATGCAGAGCGCGGGTATCGCCTTGAACCGCCCGCGGGCCAGCAGGTTGTTCAGCAGCACATTGGCCAGCGACAGCGGCACGACCGCCCACGCATACCAAGGCAGCAGCACGGCGTCAGGCCCCACAAAACTCGCCCCAAAGACGACGCGCACGATCAAGGGCCCCAGCACCCACAAACCGATCGCCGCGCACACGGCCAGCACCACCGTCCCCAGCAGCACCACGCCCAGCAGGTCGGTCTTCTCCGCCCTTTGCCTTGGCGTGGACCAGCTTCGGGAACATCACCACCGCCAGCGGGCCGACCAGCCAAATCGAAGCGCGCGCCAGCGTCCCGGCGCTCCCGTAATACGCCGAATCCTCCGCACTGAAGCAGCCCCGCACCAGCATCGTGTCGGCGGTGAACATGAACTGATACGCCGCGAACCCTAGCGTCAATGGAATAATCTGCCGCAGGAAGCCGCGCCACTCGAAGGCTTGCGGCGCGGCGAGCCAGAGCGACCGCGTTGGCCAGATCGCAATCACCAGGGCGATGGTTAGGCCGCCCAGCATACCCAGCATCATGCCCGGGGCGGCGTAATGCAGCGCGAGCACCGCCAACGCGCATATCCCCACCCGCGCCACGCCATGCAGCATCATGCTCCAGCCCATCCAAAGGAAATTCTGCTGTCCCTGCAGCACCCCGTAGAACATCGGCAGCCAGGCCGTGAACAGTAGCACCGGCAGCGTCAGCCAGATCGCCGCAGGGTTGCTGATGTTCCACTGGGCCATGATCGAGCTCTGGAACAGCAGCACCACGCCGACCGCCAGCAGCCATACGAGGAACGTCCCCAGCCACGCCGCCCGGATCAGCCCCGACAACTCGCGCTCGCGGTGCACCGCCAGCGCGCGCGCGGTCTGCTGGGCCAACACCATTTGCAGCGGCATCGCCGGGATGAACATCGAGACCGAAAGGAAGGCGACAAACTCCCCATAATCCCCCTTCGCCAGGGCGCGGGAAAGCAGATGGACCCCCAGCATGAACATGCCGCCCCCCACCGTCGCGAACATCAGCCAACCGCTTTGGCGGAAGAACGAGGCGCGATGCTCGGCGCTGGTCATCGCCGGTTTCTGGACTTTTGCAGCCAACATGGGGTTTGGGGGGGGGTAAGGCCGTTCGGGTTCAAGAAAGCGATTGCAGGAAGCGCAGCAACAGCCCTTTGCCGCGCTCCAGCGCCTCCAGCGAAATCCACTCGTCCGCCGTGTGCGCCTGCGCGATGTCCCCCGGGCCGAACACCACGCTGGGCGTGCCTCCCTGTGCGAGCACGGACGCGTCGGAGAAGTATCGGACTCCCACCAGCTTGCGCTGGCTTACGATGCCCAGGAGGCGGGCCACCAGCGGCAGCCTGGCGTCCGTTTCCAGCGGCAGACAGGGCAGCAGCTTGTCTGGCGCAAACGCCGCTCTCAGCTTGTTGCGGCGCAGCACGGCCAGGATCTCGCGCCGCACACCGGCCTCCGTCTCACCGGGCAGAGTGCGCCGGTCAAACAGGATAGTGCATTGGTCGGGAACAATGTTGGCCTGCGAGCCGCCGCAGATCGCGCCGACGCTCACCGTCGCGCAGCCCAGCAGCGGGTGCCGCCGGCGGCGCAACTGCGCGGCGTAGTCGGTCTGCAGCAAGTCCACAATGCGCGCCATCGCGTGCACGGCGTTGCGGCCCAGCTCCGGGCTCGACCCGTGAGCCGACTCGCCGCGGGTTTCCAGCCGCAGCCACAACGTCCCCTTGTGCGCCGTCACCACCTGCAACTGGGTCGCCTCCCCCACGATCGCCAGGTCGGCCCTGACCCCCCGGCCAACCAGCGCCCGCGAACCGCCCTGTCCATGCTCCTCATCTACCAAGCCGACGAAGGTGATCTCCGTGTCCGCCGGGCGCTGCGGGCTTTGGGCCAATTCGCACAGCGCCGTGAGCATCGCCGCCGCCGACCCCTTCGTATCGCAAGCTCCGCGGCCAAACAGCCGCCCATTCCGGTTGCGCGGGGTGAATTGGCCGTCAGCCGCGTTGACTGTATCCAGGTGCGGAGCCAGCAGGAGCCGTTGCCGAACCTTGCCGCGCGCCGAAAGCCGGGCGAGCAGATTGGCGCGGTGCGGGAAGACTGGTTGGAACTCCACGTCCAGCCCCGCCTGCGCCGCCGTGGCGGCCAGGAATTCCCCGACCCGCTGTTCGCCGGCGCACGGGTGTTTTGCCGGCAGGAACGCCGGGTTCACACTGGGCAGCGCGATCAGTTCGCGTAAGAGCTTTGCGGTTTTCGTCATGCCATTCCCCAAGGGGAAGCAAGCGCCGGAGCCTAGTCCATCCCCCCTCCCCTGTCGAGCCCGCCCATGAACCCTGGGAACATCCAACATCCAACACCCAATGGCCCCGAGATGGGCCGCCCACATTGGGTGTTGGATGTTGGATGTACAGCGCTTCAATTCGCCCGAGGCCAGTCTCTGGCGGTCGGGCTTCGCGGAGCGCCCACTCGCCTATTATAGACGCAAAACGGGCCGCCCGGGTTACGCGAAAACAGGGTGCGACCGGACTGCGCGGGCTCCGCACTAGCCCGTGCGTTCAGGCGGGCGCATCGAGCGCAGGATCTTCAGGCCGAAGCGCTCGTCGGGGGTCAGCACGCGGCCATGCGCCTTGAGTTCGCGCAACGCGTCGGCGGTCATGCAGAAGTCCACCGCGCTCAAGGGGCGGCCCCGCACGACGCGCTCCTGCCAGCGTTTCGGGTCGGCGATTTCCTCGATCTGGTCGGTGCCACCCGGGAAGAACGAGACCAGCCAGTCATCGCGCCGGACGTAACCATCGGCCTCGCTCTTGGGCTCGAACCACGCGTCGCAGAGCAGCAGGCAAATAGACCGGCCCGCGTTGGCGCCCAAACGATAAAACACCAACCGCTCGTCCTGCTCGGCGAAATGATGGTAGGTGAACTTGGCGGCGTCGGGCGGATGCGGCGTGAAGCGCGTCTGGAAGCCGAGCTTCACGCCCGCTGGCGTGCCGGGATCTTTCTCGAAACACAGGTTCTCCTCGAGAATCCAGAGCAGGTCGGTGGAAAGGCCGCGCCGGGTCAAAAGGCCCTTCCACTCGGCCAAAGCGTCTTCGAAGGGCGGGCGTTGATAATGGCTGGGGTTTTCCATGGCCTCCATTAGACGGCATTACGCCGGAACCAGTCAACAAAAAGTGGAATGCCTTCTTCGATTTTCACGCGGGGGGCGTAACCGAGCTTCGCCCGCGCTTTCGAGATGTCCGCCGAGGTAATCGGCACATCGCCCGGCTGCGGCGGCTGCCGGTCAATGACGGCCTTCTTGCCGACGGCGCGCTCGATCAACTCGATCAGCCGATCCAGCCGCACGGTTTGCGATTCGCCCAGGTTGAAGATTTCGTAGCCGAACTCCTTCTGCGTGCAGGCCAGCACGCCGTCGAGAATGTCGTGGATGTGCGTGTAGTCGCGCGCGCTCGAGCCATCGCCGAAAACCGGGATCGGCTTGCCCGCGCTGATGAGCCGGGCAAACTTGTGGATCGCCAGGTCCGGCCGCTGCCGCGGGCCATAGACCGTGAAGAACCGCAGCATCACGACATCCAGCCCATACACGTGGTGATACACATGGCCCAGCGCCTCGCAGGCCAGCTTGCTTGCGGCGTAAGGCGAGATGGCGCAAAAGATCGGGTCGCTTTCCGCAAATGGCACCTTCGAGTTGACGCCATAGACCGAGGACGACGAGGCCAGGGTGGCCTTCTTGACCCCGTTGAGCCGCGCCGCCTCCAGCAGGTTCACGGTGCCCTCGACATTGACGCGCTGGTAAAGGGCCGGCTCCGCCAAACTCGGCCGCACCCCCGCCCGCGCCGCCAAGTGAATGATCTGGTCGAACTTGACACTCCCCAGCAACTCGTCCAGCGCCACGCGGTCGGTCAAGTCCCCATGCACGAACGTGAAGGACCGCGCCAGGGTGTGCAGGTCTTGGAGGTTGCTTTGCTTAAGGCGCGGATCGTAGAAGGGGTTCAGATCGTCGAATGCCCAAACCGCATGGCCGGAAAGGAGGAGGCGCTCGCAAACATGCGAGCCAATGAAGCCGGCGCCTCCGGTAACCAGGAAATTCACCTGGAAACCATAGCAGACCGGACCGGGGTTTGTCGAGGGCAGCCGCGCCCGAAATCAAATCCGAAGGCCGAAACCCGAAGGCCGAAAGAAGCCCGAAGCCCGAAGCCCGAAATCCGAAACCCGAACAGGATCCACTTCGCCTGGCTGTCGCTCCAATCGGGTGCCGCTGAATTCGGGCTTCGGATTTCGGCCTTCTTTCGGCCTTCGGGTTTCGGCCTTCGGATTTCCCCCCTCCCCGCCACCCTTGCCTCCCCCCACTCCCCGCCTGTAGGTTGAACCAGGCATGACTGTGGCTGACCACATCCGCAAAAAGCTGGGCGTCCTGCCCCACAAGCCGGGCATCTACCTGATGCGGGACCGCTTCGGGACGGTGATCTATGTGGGCAAGGCGCGGGACTTGCGCAAGCGAGTCAGCCATTATTTCCAGCCATCGCGCAAACTGGGCTGGGACCTGAAGTTCAAGGCGCTCACCGACGCCATCCGCGATTTCGACTTCCACGTCGTGCGCAGCGAACCCGAGGCGCTGCTGCTCGAAGGCAAGCTCATCAAGGAGTTTCACCCGCGCTACAACATCAGCTTCCGCGACGACAAACGGTTCCTGATGCTGAAGGTCAACCTGAACGACCCGATCCCCCGCTTCACGCTGACGCGCCTCAAGCAGGAGGACGGCGCCCGCTATTTCGGCCCGTTCCCGAACTCGGGCGCGTTGCGCAGCACCCTGGCCCTGGTGCGCCGCCAATACCACCTGCGCGGCTGCCGCCCGCTGACGCCGACCGACCGCGATTACAAGCATTGCCTCTATGCGCACCTGAAATACTGCACCGCACCCTGCATCGGCAACGTGTCGCGCGAGGAATATCTCGGCCAGGTCAAAGCGGCCTGCGATTTCCTCGAAGGCCAATGCCAGGAAATGCAGGCGCAGCTCACCGAAGAAATGAAGAAGGCCGCCGCCGCCCAGGAATACGAGCGCGCGGCGGACTTGCGGGACCTGCTGGCCGACTTGCGGCAGACGACCAAAAAGGTAAGCCGCTTCGAGCGCGTGCCTTACAGCCTGCCGCTGGCCCTTGCCCCGGAGAAAGACCTCGCCGAGTTGGCCAGTGTGCTCGCCCTGCCCGCGCTGCCGCAGCGCATCGAGGGATTCGACATCTCGAACATCAGCGGCACCTTCAACGTGGCCTCGATGGTCAGCTTCCGCGATGGCCGCCCCGACCGCGCGAACTATCGCCGCTTCAAGATCAAGACCGTCGAGGGCCAGGACGATTTCGCCTCGATGGCCGAAGTCGTGCGCCGCCGCTACACGCGGGTCCTGAATGAGTCTAAAGTCCGGAGTCGAAAGTCTAAAGTCCCGGAAGACACCGCGAGGGACGAAACCCCAGCAGCGACCGCCGTTCCCGAGTCGCAAGAGGTCGCCCCCCAACCCCCGCGCCGCCAACGCACGCCGTCACGTATCACGCCCCCCCCTCCCTCCCTCCCCGACCTGATTCTCATAGACGGCGGCAAAGGCCAGCTCGGCGCCGCCTGCGCGGAGTTGGAAAAGCTCGGCCTGCAGCGCGTCCCGGTGATTGGGCTGGCCAAAGAGTTCGAGGAGGTTTACCGGCCGGGCGAAAAGGAGCCCCTGCGGCTCTCGCGCGACAGCGGGGCGCTGAAGCTCTTGCAGCGGGTGCGCGACGAGTCGCACCGCTTCGCCAACACCTACAACGCCCAGTTGCGGCTGCGGAAGATTTCCGAGAGCCTCCTCGACGAGTTCCCCAACATTGGCCAGCGCCGCAAGGCCGCCTTGCTGAAGAAGTTCGGCTCCGTCCAGCGCATCCGCCTGGCGACCGTCGAGAAGATCGCCGAAGTCCCCGGCTTCGGCGGCAAGGCCGCCGCGGAACTGAAAGCCTTCCTTGAGGCGCGGCAGGAGGGCGTCAAAAACCCTTAGCCGTATCTATTCAGGGGGACTCCCCATCCGTGGTTCTAATCTCTCAACTTTCTTCGTGCCAATCCCTGTCATCCGTGTCTTCATTAGGGCCGGATGAACATTCAAGTGGCAGTCCTGTGCGACGCGGCGACCGATGACAATGGGAAGCTGAACCTGCTGGGGGCGTTCGACACCATCTACACGCAGCAACTCCCCGCGATTCACCCGCAGTGCTCGATTGCGCTGCGCGTCACCTTTTCGAGTGGTGACGAAGGCAAGCACGCTCTCGGCCTCAACTTCGTGGACGCCGACGGCCACTCGATAGCCAAGTTCCCCCCGATCCCCGTGGAAGTAGCCCTGCCCGACGACATGCACTTCGGCACCCGCAACTTCATTGTGAACATCCAGCAATTGAAGTTCGAGAATCCCGGCCTCTACTCGATTGACCTCTCGCTCGACAACCAGCCGCAGGCCAGCATCCCCTTGCTCGTGCGCCACAATCCGCCCGCCGCCCCCGCGTAAAACGCCGGCAGGGGAGACGGAAGAAGGGAAGGATGGAATGATGGAAGACTGGAATAATGGAATGTTGGAATAATGGAATGGTGGAATGTTGGAATGAGCCCCCCGCAGTACGCCCGTCCTTCCAGTTCTCCACCATTCCATCATTCCACCCTTCCACCATTCCAATATTCCATCATTCCACCATTCCGGTGACTGACACCATCCTGCTCACGCTCCTGATCTTCGTCGCCGCGCTGTTGTATTCGACGGTGGGGCACGGCGGCGCGTCGGGTTACCTGGCGGCGATGGCGCTGTTCAACGTGGCGCCGGACGTGATGAAGCCCACCGCGCTGGTGCTGAACCTCTTTGTCGCCAGCGTCGGCACGATGCGTTATGCGCGGGCGGGTTGTTTTTCGTGGAGCATCTTTTGGCCCTTTGCCGTGGTGTCCGTGCCCTTCGCCTTTATTGGCGGCATGATGCGGCTGCCCCCCGCCGTCTATCACCTTATCCTGGGCCTGGTGCTGCTGTTTGCGGCGTGGCGCCTGGGCTTCAAGCAATCGGCCCACGCCCCGGCGGCCCAAAAACCCATCTTCCTACCAGCCGCATTGATCCTGGGCGCAGTCATCGGGCTGCTGTCCGGCCTGACCGGTATCGGTGGCGGCATCTTCCTGAGCCCGTTGGTGCTGCTCGTGGGCTGGGCGGACGTGCGCAAGACCGCCGGGGTCTCAGCCGCGTTCATCCTGGTGAACTCCGCCTCCGGATTGTTGGGCCACTGGCAGAGCGTCCACTCGGTGCCGCACCAAATCCTGTGGTGGGCGCCGGCCGCCCTGTTGGGCGGGATCGTAGGTGCGGAATTAGGCAGCCGCCGCCTCACACCGCTGACCATGCGCCGCCTGCTGGCCGCCGTGCTGGTAGTCGCCGGCCTCAAGATGCTCCTGGCCCGATGATCGGTCTTGCGGCCCAGCCAGCCGGGACTTGCCTTCCTCCCGCTCCTCGATTACATGGAACCGCATGAACCGCCGGCAATTCCTCAAAAGAAGTTCTGCCTCGCTCCTCGCCTTATCCGCCGCAGCCTATGTGCCGACGACCTTTGCCGCTGAGAAGGCCCGGCGGGTGGGCCTGATCGGCGCAGGTTGGTACGGCAAAAGCGACTTGTGGCGCCTGGTGCAAGTCGCCCCGGTCGAAATCGTTTCCATCTGTGACCCGGATAAGCACATGCTCGCCGAGGCCGTCGAGATCGCCAGCCAGCGCCAAAAGTCCCGGCAACGGCCGCGCACCTACGGCGACTACCGCGAGATGCTCAAAGAGAAGGATCTCGACATCGTCCTGGTCGGCTCGCCGGACCATTGGCACGCGCTGCACGCCATCGCCGCCATGGAAGCCGGCGCCGATGTCTATTGCCAGAAACCGATCAGCCGCGACGTGCGCGAAGGCGAGGCGATGCTCGATGCGGCGCGCCAACACCAGCGCGTGGTGCAAATCGGCACCCAGCGCAAGAGCACCCCGCACCTCATTGACGCGAAGCAGCAGGTCGTCGAAGCCGGGTTGCTCGGCAAGGTGGGCCACGTTGAAATGTGCTGCTATTACCACATGCGCGCCAACGGCAATCCGCCGCTCGAGCCGGTGCCGGACTATTTCGATTACGAAATGTGGACCGGCCCGGCGCCCTTGCGCCCGTACGATGGCCTGCCGCACAAGCGCTGGTGGCGCACCTTCACCGAATACGGCAACGGCATCATCGGCGACATGTGCGTGCACATGTTCGACACCGCCCGCTGGATGCTCCATCTCGGCTGGCCCAAACGCATCAGCTCGGCCGGCGGCATCTTCGTCCAGAAGGAGGGCAAATCGAACATCAGCGACACCCAGAACGCTACGTTCGAATATGACGATTTCGATGCCGTATGGCAGCACCGCACCTGGGGCACAGCGCCCGATCCGGATTATCCCTGGGCGCTCTTCATCTACGGTGAGAAAGGCACCCTCAAAGCCAGCACGATGCGCGCGGACTTCATCCCGGTCGGCGGCAAGGCCAAGCCACTCCATTTCGAGTGCGTTTATGAGCGCGAGCAATATCCCGAGGATGTCAACGAGAAGGACATCGAGCTAAACGCCGCGCCCGCCAACCGCCGCCACATGCGGGATTTCCTGGCGGCGATAGATCGGCGCGGACGGCCAGTCGCCGACATCGAGGAAGGCCACATCTCAACCGCAAGCTGCATCCTGGCCAACGTTGCGATGGAGATCGGCCGCCCGATTGTCTATGACCCGCGGAAGCGCGTGGCCGTGGACGACGATGACGCGACGCGCCGGCTCCGGCGCGCTTATCGCAGGCCCTGGATCCATCCTTGAGCCAGGGTCACAGCTTCACATTTAAGGGAGAGATCATCCGCCAATCTATTGTAACCATAGGAATTCTGGCCGGTCATAATTCCTTATGGCATGGTTGCGCGGGTGAGCGACATGCCCGAACCGAGCTTCGATGTGGCGGCCTGCGTGCAGCGGGTGCGCCGGCGGCGATGAGGACGCCGCGCGGGCGTTGTTTCGGCATTTGTATCCGCTGGTGGCCCGGCTGGTGCGGTCGCACCTGCCCCGCCGCACCAGCCAGGAAGATCTAGTGCAGACCGTATTTATGAAGGTGTTCGCGAATCTTGACCGGTTCTCCGGCGCGGTGCCGCTGGAGCATTGGGTCTCGCGGATCGCGATCAATACCTGCCTCAACCAACTGGCGGCGGAGAAGGCGCGCCCCGAGTTGCGCTGGGCGGACTTGAGCGAGGAGCAAGCCGAGGCGCTGGAGGCGGTCACGGCGGAGCCGGAAGAGCTGGAGCCGCTGGAGAACCTGGCGGCGCGGGAGATTGTCGAGAAGTTGCTGGCGCAGCTTGCCCCGCCGGAGCGGTTGCTGCTGACGCTGCTGCACCTCGAAGGGCGCTCGGTCGAGGAAGTCCGCCAGATCACCGGCTGGAACGTGCCGGTGATCAAGGTGCGCGCCTTCCGGGCGCGGCGGAAGACTGCGGAAGGATTTCGAGAAGCTGATGGGGGAGCAGAAGTCTATGAACACGATGTGACGGCAAACACTGCAGCGGCTGCTGGCCGCCGCAGCGAAGGCGGCAACCCGAGCCGGTGGACACGCCGCCGCTGGGCCTCGAAACCCGCGTGCTGGCCCAATGGCGCGCGGCAGCAGGCGGACGACGATTTCATTTCCGTGTTCGCCTTCTTCCGCCGCGCGGTGCTGGGCGCCGGTCTGGTGCTGGTGTTGAGCGCCGCCTGGAGCCTCACCCAGGCCGGCGGCGGCGTTACCGGCGACGAAGCGGCCCGGCTCGACTACAACATCCAGATGAGCCTGACCCATGACCGTCTCTCGGCAAACGGAAGCTCGGCGGTCTACGTGCTGGCTATCTTCCTGGCGGGCGGCGGCAGCGGGGCGCTCATCGCATGGCAGGCGTGCCGACACCCGCTGGTCACGCCCCTGCCGCCGGCGGAAATCGGGGCGCGCCTGCGCGCCCGGTTCCAGTCCCAGCTCGACGCTGACGCCGGAGCAGGTGCAGAAGATCGATCCGATGATTGACCAGGCCATGCGCCGGGTGCAAGCCATCCGCGAGGAAACGGCCAGCCAGGTCTTCGCCAACGTCTCCAACCTGCACGAGCAGGTGCTGGGCGTGCTGACGCCGGAGCAAAAGGGGAGATTCGAGGAGTTGGAGCGCGAGCGGCGCGAATACCTGCGCCAGAAGTTCGGGCCGGCGACCAATGCCCCTTGAATGGGCCTCCGCCGGTTCGAGTCCAACCACGCACCAGACACCAGACAAACGAAGCATATCAAATGACCAAACAGCGATTCGACTGACCCCCTCCTCCCCGGCGGCCCCAGGCAAAGCTCCCGCGGCGGCGCCTCCCCCCAGCTGGCGCCGGCCCGGAAACGCCGGAGACCTCCGGCGGGAAGATGGTGATCATTGTCGGGGTCTGCGTGCTGGTGGTGGGAGCGGCGGTGTGGTTCGCGCGGCGTCATGCGCCGCCGGCGCCGCCAAGAAAGGGCCGGGCGCCCGCTCGATGGAGGCTGCCGCCCGTCCCGGTCATCGCGGCAGCCGTCGCCCAAAAGGACGTGCCGATCTACCTGAGCGGCATCGGCACCGTGCAGGCCTTTAACACGGTCACCGTGCGCGCCCGGGTGGACGGGCAGGTGGATAAGATCGCTTTTACCGAGGGCCAGGACGTGCACGCCGGCGACTTGCTGGCGCAGATTGATCCCAATCCCTTCCGCGCGGCGCTGGCGCAGGCCGTGGCCAAGAAAGGGCAGGACGAAGCGCAGCTTGCCAACGCGCGGGTGGACCTGAAGCGCTACGCCGATTTGCTGGCCAATGAAGGCGTCACCCAGCAGCAATACGACACCCAGAAGGCGCTGGTGGACCAGTTGGTCGCCACAGTCAACGCGGACCAGGCGGCCATCGAGAGCGCCAAGGTCCAGCTCGACTACACTACCATCGTCTCCCCCATTGACGGGCGCATCGGCCTCCGGTTGGTGGACCAGGGCAATATCGTCCACGCCAACGACGCCAATGGCCTGCGTGGTCATCACGCAACTCAAGCCCATCTCCGTCGTCTTCATTCTCCCGGAACAGACGTCTGCCCGCGATCCAGGAGCAGTGCCAGGGGGCCGATCCCGATCTGCCCGGTCGTGGCCGTCAGCCAGGGCGACACGACGGTGCTGGGCGAGGGCAAACTCGCCGTTATTGACAACCAAATTGATCCCACCACCCGCCAGTTCAAGCTCAAAGCGACGTTTCCCAACACCGATCTGCGGCTCTGGCCGGGCCAGTTCGTTAATGCCCGCTTGCTGCTGACCGTTCGCAAGGGCTGCGCGGTGGTGCCGGCCGCGGTCATCCAGCGCGGGCCGGAAGGGCCCTTCGTCTTCGTCATCAAGGACGACCAGACGGTCGAAGTCCGCCCCGTGAAAGTGTGCCCCGACGCTGCCCGCCCAGGGTCGAGCAAAGCGGAAGTAATGATCGAGGAGGGCCTGCGGCCCGGGGAGCGCGTCGTGGTGGAGGGGCAGTATCAAGCTGCAAGAGGGGTCGCGCATCAGGATAGCCGACGCGTCCAGCACCCCTGAAGGCGGAACCCCGAAGGCCGAAGGCACCCCACAACCAGCCCACCGCGGCAAGGCCCAGAGTTAGCGGAACGGAGAGCGAACTGGGTTAAATGAGTTACAGCAGTTACATGGGTTACAAGGGGACATGGTCGCGCACACATTCGGCCGCGAAGGCCGCCCGGGTTGACGCAACTTATGTAACTCCTGCAACTCTTGTAACCCTTGTAACCCTTGTAACCCTTGTAACCCTTGTAACTCTTGAAGCGCTTTCACCTCCCCTCCCTCCTTCTCTTCCCCCAACATAATCCCCCTCTCCCGCTTGAGCATTTCCGAGCCATTCATTCACCGCCCGATTGCCACGTCGCTGCTGATGGCCGGCGTGCTGCTGATGGGCGCGCTGGGCTATTGCCTGCTGCCGGTCTCCTCGCTGCCGAGCGTGGATTTCCCGACTATCCAGGTCACCGCCCAGTTCCCGGGGGCCAGCCCGGACGTGATGGCCTCTTCGGTGACCACGCCGCTGGAGCGGCAGTTCGGCCAGATCAGCGGCCTGGCGCAGATGACCTCGGTCAGCTCCTTCGGCAACGCGGCCATCACGCTGCAGTTCGTGCTGGACCGGGACATTGACGCCGCCGCCCAGGATGTCCAGGCGGCCATGAACGCCGCCAACGGCGTCCTGCCGCGCATGCCCAACCCGCCCGTTTACAACAAGGTCAACCCCGCCGACACCCCGATCCTCACCCTGCGAATCAGCTCCGGACACCCTGCCGCTGGAGAAGGTCAACGATCTGGCCGACACCGTCCTGGCGCAAAAGCTCAGCGAGGTGACCGGCGTCGGCCTGGTGACCATTGAAGGCAATCAGAAACCCGCCGTGCGCGTCCGAATCAACCCGAGCGCTCTCGCCGCGCAAGGGCTCAGCCTGGAGGACGTGCGGACCGCGCTGATGCAAAACAACGTCAACGCCCCCAAAGGCAGCTTCGACGGCCAGCGCCAGTCCTATGCCATCAACGCCAACGACCAGATCTTCACCGCCGCCGAGTTTCGCGATGTCATCCTCGCCTACCCGGAACGGCGCGCCCGTCCGCATGCGCGACGTGGGGACCGTAATTGACAACGTCGAGAACGTCCGCCTGGGCGGCTGGGTGGACGGCCAGCCCGCGGTGATCGTGGACATCCAGCGCCAGCCCGGGCGCGAACATCATCGAGACCGCCAACCGCGTCAAAGCGCTGTTGCCCAGGCTGCGCGCGATCGGTCCCGCCCTCGGTGAAGATCGGCCATCCTGACCGACCGCACGGAGACCATTCGCGCCTCGGTGCGGGACGTGCAGTTCACGCTGGTGCTGGCGGTGGCGCTGGTGGTGATGGTGATCTTTGTCTTCCTGCGCAAGTTCTGGGCGACGGTTATTCCCAGCGTGGCGCTGCCGCTCACCCTGATCGGCACCTTCGGCATCATGAAGCTGGTCGGGTTCAGCCTGGATAACCTCTCGCTGATGGCCCTGACCATCGCCACCGGATTCGTGGTGGACGACGCCATCGTGATGATCGAGAACATCGTCCGGTTCATCGAGAGGGGCGAAGCGCCGTTGCAGGCGGCGCTCAAGGGCGCCAAGCAGATCGGCTTCACCATCATTTCGTTGAGCTTCTCGCTGATCGCCGTCTTCATCCCGCTGCTGTTTATGACCGGCATCGTGGGCCGGCTGTTCCGCGAGTTCGCCCTCACGCTGAGCGCGGCGGTGGCGGTCTCGGCCTTCGTCTCGCTGACGCTCACCCCGATGATGTGCGCGCGGCTGCTGAAGGCCGAAGACAAGACGCAGCACGGGCGGCTGTACCTGTTGACCGACCGGATGTTCCAGGGGCTGCTCGACGCGTACGACCGCAGCCTGCAATGGGTGCTGCGGCACCAGGCCTTCACGCTGGGCGTGGCGATCGTCACTCTGGTCGCCACGCTCTGGCTCTATGTCATCGTGCCCAAGGGCCTCCTGCCGCCGCAGGACACCGGCCTGATCATCGGCGTCACCGATGCCGCCCAATCCATCTCGTTCAAGGACATGGTGTCGCGCCAGCGCGCCATTGCCGAGATCGTGCGGCGCGACCCGGATGTGGTGAGCGTGGCCTCCTTCGTCGGCGCCGGCAGCGTGAACCCGACCGTCAACTCGGGCCGGCTTTACATCAACCTCAAGCCCCGCGACAGCCGCGAGGCCAGCGCCGACCAGATCATCGCCCGCCTGCGCGCCGCCACCGACTCCGTCGAGGGCATCTCGCTCTTCATGCAGGCGGCCCAGGACGTGCAGATTGACAGCCGGGTCAGCCGCACCCAGTACCAATACACGCTGACCGACGCCGATGTGACGGAACTCGTCGGAGTGGGCGCCCAAGCTGCTGAACGCGCTGCGCAACCGGCCCGAGTTGGTGGACGTCGCCTCCGACCAGCAATCCGGCGGCTTGCAAGTCAGCGTCGAGGTGGACCGCGAAGGGGCCTCGCGCCTCAACGTGCTCACCCAGGCCATTGACGACACGCTCTACGACGCCTTCGGCCAGCGCCAGGTCTCGACCATCTTCACCCAGCTCAACCAGTACCGCGTCGATGCTGGAAGTCGAGCCGCAGATACCAGTTCTCGCCGGACTCCCTGAACAAGATTTACGTCAAGTCCAGCACCGGGCGGATGGTGCCGCTGAGCGCCTTTGCCAAGGCCAGGATCGTCACCGCGCCGCTGGCGATTGTTCACCAGGGCCAATTCCCGGCGGTGACGCTCTCCTTCAATCTGCGGCCCGGCGGGTCGCTGGGCGCCGCGGTCGAAGCCATCCAGGCCGCGCAGCAGGAAATCGGCCTGCCCGATACGGTCGTGGCGACCTTCTCCGGCAGCGCGGCCGAGTTCCAAGTCTTCGCTCAGGAGCGAGCCGTTCCTGATCCTGGCCGCCCTCATCGTGATCTACATCGTCCTGGGGGTGCTCTACGAGAGCTACGTCCATCCCATCACCATCCTCTCGAGCCTGCCCTCGGCGGGTGTCGGCGCGCTGCTGGCGCTGCTGGTGTGCGGCGAGAACCTGTCGCTGGTCGCCCTGATCGGCATCATCCTGCTGATCGGCATCGTGCAGAAGAACGCGATCATGATGATTGACTTCGCGCTCGACGCCGAGCGCACCGAGGGTTTGCCGCCGGTGAAGTCCATTTACCAGGCCTGCCTGCTGCGGTTCCGCCCGATCATGATGACCACCATGGCCGCCCTGCTGGGCGCGCTGCCGCTGGCGCTGCAGCGGGGCACCGGCTCGGAGCTGCGCCGCCCGCTGGGCATCGCCATCGTCGGCGGCCTGTTGCTCTCGCAACTGATCACCCTCTACACCACGCCGGTGGTCTATCTCTACCTGGACCGCCTCGCGCGCTGGGCGCGCCGTGGGCGCCCGGCGGTTGACTATGCGCGAAACCTTGCCTCCAGGCGAACAGCCGGACCCGGCCACGCTATGAAGGCGACGTGGCCCTATGTTTTTGGCCATGGCGTGCGAAAGCGAAGGCCGAATGCAAGGCCAAATGAACCCCGCACCCCAGGCCCGCGCCCACAAGGGATGGTAGCGCAAGCCCCGTCAGGCGCCATGTCATCTCGAACATGCTACTGCCAAGCTCCAGGATCGCTTACACATCGAGACGAAGCGATCATGCCGCTCCTAATGGAGCGAGAGCGCCTGTGGAGTCCGTGGCTATAGACATGCACGTGCACCGGACTAGCCCTCTGCCTGGCCTCGCTGCGCGTCGCGGCCTCGGCCTTCGATTCGGCCTTCTTCGGACTTCGTCCTTCGGGCTTCGGCGCTTCGGACTTCGGCCTTCGCTGTCATGAACATCTGCGCCCCATTCATCCGCCGGCCCGTGGGCACCTCGTTGCTCGCCATCGGCCTGTTCCTGGCGGGCGTCGTCGCGTATCGCTTCATGCCGGTCGCCGCCATCCCGCGCGTGGACTTCCCGATGATCAATGGTCCATGCGGCGTTGCCCGGCGGCTGACCCGGCGACGGTCGCTTCCTCGCTGGCCGCGCCGCTGGAACGGCGGCATGGCCCAGATCGCCGGCGTCACGCGAAATCACTTCCGTCAGCACGCCTGGGCGGTTGCTCGATCACCATCCAGTTCGATCTGAATCGGAACGTGGACGGCGCGGCGCGCGACGTGCAGGCAGCCATCAACGCCGCCGCCGCCGATTTGCCCATCAACCTGCCCAGCCCGCCGACCTACCGTAAGATCAATCCCGCCGACGCCCCCATCATGATCCTGGCGATGCAGTCGGACATCCTTACTGCCCGTGCAGGTCTTCGAATACGGCGACTCGATCATCGGCGCAGCGGTTGAGCCAGGTCGAAGGCGTCAGCCAGGCCTTTATCAGCGGCGCCGATAAATCCGCCGTCCGCGTCCAGGTCAACCCGGGCGCCTTGACCTCGACGGGCTTGAGCCTGGAAGACGTGCGCTCGTTCCTCAGCCAGGTGAACGTGGATTCGCCCAAGGGCAGCTTCGACGGCGACAAGCTGTCCTACACGCTGGCCAGCAACGACCAATTGCTCGAGGGCAAGGGCTACCAGGACCTGATCCTGACGCAGCGCAGCAATGCCCCCATCCGGCTCAGCGTCCTGGGCCGAGCCTTTGACGGCACCGAAAACTCGCGCGTCGCCGGCTGGTCCGGCACCAACCGCGCCGTGCTGGTCATCGTCTTCAAGCAGGCGGATGCCAACGTGATCGAGACCGTGGACCGGATTCGCGACGTCCTGCCGCAGATCAGGAAGTGGATTCCCCCTTCGATCCGGCTGGCCGAAATCAGCGACCGCACCACGACGATCCGCTCCTCGGTCCATGAGGTGCAATTCGCCCTACTGCTCAGCATCTCGCTGGTCGTGATGGTCATTTTCCTGTTCCTGCGGCGGTTCTGGCCGACGTTCATCGCCTGCATCACAGTGCCGCTGGCGCTGGCCGGCACCTTCGCGCTGATGTACCTGTGCCACTTCAGCATTGATAACCTCTCGCTGATGGCCGTAACGATCTGCGTCGGGTTCGTGGTGGACGACGCGATTGTGGTGATCGAGAACATCCACCGGTTCATCGAACAGGGCGATCCGCCCGATGCAGGCGGCCTTCAAAGGGGCGAGGCAGATCGGCTTCACCGTCATCTCGATGAGCACCTCGCTCGTCGCGGTCTTCATCCCGTTGCTGTTCATGGGCGGCCTGATCGGGCGGCTGTTCCACGAGTTCGCCGTCACCGTCACCCTGGCCATCTTCGTGTCGGGCGTCATCTCGCTGACGCTGACGCCGATGCTTTGCTCGCGCTTCCTGCGGCCGGAATCCGCCTACCGGAAGCCTGGTGCCTTCATCCGCGGCCTGCGAGCACGGTCTTCAACTGGCTGCTGGGCCATTATGAAACGGGGCTCAAATGGGTGCTGCGCCATTACGTCTTCATGCTGGGCGTGGCCTGCCTGACGCTGGTGGCCACCTTCATGCTCTACCGCGCCGTGCCGAAGGGCTTCTTCCCGCAGCAGGACACCGGCATCATCTTCGGCACCACGGACGCCGCCCAGGACATCTCCTTCATCGCCATGAAGGAGTTGCAGCAGAAGGTGGCCCGGATCGTTCTGGCTGATCCAGCGGTCGCTACGATGGCCTCATTCATCGGCTCCGGCGTCGGCGCCTCGACGGTCAACAATGGCCGCATGTTCATCACCCTCAAGCCCCGGGGCCAGCGCGACGCGAGCGCCGACCAGGTCATCGGCCGCCTGCGGAAGAAGTTGGCCGGCGTCGTCGGCATCAATCTGATCCTGCAGGCCTCACAGGACATCCGGGTGGGCGGGCGCTTCGGCCGGGCGCAGTTTCAGTATGCGCTGCAATCCGGCGACCTGGATGAACTCAACCGCTGGTCCAGCCTGCTGGTGGATAAGCTGCGCAGTCTTCCCCGAACTGCGCGACGTCAGCAGCGACCAGCAGACCCGCGGCCTGCAAACCACGGTGGTCATTGACCGCGACGCCGCCGCGCGCCTGGGCGTCACCCCCATCGACCATTGACAACACTCTCTACGACGCGTTCGGCCAGCGGCAGGTCTCGACCATGTACCGCCAATACAACCAGTTCCACGTCATTCTGGAAGTCGAGCCCCAGTACCTGCTCGACCCCTCCGCGCTTAACCAGATCTATGTCCGCTCCACCAACGGCTTGCTGGTGCCGCTGGCTGCCGTCGCCAAGTTCAAGCCGTCCAACACGTTCCTGTCCGTCAACCACCAGGGCCAGTTTCCCGCCGTGACGCTTTCCTTCAACCTGGCGCCGCGGCGTGTCCCTGGGCCAGGCCACGGAAGCCGTCGAGAAGGCGGTCGAGGAACTGAGAATGCCCTCCAGCGTGCTGGGCAGTTTCCAGGGCACCGCCCAGGTCTTCCGCGCCTCCATGGCCAATACCCCCCTGCTGATTGCCGCCGCGCTGCTCGCCGTCTATGTCGTGCTGGGCATGCTTTACGAGAGCCTGATTCATCCGCTCACCATCATCTCCACCCTGCCCTCGGCTGGCGTCGGCGCCTTGCTCGCCCTCATGTTCAGCGGCTTCGACCTGTCTCTGGTCTCGTTCATCGGCATCATCCTGCTGATGGGCATCGTGAAGAAAAACGCCATCATGATGATTGATTTCGCCCTCTACGCCGAGCGCCACGAGGGCCTCAGTCCGCGCGACGCCATTTACAAGGCCTGCGTCATCCGCTTCCGGCCCATCATGATGACCACAATGGCCGCGCTGTTCGGCGCCATGCCGCTGGCGATCGGATGGGCACCGGCTCGGAGCTGCGCCAACCCCTGGGCATCGCGGTCGTCGGCGGCCTGATCCTTTCGCAAACCCTGACCCTTTACACCACGCCGGTGATCTATTTGACGTTTGAGAGCCTGGGCCAGCGCGTCAAAGCATGGCGACGCCGGCGGAGAACGTTTCAACTTGCTCCCGCCTGATGGAATAATATGAAATCCGAAACCCGAAACCCGAAGGCCGAAGGAAGGCCGAAATCCGAAATCCGAGGGAGCCAGGGCGACCCCCCGGTGCAGCGCCTGTTTCACTGTCCTGATACACGCCCCGCTTTCCCCTCCCCCCGCCCCTCTCCCTTGGGGAGAAGGAGAAGCGCCAGCAGCGCTTCGATGAACCAAGAGTCCTCGGGTTTGTCGTGCTCTGCCCGTAGTGGCTCCCTTCCCATAAATCCTAAGTATGACAAGACGGCCCCCTCTCCCTTTCCCTCTCCCCCTCAGAGGGGGAGAGGCTGCCGAAGGCGGGAGGGGAGGCGGTTCATGGGTTCAAAGCACGAGGTGACTCGGCGAATTCTCTCCCTAACGCAGAAGGCAGGGGTGAGCGAGATCCAGGGAGCCGGGCTATCCCAGCCCCGCTTCCTGCGTTCCAGCCTCGGCTTTCGGATTCGGCCTTCCTTCGGCCTTCGGGTTTCGGCCTTCGGACTTTGCCGCTGCTCGCTCTATTGCTGGCAGGTTGCAGCCGTCGGCCCCAACTACCAGCGTCCCGCCGCTTTGGGCACGAACGCCATGCCCGCCGCCTTTACCGGCGTGACCTCAACCAACGCCAGCGAATGGAAGCCGGCCCAACCATCGGCCAACCTGCCGCGCGGCTCCTGGTGGGAACTGTTCGGCGACACGGAATTGAACCGCCTCGAAGGCCTCGCTACCACGAACAACCAGCAACTCGCCGCCGCGCTTGCGAATTATCAGCAAGCCAGCGCCCTGGTGAGGGTCTCCCGGGCGGATTTCTTCCCCCAGCTTCTACCGCGCCCAGCGTCACCCGCCAGCGCATCAGCGCCAACCAATCCGCGGGCAATGCGTCCTCCAGTCGGGGGCACACGTTCAACACCTTCAGCATCCCCCTGGAGGCCACTTGGGAACTCGACCTGTGGGGCCGCGTGCGCCGCGAAGTCGAAGGCGCCCGCGCCAGCCTGGCCGCCTCCGCCGATGACTTGGAAGCCTCCAAGCTCGCCATCCAGGCCGAGGTCGCCATTGACTACTTCACCCTGCGCTCGCTCGACGCCCAAAACCAGTTGCTGGAGGAAACCGTCGTCGCCTACCGCCGTTCGCTCGAACTCACTCAAAACCGTCGCAAGGGCGGCATCGCCACCGAACTCGATGTCTCCCAGGCCGAAACCCAGCTCGCTACTACCCAGGCCGAAATCCCCGCTGTGCAATTGCAGCGGGCCAACTTTCTTCACGCCCTCGCCGTCCTGTGCGGTCAGCCGGCCCCGGCCTTCGAGGTCAGCGTCAGCCAGGGGCGCGCTGGCGGCTGCCAGGACGCGCCTTCGATGCCGGCCCGCGGCATCCCCGTCGCCGTTCCGAGTGAATTGCTGGAACGCCGGCCCGGACATCGCCGCCGCCGAACGCCGCATGGCCGCCGCCAACGCCGATGTCGGCCTGGCCTGCGCCGCGTTCTATCCGCGCATCACGCTTAACGGCGCTGGGAGGTTTGCAGTCCATTAATGCCGACACGCTCTTCAATTGGGACAGCCGGGTCTGGTCCATCGGCCCGTCGCTGACCCTGCCGCTCTTCACCGGAGGCCGGAACCGCGCCCAACTTGCCGCTGCCCGCGCCGCCTACGATGCCGCCGTCGCCAACTACCGCCAGACCGTCCTGAGCGCATTCCAGGATGTGGAAGACCAACTCGCCGCCCAGCGCCTGCTGGCCAACAGCTCGAAGCCGAAAACGCTGCTCTCAAGTCCGCCCGTCGCACGCTGGACATTTCCATGACCAAATACAAAGGCGGCGTGATCACCTACCTCGAAGTCGCCATTGCCCAAAGCTCCTCGCTGGCCCATGAGCAAACCGTCGTCCAGTTAAACGCCCAGCGCCTCGCCGCCACGGTCTCCCTGATCAAGTCGCTGGGTGCCGGGTGGACTGCCGGCGCTGGCCAGGTAGCTGTTTCCGGGCCGCAAAAGTAGCGGCTAATCCGGAGAGAAGCCTCTCACCAGGCGGAAGGAGGGGTTAAGGGATTGTCAAATCCGGCTGCCAGTACTTCCACTGCACCCATATCAAAACTGGGCCCTGAGGCCGAGACCGAAGCGAGAAAGCAGCCGGAACCTCCTGGCCGTTTTCATTTGGAAGCGGCCAAAGGGCCGCCTGGCAGGGCTTCCGGCAAAGTCTTCATGTCTCCCTCCTTCCAAGTCTTCTGCTCGAGCACGCAGCCATCCTGAAGCCTGGTTTCAGCCTTCAAGAAGCCGCTTGGATAATAGGCCCAGGCCGTGCCATCCGGTTGGCCGAATCTCATGTTGATCTGCTCGGCTAACTGGCCGTTGTCATACCAGCTTCGGAAGGTGCCGGTGACCTTTCCCTCGACAATCGTGGCAACGGATAATCGCGCGCCATTCTCGTGCCATTTTTCACGCAGTCCGTCGGAAATCCCGTCCTTGAAGTGCTCACGCACCCGCATTTGGCCATTGGTGTACCAGGCTTCGGATACACCATTCAGGAGGCCTTTGGCGATCTGCGAACGCGAGAGCCGCGCGCCAGTCGGATAATAATCAACCATCCATCCCGAGAACAGGTTCGTCTCTCCGGTCCGATGCCAACGCCCGCCGATTTGCAGCAGGTCGTGCCTCAGGACTTCCCGTGCCGGAACGGCGGCCCGCGGCGCCGGCGACCGGCGCAGGCACACGAACAGCGCCGCTAGAGCGCCAACGAGGGCGACGGCTGCAAGCAGCTTAAGGATATGCTTTCGACCTGCATTCATAGGGAGCCTACTTTCGCGATTGCGCATGAAACGGGACCATGAACCTGAGCGAGAGGACGGACCCATCTCCCCCGACCCTCTCCCCTTCTGAAGGGGAGAGGGAGAGCCGACGGCAGTCCGCGTGCAAGGTTAGGTTCATGGAAAGCATCCCAACAAGTCGTCTCAGCGCTCCACAGCGTTACTGTACTTGGATTCGGTAGAATTCCTTCGTTGTGCCCGCAGGAGGCGGTGCTACGTAAACCTGGATGGTCGCTGTGCCTGAGGCAAAGTAGAATGACCGGGGCGGGCCCCCCGTTCCATCGCTGGGAAGGTTAAACGCCACTGCACTCCAACTCGTCAAGTCGGGTGACGCAAGCAGCGTGTAGGTTCGCCCTGTGAGCGTGGGGAATTCCAGGACAGGGGAAGCGCCGTTGAAGCCGAGGAATGTAATGGTCAATGGATTGCCCGGATTGAACAGGGAAGTGCCAAGCAGATACTCTTGCTGGAGCGTTAGTCCATCCGGTGTCAGGACGGAGTTCGCATTGAGCGAGGACAGTGGCACGTTGGTGCCCAGCGCTGCGAGAAAGGCATACTCCCAGGCGTCCGGGATGCCGTCCCCGTTGGAGTCAACTCCGAGGGTCAGATCCACGCGGGTGGACTTAGCCCACTGGCCGAGGGCCAGGTTCGTGGTGGTCATTTCGATGGGAAGATTGGTAACAGTGCCGATGACCACCAGCAATTTGAACGGTACCAGGGGCACGAGGACGTTGGGTTGGTAGAGGTCAGGGGTCACGCCAGAGTTCATCGGAACCTTCAGCAGGTAATTGACGCCGGCGATGCTGATCCCGGGAACCACCGGGGCGGAGAGATCATCCCCGGAAGTGGTTTGCAGAACACCCTGCGCCTGCGCCGAGCTGAGCGGCGTACCGTATTGGTCCCGCACCGTGCCGTAGAGCACGTGGTAGGGACCCGGGGGATTAGCCACCCCGGTCTTTCCAAACCGTCTGAGGGTTGCTATGGTGTGCCCGATGCTCAAGCCGCTTATCCTCGCCGGCGACGCGGTTGGTGCGGCATTGCTGGTGTGGCTGATAAACTGGATGGAACTTATCCCGTTTCGCCGGGCGAAAGACTTCCACTGGACCGAACGCGCCCGCGTCCTTTACCCGGCACGGGTGGGCGCGGCGGCGTCGGTATGGTTGTTGCCGATCAGTGTCGCTCTCGCGCAGTCACTGCTTTCTCGGGCTGCCATGCCGCACTGGCTGCTTGCCGCCGTCGCGGCATGGTTCGGCGCTCTCGCCGGCACATATCCCTTCGACCATGAAGTTCTGCCCTGGCTCGACGGGCGGGCCTGGTTCCGTCATGTCGTCGTGAGTTGGTTGCTGCGCTTTCCACTCGTGCTGGTTTTGGTGGGGGTAGCCGTGGCCATGCCTGAGGAATTGGGCGTGCTTGGCTGGCTGCTGGCCGCTCTATTTCCCGTGATCTTCCTGGTGTGGTGCTGGGGCGGGTTTGTTTGGGTGAGCCGAAAACTCGGCGTGCTGGTGCCGGCTGACGAGCGGTTGCGCCGCCTGGTCAGCGAGACTTCGGCCCGCATGAGCGTTCCCGTCCGGCGCGTTTGGCTCATGCGTTCTCCGAACAGCATGGCATTTGCTTTGCCCTACACGGGCGAGCTCCTCTTCACCGAGCGGCTGGTCCACAGATACTCCGATGAGGCTATCTCCGCCATTTGCGCCCACGAGATCGGACACCTCAAAGAGTCCAGATTGATTGTCGCCGCGCGAGTGCTTGGGAATCTGGCCTGGCTGATGCCCTGGATGTTTTGCAGGCCGGTGATGCACGGCTTCGGCTTCGCAGGCGTTTTCGTGCTGGCGCTGGTGAGTCTGGCGATCCTCCCGGCAAACCGCTGGTGGCATCGGCGCCTGGAAAAAAGGGCGGACCGCATTGCACATACCAATGAAGGAGAGACAGGGGCGTACGCTCGCGCGCTGGTCCGGCTCTATGAGGACAACCTGATCCCGGCCGTTCTGCCGCGCCGGGCGAGGCTGCACCCGAATCTTTACGACCGGCTGCTGGCCATGGATGTCCAGCCTGATTTCGAGAGGCCGAAACCCGCTCGCTCAAGTGCCCCGCACGTCGTCGTGTTCTGCGGCTTGCTGGGTATTCTCATCGGTCTGAAGCTCGCGCAAGTGTTTCCGTAGCGCGGGCCTTTGCCGAAGTTCACCACCGGTTAATTCAAAGTCAGGGTTTGCCCGGCTGCTTGGTATAGAGGTTCACGCCGGTCTCGAGATGGGCTTCCTTGGAGGCATCCATCACCTTGATGACCTGGCCGATGGGGGCGGCTTTGTCGGCGCTGATGGCGAGCTTGACGTCGGGTTTCCTGGCGACCGCGGCCATGAGTTCCTCTTTGAGGCGTTCGATGGTCACGGGGACGGTGTCGGGGCCGAAGCGCAGGTCGCCCTTGGGGTCAATGGTGACGACCAGGGGCGGGGCCTCGTTGGCGCCGGTCTTCCTGGCCTGGGAGGACTCGGGCAGCGCGAGCTTGAGGGCGGGCTGCTGCTTGAAGGTGGTGGTGACCATCAGGAAGATCAGCAGGACGATGAGGATGTCTATGAGCGCGACAATGATCACCGCCGGGGCCTGGCGCCGTTTGCGAATGTAGAATTGCATGGGGCCTGAAACGTGATGCGTGAGGGGCGGCTTTAGACTTTAGACTTTAGACTCTGGGCTTCCTCGCCCCGGTATTGGCGGCGGAGGAATTCGTCGCACAGGGACTCCATCTCGATGGCGACCGATCTCGACTTTCTTGGTGTAGTAACTCCAGAAGATGAGCGAGGGGATGGCGATGAGCAGGCCGAGCAGGGTGGCGCGCAGGATCAGCGCGATGCCCTTCGCAAGCTGGCGGGGTCAATCTGGCCGGCCTGGCCGACGTTGCCAAAGGCGGTCATCATGCCGAGGATGGTGCCGACGAGGCCGAGGAGCGGGGCGATGCCGACAATGATCTCCAGCACCACCAGGCCGCGCTCCAGCCGGGCGATTTCATGCCGGGCGCGCGTCTGCATGGCGTCAGCGGCCTCGGCCTTGGGCCAGTCCAAATGCTCGGCGGCGATCAGCAGCAACCGGCTGACGGGGGATTTGTGCTGCTGGCAGACGCGCCGGAGCATCGGCACGTCCTCGGGCGACTGGCAGGATTCGACGGCGGCTTCCACCTCGGGAGGCACGACCCGGCGCCAGCGCAGGGCAATGCCGCGCTCGACGATAAAGGCCAAGCCGATCACGGAGGTCACAAAGAGCAGGACATAGACAACAGGTTCCATAAAAGGTCAATTATAGTAAAAGGTGAACTGAATATGCCGGATGTCGCCCAGCGTGCGGCGCATGTCGCTGGGCCAGGCGGCGAACGGCGCATTGTCGAGGACCGCTTTCTGGCAGATCAGCCCCAGCACTTCACCGGCGCTGTTTTCGGCCACGTTCATATCCGTGACACGCCCATCGTAGTGCAAGCCGAATTGCAGCACCACCTTGCCGCGGCTGTCGGAGGCGTAATTCTGGGCGTCGAGCAGGCTGTACCAACGCTGGGCGATCGCATCTATCAGGGCGGCGTCGTACGCGCCGAACGGAGTGGCTTTGGTGTCGAGCGAGGCCATCTCGTGTCGGTGCCGGACCCCGCCCTCCTGTTGCATCATCTCGCCCGGCAAACCGCTCTCGTGCAATTGTGCCAGCGCCTGTTTGAGGGTGCGCGGCCGTGGCGGTTTGGCCTCCTCGGCGTGCCCTCGGTCTTGCGCGGCTTCGGAGACGGCTTGGCGAGCGTCAGGTCGCCGGGGGTGTAGGCTGGTTTGGGTTTAACCTCGGGTTGGGCTTCCTGGGGCTTCTGCGCCGGGCGCGAGGGCTGCAACGGGGTGAACTTCTCGCGCGGCACGTCTTCAGTCTTAACGACCTCCTTCTGCTTGCCGGTGAGCTTGGGGATCTCGGTGATCTTATCCGGCTCGGGATTGGCGGCCTTGGCGTTTTTGTCGGAATAGTATTTAGCGTTCTTGGGCGGCTCGGCGGTGGCCTGAGCGGGGTTCACATTCACGAAGATCAGCGGGACTTCCTGCGGTTGCGGGGGAGGCGGGGTGAGCTTTGGTTTAACCAGTTGGGTGATGAACCTGGGCGGCTGCAGCCAGGCGGGCCAATGGAGGTGGTCCCAGAGGTGCAGTTGCTTGCCCTCGCGGTAGCCGCCGAAGACCAGCAGGTGGAAAGCCAGCGAGAGGGCAAAGGCCCACGCCAGGCGCGAAAATTCGGCCTGTTCCAGGCGGAGCGACCCTCTGGAGGTTCTGGCTCTAGACATGCAGTATCAGTTTGCCGCAGGGTGCTGGCAGCGGCAACTGTTTCCCGGCCGGGTGTTTCCCGGCCGGGAGCGCGGGTGGGGGCGCTTCTCAACAGTACCACCAACCGCCAGGCCCCCAAACCCGAAGCCCGAAACCCGAAGGCCGAAAGAAGGCCGAAATCCGAAACCCGAAAGGCGAACCCTGCGACCCAGCCGGCAGCGGCTCAATCAGCGCTAAGAGCAGGCTTTTCGGACTTCGGGTTTCGGGTTTCGGCCTTCTTTCGGCCTTCGGGTTTCGGGCTTCGGGTTTCCGGCCTGTGGCTGCCCGAAATGGTGGTACTAAGAAGATGCGCACCGCCAGGGCTGCATCCAGCTCGCCGCAAGGCCTGATACGGAACTATCCGACCGCCGGGATGCCTCCAGCCGAGGCTTGCAGTCTCGCGAGAACCTGCGCGGCGGCGGAACGGACCCAGCCGCGGGGATCGTTGAGGGCGGCTTCGAGTTGGGGCATGACCCGCTGCGCGGCTTGCTCATGCGCCCAATTCGGATTAATACGCGCCAGGGCGATCTCGGCGGCTTCGCGGACGGCGCGTTCTTCGTCCGTCAATGTCAGTACCAGTGCTTCAATGGCCACCGGTTCCGCGATGGTTCCCAGCGCCAGTGCTGTGGCCCGACGCACGTCGCTGTCGTAGTCGGTCAGCAACGGCACCAGGGCCCCCGCAATGCCCGGGTCACTCACCCGGCCCAGGAACTGCACCGCGCCCAAGCGCACCTCGAAACTAGGATCACGCAGCAACACCTGAAACTCGGATGCAAGCGCCGGGTCATCGCGCCGGGAAAGCACGTCGGTCGCGGCCAGCCGGACGCACGGCTCCGGGTCGCGAAGTCGCTCGAGCAGTTTTGGCAGAACATCGACGCTGGGGTCTTTGCTCAGGGCGTGAATCGCGGACACACGGACGGTGGGTTCCTCGTCATTCAGCGCCGCGAGCAGTGGCTGGGTCGTGCGGGGGTCATCCACATTCTCCAAGGCCTCGGCGGCGGCCCGGCGCTGGAAGCTCGTATCGTGCTTGAGTTCGGTCACCAGGGCTTTCACGGCGGCCTGGCCTGCGAAGGCGGCCTCGCGAGCATGGCCCAGAGCCACCTCGAACACCGCCTGCTCCTCGCGCGTGGCGGGTTTCCAGCCGAGGCTCCGCAGCGACGCGGCGGCGGCCATCCGGACACCAGGGTTCGCATCTCTCAACAGTCGGGCGAGGCCGTTGCAGGAACCCGGATCCCCCAGCCGCCCCAGACCCGCGGCCGCCGCTTGACGGACGCTGGTATCCGGGTCCTGGAGCGCGTTGGCCAGCGCGGCCACAGATGCCTCGTCTTTGATCCGCCCAAGCCCCAGAGCGGCGGCAACCCGCACCTGGGCATCCTCGTCACCCAGGCCGGCGACAAGCAGTTCGAGGGCGTGCGCATCCTCCCTGGTGCTGATGCTCTCAAGAGCTTTCCGGCGCACCTCCGGGCTGCCCGACCTCAGTCGTAAAGTATTCCACCAAACCATAAACGCGTTCTTGTCGCTCTTGCTGGCCGGCTCCAACGGGACAGAGTGTCTTGACCCTGTACACCCCATCTTACCGGCCCTGGCAAAGGGCCATGCCCTCGGACGCCCTCTCCGCTCAGGGCGGCGGAGGGCACGCGGCGGGCATACTCTTCAGAGCGTCTGGCGTGCCAAGCTGAGTGGTGGCGGTTAAGGATTGTGAATGGCGGGGAACCTTCCCCTCGAAGCCCGCGCCGGAATGAAGCAAAAGGAGGATGCGGCGAGGCATACGCTTCAGTCCGAGTACCGGGTTTGAGATCGTTGTCCGGGGCGTCAGGACTTGCCTATGGCAGTTATCCCGCTTGCGGGAGCGCCTATCTCCTTAGTACCCTAATTCATAAGTCCGCGCACGTATTTTTTGTTAAGCCGCCATCCCTAATTTCGTGGGTTTTGGGGTAGCTAACTTGGTTAGGAGTTGATTGAGGTCCTCGCGCGTAAACTTCCACTCGAAGGGCCGTCCGATCGTTTCGAAATGGCGTTCGAATTGCCAAAGGGCGTGGGCGACTTCATCCAGGGATTTGAAATCGTTTGGCGTGAGCACTTTTCGCTGGATGATGGAAAAGTAAACTTCGACCTGATTGAGCCAACTGCCGTGAACGGGTCCATGGACCAAATGCAGACGGGGGTAACGTTGTTGGAGCCGTTGGACACTGGCCGTTCCGCGATGAGAGGAACCATTGTCCACAATCCAGAACACGCGGCGGGCTTGGGCATAGGGAGGCTGATTCATCACCCGGTTGACCAAGCGATCAAAAGCCACAATGCCGCTTTGCGGTTCGCAGTGGCCGAAAAGCTTGGCCCGATGAACATCCAAGGCGGCCAGGTAAGTAAGCGCTCCGCGCCGCTCGTACTCGTGTTCGACCTTCATCGGTTGGCCGGGTTGGGGTGCCTGGGTAGGATGGATGCGAGCACGGGCTTGGATGCTGGTCTTTTCATCGGCCGAAATGACGAACTCGTCTGCTTGCAAGGGTTGGCCCTGCCAGACGCGCTGGTAGAGGTCCAGCAAGCGTGCGGCTTTGGCAGCGAACTGCGGGTCACGGGGAAAAATCCAACAACGGTGAAACCAAGGTCGGATGGCATCTTCATGCAGCCAGCGCCAAAGAGTGCTATCGCTGATTTTGGCCACCAACCCGGATTGACAGACCTGCTCGTTCAACTCGGCGAGGCTCCAGCGGGAGAGTGGCAAGCCGAACTGGCTGGGCAACTCGCAGGCCAAGGCCTTAACCTGCACGACCAGTTCTGGGGGGAAAAGCCCGGGGGCGACCCGGGCGGGGCAGTTCTTCCAGTCCGCGTAAGCGCTCGTAGAAGAAGCGTTTGCGCCATTGACTGACGACTTCACGCCGTGTGTCCAGCCGAGCCGCAATGAGGTCGTTGGGCAGGTTTTGGGCGGCCAGAAGGACGATTCTGGCGCGGAACACCTGAAAGTAAGGCAACGTATATTTGGCTGATCTATGTCGGAGTTCTCGCTCCTCATCTTGGGTGAGAACGATAGAGAATGGGCTATTTAGTGGCATATTATCCGCACATTTCCGTGCTGCGACAAGATACCACTATCCAGTTGGTATGGCCAGTTAAAATACGTTATTGTATTTAAGAAAACAAGTACTTAGCGATGCCTCGCCCTTCTTTTGCCCGGAATTCTGCTTGTGCAGTATGCCCCATTAGCGCCCAATACCCGGATGAATCGCCGACAGTTTCTGCACACCTCCACCCTGGCTGCCGCCACCGGCGCTTTGCTTCCGCTTAACCCCCTGCTCGCCGCCCAGAAGTCCGCCGGTGTGAGCTGGCCAATCGGCTGCCTCAACCGGCCCTGGCTTGGGACGACGAGGAAGTGGGATTACGACACCGCCCTGGATGGGATCAAAGCCGCGGGCTACAAGCTGACCGGAATGCTCACGCGCACCCCCAAAGAGCCCTTCATCGGTTCGGACGCGACGCCGGAGTATTTGGCGCAACTGAAGCAGAAGATCGCCGCCCGCGGCTTACGCGTGAACATGGGGGCGCTGCGTATCAAGTTCAACCTGCCCCCCGAGGAACAGATCAAAGACGTCCGCCAGCAGATTGACAACGGCAAGACGATGGGCGTGGAATTCCTGCTGACATTCGGCGCCGGCAACGCGCGCGAATACGACGATTACTACAAGCTGATGCGGGACGCGGCGCCCTATGCGCAGGAGCGCGGGTTGAAAGTAGTATTGAAGCCGCACGGCGGCGCCAGCGGCGCGGCGGAGGAGATCCAGCGCTGCCTGGATAAGGTGGGACACCCGAATTTCAAGATCTGGTTCGACGCCGGCAACATCGTCTATTACACCGGCAAGGACCCGGTGGAGCAGCTCAAGCCCATTGCCAACCAGGTCACCGGCTTTTGCGCCAAAGACTGCGACAAAGAACGCGGGTCGGTCTGGCTTGAGTTCGGCACGGGCAAAGTGGACTTCCGGGCTGTCTTCGCCGAATTGAAGCGGGCCGGCTTTAACGGTCCGATAATGGTCGAGTGCTGCGCCCTGGGCGACACGCCGGAAATCGTCACCGCCAACGCGCGCAAGAATCGGGAATACCTGGAGAACCTGTTGGGTCATGGCCATGCCACACCATGATCCACGTGGCATGGGTCGTGGCGCAGGACTGGCCGGGCGGCGCCAGAACCAGAACAATCATCAGCCAGAATTGCAGGATTCCTGCCAGCGGAATGGCCCGGAGAGGACCCGGCCTAAAAGGCAGCCTGGCTGCCCGGCAGGTGTTCCGGGCTTTCTTACTGACAGGTCCGTAGGATAGACTACATTTGTCTAGACTCGATTAGCTTAAATTGGTAGTTTCGGGGGCGTGGCAAAGATTGACGGGCGAACACTGGATCATAAAGCGCTGGAACATATGCGGATGCTGGCCGTCACGCGCGTGATCGAAGATGGGGAAGCCCCTAGTGAGGTCATGAAATCGTTCGGTCTTTGTCGCACGGCCATCTACCCCTGGTTACGAAAGTATGAGGCAAGCGGGATGGAGGCCTTAGTGGAAAAGATTGCTTCCGGCCCTGAGTCCCTCTTTAGCGAGAAGCAACGGCAGCAGGTCAGGAAGTGGATTCTGGGCAAAGATCCTCGGCAGTATGGCTTTGATTACGGTTTGTGGAGTCGGCGCATTGTGCAAGCCTTGATCAAGGAAAGGATGGGCATTGAGTGTGGTTTGACGGCCGTCGGACGGTTGTTAGCCAGCTTGAACATCACCCCCCAGAAGCCCTTGCGTCGGGCCTATGAGCGAGACCCCGAGGCGGTGGCGCTCTGGGAGCGGGAAACGTATCCCAAGCTGCGGAAACGGGCCAAACGGCTGGGAGCGAGCATTTTCTTTTCCGACGAAGCGGGCTTTCAATCAGACCCGGTTCTCGGGCGCACGTATGGACTCAAAGGCCAGACTCCGGTGGTCCGGACTTCCGGTCAGCGCCAAAGCCTCAACGTCATCAGTGCGGTCAATGCCCGAGGAGAGTTTTGGGCCGTTACGTACACGGGTAAATTGAACGCCGAATCGTTTGTGCTTTTCCTGCAAAATTTCATGGCGACCCAGACGCAAAAGGTATTCTTGGTGGTGGATGGACATCCGGCGCACAAAGCCAACGCCGTCAAACGTTACATCCAATCTTTGAAGGGGCGGTTGGAAATCCACTTCCTGCCACCGTATGCGCCCGATTTAAATCCTGATGAGTTTGTTTGGAGCCATATGAAGAACAATGGGGTCTCCAAGAAACCATTGAAGACCAATGAATCCTTACAGTCCCGCATCGATCAGGATCTTAATAACATCCGAGACAACCCCAAGCTGGTAAAATCATTCTTTCAAGCAAATAGTGTCGTCTATGCTAAGGACTAGGCAATAGGGGCCTGAATCGTTACCACAACTTCAAATCGGCAGCGGACTGGTCGCGTTGTGCGCTTTCCTCGGCCGCAGCGAACGTCAGTTGATGGCCTGCCGGCCGGGGGTTTCGTTCAACATCCAGACCCATTGGTTCTTGGGCGATCATTCCGGGGGCGCGGTTTTTACCTGTTGCGCGAAGACCACCCGCACCGGTCCCAGCAGGCCGGATTCGAGCAGGGGGTCGCTCTTCTTCCAGAGCCGCCAACTGGTGAACGTATAACGGCCAGTGGGGCTGGGCTTGCCTGCGAGCAGCCAATCGGGCCAGCGTTTGAGCGTGCCCTGGGGTGTTCGCTCACTGTCCTCGGGCAACTGCTCGTCGCCAATCATGCGGTTGGGCCACAGGTTGACGACCTTGATCTCAAGCTGGTTCTCCCCGGCCCGGGCCGCGCCGGTAATCTCCACGCGGAACGGCGGCTTCCAGAGCGGTTCCAACCTCCGGCCATTGAGCTTCACCTCGGCCATGACCCGCACGTCGCCGAGGTCCAGGAAAAGCAGCCGATCCCGCTGGAGGAGTGCGCGCGGCACATTGAAGCTCGTGCGATAAGTTGCCGCGCCGGAGTAATACTTGATGCCCGGGTCGGCGTTGCTCGTCCAGGAAATCAGCTTGTCGAACGTCGCCTGCGCCGGCGCACCCCAACCCGGCGTGAACCGCACTTCCCAGGGACCGGGCACCGGCAGCGCGGGCGGCACTGTCGGAACGTCGAACTGGCGATTCTTCCCGTCGGCGAACTGCAATTCATACCGGCCTGGCTGGAACGTCTGCACCAGCAGCTTGCCCGACGCCTCGCCCCGCGCCTCGGCCACCAGGTCCGCTCGCTCAAAGGCCGGCGGGTTGAGGTCAATGACCTCGGGGTCCGTGCCCCTCGCCGTCCGGTGCTGGCCGTCAAGGGTGTATTCCACTTCGAGCGTCTTCACGACCATGAAGGCCGGATCATCGCCCTCGGCCATGCGCGCGACCGTGAAGCTGCTCTCGCCGGCATCCAACAGCGCTTGCAGCTTTTGCCGGACATCCCGTGTGCGTTTGGGATCATTCAGCACTCCGTAGCGCGCCTTTTCGACGATTACCTTGAGCGCGTTGGTCGTGAGATGAATGGTGACCGGGTCCTCGGCGCGCGCGGTGTAGTCTTTCCCATCAATCCGATACTCCACCACCAGCGTTTTGACCTTGTTCGGGGCCGGGTCGTCGTCTTCGGCCATCTCGCGCGCCGGGAAGCTGCGCACGCCGTCGTCCACTTTGCGCTGCACCTGCTCCCGCACATCCCGCGTGTGCGCCGGGTCGCCAGGCAAACCGTAGCTGGCCGATTTAATCATCACGCGCGGCGCCGGCCCGGGCATCGCCGAAAGCAGCGGTTTCCCGTCGTGCAACAGGCTGACGAGGGGACTCTGCCGGGCCAGCGGCTTCCGGAATACCACGAACACTGAGCCGCTCGGCTCCAACGATAAGCTCACGCCTGTAACCCCGTTGTGTTCTTCAAACACCGGCGCCGGCTCGATGCGGCCTGTGTCGGGCCACCACAACTCGGGCGCCTTGGCCGTGACCCGGAAGCTGGCGGTGGTCGTGATGTCCCGGGGGCACGAGTTCGCCACGAAATAGACATCCGTCCCGCCCGCTGCCCGGTGAATCCAGCGCAACGGCTCGCCGCTGGCAAAGTCCGGCGGCACCCCTTCGGCGCGGAGCATCTTCGCCGGCTCCCCGGCCCAGCAGACGCGGCCCGCGCCCAGCCGGTGCTCCTTGACCTTCACGCCGTCGGCATCGCCCCAGAGTTCGCGCGCCAGGTCCTTGACCTCCTGGTCGCAAGCGGGGTAACCGCTCAGGCTGGGCGAGAAGGACGGCGGCCGGCCCATGACCGTCGCGCCGGCCTGCACCAGTTCCCGCACCTTACGCAGCAGCGCCGGAGTCGCCGTGGGAGTGTCCGGCAGGACCAGCATCCGGTAGCTCATCCCGTCCGGCAAAACGATCCGCCCATCCTTCACGCTCATGCGGCTCAAGACCGCGTCGGCGCCGCACTCGTCCCAGTCGTAGCCCGGGCGCGGATGGCCGGTGAAGCCTTGCGGCGGCATCTCCGGCTGCACGTAGCATATATCGGCGACGAACAAGCCCTGCCGCAGCATGAACTGGCAACGAGCCAGGTATTCGTGCCAGGCGGGCGTCTCGTCCCACCAGGTCTCGGTGCGCTCGTAATGCTGGCCCCACGGCCCCATCGTCATGCCGGGGCGGCGCTCCGGCGTCCACGGTTGCAAGGCGTAGCGGTGGAACACAAAGCGGTTGATGCCCTCGCAAAACGCGCGGTCACCCAGGCTCTTGAGCGTCGCCGGGTACTCGCGCCAGCGCTCCTGGTCGCCCGAGGTAAAGGATTCCGCCCCGATGATGCGTTTGCCGTAGATGTGCCCCGCGCACGCCATGCCTTTGCAGGTCTCGATCGCCCCGCTCGGCGTCCAGAACTCGCCCATCGGCTCATCGGCGGCGCCTCCATAGGGGATGTAATCGCACGGACTGCCGTAAGCCTCGACCGTGAAGCGCAGCCCGTGCGCCTGCGCCAGTTCATGCATCCGGCCCGCGTAGTTCTCGACCACCAACTCCGAAATCGTCCGGCGCAAATCCCACAGGAAACGCTCCGACACCTCGAGGCTCTCCACCACGCGGCCCGTCATCACCGGCAGAAACGGCGTCATGTCATACCCGCGCCGCTGCTGAAACTCCTCCCGCATCCGCGCCGTCCAGTTCTGCGAGCCGTTCTCCCAACTGTCAATGTGCGTCGCCACCAGCCCGGGGTTGGCGCGGCCCGGCTCGATGTGGTTGTCCGCCGCCAGCTTGGCCATCATGCCGGCGAAGTTCGCCTCGATCCCTGCCCGGCTGAGCTTGTCGCACTCCAGCCCGGCGCCGGTCGCGGGCGCCGGCGCATTTTTGGCGCCCGTGCTGGTGTGCCCCAGCCGCAGCACCGTCCACTGGCCCTCGGGCACGTCCCACACCAGGTGCCCGTTGCCGTCTGCCTGGGCGGTCAGGTTCAGGATTCGGCTGCGTGGAATCACCTTGTCGGGCGGGAGCTGGTCCCGGGCGATGCTGCCGGCCCCGCCGGGTTCGAGCATGTCTTTGGCCTTGATCCGGTCAATGCGGTAGGCCCCGGGCGTCGGGAATGCCAGCACGGCGATGTCCTGATAATAACCGGCCACGCGCTCCGGTTGGGCCAGGGCTCCCTCGAACCGGCTGGGGCCGCTGACGTTGGTCTCGCTCCAGACCACCTTCTGCATGGATTGCTCGGGCTTGATCCACGGGCCGCCGCTGCCGTTCCAGCCCGCGTCATTGTTCATGTTCACCTCCAGCCCCAGCCGGCGCGCCTCGCCGACGACGTGCTTGAACAATTCACGCCACCGCGCTCCCATGAAATCCACCGGCCCGACCGGTGCCCCCTGGTCCACCTCCATAATCAGCACCCCGCCGATGCCCACGCGCTTCATCGCCTCAAGGTCGGCGGTGATCCCATTGCTGGTGATGTTGCCGTTGAGCCAGAACCAATACACCCACGGCCTCGCCGATGCCGGGGGTTGCCGGAAGTCCCGGTCCAACTGCCCGGCAGCCCGGGCGGGCACGGCTGGGTCCAGGCCGACCGCGGCAAACACCGCGAGCATGAGGAACCAATGCCTACTTTGCCGAATCAAGGATCTCGTGTTCATAACGGGCCGTGGCTGGGCTGATTATTGCTGCTGGCTATCCGCGTCCGCATAGAGTGATTCGCCGGTCCAGCGTGTCAATGAGGATGTTCGTCCTGGCGGGCTGTTTCAAGGTTCGAGGTTCAAGGTTCGGCGCACATGGTCAAAAGTGGAGTGGTTCTTATCTGGCAGATTTGGATGGCTTCCTCGTTGAGGTCCACGCCGCAGAGGTTGTTTTGGAGAATCTGGCGGTCGAGGGCGAAGAGGCCGCCGTTCGCGGACAAAAATCCGGCGTTCACTGCTTCGGCCTCGAGGCCCGCGGTCCCGGGCCGATAATCGGCTAGCAGGCGGCAGGCTGATTCGTGTGAACCGGCAAGCTCAAATGCCATGCCGCCGAGAGGGCGGAATGTAATAACATGAAATCAGAGATTATCTACATTACTAGCGTTTCAGCTTTGCTATTGTTCCCGGTTTTGGGCAGCGGTGCCGAATTGGGAACACGGGAACGAACGGTCTGCCCGATTGCCTTAGAGCCGAGCACAGTACAGATTTGCCCGTCGAATGTGCCTTTGTACGCGGTCTATGGCTACAGTTTCGTGGACGTGGGGTGCGGGCGAGGACGAAGGTCAAAAGCTCGACCTGATGCCGGCCGGTTACCCCGGAGCGACGAATGCGGCCCGGTTATTGTCCTTCTTCTCCATCAGCGACATCCATATCACCGACAAGGAATCCCCGGCCCAGGTGCCTTTCTTCGGTTGGTCTTCGCCCTTTGGAGTGCCGGGCCCGGGCGGACTGGGTCACTCGTCCTATTCACCGGTGATTCTCTCCACGACCCACGTACTGGACGCCGCGGTCAGGACCATCAACGCCTTGCACCACCTGACACCCTTCGATTTCGGCATGAGCCTGGGCGATGTGGCCAACAGCGCCCAGCATAACGAAATCCGGTGGTTTATTGATGTCATGGACGGCCAGTACATTACTCCCAGCTCGGGCGCGCATCTCGGGGCCGACAGCATTGGCTATCAGAAACCGTATCAGGCTGCGGGACTCGACCGCTCCATTCCCTGGTATGAGGTCATTGGCAACCATGATCAATTCTGGATGGGCGTCGGCTACCCGACGGACAAGATTCGCAATACCCTCATCGGCAGCAACGTCATCAATATGGCGGCCATTCCCCTGCTCCCCAATGCCAGCGAGGGCACCGGCGTGTATATGGGCGTGGTGGATGGGACGACACCCTACGGCGACATAATTAAAGGGGGTCCGACCAACCTCTTTGACACGCCCCCGACCGTCGCCGCCGACACGAACCGCCACATCGCCACTGTGGATGTTTCCTCGCCCACGGGCTATACGAGCGAGTTCTTCAATACCGCATCTCTCCCGGTGGGACACGGATTCAACCCGGCCGGCACCGGCACTACCGCGGCCTGCTACACGTTCCAACCGCTGACGAACCTGCCGCTCAAAGTCATCGTGCTCGACGATACCTGTAAATCGAATGCCACCTCCTTCCCTCCTACGTTCTATGGCGGCGGCTGGATGGACGAGGCGCGCCTGGCTTGGCTTACTAACGAACTTCAAACGGGGCAGGTCTCGAACCAGCTTATGATCGTCGCCTGTCATATTCCCGTCTGTCCGCAAACAGATCTCTACAATACCAATACCCTCGTCGGGATGTTCTACGATTATAGCCTCGAAACGAACCTCCTCGCCACACTCCACCAGTACCCGAATCTTCTCCTCCTCATGGCCGGCCATCGCCACTGCAATGTTGTGACCCCGCAACCCTCGCCCGACCCGGCCCATCCTGAATTCGGATTCTGGGAAGTCGAGACGCCCTCGCTGCGGGATTTCCCACAGCAGTTACGCACCTGGGAAATCCTCCGCAACCGCGATAATACCATCTCCATCAAGACGACCGATGTGGATCCAGACGTCACGGAAGGGTCGCCCGCGTGGGATTCGCGCGGGTATGCTATCGGCACCGGCCGGGTATTCGGCGACATGCCCTTCGACAACACCACGCCGCACACGTACAACGCCGAACTCGTAAAACCATTGACCCCCGCGATGCAAGCCAAGATCGCCGCTTACGGAACGCCCCTGGGTTATCGCACAGCTATTGATAGCACCGGCAACGGGGCGACGATCAATTTTCTTGGCCAATTGCAGTCTGCCGACTCGCCCCTCGGACCGTGGAGCAGTGTCACGGCCACCAGTCCGTACGTGCTAACACCAACGAACGCTGCAAAGTTCTACCGCGCCGTGGAGTAATTGGCCCGGATCAACCGGGAAGTCTGGCGTGTTTTGGGGCGCTCACGGGGCGGTTTGCCACATTAACGTGGTCTCCGCGCGGGGATGTAAATGGCACGACACTTGGGGCTTTCACGGGGTACTTCAGGAACCGCGAGAGCAACAAGAGCACCAAGTATCCTTACAGGCAATACGCGGGCGACCCCGGCGACACCGTGCTCGAAATCTTCGTCGGCTCCAACACCACCGGCAGGGCGGCAGAACGATTTGACCGGCGCTGGATCGCTTTCGAGAAAGACCGCACCTGCCTCGCCGCGTCTGCATTTCGCTTCGTGGACGAACTATCCGCCGACGAACTCGCCGCTCTATAGGGCCAACTGCACTCGGAAGAGTTGCCAGTCACGGTCAATCGGCAGCAGAAAGAGTTGGTGCTGATGGAGAAACCGCCAGCGTATGCAGCAAGAAGCAAACGCAGGTGCCGGTTACCATCGCCTCCGCGGCGAGCGCCGGACCTGGTTGCCACAACCACGAAATCACCAGCAAACTCGCGCGGGCTTGCCAAGAAGCCTCAGCCGCCATCTCTTGATCATCGGTAGATTTCTTCCAAACGATGCGTGAGTTGGCGCGCTTCGGGCCAGCCAGCCTCTACGAACAAGTCCAAGACCTGCAATAGGGCTCCGAGGCACTCAGATTCCCGGCCAGTCTCGCTGCGGAAAAGCCCACGATAATCCGCCAACACACGCTGAATAAGCTTAACAACGTCCCCAACAGCGAGCGGCTCATATTGAAACCGTGCCTTCTTGGAACTGCACAGGATAGATCGCGCGGCGAGGAGGAAGATCTCATCAGGCGCACATGGCAGCAAGTGGTACAGGGTTTGAACGATTTGGTGGGCAGTGTGCGGATGCGGCTCATCAGCGAGGGCGCGGAGAAGAGGTGCGGCATCCTTCCAGAAACGCTGCAACTGCACAGGTGTACGCGGCTCCTCCTGTGCATGCGTCCTTTCCTCGTGTGCGCCAGAGGCAAAGTAAAGCTGCATAGCGATGCCGTCCACCAGCCGTGTGGCTCGATCAAGTGCCTGCTGCACCGGTTGAAGAACGTCGCTCTGGGGCTGACCTCGCTCGTGAAGTTGGCGCCACTCCTCGCGATGTTGTTTCAGTTTAGCCTGAGCGGCTGCCAACAGCTTACGAAAGAAGCACCATGTGCGGGCGCGTACCGCATCAGCATATGGATTCGGTGCTCCGCCCTCCCCGGCAGTCAGCCACCCTCCACTGCGGCATGCGTGGAGTTGCGGGCCCAGCGCTCCGGTCGCCCGCTGGCTGTCACACTCCTCTATGAGTCTCGATATGAACTCTTCGCAATTAGCATTCCCTGTCCGCAAAAACTGGAACAGGTGTGTGTGCGCAAGCATTTCATGGATGCGGTTGTCGGCAGGGGCGCTCTGCATCGCACGGTCCGTGATTCTCCGAAGCCGCGACATCACTTCCGCCGGTGCACTGGCCCAGAGCTGATCCAGGGCTAACAAAAGCGAGTCTAGCACCGAGAACTTCCGCTCGTTGGCAATAACCGTGTCCATCAACTCCCACATCAGGTCGGGTGCCGGAACAAACAGCGCCCTGAGTCGCTCGGCAAGGTTGAAGCGCAGCGGGTGCGATTTGTCGAGGCAGAGGCGGCGAAGCGCTGCCGTGATTTCCGCATCCGCTTGTCCTAGCCGATAGGCGAGACAAGGCAAACCCCGAGCCGCATCGAGGCGGGGTGCAGGCCAACCCCAACTCGGCCAACGGTCTTCCTTCGCGTCTTCGTCCTCGGTCGAGCTGGGGACGGGGTCGTCTGCTGCTTTAAGGAGGACGCGCCTAACGAGTCCCCAGCGCTCATCGGCCTTGGGCCATTCGGCTCGGACAGAAAGGGTCTCGCACGCGCTGACCAAGTAGCCCCAGAGTTCCTGCGCCATGCTCGCCTGGCACTTGGCTTGGCCTTCCAATACATGCTCACTCTGCTGAACCGCCGGCCAACAGCTCTCGATAGGCAGGGATTCAATCTTCTTGTCATCCCGGTTCAGAAATACCATTAACTCCTCTCGCAGACGAAACATTTCTGCGTTCGCAGGTTCCTTGAGGTTGACGCCCCTGCGCTCCAGCAATTCTTGCTCGGAATAGTTATGGGAGGTCACGCCGGGCCCTTGTGGTCGGCGATTCTCTGGCAGCGGCTGGGCCTTTTGCCGCTCGTGCCACAGGTCGCGAACAACTGCGAGCACGATATTTGGTTCCTCCAATGCGCCAAGCAGCCTGTCCTGAGCGTGCTCAAACCACGAAGGCGTCGGATAGCGCTCCTCGTCCTTGCGCAGCCGGACGTTCTTCGGCAGGTCCAGGATGAGCCTCTCCAAGCGCTCCCGCTGGGCCGCTGCTCCAGTCTTATGCAATGCCCCGAGCAGGGCAGTGCCGCCATATGCATAGTCTGGGTGCGTGAGAAATACCGGCTCCTCCAAGACACCCTCTAGCAGAGCGCCCAACGTGGCAGGATATTCCGCACCGGCCTCCAAAAACACCGTCCACATGAGTGACGTGCGGTTGGAGGCCGCGAAGCAGTCGAGGGCTGCGTTCAAACGGGCACTGTCACCAGCGGCGGCCCACCGCCGCAAAAGCTCCTCAAAGTGAGAGATTATGCGGTTTGCTTCATAGTCGAAGCCCCGCCCCCGGACGTGGGACCAATCTTCAATAAGTTTGCAGGCCGTGCCGCGAAATTGGAGGGTTGCCAATACATGTTCCTCCGCATTCCGACCTTCGAATCGGTCACCCTCAGCGGCGTTCCACGCGATGCAGGCTGTTTCAGCCATGAGAGCGGCATTTTCGCCGCTACGGGTTTCGTAGTATTCGGCAAGGGCATGCCGGACCATGTGCCACTGGTCACTGGTCTGAAACCGCATGTTCATGATGGCTGACCCGGTGTCCTCATACTGCCCCGGCTTGGGTTCCCACGCGAACGCAGACTCAAACAGCCGGCGAACGACGTTGTCACTCAGCGCACCCAGGTCCTTAAGGCTGAAGGCTAGCTCAGTTAGGTCATGATGCGAAGAGTCCACAAGGCGTTCAGGCGTCATGAGGGCAAGGAGAGCCCGTTCGCTATCGGAGGGAGCAGTGGCGAACGTCCGACAGACTGTCTGAATGGTAATATGAGCGTGGTATTGACGTTCTCTGCCTGCTGGCTGCGTAACGTGATAGGCGAGCAATCTGCGCGCCGCAGTATTCAAGGAGGTTCGTTGAAGCGCGCTCCTTGCAACGTCCACCGCATTCAGTCGGGCGAGAATATGAACCAAAGGCCATTCGATGAAGGGTTTGGCCGGGAGCATGCCCGCCAACCGTTCGACAAAAGCGCACCAGCCTTCTGCCCCGCTGCGAATGAGATCTTGGTCAACATCCTGAAGCCCCGATGCAAGATGCAGCAGGGCCTTGTGACTTGGTGAACCTCCCTCGGGCTCAGAGCGGATAGCCTCCAAGAGCGGTTGCAGATCGGCAAGGCTCTCGACACGGCGGGCTGCAATGATGGGAGCAAGGATGCGTGCCAGAGCATGCAACTTCGGGGCACCTTCTAACTTGAGCGCGGATTCCCAGAAAGCGGCGCGGGGCTCATCAACATCCCAGATCTCTTCCAGCGCGAACAGAAAACTCTGCCGGTAGAAAACCGGCAAGAGTGGCTGGCGAAGCGCGTAATCGCAGAATGGTACGGGAGCGTTTGGAATGGCCGACCGCGCAATCGCATAGTCGTGCAAAAGGTGATGTGAGAACCGAATCTCGTCCTCCCCTACCGAAGTTTGGCACAGGGTTGTGGGGGATTGCAGAACACCGCAGCGGCGCAACTCCACAACAGCCTTTCGTTCCAGCGCCGCTAAACCTAACTCCGTGATGGAAGCGACCATGCGTTGGTGCTCGACCATTCCGCGGCAGATAACACTCATTGTGGCTTGCCGCTGTTCCGAGTTCGATCCCTCTTGGATTCGGCCTTCCCAGAACTTCCGCAATAAGAGAGCTGGACTAGCCCAGTCTGCCAACCGTTCAGGCGTCGCACCGGCATTCAGTAACTCCGCGGCAAGCCGCAGGTAGAATGGCGAAGTGTGAATCCCCTCTGCCTTGGCTGTCTTGTCTGCCTTCTCGATGAACAAGCGGACCTGTGGGCGTCTTGAGGCGAGGTCGTCCAACTGAGCCTTGGACAGACGGGGAACGTGGAAATGCGCGACCCCGGGAAAGCTAGGTGAAACGTGGTCTGCCACTCCCGCGCCAGGGAACAACTCGCGCAACTCCCGTCCATACTGAAGGTCAAATTTCCGCACGCTCGCAACCACAGCCCAACCTCCCTCGCCCGTCTTCACGTCTCGCAGGATATTGCGGACCCTTTTCAGAGTGTCGCCATCGCGCACTGCGTCCAAAGCGTCCGTAATGAGAAAAGCGGGTTTGCCACTGGACCAGTTCCTAAGAACCTCGTCGAGGGCGTGCGTCAAACCAGGGAAATTGGCTGAACCTTTCCAGTCGCCGCCAGTCATATCCTCGGCCAGCAAGAGGACGACCGGAAGGTCCTCCTTTTGCAAAGCCCCTACGAGCGAATAGACCAGGCCGCTCTTGCCGCAGCCCGGCTCGCCAGTAATCAAGAAATGACCGGATTTTGCGGCTCCCACTAAAGCAGTGAGCTCTTCCGCGCGCGGGATATGAATACTGTCGCCAGGCGCCGGCCCGAATGGCAAGGTGTTGTGTTCTTTGAGGCGCTCAAGGTTACGCGCCGTCAACCGACGTAATAGTGAGATATCCTCTGAGTAGTCGGGTGGCGATTTGAGGCTGATACCCTCCCCAATCAGGATGCGGCGCAGTGAGTTCGGAGTAACTCGAACGCCGCGCTGATTAACTCTGGCGAAGAAATGTTCCAGCTTCTCCCAAATCCGCGTTGCCTGTCCGGGGTCCTCAGTGATGTGGCTCCGGATATAGTCCTCCGCCCGGCCTTCTAGGCATTGGCCACCCTCGAACTCATAAACCTGCACATACACCAGCCCGAGAAATCTGCGCAGTTCGTCATCCGTTGGTGGCTGCCCAGACTGCTCCTCCCACGCCTTTCTGGCCTCGATCAGGAACGCCTCAAGAGCGTTCCTCTGCTTGGGCTGGCGGCCGCGCATGAATTCCGAAAGGGCAGTTCCACCTGCATCCATGCGAAGTTCGTCAAGCCCATCCGCCAGATGCCGCGTGGCCGACAAACCAGCGGTCGCGGGAAGCGTCCAGAGAAGACGACTTCCGGCACGTCCCTCAGGCGACAGCTTCAGATACTGGCACACGAAGGCAGCTACCGTATCCGTGAATGCCGGGCTGTTCTCCGTGAGGGGAATCGCTTTGTTTCTTTCTTTGGCCGAAATGAAGACGCTCGCCTCAGGGTCACCACGCAGATTCACCACAATATCGTCCACAGGCTCAGGCGCCTGCATTGTAATGAACGTAACGTCCGCGCCCGTTACTCCGCTCCATACGGAGCATCGCGTGCCCGACAACATTTGAACCGCCAGAAATGCAGCAACACGCACTTCATAGTTCACACCGCTGGCTGTAGCTCGACCGCCGTAGCGAGAGGAGGTCGAAATGGGGGGGCTGCTTAGGGCTGGCGGCGGCGAGCTGGGGGCGACGGTTTTGCGAGTACCCTTCTGCATCTGCGCCCGGCGTCGTAACTCTTCCAGGACTCGAAGCTTCTTCGCGGGAGGAAGGGTAGCAAGCCTCAGGCGGCTCTTCCTCTTCTTGTCAAGCTGATGCTCAAGATTGAAGTCGGCTCCGAGAAGTCGAAGCCTCTCGTCTGGCGGAAGCTCAGCCAATATCCGCCGGTATTCCGGATTGCCGTCAAGCTCGCGATCAAGGTCAACATCCATGGCCGCCCAATCAGTCGCCTCTTGAAGCCAACCAGCGGTCCAGGAGTCTATGCCGCTGGAGAATGTCGCTGAAAGTCGGCTCGTGGAGCGCTTTGGCCTCCAGAAACTGGTCCAAGCGACGTTTATCCTTTGGCCGCCCTAGCTTGAATGCGATTGCCCCGAGGTGCTCGATGGTGAATACGCGCACCGGCACTCCGTCTAGGTCTTTCTCAAGGCTCCGCTCAAGCGCTTCCATGAGGAGTGGATCTCCTCCGACCGGCAGGAATTGCACGGGCTCACCAAAGATCACAACATCCCCGTTGCTGTCCTTGTGGAAACCCTTGATTCCCAGATAATCGTAGATAGGCCTCAGGCTTACAAGCAGTTGCCCAGCGGGAGGCTCCAGAGCGACGAAAACATCCAAATCCCGCGTATCTACGGGTTCAACAGGGTAGAATGTTGCGGCGACGGCTCCCCCGATGGCATATTGGCCAATCACCCCATCTGCCTGCATCTGGTTGACGATAACGATCGCTTCTTTGAAGTTCATCTGACCCAGACGATGTTAATCTAATTTCTCAAACAATGCGACGAATTCAACGGTGGTTTTCACTGCAATCTGCACTCGTTCCACTTGCGTCCGGGGCACGTTGGTACGGAAGGCATATCTGAAACGCTCCGAAACGAGAAAGCGCGGCGAAACCTTAGCGAACGGTATTTCAAGGTGGATGGAGGACAAGCGAAAAAGTCGCCCCAACGCCAGAGTCAGTCGTCGCCTTCGATACGCCCCTCACACCGCTGGCGGAACCGGGGCTCCGCCTGTTGGTCCCTCAGGCCATCACCACCGACTAATCCTCGGGACTGAGAATCTGGAGATACCGCTCGTAAGCGTACTGACCGGCCATACTTGCTACCGCTGGTCTCGCGCACGATGCCAAGCTTCCGGGGCCAGTCTAACGTCCAATGTCCAAAGTCGGGCGGCGGCGACCGAGAGCGACGGCTGGGCCAGGGAAAAGCTGAAATGCGGAAAGCAGAAAGCTGAATGGCGGCGATGGAGAATAGCGGCTGAACTCGCAGCACGCGGTGCAGGCGCAGGGTGAAACCTGACGCCTTGCCGACCGCCTCAATTTCGCTTCTGATCCGGGGGCGAGAAGCGCTTCCTTACTTCTTCCGATCAACCGGAGGCGGTTCTTCGTTCACAGCAAGAACGGAAGTGGGTGGGCAGCGGCGCTCCTCGTCGGCCACGTAGCGGCGGAGTTCATCCGCCGAGCGGATCAGGGGGCCCGGCTGGCGAGTCTCTTCCGCCCGCAACTCGCTGAAGATACGGTCAATGTCGTAGCCCGCTTCGCGCGCCAAACCATCTTTCACGCGCCAGAGTTCTTCAAGAAGCGGATTCGCTTTCATAAGGCAAGTCTCCCATCAATTCCAGTGGAGTGCAAACGTGCGGCAGCGGCCGGCCAGCTCGCCGGGCCTCGCGTTCAAGCCGCTTCAGAATCTGCGCGTTGGCCAAGTGGCGGCAATTCCACGTGAGTAGATAATCGGCCGCAATGGCAGTCGCGACGGCCAGATGCACCGCATCGCGTGCAGCATTGGGAGGCAGGCACCCCGTGGAGAGGAAGAGGCGGGCGAGTTCCTGGGCGTCGGCGCTGGCGGCCACGCGCGGGAGCGTGGCCAGAACCGCCAGCCGGCGTCGAACTTGCTCTGGGTCACCGCGGCTGGCTTCCGTCACAACTTCCTGGGAAGCCAGGCAGACAAAGCTGGCACGACGTCGCTGCCACCAATCCCGCGTGACTTGCTGGTTGGCCGCTGTGACCAAGTCTCGGCTTGGGTCGGCAACCAGGTAGCTGATGACGCTCGTCTCGACGTAAACGGATTCCATGTGTGCCCGGAGGCGAGATTACTGCCGAGGGCCTCGCCCAATCAAGGACTCGCTGCGGTTTGAATCAGGCGGATGCGCTCCGCCTGTCACTTGGGCGGACTGAATCCACAACCGGAAGAAGCGGTCGGTAGCCACGAACGAGCCATTGTCCCGCCCAATCATACCTCTCCCGACGCTACACAAGATGCCTTGCATACGTTGCGTAACGGCATAGACCTGCCAGGTGGGCAAGTGACGCGGCTTCAACCCCGTTTGCCGGCGGCATACTGCTCACCCGGATTGAGGTCCAGAACGACACGCTCCGGTCCGAGCATCGCCATCTCGTGTTGGCACCGCCACCGGTCATGTTCCAGTACCCCGGGAACAGTCTCGCCATCTTTGATCACGTCACCCCGTTCCAAACAGATCAGCGGTTGGGCCTTGCAGCACCCGATGCAGGCGCAAGGCCGAGCCCGACGCTTTGCCGTGATGGCCGATAGCCGATTGCAGATGGCCAATGGCAGATGAGGCTTTGATATAGCAGGCAGGAAAGGACCTGATGGCGCAGCATCTTTAGGAATTGCTGCCGGGGTTCTGCCGTGCCGGCGGGGAAGTGGATTTCGAGGGCCGTACCGGCAATTGGAAACCAGCCAGGCCGAGGCACACTATCTGTAGCGTTAGCCGCGCCGGCCGGACCACCACATATAGTGCTGTTTTTGGCTTTTCTGGCTTTAAGAGCCCCAGACTGCAACCGTTGGCTTCGCGGACGGTTCGGGACAGGGATGCCAATGGCGCCGAGAAGAGGGAAGGACAGGAGGATTGAAGACAGGAAGATGCGATTGGGGTTCATTTTCCTGTCTTCAATGCTCCTGTGTTTCTGGGGGTGGAGACACTTTGGCTGGATGATGCAATCGCTTCGGGAAGCGACGGTAATTAGGCTTCGTGCGTGTGGACTTACGCCAGGAGCCCCTGGACAAATTCTTCCCAGGGCATGGCTTGGACACCGGGGGCGATAGCGTGAGAGCCTGGCTGGGCGCGCGGCGGGCGATGGACCAGGATCATTTCGGCTTTGCCACGGGGCCCGGGTTGGCCGCGCCAGGCTGCGGCCAATCGCTGAAGCGGAGCGGCGTCATGAGGGGTCACGGTTCGGGCTGCTTTGGCTTCGATCAGGCGAACCCCGCCGCCCTGGGTGGGGACGACGAAATCCACTTCGAGGCCCTGTTGGTCGCGGAAGTGGTAAAGTTCGCGGCGCCGGCCGGCGTTCAACTGGGCCCCGCCTCCTGGGAACCAGTGAAAAACCACTGTCCGGTGCGTCGGGGCGACCGGTCACTGCGGGTGCGGACGAAGTTGAATACTTCGGGCACATTTTGGATTTCGTCCAGAATGGCCGGGGTCTTGACCTCGTCCAGGAAGCCCTGCGGGTCGTGGCGACAGCGCGCGACCACGTCCGGGTCCTCGAACAGGTAGTAGCTGGCCCCGGGCAGCAGGTGCCGGAGGAGGAACGTCTTGCCGGAACGGCGCGGGCCGGTCAGAACCACCGTGGGGAAACCCTTTGCGGCGGCAGTGATTTGTCGCCCCAGTTCGCGCGGCAGGTAACGCCTTTGAGTTTTTTAATCTGCCAGGTTAAAAAACTCAAGCCGCTTCTGTGTGCCACTGATTCCGGCGATTCCGGCTGGCTTTAACCGAGCAGTGAATCAAAACGGCCCCTTTGGCAAACGCCAATCGCGATTGAAGGGCGGCGGCAGCGTAGAGCCACTCCCAGAGCCGGCCAGGCAATTGCCGGTCGTCCAGTTCAGAGGGTGGCAATGGAGCGTAGCCGTAGCGGGCAAAGATTTCACGCGGCGAATGCCAGGGACAATCCTCGGCGGGATCAACGAAGTCCGGAGTGTCGGCAGCCATGAGTGGTTTAGAGAGGCCCAAGTCCGGGCAGCCGAGAACGCTCCTGGGGGAGCATCTCCTTTTTTGCACACCGCAGGCTGCTTGGCGACGGCACCTGCCACGTCGTGCGCCCCGTTCCCCCTCACCCCGACCCTCTCCCTCAGGGAGAGGGAGAACCGCCGGCAGGGTGTCGGCGAATCTGGGACGTCCGGTGTCTTCGAGGGTTGGCCTGTGAGGCTGCCTCTCCCTGAGGGAGAGGGCCGGGGTGAGGGGGAACGGGGCGCACGGTCGGCAGAGTGTTATGGAGGGCTTTCCGTTGGCCCTCACAAAAGTTGAGATGCTCCCCGCTCCTGGCAACCGGCGTCTTTTTTCTTCACAATCCCGTTGACCCGTCTATAGCTTCACACTTTAGGCTGTTCCCCGTCATGGTCGTGACAATGCAGTCAAAACGCAAACAAACCTGATTGAGAATGGATATGAAGAACCACGTAAACGTAGAAGAATGGGTAGCGATGTTCGAGGAGGTCGGCCTGGACGAGGCGAAACGGGAACAGTGGCATAAACTGTTCGAGCGCCGCCACCCGGAGGGCCATCAGGGCTTCCTGGAATGGTTGGGATTCAACCCGGAGGGAATTGAGCGAATTCGGGCGCAATTCCGATAATCCGCACGGGGCCGGCGGCGCTTCGGGCGCCGCCCCGCCCCCTTTGGCGATGAGCCGCTACTCGATCTCCACAATTGCCCACGCGTGCGGCCTGTCCCGCAGCACGCTCCTGTACTACGACCGCATCGGCCTGCTGCGACCCTCCGGCCGCACTGCCTCCGGCTACCGTTACTATAGAGAGGCGGATCGCACCCGCCTGGAGCGCGTGCGGCATTTCCGCGAGGCCGGGTTGACTTTGAAAGAAATCCGCGCGGTGCTGTCATCGGGGGGCAAACCGGGCACGAAGCTGCTGGAAAAGCGCTTGCGCGAAACGGCGGAAAGCATCGTCGAGCTAAAAGGCCAACAGCGGCTGCTGGCCGCAATGCTGCGCCGGGTCGCGGCGGGCAGGCAATTGGCAACGGTGGACACGCAATTGTGGGTGGAAATGCTGGAGGCGGCCGGCATGGACGACGTCGGGAAGAAACGGTGGCACATGGAGTTCGAGCGCCGCGCCCCGGACGGCCACCAGGAATTCCTGCTCTCGCTGGGCATCCCTGCGGACGAGGTCGCCCGGATCCGGAGTTGGAGTCGCGGAGAGCCGGACACCTGCGAGTCGCCAGGATGCTCGAAAATCCCGGGCGGGCTGCCTCCGAAGCCTCCCCGAAGCTCCCCTCAGGCCACCCTGAGGCCATCTGGTGGCTAACCGGTAGGCACCCCGAAGCCACCCTTAGGCTTCACTCAGGCTCCCCTCAGGCTACCCCGAGGCTCCCCCGAGGCTACTGTGGGCGGCCACCGGGTGTCGCCCCACCGGTGATATCCTCCAGCGGAGGAGTGCGCCGGGGCCGGCGGCCTCACTTCGGAGATAGTTGTAGCCCGACACGCTCAGGCGTGCCAGCCCTCGCGATACGGTCGCTTCACCCACTCGTTGACTTCGGGGAAGTTGGTGACCTTCATGTTCGGTCCGTCCCATTCGAGCTTGTTTCCCACGCCGGCGTGTTGGGCGAGGTTGGCGAGCAGGATGAATTCGGTTAACTGGGCGCCGTACTCAAAGGGGGCGGCGGTTTCCTTTTTGCCGGCGCGGCAGGCGTCGAGGAAATCGTTCATGACGTTCTCCGGACGCGGCAGGGTCCGGGGCGGCTGCTTGATCTGCTCCATCTTCTCCATCGGGACGATGTGCATCTTGCCGCCGTAGGTGCCGGTGTAGAGATAGCCCTTTTCGCCCACATAGATCGTCCCGCTGTCCGGGCGGTTCATTTCCTCATCAGGATACTTCTTCTGCAGCTCCAGCAGGATTGGGGGGAAGTTTCGACCCGGGCCGCGCGCGGCTGTGGCATCGTCGGCGGGGTTGCCTTTGGCGTCTTTCTTCCAACCGTCATACCAATAGGCCTTGAACGGCGGCATGCCGCCGCGGGCGGGGATGTCCCAGCGAACGCGGCAGCCGGTGGGATAGCGTTCGTTGGTGCCGCCGCGGATTTCCTCGGCTTCGATGCTGGTGGGGTGGTCAACCTTGAGCGCCCAGAAGACGCCGTCGAGCACGTGGCAGCCCATGTTGCCGATGGAACCGTTGCCGAAGTCGTACCAGCCGTGCCACTCGTGCGGGTGCAGGTCCGAGTGGTAATCGCGGTAGGGGGCGGGCCCGATCCAGGAATCCCAATGCAGGCCCGCGGGGACCGGCAGCGTGGGCGGGCGCGGTCCGGCGCCGCCATTGGCGCGGTCGGTCCAGCTATGGGTCTCGAGGATGTTGCCGACGACGCCGGCCCAGACGAATTCGCACAAGCGCCGGTAGCCGTCCTCGTTATGGCCCTGGTTGCCCATTTGGGCGGGGGCTTTGGACTCGCGGGCCATGGCGCGGAGCTTGCGGGCTTCGGCGATGTCGTGGCAGAGCGGCTTTTCGCAGAAGACGCCCTTGTTCAACTCCATCGCGAGCATCGAGGGCAGCGCATGGTGATGGTTGGGTGTGGCGACACAGACGGCGTCAATTTGCTTGCCGATCTTGTCGAACATCACCCGGTAGTCGGTGAAGGCCTGCACCTTATCCGGGTCCTGACCTTTGCGCTTGAGCCACTCCTTGACCCGTGCCAACCGCTTCTCGTCGGCATCCACGATGCCCACCAGGTTGTCTTTGCTTTGGGTGACGACCCAGTTGATATGACTGCCCATGCCCCGCCCGCCACAACCAATCTGGACTATGTTGAGTTTGTTGCCGGTGCGAGCGGCGGCGAGGAGGTTGGGGACCGGTAGGAGCCGTCCGGCGGACAGTGCCCCGGCGGCCAGCGCAGAGCGCTTGAGAAACGAGCGACGATTCAATGCAGACTTCATAGTTAAGAACAACGGCACTTCCCGGCACAACGCCGGGGCCGTGGATGGAGTGTGGCACAACCCGCCAAAAGCTCAAGGGGAGTGTTGGCGGGTCGCCTCCTCGAAGCAATGGCTCACGGGCGACTTTGCCGCCCTGGAACGGGACCTGTTAGCGGCCCTCAAGCCCGACGGAGCCCGTTGGGTGGAGCAGTTGCTCAACGACCCGGCGCTGCCCGGCAGGCACCCGCAGTGTCTGACCGACGAGGAGGGCGAAGCCTGGATGGGCTTGAGACGTGGCGGGCTGATTGGCGTGGATGTCATGCGACTGAAGCCTCTGCCTAAAGCGGAGGCCATCGCGAGAGACTCCTTCACCCCCGCCAGCCGGGCGGCGCTGCGAGAAGAAACGGACCCCGCACGCGAATTTGGCCTGGCCTGGATCCGGATCGAGGTCTGCTGCAAATGCTTGAAGTGCTGGCTCGCGGAATGGCCGGAAGCCGCCGGGACGCTGGCGCGCGAATGCGCCACTGAAAGCGTCATTCTTCAGGAAACGCTGGCGCTGACCGTCGCAACAACTCTTCAGGCCTTTCTGTGCCGCAGGAACGCGTGAAGCTGCTTGGGGTGTGTGCGCCAGAAGCGCACCAGGCGCGAGAACACGCGTAGCGTCTCAGGCCGAAGATGGTGTTCGATGACTTCAACTTCCTGCTCGACGGTCTCGGAACTCAGGCCGAGGAGCTGAAAGAGGTCGGCGAGGGTCTGATGCCGCACCTTAATATGCTTGGCAACCGCGCGGCCTTCGGCGGTGAGCGTGAAGCCGCGGTACTTTTCGTAGTTCACATAGCCGCGTGTAGCCAACCGGCGCACCATGTTGGAGACCGCCGACCGGCTGAGGCCGAGTGAGGCGGCGATGTCCACCACACGGGCGTAACCCTTCTGGTCCACCAGTTCCTGGATGCGCTCCAGGTGGTCTTCCGTGGACTCGGAGCGGTTCGAGTTCGCGCGGTTTGAGTGTCGGCGTTTGGCGGCCACGGGCAGGTAAATAGCAGAATGAGCGGGCGGAGGCGAGCCTTTCCGCGCGATGCGAGGATGGTAGCGGCGGTGGTTCGGGCGAGGTCAGGTTCGAAACCCGAAGACCGAAAGAAGGCCGAAACCCGAATCCGGCCCGACAGGAACGACGGCTGGGCTCGCTGAACCGCCTGTGAATTCAGCCTTCGGATTTCGGCCTTCTTTCGGGCTTCGGGTTTCGGCCCTCGGATTTCCGGTCTGCCCCGGCCCCGGACGACCCGCTAAATGTTTCCAGGCTAAAACATTCTATTTGACTCAATATCCAACCTGGGTTAGGAAACGGATGATGGGAACGACGATAAACCCGCGCTGGCTGGGGTTGGCCCGGGGTTGCAAGGCCGGGGGCGGCCGCGGAGCATGAACGGGCCTGCGCCAGAAACCAGGCCGGACCCTCCCGCTGAACCGTCGAAGACACCACGCGCGGCTGCGGAGCGCGCCTCTCCGAGCGGCCATGTGTCGCTCGAAGGCGTGCACGGCACGGTTGAAGTGCCTCCACACCACGCGGGCTTCTGGCGGCAATGGCGCGCGTTTGTCGGGCCGGCGATTCTGGTCAGCGTCGGCTACATGGACCCCGGCAACTGGGGCACCGATCTCGCCGGCGGGGCGCAGTTCAAATATGGCCTGCTCTGGGTGGTGGCGCTGGCCAGCTTTATGGCGGTCATTCTCCAGGTCATCTCGGCCCGGCTCGGCGTCGCTACCGGCAAGGACCTGGCCCAGTGCTGTCGCGACTGGTATCCGGCCTGGACCCGCTGGCCGAACTGGATCGCGATGGAGATCGCCATCGGCGCAACCGACCTCGCCGAAGCGCTGGGCAGCGCGGTGGCGCTCAATCTCCTGTTCCACATCCCGCTGGCGTGGGCGATTATCATCACCGCATTCGACGTGCTGCTGTTGCTGGCGTTGCAGGGATTGGGTATGAGGATGCTGGAGGCGGTGGTAACGGTCTTCGTGGCGACCATTGGTGTCTGCTATGGCATAGAGATATTCGTGCTGCCCCAAACGCAACCCGTCTTCCTGGAGATGGGCGAGGCGATGCTCAACCCCAACTTTCATCAGGCTGGCATGTTGGTGGTGGCGATCGGCATCATTGGGGCGACCGTCATGCCGCACAACCTGTTCCTGCACTCGGCCCTGGTCCAATCGCGCAAGTTGCAGCGCGATGAGCCGTCCATCCGCAGCGCCATCCGCTTTAACACCATTGACTCAGCGGTCGCCCTGGGCATTGCCTTCGTGATCAACGCCAGCATCCTCGTGCTGGCGGCGCTGGTGTTCTATGGCAAAGGGAGCGTGACTGTGGCCGGGGGTGAGGTTGTCCACTTCAGCCCCGACAGCGATTGGATTCGAATCGCCTACCTGACGCTGGCGCCGCTGCTGGGGACGACCCTGGCCAGCACACTCTTCGCGGTGGCGCTGCTCGCCAGCGGCCAAAGCAGCACGATCACCGGCACCCTGGCGGGGCAGGTCGTGATGGAAGGTTTCATGCGCTGGCGCCTCCGGCCCTGGATACGGCGGATGATCTCGCGCGGCATCGCCATCATTCCGGCGATCTGGATCGTCAGCGTGCGCGGCGGCGGCAGCGTGACCGACCTGGTCAACCTGAGCCAGGTAATTCTCTGCCTGATCCTGCCGCTGGCGATGTTCCCGCTGTTGCACTTCACCTGCTCGCGCCGGAGGATGGGGAAGTGGGCCAACGGCTGGTTCCTGACGATTCTGGGTTGGGGCAGCGTGTTGTTGATTACCGCGATGGACATCTATAGTCTGCCCGAGGCGCTCAAAGAAGCCTGGCGCATCATCACCGGCGGATGAGCGCGGCTGAAGCCGAACGATGAAACAAAGTCAACTCATGAGCCTCTATAAGACCATCCTGGTGACCCTTGAGGGCACACCGACGGACCGGGCGATAGTCGAGCACGTCAAACCGCTGGCGCGCGCGATGAAGAGCCGCGTCGTCCTGCTCCACGTCGCCAGCGGGGTGCCGGCCAAGTACCACCAGTCCGATGCCACAGGCAAAGAAGTCGAAGAGAGCCAGGCGATCCTGGAGCGGGTGCGCGCCGAATTAACGGCGGCGGGCATCCCGACCGAAGCGGAACTGGCCTACGGCGAGCCGGCCAAGGAAATCATCAAGTGGGTCAAACGAAAAGGCTGCGACCTGGTGGCGATGAGCACACACGGCCACAAGTTCGTCGCGGACCTGGTCCTGGGAACTACCGCCTTCGAGGTCCAGCACAGCCTCAGCGTGCCCGTGCTGCTGCTCCGCGCGAAGTGAGGGCTCCGCGCAGGCACATCTTAAGGGCGTGTTGCCCAAAGGCTTCGGTGGCAGGGCGCGCAGACGATTGGGGCAACACGCCCTTGATAGTGCCGCCCCGGCGCCCCATCTTCTTCACCAAGCTGCTCGCGATGAAACACTTGATGACATTTCTGTCCGTGCTTCTGTTCAGCCAACTCCTGCTCGAAGCCGCTCCCGAAAACCCCGCCTCCAAGCCGCCCGCGCCTTACACACCCGTCAAGGCTTCCAGTTCGAAGTTCCGCTGCCTGGGGCGGAAGGCGGACCTGGGCGAGCTGTTGCTGCCCAAACAAATCTATGCTGCCGGCGAGCCGCTGCTTGCCAGTCCCGTACGCATCGTGATGGAGCCGGACCTGCTGGCGGGAGTCAAAGGCGAGAGCAGGGTCGCCGAACGCAGCGCCGACAAGGCGGCCTGGGAGTGGACCGGAGAGTCGGCTGCATTCCGTGCGACCGTCCACCTGACCGGTGAATGCGACGGGTTTTGCTGGTATGCGATCGAGTTGGCCCCGAAGCAGGCCGTCAAGCTGCGTTCGGTTCGGCTGGAGATCCCGCGCCTGGCGCGCACCGCCCGGTACCTGCACACGGCCAATTTCACCTGGACCCACAAGTCTGGAGGATTGGCCGAATGCGGGGGCCATTGGTCGGATAAGTTTACGCCCTACGTGTGGCTAGGCGACGAAGAGCGTGGGCTGGCCTGGTGTGCGGAATCCGCGCGCGGTTGGTTACTCAAAGATTCGGCTCACGCTGTCGGAGTTGAAACCCATGGGGACGTAGTGGTATTCAGCGCGACGTTGCTGGATCATGAGGAGACACTCACGGCTCCCTTCACGATTCAATTCGGCCTGCAAGCGAGCCCGGTGAAGCCGGTGTCCTTCACCTGGCGCGCCAGGGCCCGCATCATGCACAACATCACGTACGCAGCTTGCACACCCGGCCCCGACGGGCGAATGCCGCTCGACACCTTTCAGGCTGAGGGAGTGAAGACTGCGGTGATCCATGACGACTGGACTGAGTATTATGGCCAGGTAATACCGTCCGCCGACCAGCGGCTGCGGCGGCTGATCACTGAGTGTCACAAACGGCATATCCGGCTGCTGGTTTATATCGGGTACGGCCTGGCCCGGAGCGCTCCCGAGTTGCAAGGACACCATGACAATTGGTCGGTGATGCCGCTGATTCCGTGGAACCCCAGCTACCGCCCTGAATTTCGAGCCTTCGACGCCACCTGCGCCCGAAGCGATTGGGCGGATTGGCTGGTAAAGGGAGTTGACAAGCTGTTCAGCGAATATGACCTGGACGGGCTTTACTTCGACGGCACCAGCGAGGCTTGGCGCTGCGAAAATCAGGCCCATGGCTGCGGCTGGAAGGACGCCTCCGGCAAGTTGCACCCCGACTATCCGATCCTGGCCACGCGCCAAATGATGCGCCGGATTGCGGATACCGTTCACGCGCACCGGCCCGATGCCATTCTGGATGTCCACATGTCCGCCAGCCTGACCCTGCCGACACTCTCGTTCTGCGACAGCTACTGGAACGGCGAACAGTTCGAGAGCCTCAAGGTGAGCGACAAGTTTGAGCTGCCCTTGGACGCCTTCCGGACTGAGTTCATGGGCTACGCGCACGGGCTGGACGCGGAATTCCTGTGCTACGTGAATCGCCCTTTCACGCTGAACGAGGCCATCGCCCTGGCGTGGCTCCACGGCGTCGAAGTCCGACCCTACCCAAACACCCTGGCGCAAATCAGCCCGATCTGGCGCGCGATGGACAGCTTCGGCACTTGCTCCGCCCGATGGCAGCCTTACTGGAGCGGTTCCGGGGCGGTCGCAGAAGATGCTTCGGTGAAGGCAAGTGCGTACCTGCGCCCGGGAAGGACGTTGCTGTTCGTCAGCCATCTCAAGCGCGCGCCTCTCAGCACCAACGTCCAACTCGACCGCCGCCGGCTTCACCTGGCGCGCGGGCCACTCCAGGCATCGGACGCGATCAGTGGCGCTCCGGTTGCCATCGAGGGCGACGAACTGCCGCTTGCCTTCGAGGGGATGAACTACCGCCTCATCGAGGTCTGGGACAGGCATTACCAACCGCGGCAGGTGCCATGAAGTCAGATGGTTTGATGATTCCAATGCAAAAACGCATGCGCAGACAAATCCGAAATCCGAGGGCCGAAATCCGAAAGAAGTCCGAAAACCGAAATCCGAATGGGCTACTCACTCGTCTTGGCAGCGGGGGCTTTCGAGCGGGCAGGCTGATAGACCGCGACTCTGTAACTCGTTCGGTCCTCCCGACCCTAGGCCGGCGGCTCGCTTCGGCCTTCGGGCTTCGGCCTTCGTTCGGCCCTGGGGTTTCGGCCTTCGGGTTCGGAGGTCCGGCACTACGCGCTTCGTCAATCAGTCTCAAGGCCGCCCTTGCTCTGCTCGCAGCCGGCGGAGCACTCCTCCTGGGGTGCCCGGCGCAGGCGCAACCAAAGTCAGCCCCGCTGGCACATGCTTTGCCCGGCGTGCAGGTCCCCTTGATCATCCCCCAACCCAAATCCTTGCGCTTGGGAGAGGGAATCTTTCGCCTGCCACCGGGCGCCGGTTGGACACTCCGCGCCGCGACGCGCGACGAACGGCTCTGGCGCGCCGCGGAATCCGCGTTCGCCGGCAGCGCGGGGCATTTCGAAAAGAGCGACCAGTCCTGGATTGCCCTGGAAATCGGATCGGACAGGGCGACGAATTTCCCGACCGGCCAGACTCAGCCGCGGTGGGCTTCTGATCCCGAAGGCTACCGCCTTAGCGTCAAGACTAATGGACTCGTAATCCTGGCGAGCACGGCGCAGGGGACATTTTATGGATTGCAGACGCTGGCGCAGCTCTGGCAGTCGGCGGGCACGGCACGCTCCGCCCCGGCCCTCGTGATCGAAGACTGGCCCGCGATGCGGTTCCGCGGAGTGCATTGGTTCCCCAGCGCCTCCGGCGTGCCAATGCATCTGCGGCTCATCACCAATGTGTTCGGTGCGCTGAAGTTCAACCGCAGCGTCATCCAGTGCGAGGCGGCGCGCTGGGACAAACACCCGGAGATTGCGGCGCCCAATTCCATCTCGAAGCCGGACCTGCGCAAATTGGTCGAAGCCTGTCGGGAGTGCTACCTCGAACCCATCCCGCTGCTCAATGTCCCCGGGCATGCGGAGTGGGTTTTCCGCAACGATAGCAACCTGGATATCGCCGAGGACCCACAGACGCCCTATGCCTATTGCGTCAACAACCCCAAGAGTTGGGCATTCATCGAAGACGTGCTCGGCGAATGCCTGCCGATCTTCCAGGCGAAGTACTGCCACATTGGGCATGACGAGGTTGCCATGCGTGGCCGCTTTCCCAACCCGGAGTGTCCGCGTTGTCAGAACGAGACCGTCACTGATCTGGTAGTGAAACACGCCAATCGCCTGAGCGGGTGGCTCAGCCAGCGCGGCGTGGGGAGCATGATTTGGGGCGACATGCTGCTGGGTCCCGGCGAGGCCAAGGACGCCACGAACGCTAAGACCCTGGCGGACGCCCGACAGCGACGCGAGGGAATTGACAAGAAGATCATCATTGTTGATTGGCATTATGCCGCCTCCGCCGATGCCCGCAGCCTTGAGATTCTGCGCCAGTCAGGGTTTCGCGTTGTGGCAGCGAGTTGGTATGTGCCGGACAATATCTATCATCTTTCCCAAGCCGCCCTGGCCGCCGGCGCCGAAGGCCTGCTGCAAACCACCTGGATGGGCTATTTCCCCGATGCGGGGGCCATGCGGGGCGACCTAAAGCAATTCACCGCCTTTGTGCTCGCCGCTGAGTATGCCTGGTCCGGGCGTAAAGATCCGCCCGCCCAGCTCGGTTATGATCCGAAAGAAGTCTTCAAGCGCACTTACGGCAGCAGCCACTGAAGGCATGCTTCCGGGGCAGTGTTCCCTGTACGTCAAGCCTTGTTCCAACGAGCGCCAGCTTGCTCCATTAGCGGCGGCTTCTCGTTATTAAGCATTGACCATCTAACCTGGTGAGCCCTACTCCTTAATCATGAACCCTATGACATCGCACTGCCCCCCTGCAGTCCTCTGCTTCGTTTTTTCCACCGCGTTGTCGCTGCCGGGACCAATTACCGCTGAGGAGGCCCTGCCCATCCAGACGGGCCAAATCGCTCTGGCCGCTGAGGCTCTGCGCCCGCAGCTCGTCGCCCTGCGGCGTGATTTTCACCAGCATCCCGAATTGGGGAATTGCGAGGAGCGAACCGCGCGGGTGGTCGCGGAGCATCTGCGCGCGCTCGGCTTGGACGAAGTCAGGACCAACGTCGCCGGGCATGGCGTGGTCGCGCTCTTGCGCGGCGGACGGCCGGGGCCGGTCGTAGCCGTCCGGGCGGAGATGGATGCGCTCCCGATCACCGAGACGAACAACTTGCCGTACCATTCCCTGGTGCCGGGCGTCATGCACGCCTGCGGTCACGACGCTCACACAGCCATCGTGCTGGGCGTGGCCGATTTGCTGAACAAATTCCGCAGGCAGCTTCCTGGCACCGTCAAATTCCTGTTTCAGCCCGCGGAGGAGAACGCTCCATCCGGCGAGGCCGACGGCGCCGTGCGTATCTGTCACCACGGTTGTGGTCAATGACCCGAAACTGGTCGAGGAGTCCCTGCCCTCACTGCGGCGCGCCGCAGGAACCACGAACGTTGTCGAAGTTCCCCTGCGGATGGGCGGAGAGGATTTTTCATTCTACGGGCGGATCTTGCCGGCATTCCTCTTCCGGCTTGGTTCCGGCAACAAGGCCAAAGGCATCACGGCTCCGATCCACTCCCCGGCGTTTGAGATTGATGAGGACTGTCTCGTGGTGGGAGTCAAGGCCCTGGCCTCCGTCGTCACTGATTTCCTCGAGCAGTCGCCGGAAGATGTGCGCAGCCTGCCAAAGGCCCTGGCGCCCGAGCGCAGATAACCCGGTCCACACTTGTTTACTGCTGCCAGCCTAACCCCTTGAAGGCTACGCTTTCTCTGGCGCGCGCAGGGCAGCGTCAAGTTTGGCAGGGTCGCCCTGCCGACGCGTCCGTGCCCGGCTCAAAGCGTACGTTTCGACTAAATGTCCCTGGCGCCTCGCAATGGAATTTAAACTCCGCGGCCGCCCTGCTGACAAGGGAACCCCGCGTCTTTCTCTCTTGACAGCCGCCGTGGGCGGGGCAAGAGTGAAGTTGCTGGAATGAACACGACGCTGGCTTAACGCTGCTTGAACTCCAGGCGTGAGGCCAGGGCGCAGGGGCTGTCGCCGCGAAGCGCCCGACACTAAACAAGAAAATCGAGTTCTGGAAAGGACAGTGGTGTATGGCAAGACAACTGGAAACTGCGACGAAACAGACGTTTCGTTTCTCCTCCCCCACAGCAATGAGCGTCCTGTTGGTCGGTGATTTTACTCACTGGCAGAGGCGCGGCATTCCGCTGCAGAAAGGGAAAGATGGTATCTGGACTGTCACGGTGGACCTGCCGCCGGGCAAGCATAGCTATCGCTTTATCGTGGACGGCGAGTGGCGTGACGACCCGGAGTGCACGGTCCGCGTTCAGAACCCTTACGGAAGCCAAAACATGGTCCGCCAGGTAAGCTGAGTTCCACGCTCAGTAATCGCTGCGCGTTTCCCCTAAAGGACACGCCAGTCAAGGGTTTCCACACTTGGCAGCAATCAGTAAGCTGCGGTGTGCGGAAGGGGCTGTTGTAATTTCAGTTTGTTCTATCACCAGGATATCGTAGAGTGGGCATAAGGTGACTGATTACCTAGACCGGTAACGTTAACGTGTTACCATATGTGCTATTCTTGCCGCATTTGAATCGGATGCCGTGCCCATTCCCAAGGTTACTGAGAATACTCTTCCCAAGGATTAAGTGCAATCGTAAGTGTCTATGTACAAGGGTGTTATATATGCACATTCAGCAACAGTAATAGTCCATATCATGCGGTCTTACACAGTCCACCATAGCACAACAAGTCCAAGGCGTCCTCCGAGCCGCCTCTGGGAGAATGGGAGTCTTGAAATTCACGAATGCGGCTGAGATTATGGGAAGAAAGTCGTCCCTTGGCCCCATGACCCGGAGGATTGGTTGGATTGTCCAACCCCTGCAATCGTGCGGCCGAGCCAAATGTTACAATGCCGGAGTTGCGCAAACCCCTCTTAGGGGTTTATACCACTGGCTCGGCTATAAAACAGTGCACAGATGTTTGAGTTTCCTAAGGAATACGATGTGATTGTGGTTGGTGCCGGCCATGCCGGGATCGAAGCGGCTCTTGCAGCGGCTAGAATGGGTTGCCAGACGCTGCTGCTCACCATCAACGCAGATACGATTGGGCAGATGTCCTGCAACCCGGCCATCGGTGGCTTGGCAAAGGGTCACCTGGCTCGCGAGGTGGATGCGCTCGGGGGCGAAATGGCCAGGACTACGGACTTAACCGGGTTGCAGTTCCGCATGCTCAACCGGAAGAAGGGCCCTGCCGTGTGGGCACCACGGGCACAATGCGACAAGAAGGCCTACCAATTCCGAATGAAGTGGATCTGCGAGCGCGAGCCCAATCTCGACCTGCGACAAGCCCAATGTGCAAAGGTGTTGCATAAGGATGGGCAGGTTTATGGCGTCGAAACCACCCTTGAGGTCCAATACCGTGGCAAAGCAGTTGTCGTGACGACTGGCACTTTCCTTAGGGGCCTGATACACATCGGTCAACAACAGCAATCGGGCGGACGGGCAGGAGAGGCCGCGGTTATGGGAGTCTCTGGTTCGCTCGCAGAGCTAGGCTTGGAGCTTGGACGGTTAAAGACCGGCACCCCCCCACGTTTGCTACGCCGCTCAATTGACTTCGCACGAATGGATGTTCAGCCAGGTGATGATCCTGTGCCTTATTTCTCGTTCTGGAAGGATGATTTGTTCCACGTGGAACATCGGTGTAATGCCCACAGCCCCGGCCAGTCCCTTCCTTCTGAGGCCGAAATGTTCCACGTGGAACACGGATCAACGTATCCCGTAGGGTCCATTCTAGAACGCATCGCGGGTCAATTGCCATGCCATATTACTTACACTACCAAAGCGACGGCTGACATCATTCGTGCGAATCTCCACAAGTCCCCGCTGTATACGGGTGCAATCCATGGAATTGGCCCGCGATACTGTCCCTCGATAGAAGATAAGATCGTTAGGTTCTCAGACAAGGAGCGCCACCAGATCTTCCTGGAGCCAGAAGGAATTGCGACAGATGAGGTGTATGTGAACGGCTTTTCAACCTCGCTGCCGTTTGAGGTCCAGGTCGAATTGGTGAAGACGATCATTGGGTGCGAGAATGCGGAGATTCTACGTCCCGCATACGCAATCGAATACGATTTCTGCTTTCCAACGCAGTTGTGCCCATCGCTTGAGACCAAGGTCTGCCGCAACCTCTATCTGGCTGGCCAAATCAACGGCACGTCGGGTTATGAGGAGGCCGCCGCCCAAGGGCTCATCGCTGGGGTCAACGCGGCCCGCCGCATACGAGGCTTGGAGCCCGTGATTATCAAGCGCGATCAAGCCTACATCGGGGTCCTGATTGATGACCTTGTCACCAAAGGAACCACAGAGCCTTATCGGATGTTCACATCCAGGGCCGAATACCGCCTGTTGCTGCGCCAGGACAATGCTGATGCGCGGTTGTCAGGCCTGGGTTATGAAGTCGGCCTGTTGCCGGAGCACCGCCACCGTGTGTTCGAGGCTAAACAGCAAGCGATAAAGGCCGAGATACTTCGGTTGCACGAGACCCGACTCGGGTCTCAGACTCTAGCTCAATTGCTCCGCCAGCCCGAGGTTACATATAAGAACATAATATCACACACTAGTTATATATCAGATGAAGTGATAAAACAGGCCGAAATCGCCATTAAGTATGCCGGTTATATTGCCCGGCAGGAAAGCGAGGTTGCCAAGCTCAAGAACCTGGAGCACAAGCAGATTCCCGCGGGGTTCGACTATTCCGAAGTGCCGAGCCTGCGCACAGAGGCGCGCCAGAAGCTGATGAAGATCCGTCCGGCCACCCTCGGCCAGGCATCTCGCATTTCGGGGGTCTCTCCGGCCGACATGGGGATCCTGATGGTCTGGTTGAAACGCGCCAGCACGGAGGATCCGGCGGCAAAGGGATAAGAGAAGCATTTCACGGCGTTAGGGCGCACAAGCCCCTGTGCGCCGAGGAGTGGCCTCGTAATGCCATCCTCCCCGTCTGGGGCGCGCGGAGGACAGCGCGCCCCACCTCGGAATCCATACCGCGTGACGGGAGGACCGTTTCGATTTTCGGATTTCGGGTTTCTTTCGGGTTTCGGTCCTCGGCCTTTCTGATTTGGCCTTCGGCTCCGACCGAAAACATCCAGGCGCCACCCGCCGCCCCGGCTTCGCCTCCGCCAACCCGCCTCTCTTCCACACGCCGCCCTTGACCCGTCTCCTGGCGGTGCCTAGACTGAACTCAGTTTCACATGAGAGCATTCTGCACCATGCTGATCGTCGCGGTTGTCGCCCTGTGGGCGCCGCGCGTTTGCGCCGAGCCTGAGTTGGTGGACGGCATACAGGCGGTGGTGCATGACTCGGTGGTGACCTTCGCGGAAGTGCTGGACATGAGTATGCCCGCCGAGCAAGTGCTTGCCCGTGAATACAGCGCGGAACCGCGGATATACCAGGAGAAGGTGGCCAGCGCGCGGAATGACAGTCTGGAGCAGTTGGTCGAGCGCCAGTTGATCCTCCACGATTTCCAGACAACGTTCAGCGACCCCGAACGGCTGCAACTCATTAACAAGGAACTCAATAAAGAGGTTGACCAGGAAATTGACGCGGAAATTCGTCAGACCTACGGGGGTAGCCGGATGACCATGATTCAGACGCTACAGGGGCGCGGGATCACCCTCGAGCGGGAGCGCCAACGACTCCGGGACCGGATCATCATCACTTGGCTGCGCCAAAAGAATATTTCGTCCGAGTTCATCGTCTCCCCGCATAGGGTCGAGGCATATTACCTCGCGCACCGCGACGACTACAAGGTCATGGACGAGGTGAAATTGCGCATGATCGTGTTGAAGTGTCCTGCGGCAAGCGAGGCGACCCGGATCGAACGGCTGACCGAGGACATCCTGACGGCTCTCAAGGAAGGGGCTACGTTCGCGGAGATGGCCACGATTCACTCCGAGGGCTCGCAGCGCAGCCAGGGGGGCGAGCTGGGCTGGTGGGAGCTCTCCCGCCTCAACAAGGGCCTCGCGGACACCGCTGCCTCGCTGCAGGCCGGCCAGCACAGCGGCGTAATGAGCCGCTCCGCCGGCGACGATTACTGGGTGTGTGAATACGCCAACGGCCGCCCGATCCTGGGCCGCCACTATGTGTCGAATCAGACGTTGAAGAAAGAGACCCTGGCCGAAGATCGGCGCTTTACGGATGCTTCGGCCCCGACCAACCTGCCGCCACCAGTCGAATTCTACATCATGCAGGTCGAAGACAAACGCCCGGCGCGATTCAAACCGCTGACCGAGGTGCGCGAGCAGATTGAGAAGGACCTGCGCACGCAGGAGCAGAGCCGCCTGGAGAAGCAGTGGATTGACAAGCTGAAGAAGAAGACCTTCGTGCGGGAATTCTAACCCGGCTCCGTCCCAGCCGCAGGGCCGGCGCGCAACGTCCTGACTGCACGGTTGGCGGTTGAGGCTTGAGGGGCAGCCCAAGTCAGGCCCTCAACCCTCAACTCTCAACCATTCATGACACGCTGTATTGGCATCTCAATGGGTGACATCACGGGCATTGGCCCGGAGGTCACACTCAAAGCCCTCGCCCTCGAGGCGAAGGTTGACGACACCCGCTACCTGTTGATCGGCGACGCCGGCCACACGCGCCGGCTCAACGAACAGCTCGGCCTGAAGCTTCCCATCCAAGCCGCTGGCGGCCAGGACCAACCTGGCCAGATCTCGCTCTGCCAGCCGCTACCCGACCCCCTGCCGCCGGATCTGCTGGAAGGCTCGCCCGCCGCGGCGCGCGCTGCCGTTGCCTGGGTGCGCGAGGCCGCCGAGCGTTGCCTGCGCGGCCAACTCGGCGCGATGGTGACCGCGCCGGTGAACAAGCACGCAATCGTCCAGTCCGGGATGGCTTTCATCGGCCAGACCGAGCTTCTCTCCCAGCTCGCCCGCACCAACCGCACCGCGATGATGCTCCTCGGCCAGGACGACCGCGGCCGGTGGCTGCGGGTCGTGCTCGCCACGACGCATTTACCGATCAAGCTCGTCTCCGACCAGTTGACGCAGGTTAAAGTTGAGCGGGCCATTGAGTTGGCGGCGCAGGCTTGTCGCGACCTCCAGCTCTCGCGAGCGCGTGTGGCCGTCTGCGGTCTAAACCCGCACGCGGGCGAGGGCGGCGAAATGGGCACCGAAGAAGAAACGACCATCACTCCGGCGGTGCGAGCTGCGCACCGGCGGGGAATTGACGTCGTCGGCCCGCTGAGCGCGGATGCCTTGTTCTATCACGCGTTCAAAGGCGACTACGACGCGGTCGTGGCCATGTATCACGATCAGGGGTTGGTGCCCCTGAAGATGATCGGCTTCGAGACCGGCGTGAACTGGACGCTGGGCCTGCCCTTCATCCGCACCTCCCCCGACCACGGCACCGCCTATGACATTGCCGGCCAGGGCAGAGCGAATCCATCAAGCATGTTGGCCGCCATCAGGCTGGCGAAGCAGTTGGCCCGGGACAAGTGAGCTATCAGAGCCAGCCCTGGCTGCGCATCCAGTCGGCGGCGCGCTGGGGCCAGGTCGTCACCAAACCTTGACCGTCAGGTAGGCGGGATAGACCAGCAGCGTGAAGTCCGGGCGGCAGCTTGCCGTATCCGCTTCGTCCACTGCCGGATAAGTGCGGTGGTCATAATTATTGCTCAGCGCCGCCGCTAGGTGCCCGCCCGCCGAAAACCCGATCACCCCGATCCGCTTCGGGTCGAACCCGTAAGCTTTGGACTGATGCCGCAATAGCCCCAATGCGCGCTGCGCATCCTGCAAGGCCGCCGCATACTTCTCCAGACCCGGACGCTTCGGCACACGATACTTCAGGAGTGCCCCGGTAATGCCCAGCGAATTCAGCCATTCGCAAACCTCCGTGCCCTCCAAATCCATCGCCAGAATACTGTAACCGCCGCCCGGGCACACCATCACCACCTCCCCGGTATCCTTGCCGGGTGCAGGCCGATAGAGGGTCAAGGTGGGCTTTGAGACGTTCCCCAACCGCACCACCGGCTTGCCGGCCACCAGGCGGTCGGTCGGCTTCGTCATGTCGCGCTCATCACCCAACTCCCCTTGATCGCCGGGGGCGGCTCCCGGCCAGAGCGCGATCACCTTGGGCGATGGCACCGCAGCCAACAAACCACCGCACAGCCCGGCCAGCCAGGTACACGTCAGAACCAGTTTCAGGCGAGTTGTCATGCCCCGGATCAAAGCCGCTCTCCCGCGTTCAGTCAAAGACAATGCAACGTGCCGCACGCGGACCTCCCGGGAACCTCCCCGTGGTACCTCCGTTCGACGAACGGAGGTACTACGGGGAGGTTCCCGGGGGGCTACGGTGTTCTATCCGGACTGGATCCACGATGATTTATGGTGCGGTCTGAGGGCGGGATTTGTATGGTGCGGCGGCAGTTCAGATGAGATTATGCTTATGTCGTCAACGCGCTACCTTCCGCTTCTGCTCTGGTGCGGTTTATGGACCTCCCTTCAGGCGGCTGTATCCGGGCCGCCGGCACCGCTGGCCATCACCGCGGACCATGCCAACTCCATCTACCACCAAGGCGAAACCGTGATCTTCACCGTGGAGCTTGCCGCTGGCTCTTCCTTCGTCACGAATGCGGACCTGACCTGGAAAATCAGCAAGGATGGGGCGCCACCGATAAGGACCGGGACCCTGCAGTGGGCCGACAACCAGGCCAGTATTACCGGCCGGCTGGATGAGCCTGGTTTCCTGCTCTGCCAGGTTACTGGCACACTGAACGGGAAACCCGTCAACGCCTTCCGTGGTGCGGCAATTGACCCGTTGTTGATCAAGCCGAGCATGCCGGCTCCGGCTGACTTTGATGCTTTTTGGGACGGGCAAAAGAAGAAGCTGGCTGCCGTGCCGATGAACCCAAGGATGACTCCGGTAAACCAGGCAGCGACGAATCTGGAATGCTTTGATGTGCAGCTTGACTGCGTGGGAACTGCCCCCGTATCCGGCTATTATGCCAGACCCAGGGGCGCCCGGCCGAAGTCGCTGCCTGTTATTCTGCTGCTCCACGGCGCCGGCGTGGGCGGTTCCAGTTTGACCAGCGCTGTGAATTGGAGCCGGCAAGGCTTGCTCGCGATGGATATCAATGCGCACGGGCTCCCGAACGGCCGGCCCGCGCGGTTTTATCAGGACCTCGCACAGGGCAGACTCAAGGACTATCCGCACGCAGGCCGGGAGTCGCGCGAGACGTGTTATTTCCTGGGCATGTTTTTGCGGGTGATTCGCGCCATTGACTTTCTAACGGCTCAGCCGGAGTGGGACGGTCGGACCGTTATCGCCTACGGCAGCAGCCAGGGAGGATTTCAAGCCTTTGCCGCCGCCGGACTTGACGAACGGGTGACCTTTCTGGCAGCGGGCGTGCCGGCCGGCTGCGATCACACCGGAATGAAAGCCAATCGCATCAGCGGCTGGCCCAAACTGGTTCCCACCGGCCCCGATGGCACACCGGATGAACAGGTGCTCCAGGCGGCCCGTTACTTCGACGACGTGAACTTTGCCGCCCGCACCCGGGCCAAGGGCGCTTTTGTGACGGTCGGATTCATTGATCGGACGTGCCCTCCGACTACGGTGTACGCCGCCTACAACAACCTCTCCATTCCGAAGCAGATCTACAACGACATCCCCACCGGCCATGCCAACTCTCCAGCGGCCACCCAGGCTCGGGATAAAGCGGTGTTCGATTACTTGAGAACAGGTTATAGTGGAATCAGATGAAATGGGCCGGAACAGCCTGGACGACATTGGCGGCGGTGGCGATGCTGACTCTCGGGGCGTGCGCGGACGGCTCGAATAGCTCGCGCAAGCCATCCAAGGCCGCGGTTCCGTTGGCAGCAGGGGTTCCGCCAGGCCCGACTGCGACGCTGGCCTATCATCTTGCGACCAATGCGGTCGGGCACACGGTGGGCTTCAGGGATCCTTTGGCGGCGATGGCTTATCTGTCGAGCGGCCCAGGGTCGCCGTTTTACCAGTTTTCGACCCATTACCGGGCCATCTGGGCGCCGCACTGCTGGCTGCATGGGGTGCGCGGGCTGAGCGCCACCTGCCTGGGCTACGTCTGCACGAATCACGCGGGATACGAATACATGGTGACGATGGTGTCGCCGCGGCATTACCTGGTGGCGAACCATGTGGCCTGGGCGCCGTTTTTCAAAGGCAAGGAGCCGGCGGTGTTTGCGGACACGAACAACGTGGTCTATTACCGCAGGAGCCTGGAGGTCACGAACGTGGGCCACGACATCGTGGTGGGCATTTTGGACGCTGACCTGCCGCCTTCGGTGGGGTATTTGCCGCTGCTGCCGGCCAATTACACGAACTGGCTGGATGCTGGTTGCGTGCAGGGCGTTGGGGTGAACCAGGATTACCTGGTGTTTGGCGAAGCGGTGTCATTGCCCGCCACGGGAGCGGTGTTTTTCTATGGCCGACAAACCGTCCCGTTCGGTTTGGGAACGGACTGGACTTTAAGCGCCGATCCGCTGGCGCATGGGTCCTTGCGCCCGGGTGATTCGTCCGATCCGGTTCGGCTTCTGATTGGGAATCAGTTGGTCCTGGTCGGGGCGGCCACGACGACCGTGTCGGGGCCGGACTATGCGCTGGCGAGCGACCGTATCAACCAGGCGATGCACTATCTCTCGATAAATAACCATGCGGGGACGGACTATCGGCTGAGCTTCATCGCGCTGACGCACTGGCCGAGGGCGAAGGGAGACTGACTCGCGACTGGGAAAGTGTGCTGAGTTGAACCCGAGTCCCCGCGGCGTACCGCCGTATGGCGCCCAACGGTCTGCACCGGGCGTGTGCTACGCCGAGCCGGTAAGCTCCTTCAGGTCGGCGCGGACGGTCTGGTAGGTGGTCGAGTAGGCGAGCACCTTGGGGTCGGGCTCGATGCCCCAGCGGCGGCAGGCTTCGCGGTAAAGGTCCGGCCACCAGTTGCGGTGTTGCGTCAGGCCTTGCTGCCGCCAGTTCTCCCAGTTCATCAGCACCCGCGACCAGCATTCGTCGCCGTAGCGGACGGCCTCCTGCGGGTTGCTGAACTCCTTCAGATACCAATCGCGGCCAATGCGGGCGTGGAGCACTTCGTCCGCCCAATCGTAATCCTGGAACAGCGCGGCGAGCGGGTTGTGTGAGGCAAGGCCGACTTCCCATTCGTAGCGTTTGCCGGTCTTGGGCATCAGGCCCTGCTCGATGAAGTACAGCACGGCATGGCGCTCGATGGGCTTGAGCTGCGTGTTGAGGGCCAGCGACCAGGTGTGGTTGACCATGACCTTGCTCGGCCAGTCAATGCCCAGATCGGCAAAGCCGACTTCGCCCATCATGGCGTGGCGGGCTTCGTCCCAGAGCTGGCGGGTCATGTCGCGATAGTATTCCCACGGTTTGCCGGGCGTTTCGATGATGATGCTGGCCATCATCTCGGGCACGTCCACTTCGCGCAGCCGCTTGTAGAACATCATCAGCGTCTTGGGCTCGGGCGGGAATTGCTCGTCGTAGAGGAAGACCTCGGCGTTGACGCCCATGTTGTAGGGATCGGGGAAGCGCGCGTCCCGCCTGGGGACGCGGTCGTATTGGTAAGGTTGCGCGGAATGACGCCGCCGGATCGTGGCGGGCTGGGGCGTTTCGGTGCCGTCCAGCCCGCCGGCGGCGGCGAGGCAATCGTCCAGCAGCGCCAGCCAGTCCGCCAGGCGCTCACGGCAGGCGCCATCCACCAGCGCGGCAATGCTTTGGCGCCGAACTCCGCTATGTCCTCCAATTCCAGCAGCGCGAAGCGGCAAAGGCGGACGGTGGGTTGATCGGCCAGCGCGATTAGTGTCTCGCAGGTGTCGTTCGAGGGCGGCCATCAGCGCGGCACGGCTTTTTCGTAAAGGCCGAGGAGCAGTTCCTCGGTCGTCGGGGCCGCCGAGGATTTCATCGAAGAAGAGTTCAAGGTTCGGGTCGGGCACGGCTTCGAGGCCGAGCGGTGGCTCGCGCATTTCGCCGACGCGTTTGCGCAGCGCGGTGGCGTGTTCGGCGCACAGATGCGCGTGGAGGCTGAAGCCCATCTTGAGTTCGTAGAGCGGCTCGGCGGTGATGCGCGCGGTGAAGATCTGGTGCAGCCGCTTGAACGCGTAGTGGTAACGCTTGAGCCGGCGGACGCATTCTTCGACCGAGAGGCCGGGTTTCGCAGCCTCCTCCATCGAGCAAACTCCCGCCAGGGCAGGCAAGTGGCGAAAAGACTGGTTTGTGTTCATAGCCAAGCTGGTGTCCGAGGCTATCTTAGCTCAGGTATGCCGCCCGCGCGAGGGCCGCCCGCCCCTGGCTTGTCCTTAACCACATCTGGAACGGCCTTTGTTGAGGGCAACTGACGGTGAAAGCTGGGCCGACGCTTTGAAACCCCATGGCCTGCAGCCTCTCCGGCCCCTCCGGGGCCCCTGCCCAGCCTGAGGGTGGGGAGACCTTGGACGGTTCCGCTGGCAGCAGCCGACGCCAGTAGGGACCCCTTTCGCTGGCAAAAGGGCTGTCCGCCGCTGGCGTCGGCGGCGGGAGTGCCGCACAGCCCCGCTGCCGGCCTGGCTCAGGCCAACCGCAAGCCTGGGTGTGGCCAAGAGGTAGCCAACTGGTAAGCAACCGGTCCGATGTGGATCGGATCCACATCGGACCGGTTGCTTACCAGTTGGCTACCTCTTGGCCAGTAATACGCCTGGAGGGGGCAGGAGGGCAGGGGCATTTCATCTGCGGTGCGTAAGCAATTGGGGTCCTTAATATTATCAAGCCCCCACTAGACATTGGTTTTTGCTCCTGATAAACCAGGCGCATGACGAAAGAGAAAACCGCGCCGGAATGGGATTACCTGCGCCAAGTGAGCGTCCGGCTGATCGGCCCGGAGGAACGCGAGCGCTACGATACCCTGCTGGAGAGCCAGCATTATCTGCACAGCGCCCGGGTGGGCGGGCAAAGCCTGCGCTATGTGGCGGAAGTCGACGGGCAATGGATAGCGCTGCTGGTGTTCAGTGGGGCCGCGCCGCACACCAAAGCTCGCGAGTGTCAGATCCGCTGGACGCCGCGGCAGCGGGCACGCCGGCTGTGCTTTGTGGTGAACAACAGCCGGTTTTTGGTTTTACCCGAGCGCCAGCGCTATCCGAATCTGGCCTCGCGGGTCCTGGCGTTGTGTCTGAAGCGACTTAACGCGGACTGGCAGGAGCAGTGGGGGCATCCGGTGGTTCTGGTGGAGAGCTACGTGGATGAGAGCCAGTACCGGGGGACCTGTTACCGGGCTTGCGGTTTTGCGGCGGTGGGGCTGACCGCCGGCTATGGCCGCTCCAGCCGGGACTATTACCAGGAGCACGGCCAGCCCAAACAGCTCTACCTGCGAGAACTGCGTCCCCGCGCGCTGGGCATTTTGCGGCAGGGACGGCTGCCGGCCGACTTGGCGGAGCATGAGGAAAAAGTCAGTGGGCCTTGCCCGCTGCAAGCCACCCACCTGGGTTCGCTGCTGGAAGTCTTTGAACAGTTCAAGGACCCGCGACGTGGCCACGGATTAAGACATCGGCAACCCTTCGTGCTGGCTTGCGCGGCCGCAGCCATGCTCATGGGAGCTGGCGGCTACGAGGCTTTAGAAGATGAGTGTCGTAAACTGACCCAACGCCAATTGCGGGCGTTGGGCTGTCGGCGCGATCCCAAAACCGACCGTTACCGCGCCCCCAGCGACAGCACCTTCTTCCGCGTGATGAACGGGCTCGACGCCGCCGAATTTGATCTGCGCATGGGCCAGTGGATGATGGCTCAAGAGATTTCGATTCTGCAGTCCCTGGCCGTCGATGGCAAATGTCTGCGCGGCAGCGCCCGCACCGAGGGTAAACCGTTGCAATTGCTCTCGGCCGTCAGCCACCGTTTGCGCCTGACGGTGGCGCAGGAGCCCATTGAGGAAAAGAGCAACGAAATCCCCGCCCTCCAGCCGTTGCTACGCAAGCTGCCCAAAGGGGCGCTGGAAGGCAGCCTCATCACGGCCGATGCCCTGCATTGCCAGCAGAAGAGCACCCAGTTCGTGACCCAGGAACTGGGAGCCGATTACCTCTTCGGCCTCAAAGGCAATCAAGACGGCATCTTGGAGCGGGCACAAATCCGGCTGCCCCAACGTTTTTTTTCCCTCTGAATACGACACCGGTTGGCTCAAGGAGCACGGGCGCTTGGTGCGCTGGCGCCTTCAAAGGACCAGCCTCAGTCCCGAAGAAGCCGGCCTGTGCGGTTGCTGGCAGTTCCTGGCGGTGTGGCGGGAGCGCCAGGAACTGCGGGCCGGCAAAGTGATCAAGCCCTCCGAAGAATACAGCTTTTACTGCACCAGCGCCGCCCCCAAGCAATACAGCGCCCGGCAGTTGCTGCAATCCATCCGGGACCACTGGGGTGCGAGTGAAAACGGCGCCCACTACCGTCGGGATGTCAGCCTGGGCGAAGACGCTTCCAGAATTAGCAAGCGCGCGGGTGCTTTTGTCATGAGCACTTTGAGGAACCTGCTCTTGGGACTCTTTGAACTGCAACAACACCGAGGCCAAACCAAGGCGCGCACTTTCCCGGGCTGGCGGCGCAGGCTGACCAACACCCAAAAGGTCCAACTCATCACCCGACCCCTATGAACAGCAGCTAAACTGGCGACGCCCTTGTCGCCCCTCAGCCCGGCCTATGAGCCATTGCTCTGCACCAAGGCCGGGCGGCCGACGGCCAAAGCTTTGGCGCCGTGAGATTGACCGCTCCGGCGCGCCGACTTGGGTCCAAGGCTGTGAAACGCAAAGCGTCCCTACGCTGCGGGGGACGTGTGGCCTTTTCAGATGAAAGAACCCTGGCAGGAGGGGGGCTTGGGCCTTTTTCCATTCGACAAGAGCCTCGGGGCGTAACAAGTTCTTTGCATGGTTGCCGTTAATTCCACAATGTTGCCGCTGGGCACCAAGGCGCCGGATTTCCGGTTGCCGGACCCAGGCGGGAGGACGGTCTCGCTGGCCGATTTCAAGAGCGCGCCCGCGCTGCTGGTTGTCTTTATGTGCAATCACTGTCCCTACGTGAAGCACATCCGAGAGGGTCTGGCGAAGCTGGCGCGCGATTACCAGCCGCGCGGGGTGGCGGTGGTCGGCATCAACTCTAATGACGTCGCCAGTTATCCCGCCGACAGCCCGGCAAGGATGGCGGAGGAGGCGACGGCGGCTGGCTATGTCTTCCCTTATCTCTATGACGAGACGCAGGCGGTGGCCAAGGCGTACCGGGCGGCTTGCACGCCGGACATTTACCTGTTCGACCGGGACCAGCGGCTGGTCTATCGGGGCCAGTTTGACGACAGCCGCCCGGGCAACGGCATCCCAGTGACGGGCAAAGACCTGCGGGCGGCGCTCGAAGCCCTGCTCGCCGGGAAGGCCGTTTCGCCGAATCAGAAGGCCAGCATCGGGTGCAACATCAAATGGAAGCCGGGCAACGAGCCGGAGTATTTCTGAAGGCAGAAGGAAGAATGCAGAATGCAGAAACGCTGAAGGGTGGTGCTGGGTCCTTTTCTGCATTCTTCCTTCTTCCTTCTTCCTTCCCTTTATGAATCTCGGCATTGAAATCGGGGGGAGCAAACTGCAACTCGTGCTCGGGGATGGCAAGGGGAACATCAGCGAGCGGCGGAGGCTGACGGTCGAGCCGGGCGAGGGCGCGGCAGGGATTCGCCGGCAAATCGAGGTGGGGCTGCGGGAGTTGCTGCGTGGCCATCGGATCGAACGCGCCGGGGTCGGCTTTGGCGGGCCGGTGGATTGGAAGACGGGCCGAATCTGCCGCTCGCACCAGATTGAGGGTTGGTCGGAGTTCGATTTGAGCGGGTGGCTGCGCCAACTGGCGGGGGCGCCCGTGGCGGTGGATAACGATGGCAATGTGGCGGCCTTGGGTGAGGCGCTGTGCGGGGCGGGGGTGGGGCTCAATCCGGTGTTTTACGTCACGCTGGGCAGCGGCGTAGGAGGCGGGTTGGTGGTGGATGGGAGGATTTACCACGGCGCGAAACCTGGAGAGGCCGAGATTGGCCACATCCGGTTGGACCGGGAGGGGACGATCGTCGAGGCCCGCTGCTCGGGGTGGGCGGTGGACGGCAGGGTTCGCGAGTTGAAGGCCAAAGAGCCCGAGGGACTGTTGGCGCGGTTGGCTGGCCCAACGGTGGGCGGGGAGGCGAAACACCTGGCTGAGGCATTGCGCCAGGGGGATGCCGCCGCGAAGCGCCTGTTACAGGAGACCGCTGAAGACCTGGCGTTTGGCCTCTCTCATGTCGTGCACTTGTTCCATCCGGAAGTCATCATCCTGGGGGGAGGCTTGTCGGGTGTGGGCGAGCCTTTGCGGGCGGCAGTCGCGAGCGCGCTGGGGCGTTTCGTGATGGAGGTGTTTGCGCCCGCGCCGAGCATCGCACTGGCCAGGCTCGGGGAGGACGCTGTGCCGGTGGGGGCGCTTAAATTGGCCTGACAACGCGGGCTGAGGGGCGGATTATCCGGCCTATGAAGCAATGGATTGGCGATTACATCAAGGCGCAGAAGGCGGCGCATGATTCCATTCCGGTCGAGGCTGTGGCCGAGTTGATCGAGAAGCTGCGCACGGCGCTGAGGGAAGACCGGCAGATCTTTGTGTTTGGCAACGGCGGCAGCGCGGCCAACGCGTCCCACTTCGCCACCGACCTCGGCAAGATGGCTTCGGACAAGGTCGGCAAGCGCTTCCGGGTGATCTCGCTTAACGAGAGCGTGGGGTGGTTGACGGCGCTGGCCAACGACTACGCCTATGAAGAGGTCTTTGCCGGCCAGTTGCAGAACTACGGCAAGCCCGGCGATCTCGTGCTCGCGCTGAGCGTCAGCGGCAACTCACCGAACTGCGTAAAGGCGCTCGAATGGGCGAAAGCGCACGACCTGCGTACGGTGGCGCTGGTCGGCGCCCGACGGGGACGCATGGCCGAGATTGCGGAGCAGGTGATCGTCATCAACGACACCCACTACGGGCGCGTGGAGGACGCGCAGTTGGGCATCTGCCATGCGGCCTGCTATGCGTTTGTGGAGAACCCCGAGTGGGGAAGGTAGCGAGTTCCGAACTCCTGACTCGCTGCAGGATTTTGGAGTGGCGTGGCATTTGCCTGAGCCTGCTTTCGGATGGGGTGGTTGCTTCCCCCTCACCCTGCCCTCTCCCTTGGGGAGAGGGAGGACACTCCGCCACGCCGCGACAATTCCGAGGCGCCCAGGCATATCTCGCGACGCCCAGCAGGGCACCCTCTCCCCAAGGGAGAGGGCAGGGTGAGGGGGAACTGGGCTCACCTCGTTCCCACGGGGTCAGGATGTCTGAACCTGCGGGCTGCGGCGGCCTCGTTTCCCCGCTTTCCCCTTATTGTAACTACTCAGGTCTAGAATAGACCGGATACTTCCTCGTCGGATTTGTGGGGGCAAGATTTCTTCATTTTGTACGGGACTCCAAAAAATCCTCTTGGTAGTCTGACCGCGTGCCGGATGTTGATATTGTTCAAGGTCGCCAAATCAGCGGCGTCGAGATCGCCGAGATAAAGGCATTGATCGAGGCTAACCCGCGGTGGAGCCGTCGGCGCCTCTCAGAAGTTCTAGCCTCGATTTCCACGGTATCGGAATCAGCTAACGCTTGAGGCGTTTCGGGCAGTCGGTTTAGGCGAACTGGATGACCGGGGACCGACCCCGCGCGTCTCCCTTCGGCCGCGGTTCGTTTCTCAGGCCACCAGCCATTTCCCTGCGATTCCACGCTGGGCCAGCGCACAAGCCCCTGGGGCTCCGCATGGACTCGGGCTGGTTACCGTCACGGCTCTCACTCGCAGAAGATCCGGCACCATGCGGCAGCGTGACGTTAGCAATATAGAATACTTATAATATCACAGTGTATGTGTTATTATCAAAATAACGCCCTATGCTGGCCAGCACACCGGAGCCTTCGACATCGCTCATTAATGCGTTCAGTGCCGCAATAGATTGTGGTTGCCACCTCCATCGCCCACTACCTATTGACATCAATGAAATACTGTGGCAATATTAATATGTGGCTATCAATACTCGAAATGAGATAACTGTCTCGCCAGATGCCCGCTTCTTCCTCGCCCCGGAATCCGCCCACCACCGTCAGTATGAGGCCCTCCGCGCCTTCTTTGTCGAACAACTGCCCGGACCGCAAGCCGCTCGCCGCTTCGGTTACTCCCCCAATGCCTTCCGCGTCCTGTGCTACCAGTTCCGCCATGATCCTAACAAACGCGCCGGCTTTTTCCAACACCCTAAGCCCGGCCCCCACCACGCCCCGTCTCGCGACCGCGTGCGCGAACTGGCCGTGGCCCTGCGCAAGCAGAACCTCTCCATCTATGACATCCAGCGCGAACTGGCCCAGGCCGGCCAGGTCATCAGCGTCAATGCTCTGGCCGTGCTCATGCGCGAAGAGGGCTTCGCCCGCCTGCCCCGCCGCCGGGACGACGAACGGCCCCTCACCCTCAAACCGGAACCGGCCGCTGTGGCCAACGTCCGCCAATTGGATCTGGAGCCTCGCTCCTTCCGCACTCGCTTGGGGGGCTTGTTCCTGTTCGTCCCCTTGATGCGGGGCCTGGACCTCGAGTGGGTCGCCCGCCGAGCTCACTTGCCGGGTTCTCAGATGATTCCCGCCCACCAAGCCTTGCGCAGCCTCCTGGGTCTCAAGCTGATCGGCAAAGAACGCAAGAGTCATGTCATGGACTTGGTCTTTGATCAGGGCTTGGCCCTGTTCGCCGGTTTGAATGTCATCCCCAAACGCTCCTACTTGGCCGCTTATAGCTCGGGCATCGGCCAGCAAACCAACACCCGCCTGATGGCAACCTGGTTTGCACACCTCACCCAAGCGGGACTGCGCCGGGGTGATTCCTTCGACCTGGACTTCCACACCGTGCCGGCCAACACCGGGGCCGAACCCCTGGAAAAGCACTATGTTTCCAGCCGCAGCCGCAGTCAAAAGGGCATCCTGGTCTTCCTGGCCCGCGACGCCACCGAGCGAGTGCTTTGCTATGCCAACGCCGCCCTGACCAAGGCCCAACAGCCCGACGAGATTTTAAGCTTCGTTAAGTTCTGGAAACGTCGCACCGGTCGCTTGCCCGCCGAACTGGTTTTCGACTCGCGTTTGACCACCTATCGGCAGTTGGACCGGCTCAACCGCCAGGACATCCGCTTCATCACCCTGCGCCGCCGCTCCAAAAAGATGCTCGGCCAAATCTTCAGCCAGCCCCCCTCGGCCTGGCAACGGATCACGCTGCCGGCTTTGACCCGCACCTTCCGCACGCCCAAGGTTTTGGATGAGCGCATCCAACTCAAAGGTTACAAGGGCCTGCTGCGCCAAGTCACCGTTACGGAGTTGGGCCATGAGGACCCCACCATCCTGCTGACCAACCAACTGGAACTGAGTTGCCCGGCGCTGGTGACCCGTTACGCCCACCGCATGCTCATTGAGAATGGCATCTCGGAGGCCGTCCAGTTCTTTCATCTCGATGCTCTCTCCTCGATGGTCGGGCTCAAGGTGGACTTTGATCTCCAAATTACCCTCATGGCCAGCTCGCTTTACCGCCTCATGGCCGATCAAATCGGACGCGAGTACGAGCGGGCGCAGGCCAAAAAGATCTTCCGCAATTTGCTCGATGTGTCGGCCACCGTCATCATCGGGGAACAGGACGTGATCGTAAGGTTGGATAAGCGAGCCCATAACCCCTTCCTGGTTTCCTCGCGCTTGGCCGAAAAACCAACGCCCATGCCCTGGTTTGGAGGCAAGCGATTGGTCATCCAGTTCGCCTAAACCGACTGCCCGAAACGCCTCAAGCGTTAGCTGATTCCATTTCCGTGGAAA